>JBNKCO010000042.1:0-8788 GCA_050287785.1 Bacteroidales bacterium
TACCCATAGCGACGGACGGCATAGTCCAACGATATTCTATCAACCATTATCAGAGCTTTTAATCAAACCCGAGGGCTGTTTGTTCAACTGGCCATTTTGATTTACTTTTGGTTAACGATTGATAGAATACTTATTAGTTAGCGGCAATTTGACTGCACGATTGCACAAACTAAACATATAATATTATGATACCAAATACTTTTATTGAAATAGCAGGGGACATACTCGGAGATACAAATGAAGGACTTACTGGTTCTGAGATTTCGACAAAGCTATCTTCATATGGTTTCGATTATAACATTGAGGTTCCGTATCCTAAGACTCCATTTCCTGCAGATGGAAGTGTCCCAAATAAGAGATTTGCGTTAAAAAGAAATTTGGAGGTTTTCACCCCAGAACAACAATTTAAGATTATTAAAGAATTATGTGAGTTAGATAAGTTCAAAGGGAATTTTAAAGTTAAAGACTTAAAATTAAAGCTACTGACAAGATTTGGGCATTTAAATTCTGAATCGGATAGCGTTAATGAAATTCTTATCGACGAGACAAAACATTGGCTACACGGATATGATGAATCCTTAAAAGTTTATGATTCTGCTTTAGAAAAGTTTAAGAACAATATCTTTGAAAGAAACTTATTGGATGACTTGAGGTTATCATTGGAGCTTTTAGTTAAAAAGATACTTAATAACGATAAATCTCTAGAAAACCAGTTGTCAGATTTAGGCACTTTCATTAAAAATAATAATGGTTCAAAAGAACTGGGCAATATGTTCCAGAAACTGGTTGAGTATTTTACAAAATACCAAAACACATATGTCAAGCATGATGACAAAGTAATTGAAGAAGAAATAGAATTCATTTTTGAAATAACATCTTCCTTCATGAAACATTTTATTCGTATGAACAAGTGAGTTATTTTTAACAAAAAAATATTCTAATACTAACCAAATAAATTATTGTTATGAATGAACAAATTTTAAGAGAACTAAGAAACTATTCCCAAAGTGTTTTAAACAGTTTGAACATTGAATTATCAGATGTCTTAAATGCAGATTTTGAGAAAATTCTTGAAAACTCTGTTAATCGAATGGAAAGAGAAGGTAAAACTTCAACATCAGATATCAACGAAGCGAAAGAAGCTTTTTCAACATTTATCCGTAAGATGTATACATTCAGAGAAAGTCGTACTGGAGCAAAAGATTTAGTACGTTTTCAAGCTCTAAATGAATCTAAAAGTAGTATATGTCCATTATGGCCAATTTGCTAGGTTTATGAAAGACGAATTGAAAAAAAAAGCGTTCGATTTTGCTTCTGAGACGACAAAGCAGCTGATTACATTATCGACTGCTTTAATAGCATTATCAATTACTTTTAAAGGTAATTTTAGTAATACAGAAAATCAGTCTCTTTTACTCTACTGCTGGATTTCTTTTTTTGTTTCTGTTTTATTTGGCATTGCTACTCTTATGGCTTTGACAGGTACTTTAGAGAAATGTACTGAAGAATCTGAAAATCCAGTTCCTTTAAGTATCTATGGTGCGAATGTGAAACGTCCTTCATTTCTTCAAATCTTATTTTTCTTAATTGGTCTTCTTTTTTTAGGTATATATGGTGGAAAATCAATAAATAATGGAGATAAGGTTGATGGTTCAGAGCAAATTAAAGTAGTAAAAGAAACAACATATAAATTTCTAGAACCAAATAGAACAGATACATTGGATATAACAAAAAGCCGCTAACACGCGGTATAGTTAATAAGGGTTTTAGTAGTTTTCGGGGCGTAGTAACCCGCTCCAAATTTGCTGTAACTTGATAGGTAAAAAGCCCGCAATCCCCAACAATTTCATACCGCCATCCGTCAGACTGTGCAAAAACTCTCTGACTTGTTTATAACCTGTGCTCTATATTTTAGGTTCAGTAACTTGTATATTATACCAAAAACACTACTATGCAACATATACAGTGTATGCTATCAATATTAAGGTTTGAGAAATGTAAAAATTAAAGCCCCCCAAACGAACCTTAAATCAACTTAATGCATATATTTATTTTGTTAAAACGGGTTTTTGCACAAACTCCCGTTGGGCACCATTTGGGCCGAGATGAAAACAGTAACTCATATTAAAAATAGATATATGATGAAAAAATCAATAATGATAATAGCTTGGAGTTTTATGATTGCTTTGGTTTACGGACAAAAACCAAATAATATAAATGTAAATTATAGTGGTCAAGGAACAGGTGATAAGCTGTATATAGATAGATTTTATCTGAACCACACAGTTTATATCAAAGCTTTCATTTTAAATAATATTTATCCGGATGTGACTGTATCTGAAGTTAATTATATAACCGACGTGATTTTAGAAAGCCTAAAAAAAGATAATTCTATTCAATTTATAATTAATACTGGAAATTCAGAACCTTATAGATTGGCATTTAAAATATTAGAGAAAGATGGTAATAAAGGATTAATTATATTAACAAATTACAACCCTAAAACCAATAAATTTGAAAGGGAGATTCAGAATCATTTTTATGCTACAAGCGGAGATATCAAAGACAATAAAATGATTGACGGTTATTATGCGCTTCCACTTGATAAAGAATCACAATTCATTAAGAAGAAAGATTATATCTCATTAATACAGCTTTATACATTTGATGGATTAGCAGATGATGAAAAAAAGATGAGAGGACTATTCGAAAAAGCTGAAGCACAAAAAAATGGTGATATAAATATGGTATATTGGCTTAAATCATATTATTTTTTATATAAACGAGATTATAAAGAATCGCAAAAATACCTGACAGAACTAAAAAACAATATTGCAAAGTTAAGTAGCGACAAACAATTAGCCTGGAAAAGTTCAGTCGATATCCTTGAATTTGAAATAGATTTACTAAAATAAGCAGTGCCCAACAATGTTCTAAGGTAAAAGCAAGTTTTTAACACAAAAAATCACCTTTGTTACTCCCTTTGGTCGTGAGCACGGAAGTTCGATTAATCTGCAAAAGCAGAAAGATCTACGTAAGGAGTGCCTCTTTTTATAACAGCAAATGCTCTAAATGCGATTTTGTTCCTGATAATATTTAGTGTGCTCATTTTGTTTTTGCCTTCATCACACCTGCGTTGGTAATAGTTTTTATATTCGCCCTTTAGGGGGAGTGGAAGGATAACTATTCGCTTTACAGAAGAATAAATACTACCACAACCTATCCGAAAACAAAAGGGTGCAAAATAGAATACCCATAGCGACGGACGGCATTGTCCAACGATATTCTATCAACCATTATCAGAGCTTTTAATCAGACCCGAGGGCTGTTTGTTCAAATGGCCATTTTGATTTACTTTTGGTTAACGATTGATAGAATACTTATTAGTTATGCCCAATGCAATTTGCAGATTATAGAAAAATCAGACAAAAGATTATAGGGACTTTGTTTATACTTTTTGAAGCTGCGATTTGTAAAAAAACAAATTATAATAACTTAAGTAAAGAACATAATAACTAAATTCAATACATGTTAAAAATGAAACTTACTAGTAAAACACTCTTGATAGAGTTTGCAACTGTCGTTCTTTGTTTTGTAACACTGAATCTTTTTAGTCAGACCATTGAACCAATAGAACCAAAACTTATTGCCTATAATCTCGATAAAGTTCAATTTGTGAATGACACACTCGGATATGCAACAAGTTGGGATTATTCATTCTTTAAAACAAATGATGGAGGAATTTCATGGTCTCATAGTTACCTTAACAATTTATGGACTAATTCTATTGAGGATATGCTATTTATAAATGATTCCACAGGGTATGTTGGTACATTTCAGAAGGTTTATCAAACTACAGACTATGGTGAAAGTTGGAAAGAAATTGTTAATGTTACAAATGTAAAATCATTAGTATATATTTTAGATAGTATACTTATACTTAGTAATTGGAGGGATATTTATAGAAGTATTGATAATGGATGCACATGGATAGATACTACAAATTTTCCAGATGTGGTAGGTCATCTTGATTTTTACAGGAATAATGGTTATGCTTTATGTTACAACAAGCAAATATACAGAACTTTAGATGCTGGTGAACAATGGACTTTAATCGATACACTTGAGTCTGGTTATTTAACAGCACTTGAAGTAGTTAACGATAGTACAGTTTTTGTCGCTGCAAGCGATAGAAAAATTTACTCTTCTGTAGATTCAGGAAATACCTGGTCAACATATATTATAGATCCCATTAATTCAGTTTCTGACATTAAGTTTATTAGCAATGATACTGGTTTTGCTGTTACATCATGTCAAAAACTTGGGAGTACAATCTACAAAACTATAAACGGTGGAAAGAGTTGGTATGCAACCATTCATCCAGTTAGTTCTTATTACCAGGGATTTAAATCCATAAGCTTCCCAAATGACTCTATAGGTTATGTTGTTGGAAATTTTGGAACAGTTTTAAAAACAACAGACTACGGTGAAAACTGGATCAATCTTTTTGATAATGAACGGCAAGCAATTTATGCATCATATCAACTAGATTCATCAACTTTATATACAGGAGGATACGGTGGAAGTATCATGAAATCAGAAGATCAGGGAATATCATGGCAATACAAAAAAACTGATACCGATCTCACCATAAGAGATATTGTCTTTTTGACAGATTCAATTGGACTAGCTGTTGGTGGCGGGAGTTATTATTTTAGCCAGGTAACTAACGGTTTCTTAATTAAAACTGTTGATAGAGGTGAAAACTGGAATTTAATTTCTCTACCATTTACCGAAGGATTATTTAAGATTCTTCATTTAGGTGGTGATACTATAATGGTTACAGGTGTACAAGGTAAAGTATATATCTCATACAACTTAGGCACTTCATGGATTCCTCAAAACACCAATTCTGACTATAATATTATTGATGCATATAAAATAAGCAATGATACCATAATTTTAGCTGGAGATGAATACAAGGCAAGTGGTGGTTTAATATTGAAATCTACAGATCAGGGAACAACTTGGAATATTAAATATTCCGATGATGATAGTGATTTTCAATCGATTGCTATGACAAGCTCAAAGAAAGGCTTTGTTGTAGGTCACCATACTGGAGGCAGCCAAACACTGATTCTTGAAACTATCGATGGTGGAGAAACATGGGTGGAAAAAACTTTTCCTATCTCTACAAGCGGTTTAAGCAACATTACTTTTTATGGAGAAAATTTCGGAATATCTCACTCAAATTCTGCTATAATAATTACCAAAGATGGTGGATTAAGCTGGAATAATCCCTTCTTGTATTGTGAAATGCCCGAAAACAGCATTGGGAATGCCATACTAATTAATGATACCCTTGGCTATATATTTACAACAGGTGGTGGAATTCATAGATTTATTAGTCATCCCACACTGAACTACAATAAGAGTCTAGGTGTTGACAACGTTGTTGCCTGCGACTCATTTACATGGATAGACGGAAATATATATTCTAGTAATAATACTACTGCAATGTTTAACATGCGCCAAGGAGCTATGAGTGGGTGTGATAGCTTAGTGTTTTTAAACTTGACAATTAACCATTCTGATGAGGTTATAGATGTTATCTCAGCTTGTGGACCGTACGAATGGATTGATGGTAGTACTTATTTAGAAAGCAATAATAGCGCGACATTTATCTTAAGCAATATTACTGGTTGCGATTCCATAATTCGACTAAACTTATCGATAACTAACATCGATACAACTGTTGCAGCTAATCAAAATAGTTTAACTGCCAATGAAACAGATGCAGAATATCAGTGGTTAGATTGCTCGAATAATCAAAGCATTATTGTTGACGAAATTAATCAAGCCTATTATCCTGAAACTTCAGGCGGTACATTTGCAGTTAGAATAACAAAAAACAACTGCATTGACACATCCAGTTGCCATAAATATGAGATAACAACTAATCTTATTGAAAATAATGATCATAATATTGAGATATACCCAAATCCAACAAATGGTTCTGTTGTTTTGGACTTAGGTGAAACTTATGAGAAAATTAATATTTGTGTTTTTCAAACTAACGGATTAATGATATTCAATAAAGATTATTTTAATACCCAGGATGTGCAATTTTACCTCGAAGATGAGCCAGGAGTTTATATATTGGAAGTTAATATTCAAAATAAAAACATAGACAGAATTAAGATCATTAAAAATTAATTAAAAACAAAACATTGAAAATCTGAAATTATTTAAGGGTAAAAAAGATTAAATTAGTTTTTAATTATAGAAAGCACAGGGCATAACAGCGTGTAAAAGTAATTTACTATGAAGCACTTGGATACGACAACACCCCTCACCCATTGCAAGATTGCAAAGCGTGAGTTTTGCAGCAGCCAAAGAGCTTTCGCTCCGACTCAAGCACTTTGCCAGGCGCTTTGTTCAACGATAAATGGAATGCATTTATCGTAAACTACTTTTACACACGAATCGTTACCTGCAATTTGGTATGATAAAACACTTGGATTAAATAAATGCAAATTATAAATTAAAAAATGTATGACAAAAAAGATAATAATTATATTCCTAATTTTCTTATCTCTAGGGGATAACATCAGTGCACAAAATAAAAAATCAGATCCAATCTTTAACTTTGAAAAATTATGGTCGGAATTTAATGATAGATATGCAAACTTTGAATTAAAAGCAGTTAATTGGAATGAGATATATAAAAAATATCGTCCACTTGTTACCTCAAAAACAACGAATAATGAACTTTTTGACATTTGTTGTAATATGCTAAGTGAGCTGAAAGATGGTCACGTATCATTAACTCAATATGGAAAAAGAAAGTCAGTAATAAAGGAAAGTGATAAACCTTATCCAATTTATTTACAAGAAGAATTCCCTGACCTTTCTCAACTTCTAAACATAATTGACACAACTTTAATAAATAATAATTTTTCTATACCTAAGACAATTAGGGCAAAAGATGCGAGTGCTATTAAGTATTGTAAATCTGACAAATACGGTTATTTATCAATGAACGGAATGTTCGATAATTATAAAGCAGCCAACTTAGCAATTGATGAATTTATGGAATTGAATGGAATAATAGTTGATTTGAGATTTAATGGTGGTGGAAGAGATATTATTTCTTATGAATTAGCAGGAAGATTTACTGATGCAAAAAGAGTTGGCCATTATAAAAAAATAAGAATAAAAGGGACAAATGAATTTACTAATTTGGAAACATGGTATTTAAAACCTTTAGGAAATAATCAGTTTACAAAACCAATCGTCTTATTAACAAGCGATTTGACTGCTAGTGCAGCCGAAATATTTGTTATTGCAATGAAAGAATTGCCTAATGTTACTGTTATAGGAGATAATACTCAGGGTATATTATCCGATATGTATATTTTTAATTTACCAAATGATTGGGTTGTCTCTTTATCTCATCAACAATATTTTTCGTCGGCAATGATTAATTACGAAGGGATTGGTATCGAACCAGATTATAAGGTAGTAAATTCGCAAGAAGATATTATAAAAAAATCAGATCCTTTAATAGAAAAAGCAATTGAAATATTAAATGCTAAATAAAACTACAGGTAACATTTTGTATAAGTAATGGCAGGCGATGTAATAAACATCAAGGTTTGTAGCCCGCTCAAACTGCATAACGGTCTGGCAGGAAAGTGCCACGCACCCGATAGCTATCGGGTCTGCCACTACTCATACGTGTGCCAAGAAGCAGTACATTGGCAATAAACAGTACTGCATGCTTTAATTGAGATGGTGGAATCGACCCACCGGAGTCGTCTTGCAGGAGAGGGCTTCAAACCACCTAAAGGTGCTTTGGTAAAGAGCCATGGTATTGAGCGTTTAGGAAAAGTTTACTCCATGAGGGGATTCTTTGATAATATCAGCCATGAGAAGCTAATGAAAGCCGTACATAAACATGTTCCGGAAAATTGGGCATGCATGTACATTCAAAGGTGGTTAAATATGCCGGTTCAAACAAAGACAGGAGAACTTATAGCAAAACAAGGCAAAGGAACCCCTCAGGGAGGAGTAATAAACCCATTGTTAGCAAACCTGTTTCTACATTATGCATTCGACAAATGGCTTGAACTACATGCAACTACAGTAAAATATGTCGTTATGCCGATGATGCTATTATTCACTGTAAGAGCAAAGCTCACGCAGAAAGAGTATTAAACCGGTTACGTCAAAGAATGAGCGATTGTGAACTGGAATTACACCCGGAGAAAACCAAACTGGTTTACTGTCGCGACTATAAACGTCAAGGAAATTATAAAACGGTTAAGTTTGACTTCCTGGGATACTCTTTTCAACCTCGTACGGCAAAATCAAAGCGAACAGGGAAACTGTTTATAGGTTACGATTGTGCCATTAGTATTAGTTCACGTAAACGGATTGCTGATAAGATTGAAGAACTTAATATCATTGATATGAGTTTTAAGAGTATTGTTGGCATTGCTCAAAAGCTGAATCCATACATTCGGGGTTGGATCAACTATTATGGCAAATATCGGGGTTATGAACTATCAAAAGTATTTTATCTTCTTCGTTGCCGGTTAGTGCGATGGGCTCGAAAGCGGTATAAACGTTACAGGTATAGTTTAAACAAAGCCTACGACTGGTTAAGTAGGGTTAGGAAACAATATCCTTATCTATTTTATCATTGGCAATCGGGATATTCTAATTAACTTGTAGCGGATTGTATAACAAGAGCCGTATGATGGGAGACTATCACGTACGGTTC
>JBNKCO010000043.1:0-19202 GCA_050287785.1 Bacteroidales bacterium
CCCAATTGTATTGTCGATTCCATAGCCAACATTAGAAATATGTCGGGCTTGTAAGGCTGCCCAACCAACATCGACATCTAAAACCTCATCGAAGAATCCTCTAATCGATTTTAATAGAGAGTCAACACTTGCACGGTTCCACTCTTTAGTCGGTTCTTGTTGCTCATTGCTTTCAGTAGAACTTTCCTGAGCCCGACCAATTGTAAAAAACAAAAGTACTATACCTAGTATGAGAAGTTTTTTCATGGTATATTATTTCTTATTGTTGATTCTTCAAACTATAAATTAACATTTTTATTAAAAAGTCATTCCATAGTTTAACATAAATCTTGTTTCATTCGATATCTTTTTCACAAAGGCATCTGTATCTTCCTGTTTTTCATGTCTAGCCAAAAATGTATTGCTAACAGAAAATTTTAATGTATGCTTAGGAAATAGTTTATAAACCAGGTTCAATCTGGCAACCGATGTTGAATTATTGTTGCCTGTAACCACTGAGATCATTCTGGAGTATGAGAGGGAGGTATTCATTTTTCTGTCTAAAAACGGTCGTTGAATACTTACTACCGGACCAATTGTTTGTGTTTGATTATCTTCCATCTCGAAAATAGTTGCATTTACCGATGTATTCAAGCTAATTTGTAAAGGCTGAAAACTCAAGGTATATGATAGCAAGGCATTCTTGCAAACTGTATTCGACTGTGTAACCTCAGTTGCAGTATTGTTAAGCATTTGCGAGTTTTGCACCATTACATTTAGCATGAAGCTGTGTGATACTTGTTCTGAGGCAATAGAATATGTAACCATACCCCCCATATTCTTTGCCACCTGTGCGTATCTTACCGAATCAATTAAGTTAATATAGGTCGGATTACTTTCAGTTGAATAGTTAGAGTAGTTTGCTGACAAGTTCCAACTTTCGTTTACATTGAATGTTCCTTGAATTGAAGCAATAATCCTTTTGGTTGCTTGCTCTTTATCGCCATCGAGATTGTTGTTTTGTAAACCATAGTTTCCTGAAAGGGTAACCCTGTCTTTTAACAAAGTTTTTGAACCATTTATAGTAATATTCTGATAGTCGTTTGACATGTAGGTAGCTCCCAGAGTTTGGTAGTTAGGATCTATTCTACGATAACTTGCTCCTAAGGAGTATGTATTTGCACTGTACATAACATTTATACCAAAAGCATGATTGTAAGAACTGGAAAGTCGTGGTGTGAAAAGACTACCCAGGTTATTAAGATAAGTGAAGCGGTCGTACACAATTTCTTCCATTCGTGTATCTTCTGTAAAGGCACTTCCGGCGTACTCAGTACTTATACTAACTTTATCAAAGACTTTAAACTTAGTGTTAATTCCAAAAGTCAGGTTTTCTTTTGGTGCAATGTTCAGTGAATCAGGAATTGTAACCGATTTATGGTCGTCGGTTGCCTTAAATAAAATGAAATCGGCAGAATAATCTTTATTACCCAAGGTTAGCATACCTCCCCAACCCCATCGTTCGAACGATGGAAGCTCAATCTTTCCGTTAATGTCATCTTGAAACGGTATCCCCTTAGCAAACCTTCCAACCAACATTTTAAATTTCCATATTGCATCTTTGGGTGCCACTTCAACTCCTCCACCCAGGAAGCTAATACCGTTGAGTGTATAGGGTGAAAACTGCATGTTTCTGTATCCGGCATGAACAGTTACAGCTTTATATTTGGGACTTAATCCCACCTGACCAAACCGGGGCTGACTGAAAGTTCTACTTCCTGAACTAAACGTTGCACTAAAGGGCATTGTTATCACATCGGAGATGTTGAATGTAAGATTTGCATTTAACAAATAAGAAAATGGATCTCTCCGTGCATTCATTCCTGTCGATGTATACGCCTGGAGTCCAATATTTATTCCTCCACTCATTTTGACATACAAAGAATCTGGCAATTTCTCAAGATCTTGAGTAAAAGCAGCAATTGTATTTAAAGTCAAAACAACCAGACCACAGTATCGTATAAGTCTACTTATTAACATAGATCCAAACATCAGAATCGGAATAACTACTTGTAACCCTTTTTAGTCGCGACAATTCTTTCTTTAAACTATTTTTTGAATCAAATCTTTTATTGACACAAACGATATAATCGTTTGTGTTTCTACGCTTCAAAACCTCTGTACCCTGCTGATGTTCTCTTCTAAGCACCTGTTGAAATTTCTTTGCTGAATTAATATCTTTGAATACTCCCAAAATAATATAGATTGGAACATTCGGATCGTGAATTAAATCTTCCGGGAGATCCTCATAATCAGTCTCATCCTCCAAACGAGCTTGTCTGAAGTTCTCTCTTTCTTTCTCCATCAACTCCATCAAGTGATTAACTTCTTCTTTCTCATTTTTAAGGTCTTCCTGAAGTTTATTCTGTTCTGCCTTCAGTTTTTGATTAGCTTTTTCGAGCTGTTTGTTTTCATCAATCTGCTTTTGTGCAAGCTCTATAATTTCATCGAGCTTTTGATCATTAACTGGTTTGTATTCCTGATAGTGTGAGGTGTAGAATCTGTAACCTAAAGTAACTTCGTGTGTGCCTCCGTTATAACCTGACAAATTTCCTAGAGCCGACTGGTATGCATAAGAAACTGTTAGTCTATCGTAAATAAGCATAGAGCCAAGAAAACCCAGCGAGTTTCTATTTCTAAAAACTACTCCTGCCGAATATTTTTTCTGGTAAGTTGCAAAAACACTTGCTTCCAATTGAGTTGACATTCCTTGAAGATCTCTAAGAGCAATTTCTGGTCTCACACTTATTTCATCATTGAACTCATGGGTGTAATTCACACTAATTAAATACTGTGGAATATACTGAAAGTAGAGCATTTTTTCTTCTGTTGCATTGCTATACTGCATTTTTGAATTAATCAGATTAAATGCACTTATTCCAGCACGCAATCCTTTATAATTGTATGAAATGCCAAAATTCGCATTAAATCCTGTTGCAGATTCGAAGTAATTAAACAATGTAGCTTCTGATTGGCTTTCCGCTTTTACCTTATCAAAATAGATCGTATTGTGATTAAGCTTAATTCCCAGGCCTAATCGCAAATGCTGATCACTACTGATCTTTATGTCATGGCTATAAGCAGTCATAACACCCACATGACCTAGGATATTGGTTTTATCTGATGAAATTATCAGGGCTAAGCCACTTTTTTCATCTTTTAGAGGCCAATCTATTGAGAACAGTGCGCTTTCAGGTGCACCTTCAATATCGACCCATTGTTTACGATAATGCAGAAATCCTTGCGAATATTTATTAAAACCTGCCATTGCCGGATTATCTAAAACAGGATTTATTAATGCTGAATTAAACAACGGAGTTTGCTGCGCTTTTAACTGGCTAACAATAACAACAATTACAAATAAAAAAACTAATCTTGCCTTCATCACTATTTATCTCTCAAAATGGTTATTGCGCCTTTATAAATTATATTTAATTCCCGGTTTAATACTATAATATAGTAGTAAGTACCGTCGGGCAGAATATCACCGTTTAGATTTATTCCTATCCAATCGTCACGGTAGTCAGTTGTCTTATAAACCAATTTTCCCCACCTGTCGAAAATTTGAATTTCGGCTTCGGGGTAACTATCAATGTTTACGATGTTCCAGGCGTCGTTTTCGCCATTGTTGTTTGGAGTAAGAATGTTTGATGGGAGAATTCTCATTTCATCCTTTACAAAAACTGTTAGAGTATCGTAATTAACACACTTGTTTTCATCGGTAACCCGAACGGTATAATCAGTAGTCTCCATGGGGCGCGCTTCCGGATCGGGTATCGAAATGTCTGACAAACCAGTTTCAGGCGACCACTCATAGAAAACTCCACCCGAAGCGTTTAATAGAATTGGAAATCCTTTAGTTGCGGTAGTGTCTTCTCCGGCATTTGCTTCAGGCAAGGAAAAAACTTCGACATATCTTACCAATGTATCGTAACAGTTTACATTGGAATTTACAACCAATTGCGCTCGATATACTTCCGGATTCTGATATTTATATGAAGGTTCGTTTAGAACTGAACCAGAACCATCGCCAAATTCCCAGGTATAGAATAAATCGTAAGGACGAAGTGTGTTGTCTATGCTACTTGAATTAATAAACTCTGTTGTGCCACCAAAACAAACATCACTAACACTAAAATCAGATATCGGATTTGGATGAACAATAACTTTCTTTGTAACAGATTGTGCACAACCATTAGAAGAAATTACTTCAAGTTCTACATTATATTCTGCTGAATTCAGGTAATCTTTTGTAGGATTTTTCTGTACAGAATTTGTTCCATCGCCAAAGTCCCATAAGATACTTACTAATTGACCATTGTTTACACTACTAATATTCTCAAAGTTTGTTGTGTACCCGTCACAAGCTTCATTAAAATTGAATTCGGCAACAGGTAAGTCAAAGACCTGAACAGTATTGAAAACAGTATCTCTTGCTCCATTGTTTGAAATGCAAATTAGCCTTGTTGTATAGCTTCCCGGATTTTGATAAAGATGAGATGGTGCTTCTTTAATTGAACTATTTCCATCGCCGAATTCCCACTCAAACGTAAGATTGCCAGAAGGAATGGTTGATTCATTAATATATACCATTGAGTCTCCATCACAAACATTTTTAAAAGAGAACTTTGCAACAGGCAATGCAAATATTGTTGTCTGTTTCCCGATGCTATTGCTACAACCGTATTCTGAAGTAGCCGTTAAAACAACAGGATAAACCGCAGGAGCTTCATAAATATACACCGGGTTGATTGTATCGGATGCTTTACCGTCACCAAATTCCCAATGGTAGCTTAGTTTTGAGTAAGGCATAATACTTGATTCATTTACAAAAACACTGGCTTGACGATAGGGAACATTCTCAACCGAAAAATCAGCAACTGGTTGAGGGTAAACTTCAACAATTTTACTTATTGAATCAATACAGCCATTGCTAGTGGTAGCCTTCATTTTAACAAGGTATGAACCTGAATTTGCATACTCAACCGATGGATCTGTTCTTACATCAGTTTGTCCATTGCCAAAATCCCAAAAATAAGTAATACTTATGGCTGTGGGAGTTGTATGATTTGCAAAAGCGGCTGTTGTACCTTCACATATATTTTCAACTTCAAAATTTGGACTTGATCTTTGAAAAACCGATACAGTTTTAACAATAGAATCGACACCACCTAAAGAAGAAATTGCTTTTAGAGTAACCTTGTAATTGCCAGGTTCTGCATAATTATGTGATGTGTTTATAGCAGAAGTTACCGGCGAACCATCTCCGAAGTTCCAGATATAGGTTGTTCCACCAATAATTGTTGAAGTGTTTGTAAAGTTCATTTCAGAAAACAAACAAACGTTTTCGAAGGTAAAATTTACATCGGGTAATCCGTAAACAGATACCGTTTTTGATGCTGAATCAACACACCCTTTATTGGAAAATGCTGTTAATCTAGCATGGTAGTTACCTTGATTTGAATATCTGTGTGATGGATTTTTTGAGGCAGAGCTTTCGTTATCGCCAAAATCCCACAACCAGTTCTGAACATTTCCACTTTGTATTGTTGTGTTGTTTTGAAAAACTGCCGGGTCTCCAAAGTTAACGTTTTCAACGGCATAAGCTACATCTGGCAATGGGTTTACAGTTATTTTCCCAGTATTTGAAGTGTCATAAGGACATAAGCCGCTTTTTACAATTGCTCTGAAATAAGTTGTAGCTAATAAACTATCGAACTCCAATTTTGTGCTTGAGTTATTTGGATAAGTTGCCCAGTTTTGGTTGTCTGTTGAATATTCCCATAATGCAATAGTTCCTTTATGATTTAATAAGTCTAATTCTCCTGTATTTACAAGCTCACAAACTTCAGAACCGCCTAATACTGTGCCGCCTTCACTTTCTGAGTTAATCTCAATTTGAATTGGGGTTGTTCTAACTAGCTCACATGCTCCGCTTTGCACAGCTGCCCTGTACCAGATAGGGGTTTTCTGATTTTCAAAGACAAGTCTATCATTTGAAATGGCAATTGTTGACCATGGAGCTTCTCCTGTTGGGGAACTTTCCCAATATTGTATATTTCCGGTTTCCCCTGATACAACAATTGTATCTCTGTTTGATATTTCACACAACACAGTTTGGTTTGAAAATAATGTTCCGGGAACTGTTGTAGGCGATACGCTTACAGTTGCTATATTAGAAGTGTCTGGAATACAAACCTTATGTTCAGTATTTACTACTGTCCGATAATAAGAATTTTGATTCAGATTAGAATAACTTAAAGTTTCATTAGTATAACCTAATGGTAACCATGAGTTGCCATCTTGAGACAAAAGCCAATCAATAATCTGGTCGTTATATGAAGTTAACTGAAGATTACCAGAATTAGCTGTTCCACATACTTCAGCTGAACCTAAAAGGTTTCCTGCGTTGGGTAATTGTTCAACTACTACTGAGTCAATTTCAGAATGAGCCTGCGCACATCCCGGGCTTTCCACTAATGCTCGGTAATACATGGTGTTTGAAAGACCCTGATATATGAAATAATCGGCATGACTTGAATTTTCGCTCCATGGGCCGTTGGATGTTGGCCCAAATTCCCAGCGTAAAACATCTCCTGTTGCGCCTCTTAAAAATAGGGTGTCTTTATTTGAACCAGCGCATACATATTGTCCATCTTCAACTGCTCCTGGTACAGTTGCAGGACTTACAGCAATTAATACCGTGTCTGAATATTGTAAAGCACATACACCACTTTTTACTATAGCACGGTAGTATGCAGAGTCGGTTAATGTGTATTGATAGGTATTGTTTTGGTGATTTATAGAAATGAAATTAATCTTATCAGAACTTTTTTCCCAATCGAGGATATTACCTGTATAGCCAGATAGGGAAACATTTCCTGTTGTTCCCGTGCAGATTGTTTCATCAGGAGAAATAACACCTGTATTTGTCGATGGTGAAACAGTAACAGTTGAAGAATCGGAAAGACCTGTGCCACAGGTACCACTTTCGAACCTGGCCCTAAATGAGTGTGTTTCCGAGAGGTTTGAAAATTCCAGTGAGTCAATGGAAGTAGATAAGTCGTACCATAAACCTGAATGATTTACACGATATTGCCAACCACTAATTGTTCCGGCATAATTTGTAAGTCTTATAGCTCCCTGGTTAGAGGTTTCGCAGACATCAACATCAGCAGAGATATTCCCGGGTACAATAGGTTCATCAATAATAACTTCTATTTGAGAGGTTTTTGAATTACATTCTGGTGTTCCAATGCTAACATTAGCAGAATATACTCCTGAATTTGTAACACTTGCATTAACTAGCGTTAGAGTATGAGTATTTTGACCGTTTATTACTATACCATCTTCTTTCCAGGTATAAGTTGCTCCACTAATAAATGAGGCTGAAATAATTAAATCATCGGAGCCTGCGCAAAAAGGAGCATTTGTTGAAAGTGCTAATTCGGTGGTAGCATTTATCATTTCTTCTGTTGCACTTAGCGTAGAACTTATTTCGAAATCAGCGATTCTTCTGTATCTAATCCAATCGATTGTTACAGAACCCTGACCATCTACCGAAATAAATGTATGGGCTGAAATAGAAGGCAATGATGGAACAGTACTATTCATATTATTGCCTGGAGCCATGCCAAAAATTTCGTTGTTAGTATTATCCCAGGAAAACGACCAGACACCTTCTGGAAGAGCATTAGTACCCTTTATTACGTTAGGAGTTATATTTGGACACATACCATTAATTGAATTCAATTCAAATGCATTGCCAGAATTATCGAAACGATAGGATAATGCATATCCATTTGCATTAAAATTTGGATTAAACTGACCTATATTAATAGTACTTCCACTTTGACCAGAAATATTACTGACATAGGCATCAACAGCATAATTTTGGTTAATTACTGTGTCTGAACGAAATGCGGTATTTGAGTATACAGTGAGATGACCATTAATTACTTCGATGCTAGTTCCTGAACATTCTGAACATGTTGACCATTGAGGTGTGTTGTCAAAATTATCGAAGCCATCGAATATATTTGCATCGCTTCTAGAGAATGCCGATGGGTTGCCATAAAACATGAATATATCCATTGATGTTCCATTGGCAGGTACATTTGGTAGTTTTACCCAAACACTCTGGTTGTTTGATTTTGGATTAGCTTCATCGATCCAATAACTCAATAAAGAACCATTTTCATCTGTAAAAGCAATATCTATACAGTTTGATAGCATTTTACTATTTGCAATAAGGTCGCTGGCACTAAACTTAATTTCAACCAACTGGTTGCTTTGTGCTTGTGTTGAACTATTTGAAACACTAACCGCGCGTCGGTAGGTGTATCCCTGCAAACACGGCTGTTGGGCAAAAACATTTGCCCATAAACCTATCATACCTATAATTAAAACAATCCTCTGATGCATAAAACAATAAATTATTGAACTCTAATTATAAAAGCTAAAACATAGTAGGGTGGACGATTTTCGTGAGAGCTTGTTGCACTTTTTGCAGCATTATCTTGAGAAATAAAATTAATGGTATGATTATGAGCACCATCGTTTTTTGTGACAAGACCGATATCATTTGGATTAGGATTGCCACCCCTACTAGCAGGATATCTGTTGTGATTTTTCCCATTCTCTGTAGTTGAGTAACCATTCCTCGCTGAGTGAACATGGTTGCCATCTGTTTGCGTTGTTCCTTGTACTCGATGAGTATGTTTAGGCACTCCACATTGAGCAGCTAATAATCTAACTTCTCGCTCTCCGCCTATATTTCCGACCCATCCATAATTTTCCTGGTTTGAATTAGGGTTAGAAATTGGAGTAGTGCTTGATTCAGCATCAAAACTTACAATAAATTTGCCGCTTAAGTTTGGGACAGTACGTAGGGTGTTCCTAAAATCCCTATATGTTGATGTCCCATCACATAATACCCAACCCGGGGGTAAATCTGTGGTGCTACCACTCCACATAATTATTCCTCCCAAAGGAATTGTTCCATTACCAGAAAAAGAATTTGTTCCACTAGCATCAAGGTTACCATTTACTGTACCACTAAAACTTCCATTTAAATTAGCATCTGGGTATGTTGTGGAATTAGTAACAACTCCTGTTGTCTGATTAGTAATGAAAGGTGTTGCGCATTGCCAACTTTCACCATTCCAAAAATAATAAGATGAATCTGAAGTTTGAAATACCATAAGACCAGCACTTCGATTGTAAACATCAATATCTGAAATGGTATCAATTCTAACATCCTCAACTTCCTCAACAGATGGGATTATTATACCTCTAGTACCTTCCTCGGATCGAATATCCAACTCAGCAGCTGGATGCGGATCTGTTGTTCCAATACCAACTTGGGCATTTATAGAAATTGCAAAAAATGCCATGAATGAAATAAATAATAACCTTTGCATAATCTTTGTATTTTTTGTTTTGTATTTTCTTTTTTCGATAATATTTCAGGTAGATTATCTTCTGCTTTTCCAGCTTAGACGAGATAGCAATGACGATAAATATATATCTTAATCAACTTTCAATAATTTAAATGTTTTCGACTCGTTGCGTGTAACTACCATAATAAAATACATTCCCTGGCTTAAACCTGAAACATTAATCGGATATTCAATTTCTTCCATTCCATTAAACCGTTCCATTTTAATAATCTGTCCATTCATATTGTACATATAATAAACAAGCTTTGCTGGTTCTGAAATGCTTAATCTTAAAGTAACATTATCAACAGCCGGATTTGGATAAACATTTGCATCGAGTATTCGGATTAATCCATCGATGTTTTGCTGTTTATCTAAGCCCATTTTTAACAAGTAGTATGGATTATAACCCGATACGGTTAAAGGTTTGGTTACACTAGCAGAACAAACATCGTTAGTTACTGTCAACCGCACGTTATATGTATCTTCTGCTAAATAAATATGTGTAGGCTCTTTCTCAAAGCTGGTAATTAAATTTCCAAACTCCCAAAGATAGCTGTCTGGCTCTGGCATCGAGAGGTCAACAAATCTCACAGTATCACCAATTCGAAGTTGACTGGCAACCATAAAATATGGGTTGATAGACATATTCGTATGCAATATTTCGGTTGTATCACTATTTGCACATCCGTTTTCTGCCATTACATACACCCAATAAGTTCCGGCTTCGGTAACTTCCCATATTTGTTCGCTATACATAATGCCTTTACTGTTTTCCCACGAATATAGGCTTCCTGAGTTGCCAGCATCAAGCATTAAACCTGAATGAGCACACATTAAAGCTTCGTGCGGTAAATTTATCTGTGGGGCAGGTTTTGAGATTACATAAGTTGAATCTTGCCCAACACAACCTTCGTTGTGAATAACGTCCACTTTATACCAACCCGGACTCGATGCTTTGATATACTGTTCCTTACTACCTGTATTCCACTGATAAGTGAAATCATCGCCAAAATACCCGGCATCGATAAAATCATGACTATTACTGCAAATTTCCAAGGTAGCAGGTAGGTTTACATTTGCCTGCGGTTTTATGTAAACTTCAACCGAGTCGCGAGTACTACAGTTCTGAGCATTTGTAATTTCGACCCAATATATACCAGACTCTTCAGTATAAAAATTGCGCATATGATCGCCACTCTGCCATAGATAGGTAGAACCAGAATTTCCTGCATCCAGCAGAGCGAAATTACAAGCTTCCATATAGTCTGTTTCGAATGGAAGTAGAGGTTTTTCCCTTAAGTCAACTTCAATAATATCTGAAATGTTTGTGCAATTATTGCCATCGGTAACTCTTACCCAATAATCGCCAGCTTTATTAACTGAAATTGTTTGAGTAGTTTCGTAAGTAGACCAATACCATTTTTGAGCTGAACCAGCATCCAGTAATATATCCTGACCATCGCAAATAGATTGATTTCCACCAAGATTAATAATTGGCAAAGAGTTTATGACTATTTGTATGGTATCGGAGTTAATGCAACCATAGCTATTTGTAACCTCAACTGAATATTCTCCAGATTGATTTGGTGTTATCACTTGTGTGGTGTTGCTTGTATTCCATATATATTGACTTCCTGGATTTCCAGCATTCAGACTAATCGTTTTATCTTCACAAACAACAATATTGTCGCCCAAACGTACATTTGGAATTGGATTAAAAACCACATTGGTTAATGCCTGATCGGAGCAACCATTATTATCGGTGTTTCTTACCCAATAATACCCTGGTTCTGTTATGTCAATAGTTGCTGTAGTTTCACCTGTACTCCATTCAAAAGTTCCGGTAGAACTACCCGAATTAATTAATGCTATGTCTCCATCGCAGAAGCTTAAACTCTTTGGTAATGTTAGTTGTGGCGAATTATTAATTGTTACTGAGATTGTATCGGAGCCTTCGCATTGATTTACATCGGTTACCTGAACAATATAGTTTCCTGAAGTGGAAACCTGCAAGGTTCTTGAGGTGTCACCAGTTGACCATAAATAACTTCCGCCCGGATAATGCGCATCAAGAACAATAAAGTCGCATGCTTCAATATCATTTCCAAGTCTGGGATTTACTGTTTCTGCCAGTTCGACATAGGTTGTTTTAGAATTGCTACAACCAGTTGCTGGATTTGTTACCGTAACACTATGTTCTCCATTCTGAGTTACAATTATGCTGCTGTCGGTGCTACCATTATGCCACAGATAAGTATTCGCTGGTGAACCAGCAATAAGTTCAAGCGATGTTTCGCACGTAGAGTATACATCTCCGAAAGCTATTTCTGGTAAAGATTCTATATTTATTGTAATTGTATCGTAGCCAATGCAACCTTGCTGAGTTATAGCTTCCAGCGATACAGAATAATTTCCTGTTGCCTGGTAAAAATGACTAGAAACTGGTATCGTACTAAAACTTCCATCTCCAAAGTTCCATGTGTAATATGCTATTTCACCAACTTGAGTGCCATTTTCTAAGCGCATAACCAACTCAGAGTTTTCGCAATTCTGTCCTTCAGTTACAATGTTAATTTCCGGATTTGGCGAAATAATAATTTCTGTAGTAGTAGTATCGCTACATCCGCTGTCTGAAATAGTTACCATTGAAGCAAGGTAAAAGCCAGGAGTATTGTATGTATGACTTGCATTAGGATTTGCTTCTGGATGTATCGTTTCTGTTCCATCGCCATAAATCCATTTAATGCTATCGAGATTAGACATTCCACTATTCGGATTGAATATTGAGGCATTCCCCTGACAAACAGATGCCGAAGAAGTATTAAAACTTCCTTTAATAATATCGTTTATTACAATTGGTTTTGAGTCGCTATTTTTACAACCATGCGAATCGGTTCCTGTAAGTATTATTCCGTATGAATTTGGAGCTGAATATTTTTTGTTTGGATTTCTAAGGTTGGAGAAAGTTCCATCTCCAAAAGTCCAATAAAACCCTAGCTTTAAATCAGAAGTGTTATTAAGATAGGCCTTTTGTTCATTAATACAAACACCTGGCAGAATATCGAAACTAACAGTTGGCAAAGGGTAAATAACAACTGGTTTTGTAATTGAATCTATACAGTTCCATTCGTTATTTGAAATAAGTTTTATTTGATAAGTACCAGCTGTATCGTATCTTAAAGAATGTTCAAAAGCAGAACTGCTTGAACCATTTCCAAAATTCCAGTAATAATTATCGGCTGAAACCGAATTGTTTTTCACAAAGGTAGTTGAATCGAAACAATGGTTGCTTACAGTAAATTCAGCCACAGCATTTGGATGAATTGAAACCTGGTGTATTACTGTATCAACACATCCGCTATCTGAAACAACAGCAAGTGTAACATTAAAGTCATCTGCTCTTGTAAAAAGATGTGAGATAGTATCATTCTTTACCCAGGGAAGATTTGGATTTACCTGCCATGAATAATTAGTATTGTTTACTGGTGTGCAATCCGAATCAGGATATAATACTGATGGCTGTCCCTTGCAAACATTCGAAAGTTCGTCGGGAGTAAAGCTTGCTACAACTGCCGGATTTACGTAGATTTCTATTGAGTCGAAACTTGTACATTTTGCACTTGAAATTGCTTCCAGCTTAATATTTAAAAGACCTTCACTGGTAAATTGGTATTGAAGATCTGGTGCTAGATTTCCTGAAGTTAACTGTTTGCTAATAAAACTGCCTCCACTTGAAGATATAGCCTCTGAATTTTTGTCTACCAGAATTGTATCCAGATCATCTAAAATCCAGCTATAATATACAATGCTCGATTCAGGGTTTTTTGGTGGAATGTAAGAGTTGTTATTAAATTGTGTATAAGCACCCACACAGATAGGTTTGTCTGCGGTGAAATTTACTGTAGGTAAAGGATTAACAGTAATACCGGTGTTTTTATAGGTTACACATCCGTACTGGTTTTCGTATCTAACTCCGAATTTTATTGTGTCGCCCGGAATATCAAGTGAATTTTTTATTATGCAGTTATGGTCATTTAGTGTGTCGCCTTCGAACCACCATGTATATCTTTGAATTGTAGTGTCAGCATTATTTGTGTCTACAATTACAAATGGCTCGCCTTGACAAACACTGAATCTGTATGGTGTCATGTCCTCTTTAAAGATTCTTAGGTTAACCGGGCTCGATTCATGGACAATAACATTAATGGTATCGCTTGCTGTACATCCTTTGTAGTCGCGTACTTTTACCCAAATTTTAAAATCGGTTTCGGTAACTACAGAGTCGGTATTAAACGAGTATCCAAACACATTTGCATCAGGGTTTCCACCAATAGTAACATCTGAACCCCATTTGTAAAGATAATTTTGCCAATTATGAGATTCGTCAAATGCGTTTAATATTGCTGTGTTTCCTGTACAAAAAACAGTGTCGCTACCCAGATTAACCGGAGGAAGTGTATCGCAATTTCTTTCGGCAAGCGTAAAGCGATAATTATCTTTGTATATAACATCGCCACGAACAGAGTCATCATCTACCCTAGAGGTTTGCTCCTCATCTGTTAGCATATAAATATTGGGATGCCGGGTTTGAAAAGAAGTAGGAATATCAAATTCTGTAATTGAACCATTGTCTGTTGGCAGGAAGTTCCATACAACTAATTCACTTTCATTCGTGCTGGATAGAACATCTGCTTCCTCAAGATACTTAAAGCCGGTTTCTAGTTTAGAACCCTTGGTTGCCACAAAATCAATCTCATATACTTTTGCAATACTGGTGTCGGTTACCAGTGTGTCGTGATAATGGTATCTTTTTATTCTGGTAATTCCAAGTATTCCATCAGGTTCTATACCAATTGAGTTTAATCTGTCTGCGCCTCCATCTGATAAGTTTTTTTCTGCTTCTATAAAACCTATACCTGAAGAATCAACAATTCGACTGTCGATGCGTTCGGTGCCAATTGTTCCATATCTTCTAGCATCTCCATCAGTATGTTTATAGTAAAGCAACAAACCATTTTCGTTTAAATTCAGAAGTCCATTAACAAACTCAACCTGCCCAACCATTCTTACAGAATCGAACAAAACAACACTATCTGTTGCGGCTATATTTATTGAATCAAAAATGATATTACTATGATTTACAATAATCTGGCTTGAATCGGAATTAAAAGTAACATAACCAATGTTTAAAACTGGGTCTATAATGTTGTTAACATTGTCCATTTTTCCATAAGAAGAAGGCATAAATAATCCATCAGCATGGTTTATTAGAGAATCGGTAATTGTTATTTTACCACCATTATCTATGTTTCCTGCAGCATCAACTTCCAAAGAGCCATTGATGTATATTTCTGAACCCAATTTTATCTTGAAATTTTTAGTGTTAATATATAGTTTCGATGATTCCTGAGCTGCCAGAAATTGACCTATACAAAACGCGAATAAAATAATTAGCAGGTAAGGTTTGGAATGGGATTGCATAATTTATTAAAATCTTAAGAATGTAATTATTTTATAATATTTCTCATTTAATTGTTAATAACGAATAACAGTCAACACTACTTCTTTCCAATAGCTAATGACCTATTAGTTGCAACTGAAACTTCACTGAAACGATAATTTCTATTTTGAATAGTAAAATAATTTTGGTTTAAAAAATATAATTTCGATAACAATTGAGTAAATCCCATAACCATAAGCCAAGCTATTTTTAAATTAAAAAATAATTAAACTCAACACTAATTATTTAATATAAGTTAGTCTTTATAAGATTAACGTTTGCAAATGTAGTGATTATAATCAATATAACGTGGTGACCTACGTCATCGTTGCTTAACTTTGACTAAATACCATAGTTTTTAGATTAAGGCATAAATATATGCTATAAAAGAAATCTCTATTGCTTTCATTATACCTGCAACTTTCAGATAGACATAGTAATTGAATGAGGCAATGGCTCTAGAAAAAACATAAGAGAATTAATGTGGCACATAATCATTGCGTTTGAATGAAAATTCTATTTTACAAGATAAATGCTTAACTCTGAATTTCAAAAAAAGCCCTGTGTTTTGCAGGGCTTTCTTTGAAAAGTTAGCCTTTCACTTAATCTTTTATGCACCTAATTGCCGCACCGTGATTTTTTACAGGAGTTCCAATATAGCTTTTGTTATGTTCAAAGTCTGTAACTAACCAATAAGCTTTACCAGTTTCATATTCTGAGGATGACCATATATAAGCCCAATTAAAAATATTATTGAATGAGCCTCCTTGACTTCTTACACCGTTAGGCAATGCACTAAACCCACTAGCATTAGTAGCCCCGGTATTAGGTGAACTCCAATGGTCCGTTCCTGCTTCTTTTAATGCGCCACCTGCAATAGCAGTTCCACCTAAATAAGCTACTACAGTATCTATTTCGATTTTTGTTGGCACATGCCAACCGCTTGGGCAAATGTTTTTATCTTGTCTGGCAGCAATGTTCCAAGTGTATAGGTAACCATATATTTCGGCCAAAGCATCATCAGCATTATATGCCCAAAGATATTCTGCTCCTGTCTCTGCGCTAATGTCTCTGCTGGGTATGTCGGTAGTATATATTTGGGTCATATCATTATAATGCTCAACAGTTAAGTTTTCAGCCATCCAGATTTGGTCGCCAATTTTTACCCAAGGAAAGTTGTCGCCTTCCTGAGTTGTTCCTGTTCCAATTAAACCGGCTGTTTCCAAATCAGTAGAGTCAATGCCGTTGTCTAAAAAGGTTCCTACACCAACTTTTGCTTCGAATAATTCCGTAATTGTAATGCCTTCTGTCATTAAGTCTGCAATTGTAACTCCAGCAGCCAAAATATCTTCAAGAGGCAAATTGTTGACCAGCAAACTATCTAATGGTAAATCTTGTGTTAGCAGGTATTCAATAGTTACTCCATCGTTAATAAATTCCTGTACAGGAATTTCACTAACGTTTAATAAGTAATCAAAACTAAAATCTTGGCCCAGTAAATCAGCTAAATCTGTAGCGTAACCAATTTTTATTGTATCGCTAAAAATATAACTACAATCCCCTTCGCTTACTAAAACCCGGTAATCTTCCGTGCTAACTATCTTGTGTTTAAATACTTTTTCGCCTTCAGTAGTTTTTAAGGCAACCCAGTTTCCGGTTTGGTTTTTTTGCTGCCAGCTAACATTGCCGCGTATTCCATCAGGAATGCTGAAAGTAACTGAGTCGTCGTTAAACAGGTAGGTAGTGTCGCTATTTGCAACATACCTGTATTGGGCATTTAATTGCACCGAGAAAAAGATAAGTGCCCCTATAATGTATATGAATGTTTTATTTGTCATAATCTGATACTATTTTTCTGTTACTACCAATTGAAAGGTTTTATTTATTTCTCCCGAAACAAGTTTTACAAGGTATATACCTTCATCAGTTGGTAATTTAAACTCCTTGTTTTCTAATTCAGCTTCTGTGACTTCCTCACTATAAATTATCTTTCCTGTTAGTGTTAGTAAACTAACTTTTGCTCTTGAAAGTCCTTCAATGTTATTTATTTTGAAGTAATGTGTGGCAGGATTAGGATAAATGCCAGGGCTTGCTTCTAAAGCAATATTGTTGGTAGATGAAGATGGAATAACAGTTACTGCAATATTATCTGTAGCAGAACAACCTCGACTGTCAGAAACATACAAAGTATATTCTGTGTCTTCGATGGGAGATACTTCAGCAGTAAGTTGCCCCTGACCGGTTAAATAACTATCTGGATTCCAATTATAATAATAATCCGGAGTGCCTCCGCTAACAGAGTTCAGAGAACCTATAGTTACAGATTCTCCTACGTTAATAGTAACATCGTTGCCTATTTCAACAACTAGCTCTTCAGGTTGAGTAATTTTAAACTCAACAACGGTCTGTGCTTTTGCATAAAATGACAGACTTGCCAAGATGAAAAAAAGTAAAAATTTATTCATGTAACATTTAATTTAAAATCTATGTTCTTTTTTAAAATTAACTATTCTATTTTGTTATTATTCGCTATTATACCAGGTATAGCTTTTAAAGGCTGAAAATCAATTGTTTTACCCCTGCCCCTAAAGGGAGCAATTGATTTTCTATACTCCCATTAAGGTCAGGGGTAAAAATAGGAAATCAATTAAATTTACAGGTATAATAGCGAATAATCATTTTCTATTTTGTTTGTTTCTTCTCATAAAAGAAGAGTTTTTATACTAAACCGTTATTTTCGACAAATATGCAGAAATAATTTTTTAATAATACAGCATGGTTGGATAAAAACATTAATGTTGGGTTGTTTAGATAGTAGATAGTTGGTAAAAGTGCTTTTAATAACATACAAATAAGATTTCTGAAAATTTGTTTAAAATTGACTCTTTAATTTTACTTTAACAGTTAAGACAAAACACCATTTTTCTTCTTTGTTACCCCGATCCTATAGAGTGAAAGTAGAAATAATTGCTTATTCCCTATAAGGCTTCAGGCTAAAAACAAGAAGATTTTTCAAATGTATCAAAGTAGAATAAAGTACCTAACATTTTTTGTTTCTTGCCTTCTATTTCACTAATTCAATAAGGGTGATGTTAATCATTAATACGTAGTGTCATTCGTCATCGTTATGCAACTTTGACTAAATAGAATGTTTTTTCAGGTGAAAGCATAAAAATGTTATACGAAATAAAAATTTTATGCAATAATACTTCTGACTTCTGGAGAGGAAAACTACGCAACCCTAAGCCAACGCACCCCTGACCCCTGAAAGGGGAATTATAGCGTGTGAAAAGAATTACCCCTTAACCCCTGAAGATAGCGTGCGATAGATCCCTTTAGGGAATTAAAGGGTGAGCGGAAGCAGAAGGGAGGAATTAAATTGTGAATGATGACGGGTAAAAATTGATCGATATACATTAAATCGGAATTTTGCAATTAATGTTTATTTTTTTGGAAGAGTCAAATCTTTCTTTTAGCCGACGCTACCCCTAACCCCTAAAGGGGAAAGCAGCGAGGGAGAGATTACCCCTGGCCCCTGAAGGGGGAAGCATAGCGTGTGAAAAGAATTACCCCTTAACTCTTGAAGATAGCGTGCGATAGATCCCTTTAGGGAATTAAAGGGTGAGCGGGAGCAGAAGGGAGGAATTAAATTGTGAATAATGTCAGGCAAAAATTGATCGATATACATTAAATCGGAATTTTGCAATTAATGTTTATTTTTTTGGAAGAGTCAAATCTTTCTTTTAGCCGATGCTACCCCTAACCCCTAAACGGAGAAGCAGCGAGAGGGAGAGATTACCCCTGGCCCCTGAAAGGGGAAGTAGCTAGATTGTTTTTGGGAATTTAAAGGTAAGCACGAGCCACGAAAAATATAATTTTTGTATTTCAAACTATCATTTCTATTTTTGGCTATTATAATATTATACGTTAATTCATTAAGTTTGAATATGTCCAGCCTTTTATCAATCAAACGTTATGCTATTACAGCAGTTTTTCTGTTTATATTCACTTTCTCGAGTCAATTGTTTTCCCAGGAAGAAAACTCAGATACCGACAACACACAGGAATCTCAAAAGGAATGGAACCGTGCAAGTGTTGACTCTCTATTAAAATCGATTAGAGGATTCTTCGATGAGGTTTTAGATGTCGATGTTGGTTGGGCAGCCTTACAAGCCCGACATATTTCTAATGTTGGCTATGGAATCGACAATACAATTGGG
>JBNKCO010000044.1:0-72930 GCA_050287785.1 Bacteroidales bacterium
TTCCTTAGATTCACACCTGCCTCCAGTAAGTGTGTTGCAAAACTATGTCTTAAGGTATGCGGTGTAACATTCTTGTGTATTCCTGCTTTTTTTGCTGCCCTGGCAACTATTTTAACAACACTTGTGGTGCTGTATTTTTGATTTTCTTTTCCCTCAAAAAGGTATTTCTTAGGTTTATAAAACTTATAATATAATCTAAGATTCTCCAATGTCAGTTGACCTAATAGGGTAAATCTGTCTTTTCTACCTTTGCCACTTACAACCTTAATCAACATTCGTTTACTATCTATATCAGGTATCTGTAATGCAAGAAGTTCAGCTCTACGAAGACCTGCTGAATATAGTATTTCTATTACGCACTTATGCTTGATGTTTTTAGTTACCTCAAGCATCTTAGCAACTTCTTCCTTACTTAGAACGGTCGGCAAACTATGTGTTTTAAAAGGTCTTTCAATAGAGTAGAACCGATTGGGCATACTGTGTACAACCTCATAATAAAACTTAATACTGTTAATCGATTGGTTAATGTAAGAATCGGATTTTCCTATTTTAACAAGGTACTTCAGATAGCTTCTTATATCATTTTCATCTAACTCTAAAATTTCAGCTTCTCTGTAAAACTGCAAATATGCTTCGAAACAATTAATGTAAGTTCTAGCTGTATTTAACGAATACCTTTTAAGTTCTAGTTTAAGCAAATACTCTTCTGGACAGGACTTATAACCAGGTTTTAACTTTCTATTTCGATAATAGTCAATATTCAATGGTTCGTTATTCAAAGTGGTTTTCTTACTGAAGAAATGACCACCATTTATCCAGGCTATTCCTTTAAATGCACTGTATAATAATTTTATATTACTATTAGTATTGCGAATGTAATGCATCTTAAACCTTTCATTCCAAAGTACGCCTGGAAGGCTTTCGACAATATGTTCAATCATCTTGTCTGGATAATATTTAAGCCCAATCTGTTTTTTTCCTTCTATGTAAAGGTGCTTTATTGTAATATATTTCGACGGAATCATAATGTACAAATCAAGCACTTATAAAACAAAGTTCCATATTTATAGGTATAATTATGCGTATAAATATACCGCTCTCTTTATGAAAAGAAAATGTCCTGTTTGTGGGGAACCTATTGAGGGGAGGATAGATAAAATCTTCTGTTCAGCGTATTGTAAATCAGCTAACCAATACAGAAACAATAGAAACAAGGAACAAAGCCTGTTCAAAAAGATTGACATGCAGCTAAAGCAGAACAGGCGGATTCTAGTAAAATATAACAAAGCTGGTAAAGCAACTGTACGAAAGGAAATATTGCTAAATGAAGGCTTCGAACCAAAGTATTTTACACACTACTGGAAAAATTCTAAAGGAGATGTTTATCTTTTTTGCTTTGAGTATGGATTTCTTGCTAGGGAAGAGAACGGAAAGCAAAAATACGTACTAATTAAATGGCAAGACTATATGGAGAAATGACCGCACAGCTGCTATTTATTGAAATTTCACAATTCACTACAATATGGCATTTTTCAAATGTTTGAATATCTGTTCTTTATAAAAATGTTGTCGTTTTTAATGGCTGTGTAGTCATTTGGCCTTTTTATGTCTTCAAGTTACAAATATTCGTTTAAACTAACTTTGAAAGATGTCTCATTAAGACCTCATAAAAGAGTATTTAAAATATCTTTTAAAACTATCTGCATCTCCTACCTGTCCAATGATTAACGCATAGTCAATATTTAGCTAATATGGTAGAAAAGAAAATTGATTAATACTCAAAAAAAAGAATCAAAATGACTTACAATCAATAATTCTGAACTTTTAATTATATGTAATTTTAAACTACTCTGTTATGAAACACTTTAATCTTACTCTTATCTTATTCATTGTTCCGTTTTCATGCAATGGCAATGAGCATGATCCTGTTGAATCAAATGGTGATGATACAATTTCTGAAACTATCTCAATATCAAGTTGAAATATTCATAGAATATGTCAATTAATAAAAATTAGGGGCAAATTAGGGGCAAGAAAAAAGCCAACTCATTGAAAATGAATTGGCTTTTTGTTTTAACTGTCGGGGTAGTAGGATTCGAACCTACGGCCCCCTGCTCCCAAAGCAGGTGCGCTAACCGGACTGCGCCATACCCCGTGCTTCATTGTTAAAGCGGGTGCAAATGTAAATAAAATATACTTTCCTGCAAATTGATTTCAAAGAAAATTAAAGAAAAAATCACTTTTATTTATTTCGTACAATTTGCAGTATCTGCTACTAATTTAATATTCCCTTCATACCAAAGGCTTTAAAGTATTTCAACCATTTTTCTTCAGGCTGTTGAACTTTTTGTAATACACTTGCAGATTCAAGTTCGTCATTACCTTTCTCGAGCACATTGTACATATGAATAAGGTTTGAGCTTTTAATATTACCTCCACAATGAACAAATGTCTTCTTACCTTCTAGTCCCTTCATAATTCCATTAAAGGTTGTATAATGAACAGGCTTTAGATTAGAACAATCGATTGGAAAATGCACAAAGTTCATGCTTAAAGACTCTGTTAATTCGGCTTCTTCTGGCAAATAGTTTCTGGTACTAACAGGCGAAATACTAACAATTGCCTCAAAACCATTCTCTTTTAGCTCTATAATTTGCTCAGAATTAGGCTGAGCTCCCGATGACAGCATCTCATCGTACTCAAGGAAATTATCTATTTTATTTGTCATTTTTTGTTTCTGTTTTATTAAATTTTGAGTCGGCAAAAGTAACAATATATATTTATATCTACTAATCTACATATATTGATTTTTGTAATATGAAAACCAATAAAATATTATTATGTTCAAAGCTTTTGTGTTCTATTAATATAATCCTTGAATTGAATCGGAATAAAACATATATACTTCTGCAAATACAAATCTTACATCCTATCTCTTACCCTTTAGCAGTCCTGGATATAAAGGGGTTCTATCTATAAAAAAAACTAAACTGAAAGAATCAAAATTAAATCCGAAAATATATCTGTTTTACAATAATATTCGCTCCTCCTTGAGCGTTCCTGAAGTATTGATTAAAGCTGTTTACTAACTAAATAAAACTGAATAAAGAAAATGAGAACAATTGTATTTTTCAGTTTGATGAGTATACTAATGTTTTCTTGTCAAAACACAAAAGATGGTAAGTTGCAAAGCACACTTACTGAAGATGACTTTATTGGGGTTTTCGAACTTGACCCTGACCGCAGCACTTATGAATTTGGTGTAGAGATCTCCGATGCTATTCACAAGATTGAACGTTTTGATAATCAGTACAAATTTACTATTGACAACATTGTAGTTTCTGGTACTCCGAATAAGATTGAATCTATTGTAAAAAAGGGTAAATCTATTGAGAAAGATAGCTACACTATTCTGAAGGTCCAGAATGATACTCGTCTAATTATCGATAAATACAATACCGATGGAGAATTTATTGAAGGTATAATGCGAGAACTTCTTGTTGAAGATGAAAAGATAATCATGATTGTTACTGAAAAAGGTAAGCTTCCTCAGGACAAAGGGTTTTATATTAATAAACAAACATATGTCAAGAGTTAAGTTATTATAAAAAAGAGGATGCTCATCGCTGAACATCCTCTTTCTTTTTCATAATTTCTCAGACCATTAAATTAATTTACTCTGGCAGATATATCTTTATCTCAACTCTACGGTGCTTCTCGAGTTCTTCTTCGCTTAAATCTTCCCATTTTATACCCTCATCAAGGTCTTGTGCTGCCCCAAAAGAGAATGTTCTAATTCGTCTATCTCCAATACCTCTATCAGTTAAATATGCCTTAACTGTTTCTGCACGTCTTTTTGATAAATTATAATTATAGTCAGCATCTCCTAAACCATCGGTATATCCTTTAATTGTAACATAAAGCCTGCCGTCATTCTTAAGCAAGTTTACAACTTCCTCTTGAACAGTCTTCTTGGCTCCGGGGCGTAAATCATGCTTATTCAAATCAAAGTTAACTGTAATAACATTATATACAGGATCTGTTATTTCTCCATCATCTGCAACTAAATAACCATACCCGGTAGTATCAACAGTAATTTCAGAAAAGAAAGATATTGTATCAACATCGAGTAAAATCGCTCCAGGCTCAAAATTCTCCTCTATATATTCAACATCTGTTTGAATATTAACTGCTCCCTTATCACTTAAAGGCACATTAATGGTGTATTTCTGAATATGCGTGAATTCAACTACGTTATCATCAAGGTATAAGCTAGACTTTAATTCATCTCCATTTAAATTCTTTTTAAAAATATCTTTCACAGGGAGAAGGCTAAAAGAAATCTCATCACCCTCCTGAATTTGCAGTTCTTTCGATAGTAAAGAGATATCAATCAACTCCCCATCAATAGTTTCTATATCTTCTCTTCCTTTTAAGAATTTATCCAGACTTGCCCGATAAACTTCTTCTGATTTTGGATTCGAAGTAAAATCGTATTTTACTTTTCTTGTTAAAGGAACAATAATTTCTGTTTCTTCACCGGTCCTATAATCACGCTTACTTACAGTTAAAATATATTCCTTTCCAGGAATTATACTTACTTCGTGAGCAGTAAGCTGGTTCTGCAAAGTCACTTCATCAATTGAATTTGTATTTACGCTCATACTTAAGTAACCTGTTCTCATTAGAGCGCTGAGCCCAACAGTATCTATTGAAATACCAGAAAGAATACTTATGTCCATTGTATCAACACTCAACGAGAAAGCGTCATCTGCAAAGTTATCTTTAATATATTCAATATCTGTTTGTATGTTCAACATGTGCTCTAAATTAAAAGGCACATTTATCGTGTATTTATCTGTTCGCTTAATATCTATATTCTTACCATCCAGAGTTAAACTAGTATTGTTCTCCGGAATTTTCGAAATTTTACCAAATCGCTTAACAGGTTTTAGGTTGAAGGTCAATTCTTCTCCTTTCATAACTTCCAGCTCCTTCGATAAAAAAGATATATCAATCACCTCTTCATTTGAAGGCTCTACTCCCTTCCTGCCTGTAATAAATTCAGCAAGACTTGCTTTGTATCCTTCACTTTCAGATGATGAACTCAGATTATATTTTACACCTCTCGTTAAAGGAATATAAATCTCGGCTTCTTTATCTGTTAGTATGTTTTTCTTGCTTAAAGTCAGAAGATATTCTGTGCCTGGGATAATACTTATTTCTTTAGCAGTTAACATATTTTCAGGCTTAACGCTTTGTGCTGAATCTGTATTAACCAACATAGAGATCATATAATCCTGTTCTTCAGTCTTACTAAATACTTCTTTGTCATCAATATAAAGCGCAAATTTCTTAGGACTAAAATTTTCTTTAATCGACTCAATATTGGTTTGAACATTAAAATTTACCTCTGCTTTGAGTGGTAATACAATGAAAAATGATTCGCCATTTACATTAACCGCAGTGCCATTTACAAATAGAGTTGATGCTTCTTTTGTATGATAGTTACTTATTTTAGTTTCATCCCTTAAAAATCTCACAGTATATATTTCATCCTCGGCAAACTCCAACTCTTTAGCTAAAGCCGATAAACTAATAGAACTCTCATCTGATGATTGATATTCTTGAGATACTGCTCTTAATGAATTTAAATATTGTGGGTCAATTTTGCTTTGTCCGGCAGAAAACTCATATTTCATTCCTGGAGGAACTATAATTTCAGCTACTTGCAAAGGTTCTGGGTAAAGAAACCTTTCCGTTTTCTTATCTTTTGCAAGTTTATCATTATCAAGAACATCAAGAACCTCAATATTTTCTCTTTGAATTACAAGCTTATAGTTTTCTTCTGGTTTGAAACTAAACTCGTAATCGCCCTTGTCCGATGGAGTTATATTATATTCTTCTCCGTTACTAACCAACAAATTAACCTTATTTTCCTCCATGTTGGTTCTAACTCTGGGTTTGTAACTATATTTAATTTTGAAGTTTAGTATTGCAACTGAATAAATGTCTTGCTCTGCCCCTTCTGGTCTTTCCGATTTCATATAACCATTCATTCCATCGGGCGAAAGAAAAAGATTATAGTCATCGTATTTCGAATTTATCTGATTTCCTAAATTCACAACCTTCTTCTCTGAATACATCAGATTTACACTAAAAATATCCTTTCCCCCATAGCCTCCATGTCCATCGGAAGTAAAATACAAAACAGAATCGTTGTATAAAAATGGATAAGACTCATCGCCATTTGAGTTAATAGCATTGCCTACATTTTCTGGATTGGTCCATTCGTTATTAATTAGTCTGCTTTTGTAAATATCTTTACCGCCACTGCCGTTTGGGGCATCAGAAACAAAATACATTACTGTACCTGCAGTATTCATTGTTGGTTGTGTAATTGCTGAATTGAAATTTGCTATCTTTAATTTCGAAGGATCTACAGGAGCATTGCTCTTTCTGGCTATATTAGATAAATATGTTTGAAGTAACTGATTAGACTGCGATTCTGATTTTAACTTTTTAATCGGAGTAATAATTTTTATTGTAGAATCTTTATAAAGTTTCACTCTACTTTCAGCGTCACTAATAAGATTTGCACCTTTAGTATCTTCCTCGACAAATTTGTTGTAATTATCTAACCAAACTTTCGATTCTTCCTGTTTATTATTAGACAATAAAACAATTGCATATCTTAACCGATAAACATTATCTATACGCGGATTATCCTTAAATACTATTTTATAACATTCTTCTGCCTGGGAATACATTTTCAGCAACTCATAAGCTTCAGCCTTTCGAAGAATTGAATAATAATTACTGCTACTATTCTTGTAGGCCATATTATAATATACAATTGCCTTTTTAAATTCATCTTTCTTGAAGAAATAATCTCCTTTAACATTGTACACATTATTACTTCCCGATGCACTAACACTAACTTGTGAATAACTACTATTCCATACAAGCCCAATCAACAAAAAAAATATTAAAGTCCTCATAGTCCATTGTTTTCAACAAAACTGTTTTACAAATTATAAAACTGAATAGGCCCCGAGTGCTTTTTTCTCTGTTTAAAACAAGCCGCTAATACCAAATTCAGTTATTTATAAAGCAACATTACAACACAAATTAGGCCTTAAGTTAAACAAATTCATTATTTATGGCAATTAATTCTATTCACATAGTATATAAAAAAATAGCTGTTCCCTAAAATAAGCAGGAACAGCTATTTTCAACTACTAAAATAGTAATTGAATTTTCTAGTTTATCGCCACAAGAGTTACCTCGAAAGTAAGATCCTTACCAGCAAGAGGATGATTTGCATCTACCACAATTGCTTCTTCTTTTACCTCTGTAATAATAAGCGGAATTTGCTGTCCGTCAGGAGTATTTGATGTTAACTGCAACCCTACTTCAGGTTTAATCTCTGGAGGTAATTGTGTTTTTGGTACTTCTTGTTTAAGTTCCTCTCTAATATCTCCGTAAGCCTCGTTACAAGGAATATTTATCGTTTTAGATTCTTCAACCTGCATTCCTATTACACCATTATCAAATCCTGGAATAACCTGACCGGTTCCAAGAGTAAATTCTAATGGTTCTCTACCCTCCGATGAATCAAACACCTCTCCGTTGCTTAAAGTTCCCTTATAGTGCACTTTAACTTTGTCGTTCGCTTTAGCTGTCATAAAATTTTTATTTTCAAATGAATAATGAACTGCGAAGTAACAATTCTTTATTAAAGTATACAAAAAAACATTATTGATTAATTTATTTACATCATTATGTGTGTATATTAACATGGCATAATGTGAATAACTATACACTCAAACCAACAATTCTATTAATCGATTTCTTTTACTTTGCACTCTTTAACCAAATAAAAAACAACGATGAAAAAAATTTTTAGTGCAATTTTAATTGCTTGTTTATTTTCGATTAGTTCATTCAGTCAGGAGTCTAAGGGGAAAATCTCTATTGACATGAACTTCGATCCTGCTGCTTTTTTTGATGCTTCGGCTGGCCCTATGTTTGTAGTGCCTTTCATCAAAGGCCGCTATTTCCTAAGCTCTGATGTGGCTCTTAGGCTTGGATTTGATTTAGGTCTTAGTAGCAATAAAACTTATCCAGACCCTACTCTTGACGATTACAGCCAAAACTCATCGTTTTCATGGACAATTGCTCCTGGTATTGAAAAAGAATTTGGTAGCGATAAATTCTTTGTTTACGTGGGTGCAGAAGTTCCAATCTCAGGCTTTTCTTCAAGTTCTAAAACTGAAACTGCAGGTACTGTTATTGAAACGGAAAATCAAGGTGGTGGATATACGATGTTTGGTGTTAACGGAGTTTTTGGAGCAGATTACTATTTGTTTCCTAACTTTTATGTAGGAGCAGAATTTACTCCTGGCCTTAGTTTCACAAGTCATAAAGACAGGAAAACTGATGGAGTTGTAACTACTAAAGGTGGCTCTGGTTATACTTTTGGACTAGGTGCCTCTTCAGGAATTCGTATTGGCTTCCGTTTCTAAGATTTTAAAAACATTATAAAAGTTATAAAAACCACATTGATGAATCAATGTGGTTTTTTATTGCTGTTTTTTCTAGAAACCACCAAAAGCTCCTGCTGTACCAAGTATAGCTCCAATGATAAGGAAGTATATAACAAAGAAAACAACAGCAACACTATTCAGGCAAATGCCAATAATGCTCATTATTCTACCTGCATTTAGGTTTCCGTAGTTATCCCATCCATCAGGATTTTCATCGTAAAGCCGTTTGGGCTCTTTAGCCTGAATTAAACCAATAATACCAAGTATTAATCCAACTCCACACCCCAGAACGATTGATAGAATTCCAAGAACTAAAACTGTAGAGGCATTTGGTAAGGGTTTTCTGTTATTGTCAATTATTTGCTCCATGTTTCATAAGGTTATTGATGTATATTAATATTGTTGCAAAGTAATGTAATAGTAAATATCACGGAACTAAAATAAAAAATTTATTTATTGGTTGGATGTAAAGTCTTGATTTTTAAAATATCTGAACAAAAAAAACCACAACCCTAATTCAGAGTTGTGGTTAATTATTGAAATTTCAAATATTTTATTCCATTGCTTTAAGATTAATAGCATACATGATGATGAATGCAATTGTGAAAACAGCTCCAAAAAGAGTCATTCCACCAACTAAACCTCCAATAACTACAAGTGGTACTATAATACCTATTACTTGAGCTCCAGTATAAACGTAAAAACCTATTTTCTTAAGTTTCCACATCATAATTACTCCAATAAGCCCTGTTATAGCAACAAGTAAAGAAACTGTTGTTATCAAGGTGTAGTGTTCCATGGCTTTCATTGCGCCACCTAGTAGGTTACCCATAAAGCCACCCATTTCAGGAGCTTCAGATTCGATCTCTGTCATAGCTTCAGAAAATCCTTCTTCTGCCATACCAGATACAGCCTGCATTCCCCGAGAAAACAATAGACCCCATAGGCTACTAAGAATACTTAAACCAGATCCAATAAAGCTAAGAATACATAATACCGTTAAAAAGGTTGGTCGTTTTTTTTGTTCTGTCATTGTATTTAATTTTTTAATGTGTAACTAAAATAAGAAAAAAAAATACAAAATCAATCTACATTTTATCGACAAATTAATAATTATTTGTAGCCCACAATGAATATCTACAATGTTCTTTTGTTATTATCCCGGTGCTTAATGCATAAAAAAAAGCCACAAACATTATTTAAAGTTCGTGGCTTTCTTTATTAACAGAAAAGGCTTTATTCCATTGCCTTTAGATTAATAGCATACATAATAATAAATGCGGCAGTGAAGACAAGTCCTAAAACAGAACCTACTAAACCGGCAATTCCCATAAAGAATACTGGTACAATTAACATAGCCACTTGAGCTACCAGGTAAATCCAAAATCCTGTTTTTTTCAGCTTCCACATCATAATTGCGCCATAAAGAGAGGCAGCTGCCAAGACTAGATTAATTAATGTATAGACAATCCCAAATGATGCCGCTGTGGCAAGCGCTGGACCAAGCATTGGAATTTTAGATAACGATGTAGCAGCACCTGCAGCTACTAATCCTATTGCTCCACCTAATACGCCTAAACCACTACCTATAAAGGTAAGAATACATAAAACTGTTAAAAAAACTGGTCTTTTCTTTTGTTCAGTCATTGTTTTAATTTTTTGATGTATAACTAAAATAATAAAAAATATTAAAATACCATTCTAACATAGTCAGTAAAATATCAATTTTGTGCCTACAATACTGAATTAACTATTCATTAGCGAAAAGATAATTGTTAAAAAGTTGCTGTTTATTTTTATTCAAAGAGTCGAAAAATATAACCAAGAGTTCCCCCAGCATTACTACGGATCAGTTCAACTACATTATTTCAGTTTTATATGATTCTGTAATTATTGTCTTGCTGATTAATTCTATTTTAACAAATTAAACAAGACACTATTTTTCTCCTTTGTTACCCCGTACCTAAAAGGTGAAAGGAGAAAAACTCGCCCATTCCCTTCAAGAATTCAAGGCGAAAACAGGTGAATTTTTCAAAAGTTACAAAGTAGAATTAAAGAGCTGCTTTTTTAAATGTTTGAAACGTTTAACTTTGCATACGTTTGAAAATAAATTTTACAATTTGATATCTGATGGAAAGAGATAAAAGAATTTTCGATTTAATAGAACAAGAGCATCAACGTCAATTACATGGAATTGAGCTTATTGCATCTGAAAATTTTGTTAGCGAACAGGTAATGGAAGCCATGGGCTCTTACCTCACAAACAAATATGCCGAAGGTTATCCGGGGAAAAGATATTATGGCGGTTGCCAAGTAGTTGACGAAGCAGAATCTTTAGCCATTGACCGTGCCAAAGAATTATTTGGCGCTAGCTGGGCAAACGTTCAACCACATTCTGGTGCACAGGCTAACATGGCTGTATTAATGACAGTGCTTAAGCCAGGAGATACCTTCCTTGGTTTTGATCTTTCTCATGGAGGTCACTTATCGCATGGTTCGCCAGTTAACTCATCAGGAATGCTTTACAGACCTGTTAGTTACAAAGTAGATGAAGAAACCGGCCTTGTTAACTACGATGATATGGAGGCTACAGCAAAAGCTGAGAAACCAAAACTCATTATTGCCGGAGCATCTGCTTACTCTCGCGACTGGGATTATGCCCGCATGCGTCAGATTGCTGATAGTGTTGGTGCTATTTTAATGGCAGACATTGCCCACCCTGCTGGATTAATTGCTAAGAAACTTCTAAATAATCCGTTCCCACACTGTCATATTGTTACAACCACAACTCACAAGACACTTCGTGGACCTAGAGGCGGATTAATCTTAATGGCAGAAGATTTTGAGAATCCATGGGGTATTACTACACCCAAAGGTGTTACAAAAACCATGACCCAATTACTTGACAGTGCTGTATTTCCAGGCATTCAAGGCGGCCCCTTAGAGCATGTTATTGCTTCTAAAGCTGTTGCTTTTGGTGAGGCACTTAACGATAGTTTCCTTGAATATGGCAAACAAGTAATAAGTAATGCAGGAGTAATGGCAGAAGCCTTTATCTCCAGAGGATACAAAGTAATCTCTGGTGGTACTGATAACCATTCAATGTTAATAGATCTACGAACCAAGGTGCCAAACATTACTGGTAAAATTGTTGAAAACACTCTTGTAAAGGCTGATATTACCATTAACAAAAATATGGTTCCGTTTGATAGCCGTTCTCCATTCCAGACTTCAGGTTTCCGTGTTGGAACTGCTGCAATAACAACAAGGGGAGTTAAAGAAAACATTATTCCTTCAATCGTTGACATGATTGATGAAGTAATTACAAATACTGAAAATGAAGCAGTAATTGAAGACGTTCGCAAACGTGTAAATGAATTGATGGCTGGATATCCGTTGTTTGCTTATTAAAAATCATCAAATTATTATATTGAAACCCTTCCGAATAAACGGAGGGGTTTTTTGTTTTCTGTTCAGAACCCAATTATTTTTTCGCAAAAATTTCTTCCTGCTTCATTAAACCTTTATTCAGTTAGGTAGTCAAACAACTATAATTAGCTCGAATGATTACCAGTAAAGGATATAAGACAGAAACTATTTTTATAAAGAACATGGTATGCAATTGTACCAAGCTGTTCCTTAAAGAAAAGTTTGAAAGTTTGGGGCTGACAGTTATTGAAATATCTCTGGGGAAAGTTAAACTCATAAATCCCCTTAAAAAAGTAACTCAAGAGTCTATTTCCAGCATGCTCAATTATTATGGATTTGAGTTAATCCATAGTCGTGAAGATCGAATTGTTGAAGAAACAAAAATTGCCGTTATTGAGTTAGTACACCAACTTAACAACGTAGATTCAATAATTCGAAAATCCGACTACATTGTAGAAAAGCTCGGTTTAAGTTACCAGTACATTTCAAAAGTTTTTTCTGAGCACGAACACCAAACCCTGGAAAGATATATTATTAATCAAAAAGTCGAGCGCATAAAACATCTTATTGATAGTGATGAGTTCACCTTAAGTGAAATTGCTTTCATGATGGATTATTCAAGTGTCCAGTACTTATCGAACCAGTTTAAGACAATTACCGGAATGACGGTTTCTCAATACAAAGAAAGCGATAAAACCTCGAAACAAGGGATAGAACAACTCTAATTATCTCTTTAAAATTTTACACAATTACAACCAAATTATGTAACACTTAAAATCTTTGAATTCTGGAAATTTGCATAGTACACTGATAAATCTATATGGTATGAAATTAAAGAAGAATATTGCAGTAAGCGAAAATGGGTTTCTATTTGATCCGAATACCGGAGAATCTTTCAGTCTCAATAAAACCGGAAAACTAATTGTGAAATTATTATCTGAAAGAAAAAGCGAGGAAGAAATTATGGAAGCCTTATTGCTTTCTTATGACATAGACGAACATGCTCTTCAGCGATACTTCGATGAATTCGCCCTGATGCTTCGTCAGTATAACTTAATTGTACCGGAGGAAAATTGAGATGGACAAACTTAAATTAACCATAGCTGTTACAGGACTGAACAACACTGATAATCCTGGCCCTGGAGTACCTGTTATTCGTGGCATTCGTGAATCTAAAGAAATTGAGGCCCGAATAATAGGTTTAGCGTACGAGAATATGGAACCGGGAATTTATATGCCCAAACTCATCGATAAAGTCTATATGATTCCCTACCCTTCTGCAGGAACTGAATCATATATGGAGCGAATAGAAGAAATTCATAAAAAAGATCCTATCGACCTAATAATTCCAAACCTGGATGCCGAGCTTTATACTTTCATGAAAGCAGAGTCAATGCTAAAAGAATTGGGAATTAAAACATTTCTTCCATCCATTGAGCAATTTGAAGAAAGAAACAAAGCCAATCTTAACAACTACGGAGAAAAGTATGGCATTAAAGTTCCGAAAAGCAAAGCTATAAGTAGTCATCAGGAAATTGCAAGATTAGCTGATGATTTTGATTATCCTGTTTTGGTAAAAGGGAAATTCTATGATGCATATGTTGCATATAATCCTGATCAGGTAACTAATCATTACAATAAAATAAGTGCCAAATGGGGTTTGCCTATAATTATTCAGGAATTTATTCGGGGAACAGAAGTAAATGTTGTAGCCCTGGGGGATGGAGAAGGTAATACCATTGCAGCTGTTCCAATGCGAAAACAATTTATCACAGACAAGGGAAAAGCATGGAGTGGTATTACTCTTAGCGACAAAGAAATGATACGAATTACAAATGACTTGATTGCAAAATCTCGATGGAGAGGAGGCATGGAACTCGAAATGATTAAAACAAATTCTAACGAATATTACATGATTGAAATTAATCCACGTATTCCAGCTTGGGTTTACCTTGCAGTTGGTGCAGGACAAAATATTCCTGAGGCCCTGGTAAAGTTAGCCATGAACAAAAGTGTTACTCCCTATAAACTATATCAGGTTGGCAAAATGTTTATTCGCTACTCATGGGACCTGCTAGGTGACATCCAGGAGTTTGAACAACTCTCAATATTTGGAGAAATTGAAAAATAAAATCTTAAACCAATGAAAATCCTAACTTCAATTTTGGTGTTAATTATTAGTGCACTCATAGCAAATGCACAGATAACTCTTGAAAACACATATACCTATTCTACTTCGACAACTAAAGTTAGCTCCGAAGAATTCGTGTATTATCTTATGGATATTCCTCTAAAACAATGCAGAATTTACTCTTCAACCCACACACTATTGAAGACAATAAATTTAGCCATACCTGAAGGCTATTATCTGACAGACATTAAGTACTTGTCGAAGTCTCTTTTTAATTCAGATGATTTAATTGAGGTACTCTATATCTACGAGAAATTTATATCTGCAGAAACAGGATCTTACTATCAGTATGGTTTGGCTGTTTCTAATGAAAACGGAACTAACCTGCTAACTTTGCCAAACGGAGGGTGGGCAGAAGCAAAACAAGTTGAAGGTGAAAATAAATTATTAGCATACTCTTATATATATAACCCGGCAGGATATTACGATGTTTCAACAAATGTTTACTGTTTGGGAGGAAATTCAAATTCAATTAATTCTTCAGAAATTGAATCATCGATAATCTATCCTGTTCCCAGCACTGACTATTTAAATATTGCTACCAATCAGCTACCGGTGTTGTCAAAAGGAGAGTTTAGTCTAATTAATAGTAAGGGACAAAAAATATATTCAACACCTGTTATTAATGGAAAAGATCTTTCAATACCTACAGGTCAGTTTCCGGCAGGTGTATATCTGTACACCATTAAAGACAGAAATAAATTAATTAAATCAAGCAAAATAGTTCTCAGATAAAAAAGTAAGGCATGGAAAAATTAAAGTTTGAACGACCAGTAATAAACCGCATTAGCGCCGGAGTACCCGACAAATTTGGAATAAGTACATCTATACAACCCATAAGCCATATCGATGACAATGCTGTTCATGAATTGCTTGAAAAATATGGCTCCCCGCTTTTTGTTTTGTCAGAAAAAACTTTGCGCAATACATATAAGGAAGCATTATCTGCCTTTAAAACAAGATACCCTAAAGTACAGTTTGCATGGTCCTATAAAACGAACTACTTAAATGCTGTTTGTAAGACATATCATCAGGAAGGCTCCTGGGCTGAGGTTGTATCTGGTTTCGAATTCGAAAAAGCTATAGCAAATGGAGTTCCTGGTGATAAGATAATATTTAATGGTCCCGATAAATCAAGAGAGGACTTAGAGCGAGCTATCGAAAACAACTCATTAATTCATATTGATCATTTCGATGAATTATATGAAATAATTTCACTGGCATCGCATTCCCAAAATGTAGCCAAAGTAGCTATAAGAGTAAATATGGATACAGGCATTTACCCCAAATGGGACCGTTTTGGCTTTAATTATGAAAATGGAGAAGCCTGGACAGCAATAAATAAAATAATGCCAGAGCAAAATATAGAACTGGTTGGATTGCACACTCACATCGGAACCTATATTATGACTCCAAATGCCTACGCAATAGCAACATCAAAACTAGCAGCTATGGCAGTCCGAATTGAACAGAAATATAAACACTATATTAAGTATATTGATTTAGGAGGTGGATTTGCTTCCAAAAACACACTTAAGGGCGCCTACCTGCCCGGAAGCGATACATGCCCAAGCTTCGATGATTATGCAGAAGCTATTACGGGAGCTTTAACAAATAGTGATATTAAGTATGAGCACATGCCTATTTTATTTCTTGAATCAGGCAGGGCACTTATTGATGATGCCGGATATCTGCTTGGTTCAGTTATAGCAAACAAAAGACTAGCTGACGGAAGACGCTCTTTAGTAATCGATATCGGAATCAACAACCTGTTTACTTCTTTTTGGTATGAGCATCATATTGTACCGGCAAAGATTGATCAACTAGATACTGAAGACACAACAATATACGGCCCTTTATGCATGAACATTGATATTATCAGAAGTGCCATTCAATTTCCTGTTCTGGAAAAGGGAAGTAAGGTTGTAATTAAACGCATTGGTGCTTATAATATGACTCAATGGCTACAGTTTATAACCTACAGGCCAAAGGTTGTTATGATTGACATGGACGGCAAACCTCATGTTATCCGTGATAACGAAACACACAACTCCATGAATGCCCTTGATAATGTACCCGATCATTTAAAAGATTTCCAACTGTAATATACAAAGCTTCATGTCATCAATTGAATCAATAGAAACCCGCTTTACAACCATTAAACAAATGGCTGGCAGCTTTGTAAAGATGGTGCTAAACAGTTATTCTCAGATTTTTTTCTCGACTCATACTGCGTTTGCTCTACTTATTCTTTTGGTTACATTTTTTGATTTTTACACCGGAATATTTGGCCTGATAGCTGTACTGACTTCCGTTATTACAGGGCTTATTATGGGCTATGACCAGAACATTCTAAAAAAAGGGTTGTTAGGTTTTAACAGCTTGCTAGTTGGTCTGGGACTAGGGGTATATTTTACCCCATCATTATTTCTGGTTGGAATTGTAGTCCTTGCTTCAATTTTTACGTTTTTTATTTCGATTTCACTTTTGGGTGTAATTGGCAAATATGGCCTTCCTTTTCTAAGTGTTCCTTTCATTATTGCATTATGGTCTTTTATGCTGGCCACAAATAGTTTTAATGCTTTAGGTTTAAACGAAAGAGGAATTTTTACCCTAAATGATTTATATACAATCGGTGGCCAACCGCTTGTAAACGCCTATGAGTATATTAACGACCTAAATATTGCAGGCGGAATTCGTGCTTATTTTATTTCGCTGAGTGCCATTTTATTTCAGTATAATGTTTTGTCTGGGTTTGTTATAGCTCTTGGTTTATTGCTTTTCTCTCGTATTGCTTTTTCATTATCTCTAATAGGTTTCTTTCTGGCTTATGGTTTTTATCATTTGATTGGAGCAGAAGTTACTCAGTATGATTACAGTTATTTCGGATTCAATTATATCTTATCATCCATTGCTCTTGGAGGATTCTTTCTAATTCCTTCTCGTAATACATATTTGTGGATGATTTTGTTAATCCCATTAGTAGCTGTTCTTACTATAAGTTTAAATGCTGTTTTTCAAAACTTCAGATTACCAATTTATTCCCTGCCATTTAATATGGTTGTTCTGTTATTTTTGTATGTCCTTAAATTCAGAGAGAAATATTCCTATCAGCTTTCCGAAGTTTTCTACCAACACAATTCACCTGAAAAAAACCTATATATTTTTCTTAATAACAAAGAGCGATTTAAACATAAATTTTTCACGCCTGTAAAGCTGCCTTTTTTTGGTATCTGGAAAGTTTCGCAAGCTCATAATGGAGAAATTACTCACAAAGGAAAATATCGACACGCATGGGATTTCATTATTGAGAATCAGGAAGGCAAACAGTACAAAAATGAGGGCGACTATCCCGAGGATTACTTTTGCTATAACAAACCTGTAATTGCTCCGGAGAAAGGTGTTATTGAGGAAGTGCTGGACGGTATTGAAGATAATATTATCGGTCAAACAAACTTACAGGACAATTGGGGCAATACAATAATAATTAAACACGTGAACGGTTTGTATTCAAAGCTTTGTCACCTTAAAAATGGCTCTATTAAAGTTAAAAAAGGAGATGAAGTTCATTTTGGTCAGATAATTGCCAATTGCGGAAATTCCGGGCGCTCTCCCTACCCTCATCTACACTTTCAAATTCAGCTTTATCCTTTTATTGGTTCAACAACCGTAGATTATCCACTAAGTAATTACATAGATCATAGCAATAATAAGTTTCAACTTCTTACTCATTCAAAACCGAACATCAACCAATTAGTATCTAATATTGAAACAACTGATATATTGGTTAATGCTTTCAATTTAATTCCGGGACAAGTAATAGAGTTTCAAATTCAGGATGGTGAACAACTGGAAGATGCATCCTGGGAAGTAAAAGTAAATGAATTTAACCTATCGTTCCTGGAATGCACAAAAACAGGAGCAAAGGCTTATTTTGAAAACGATAAAAACTTATTTCACTTCACCTATTTCGAAGGAAAAAAATCGAGCTACTTATTCTACTTTTTTATTGCAATTTATAAAGGACAGAAAGGATTTTACAATAATCTGGAAATTCAAGACAAATTCCCTCTTTATCTTACTTTCCCTAAAGCTATACTCTGGCTTCACGATTTTATTAGTCCTTTTATTATTCTGGCAAAATCGACATTTGAGCTTACCTACAAACAAATTAACAATACAATTTCTCCAACTGAAATTTTACTTAGTTCAACTATAACTAATTCCATTTTTAACAGGCAGATTGGTGCTGCTTCGTTTCAAATTACTATTAATTCTACTGGAATTGATAAGATTGAAATGTTCAAGAAAAACAGAAAACTCAGCTTAACAAAATGCAAATAAAAATTCTTCCAATATTACTACTTCTTTCTCTGGCTCGCTTAAGTGCTCAGAATACTATGTCGTATCTTGAAGTTGACACAACCACATACAATGCATACCTGGTAGGTAATTGGGATAAAATTGTAGAAGTAGGAAATAAAGCTCTCAAAAATAATGTTGATTATTACTATTTACGAATGAGGTTAGGATATGCTCTTTTTATGGAAAACAAATACATGTTGGCTGAAAAGCATTATAAAAAAGCTTTGGAGTTCAGCAAACAAGATCCCACAGCTCTGGAATATCTTTATTATTGTTATATAAACTCAGGCAGAGTTCAAGATTCTGAAAAACTTATTAAGCAATTCCCTAAAGCATTAAAAACCAGTTTGCAAATTGCAGACTCGAATAAACTCACTGAAATAAGCTTTTATGTAAGCCATAGCACTGGTGCATCTGATGAAGTAAAAAAGGAAATAATTGCAACGGCACCCAACAATTTGAATGGAGATCAGATTGCACCTAATAGTTCCATGAACTATAATTTAAACCTTAAACATAAAATAGGCAGAAGCATAAACATTAATCATTCTTTTCATTTTATTAATAAAGATGAGCTTTCTTGGGCAGTTGTAAATTCCACGCCATACTTATCTGAATCGCAAATAGTAAAACAGTACACCTACAATCTTGGTATTAAGATAACTCCATTAATAGGATTTACCCTAAAACCTTTTGCTTCAATAATTCACTACAAAATTCCTGTGTTTTTTGACTATGGAGCAGGCATGGGTAAAGACAGACAAATTTATAATTACAATTCTTTTACAGACTTCACTGTTGGTCTGAAAACAAACAAACATATAGGTATGTTTGATATTGGATTGGCAGGTGTGTATTCAGAACTAAACAATAGTAGACAAACTACCGGAGCGGCATTGCTTTCGATCTATCCCTTTAACAATCTTAATTTTTATTATACAGGCAAAGCTTTTTTACACTCACAAAATAGCACCTCAACAAGAGTTTTGCAACTGATGCATTCACATGAGCTTGGATTTAAAATATGGGATAATCTCTGGCTAGAGCTATTCACATTGTGGGGAGAACATTCCAATTTTCAAGATCCTTTTTCTGAACTTAATTATAATAGTCTCGAACTTAATCGTTCGGCTTCAGGGATTAAACTTATTGTTCCCTTCTATAAATCGGGAGTAACCCTGTTTGCCAGTTATCGCTATCAACAGTCAGAAAGTATGTTTGTTCCCACAGACAATCCGCTAAACACAACAAATCACATAAAATTTAATTATCAAACAATAACAGGAGGAATAATATGGAAACTTTAAAAGCATTATGCATTGCAACAATTATACTAATCGTTCCAACAACAGGCAACACACAGGATTTTAGCAAAACAATTGAAGGTTTTCAAAATAGTTATCTGCATGAAGCATCAGGAAACCTAACAGAAGCCATCCTTGATCTTAAAAACATATACGATGAGAATTCCTATGAGATTAACCTTCGTTTAGGTTGGCTGACTTATTCTTTAGGGCAGTTTAGTGAGTCGCAAGGATATTATAGTAAAGCCATTGAGCTGAAAACTTTTGCAGTAGAGCCCAGATTTGGTATAGTATTACCACAAGCAGCAATGGGCAACTGGACCAGTGTAATTTCTCAATACGAAAAGATATTAGAAATTACTCCGAACAATTCAATTGCAATGCACAGACTAGGCTTAATATACTATGGACAAAAAGACTATCTGAAAGCCGAAAAATACTTTGAAAAAGTTGTAAATCTATATCCATTCGATTATGATGGACTTGTAATGTATGCATGGACAAACTACCAACTAAAGAAATATCGTCAGGCTAAAGTTTTATTCAATAAAGCCTTAATGAATACACCAACAGGTTCTTCTGCCATGGAAGGTATAAAACTTATGGGCGATAGTAAATAAATTATTCAGTGATAAGTGATGAGTGATGAGTGATGAGTGATGAGTGATGAGTTGTCGGTTACTAGTTTATAATTATTCATTATACAATCTTGACAATCATTTTTGATATAATTAGTATATTGCCGACACTGTATTATTGGTTATAAACCTAACTAATTAAATGATAATGTAGATGTACTAAAATATTAGTGCCCAATCAAAAACTGACTTAGAAAGTTAACATCAAAATGAAAATAGAAACTCACTTCAGCTTAAAAGAATATCAAAAGCTAACTCTGATTTTAACCTATCGCAGACCTGCCATGATCATAATTTGTCTAATGGGAACTTTTATGGTAATCTCTGCTTTGTACTTAAAAATTGTAGCTGAAAACTTAGCGACTTCGATTGTTCCCCAATTCTTACTTGGAATCTTCTTTCTAATAGGCTTACCTTTTTTCATATTGTATGGGGCACGCAAGAATTACAAAACTCATGGAAAAATTCAGGAAAAAATTGTTTATGACTTTACTGAAGAAAAAATTTCTATTGCTGGTGAATCCTTTAATTCTGAAATGAATTGGAACAGTCTATATAAAATTGTTGAGCTAAAGGAATGGATAATTCTCTATCATAATCGTCAGGCAGCTAACTTTATTCCAAAAACAGGAATCGGTGAAAACCTAACTGAGTTAAGAAACCTTATTCAATCTAAAAAAGATATAAATTCAAAGTTGAGGAAAGATTAAATCATTTTCATTATTAATTCTTAATTCTCACAAACTCCTTACGGCCATTCCATAAGCCATATCGTAGTATTTTCTTAACTTATCCCAGCCAAGCTGAGTGGAAGATGCTTCTACCCTATATATTTGCCATTTTTGATATAATTAGTATGTTGCCTGCATTGTATTATAGGTAATAAACAAACTAATTAATTGGAAATTCATTTTAATCGAATAGAAAATATGAGATTTTACATAGCAATTTTGATATGGATAGCTGTGTGTTACACAAGCTCCGCTCAAACTGATCAGGAAAAACAAGAAGCATACAACATAGCTATACAAGCTATTTCCTTAATAGACAATGGTGAAATTGATAGTTCTATTTTACTTCTGGAGAAATCTGCCACACTTGACCCAAATAATATAAACTACCCCTACGAAATTGGTTTTGCCTTTTACCAAAAAGAAGATTATTCAAAATCAATAGAATCCTTTGAAGGGATTGTTAAAATGAAATCTGCAAGTGACCAATGTTACCAAATGCATGGAAATGCATACGATATGAATGGACAACCCGATGAAGCAATTAAGGCTTATCAGAGCGGATTAGAACACTTTCCAAATTCCGGTAAACTATATTTTGAACTTGCAAACATGCACCAAGATGATTGGATGGTGAATCAAGGAATTAATGAAAGTAGTATTACTTTACCAACTGGTAAAAGGTTCAAACCATTGAAGAAAAAAAATGTAATTTCATAAGCTTGGGATTCTCTGGTCTCAACGAAATAAAAATGGAGTAATCTGGAGAACCAAGAACAGAAAATTTGGAGACAGTAACAAAAGGCTGTCTCAAAAGTAAAATGTATTTGGATAGGTGTCTGATATTTTTTTTAATATAGAATTTTCGAGAATTAAATTCGAATTCTAATATAGCATCTTGATTTTTTTTATAACTTGTATTTTAGTTTATGTATTAAGTTAATTTACTTCTTAGTTGTAATTATTTAATTGATATTTATGAAAATTTACTCGTTTACCGTTACCCAACAACACCCTACATATGCAATCTAGTTTAAGATATATTTGATAATATATATGTGACATATTAAAAGTTAAGAATGAAACCGCCGGTATTCAACGATAGCATTTTTGTTAAGCAGGAAGTGGGAATGGTATTTTAATTATAAAAAAAATAGTCTACATAGAATTATGCGAAATCAATAATATATTAAATTTAAAGCGGTAGCCGAAAAGCTATTAGAGTAGGCGATATCTAAACAAAATCTTATATGAAACGAATATTAAATATTTTAATTATTTCAGTAATTTTAATCTTTGCGCAAAATATAATCGCACAAAATCCTTTTACTGTAAAAGTTCCTGAAACTGACGATTGTAGTAGTTATTTAAAACCTCTTAAACCTGGAGCATCACATCAATTTCAAGTAAGTGTTAAGAATAATACAGAGAAAACTTATACAGTTTCTTTCGACAAGGATCCCTTGGTACTGCTAGGATCTTGGGTGTCAATTAGTGATAATGAACAAAGTATTATTCCAGATCAGACAGTTACTTTTCTTTTAACTATAAAAATACCTTCTGATGCCATGGAAACGAATTACGGCCTAGATCTATATTTTAATGCATATGATACGGCCAATAATAATAATCCATTTAGTTATTATACTCAATCTGTAATTGTTGACAAATCAAAACCCAACGCTCCAACTATTTCTACTAGCTCTAAAAGTAATGAAATTTTTGTTTCTTCTTGGGAAAGTTGGGATGCTCGTTCTAGCCAATATTATTGTTCCGGTTTTAATGGAATAGAAACTTACCGTGTAGTACTTAAATACTCAGATGGTTCTGTAAAAGATAGTAAAACTAAAAATGCCACTGATTACCATAACCATAACTTTACAAACTTACAGCCGAATACAACTTACAAAATAAGCGTTACTGCTACCGATTTGGCTGGTAATACAAATACTACAGAAATAACAACAAAGACAGCTCCAACTGCACCCACTGGCCTTGTATTTTCACAAACCGATTATATAAGTTCGCGCCTTTCTTGGAATACTTCACCAGGTGCAACTGGATATAATGTGTATAGTAGCCCAAGTAATACACAATTAAACAGTTCTCCTATTACCTCTAATTCATTTTTAATTGAAAATCTAGCCCCCAATACTACGGCGAAATTTTACGTTAAAGCATTAAGTGATTATGGTTCATCTGATAATAGTGCTATTGTTACAGTTACAACACTACCCCTTCCAATAATTTCTGGTTCTGATATACTATGTTCAGGCAATTCTACTTACTCTATAAGTAGTTTAGCTTCCGGATATACAATATCTTGGAGCTGTAGTTCTAATCTGCGATTATTATCTCAGTCTGGGACTTCAGCTGTTTTTAGGATCACTAGCTCTGGCTTGGGCAATATTAGTGCTGGTATCACTTCGCCAAGAGGACAAGTTCTAAATTTAAGCCAAAGAGAATTATGGATAGGTAAACCAGATGTTAATACTATTAATCTAATGTCCCATTCCCACAGTTTAACCCCTCCAATTACAGTTGATTTGAATTCTACGCATTCTTATTATGCTTCCTTAAATGGACCAAATGACCATGGAGATTTTAAATGGATGGTTTGGGGAGGTACTCCCAATCATTTAACAGGGCCTTATAATATTATAAATTATACTTTACTTGGGCGATCTATTATAAACCTTTCAAGGGAAAATGTGTGTGGTGAAAGCGAATATAAAACTTATATTATCAACGTTAAGGATGGTACTAATTGTCCTGGATGTCCTGATCCAATCGGAGGATTTAAAAGTACAAAAGTGAATGATTGGGGTATGAATATTTATAAACCACTTGATGGAGTATTAAATTTATTTCCAAATCCAGTGACTGACAATTTAACAGTTTCAATAAATACCGAAAGTATTGATAGTAATAGAAATTTCACAAAGAAAAGTATTCAAGACTATGAAATTATTATTTCAAATAATCTTGGAATTATAGTTTATGAAAACTCTAATTATCAACAGGAATTTAGTATTGATGTAAAGGACTGGACAAAGGGAATATATTATTTGAAACTTATGATAGATAATAAGCTTTATAATAAGAGCTTTATTGTTAGGTAGTAATTAATTTACTATATATAATCTATTGATATTCGCATACGATTTAACCCAGAATAATATTAAGGCTGTCCTTTGGGATGGCCTTTTTTATGTGCCTTAGGTAAATAATAACTAGTGGTAATAGTATACTATAGCGATTGTAGTAGCCAACCATTTTGTGACCAAGACATCACATTGCTACTATTTCAGCTATCCTTTTAGTAATTAATTGATATTCTAAAATTATACTTGGAAGAAATTGCATGGCTAACAATAATTCAATATTTTAAAAATCCCAAAATTACTGTTTATTATAAAATCGTTTATGACTTTACTGAAGAAAAAATTTCTATTGCTGGTGAATCCTTTAATTCTGAAATGAATTGGAACAGTCTATATAAAATTGTTGAGCTAAAGGAATGGATAATACTCTATCATAATCGTCAGGCAGCTAACTTTATTCCAAAAACAGGAATTGGTGAAAACCTAACTGAGTTAAGAAACCTTATTCAATCTAAAAAAGATTTAAGATCAAAACTGAGGAAAGATTAACTAGTGTTTGTCTAGAAAGTTCAAACATACAACTTTATGGACTTACTTAACTAATATTCATCACCTCTAAACACTCCTTACGGCCATTCCATAAGCCATATCGTAGTATTTTCTTAACTTATCCCAGCCAAACTGAGTGGAAGATGCCTCTACCCTATTTCGCTGCATAATACGTTGCCTGCGGTTAAGTTTGACAAAACCCAACATCATATTGGCTAAATCTTCGGCTGCTGCATCAAAGCTTTTACCTCTGCGTTTTAGGAGATAAATGCCAACTTTTTCATGGTCCTTTATGTTTGACTTTGCAAAAGAACCAAACCCAGCCAAATCGCTTGTGATTGATGGAATACCACTTGCACTACACTCAAGTGGAGTATAACCCCAGGGTTCGTAATAACTTGGAAAAACCCCAAGATGACAGCCTCTAATAAATTGGTAATATTCCATTCTGAAAAGTGGATTCGACGTAGAAATAAAATCGGGATGATAAACTACTTTCACTTTATCTTCAGGATAATTTAATAATTGACTGGTTTTTAAAAAATTCATTATATCATCGCCATCTTCATTCTCTAAATCATGTGTAACAATTGGCGGTAGTTTCTTTGTTTTCCAAGATTGCAAATTATTCCTAAGCTTCAATACCTGGTAATCATCTACCATTTTATTAAGGTCGGGCATAGAAAAAGCTCCTGAAAGAGATGCTATTGTAGAAAATAATTTATTGCCAACCCGTTCTTCGACTTCTTTACAATTTCGATTTATCTCTTCTAACATAGCCTTGGAATGAAGCACCCATGAATTAAGATTCCGGTATGGATTTCGAGTTACAAAGAAAGTTACTATGGTAATATCCAACCCTTCTTGTTTCATTTTATAATTTAACCGTGCTAATGCTTCAAGGGTGAGATCGTATCCTTTGTTTTTATACTCATATCTACCCGACGAAAAGAAATAGAGTGTTTTATTCAAGTCAAATGAATAGCTCTGAAAGAAATGACTCATTACGAACTCATTTATCTTCTCCTTGTAATTCAGATGCAGATTCTGAAATTCATGCATAGCCTCAAACCTATCAACATTCAGACCATTGGGGAGTATAACATCGGGGGTGCGCCCAAGAAACACTTTACATTCCTCGCCAGTAATTTCGCTAACCGTTGAAAATACATGTGCCCCATGGGTTGCTGCTCGTTCAATATTTACAATATGCTCAACATTAAAGTGTTTAGCTTCATGAGACCAGTCATAAGACGAAAGATGCTCGTAAAAATAAGGATCATTCATTGCCAGATACCTGCCTAATAATGTTGCATGTGTAGTAAACACAATTTTAACTGGCAATTTCGATTTTCGGATATCTGGAATAGGTGTGCCTGCCATCCATTCATGAAAATGTGCAATTACTCTGTTATTGTTACTGTTTTGCGCAGAATACAACTCAAAGAACCTAAAAACCTGATGACCAAAAGTCACTACCTGATTAATCAAATCGTCATTTTCAGGAGTTGCAATGCCATGATTTTTCCATAGGTGATGCTTTAGCTCTCCTAAATCGGGGTAAATAAAATAGGGATCGAAAAGAACAACTTTTGGACGACCATCTATTAACCAATGACCATAAAACACCCTGTATCCGTTCTTATTCATTTCATCAACAACATGAGCAATTGGGTCGAACGCATCATACAATGGTTCAAATATTGCTGATGCCTGCTCTTCAATATATGGCCCCAACAAACAATATTTATCACTACCCCATTTTTCTAATACCGAAGGAACCTTAGACTGAATTACTGTATAAATTCCACCTACCTTATTACATACTTCCCATGCAACTTCAAATAAAACACTATCATTCACTTCATCTCGGGTAATGAGTTTAGGAAAACTCAAACCGTCTCTTGTTTCTTTATTTGCAGAACTATATGGACTCATTTAATGATTTTTCGATGTAATTAAGCTCAAGAATACTAATAACTGATTGAAATTAATAATTTTTTCAAGAATCTCAGTACAGTAGAAATGAAAAGCTGTTTGCCCCAGGAGAATTGACACAAATAACTTTAATTCAAATTATAACATTTTGTGAAGAAAAATAGTTCAAAACAATAAGCAATATTAATCAATGCTTGAGTTTGATTCTTTTAAAGTGGGAAAAACCTGAAAAGGATTTTATTTGAATAACTGTGGGTAATAAACATAGCTACATATTCAGCCCCGGAGTGAAATGAACTATTGAATTAAAATTCGGCTTTTTAGAAACCCGTACTCAGTACCTTAACATCCAATACTAAAACGAACTTCTAAAAAGCCAGAATAAAATTTCAATTATATTTTTTCTAATGTGTGTTTCAAGAAATTCCAGAATTTCTCAACAGTACTAATCTCCACCTTTTCATCAGGTGAATGTGGGTGACGAATTGTTGGTCCGAAAGAAATTATATCAAGACCAGGATAATTAGCGCCAATAATACCACACTCTAATCCTGCATGAATTGCTAGTAGATTAGGGGTTCTTCCATAAAGATCATTATAAACTTTGGTCATTACTTTCATAATGTACGAATCTGTATTTGGTTTCCATCCAGGATAGTCTCCACTAACTTCAACCTCACAACCCATTAATTCGTGCATAGCAGTAACCTGTTCTGCAATTGCAAATTTTGCACTATCAACAGAGCTTCTTACAAGGTAATACATTTCAGCTTTACCATTCTCGAAATTGGTTACTGAAAGATTTAATGATGATTCAACGATACCTTCCATTTCAACACTCATACGAACTGTACCACTATGCGCCGTTGCTAGCATTCCAGATAAGCGTTTTGCTTCTTCTTCGCTCATTACCTTGCTCGGCATGTCTGCTGCTTTTAGTTCAAGCCCTATACCTGGATCAGATGACTTATATTCGTTGATAATATTCGTTTTGAAATTCTCGAAGAAATTTTTGAATTCATTTTCATGCTCTGGAGAAACAACAAAAACTGAGTGCCCCTCGCGTGGAATAGCATTTCTCAAATCGCCACCATTTACAGAAGCAACTTGTATTGGAAAATTCGCTAATGCGCTCCAAAGAAAACGACCAATAATTTTTACAGCATTACCTCTACCTAAATTTATATCCAATCCTGAGTGACCACCACTTAAACCAGCAATAGTAAAGTTAAAAGCTTTTCCAGCTACTGAAGCAATTTCTGCGTAGTTTGTTTTAGCAGCAACATCGATACCACCCGCACAACCTACAAACAGTTCGCCTTCATCCTCAGAATCAAGGTTTATTAGAATAGAACCTTCCAACACACCTGCCTTAAGTCCGAAAGCACCTTCCATACCCGATTCTTCATTTATTGTGAAAAGTGCTTCAATTTTTCCATGCTGAATGTCACTCGACTCCAAAACAGCGAGCATTGCAGCGCAACCCATACCATTATCGGCTCCAAGAGTTGTTTTATTAGCTCTTACCCATTCGCCATCGATAATTGTTTCAATCGGGTCTTTCTGAAAATCATGAACCTTATCGCTATTCTTCTGAGGAACCATATCAATATGCGATTGCAGAATAACACCAGAAGCGTTTTCTCTTCCTGTAGTTGCCGGTTTTTTAACAATAATATTTCCAATCTCATCAATTATATTCTCAAGTCCTAGATCGTTGGCAAATTGTTCAATATATTTTATTGCCTCTGTCTCATAATATGATGGACGAGGTATTTGTGTTAGATTATAAAAATGTTTCCAAACCAATGCCGGAGCTAAGTCCATTATCTCTTTTCCCATAATTTTTTTGTTCTTATTGTTGAACTACGAATATAAAGTTATTTGAAAATATTATTAATAATGAAAGTCACTTTTCCAAGATCATACTATTTTAATTGCATTTTATCTCTTTTCAGTATAAATTCTGATGGCAAACCATGCACCTAAAACTTTAAACTGTAAAACTTAACTTCTGATTAACAGTAATAATTGCAACAAAATTATTTTCTTTGCGTTACTGACTATGAATTATAATGACTTGACATGAAACACATTTTCTTTTTTCTACTTTTAGCAGGGTTTGTTTTTAACGCTAAGGCTCAGGAAGTTAAATGGCATACTTTTGAAGAAGCTATCAAACTTAACCAGACAGCACCTCGTAAAATTATGGTTGATGTTTATACTGATTGGTGTGGTTGGTGCAAAGTAATGGACAAAAAAACCTTCAGTCAGGAAGTTATTGCTGAATATTTAAACAATAAGTATTATGCAGTAAAATTTAATGCTGAGCAGAAAGAAGACATAATTCTTGGCAATGACACCCTTAAATATATTCCTAATGGACAAAGAGGTTATCATCAGCTTGCTGCTGCACTATTAAACAATAAGCTAAGTTATCCATCGGTTGTCTTTTTAGATGAACAATCTAAAATAATTCATGTTCAACAGGGATTTACAAAAGCTCAGCCTTTTGATGTGATGTTGAAGTACATTGGTGGAAGTCATTACAACAACACTCCATGGGAAACATGGTCAAAAACCTACAAATCTCCTATTATTTCCGAAGAATAGGCCTACTTTTTTGTTCAAAGTATTTTGGTATTAAAGTCCCAAACTGACAAATAGGAATTTCAGCCTCATGCAACAGATGACTCCCATAACGAGCTTTTACTGTTGCCCTGTCTGGCAACCTATAAAAAACTAAATCGTTATAACTCATTGCTGATACCGGCAGTTGAAGTTGCTTTAAAGTAGATGATTTCTCAAGATTGGTAATCTCAACAACAACGGATTCGCCTTGCGGATTATTAGGAGATAAAAATCCAGAAGTCTCAGAGAATTTAAAAAGTGTAGTTCGTTGTATTTTTTCATTTGCTTCCGGCACAAAAGTAAACACCTTATAAATTGTGTCTGATTCAACACTTCCAATAAACAGAGACAAATATTCTTCTTCCAGTTTATTTAATTCTTTAACGCTGGTTTCCATTGCGGTTCCTTCATGGACAACCTCGTATTGACCAGCAAGAAGTTTAAATCTTCTTTTCCTAATTTTTATAATAAAAGCTGCTGCTTCTTCTGCTTTTGCATCGGTGGTTTTTACTTTCAAACTACCTGCATATACTGGCAATCGTGTATTTAAGGTATCTCTACCTGAGTTTCGTTCCTTACTTTTTTTTATTGTATAGAAGGGCTTTACAGATAAATCGGTATGCATTATATCAACAACAGGATGCACCAGATTATTATAATCAATTTGATACCCTTGTAAAGATGCTGGTAATAAAAGCAAACCTTCTTTTTGCAAACCATTCAACTCCAGATTAAAATCAAGTTTACCTTCTGTTTTTATTGAATAAAAATGATCTGGATCTGGTTCAGATATTCGACATAAATCAATATCCTTTAATTGCCATTTTGTTTTTGGTAGCTTTTGAACATTATCAATACCCAGATACTTTTGGGCAAAGTCGCAATACGGACCTGGACTAAATTTTGATTCTATAGCTGTGACAGAGTACAATAAACGTGTTTGAGGCAAGGCATAAATATCTCCTCCTGATTCAAAGGAAGCCAAATCGTGCAAATTTGTAGTTGTAATTCTGGTTGTTGAACAAGAAATTGATAATACAATTAGTGTTAGTAGTGAAAGTTTTTTTAACATGGGTATTATTTTAGTAGTACAGTATAAAAGGTTTATGTTATACATCTATTGTAGTCTGTACTAAAACGATTAAGTTCTTAATTTATTCTATCTTCTTAAATGCCTTTCCTAAATTACAAATAATATCTGAAGGTGTTAGGGCATGAAAGCCTTGCGACTTAAGTGCCATATCGCCAGCAAGACCATGAATGTATACACCAATAAGTGCAGCATCTATTGGAGTATAATGTTGAGCCAGAAGCGAAGCAATAATTCCGGAAAGTACATCACCGCTTCCTCCTTTGGCCATTCCCGGATTTCCTGTAGTGTTAAACCAGACTTCACCCTCAGGTGTTGCAATACTAGTGTGAGCACCTTTTAATACTACAATTACATTATGCTTTAAAGCGAATTCTTGTTGTGTTACAAATCTGGCATAATGAGAGTCATGCACTTTAGTTAATCGATCGAATTCACGTGGATGCGGTGTAAGAATAGTGCCTACAGGTAACTTATCTAACCACTCTTTATGTTCAGAAAGAATATTTAAACCATCAGCGTCAATTAATAAAGGTATATTATCTTTCTCTAACAAATCGATAACTGCCCGACTTGTATTAGTCTTTTTATTGATGCCTGGGCCAATACATAGAGCGGAATATTTCTCCAAATTATTTACGCTGGTAAACATCAAATCAGATTCATCAATTGAAACAATAGCTTCTGGAACAGAGTTTTGAATAATCTGATATCCTAACCTGGGAACATGAGTTGTTACTAATCCAACTCCACTCCGCATAGCTGCCTGACTTGCAAGAACAGCTGCTCCCATCATGCCATAGCTACCTGCAATTATTAGCAGATGACCAAAGGTACCTTTGTGCGAAAATTTACTCCTATATAGAATACGTTCATAGAGTTCTTCTTTTGTTATAGTTTTGTATAAAGAAGCTTCCTGATTAATAATCTTCGAATGCAATCCGATGGGCAGAATTACCCAGTCGCCAACATAATCTTCGTTATCAGAGAAGTAAAACGCAAGCTTTGAAAATTGAAAGCTCAAAGTAAAATCAGCTTCAATAATATTTAAGGGCAAATTATTTGAGTTGTCTTCGCTAAACAATCCGCTGGGAATATCGACTGAGATTACACCTATCGCTTCAGATTCGTTAACATACCTAACCAGTTCCCCAGCCAATCCTTCTAACGGACGTGTTAATCCAGAGCCAAAAAGTGCATCTATAATCCAATCTTCGCCAGAAATGAAAGGAAACTCTTCTTCAGTACTTATTTCCTTAATTTTAACATCCGTCTCCTCAATCAGGCGCTGTTTATTAATCTCTGAGTCTGGTGAAAGCTTTTCTGATATTTTTAAAACATAAAAGCGAATGTTTTCATACCCATGAATAAATAACAGACGAGCTAATGCCCATCCATCTCCACCATTATTTCCTGGTCCGATTAAAAACAGAAACTGGGTATCCTTCGAAAAGTTTTTCCTAATCCAGGAACATAGTTCCTTCGCTGCCCTTTCCATTAGCGCTACAGATGCTATTGGTTCGTTTTCAATTGTGTAGGCATCAATCTTCCTGATTTGTTCTGAAGTAAAAATTTTCATCGCTTTATGCTTGTAATACAAATTTACATACAAATGATCTTCATCAGCAAGCAAGTTAAAAAACTTTATATATTTGCGAAACAACTGAGTTTATTGAATATCAAATTTTTATAAATACAAAGCGAATAAATATTCAAAATCTATACTATGACAAAAAAACAAAAACACCCTAAAGGACTGATGGTTCTCTTTTTCACGGAGATGTGGGAACGATTCGGTTTCTATTTGTTAATCGGAATCTTTTCTCTATATATGATTGAAGGAAAGGACAGTACTTTTCCGGGAATGGGATTTTCCGGCGTGAAAGCGAGCGATATATATGGTTCATATCTTGCTTTGGTATATTTAACACCCTTTATCGGTGGTTTATTAGCTGACAGGTACTTGGGTTATAGACTTTCAATTACTATTGGAGGAATATTATTTTCAGCAGGGTATTTTCTACTTTCTGTGAATAACGAAACTGCATTTTTTATGGCCCTGGGTTTAATAATTCTGGGAAATGGTTTATTTAAGCCAAACATTTCTGCACTTGTAGGAAAAATTTATGATGCTGATCCTAAATATAAAGACCTAAAAGATAGTGGCTACAATATTTTCTATATGGGAATTAACATTGGAGCCTTTGTTTGCAACTTTATAGCAGCTTACTTAAGGCTTAAATATGGATGGGGTTGGGCTTTTGCCGCTGCAGGCGCAGGTATGCTCATCGGAGTAATATGGTTTTGGCTTGGCCAACTAAAAGCTCATGACATAGGACAGGTTGACAAAGTTTCGCCTCCCACCAAGGATGACATCCCAATGATCAAGATTTTATACACGCTTTTCTTACCGGCAATTACAGCTGGATTCTTAGGTTGGATTATACCTGGAAATATTTTCGGTTCTGACTCTACTGATGCTTTCCTTCTCTTTTCTGCTGTTGTTGTTGTTTTCTATATTAATATCTTAAGAAAAGCCAAAAGTCATGAAAAAGAACCGATTAAAGCCCTCTTAGCTGTATTTGCTGCTGTAGTGGTTTTCTGGGCAATCTTCCATCAAAATGGTGCCGCCCTCACTTTCTGGGCAAAAAATAACACTAACAGAGAACTAGGACAAACTACCGAAAAGGTTTTTAGTTCATTAGAACTTATCGAAACAGTATCTACAACTCCACGAATAGCTGAAGAATCAGGACTTCATGGTGAGTTCCATGGCTATAAATTAAGTGGAAGTTATTATTTTGAAAATTTATCACCATCAAAAATTAAAAATAAATCTTCTGAAGGAGTTGATAAGATACCCATTGATGTAGAAAGCGTAATTACGCCTCAATATATTTCTGAGACTCAGAAAGGATTTGAAGAGAAGATTGCTGCCCTTGAAAACATTGATAGTAAAAAGACTGAAAAAGCAGAACTGGAAGAACAATACAAAGATTGGCAGAAAAACAAAGATCTCTGGCTAGCAGATATTGGAGTTAACAGTGCTGATGAATTAAGTTGGGACAATATCCCTGCTGAGAAAAAGAAGAAATGGCAAACTCTAAAACTTGTGCCCACAGAGCTTTTTCAATCTATTAACCCAGGTTTTATTGTCTTACTTACTCCTTTGGTTGTAGGTTTCTTTGGGTTCATTGCCCGTAGAAGAAAAAAAGGACCAGTTTCTACACCAGCGAAAATAGGTTGGGGAATGGTAATTACAGCTCTTTCTGCTATAGTTATGATTTTTGCCGTAATTGCATCGAAAAATGGTGCTGTAAAAGCCTCTGCCGCATGGTTATTTGGAACATATGCTGTTATTACAGTAGGTGAATTGTGCTTAAGCCCGATGGGATTATCGCTAGTTTCAAAATTAAGCCCTCCAAGGATTACGGCTCTTATGATGGGTGGATGGTTCCTGTCAACTTCGATTGGCAATAAACTCTCTGGTGTACTTTCTGGTATGTGGGAAATTTATGACAATAAAGCTTTCTTCTTCCTCACCAATACTTTATTGGTTGGTGTTTCTGTGGTATTAATCTTTATAATGTTACCGTGGTTGAACCGTGTTATGAAGAAATACACAGAAGATGAACCTACTCTTCAAGAAGAAGCAACTGATATTGAATAACATAAAAATTTAAGATATAAAAAAAAGCTGCCCGAGTACGGAGCAGCTTTTTTTATACTCTTTTTAAGGCTAACTCTGAAATTGTATCGCCAATTGCTAAGGAAGCTGTTGCTGCTGGCGATGGAGCATTCAACACATTTATAGCCCATTCATTCTCCAGAATCTGAAAATCATCAACTAAACCTCCATGCCTTTCACACGCTTGAGCTCGCACACCAGCTCCTCCGGCAACAATATCTTTTGTAGTTATTTCCGGCACTAGGCGAGATAATGCTTTTACTAATGCTCGCTTATTATAAGATCGCCAATATTCGCCCATACCCATTTTCCAATATTGACCCATTACTTTTCTAAAACCTGGCCACGACAACGAACGCCAAAAATCACTCCCATTAAAGCTACTTTTCCGATACCCTTCCTGTTTGAAGGCCCAAACAGCATTTGGTCCTGCTTCTACCCCTCCATTTATCATTCGTGTAAAGTGTACTCCCAGGAATGGGAAGTTCGGATCAGGAACAGGGTATATAAGATTTTTTACAAGTGATGCCTTTTCTTTTTTTAGCTCAACATATTCTCCCCGAAATGGAATAATACGTACATCAAGATTTTCTTCCGTCATTAAAGCAATTCTGTCGCTATACAAACCGGCAGTATTGATTATAAAATCGGCCTCAAAGCTCTTTTGTTCTGTGATAACTTCAACGCCATTACTTCTTTTAACAATATCTTTAACTTTGTGCCTATAGTTTATTTCAGCCCCAAATTTTTTCGATATTATTTCGGCGTATTTCTCACAAACTTCTGTGTAATCTATTATACCTGTATATGGTACATGTAAAGCTGCCAAACCTGTAGCGTGTGGCTCATATTCTTTTATTTCTTCAGCACTTATTCTTTTTACCTTATCGAGACCATTTTGCTTTGCTCTATCTAAAAGGTCTTTTAATCTGGGTAGTTCTTCTTCTTTAGTGGCAACAATAAGTTTTCCGCATAGGTCGTACTTCACACCTTCACCATCGCAGAAATCAATAAGCATCTGATAACCTTTTCTACAATTTAAAGCCTTTAAACTACCCGGCTTATAATATACCCCGGCATGAATAACTCCACTATTATTACCAGTTTGATGCTTCGCCGGACCACTCTCCTTTTCCAAAACAGTAACTTTAAGATTTGGCCTTTTTTCAAGAAGTTTAAGTGCTGTTGCCAGCCCAACAATTCCGGCACCTATTACAACAATGTTTTTCATATGCAATTCAGTGAACTGCTTAAAAGATAATAAAAAGGTATTTAGTTAAAGCTGATAAATAGTAAAGGGGGATTTCATTTGAATTAAAAATAAACCAAATGCCCCCCTCTGTATAAAATCTGCTTAGCTAGCTTTTATCGATTTTAAAATAAACTTATCGTATAAAATTAAAGCAATTACTGAACCAATGGCAATTCCTGAGTATAGAATCCAAATTCTATTTGGTTGATAATTGTCCCATAAAAAGTTGGTAAGTTGACTACTATCCATACCTGTAAGTTCGCAAGCTTTATCCCAATATTTATTCTTAGTAAAAGACTCTGATATTTCTGGAATACTGAGACCTCGATTTTCAATTTCAAGTTGCAGTAAATACATTTTGCCCGAAATTTTATCATAAATATCACCAGATAATAATCCGGCCAACTGATGCGCTGCGGCAATTGGCAGAAAAGATGTTCCCATATACAACGCCTTTTTATCAGCTGGAGCAATGCTTCCAACATACTCAGTAAATTTCGGACTACTAGACATTTCTCCAATAGCAAATATGAGTATACCTAATACAATATATAACCCATTCTGAGTTGAAAACATAAGGAACAATCCTATACCGAGTACAAATATCCCGGAAATCATAGCATTTAGTGGTTTAAAACGCATTACCAACCACGAAATTAATATTTGAAAAACGATTATAAAAAAAGCATCAAGACTAACCATAGTAACAGCAGTAATTGTTCCATCAGAACCTATTGTATCTGCCAACCATGGCCATATCGACTCAATAAGATTAAATACATTTGTAGTGTCTGCCCAATCATCAAGAAATACTGGAAAAGAATAATATAACTGATTAAAGGCTGTCCAGAATCCAATCATAATAATCAGAAACAGCACATATTTAAAGTTCACAAGGGTAATACCAATATTCTTGAACGCTGTACCAATTGTTTTTGAAAATGAATCTCCTGTTTTTAGCTTATCTCTATCGGGCTCCTTAAAGAATAGAAATAATATTGGATAATTAACACCAATAATAATCATTGACATCAGAAATACATAATTCCAATCTAATTTGTACAAAACGCCAGCAATAAATGGTCCAATAAAGCCTCCGATATTAATCATCATATAAAAAATTCCAAAACCAATTGATGAATTGGATGGATTTGTTGTTTTAGAAATCATTGCTGAAATTATAGGCTTAAATAATGCCCCAGCAATAGCTAATAAAATAAAAGAAGTAAAAACCATTGTAAAAGATTGGAAGTGACCAACCATCCAATAGGTAATAATATACAGTGCGAATGATAACGACAAGACTTTTTTATATCCAACTTTATCAGCAATAGCTCCTGTAATAATAGGCAAAAAGTAAAGTAACATTGAACCTGTTCCCATTATTATTCCTTTTTCTCCTGCACTGAATCCTAATGCTCCTGTATCTCTACTTCCTGTTAAATAAAGCGCAAGTGCATTATAAAATCCATACCATGCCCATCGTTCAAAAAGTTCAATGAAGTTTGAAGCCCAGAAGACTTTTGGAAATGCAATCCTTTTACTCATATTCCTAATTTTAAATTTGGCGTAAATATGATAAAAAAAAATATGTTGAATGATTTATCTGTATTAAATATTATAACTAGATAGAATTCTCTAGTGATTTATCTCACCGGTTTTTTTGAAACAATTGAGCTGATAAGCGTATACTACCATAGTTGTAGTAATAAAATGGTTAGTTATGAAAAATAAAATACTTCTATCTACCGTCCTCGTAATTGGATTACTATTTGGTAGCACAATTAAAGGCTTTTCTCAGCAACATACATTTCAGTCACTGCCTTCTTCGAGCAAAAAGACTTCTATTTCCGGAGAATCTATTAAAATCAATGGAATAGGCAGAACATTGCGTGGCGGCAATACCTATATCGAAAACAACAGAAAAAAGAAGAAAATAAAAACTAAGATTAGAATTCTTCATTCTGATAGCTGTCCAAGCTTTGCTGCATATACTTCCAAACCGAAAGAAAGACGCGAAAAACTACTTCGCAAAAAAAGAGGATAAGCATAAATTATTTTTGAACTATACTGGTTACCTGGAGTGCAAGTATAAATAAGGAAACAACTTTCTACTGTCTTTTCCTGAAATAAGTTTACACAAATAATTGTGTGTATATTTTAGGTTAAGAGGTTGTTTTGAAATTTTGTATTAAATACAACCGCACACAGTATCAAAGGGACATTTAAAAATTAGTCCTTTAATCAATTTATTTGAGACGAGAACCACACTTTTATTCAGTGGTATTGTGACTAAATCATTGTTTGAAGTCTTAAAAACAGATTGAACCTAAGAAGTGAGTTTTTCTCGTATTCTACGAGATTCTCGTAGGCGAAAAACTCATAGAATCAGGAAAAACTAATACTATCTCACAACCTTATAAATACGTTTAATTACTCTAAAAAAAAGCTTACTAATTCAATAAGTTCACTTCAGATAAAACAATATACCAATCGAAGTGAAATGCAGACAAAAGCTTTCGTTAGTACTTCCGACGAACAACTAATTCAGGAATATTTAATAGGGTACAACAATTCTCTTGGAATTCTGTATACCAGGTATTATCCCAAGGTATATCAAAAATGTTTATCTTTTACTAAGAACGCGGATGATGCTTTTGATTTAACCCAGGATATTCTCATTAAGGCTTTTACTAAGATTTCAACTTTCAAAGGAAATTCGAAATTTTCAACATGGCTATATTCAATTGCACAAAACTATTGTATTACATCTTCAGCAAAGGTAAAGCACCTACACTTTGATGATATTTCATTTGAGCAAAATATTAAAGATGATACCCCCAATAATGACGAAATGGAACTTCGAGCTGAGTATGAGAATAAAGAACTGAAGCTAAAAGAAGTACTTACAACTGTACCTGAATCAGAAAAAGAGTTATTAAACTTAAAATATTCCCATAATTATTCGGTTAAAGACCTCCAAATCAAATACAATCTTTCCGCCAGTGCAATAAAAATGAGATTAATGAGAGCAAGACAAAAAGTTGAACAAAATTACTACCAAACAGCTATATAAAAACATTATGGAGACAAAAGTTAAAATACAGAAAACCACCTTAATTATTACATTACTAGTTGCCTTTGTCCTTTTACTTACAAATATTTTCCTGCTAACACAGAATGAATTTATTTCAGTATCAAAGAAAGAATTAAGCAACAAGAATCTTGAATTGGAGAATAAAGTAGTGCAACTAGAATCTAAAATTCGTTACTTAGAAACCCTATCGCCCAACTAATTGATGTTCGAATAGTTCCTTCTTTTTTAACCCGTATTATTCATTTGAATATAAATGAATAATTTGACGAAGGAAAATCAGAGAGTTACAACGTTATTAATAATACCTGTTTGGTGATTTTTTTGTCAGGGTTAAACCCGATAAAAGTCATTGTAAACAGGACTTTTCGTCGGCTCGTAGAGTCAAATATACCTGGTTAATGCATAATTGAGGTTTTACCCAAACCTAAAAAACAGCCTTTTATAAAACACAAAGGTGACCATATGGGCAGATCCATGTCATAATTAAAATAATTTAGTTATGTACAACACAATGCTATTTCCATATGATCTTAACTCCACAAATCAAGTTTCATATTATTATGCAATTGAGTTGTCCAGAAAAATAAATCACAACTTAAAAATTGTAAGTACTTACGAAATCCCCACAGCAAACAATTCTCTTTATAGAAGATACGACAAAGACAAAAATGAAGAAGTAAAAAAGAAACTCCATTTAAGGCTTCTGAAATTAAATGGATTGTATTATGAGAATTACAATCAATGGCAATTATTAAGGGCAAATAATGTTAAAACTTTGGTTAAGGGATGTTCTATTGATCAGGTTCTAGTAACGCTAATTAAGAATAAATCTGCCAACTTGCTGCTATGCGATTACAGCACATTTACTAAGAAGCTTATTCCTTACGATTTTCTTAACAAGCTTGCTGATGTTAACTACACACTTTGGGTAATGCCTCAGGCAATTGATGAATTCACAGCCAAACCTAAACTGCAAGAAAAGTCATCTTACGTAAACAAAAGTGATGTTTTTAGTGATTTCCTAAGGCAAACCAAGCTTTATAATTTACCCAATGACATTCAACACATTCATTCCGAATTTAGAATACCTGCTAATGTCTAAGCTATTCAATCAATCCTTTACTCATTGCGTATTTTGTGAGTCCAACATTATTTTTAAGGCCTAACTTCTCCAATAAATTTCTTCGGTGAGTATCCACAGTTCTAATGCTAATAAATAGTTTCTCAGCTATTTCGTGATTAGAAAACTCTTGTGCTATTAGTTTTAAAACTTCAATCTCCCTAAGCGACAATGGTATATCTGCAAGCTTTTTCTTTCCTGATTTTGGTCTGTGCAATTGTTCTATTAAGCTGGATGATACTTCTCTACTAAAATAGCTATCGCCATTAGCAACACTTTTTATAGCTGTAAGCAGTTCATCTTTCCCTGCATTCTTCAGGATATACCCAGTGGCACCAGCTTCTAAGGCCTGAATAATAAAATCATGTAAGCCTATCATTGAAAGAATAAGGATATTAATATTAGGGTGGCTCTTTTTTAAAATTGCAGTGGTTTCAATACCATTAGGTATTCCCATATCAATATCCATAACAACTAGATTAAGCTCATGCTTTGCAGCCATCTCCACAACTTCATTCCCATTTGATGCTTCTGCAACCACATGAATATCTTTTTCCTTACTAAGAAGTGACTTAATACCATCACGAAAAATTTTATGGTCGTCAGCTATCAGCACATTTATTGGTGTCATTTATTTCGAATTATTAATTCATTAAACTGGTATCTCAATACTTGCCACAGTACCCATATTTAATCCCGATTCCAGATTAAATTCCCCGTTAAGCATCCTAACACGTGTATCAATATTGGTTAAGCCAATACCAAAGTTCTCAGGTTGGAGGTTCTCTCGTTCAAAACCAATTCCATCATCTTCTACCATAAGTACAATACTATCTTTATGCAGTATTACTTGAACTAAAATATTGGAAGCTTTAGCATATTTAACTGCATTGCTTAGTAATTCTTGACCGCATCTGAATAGATTAAGTTCTATATCATTATCAAATCTAACATCCTTTTCAATATTTGTGTATAAAGTAATGTTCGCTTTTCGTGATTCATTTAAACGATACACCATATTTTCAAAAGTGGGTGTTAAACCAAATTCATCCAAAAGGCGCGGAACAAGGCTATGCGACATCAGTCGTAAATCGCTTGTAATAGAGTCAATGGTTTCGCTGATATTATCCAACACCTCTGTTGATACCTTTGGGTTCTGGTTATGAAGATCATCAATAAATGAATCCAGAGAAAGTTTCATATACGACATTAAAGGCCCAATTCCATCATGTATTTCCCGACCAATTCTTCTACGTTCATTCTCCTGCCCCTCAAGAATAGCCTGAATTGAATTCGCCTCTATTTCCTTTTGTTTAGTAATATCCTCAATGGTAACAATATATCCATCCAATATTACCTGCCCACTTATTGTAAAATAGCAATTGTTATGAATTAGCGATTCAATATTAAAGGGTTTTTTACCATCTTTCAAACTAACACACAACACATCGTACAACTCTGGAATATTTTCAACAAGGTTTAAAAAATTTGCATCTTCCAAATCAGAAATATCTACATGCAAATCCAGATATTGTATGGCCAGTCTATTAGCTGTTTTTATATTGCCTGACAGGTCAATTACTACAACTCCAAACGGGGTATTGCTAATAAATGCATCTAATAGTTCATTCGACTCAGTAACCCTAAATTGACCAATCTTCATTCTGAGAATTTATTTGTAAAAGTACACAAATTGGTTATTTAATTCTTATTCTTTATAGAAACAGGATAAAATGTTAATTTGAAAAAAATATGTTACTCTGAGTGACCAATCAATTATTGATAGTCTAAATATGTAGTCCAATTAGATAATATGAGTTGTTTATTAAAAAACAAGTAACATGTCACGTACAATTAAACATCAAGTAGCTAAGACAAAGGCAAAAATGTCTAAAATGGGAAAAGGAACTAAAAATACAATGCGTGTAAAATTGTTGAAAGAATTAGAAGATGATAACCCTTCTGAATTCGAAGGGTCATTCTAAAATTATTAATAAAGTTTACTAGAGTGAAAAGCCTATTTATTATTAGGTTCAGGCTTGCATTGGATAACTATTTTTATATCAATCAACCTAATAACAATAAAATTAAAGATTGAAATTTTAATTAACACATAGGTGCTTTGTAAAGAGCTAGTTACCATACAACCCCTCGTAAAACACAAATGTTATGGATTATATATTTTCTTTAATACTCAAAACTTAATGCCGGTATAGCTACAAAACTGTTTCCTGCAAATATTTCTAAAAACTTAGAATAGTCTTTATTTATTGACTCAAAAGTGACCATTCCTTTACAATCAGTCTAAACGAAAGTCTATTGCTTTTAAGACAAGCTATGCTTAAGATTTGATAAAATAAAGTAAATGAAAAACACTTATTTCGACCTAATAGAACAATCATATTATTTCCCACAAGAGGGTTTTGATTTGCGCGATGGCAGTCTTACTTTTCATGGTGTTTCATTAAAACACCTTATTGAAAAACATGGCACTCCATTTAGATTTATTTATTTACCAAAAATAGGAGACCAGATAAAAAAAACTCGCAATCTTTTTAACCGAGCTATTAAAAACAATGCTTATAAAGGCAAATATCATTTCTGCTATTGTACAAAGTGTAATCACTTTTATCATGTTATAAAAGAGGCATTAAAGCATAAGGTAAATCTTGAAACTTCTTCTTCGTTTGATATTGATTTAATATTAAACCTATTTGAAAAGAAAAAAATAGACAAATCGCGTATTATAGTGCATAATGGCTATAAAACCGAAGAATACCTACAGAAAATTATCAAACTTCGTGAGGCAGGTTTTGAAAACTCTATAATCATTTTAGATAGTATAAAAGAGTTTCACAGACTCATAAAAATTAAGACCAAATATAAGGTTAAAATTGGTCTGCGAATGGCAATTAATGAAGAAGCACAATCAGCGTATTATACCTCCCGCCTGGGAATTCCGCATACAGAAATGATTGAGTTTTTCAAAAACAACATTAGTGATAATGAAAAAGTTGAGCTAAAAATGCTTCACTTTTTTGTCGATTCAGGAATAAAAGATACGCTGTATTATTGGGGCGAATTTCAGAAAGCCTTGAAATTATATATTGGACTTAAAAAGGAAAGTGAAAACTTAGATTCCTTTAACCTTGGAGGTGGGTTCCCTATTCGAAATCATCTTGGATTCGAATACAATTATGAATATATGATAAATGAGATTATAAAAAATATTAAAGAGGCTTGTACTAAAGAGAGTGTAAAAGAACCTGACATTTTCACTGAGTTCGGAAAGTATACAGTTGGTGAGTCAGGTGCGATAATTTTTAAGGTATTAGAACAAAAACAACAAAACGACACAGAAACCTGGTATATAATTAATAATAGTTTGATGAATACTATTCCGGATGCTTGGTCTATTCATGAGAAATTTATTTTGTTACCAATAAATAAATGGAACAATGAATATGGCCGCGCAAATATTGGTGGTATTAGTTGTGACCATTCTGATTACTACAATTCTGAGGATCTTAATCAGGAAGTGTTATTACCAAAATATGATGATAACGACAAAGAACCTCTTTACATAGGTTTTTTCCATACGGGAGCCTATCAGGATTCAATAAGTGGCTATGGAGGAATAAAACACTGCCTAATTCCTTCGCCCAAGCATGTAATTATCGACAGAGACGAAAAAGGAAATATTGTTGATCATGTTTATCGTGAAGAGCAATCAGCAACTGAAATGTTCAACATCCTTGGTTATAATGGGTAGCTCTAAAAGAGGCAGCTGTAAATTACTAATGAGAAAATTAAAAGCTAAAAAGAAATGAAATCATTTAACCCGAGTTTAAGCCCTTATCTTTCATTAAAACCAGTTTCAGGTGATAAAGCAAGAAAAAAACTAAAAAAAAGCCTTGAAAAACAACTACAAACTTTGAAGTCTTCCAAGGTATTGCTTTCACAAAAATCTGCTGAATCCACTCAAAAGTTAAAAATTAAGACACTACAAAAATGGTATATTACCCCATTTGCAAGAAAACAGAAATAAAAATCAAATCATATTCGACTAAGTAAACAACATAGTATAAATAGTATATGTTGAACAAAATGAAAGAACAAAAAGGACATATTAAAGAATTTATGCTTGAGCACTTTAAGCATTTTAATTCTGCTTCGCTAGTCGATGCTGCCAGAGGCTACAAAGAGCAACTTGACAAAGGGAATAAAATGATGATTACTTTGGCGGGAGCAATGAGTACAGCCGAAATAGGTAAGTCTCTAGCAGAAATGATACGCCAGGATAAGGTACATATTATTTCTTGCACAGGAGCAAATCTGGAAGAAGACCTAATGAATCTGGTTGCACACAAAAGCTACAAACGTATTCCTAAATATCGCGACCTAACAGCCAAACAAGAAAGAGAATTGCTTGACAGTGGACTAAACCGTGTAACAGATACATGTATTCCAGAGGAGGAAGCTTTTCGCAGGCTACAAAAACACATTTTTAAAATTTGGAAAGAAGCCGATAATAAAGTTGAGCGATTCTTCCCTCATGAATTTATGTACAAACTGCTGCTCTCTGGTGTATTGGAGCAGTATTACGAAATTGACCCAAAGAACAGCTGGATGCTTGCAGCGGCTGAAAAAAACCTACCAATTGTTGTGCCGGGATGGGAAGATTCTACCATGGGCAATATTTTTGCATCGTATTGTTTGAAGAAAGAACTCCTACCTGATACTATGAAATCTGGTATAGAGTATATGATGTGGCTCGCTGATTGGTACACTCAAAATTCAGCAGAAAGCAAAATAGGTTTCTTCCAGATTGGTGGTGGTATTGCAGGTGATTTTCCTATTTGTGTTGTACCTATGTTGTACCAGGATATGGAAAATGAAGAAACTCCATTCTGGAATTACTTTTGCCAGATTTCCGATTCAACAACAAGCTTTGGTTCCTATTCAGGTGCCGTACCAAACGAAAAAATCACTTGGGGTAAATTGGACACAAACACTCCAAAATTTATTATTGAATCGGATGCAACCATTGTTGCTCCCTTAATTTTTGCATACATATTAAACTGGTAAACTATGGAAATGAATAAACCGCGCATAATAAAAGATTACGCAAAGCTACCTCTTGAGATTCAGGAACAATTAAAACTGGTTTACCCTGATGGCTTTAGTCATAACCTAATTGAATTTTCAAATGCAAAAGGAGAATTAGTAAGCGCTTTACCTTTTGAGACAGATGACAAAAAGTATATGATTAGAATGTCAGGTAAAATGGCAAAAAGAATTATAGCATTAGATGACGACTATGACTCCGAAGGCTCTTTAAAAGATGATGTACAGGAAAACCTTAGCGAAAAATATAATGACTTGGAATATTTAGGAAATGAAGAATCCCTAATCTAGAATAACTATTGTAGAACTTGATTCTGAATACCTCAAACATACACACGAAGCTATTCAATCCTGACACAAAAACTGTAGTTTTTGTGCAGTAGAAAATAGCCAGTTACTATTCGGGTAGGCGTGTTTTATCTCTCTCCTAAAACCGGTTGATACATATACAATAAATTTTTGAGCCTATATAAATCGGAACTATCACTGCTTATATTTCATTATTTTTTTAGTGACCATTTAAAAAAATAATGTCTAATAGTAAATGAATGTCATTATGCCATCAATTAAGGTATTTTTATATCATACATTTAACCAAAATGCAAGGCTGTTTTCTTATATATTTTTAATTACAATCAGCTTGACATTTTTTCTATTTACAAGTTTTACCACCCCAAGTTGCAAAACTATTGAAGAATCAATATTTGCATTGTATAAAATTAAAACAGCATCATATACCCTTGCCAACCAAGAACGAATTGACAATAACCTAATTAGCGGTCAACAATTTGTTAAATGGGAATCAAATCCATTTAAATGTTATCTATACTTCATACAGCCAAACAATGGCGCCGAACTGGTTTTTTGCGAAGGGAAGAATAATAATGAAGCCATCTACTATCCTAATGGATTCCCATATATAAATCTGTATCTTGACCCAATGGGTTCAACGATGAGAAAGAACAATCATCACACCATTTATGAAACAGGCTTTAAATCCTTCCTCGATATATTTCAGGATTTATTAGTGAATAAAAATTACATAGTGAATGAATATGGTATTGAAGCCATTAATGGCATTCAATGTATTATGATTGAGGCAAACAACTCTCAATTCCATTTTGCTTCTCATACATTATCTGAAAGTGCTAATATTAGGTCTATTTCAAAAAAGTATGTATTAAGCGAATACCTTGTAGCACAAAAGAATAAAATTGACGCATTAAAATCTTTGAATAAAGGAACTGTAATATTAATACCAAACTCATATGCTGAGAAAATTAAGATATGGATTAATATAAAAAACCAGATTCCGGTTTGTATGGAGTTTTTTGATAACGAGGGTCTATTTGAACATTATGAAATAAGAAACCCGGTTCTCAACCCAAGCTTTAAAGACGATGAGTTTACGGCAGATATTTTTGGCAAACACTCCTATAAATAGTAATAGAATTAAGTGCTATTAATAATAAATATTGAATATGTATATAGTTGAATCAGTAATTAAAAGAACCCTTCAAAAGAAAGCAAAGCGAATTAGTAAAAATTCACAGGGTGCCTTACAGCAGGAGAAAACGTTATTTACATTATTACAAAAAGCAAAGAATACTAAATTTGGCATGCATTTCAATTTTAAGACTATATTGGACTCTGAAAACACTATCAGAACATTCCAGCAATCAGTGCCAATATATGATTATACAAAAATGCACAGCCAATGGTGGCATAGACTTCAACAAGGGGAGCAAAACATCTCATGGCCAGGTAAAGTGAAGTTTTTCGGACTTACTTCCGGCACCTCAAATGATTCAAGCAAACGTGTTCCGGTAACACATGATATGGTAAAGGCCATACAGAAAACAGGGATCCGTCAACTTTTTGTTCTTGCCAAGCTTGATTTGCCACCTGGATTTTTGCAAAAGAAAATACTGATGCTTGGAGGTTGCACTGAATTAGTAAAAGTTGAAGACTATTTCGAAGGCGATTTAAGCGGAATACTTGCAGGAAGATTGCCCTTTTGGTTCAATAATAAATATAAGCCGGGCTCACAAATTTCAAAAGTAAAAGATTGGAATACAAGACTCGACGAAATTGTAAAAGAAGCACCAAAATGGGATATTGGAAGTATTGCGGGAGTACCTGCATGGGTGCAAATATTATTGAAAAAAATCATTGACCACTACGGCCTTAAAAGTATTCATGATATCTGGCCAAACTTTTGTGTGTATTCCCACGGTGGTGTAAGCTTTGAACCTTATAAAAATAGTTTTAATAAACTTTTATCTAAAAAAGTACATTATCTCGAAACCTATTTGGCTTCTGAAGGCTTTTTAGCTTATCAGGCCCATGATAACAGTAATATGCAATTGGTTTTAGACAATGGAATATTCTTTGAATTTGTGCCATTTACTTCTAATAATTTCGACCACCAAGGCAATATTAAAGAAGGTGTAACCCCACTATTATTGCATGAGGTTGAGGAAAATACCGATTATGCTATTTTAATAAGTACCGTAAGTGGTGCATGGCGATATTTGATAGGTGACACAATTAAATTTACCTCTGTTGAGCGAAACGAGATTGTGATAACAGGTCGCACAAAACATTTCCTAAGTCTTTGTGGAGAACATCTTTCTGTTGACAATATGAACCAGGCCATAAAAATAGTATCAGACAAACTCAATATTAGTATTAAAGAATTTACTGTCGCAGGAATACCACACGAAGGTTTTTTCGCACATAAATGGTACATCGGTGAATGTTCAGGACTACCTGTTGATAACAATTTAATTCGAAAGGTTTTAGACGAAACCCTCAAAAGTCTAAATGACGATTATGCTGTAGAACGAACCGCTGCACTTAAGGAGGTTTTTGTTGAAGTTCTTGACGAGAGCATTTTTTACGAATGGATGAGACACCAAGGGAAAATTGGAGGACAATATAAATTTCCTCGTGTTCTTAATGGCAAACACAAAGAATGGGAACATTTCATAGCAGAAAACAATGGCTCGATGGATTCTAACCCAAGTAAAACTCTATGATACAAATAATTATACAAGGCATGCTTTTAGGACTCCTGCTAAGTGTATTAGTAGGAGTAACCTTCTTTGTATTAATGGAAACAAGTATTCGAAACGGGTTTAGTGCGGCAATATCAATGAGCCTTGGTATTGTATTAAGTGATGCTATTATTCTTTTTAGTATATGGTATATTTCAAAAGGTCTTATTGAAACTATAGTCCACAATAGTTATTTTAATATGTTGTGCTCACTTATATTCTTAGGCTTTGGTTCTTATTATCTTTTAAATTCAAAATCAATAGAGCTTACTAACTCAAAACAGAATTATAAAAAAACTAAGTCTTTCTTTCAAGGAATGGCAGTAAACATATTAAACCCATCTGTTACATTATTTTGGCTTGCCTCAATGCTTATTGCTATTTCTAAACTAGCATTATCCAACAAAGAGTTATTGGTTTATTTCGCAAGTGCTCTTGCAGTTGTATTATTAACTGATGTACTTAAAATTTATTCAGCTAGTAAATTAAGGTATTATATAACCGAGAAGCATATCAAATATATTTATATAGGAATTGGAATACTATTCTTTGTGATAGGTTTAAAAACAATTATTAGTATCACATATTATAATTCATAAGAAGTTGAGGTATTAAATCAGAAACGTAAGCATCTAAATGTTCACTAACAAACTTGTCTTGTTCCCACTCAGAACCATATTCAATTCTATCTCTAGTATTCAGCATGAATGTATCAACTTCTACTTTCTTATTTCCTGTAATAACATTAACTTCCAGTAATGTATATTCCGACCCCTCATAGAACTTAATGAGGTTAAGGTCATGCCCTGTTAAGTCGTACAGAATTTTGCCTTGTACCTTACTCCTGTTATCGGGTTTCAGAAACGGATATTCAGTTATATATTGTCCAAAAACAAGTGAATTAGCTGAAAAACCTTCAAGAATAGCATCTTTCGATTTCACTTTTTTCTGCAATAGTGCCTCTTGAATTTCAGGAAACATGAGGGTTCCATATACAAAAAGTTTCTGATTCATATTAGTTCCCTATTAATTATAACACTGCTGTTTTTTTACCGATGCTAGTAGTTTAGGTTTTTTTTTAGAAGGCAATATAGTCATACTCGAAATAAACCGATAACCTGGCTCTTCTATATCCTTAAAAATATCACTGAACTCACTAAAGGTTAGCAAAAGTGATTCTGAAGTGCTAATTTCTAAATCTTCAAGTAATACACTTAGTTTCTCATTCGGCTTAATAAAGCTTATGGTACATGCAATATTTTCTTTCTCAATCATATTCTTTATATCGTTGAGTTTTCCCTTATATTCATTCACCAGCAAGGTTGTAAAAGCAACAACCTTTATTTGAACATTGAGTAAATTGGCAACATCGATGCTTTTCTGGATTTTCTGATAATCGCTCTCATCCAAATTGATAGGCAATACCAGTTCATTTAATTTTTCTGTTTTGTTGTTTAAAATAATTATTGGTACCTCAACGTCTGTGTGAAGGCTACTCAATAATTTTATATCAGTCACCTGAGTAATAATTAAGTTAATCTCCAATTCTTTTGTCATGCCAAGTATCCTTTGGACAAAATCCCCTTTCGTAACTATTATATCAAACTCTGGTTGCTTATGCGTAAATACTTCTGTTGTAACTTTAGCTAGTTCAAGCTCAACATTACGTCGAAGTTGTTGCTCATTTCTCGGATCTTCTTGATGAGCTATTTCGGGCATTACATTAACGCAACTTATTCGGCCATGACTATTTTCTGCAATACTACCTGCGTATTGCAGCAATTCTGAAGAATCTTGACTAAAATCAATAGGAACTAAAAATTTCTTTCGGCTCATATAGGAATTGTTTCTTTTTAGACTTGAATACTTTTATTGGTCACATAAAATTGAGACTTGTGACCAAAAAAAACTCCGAAGTCTAAATCCTGAACTATAAAATAAATAATAGCATGAAAAAAATTGCACTTATAGCTTCTTTGCTTATTAGCACTTTAGCTTTCGGACAGGAAGTTGATTTACCTGATGCCGTAATCAAAGCCTTTGAAAAAAAGTTTTCAGGTGTTGAGAATGTTACTTGGAAACTAGTAAAAACTAACTATCAGGCAACATTTGAAGAAATTGAAATCACAATGGCACTTTTCTCCCCAGAAGGTGAATGGCTAAAAACAGTAATGATTATTTCAGAAGATGATTTACCTGTTATGGCAGTTGAACATATTGAGGATAATTATGAAGATGCTGAGATAAACCAGGTACAAATAATTGAAAACAACAAAGAAGAAATTACTTATCTAGTTGTTTTAATGGTAGATGATGAGAAAGTTAAAATAAAATTTAACAAAGAAGGTGTTGTAATCGAAAAATAATATTTCCGAGTACTTAAAGGCCACCAAATTTCTCAAGTGGCCTATTGCCTTATCTTTGTATTATTTTTTCACCAGGGAATATAAATCCTTTCGCCTGTCTTTAAGGTTTTTCACACTACCATGCTCATGCAATTCTTTTAAAAGCTCCAAGTCCAGGTCTGCAATCAAGGTCATTTCAGTATTTGGTGTTGCCTCGGCTTTTACGGCATTCGATGGAAAAGCAAAGTCAGAGGGAGTAAAAACAGCCGATTGAGCATATTGAATATCCATATTGTTAACTTTAGGTAGGTTTCCAACCGACCCGGCAATAGCTACATAACATTCATTTTCAATAGCCCTGGCCTGAGCACACCTTCTTATTCTGTAATATCCGTTTTGAGTATCCGTTAGGAAAGGCACAAATAGTAAATTAACGCCTTCGTCAGCATATAGTCGGGCTAATTCCGGGAATTCCACATCATAGCAAATCAGTATACCTATCTTGCCACAATCGGTGTCAAAAGTTTTTAGCTCTTTGCCACCAACCATCCCCCAGGCCGTAACTTCGGAAGGTGTAGGATGAATCTTTCTATAGGAGTCCCACGAACCATCGCGCCTACACAAGTAAGATATATTGTAAAGTTGATTATCCTCCACAATGGGCATACTTCCGGTAATTATATTTACATTATAAGAAACGGCAAACTCCATAAATTTTTCCCTGATAGGTTCTGCAAATTTTGCCAACTCACGTATTGCTTTAGCTTCTCCTAAATGGTTATATTCAGCCATTAATGGAGCATTAAAAAATTCAGGAAAGAGAATGAAATCGGACTTATAATCACTTACAGCATCAATAAAATACTCCATCTGCTCTACAATAGCTTCAAAAGATGCAAATAATCGCATCTGCCACTGCACTATTCCTAAACGAATTATTTTTTTATCGGCATTTATCAGTTTTTCCTTTTCCTGATAGTAAATGTTGTTCCATTCTAAAAGTGTTGCAAATTCTTCCGATTCTGTATCTTCTGGAAGGTAATTTTTTAGAACCTTCTTAACGTGAAAATCATTAGAAAGCTGAAAAGTCAAGGTTGGATCAAAGATTTCTCTTAATCGAACTTTCTGTATATAATCTCTGGGCGATAATTCATTGGAATACTTATTGTAATTAGGTATACGTCCACCCGCCATTATAGCTTTTAAATTTAAACTTTCACATAACTCCTTTCTGGCATCATACAACCTTCTTCCTAGTCGCATACTTCTGTGTTTCGGATGCACAAATACTTCTACACCATAAAGAATATCTCCATCAGGTTCATGTGTGTCAAATGAATAATCACCAGTAATTTGTTTATATGTATGTGTATAGTCAAGTTTGGAAGAATCTATCCTTATAGATAATGCACTCGCTGCAACTTCACCTTCAACCAGAACACAAAGTTGTCCTTCAGGAAAAAGACTTAATAACTTCTCGATAGCTTCAATACCCCAATAAGTTCCTCCAATACCTGAGTAGGCCTCCTGCATTGCTTCTTTCAACCCCAAATAATCTTCAATTCTTAGATTGCGCAATTCTATTGTTGATGCTTCCATAAATGTATATTAACTTCTCGGTTTCGACTTGAACGTTTAAAAAGGTCACTTCTATCTCAAAAATATACAATTTTTATTTCCCACTTAATAGAGCAGTTCTTTTATATTTGAATACTCCAACCTACCTATGGAGTTCTATTTGAAACCAAAACATCTTCGAACAGAAAGTAGTTCTGTGTTGGGCTACATTATTATAACACATTAAAAGTCTACGTATAAAATTCGCATGGTTTCCAAACCAGGCCTTTTGAATCCCAAATATCCACCATACATATAAAATTTAACTGTAAGAACTACCTACTCACTGCGTCATTGTATCTGCTACCGTTATTGAGAAAAGAAATTAATCTAAAAACAAATCCTCAAAAATTTTAATGGTTCTAACTATCAGGTAGATTAGTTTTCTTTTTGCAATTAATAAAAAGATTATACTTTTGCTTGTCCTTTATTTTGATTGATTCTAAGTAAGATATGTCAGTTACAAAATTCTTTGATATAAACTTTTGAATCAATTGTCCTAAGAGCATTAATATGAATACAGACAATCTCTTCAAGAGAGAACAAATAGCCAAGAAGATCTGCGCAGAACTAAACAATTTTGTTGATCTTAAAAACACTCTAATTTCTATTACCAGTGATTTAAAAAACCTAACAGGTTTTGAAGCAATTAGCATTCGACTCCACGAAGAAGATGACTACCCGTATTATGTGTATCAGGGATTCCCAAGCGTCTTTATCCAAAAAGAAAACTCATTATGTCCACATATTAAGGTTGATTTTACAGAAAAAGGTTCTAAAATAAAACTAGATTGTTTATGTGGCAATGTAATTAGTGGAACAATTGATATATCTAAATCATATTATACCCAAAAAGGAAGTTACTGGACCAATAACTCCACTAAAACCAATGCCTTATTGTTGGAAAATGAGAAACACACAACACTAAGAAATCACTGCAATGCTGCAGGTTATAAATCAATTGGACTTTTCCCTATTAAAACCAGAGAAGAAAACATTGGGTTAATTCAATTAAATGATAAGCGAACCGACATGTTCAATGATGAAATTATTGAATACCTTGAAATGATTGGTGAGCAAATTGGTATCGCTATTGAAAATGCCTTATTATACGAGCGGATCAAGGATAAGAATGCAGAGTTAGAAAACACAATAAACGACCTGAACAAAATGCAATCGCAGCTTGTTGAGGCCAAAAAAATGACCGCCTTGGCAGACCTTGTAACCGGAATTACTCATGAGGTTTACCAGCCAATTTCTCAATCGTTGAATGTAATTGAATCAATAATAAAAAAGACAAAAGACCTTCAACTTAATACAGAAGAAACTCAAAGTTTGCTTACTGACCAAAAATCAGTATACGAAATGCTTAGTAACGCAAAAGCGCTTGTTAAAAGTTTTAAATCTATAGCTTTTGATCAGTTTCAGGAAAGCAGGCATTTGATAAACATTAATAGCTTTTTAAGCGATATTGTCAGAGTAATCAAACCTTCTTTCACTAAGAAAAATATCGAATTCAGTATAGATTGTAACCAGACATCCGAGATTATGAGCTATACAGGCATTCTATCTCAAGTTATTACCATTCTTGTCCAGAACAGTTACCACCATGGCTTTAAAGACAAACAAAAAGGAACAATAAACCTTGGATGTGGTATTCTTAATGAAGAAACTATTGAGTTATTCGTTTCTGATAATGGATGCGGCATAAAGGATAACATTAAACATAAATTATTTGAACCGTTTTTTACTACTGAAAAGAAAAACCATGTTGGCTTAGGTCTGCATATTGTAAAGAACCTTGTTGAAAACAAACTTAAAGGGACAATAATACTTGATCCTGAGACTTCAGAAGGAACTAAATGGATTATCCATATCCCTGCATGATATAAATCATTACTAAAAAGTCGATTACACCGTTTGTTGAAAGCAAATATCATTTTTCGCCACAACAATCTTATTTAATTTGAAATCTGAATTATTTAAGAGAATTGGTAATGGAAAAGAATTTAGTTTTAGGCGATGAGGCAATTGCTCAAGGAGGTATAGATGCAGGCATGTCTGGTATATATGCATACCCTGGCACCCCATCAACAGAGATTACAGAATACGTTCAGAAATCAAAACTAGCTAAAGAAAAAAATATACGTTCAGCCTGGTCGACAAATGAGAAAACAGCCTATGAGGCTGCATTAGGAATGTCCTATGCTGGTAAACGTAGTATGGTATGCATGAAGCATGTTGGGCTCAATGTAGCAGCTGATGGTTTTATGAACTCTGCTGTAACTGGAGTAAACGGAGGAATGATTTTAGTAGTTGCTGATGACCCATCAATGCATTCATCACAAAATGAACAAGACTCAAGAATGTTCGGGAAATTTGCGATGATTCCCGTTATTGAGCCTGCCAATCAACAAGAATGTTACGATTCGGTTCATTACGCATTTGACCTTTCTGAAAAGCTGGAAGTTCCTGTTATGATTAGACTTACTACCAGAATATCTCATTCACGTGCCGGTATCATTCAAAAGACTATTCGTGAACAAAACAACCTGCATCCCTATACAAAAGACAATAGATTTATCCTATTACCTTCTAATGCAAGAAAACAATACAACCAGCTTATTGTAAAGCAGGATGAAATGGAAAAAGCTTCTGCAGAATCTGATCTAAACTTTATTATTGAAGGCAATGACAAGTCTCTTGGTGTAATTGCTTGCGGTATAGCATATAATTATGTTATGGAAATTAGAACCAAATACAAGCTTAAATTCCCGGTGCTAAAAATTGGTCAATATCCTTTACCCGATTCCAAAATAAGAGAATTATTTGATGTCTGCGAAAAAGTAATGGTTGCTGAAGAAGGATACCCAATTTATGAAGAATTATTACGTGGCTATTTTAATAATGGCAAGCATATTCTTGGACGACTTGATGGCACGCTTCCACGAACAGGAGAATTAAACCCTGACCATCTGGCAAGGGCTCTAAAAATAAACAAGGTTAAAACTGATGAAACAATAACCAACCTGCCAACCCGACCTCCAATGCTTTGCCTGGGTTGTAGTCACCGCGATGTTTATAGTGCAATGAATGAGATTTTCAGAAACACAGAAAAGCATGTATTCTCCGACATTGGCTGTTACACGCTAGGTGCTTTAGAACCTTTTAAAGCTATTTCTACTTGCGTAGATATGGGTGCTTCGGTTACAATGGCAAAAGGAGCTGCCGATGCAGGAGTTAGACCAGCTGTTGCTGTTATTGGCGACTCAACATTTACTCACTCTGGAATAACTGGTTTGCTAGATGCTGTTAACGATAACACCCCAATGACTCTGATTATTTCAGATAATTCCACAACCGGAATGACTGGTGGGCAAGATTCGGCAGGCGAAGGAAGATACATAGACATTTGTAAGGGTATTGGTGTTGCTCCCGAACATATTAAAGTATTAAATCCTTTGAAAAAACACTTCGAAGAAAATGTTCGCATAATGAAGGAGGAATTTGATTACGAAGGTGTTTCAGTAATTCTAGCTCAGCGCGAATGCATACAAACTCTTTCTCGAAAAAAACGCCAATCTTAACCAACCACTAACCAAATTATCCTAATAAAATTTTAGAAATGAAAAAAGATATCATTTTAGCCGGAGTTGGAGGCCAGGGAATTTTAAGTATTGCAGCGGTAGTTGACTGGGCCGCACTTGACCAAAACCTTAATGTAAAACAAGCTGAAGTTCACGGAATGAGTCAGCGTGGTGGAGCTGTACAATCTCATTTGCGAGTTTCATCTGATGAAATATTTTCTGACTTGATTCCTAAAGGAAGTGCTGATATCATCTTATCTGTTGAGCCTTTAGAATCATTACGCTATATTTCATTTCTTGCTGATGATGGTTGGATAATAACCTCTTCAAACGAATATAAAAACATTCCTGATTATCCGGAAGAACAAGAACTGATGGAGCAGCTAAATAAGTTTGAAAGAAAAATAGTAATAAATGCCGAAGAATTTGCAAAGAAAACCGGCAGTATTAAAACCACTAATATGGTAATGTTGGGAGCTGCAACAAGCAAGTTAGATATCTCTGTATTGGCCATCGAAAATGGCATTAAAGCTCTATTCGACCGTAAGGGTAAAGATATTGTAAATATGAATATTGCTGCCTTAAGGTTAGGAATTGAAAATGCAAAATGAGTTTAGTTTATACTTTCTTTCGAAAACTCTATTTAATCATAGATAAAACTTTGTCTCTTTTATAAGAGATGAATCTTCTATATTTTCGATAATTCTTGAAATTAATAGGATGAAATTTCATTGCACCAGAACTTTCCTTAATTGTTAGGTATTCTTTAAAAGAAAGTATTTCACTGGGAAGTGCTGAATTTCTATCATATAATACAATAAGTTTATTAGCTATTAACAATTTAGCCTCTAGCTGAAATTTTCTTTGCAACTCCTCAACTGACACAGGCCTTGGTAAATGAGCATCAATATAGCTTATAACCCAATCCCATTCTTCTAATAAACTTAATTCTTGTTTTGTCCAAAAGTGGTACTCCATGGCAAAAATATTTTGTTAAGCACCTAAAATCAAATGTTGTGCCAACATTTGAACGCAAGTAAGCAATTGAAAAATAAATATAAGTTAAGCTATTGTTAAACTAAGAATTCTAAAAGATGATTTAGCTCAACTAATTCAAGTGATTCATATCTCTTCTCTTTAAAATCTATCACAAACTTCTTATTGAGCATAAAAAGTTTACTGTTATATACATCTTCAGAAAATAAATTCTCTGCGTTAAAATTCTCGAAATTGTATTCCTTAAAATTCAAGGGACAAAAAGATATTTCATAAGCTTCCACCTCTTCATTGAGTCTGGACATAGGATAGCCATGAGTTCGGCAAATTATAGGCCGATGTTCATAAATAGAACATTTATTATCAATTAGAAAAACACACTCTTTATCAGAGGCGTTCTGGTTTACTTCTATTTTTTTGTTCTTAATTTTATCCAATATATAATAAAACTCAATAGGTAAAATGCGAAATGCCTGACAACAAGATGAACATCCAGACTTACATTGCATATTCTGAGAATGAATATTCCATAAGCGGGAACACTGTTCATCAACCTCATCTCTCAATTTAAGATAGTCTTTAAAACTCTTATTTTCCATTGAGGTTTATTATTAATAACGTACTAATTGCATTATAAATTACAAATTAAAAGCATCAAATGCTAATCATTTAAAAAAAGTGTTTCAAGCAAAAAAACAAAAATTAGTGTAAACACACAAAAAGCATTCTTTTAGTTTCTGTATCGAACAAAAATTATCGCTATTTAACGTAATATTTCGATATATGAAAGTTGTATAAAAACAACCCCTATCTACCCAACTATAAATAATTGATAATGAACTTGAAAGCTCTAATAATTTATTTTTTATTTTAACTTAGATAAGTTTCTACTCCCCTTCTTTCAAGCCAAATTCAGATTCAAGTTTTTGTTTCGTGTTTATATCGGAAATCAGAATAAGATAATCATTCTCACTAATCAAACAATCATCATCAGGATTTTTAATGACTTTACCTTCATGTACTAAAGCAATAACTACAACTCCTATTCTCTTTTTTAGGTCAAGAAAAACATCAATATATTTCTTACCAACTGATGGATTAGAACTTGTTATTTTGTATTGCTGAATATCAAAATCAGTACCGGAAACACTTGTGGCAATAAGATCTTCAGTAAGAGAGGCAACATGAGGCTCAAAAATATAACTCGCTACCAATCGAGAAACAACTTCACTTTGTGCAACAATATGTTGTATTCCTGCATTTCTAAATGTTGTTTTAAGTGCGGGGTTTTTACAAGTAACAACTATATCTGCCGAGGGATATACCTGCTTAAGATTAAGTACAAAAACTAAAGTCTCTGTATCTTCAGGAAAATTTACAAATACTCCTTTCGATTGCTCAATATTCACTTTTTTATAAGCTTCCATATTATTGTAATCTGCAAACATACAGAAGCAACTTTCTGTTGGAAAAACATCTTTCACAATCTCCAGATCATTCTTCGAATTAACAATAAATGCTACTTTATGACCGGTATTAAATATCTGTTCGGCAACTTGTCTGCCAAAATCACTCCATCCAATAATCAGGTAATGATTACTAAAGTCTGTGCCCCAAAAGCCGTTTTTTTTCTTTTCCATATACTGACTAAATCTGGTAGTTATTTCACCAATTATAAAACCTAGAATACCAATGCTTCCAATAATTAAGGTCAAGCCTAATATTTTACCCCCTGGTGTTACCGGGAAAAAGTCGCCATAACCCACAGTTGTAAGCGTTACAATAGCATACCATAAACCATCTGAGAAACTATGTATATTTGAATTTTCTGCACCCTTTTCAACCTGACTAATAACAACAATTACCAGAAAATAAACAACCAATCCACCTATCAGGTATTTCCACTTTTTCATTTTTGAAGATTAAGTTTAGTCTCCCTTTTTGCTTCTGATGGAAAGCTCTGACTTGGTTGATTAGTTTCCCAAATTAGTTCAAAGCTTTTATTCTCAATCATTTTTTTAAATGTTTCAGTTTTAGATTCATTGCATCCACTTAATTCGACATAAGTCCATTCATGTAAAGGAAATGTATGAATAGCTAAATGAGATTCAGCGAGTAACCAGATTGCAGTATAACCTTGTACAGGGAAAAAAAACTCCGAAAAATTCAAAACTTTAAAATCGGTTTCAGATAACTGGTTATCAAAAACAGACTTTAAAATTTCCGGCTCAGTCTGTTTTATCCAAAATCTCAAACTGAAAATGTGCGGTGCTAAGGCTTTATGTTCAACTTCACGTGGCATATAACAATTAGTATAAGTCCCAATTTCCCTTTAAATAATACTTGTATAGTACAGGATCATGAATCCGATTTACTTTTACCGAATCTTGCTTCCAAATATACGTGTTTTTCCCAAATGATGTAACCAGATTCATAGCCTCATTATTCATCCACTTAGTATCGACCGAATCAAATTCCAAATTCTGCAGAGCCGCTTTTAAATCATTATGGGAAGTTTGTTTTTGTCCAAGAACCCAGCCCCACTCTCCCATGGTTACAACCTGATTGTGCATTGGTTGAGTAGAAAAACCCGCTTCCTTGATTGTTTCATTAATACATAAGAAAGCCTTTGTTGCAAAATAAGGACTACCTGCCTGTGTTACAATTATGCCCTGTGGACGGAGTAAGTTGTAACAATTTTTGTAAAACTCATAACTATATAGTCGCCCCAATTCGACAGAACGAGGATCTGGAAAATCAATTAAGATAACATCGTAAAACCAATCTTCTTCCTGAATATAAATAAATGCATCAGCATTAACTATCTCAACTTTCTCATTCGACATAGAGTGCTTATTTATCTTAGTCAAAATTGGATGCGTTAGTCCTAACTCTGTCATTTTAGGATCCAAATCAACTAATTTAATTTTCTCTACACTGGGATATTTTAGAACTTCTCGTAGAGCACATCCATCACCTCCGCCTAATATTAGAACATTTACTGGATGTGGATGCAAACTCATTGCCGGATGTACTAATGGTTCGTGATACATTATTTCATCTCGGGAACATAACTGTTGATTGCCATTTAGATACAACCAGTAATCATTCCTCCACTTTGTAATTACAATGCGTTGATAAGCAGTTTGCTCTGTAAATATGACTTTATCCTGATACTTATTTTGCTCACCGTACAAAATAATTGGTTTTGCAACAAATATTCCTCCAACTATGAGAATAAAAACAACAATTCCTCGTGGAATAAGAGAGCGTTTATCCTTTTTCCTGAAAGATTTCCAAAGCATGGTAATTAGGGCTATTGCAACTAAAAAATTGACAAGCCCAAGAACAAACGGTGTATAGGTCAACCCTAAATATGGCAAACCTAAAAAGGCAAAAAAGACTCCACCAAATAAGCTTCCATAATAGTCATTCTCCAGAATATTAGAGATATTGTATTTGAGTGTTTCAAACTCATTATTAATTCGAATAACAAGTGGTATTTCCATACCTATGAGAATACCAATAGCAATTGCTAATGCATAAATGAGCATTCCAAAACCTTGTGTCCATGAAGAGATTGTAAAAACAGCTAAAGGTGAAAAAGAAACCAGCAACGATAGAGTGAACTCAATATAGAGAAAACGCTTTAATAGCTCTTTATCAAAGGACTTGCTTATTCTACTACCCAGCCCCATAGAGAAGAGCATAAGCGATACTATCATAATCCATTGAAAAATTGAATCGCCCAATAAATAGGTTGCCAGAGTAGACAGAATGTACTCAGCAACTACTCCTGAAAATCCGGTAGCAAATATGGCAGCCTTTAGAAGTGTTGAATTTTTAATATTCACTATTTCGTTAGCTTTGAAAAATAAGAATTATACAACAAATAAAACTGCAGCTATATTAATACAACTGCAGTTTCTTAAACTCTATTTAAAATTTTGTTCTCTATAAACACCAGGTAATTAATACCGAACCTCCAATATAGGCAAAAGCCTCAATTATTGCGGCTCCAATATTTGGTCGTTCCTGATTTACAATTTCGTCGGTAAGTTTCTCTCCGGGTAATAAAATTTTATCGGTAAGAAAGCGCATTACAGGCAACAATATTAATCCAACTACTATTTCGATACCTGCATTAGCAAATGAATCTGTCCAACTTACAAAATCGCCTGAAATTCCAAAGCGAATTAAGTTAGCCACCGCTATTAATGCACCGGCATAACCAATACCCACAGCTACATTATCCTTCTCAATATGTTCATGAACATTGTATGGAGTAATTAAATTATAAACTTTCGAAGTAATCACCAGTGCAGTCTGACCAACAAGCCAGAAAACAATTGCAGTTATTATTCCGGAAAGAAGCACATCGTTTTGGGCAGATATTCCCGAAAATGTACCAGATAAAAATCCACCACCTTCACCTGATACTGCTCCAAGAATAATTAGTCCTGAAGCTACAGATGCGGCACCTTCAATAACACCAGTACCAGCGTTTTGGTCTTCAATTATTTCTTTTTTAACCGAGAATTTATTTAGTATTATCTTGTCTGTAATTTTTACAGAAAGATTTAATAAAATAATAGCCAGAACACCATAAATGGCTATTACTTTAATATCAATTAATAATCCTTCTGACGGACCAATAATTGCACTACCAATAGCTAATAGTAAACCAACGAAATAGCCAACATGAGCCAGACTAAAAGCCAGGTTATCCTTTTTTACTAATTCGTCTTTTACATTAATAGTTTTATTAAGGAGCTGATAAACTAGTTTGCCTACAAAGAATATTACGAATGCTAATGTAATGTATACAACAGCCTCATATATAATAAATGAAATCTCAGAATATGTCATTTTAATCAAGATTTATTCGATTTATAATTGAATTTATTTACCATAACCACCACTTCTTGAACGATAAGAAGTATTGCTTGAAGAACGAGAAGTACTTCGAGTGGTTTTATTATTGTAGCTACTTGAAGATGAATAACTTCTTGATTTAGAAGCAGAACTTGAACGCGACACACTGCTTCTTACTTTTGATTTAAAGTTGTTCGGTTTACTTGCCCAGCTAGTGTTTTTGCCGCTCGCTGACGAAGTGTAGGATTTTGTTCCGTATATTCTCTGTCCGGACGGTCCATAATAAGTTCTGCCACTGCCATAGTAGTTACCTCGGTAATCATTATAGTAGCTTCGACGAACAGGACTCATCATATTAAACATTGACGACATAAAAGCATAACGACCATAAAAAGACCAGAATGAAGAACCTCCGCGATTCTCCCAGCGCCCGTATTTCTCATTGCCAACGTAATTATTGTATCCGGCAGGAGCGGTTTCTTTTTCAACAACACCATCTTTCTTTGATGCTATTTCCATTCCCATGTTATCTACATGTTGCTGAAAAAAGCTAGAACTCACAATATTCCAATCGGTTTCAGAAGCCATTACCGAATCATTAACATCGCGTACAATTCTGTATTTATGCTTATATTCAGGACTCATAGAATTAGGATTCTCAACATCCATATCGTACAAAATAATACTAAAGTTAGCTACATCTGAATAGCTTTTTATTAACTCATCAACCGGATTCTTTTGCCAATTTTCAGAGATACTGGTATTTCTAATTTGTCTTGTTCTTTTCGAAGTTGAACAGGTTTTAGCAACAATAAAAACCAGAACAACCGCAATCACAATTTTTACAACTCCATCATTCTTCATGAGTAGTTTTTTTATATAGTTAATTGATTATTTTTTATCCTCAGCGGGAAGAATATTAGATATTTCAAACTCATCGATATATTTTCCATTCGATGCTTCAAATTCTTTCTCGCCCCATTGTTCTATGCAAATCAGGTATTCGCCTTCTTTATCTTCGTAATCCCAAGAAATAAATTCAGTCCAGTTATCATCACCAGAAGCTACATCACGGAAATAGCCAGGAGATTCTTTCTCAAGAAAATACTCTCTACCCTCAAATATAATTTTTGGTGGAACTTTCTGATATGCCATCAAATTGTCAAACAGTGATTCTCCCAACTGCCTAACCTTCATTTTATTGGAAACAGATATCAACAATTCGTCATCTTCTTCAATAGAAAGAAAAATTGTTTCGGAACCATTAAATATTTTGTATTCACGAGTAAAGAAATTATCTCCCCAATCGTATTCATATAATGCTTTTACTTCCCAAGTAGAAAGATCGTAATCGAATATAAAACCTACATCCAAATCGTGTACTCGAATGTTGGTACTATCGTAATGAGACTCTTTCTTTTTAAATCTATCAAATAATCCCATTTAACTTTTTTTCAGTTTAGCTTTTAGCTCTTCAAGCGATACAGATGCCTTAGCTTTATCTCCGCCTAATGCATTATCAATCTCGTCATCAAGACTTTTATCTTCAGTGGCTATTTCTCCATATGCTTCCGCCAAAGCCTCTTGTTGCTCAACCTTTTCCTTCATTCTTTCAAGCATACCAACTGTACCAGAGCTATCGATACCAGAAAGTTGTTTGTTTATTTTAGAGGTTGCTTTACTAACTCTTGCGCGAGCTTTTAAAGTGCGAAGTTCGTTCTCGTATCGAGAAATACTCGACTTTAATTTTTTAATATTTGCATCAAGCTGGGCTATATTATTATCTAAACGATTTGCCTCTTCTTGAGCTCTGACAGCACCTGAGGTAGCTTCCTCTTTGCGTGTAAGAGCTTCTGTTGCTAATCTGTCAGCTTCTGCAACTTCAATTTCACCCTTTTCGGCTTTTTGAATTAATAATATAGCCTTTTGCTCGTAGCTTTTAGCTGTAGATTTATGATCGTTTAATTCTTTTTTACTTCTTATAGCAAGAGCTTTAACTTCGGCTAAAGCCTGTAGACTTTGATCAAGATCTTTCTTTAAATCCCTAATACCTTGTTCTGTTACTTTTATTGGATCTTCCAATTTATCTATAACAGCATGTGCCTCTGCTTTTCCTACAGTAAATAATCTATTTAATATTCCCATTTTTATAAGAGCTAAGTAGTGTTTTTTTATTTTTTCGAGAATTCAATAATTTCATTTGAGTATTCGCTTAGTAATAATTCAAGAGAATTAAGACTTCCCTCTAGTTCGTTTAGATCTAAATTTTCTAACTGAAGAGTATCGCGGAAAATAACCTTTGTACCAGATGCGTCAAGAGTAAATGCACCATGAACTATTTCTCTGTTTTTGATAAGAAGTTGTTCAAATAAATCTTGCGATTTTTGTTCTATCTCAAACAAAATTCCTTCAATTATAAGAATAGGGTCTTCACAATCTATTATAAGATTAGTAATTCCGGCATCTTCTTTTTCAACAATAAAAAGTTCTTCCGCCTTATCTTCTTTAAGTATAGTATATTCTAAATCTAACAAATATGATTTAACTTTTTCGTAATATGTAGTCATTGTTTTTTGTTTTAATTCACTGTCAAATATATGAAAAATGGAATGTAAATATGCAGTTTTATTCGAGTTTGTTGATATTAAAGGCACTAAAATCAATATGAGTTTCAAGCCTTTCTCTAAATATATCCTTTTAGAGATTTATAATATATATACTTAATAAAACAAATGCCTTTTTACTTTCTAAAAAAAAAATCTGCAGGATGGAACTGGTTTTTGGCACAATCTGCTGGATAAAAATGCTAAATCAGGCTGAAAGCAAAGGGGTAATAGCGTATAATCAGATAGTAGCATAAACATAAAAAAAGAGCACCTAAAATTGGTGCTCTTTCTTATAATCGAAGTTAATTTTTCATCAAGGGGTTTTCTCCATTCCGGTACCATAAAATACATTTCCAACATAGGTCATACCACGTTTAACGTTATCATGTCGCCCATAACCAGTGCTCCATGTAGAGAAACCATACATTTCCGCATCTTCTTCCTCGTTATAATTACCATCGCCATCATAATCGTTGATATCCTGAGTATACCCAGACCCTTTGACCATTACAATCAAGTCTGTTACAGCACCACTAGAATTGACCTCAGATTTTACGACAGCCCCGGAACCATACCCTGCAAGGGCTGTGACTGTAACTGCCGGCGGATTTTCATAATCATACCCGTCACCCTGGGTATTATTGGAGAAATTATCACTTAAAGTACTATCATTTGTACTTACTGCGCCCAGGTTGGCATACCATTCTGCCCGCTGCCTGTCTTCATCTCCATAGGTAAAGACTGGCATTGAATAAAGGTAACCGGTTGTAAACAATGTATCGCCATTCGTTTCATCCTTAACTTTTATTGCTCCGCCTGTTAAAAAGGCATTAGAAAACAAGTTTGTACCTAATACGGCACCGCTGTTTATGTCCGGATCATATTCCTTTCTGAGTTTTGATGTGTTATCCAGGGTTGTGGTATAGTCGGCTCCGATAACAGGGAAGCTCAGATAACCAGAACCTGAATTAGCAATATATAATTTATACCTGTACCTGAAACGGAAGTCAAACACTGCACCCGAACCGTTTGTAGGGCTTGATTCAATTGCTGGCATAGAAGAATAGGTTGCCCCGTTGTCAATAAAATTCATACTTGTAATAACATCACCACTAACTGTTACATTCAATTCAGCCTTGTTCCCATCCGGATCAGCAGCAAAGACAAAGTTCTCCGTACCATTGTAGCCCGATCCTCCGTTTATTATTACTTCATTGACAAATTCGTTATCAACAGCCGCGCTTAGGGAACTTCTCTCAGCCTTAAGCCCTATTAGAAAACCACTACCCGAAGCTGGTGGTGCTGCTATACTAATAAGGGTACTTGGAACCCTGTCAATAGCTGTTTCGGCATAATTACTCGGATAATAATAAGCTGTCTTGGTTTCAATTGAATAAACATTATTGATATTTCTGCCTACAGTCCGGCTTCTTTCTAATGATGGAAAATACACATAAACACTATTTCCTCCATTGTCATCAACAGGGACCACGATAGAATAATTTCCTGTAGCATCGGTTGTACCGACAAAAAACCTTTCGGTATTCCCTAAAGAGCCATTGTATGCAAGAACTTCTACATCTGAAACATATTCTCTCTGACGGTTTGTCACGTTCGTTTCAATTGTTAGTTGGCCTTTTATGGTTACCACATTGTCACCTGTTGTTGAATACATATAAACATTACTACCAATAACAGTCTGCCTGTAATCATTTGGTGTTGTATTAACTGATGTAAAAACTGTAGTATACCCTTCTTTTGAGACATAAATATTTATGTTGCCACCAATTTTTAAATCTTCAAATACAGCAATTCCATTTGGGTTAGTTGTTGCAGTAACTGCCATGGTATCAATTACAGCTTTAACTGTAACACCAGATAATGCTGCATCGGAATTACTCGCATCGTGGACAGCTACCTGTAGAGAGACTAACTGAAGGGCCTCCATCGCATCTTTTTCATTAAATTCGTCTGTACAAGAATAAGTTGCTATTCCTGAAATTAAAACAAACGATAAAAATTTTAAAAATTTTTTCATCCCATTAAATATTAAATTGAACATTTTATTTATTATTTTCTTTTTTTTTATTAGAAACTTATTCCACAAGTTACACTAAGGGTATTGAACTTTAAATCACCAGCAATTTGTGGAATACCGACATAACTATATGATTTATACACAGAGGTCAAACCATATTTGTACCTTACATCAAGTAAAAGGTTTAAATTCCCGGCTGGTATCTTAAGACCTATTCCGGCAGTAGCTGCAACATGAAATTTTTCAATATTGCTACTCACATCTTCACTGCCCGTATAGGTATGAAATGAGCCGGATTCAGTAAACACTGTCCCTTCTTTCATTACACTTGCACTTACTGTATATCCTAAATCCGGACCAATAAAGGCACCAAGTTTAAAATTGCTAAATGCAAGATTATAGTTATAGAGTATGGGAACAGATATATTATTTAATACTAATTTCTGGTTTTCAGCATCTAATGCATACCAAAAATCTTTTCCTACCAGCGAAGGGTAGTCAAATGTTAGCAAACGCCCACCTTCCTGAGTAAAGAACACTTCTGCCTGCACTCCCATATTTTCGTTTAATGGATATGCAACAAAGGCACCACCGCTAAAGCCGGACGTAATATTGTTGTGGGGTTGCTGATTTGTAAATGAGCTAATTGTTGCGCCCACCCTGAAACCAAAATTTAATTTAGAACTTGACGCCGATGACTGTTCTTGAGCAAATAACCCAAACTGCTGGCTAATCAACAATAAAACTACAAATAAGCATCTATAACATCCTTTTCGAATGTTATCATGCAAAAAAGGTTTCTCCATAATGTTATTTCGTTTAGTGATTAAATTGTGTCTTGTTTTTCTCTGATGTCATATAATTTTTCCTTTCTAATAATTTATAAATTAATAATACGTTTTATATGAAAATGAGAATTAGATTTTTCGGTTAGTATCTGAGAAGTATATAGAAATCAATGTTCTATATATGAATATAGCTATTTCTTTTTAGAAGTACTAATTTCATATATATATTTTTTCAAACAATTTTGTTTTCTTTACCTTATTATTTTTATATGTCATGGAGCGCCACCAAGTTTTGCCTGGCTTAGAATCGACTAAGACTGGGGTCAACATTTTTTAGGTATACCCTCGTTTTTACACTGTTCCGTATTGGTTGTACACAGCACCAGGCAGTAAGAAATCTTTGCGCACATTGGAGCGTAAACCTATTAAATCACGAAGCCACTGATTAAATATTACTGCGTGTTGGCCTAGATTCCAGAGGAAAAATATTCGGTTATTTTGGTTGGAGTGTTGTCCAGTATAGATTCATCGCTGGGTCTTGCAAACAACTAATAGTCCTATATACTACCTACCAGCTTATTTATCTATCCACTTTTTAAACCCTCTAACTTTATCTTTACTTACTATTAGATCATAAATGGGTTTATTGCTTTTTAGCTTTATTTTTAATCTGCTCGATGAATAGTTCAGTATATCACTTATCTCATTAATGCTAATAATGCAATTTCTGTTGATTCTGAAAAATCTATCAGGGTCAATCTTTTTTTGCAAATTATCGAGAGTATAATCAACCGTATAATCTCTATCTGAAGATGTCCTGATAAATGTAGCCCGTTCCAGAATGTAAAAACAGGATATTTCGTTATCGGGAATTGATTTGTAATGCTCTCCTACTTTAATCAAAAAACGGTTTTTATACCCTTTGTTTAGTTCATTCAATACCTGTTTTATCACATTGTTTTTTATAGATACTTTATAATGAATAGATTTGAACTTTTCGATAGCAGCACGTAAATTGTTTTCTTCAATGGGTTTTAACAAGTAATCAACACTGTTAACTTTAAAAGCTGAGAGCATATATTCATCGTAAGCAGTAGTGAAAATTACAGGTATTTCAATCTTCATTATTTCAAACAACTCAAAGCAAAGTCCGTCATCAAGCTGAATATCCATAAATATTAAATCGGGATGAAGATTGCTTTGAAGCCAATTTATTGTTGATTCCACAGATTCAGTAGTCCCAATAACATTTATACCTGCATCAATTTTTTGTAAAAGCCTGACCAGACCTTCAACTGCAGGTTTTTCATTTTCTGTTATTAAAACATTCATGCTATTAAAGGTACTTTAACAAAATAATTTCCTTCAAATTCCATAACATCAATTTCTTTACCTGTAAGCAACTTCACTCGTTCGTTAAGATTTTTAAGTCCAATGTTTGTCGAAACTACTTGTGTTGCCATTTTTTGGATATTGTTTTTAACTATGATATTTTGTTCTTCAATATAAATATTTATTCTCAAAGGTTTTTCCTGTGTTGCCATATTGTGTTTTATGGCATTCTCAATTAATAATTGTAAGGATACCGGCAATATCTCATATAAAATATCTTGCTCTGCTATTTCAATATCAAGAAAAATTTTACCCTCGCTTCTTATTTGATGTAAATAATAGTAATCCTTGATAAAATCGATTTCCTCCTTAAGCGGCACTTTTAATTTGGAACTGTTATCCAGAATATACCTGTAAATTACAGATAACCTGGCAATAAATTGTTCGGCTATTTCAACTTCTGAATTCACAAGCGAAGAAAGTGTATTCAGACTATTAAAAAGAAAATGCGGATTAACCTGGCTTTTTAAAGTCTCGTTCTGAAAAATGAGGTTCTGCTCACGTAATTTGTATGTTTTATTCATAGCTTCCATCCATTTTTGAAATAAAAATATAGGGATACTGAATAACATTGCTATTGCAGCAACCTTTACAACATCGTTTTCACTAACAATGCGAATTACATTAGGCATCTCCCAACCATTAATCCAATGTATCGCAATTAGATACAAAATAACACCCACAGTATTTAGCGCAATAAAAAAAATGTAAAAAGACAATAATCCTAATAAATTAAACCAGACTACTTTTTTTATTGAACTCCTTTCATTATATATCGAAGCATATTTCTTAGAAAGCTTTTTTAACCATTTTAATATATAATGAGCAATTTCGAGATCAAAAATCATTATTGAGCATAAGCCAATAATGGATGTAATACCAAACCCAGCATTTGTAAAATAGCTCCATATAATGGAAAATGAAGCACAAAAGAGTAAAAGCTTAACATGAAAAGCCAATTCTTGTGGCAGGTACAAATCTTTTATTCCTCTGGATTTCATAACTTCAAATTTAACGGATTTTTTCAAGGGTTATGTTTCTTGTTGAATATGCTGTATTGCCTTGTGCTTGTCCATTCGTAATAATGTCCATCAAAAGAATCTCATTTAATTCCCCGTATTCAATTTGCTTATCAGTCAACGATACATAGATATTTCCCCAATAGTGAGTGCTTCCTTTTATATCCACATTATGCACATTAAATTCCATGGGATTGTTAATGGCAATATATTTAATAATTGCACATAATTTACCGTTCTTTTTTGTAATTCCTGTCCAAGTAATTCTCATATTCTTATTTTCAATGGTTCCCAGTCCCTCGATCTGAACTTTGGAATTAATTTCCCTTGAAGAATATTCAACGTTTAACATTAGTGAATCCCAGGAATCCCATGCAATTATTTCAAAAGTAAACATATCCCATACAAGTGTTTTCATTTGAAGGTCTGTTTCGGCAGTAACCTTAAAAAATGTTCCGTTTGCCATCTCTTTAGAAACCACATAAGAATAATTTTCCATAGAACTTTGTTTTTCTCCTTCTGCAAGTGTTTCATTAAAATTTGGGGATTGAGCAATTCTAACATTGTTCCATCTTACAGAGTTATTTTTCAAACCACGTGTATATTCTGCAGTAATTCTCGACTTACTCCCAGGATTTCCATAAATATCAAAATTCTGATTATCTATAAGCAATAAGTACTTTTGGGGTGTTTTTTCTTCTAGTTGTATATTTGGAAGGCTTTCCAGGTAACTTTCACACATTGTGACTCCTTGACTAAAGGCAGAACTTGAATAAACTACGAGGCCTGCTATTAATGTGATAATTGTAAAAGATTTTGTTTTCATAATTTCTTATTTTGATTAAACATTGAATCAAAATAAACTCAATGAATAAGTCTATGAAAAACAAAAACGCTGAATCGCCTAATCATTAAGCTGAATAGGAAAATGATCTTGTTAAATGCATATTTACGGTTTAATCAAAAATCATATTTATTAGTTGGTTCAAACTTTGGTGAAGATGTTGTTATAGCCTTGCTTACATCCTTAATAAAATAGAAAGGCAGACTTCCGAGCCACCAAATTCTCTTGCTGTATTAAGCTTTTTTAAATGTAATAATCCTTAAATACAGACTTTCTCTGGCTTACTTATTTTTAATGTTGCGTAGAGTTGTTTTAAATATCTTCTTTTTTTTGTGTTCTTTCCTAATTTGTAAATTATTGGAATCAGGAAAAAAATATTGTTCTTGATGAAATTAATTACTTAAGCTTGTCAAACGAAACTTTGGAAAAAATTGGATTTGAATTGAATTTTCATTATCTAATGTAACGGTGGCAATATTTCATTAGTAAATATTTCAGGCGTTCAAATAAAAACATTAGTTTCTCAAAATATTTTTCATTCAGGATTAAATTCATTTGAAGTGAACCTATCAGATGTTTCTCCAGGAGTTTATTTGGTCTCAATTACCACTCCAGATGGATTTAAAACTCAAAGATTCATTGTCTCACATTAGTCTAAGGAGCGTTGGCTAAAAAGCAAGTGTGTTACAGTGAAGTGGTGTTTGTGTGATGAGCTGAAACACTCATGCTTATCTTACAATATGAATGTTAAATTTGCGTTCGAAAGCTTACAATCTTATTACTCCTTTCAGTCATGAACTCTTTGCTAAATTTCCTCCAATCATGAGCTTCCGTTGGTCGGTTCATTCAACTATGTGTTGGCTATTATATTCTCAGCTAAATGTAGAATCCATAAACAACTCATAAGGCACTTCTCCACCACTCGGCCAACAAAAAGAATTGAATAGAGTTCCTTGTTATTTATATATTTGTCAAAATTGAATACTTTTAAAAACAAATTTTAATCTATCTTATAAATATGTCTAAAGTTGTTGTTTTAGGAGCGGGAATATCAGGTCACACTGCTGCAGCCTATCTAAGAAAGTGGCTAAAAAAGAATCACGAAGTTGTTGTAGTTACACCAAACTCCTATTATCAATGGATTCCGTCGAATATATGGGTTGGAGTGGGGCGTATGTCCATTGACCAGGTAAGATTTAAGCTTGCTCCTTTATATAAACGATGGGGTATAGTATTTAAACAAGCTAAAGTTGTTTCAATTCATCCGGAAGGCAACTCCAATAATGAAAAAGCATATGTGACTATAGAATATACCGAAGATTCATTACAGGGACAGACAGAAGATGTTGATTACGATTTCTTAGTAAATGCTACAGGACCGAAACTAAATTTTGAAGCCACAGAAGGACTGGGACCGGGAAAAAATTCGGAGTCGGTTTGCAGTTACTCACATGCATCGGAAGCTTGGGTGAAATTAAAAGAATCTATTCACAAAATGGAACAAGGGCAAAAACAAAAATTTCTCGTGGGTACCGGTCATGCTGCGGCAACCTGTCAGGGAGCTGCTTTTGAATATATCCTGAATGTTGATTATGAAATCAGGAAACGAAAATTGGAACATCTTGCAGAAATCACATGGTTATCCAATGAATATGAAATAGGTGATTTTGGTATGGGTGGTGCATATGTGAAAAGGGGAGGATATATAACGCCTACCAAGGTTTTTGCGGAATCTTTTTTCGTTCAACGTGGAATTCACTGGATAACCCAGGCCGGAGTTTATAAAGTAGAACCGGGTAAGGTTCTATATGAAACCCTACAGGGAGAATATAAGGAAGAAACCTTTGATTTTGCCATGCTCATTCCTGGGTTTTGTGGTCAAGGGATAAAAGCATACGATAAAACAGACCAAGATATTACCTCGAAAGTATTTATGCCTAATGGTTTTATGAAGGTTGATGCCGACTATTCTGGCAAACCATATGAAGAATGGAGTGTAAAAGATTGGCCATCGACCTACCAAAATCCCGATTACCCAAATGTATTTGCTGCTGGTATTGCGTTTGCCCCACCGCATTCCATTTCAAAACCAATGAAAAGTAAAAACGGCACATCAATATTTCCAGCACCTCCACGTACAGGAATGCCTTCGGGAGTAATTGGTAAGGTTGTAGCTCAAAATATTACCGACTGGATAAAAAAAGGACAGCCTGTATTTAAACACAAAGCCTCAATGGGAAAAATGGGGGCTGCCTGCATTGTTTCAGCTGGCTACGGACTAAGGAAGGGGAGTGCTGCTACTATGACTGTTTCGCCTATTGTTCCCGACTGGGAGAAATATCCGGAATGGGGACGTAATATAGACAACACTGTTGGTGAGACCGGGCTTGCCGGTCATTGGATGAAATGGTTTATGCACTACATGTTTTTACACAAAGCAAAAGGATATCCATTCTGGTATTTATTACCTGAATAATTCCATACCCTAATATTTAAAATTTATAAAAATATGAAATCAACAAATCGAAGGGACTATTCTCAGGAATCTTATGCACCAATGCCTACAAAACTCACAATTTTTTGGAGAAGTTTTGTACCATGGCAATTTATACGGTTTATAGCTTTGAATATAAAAATTATTAAAATAGTGGTTGGCGGTCATTCATGACATGTAGAAGCTGAAGTTTCCAATATCCAGATTTATTTTATTTGGTTATTCAATTCGCTAGCGGTTGATACTAACTAAGTCTGAATTGAAGTATAGAATTACAAAACTAATGTGGCCCTGTGGAAAATATTGAACTTATTCCCTAACGGTCTGTATCGAGTAGGCAAGGGGAATTTCACCCCAAGCCTCTCTCAGAACCGTACGTGACAGTCTCCCGTCATACGGCTCTTCTAATTTCTCCCACAAATATAAACTCATCCTCTTTCAAGTTGGCAAATCGTAGTCGAAATTAG
>JBNKCO010000045.1:0-1859 GCA_050287785.1 Bacteroidales bacterium
CATATTCAAACCTATCTAGTGTCTGCAAGAAAACTACTCTGAGCGTCATTGCGAGCGAAGCGTGGCAATCTCAAGCTACTGACTACCAATGCAAACAGATTATCTTCGATGAGCTCGCAAGCTTCGGTTGCTTCGTTCCTCGTGACGGATATTATTAAGTTTTCTTGCAGACACTATCTAACAACCACTCTCTTCTACTCTCAGGATATTCAATTATATCCTTTACTGGACGATGCCTGCTCTTTCGGATTACAAATCCTTTCTTCTCCTTCCTCCAGATTACAAATCCGAAAGAGCGGGGTTACAAACCCCGAGGAGTGGGTTATTCTTCAACTAGTTCACAAAGAACTCCATATTTTTGAGCTTCAACAATAATTTCATGAGCTATTTTTTCATCTCTTATAATAATCTCAATGGATTGACCTTCATCAACAATTTTATCTTTTATTTCTTTGGATTTGACTAAGGATAAGCCCGCTTTCTTATTTAGGAGTTTAATAAATGGAATTGGGCGCATTCCTATTTGCCAACCTATAAATTTAATTTTTAACATATTATTTAATATTAAATATCAATTGAGATGGGATACGACCTGGATTAGCTCCTGTTGTTCTTTTAGCTCCTTCTATTATAACTTTTGATACTCCTTGTTGCTTTCCAAAATCTGTAATAATTTCCTTTAAACCCTTAATGCCTACTTTATTGGTCAATGCTCCATCAATATCAAAATTTTTTATAATCATAACACCTTTAGATTTAGTAATATTCCCGCCAAACTCTATGGCTTTTCCACCGACTTTGGTTGAAAATAAGATTAGGTTCCCTTCTTTTGCTGTAATAGCGAATACATACTTACCAACATATTTCCCTATTTTAAGATACTTTAACCAACCAAAAACAGGAATAAATAAAGATTCGATAGTATAATCTACTTCAATTGGTCCGTCAATTGTTGTAAGATAATTGTAATATGAATTATAAACTTGATGGTCTGTTCCGGTGGAGTTAAATCTTACATACCCTCCAACATGATAATTCTCTCCTGGTTTCTCAGTTCCAACTTCATCTAACCCATCAGTATTACCATCAGCACCTTTTTTACCATCAGGTGAAATATAAATCTTATCGTCTTTATCATCGTGATATATAATATTCCCCATAAGATCAATAACCGTCCTTGTCCAAGCCATCGGACCTTCTTCAGCCCACATGCCTGTAGGGTCCCAAAGCAAAATAGGATTATTACCTGCATAAATATAAGGACTTTCATACTGTTCAAGGGGATCGGGTGTTGACCACCTCCCCAGCGCTGCATCATACATTCTTGCTCCATAATCATACCAATCCAGTTCCTTCTGTAGTTCTTTACCGTTGTAGAGGTATTTTTGAGAAGCATCTTCCAAGGCCATTGGCTCTTGCCTCATGCCAAATGGATAGTAGTCTGCTGTTTGTACTATCTCACCATTTTGCTTATAAGTAACCCTGGTATTTCCCAAGTGGTCTTTTAAGAAGTACTCGTAAGCAAATACTCCTGCGTTATGGTTTATCTTCCCTTCGCTGGTTAAGATATATTTCAAGGAACCATTTTCGTAAACAAAGTTACCAATATATTCTGTAATATCATTACCATCGTTATGAGAAAGTTTTACACCCGCGGCGTTATAAACATACTCTGTTGTTCCAAGGCTGTGTGTTATGCTTTCAGGAAGGTTTAAATAATTATAACTAATGGCAGTGTTAATACCCTTGTTTTTGTCAATGGTCATATTGCCATTGGCATCGTAAGTGTATTCCGGATCCATATTGAAGTCACTCGATAAATAACCATCTTTAAATCCTGAATTAACATCACCAGCATC
>JBNKCO010000046.1:0-5992 GCA_050287785.1 Bacteroidales bacterium
GTACTGACTCCGCCGTTTACACTTACAGTAAAATTTTGAGTGCTATGTGCCCCACAGGAATTTGTATAAGTGGCAGTAGCAGTTACTGAACTTGTAGGATAAATTGTTTGCTCACGCGATGTACCGGATGTGCCACCACCACTCCATGACCATGAGCCACCTGATGTGGGCTGCGGGCCAAATTTAACTTTTGCTCCAGCATCAACTGTAACACTTGACGTTTGTTGCCAAGAGCCATCATCTACTTGTACATATGGGGTAATTGAGGTCGGATCACAGCCGCCGCATGAGGGCCATGTGCCGAAATCTGGAGTCCAACAAATACCGTTGCTGTTTATCCAGTTATAAAAACTGGAATTGTTGGTTGCAATATTGTGAACATTTATAAAGTAGGTTTGTGAAACGCCATTGCTTTCAAATATTTTAGTTGTTGTTTCTTGTATATTCAAATTAGGCTCAGTACATGCGTATGCTATACCTTTACCTTTCATGGCATTAAAAAAGCTGGATAAAATAAAGCTTTCATTATTATCTATTCCGTAAGTATGAAAGGCAACTGAGGCGTTGCTCCATGAAACACCTAAATTTGCACACTCGTTAGCAGCCTGGGTCCAATTATTTGGTTGGGAATAAGACATCAACATTATATGTGTGTTTGGGGCATGCCAGCGGATAAGATTAAACGTGTTCCTTTCCATATCGAGGGTGGCGCTATTGTATGGGGCAGACCATTTTTGGGGTTCATTCATTATTTCATAAACAACATGTGTCTTGTCTTTGTAACGTGGTGCGTAGTAATTCCAAAATTGTTCAACAAAAGTTGCGTCAAAACTACCATTAGCCCCACCACATCCTATGGTCAATATTACATATAAGTCGTTACGGTCAGCCAGGTTAACAACATTGTCAACTTTAGCTGAATTGTAACCACCAGACCGGCCACTACCGGCATATTCAGCATAAATATGAACTGCATTTAAACCACGGTTTTTCATGGCGTCAATATCGGATTGAGAGGGTGTTTCATCCCAAATATCTAAAGACACCCGACCACCTCTTATTAGTGTGCCCCTGTCTGATTTAATCGTGCTGTTCGATATTTGAACACGTCCCCTGGTAGCCTGGACTTCAGTGGTTAAGACGGTAAGTATTAATATACCGATCATTTGAATTAGAATAAATCTTCTGTTTTTCATTATTAGCTTTTTTTTAGTTAGAAATAGAATTATAGAGTATTGAATTAAGTTGTTTACAGGAATTTATTTCGTGATATTTTAAACCCAGACAACACGAATATTGTGGCTATATAAATTAAAATTGTGTGTAAAGTAGTTTAGCTGGATTTTTAATTTTGTAACCGATTAAAAATATTATTTACGAAGAAATAATATTTCAATTTTTTTCCTTTTTATTATAAATATTTTCCTGAAATTCCGGATTATTGAGTCTCATTGTATATATGCCGAGTATCTAAATGTGGCTTTTTTAGGATTCCCGTGGTAAATACGCCATCAACTTTTATTAATACCCTCCCCGCTTACTAATTCTGGTATTTTTCTGTAGTTTTTGGGTGTAACTTTATTTTTCTCTTTAAATACAGAACTAAAATAGGAGTGGTTATTAAAACCACTTTGATGAACGATATTTGTTATGGACATATTTGTTTTCAATAACAATTCTTCCGACCGTTTTAAGCGAAATGTATTTATCAGATCATTAACAGACTGGTCTGACAAAGCTTTGAATTTTGCATAAAACACACTTTTACTCATATTCATATCCTTGATAATATTATCTGCATGAAAATTCGGATCTTTGAAATTAGCCCGGATTATTGCTACTACTTTTTCTATAAACGATCTGTCGAGAATATTTTTTGATATTTTTGAATTAATTATTCCGTCATCGCCAACAAAATGATGACGTAACAATTTTCTTTGATTTATTAGGTTTTTAATCCGTGATTTTAACAAGTCATCGTCAAAGGGTTTGTAAATGTATGCATCTGCCCCAATTTCAAATCCAATAATATTATCTTTAGTAGTTGCTTTAGCTGTTAGTAAAATTATTGGAATATGAGAAATTCGTATATCAGATTTTATTTGTTTGCATAATTCAGTTCCTTCCAGTTCAGGCATCATAATATCACATATAATAAGATCGGGCATAAGTTTAATTGATAAGTTAATGCCGTTTAATGGATTTGTCTCCATTTCTATATTATACTCTTCAATTAAAATACTCTCGAGGTATCGGCATATTTCAATATCATCGTCTATTATTAGTATTGATTGCTTATTTGCAGAACTGGCTTCTATGTTCAATATGTTCTGAAGGTTATTTCTTGAATATTGGGTTACAATATTAGTTATCCCTTCTTTATTACTGATTGTTGTTTTGTTGTCTTTATCAACTGGTAGTGAGACCGTGAAGACCGAGCCTTTTCCTGGTTCACTGCTAACGGATATTTTACCTTCGTAAATTTCAACCAGTTTTTTTGTAATATGTAATCCTATGCCTGTTTTATTGGCTATACTATAATTATTGTTGTTCGAAGTAAAGAAACGGTTAAAGATATTATCCATGCTATCCCTGGAAATCCCTATTCCGGTATCCCGGATTTCAATTACCAGATAATTTGTTTCATCTGAACTTTCATAATCAACATTTAAACTCACAATTACCGAATCCCTATTGGAGCAATACTTTATAGCATTTACCATGATATTGGCAACGATTTTTTCGACTTTGTCTTTATCAATTTTAACAGGTAAAGTTTTAACTTCGGAATTAAATATTAAGTCAATGTTTTTCTGTTCAGCAAATTCGCTAAAATTGAATATGATATATTTAACAAAATTTACTGCATCAGTATATTCCAGGTTCAGTTGCATCTTGTTACTTTCTATCAACCTAAAGTAAAGTATTTGATCAACCAGTGTTTTCAGGCGGTTGACATTGTTTTTTATTATTTTTAGTTCTTTAGTTATATTGTTATTTTTCAGTATTTTATTTAGCGGGCCAATTATTAATGTTAGCGGGGTACGTAATTCATGCGAAATATTTGTAAAAAACTGGATTTTTAGTTGATGTAATTCTTCTGATTTCTTTTTTTCGATATGTTCCATCCATAATTGTTTTTTAAGATTTATGGAAATGATCGAAAATTTTCTAAAAAAATATAAAAGTGTTAGGATAAATAATACATATAAGGCTTTTGCCCATAGGGTTAGCCACCATGGGTGTTTAATGGTTATTACCAGAGGGCTTTCTTTTTCGTACCAAAATATATTATTGGTAGATACCTTTACTCTAAAAGTATATTTGCCGGGGTTAAGGTTTGTGTAGGTGGCATACTTTTGTTTGCCAACATAATTCCACTCCTTGTCAAATCCATCCAAAATATAGGCATAATGGAATTTTTGCTGATTTAGAAAATTTATGCCCGTATAGCCAATAGTTATAACCTTTTGATTGTATGGCAGGGTAATCTTATTGGTCAAGTTAATATTTTTTTTTAACGGAGAACCTTTTGTACCTATTTTAACTGGTTTATTAAAAAGAAGAAAATCTGTATATGCTAATTTTGTAAAACTTTTATCATTTATTATACTATCAGGGTTAAAGACATTAAGTCCATTTATACTTCCAAAATATAATTTTCCCGATTTATCCTTAAAACAAGAATGGTTGTTAAAATTATTTTCCTGTAACCCGTCTTTCATATCAAAATTTTCAAATAATGGGTTTTCCGGCCTTTCTGTTCCATTAATAAATTTTGAAAGCCCCTTGTTAGTACTGATCCAAAGATTACCATGATTGTCTTCACAAATTGCCCTTACAACATTATTTGGCAATCCGTCTTTAATGTTATAAAGTTCGAAATTACTGTTATCCCGATTGAACAGGTTTAATCCGTTATCAGTGCCCAGCCAAATATTTTTTTTGCTATCGGCAAACACGCACATAATATTATTGCTACTCAGGCTTTTGGGATTGTTTGGGTTGTAAATGAAATGAAGAAAATTCTCACTTTTTGTATTAAATATTTGAAAACCGTAGCTTGTTGCAAGCAGTATTTCATCGTTTTGGTCCATCATTGCAATATCCCCGACCCATTTATCAGAATTTTTAGTGGGATCGGGATTATTGGTGTAACTTTTAAAAGAATTATTTTTATAATCAAACCTATTTAGGCCCCCACCCATTGTAGCTATCCATAATATTCCATTTTCGTCTTCATCAATATCAAAAATATTATTACTGCTAATTGAGGATTTATTATCCGGATCGTTAAAATACCGGGTAAAAGTTTTAGTAGATTCGTTAAAAAGGTTCAACCCACCTTCCCATGTCCCTATCCACATATTTTTTTTACTGTCCCTAAATATGGCACAAACAGCTTTCGCACCCAGGCTTTTATTATTGTTTTTATTATATTCAAAATGTTCCCATTTGTTGGTTTTAATATCTTGAATATTTAAACCTTCTTGTGTGCCAACCCATAAATAGCGCCCCTCCTGGTAAATTGCATTTATGTGATTATTATTTAAACTGTTTTTATTATTTCCTTCATGTTTTATATGACTGAATTTAAATAACTTTTTATTATAATAGTTTATTCCGCTATTTAGTGTGCTTATCCATATTGTCCCTTCGTTGTCTTTAAAAATTGTATTTGTAGCATTTCCTAAAACACTAAACTTGTCAAAGGGGTTATTTCTGATATGGCTGAAAATACAAGGGTCATCTCTTAAATTTTCCAAGTTAAGAATATTCAACCCATCATTTCCAGTACCTATCCACAATTTGTTTTTATTATCAGTTTGTATTGCTAATATAGAGCTTTCACTAATGCTGTTTTCATTGTTAGGTTCCTGAATGAAATTTCTTATTATTGGCTTTGAAATATCGCCATCATTAAGGGTCAAATAAAACAAACCTTTGTTTTGTGTGCCATACCATAGCCTATTATTGTCATCAATAAATATTGATCGTATTTCAATATTTGTATGGATTGGTATAAGTTTAGTTGCAATAGTGTCTATATAAAAAAGTCCTTGTCTTGTGCCAACTAACAATCTGTTGTCATATTGTAACAATCCTTTTTCAATAAACTCAATTGACTGATTATCATTTGCATTGATAATGTGTTTTATCGAATCATTTTTAGGTTCATATAATAAAATATCACGCAGGATTGTTAAAATAAATTTACCATTATCTAATTCAAAAATGTCTTCCAGGCAGATATAATTGAAAGAAGGTATAGGGATGATGTTGTCCGAGTCCCTGTCGTATATATGTAATCCCCTTGAAGTACCAATCCATAATTTACGGTTCTTATCTTCATAAATAAAATTAATAGTATTACTGTTTATACATTTTTTGAGTTTTTGATCGTTTTGATAGACTGTAAAATTGCATCCATCATATTTATTTAGTCCACCGCTACCAGTCCCAAACCACATATATCCATAACTGTCTTGATAAATACACCTGACCCAATTGTCTGAAAGACCATCTTTTATTGTTAGATGATTAAATTTTATTTTCGTTTCCTGAGAATATATACTTAAATAAAAAGTAAAAAAAACGATGATAAATTGTATTACTTTCATTTTAAATCTACTTTTTTATAAAAACCGTATTTAACTAATATTCAAAGGCGGTTAGGTAAAAACATAAATATTCAGACCTGAAAAAGGCTGTCTTTAATATAAGTAAGACAGCCTTTTAACTAATAAACCTAATTAATCACTATTTCTTTAAAACCTTTTGTGTCCAGGTTTCATTTTGACCAATTGCTTTTACAAAATATATTCCTGGTTTATAGTCAGACATGTCTATTTCAACATTGTCGGAAGTTGAATTTTGCCTGTAAAGTTGTTTTCCTTCTAGTGAAAAAATAGCTATCTCATTTACTGAGACTGGTAGCTGAAGGTTCAACACATCGGTAACCGGGTTTGGATATGCAAGTATTTTTTCTGTT
>JBNKCO010000047.1:0-260445 GCA_050287785.1 Bacteroidales bacterium
ATCTAAAGAAAATGCTTCGGAGGTTAAAGTCCGAAGCTATATCATTTTATCTTAATCTAATGGTTGTACTATTTGGTATGAGGAAAACACAAATTGCTTAAATCAAAAAGAGAGGGGTTTTTCAGGTTCAACTAATTAGATAGGGAAAGATTAAAGAAGTTTAGGTCAAACTAATTTTACAGGCGTAGGCAAGAATGAATATTTTTGATATGCTCAGTTTTATTGATTTTAGTGCAGGAATATTAGGGGGGTAAGTATTACAACATTCTAAAATATCATCTCACTATTGTGTATTCTTGTTGACTATTGTAATTTTTCATCATCTTTTAGATTTGATAGTAACACAACCTATCCGAAAACAAAAGGGTGCAAAATAGAATACCCATAGCGACGGACGGCATAGTCCAACGATATTCTATCAACCATTATCAGAGCTTTTAATCAAACCCGAGGGCTGTTTGTTCAAATGGCCATTTTGATTTACTTTTGGTTAACGATTGATAGAATACTTATTAGTTGGGCGTAATGCAAGAAAATGACTGCAAGCAAGATAACATATCGTGAATTTGAGCCTGATTTAAGGTTAAAGGATTACATAAAATCCTACTGGTATTTTAATATCCGGACTAGTATTCAAAAACCGTTCGATATTCTGCCAGATGGATATTTTGATTTATTGGTAGTCATAAAAGAAAATCGGATTGTTAGCACCCGACTGACTGGAATATGGAGCAAATCGATTTCGATAAGTTATTCTGAAAATACAGAAGTTTTTGGAATTCGCTTTAAACCAATATCAATTGGAGGTTTATTCAAATTCAACATAAAAGAATCCCTTGATGATTCTCAGAATGTAACATTACAGGACTTTGATTTAAATGAGCAAATTTTGATTGACAGCTTAAATGGATTTCCCGAATTTCTTGTTAATTATTTAGACAAACAGTTTTTACAACTTATTCCAAATAATAAAACTGATAAGCGATTGAATAAGTGTTTTGAGCTAATAGATACTTCAATTGGAAATATTACAGTTGACGAAATCTCCAAGACAATCGGATTAAGTTCACGACAACTACATAGATTGGTAAACAATATGATAGGAATTGGAATCAAAGATTATTCAAAAATTGTTCGCTTCAAAAAAAGTTTACGAGATGTGAAAAACAATAAATCGGACTATTTCCATTATTACGACCAATCGCATTACATTAGAGAAATAAAACAATTTACAGGAATGACACCTGAAAAACTGGACTTAAAAAATAATGACCGATTTATACAATACTATGATTTTGAACGAATGTAGATTTGTCGAATAATCATTTAAATTAAAAATTATGGAATTAAGTAACATTCGACTATTAGTCAAGGATTTCGACAAATGTTTTAAGTTTTACTCTGAACAACTTGGCTTTAAAGTAACCTGGGGAAAGATTGGTGGAGATTATGCCAGCTTCGATATTGGATTAAAATCAAGTAAAATGGGATTGTCAATTTTCAAATCCGACTTAATGGCAAGTGCAATTGGAAATTCTGAGAAATCTTTACCAGTTGATAACCGAGAGAAAATAGCTATAATCTTGAAAGTTGATAGTGTTGATGAAACTTTTAAAGAATTGTCAGATAAAGGAGTTGAATTTATCAACGACCCAGCCGATATGACTGGTTGGGGAATGAGAGCTGTTCATTTTCGAGACCCTGAAAGCAATCTAATTGAAATATGGTCAGAACTGGCAAAAGAAAAGTGGGATAAAGATTTACAAGATGAATCAAAAGAATATGAACAATAAATAAAGCACATACGCCCAACACGCGGTATAGTTAATAAGGGTTTAAGTGGTTTTTGGGGCGCAGAAACCCGCTTCAAATTTTGCTGTAACTTGATAGGTAGAAAGCCCATAATCCCTTACTAACCATACCGCCAACGTTGAACTAAAGCCGGAAAATATCGAATTATTCACCATAGGTCAGAAAAGGGCATATTCTAGTTCAAAAAAATATACTTAGTATTACAATTTAAGAATATATTATTATTAAAATGAATCTCCAAACCTATTAACCATGCCTAAAGAAATATATAAAACAAATAGGAAAGATATCCTCTCTTTATTAATTATTATAATTACGGCTTCTATATTGTACCTGTTCAACATAAACTTTAGCGATATATGGGTAGATGAAGTATTTACAAGGGAACTAATAAAAAAACCATTAGGCAATCTGTTTGAATTGTTAACTGATGATTTTCATCCGCCTTTATATTTTCTTGGCTTAAAAGTATTTACTTCTGTTGTTGGATTAACTGATTTTACCATTAGGCTATTTTCAACTTTGGGTGCCATTTTAACTTTGATATTGAGTTATGTGGTAGGTAAAAAGGTATTAAGTACAAACGGAGCCTTTTACTTTAGTTTTCTGCTTTTGGCATTACCCATGCTTGCATCAAATGCACAAACTGCCCGAATGTATACTTGGTCGGTGTTTTTTACAACAGGTGTGTTTTTTTATGCATGCCTTTTTATTCAATCCGGTAAAAAAAAGGATTTAATTCTTCTGGGCATTTTTTCGCTAATGGCGCTATATACGCATTACTACTGTATAATTGCAGCCTTTTGGGCAAATGTTTTTGTATTTTCATTTTTATTCATTTATAAAAAAACCTATTGGAAATCGCACCTGATAATGTGCCTTTTATTGGTGGTATTATTTCTTCCTTGGTTATTTATTTTATTTAAGCATGTAAGTGCTGCCAATGAAGAATTTTGGATTCCACAACCAAGCTTTACAACCTTCTTTCAGTGCTATTCCATTCCATTTGCAAAGAAATTTACTTTATTAACATCATCGTACATTCTGGTGGGTGTAATTTATGTAATTACGGTTCTGTCCATTTATATGGTATTAAAAAAAACTAAAAAGGGCGATGTATTAAGAATAGCATTAGGCCTATCGATGGTAATTTACAATGCAACGATTTTAACAGCCCTTTTTATTTCGCTGTTTTCACAATCAATTTTATACTTTAGGTATGTAATGACAATGGTATCAATGCTATTTATCCCAATTGCTATATTCTTGGTAATTTTAAATATACAGTGGCTTAAATATGGATTATTATCACTCATTTTTAGTTTATGTTTCTACATTTCAATTAAGGCAACCTATTTTTCTTTCGGACCCTATAATCAGGCCATAACACATTTAGAAAACACACATCCTGACATAGATAAAATTATATATCAATCAGAAATAAGTCTTGCCCCCATGTTACATTATTCCAAAAGTGAAAATGTTAAACATTATTGGCTTGAAAATGATAGTTCGATATATTTTACCAATTTAAAAGTATTTGATGAGTTACAATTTATAAATTCATTAAACGAAATGCTACACCATGGTGATACTTTTTGTTTTGTAGGTATTTACGGTGTTCCATTAAATCTGGAGAATGCCAATTTGATACTAACAGGAAACAAATTAGTATCGGCAGATACAATTATTGATAAAAAAGATCCTACTGCCATGCAAATTATTTTGAGTTACCTTGAATTTTCCAGGCCAGATACCATGTCAAGGTATGAATTGATGGAAGAATAATTCATTTCTATTTGTATGCAGTATTTAATATTAAAATTTAATTGTTATGAAATTCACAAAGTTTCCTCTTCTTATATTATTGGGTATATTGAATATTTGAAGTAAGGGTTGTAATACAATTAATAAACAGCGGTCATGGTGGAAAAGATTGTGGTCGTAAATCCGCATTCAACATAGTCAAACTGTTGCATGCAAGGCAAAAAGGCTAAAATTCCTGGAATAAATTGATTAAAAATGATAAAAAAACACTTATTTTTTCTAATTGCAATCGTATTTAGTATTAATGCCTTAGGGCAATCAAAGCAAAATGCAGTCAAAGAAAAGTCTAAATTGTATCCAACCAAGGAAATTGTCTCCCCCTACCATAACGATTGGACACAAGGCCATTATAAAAAACGGATAGAGGATTTCGAGTACGAACCACTGGAATTTGGCGATATTGTTTTTATTGGAAATAGTATAACAGAAAAAGGCAAAAATTGGACTGAAAAATTTAATATAGCTCATATTCGAAACCGGGGAATTGCCGGTGATGTTACAGATGGTGTATTAAAACGCCTTAATGAAATTGTTTATTTTAAACCCAAAGCGGTATTTATCCTGATAGGTATAAATGATTTATCTAACATTCATCATGAAGAAGAAGGAAGGAATTTAAAATATTATAAAATTGTTCCTTCAACAGATTATGTTGGAAAAAATATATTAAGAATCACAAAACTAATTCACCATAAATCTCCTGAGACAAAAATTTTTGTACGGACAGTTTTACCTACTCGCAGAGAATATTTGAAAGAAGATGTCTTATCTGTAAATAAAATAATTAAAGAAAATGAAGCCAAAGGTTATTACAAGGTTGTTGACTTATATAGTCAATTTGTTGATGCAAATGGTTACTTAATAAAAGACCTGACCGTTGATGGAGTTCATTTGAGTGATAAAGGATACAAAAAATGGGTTGAGATTGAAAAATCTCTAATTGACGGACTATAGACTAAAAACTAAAGGATTAATCAATCTTGAGATGATTTACAAATTTTCACAGTTAGGGAAAGTGTATATTAAAACAACAAGATAAAACAATAAGGTGATTATAAGTTAACTATGTGCTTTACCAAACACAATCTCCCAATTTATCCCCTTCAACCATCTCTCAAACACCAGGTAAGTCAAATCTTCACCATTGTAGCGATTTTTTTAGCAAATAGCCCGGCCACCGGCTGCCACTTGAATAACCACGTCGGCATATTTCCACCACGAGCTGTGCAGTTGGTAGTACTTTGGAAAATGATAATAAATATCGCGTTTTGGTACTTTTTTTTAAAGTAGATAGGAAAGCCTACAACTTCAAAAATTGATTAAGGTAGTATTTCGCTTTAGATATATAAAAAAGGGTTAAACGAATAGTCTAACCCTCTGTAAGTCAGTCGGGATGATAAGATTCGAACTTACGACCCCTGGTCCCCCAGACCAGTACTCTAACCTGACTGAGCTACATCCCGATTTATTCCGGCTGCAAAAATATGTTTTTTTTTTGGTTCCACAAAGTGGAAAGTGCGAATACCCAACACAAAATTCATGTTTTTACTGCCAATTATTCATTAAATTTGAACTTTTCCTGTCAACAATTCCATTTATTATGTGTTTTTATCTACTTATCTACAATGGTATATATTTTGTCAGGAAATGGAAATAATTGATACTATTGTAATTTAATGGTTAGTAAGAATCTGGTAAAACAAGTTCTTGTTCTTTCCAAAAATGATAATAAATAATAAATACGAAAAATATATGAGTTTATTTAAGCCACTTGAGACTTCAGATGAAGAGAAAAAAAATGTAATCCCGGAGGGTGATGTTGAAAAAGTTAAATGTTTAATTGTAGGTTCTGGTCCTGCAGGTTACACAGCAGCTATTTATGCTGCCAGAGCTAATCTTAGTCCTGTTCTTTATGAAGGAATTCAACCCGGAGGTCAGTTAACAACAACCAACGATGTAGAAAACTTTCCAGGATATCCTGAAGGTATTACAGGACCCGCAATGATGGAAGATTTAAAGAAACAGGCAGTTCGTTATGGAACCGATACTCGTTGGGGTATTGTTACCGATGTCGATTTTTCAGGTCCTGTTCACAAAGTAACAGTTGATGAGAAAAAAGTTATTGAAGCAGAAACTGTGATTATTGCTACTGGAGCAACTGCGAAATACCTGGGTCTTGAATCAGAACAGCAATATATGGGTTCTGGTGTGTCGGCATGTGCCACATGTGATGGATTTTTCTACAAAGAAAAAGATGTTGCTGTTGTGGGGGGAGGCGATACTGCTGCCGAGGAAGCTACTTATCTTGCCGGATTAGCGAAAAAAGTATATTTGATTGTAAGGCGGGATGAATTACGTGCTTCGAAGGTGATGCAAAAACGCGTAGAGGAAAATCCTAAGATTGAAATACTTTGGAAACATCAGACAAAAAGTTTATTTGGCGACGGTGTTGTAGAGGGTGCTCATCTTGTTGTTAATAAAGGAGAAGCAGATGAAAAAGATGTGGATATTAAAATAGATGGGTTTTTCTTAGCAATTGGTCACAAGCCAAATTCAGAACCATTTAGCAAGTTTATTGACACCGATGAAACCGGATACATTAAAACAATTCCTGGTTCTTCAAGAACAAATGTGCCGGGAGTATTTGCTTGTGGCGATGTTCAGGATCATGTATATCGTCAGGCTGTTACGGCAGCAGGTTCTGGTTGTATGGCAGCCATCGATGCAGAAAGATATATTTCAGAGCAAGAATAAAAGAGTCTTTTACCTACGTAATTAATCGAAAAACGGAGCAATTTGTCGTTGTAAAACGAATAGATTGCTCCGTTTTTGTTTTTCAGCCTTCCTAATTATGCTTAGTTAGAATCTTAACGTTTATTAATCAACAATTTAGTGCTTGTGTCAGACTTTTGTATGTTGTTATTACTAAGGTTATTGCAGGTAGGTACAAAAAAACCCGGCTATTGCCGGGTTTTTATATATCATCTGGTAAAAATGAATTTTACTGTTGCATTAAAGATGCTAACTGCTCTGATTTGTATTCGCCAGCAGCAAGTTTTGTTTGAACTTCTTTAAAACACTTGATTGTGTAATCAACATCTTCAATAGTATGAGAAGCTGTAGGAATAATTCTCAACATAATAGTATCTTTTGGAACTACCGGATAAACTACCATTGAACAGAAAATACCATAATTCTCACGAAGATCCATTACAACATTAGTTGCTTCAGCAACATTTCCTTCAAGGAAAACCGGAGTAACAGGAGATTCAGTTTCACCAAGATTAAATCCGTTTTCACGAAGGCCACTTTGAAGCTTGTTTACAACAGCCCAAAGGTTTTCTCGTATGCTGTTGTCAGTTCTTAATAGTTCTAATCGCTTTAGAGCACCAATAGTCATTGGCATTGGAAGTGACTTAGCGAAAGTTTGTGAACGCATATTATATCTTAAGTACTGAATAACATCAGCGTTACCAGCAACAAAAGCACCAATTCCAGCCATTGCTTTTGCAAAAGTCGAGAAGTAAAGGTCAATTTCGTCCTGAACACCAAAATGCTCACCACTACCAGCACCTGTTTTTCCCATAGTACCAAAACCATGAGCATCATCAACTAGTAAACGGAAACTAAATTTTTTCTTTAGTGCCGCAATTTGATCAAGTTTACCAAGGTCACCAGCCATACCAAAAACACCTTCGGTAATAACTAAAATACCACCACCAGATTCTTCAGCACGTTTTGTTGCCTGGATTAACATCTTTTCGCATCTTTCAATATCGTTATGAGGAAATACGAAACTCTTTCCTCCTGTAGCTTTGTGCAAAAAGATACCATCCATAATACAAGCGTGAGACTCAGAATCATAAACAATAACATCTTTTCTACCAGCCATAGTTTGAACGATAGAAATCATACCTTGATATCCGAAATTGAGTAGGAATGAGTCTTCTTTGCTTACAAATTCAGCAAGTTTCGCCTCTAGTTCTTCATGGTACTTTGTCTGTCCAGACATCATGCGAGCACCCATTGGGTAACCCATACCCCAGTCAGCTGCTGCTTGAGCATCAGCTTTTCTTACTTCCGGATGATTAGCAAGTCCACAGTAGTTATTTAAACTCCATGTTAGTACTTCCTTTCCACGGAATTTCATACGTGGTTTAATCTCACCCTCAAGTTTTGGGAACATAAAGTAGCCATGTGCAATCTTTTGATACTGGCCCAATGGCCCCATATCTTGCTTAATTTTATCAAATATATCCACGATTTAAGTTTTAGAAATTTCAGAGCAAAAGTAACTTTTTTTGATTTCTTAACAAACCAAATAATTATCATAGATTTTAAACGTTGTATATTGCGATTGTTTTTAATATAATTTGTAAATTTGCGCGATATTTTCAGACATGATGAGAAAAACCTTAATTCTTTATTTTTCAGTATTATTAGTATTTGGATCCTGTAGTGGTTATGAGAAGTTACTTAAAAGCTCTGACTATAAGTTAAAATATAATGAAGCAAAAAAATATTATGACAAAGGCGACTATTATAGAGCACAGGTATTGTATGATCAAATAGCACCTGTTTTTAGGGGAACAAAAGAGGCTGATTCAGTTTATTTCTTCCAGGCTATGAGTTACTTTAAACAAAATGATTTTATAATGGCCGGGCATTATTTTTCAACATTTTCCAAAACCTATGGTGGAAGTCAATTTGTTGAACAAGCAGATTATATGACAGCCTTTTGTAATTATAAAAATTCACCCAGACCTGAACTTGATCAGGATTATTCTGTTATAGCTATTCAGAGTTTTCAATTATACATGATAAAACACCCGGATGGAAAAAGAATTGAAGAAGCTAAAGAATATATAGATGAGTTGAGAGAGAAATTGGTTGAGAAATCCTTTATTTCTGCTCGATTGTATTACGATTTAGAAGATTATAAAGCATCGTTAGTTGCCTTGAATAATAGTTTGTTGAAATATCCTGAAAGTAAATACCGTGAGTCTATTATGTATATGATTTTAAAATCAAGTTACATGTATGCTTCAAAGAGTATTGCTTCCAAGAAGAAAGAAAGATATCAGGCAGCAGTAGACGATTATTATTCTTTTAAGTCTGAATTTCCCGAAAGCAGTCATATGAAGGAAGCAAATAAGTATTATAAAAGCTCTTCAAAATATTTGGGAGTTGAAACTAATCAAGAAGAAACAGAAATTAATTAATATTAACTATGGATTATAAAAAGTCAAAAGCAGCAACAAACACAATAACTCGCGACACAAACATGTTGGGAGAAAAAGCCGAGAATATTTATGAGGCAGTTGTTGTAGTTTCGAAAAGGGCAAATCAAATTAGTGCTGAAATTAAAGAAGAGCTAAATCAAAAACTAGAAGAGTTTGCAAATTACACAGATAATCTTGAGGAAGTATTTGAAAATAGAGAGCAAATAGAAATATCAAAATTCTATGAGCGTCTTCCGAAGCCAACACTTATTGCTCTTGATGAACTTGAGAATGATAAAATAACTTCAAAACAACACGAATAAACTTGCCTTATGCTTAAGGGCAAAAACATATTATTAGGAATTACTGGAAGTATAGCAGCTTATAAAGCTGCTATACTTGTTAGATTGCTAATTAAAGAAGGTGCTAATGTTAAAGTTGTAATGACTAAGCTCGCAAAAGAATTTATTACACCATTAACATTAGCAACTTTATCAAAAAACCCAATTCTGGTTGATTTTTTTAATCCTGAAGATGGTAAATGGAACAGTCATGTTGATTTAGGATTATGGGCCAATGCATATGTAATTGCTCCTGCTACAGCTAATACAATGGGTAAAATGGCAAATGGAGTAGCAGATAATTTATTAATCACAAGCTATTTGTCTGCTCGTTGCCCGGTGTTTGTTGCTCCAGCTATGGATTTAGATATGTTTCAACATCCATCTACACAAAAGAATATTGAAATTCTTACTTCTTACGGGAATCATATTTTAGAACCAGCAGCCGGAGAATTAGCATCTGGACTTGAAGGAAAAGGTAGGATGGATGAACCAGAGAATATTGTCAAATACTTGATAAATTATTTCGAAAAAAAAAGGTCTAGAAAATTTAAAATATCAGGGAAAAGAGTATTAATTACTGCTGGACCTACCCATGAGTTGATAGATCCTGTTCGGTTTATTGGGAACTATTCATCGGGAAAAATGGGGTATGCTATTGCTGAAGAAGCTAGTAGGAGAGGAGCTGAAGTTGAGCTTGTTTCAGGGCCAGTAAATATACCAGAACCATCAGAAAGCTTATCACTAAAGAAAGTAACTTCTGCCTCTGAAATGTATAATACATCCAGGGAACTTTATTCTAAATGTGATGTAGCTATCTTTTCGGCAGCTGTTGCTGATTTTTCTCCTGTAAATAAGGTTGATGAAAAAATTAAAGAGAAGGATGAACTAAAGCTCGAATTAAAACCAACAATTGATATTGCCAAAGAATTAGGTAAAGCTAAGTCGGCGGAGCAAATAAATGTTGGATTTGCTTTGGAAACAAGCAATGAAAAGGTTAATGCCTTGGAAAAACTCAATAAAAAGAATTTTGATTTTATAGTACTGAATTCTTTGAGAGATAGTGGAGCAGGATTTCAACATGACACGAATAAAATCTCAATTATTGATAAATACAATAACATTGATAATTTTGAGTTAAAATCTAAAGTAGAAGTAGCAAAAGATATTCTAGACAAAATAGAGGGATTATTAAGCTGATATGCAACGAATACTTACATCGTTTTTAATAGTGTTTCTGGGAATGCAAGTATATTCTCAAGAACTAAACTGTAATTTCTCAGTTAACCATAGCCGATTACAAGGTACCAACAAGCAGGTTTTTACAACTTTAGAAGAAGCTGCAAGAGATTTTTTGAATAATACGGTCTGGACTAATCATGTCTATGAAGCGAATGAACGAATTGAATGCAATATCTTACTTGATATAATTGAGCCGGTTTCAACTGATGAATACAAAGCTAAAATTCAGGTACAAGCACGGCGCCCTGTCTATGGAACATCCTATAATACTGTGTTAATTAATTATATTGACAACGATGTTCAGTTTAAGTATCAGGAATATGATCCGATAAATTATTCGGAGAATTCTTTTTTATCAAACCTGTCGTCGGTCTTATCATACTACGTTTACTTTATTATAGGACTTGATTACGACTCTTATTCTCTAATGGGAGGAACACAATATTTTCAAAAAGCCGAGAAAATTGTTGATAATGCACAAGGCTCAGGATTTACAGGTTGGAAAAGTGGAGATAGTCGACAGCGAAGAAATCGTTACTGGTTAACAGAAAATATGCTCGATCCGGATTATCGACCAATTAGAGAGTTTAATTACAATTTCCATCGACAAGGTTTGGATGTAATGGAAAAATCTCTTGAACAAGGAAGAAACGAAATATTTAAATCTATTGAGGAGCTAAAACGTTTTCATGACAATAAACCAGACCCATTTCTTGGGTTATTACAGGTTTTTGTCGATAGCAAATCAGAAGAGATTGTAAACATTTTTGAGTCGGCTCCTGCAGAAAAAAAACAAAAAGTCCTAAGTGTTATGCTTCAGGTAGATCCTGGAGGAGGTAATAAATACGATAAACTTAAAAAGTAATCGTTCAAAAGATGTTTAAAGAATTTAGTCTTTTTATCCAATTGGTAAGCTCTTAATTCGTTAGATTTGTCCATCAAATTTTATTTATGTTACTATCTCTTAGAGTAAAAAATTATGCTCTAATAAATGAGCTTTTGGTCGAGTTTCAGGATGGGCTGAATATCATAACTGGTGAAACAGGAGCTGGTAAGTCAATTCTATTGGGAGCACTTAGCCTGATTTTAGGTAAGAGAGCAGACTTAAGCGTGTTAATGAATGGCGATAGTAAATGCATTGTTGAAGCGGAATTTAAGATTGAAAATTATAATTTGCAATCAGTATTCGAAGAAAGTGATGTTGATTATGAAGAAAACACCGTTTTTCGAAGAGAGATACTTCCTTCCGGAAAATCCAGGGCATTTATTAATGACACCCCTGTGAATCTGAATGTTATGCAGGAATTAGCCCTCAAGCTTGTCGATATTCACTCTCAACATCAAAATCTTCAACTTAATAAGCAAGAATATCTGTTAGGATTAATAGATAGATATTGCCGGAACGAGAAACTGTTAGAAGAGTATGTGTCTGTTTATGATACATACAGAAAATCGCAGAAAAATTATAATGAAAGTCTGGCAAAGTATAAAAAAATTCAAGATCAATTTGATTATATATCGCATCAATATAATGAACTAGTCAATGCTAATCTTGAAGCTGGTGAGCTTCTTCAACTTGAGAGCGAACTAAAAGAGTTGGAGAATTCTGGAGATATAAAAACAGCCTTAAATGAGGTGGAAAACATTCTATTGGCTGATGATACTGGGGTTATTGATTTGCTTGCTCAAACCGTTCAAAGGTTGAGTAAATTGTCTTCGGTATATGCAAAGGCTGAGAATTATTCATCTCGATTAGAAAGTACTTCAATAGAATTGAAAGACCTGAGTACCGAAATTTCAAAATCTTTTGAGCACCTGGAATTCGATCCGCAAAAATTTGAGGAAGCTAAAGATCGTCTAAATGTAATAAATGGTCTGCTATTAAAATATAAAAAGCAAACTGTTGAAGAGCTTATAAGTTTACAAGAAGAACTAAAAGAAAAAGTTTCGGTTGCGGTTGATGGCGGTTTTGACCTTGAAAAACAAAAAAAAGCCCTGGATATTCTTGAAGAACAATTGAAAAGCAACGCAGTACAGCTTTCTAAAAAGAGGCAAAATGCATTTAGTAATTTTGAAAAAGAGATTTTAAAAGTTGTATTTGAATTGGGAATGGAACATGCCGAATTATCCTTCTCGCATTCAGAACAGGAATTAGCAATTAATGGAATTGATAATATTAACTTTTATTTCTCTGCAAATAAAAATCATCCTTTGCAGGAAGTTTCAAAAATAGCATCAGGAGGCGAGCTTTCCAGGTTAATGCTTGCTATTAAATCTGTGCTATCTAACACAATAGGAATGCCTACTCTAATACTTGATGAAATTGATACAGGTGTTTCTGGAGATATTGCAGACAAAGTTGGAACGATAATCAATGGAGTTAGCAAGGGAATTCAAGTAATAAATATAACACACTTACCACAAGTTGCAAGTAAAGGAAAATCGCATTTTTTAGTGTATAAAGATCATACTCAGGAAGTTACTAGAACTTTAATTAGGAAGCTTACAGAGGGGGAAAGATTACAAGAAATTGCAAAAATGCTTAGCGGTGAAGAACTTACAGATGCAGCACTAGAAAATGCCCGAGTAATGCTTGGGAAATAAAATCTGCCAACCATTCTAAAACAAAATGAATTTATAATTGTTACAAAGTTTAATTAAATCAACTATATATGGCTTATAATCTTTTAAAAGGTAAAAGAGGAATTATTTTTGGAGCGTTGAACGATATGTCTATCGCTTGGAAAGTAGCAGAGAAAGCTCATGAAGAGGGAGCAACTTTTGTACTTACAAATACACCGGTGGCACTTAGAATGGGTGAGTTAGACGAGCTTGGAGAAAAAACAGGATCGCAAATAATACCTGCTGATGCTACTGATGTTAATGCACTGGAAGAATTGGTAGCTAAGTCAATGGAAGTACTTGGAGGTAAAATTGATTTTATTCTTCATTCAATAGGTATGTCTCCAAATGTTAGAAAAGGATTGACATACGATAAGTTGAATTACCCAAATTATCAGAAAACTCTGGATATATCAGCATTGTCGTTCCATAAAATATTATTTGTTTGCAGAAAGCTTGATGCAATAAATGAATGGGGATCTGTTCTTGCATTATCGTATGTAGCTGCACAACGCACATTATATGGTTATAACGATATGGCTGACGCAAAAGCCCTTTTAGAATCAATAGCCAGGAGTTTTGGATATATTTATGGTCGAGACAAAAAAATTCGTGTCAATACGATTTCTCAGTCTCCAACACTAACTACTGCAGGTAGTGGAGTTAAGGGAATTGATAGGCTAATAGATTTTTCAGAGCGTATGTCTCCATTAGGAAATGCTGATGCAGAAGATTGCGCAAATTACTGTGTTACCTTATTTTCAGATCTTACAAAGAAGGTTACAATGCAGAATCTATTTCACGATGGCGGCTTTTCTAATATGGGTATGAGCTGGAGAGCAATGAATCAATACGACAAGAGCTTTAATGATTGTGGAGGCGGTGATTAATGTAAACTAATTAATTATCCTTCTTAATGATTTCTATTCTCACACTTACATTTTTATTTACACCTATTTTAATAATCTACTTAACCGAAAGGTATAGGTGGGTTAATAAAATAGGTGCTATTATTATTGCATATGCTCTGGGACTACTTCTGGGACATATTGGAATTCTGCCTAAAAGCAATGAGTTTTTAATGGGAGCAATTAATTTGGGGGCGAATATTAATACAGATACTCTTCAAGAATGGTTGCTGAATGGTAAAATTTCACAGACAGATATACTTGCATATAAAGTTTATAATCTGCAAGATATATTATCTAGCATAACAATTCCTTTGTCGCTTCCATTATTATTATTTTCTCTTAAAATAAAGGCTTGGTTCAGAATGTCAGGCAAAACTTTATTATCGATGATGCTGGCATTGGTTGCTGTTGTGTTTTTTATTATACTCGGACATGGTTTATTTAGAAATGATTTAAATGAATCGAATAAAATTGCGGGTATGTTAGTAGGGTTATATACTGGTGGAACACCAAATCTTGCATCACTTAAGCAATTGTTAGGAGTCGACACAGAGACCTATATTATGACCCACACATATGATACAGCAGTTGGGGTAGTTTATTTGTTTTTTATAATAACAATTGGAAAAAAAATATTCCGAAAGTTCCTTTTGCCTTATCCAACAATTAAAAATGAAGAGGTTTATGATAAAATTAGCTTTACAGAAAATGCTTATCAGGGAATATTGAGAAAACCAGTTCTAATTGGTCTCGCAAAAGTTCTGGGAATTACCACTTTAATTGTTGGAATTTCGGTTGGGTTAGGCGTTATTTTCAAAGAGCAATTTATGTTAGTCGTAATTTTGTCTATTACTACTTTAGGGATAATTAGTTCGTTTGTTCCTTTTATAAATAACACAGAGAAATCTTTTGAGTTAGGCATGTATTTTATAACTGTATTTAGTTTTGTCATTGCCTCAATGGCAGATGTTACCAGATTAATAAATATTTCGTATTCTCTAATTGGGTATATAACATTGGTTTATGTTGGTGCTTTATTTACCCATACTTTTCTATGCAAGGTGTTTAAAGTTGATTCTGATACTTTAATGATTACATCAGTTGCCTTGTTATGTTCACCTCCTTTTGTGCCGATGGTAGCTGGCACACTAAAGAATAAAGAGGTTATTGTTTCAGGATTAACTGTTGGCATAATGGGATATGCTATTGGTAATTACCTAGGAGCACTTATTGCAAATATTCTTTAAAATCCATTTAGATCCATATAAATAGTAGGTATTAATAAAAGGTATCCAACAATTATTAATATAATAATAAGTGGGAAAATCCATTTTACCCATGTTGTCCAAGGAATTTTTGCTACACCCAGAACAGCCATTAACACCCCTGACGTAGGTGTAATCATATTTGTAAAGCCATCTCCAAATTGAAAAGCCAAAACTGTTGATTGCCTGGAAAGAGAAACTAAATCAGAGAATGGAGCCATAATAGGCATTGTAATGGCAGCCTTAGCAGAACCTGAAGGTATTATTATATTAAGGAAAGTTTGAATTGTATACATTACTCCAATTGTGGCCGATTTTCCCAAACCTTGCATAGTGTTTGCAGCTTTATGTAAAATGGTGTCAATTATTTGTCCTTCCTTCAAAATAATAATAATTCCACCTGCAAGGCCAATTATTAAGGCTGCGCTTAATATATCCCTGGCACCTTCCATAAATAGCTTAACAATTTTATTTCCTCCAACTGCCATTGTAATTCCTGAAGCTATTCCCAATAGTAAGAATAATGCAGAAATCTCATTTATATACCATTTATATCCCATTACACCAATTAGTAAATATAGAATAGTAAAAAAAAGAAGGTTTAACACAAAAAAATGCACAGATTTTAGAAGGGTAATAATTGAGAATAGTGCAAAAAGTACAGCTAAAACAGGCAAAGCAATTAAATTAAGTTCTGAATTCCCTAGTTGGATATTCGTTCTTGGGTAAAGAATTGCATAGACAAAGGCAGTTATCTGCAGCACACCATAAACAATCCAGCTTGCACGAGTATGGTAGTATGTAAGAGTCTTTTGTTCTTCTGCTCTTTCACGCCATTGTTTGTCTTTTTCATAAACAGAAGAAGATTTCGGTTTTTTGTAAATCTTGTTTGCATACCATAGTATATAGGAGATTCCAATTATGTTTAATACAATCCAACAAAACATTCGGTATTCAATACCAGAAAACATCTTTAAGTCTGCAATTTTCTGAGCAATTCCAATAGTAAATGGATTCAAAATAGCACCAGCAAAGCCTAATCCTGCTGCAACAAAAACTATAGAGACTCCGGTAATAGAATCATATCCCATTGAAATAGTAAGAGGAATTAATATAGCTACAAAAGCAATTGTTTCCTCACTCATTCCGAAAATAGCGCCAAATGCGCTGAAAATAATCATTATTGTACCAAGTATTATGTTGTTTACCAGCTTTGGAGAAATCTGAGTGCTTTTTTCCAGGTTATTAAGTCTCCTTAAAAGAGAATAGACACCAGCATCAATTGCTCTACTATAGTTAACAACCCAGAAAACACCTCCAACAATCAGAACAAATATTATTATTTCAGCTTGTTCTGCAAATCCTTTCTGAAAGGCAGTAAATATTTGGAAACTTTGTGGTGTGTTGTTAACGGCCTTAAATTCTGGGGTTCTGTTATTTATAGGAATATGCTCCCCCCCAATAGTCAAAATATATTGGGTACTCTTTTCTAACGCGTCAGAGGTAAAGTCGATGCTCCATTTGAACTTGGTAATACTGTCTTGGTTTTCATAATAACGTCCAAACGGTATATTCAACTTGTTTTTTATTTCTGAATCATGTTGTTTCTCAAAATCGTTTGTTGAAATACCTAGATCAAATAAGTTGTTTATTATGGTGTCTTGTTTTATATCAGCAACTTTAATCCAGGTTACAACAGGTTTTTCTTTTTCCTTATGATTGTATTTACCACCTGGAATAATCCATGTCAATATTGCAGCAACTATTATTAAAAAGAATATTATTATAAATGTATCAGGTATCTTTTTTAGCATAATTCATAATCTTAATGTTCGACAAAAATATTAATTCTTGTAAATATCACTTGTTTTGTATTGACTAATGCGAATAGAATGCGGATAATCTATTTTTTATTCATTATTGAAGCACAAATGGTGTTTGGATTCTGGATTCGAAAGAAATCTCTCAATATATTCTTTTAATTTAAGACGGAAGTAAAAATAATGGGATTTCAAAAATGATAAAAATCATATTAATTTTAAAAAAGCAGCTAAAAACCTTTAAATGGCTGATATTAAGAATCTCACAAATTCGCAATTTTTCTATACGATAGAAATGTTTGAAGTGTTGGTATATCTGATGTTTTGTAAAAAAAAATAAAACACCTAAGAAATGTATAAATATTACAGGTGTAAATAACAGAAAAACAACTACAAACGCAAAATAATGCATAAACATGCAGGATAACAGGAAATTAATACATTACATTCATCTAATTATTAAGCTGTTATAGATTATCAAGTCGTTTCTTTTTTTAATAAAAATTACTAGTTTTGGAGTTGTTAAGCATTATGACACAAAAATGAGTGCATAGTTCTAATAACCTATTGTAAACCTAAAATGATTATTTATGAAAAGAATTACAAGTTTTCTTGTATGTCTTGCAATCTTTGGCTTTAGTGCCTTTGGTCAGGATTTACAGATCTCGGGTAAGGTAACAAGTGCTGATGACGGTACTATCTTACCTGGCGTTTCAGTTGTTGTCAAGGGGACAACCATTGGTACTACAACCAATATTGATGGTAACTATACTATCAATGCTCCGTCAGACGCAACTCTTGTGTATAGCTTTGTTGGTATGATAACAAAAGAGCTTGCAGTTAATGGAAGTACTGCAATCGATGTTTCTATGAAAACGGATGTTACTGGATTAGAAGAGATTATTGTTGTAGGTTATGGTACATCAACTCGTGAGGCTAATACAGGATCAGTATCGGTTGTTAAAAGTGAAGACATTGCTGACGTGCCAGAGCAAAGTTTTGAAAAAATGCTTACTGGTAGAGTAGCAGGTGTTCAAATTACAGCTGAATCAGGTCAGCCTGGTGCAAACAGTACTGTTCGAATTCGTGGAGCCAGTTCAATTACTGCAGGTAACGAACCTCTTTATGTAGTTGATGGTATTGCAGTGATGAGTGGAGACCAATCTTACTTCTCAAATACTAGTAATGCGCTTGGAATGATTAACCCTTCTGATATTGAATCAGTTTCTGTACTTAAAGATGCTTCTGCTGCCGCAATTTATGGTTCAAGAGCTTCGAATGGTGTTATTATTATTACTACAAAAAGTGGTAAGCAGGGTAAAACTAAAATTAATTTTAAAGCAAGCTATGGTATGACCTCACTTGCTAATGACAATGGTTTTGATGTTCTCACTCCAGAGCAACTTATAGCATTGAAGCAAGATGGTATAAGAAATATTGGTTTAGATCCTAATGATCCTGCTAATGGTAAGTATTATGTTCCAGATTCAATGCTTCAAATGCCAATGAATAATTGGATGAAAGCAGTAACTCGTTATGGTAACATTAACGATTATGAATTGTCTATTTCTGGCGGAACCGAGAAAACATCTCATTTTACTTCTGCAAAGTATTCAAAAACTGAAGGTATTGTATATGGAAACGATTACGAGAAAATGCAACTTCGCACAAATATCGACCATAAAATTTCAGATAAATTGAAGTATGGTGTTAAATTAAACGCATTTCATTCTATGTCGAATGACATAGCTATGCAGTCACTTTATTATGTTAATCCATTATTTGGTGGACTAGCAATTAATCCTTATACTCCAATTTATAATGAGGATGGTACGCACAATCTTACTATTCCTGAGTGGTCAAACACTAACCCCGTAGCATCCGCTGTATATGATGATCAGTGGGAGAAGCAGAACCGTCTTTATGGTTCTATCTATTTAGAGTGGGAACCAATCAAGAATTTAAAATTGAAAACTAATAATGGTGCTGAATATACAGATGGGGAAGGTAGAAGATTCTGGTCTGCTGAAGCTGATGCTAATGGAAACACTACGCTTCAGACTTCGAGAACTCAGTACTCACAGGTTACCTCTTCAAACACTGCATCTTATTTTTTACTAGTCGGTGATCATAACTTGAATCTTATTGGTGGAGCTGAATTTATAGATAATAGAGATAATTCATATTATGTTTCGGCTCCAAATGTTGATCCCAAAATACCATTTTTAACAACAGCACCTCCGGCAGATGATGACGCAGATTATGCTGAAAGTAGATATACTATGGCTTCTTTCTTTGGAATAGTTGACTATAGCTATGCTTCTAAGTATTATTTCAGAGCCAGTTACCGTATGGATGGTAGTTCTAAATTTGGAATTAATAACCGTTGGGGTTCATTCTATTCAGTAGCGGTTTCATGGAACATGCAAAATGAAGATTTCATGCAGGGTATTACTATTCTTGATTTAATGAAATTTAGAGCAAGTTATGGTGTTAGTGGTAATGATAATATTGGACGATATGCTCAATGGGGTACTTATGGTTCCAGTACTTACAATGGAGTTGTAGGTGCAGCTCCAACTAGACCTGCTAACCCTGACTTAACTTGGGAAGGAAATCAGGAATATAACATTGGTCTTGATTTTGGTTTCTTAAGTAAAATTAGTGGTTCTGTTGATTTTTACTCAAGAAAATCAACAGATATGTTACTTGATGTACCGCTTTCAAGAACAACAGGTTTTAATGTTTTAACACAAAATGCAGGTTCACTTAAGAATACTGGTGTTGAATTCTTGATTAATTACAACATATTAAATTCAGATGTTGTTTGGAATGCAGGATTTAATATTGCTCACAATAAGAGTGAGATTCTTGACTTAGTAGTTGAAGAAGGTGAATTTTACCACCCTAATAGTAACCGTATTCTTCTTCGTGAAGGCGAGCAACTATTATCCTATCATTTATACGATTATGCAGGTGTAAACCCTGTAAATGGTGAAGCACTTTGGTATAATGAGGATGGTGATATTACGAATAATTTCGCTGATGCCAGAAGAGAAATACTAGGATCTCCTGAACCGAAATTTATAGGTGGTTTCAATACGGATGTTAGTTACAAAGGAATTAATTTAGCAATAAATCTTGAGTTTAAAACTGGCAACCAGGTATTAATTGAAGAATTACACTATTTGCAATCTGATGGATATTGGTTTACACGTAATCAGGTAAACACCCAGCTTGACTATTGGAAGCAGCCAGGTGATATAACGCGTAATCCTAAACCTTTGGCAGATAACACAACTAATTCAAATGCTTACACAAATCCTCGTTGGATGTTTGATGGTAGTTATTTAAGAATTAAAAACATTACATTAGCTTACAACTTCCCGGAGACATTAACAAGCAAGATGAAAATAGAGAATTTACGTCTTTATACAAGTGCTGTTAATCTTTACACTTTCCACGATGTTGATTTTTATGATCCTGAAAGAGGTGAGTTGGGAATTGGTTTCGGAATTTATCCAATGATTAAAAGCTTGGTTTTTGGTTTAGACGTAACGTTTTAATGAATAATTTAACAAGAAATAACAATGAAAAAATACAATATAACATTTAGCGTAGTTGTTGTTCTGTTTCTATTGGCGTCTTGTGAGGATTTTCTTTCACAGAAGCCCCGATTAGAAGAAACAACTGAGTTATCGCTATCAACTTATGATGGTATGATGAAAGCAGCTGTTGGTGCTTATGGGCCATTATATGATGCTACTTGGTATGGAAGAGATTTTCCCGTTCTTGCCGACCTTAAAGGTGGAAATTCAAAAATTAGCCCAATTACTTCTGGTCGTTTTATGACTTCGTATTTATGGAACAATACTCCTACCTCAACAGCTGGTGTTTGGACTGTGGCGTATAATGTAATTGCGAGAGCAAATAATATTATTAATGCATTGAATGATTTTGAAGAGGCTGGTGTTGAACAAGAAGATTTAGATGCATTACAAGGTGAATGTAAATTTCTTAGAGCCCTTTCATACTTCGATTTGGCTCGAATGTATTGCAAACCATATGGAGAAGGCCGAGATAACTTAGGAGTTCCTGTTGTTCTTGTTACAGAACTAGGGAAACCTGCACGTAATACATTAGGTGAAACATATGACCTAATAGTTTCTGATTTAACGTATGCTGTTAAAAATATGTCTGATTCTCCTTTGCATGCCTCAGAATCCGGTGATGCAAAAGGTTGGGCAACGAAGAATGCTGCTAAAGCATTATTAGCTCGCGTTTACCTTTACATGGACGATTGGCAAAATGCTGCTGATATGGCAACTGATGTTATTGAAAGTGGAGGATTCGATCTTTATTCTATGGCTGAGTATACAACTTGGGATAACGGTGGTGTTTGGGGAACCGATGGTGCATCAGAGATTATATTTGAAATCTTTGGTAATGAAGGTAATTCATGGCATCCAAACTGGGATCAAATTACATATATTATGTCTCCTGACGGATATGGTGATATTGGTGCATCGAAAGATGTTAAAGAATTGTTCGAGACCTCCGATGTTCGTAATTCTCTATTTGTTGAACCAACAGGATATCCTGACAATTTCTGGTCATTGAAGTATCCGGGTAAAGGTGGGAATTTGAGAATTGACAACATACCGGTTATTCGTATATCAGAAATGTATCTTATAAGAGCTGAAGCTATTTTAAATGGAGCTTCTATTACTGGTGTTACTGCTGCTAGTGATTTGGATGAGATTCGTTCAAACAGGGGGGCAAGCAATATTGCAAATCCAACTTTGACTGATATCTATCAGGAGAGACGTATGGAACTATGCTTCGAAGGACACGAAATGTTTGATTTAGCTCGTACTGGAAGAGGTCTAACAAGAGTAGACTTTGATGGAGCAGTGAATCAAAATATTGATTATCCTGATTATCGTTGGGCAATGCCTATACCTCAGGGTGAAAGAGATGCGAACCCAAATGTGGAGCAAAATCCTGGTTATTCTAGTAACTAAAAAATTACAATAGCATGAAAAATAAACTTAATTTATTATATATTTTATTGGCTCTTGGTTTGCTTCTAGCATGTGAGTCAGAACCAGTAATGTACGATGCCTCAAAAAATCATGTGGCTTTCGTAAGTGGTTCAGCTTCTGTTGGGGAAGAAGTTACTTCTCCTGCACCTGTACCTGTAATTGTCACTGCTATGTTAAATAGCCCTTCTATAACTGTTGACTTTGAAGTGGATGCGGATCAGTCTGTAGCTGTTGAAGGTGTAGATTTCAATATTGCTAATGATTCTAAAACTTTAAGCTTTAGCGATGGCTGGGGTTATGATACTATTTGGGTTCAACCTATTGATAACGATGAGTTTGGTGGAAACATTAGTTTTGTTGTGAAACTTACAGCCAACTCAAAAAGTTATCCATTCGGTGCTTTAGACTCAGCAATAGTTACTATAGTTGATAATGAACACCCATTAGGAAAATGGTTGGGAACTTATTCTGTTGACGCGAAGAGTTATGGAAGCCCAGGTGCTTGGGATGAAGCTTGGACAGTTTCTACTTCACCTGATCCAGATGATGTAACTAAGATAATCTTTGATAATATAGCAGGAGGTACAAATCCTATTTCTGGTACAGTTGATCTTGATGCTATGAGCATAACCTTTGCTGCTGGTACAAATATTGGTGATTCATACGGTTATGGAGACATTATAATGTACTATGGAAATCCTGATCTTACAGTTGACAAATCGTTACCAATTGTAGGTACTATCTATGAAGATGGAAGCATAGTTGTTGATAATTGGGGACATGAAATGACAGGAGACAACGCTGGTTGGGTTTGGGACGTATTCCATACTTATTGGACAAAAACTGCATCGCCTATTTCAGATAAGCAGGCTGTTCCTAATAAGCTTAGTAGAAACGATAATTAAAATTAGAATTACAATGAAGCAAATAAATAAATATATTAAAGGAATAGCGGGTATCAGCCTTTTGGCAGCCATGTTGTTTTCTTGTGCAAAATTTGATGAGTTTTCATCAAAGAAGGCTACGATTTCTGCTCCAACGGTTACTGTTGGTGTTTCCAATGTTTTGGATTCTACAGTTACAGTAACAGCAACCTCTAACATGAAGGGGTTTATGTCTGTATATGTATTAGTTGGTTCTGACACAAATGTGTATAACAAAGTCGATTTACTTACTAATAACATACCAGATGATAATGTAGTAGCTTTTGCATCTGGAGAAGTTGCTGCTAGTGAAGCAATAAATGTTAATTTTGTAGCGTTAATTCAGAATACATCTTATAAAATTCTTGCCGTTGCTAATAATGCCGAAGGTAATACGAGTAATGTAGCTGAAGCCACTTTCTTAACAGATGATAGTTACATTCCTAAATTAGGTGATGTTTCACCTGCGGTTTCAAGTGATGCTCAGCAAGCAGTTGACTTTGATGTTACTCTAACTTTTGATGAGCCAGTTAAATTAGTAGATGCCTCGTTAGTTGAATTCGGATATTGGGATTATGTTAACGAAGTAATGGTTGTTGAAGCAGTTACTGCAGATTTAATTTCAGTTAGTGGTAGTAATGTTTCTATCAAACAACCTATTACTCCTCCAACAGGTAAAATGGTTTATTTAACTGTTGGTGATGGTGCTTTTACTGATTTGGTTGGAAATGAATGGGGTGGTGTTGAAAGTGGACAAGACGTAGATGGAAACTTTGGTTTATACTGGAGAACTGAAAAAGACTTTGCAGTTATAGATACTATCACTCCTGGTCTTGGCACTTCTGTTATAGATTCAAATGATTTTGTTGTAACTGTTACTTTCGATAGAGAGATTGTTGATATTTATAATCATTCTGAGGATCTGCAAAATAGTGCTGGCGTTGTATTCACCTATTTCTTTACTAATGGAAGAATAACAAGCATTCCGGTTCCTGATGCTAATATTACTATTGATGGAAGTAATACTGTATTAATTGAACAACCAATCACCCCATCTCCAGGCGATAAAGTATATTTGAGAATTGGAGAAGGTGCATTTAGAGATGTAAATTATGTGCCAAATAAGGCATTTGAAATGGAGATTGGTGACGATGATAGGTGGTTAGTTTCATATGGACGAACCATTGATGTAGTTATTGGAGATTATGTGGTTACAGGTACAGACTTTTTCTCAACTAATCCCGTATCTTATAATGTCACTATTGCTCAAGATGCTGCTAAAACGAATGGAGTTATTATTACAGGATTTATGGGGAGTACTGAAGAAATAACTGCTACATTTGATGGTGATTTATCTGAGTTAAGTATCTCAATGGGTCAAAATCTTGGGCCTTTAAAGGGAGATGGTAAAGATTGTACTCTAGATGATGGATCTGGTACTGGAGAAGGTTCAATAGATGCATTTGTTGAAGCAAATGGAGATATGGCCTTTAATTTTGGTACATGGAATTCTGATGGATGGTATCTTTTTATACAAGGAGGCACTTGGACAAAACAATAATTATTGAGTTACATAACTAAATTTTATTATAAAATAATTGATATAAGAGGCTGTATACTACAGCCTCTTTTTTTTGATTAGTTAAAAATGAGTTAAATCACCATAAAGCAAAACTAATTTTAGTATTTTTGCATTTGACAAAATATTTTATTATGGTAGGTAGGTTTTTCATTACTCTAATTCTTGGAGTATTCGCATTTTCGCAATCATTCTCTCGTCCAGTGCTAGGTAAGGAAGTCAAAGATGTATCGGAGAAATTCATATCAGATTTCTTTCCAAAAGATGAAAACTATTCAATTAAAGATATTACTCCAACAATTGAATCTGGTAAAATTGTTTATTACAAAGTTTCCTTATTACCGCAAGGCTGGATTCTTGTTTCTGGAGACGATATAATACAACCTGTAATTGGATATAGTTATAACTCATCACTTTCTAAGGAGTCTGCATGGTTGCCTTCTACAAAAGAATGGTTTAATGGATATAAAAAACAAATTGTTGCTCAGATAAAATCTGGAGAAACAAATAGAAATAGAGATTGGGATTCTTTTGAAACTGATTTTAAATCGGCTCAGGCAACTGCAGCTGTAGATCCTCTTATTTCGGTTGAATGGAATCAAAGTAGTGGCTGGAATGAATTTTGTCCTGCTGATGAGAATGGTCCTGGAGGTCATGCATATGTTGGTTGTGTAGCCGTTGCAATGGCGCAAGCAATATCGGTTTATAAATATCCTCAACGGGCTATAGGAAAACATGGGTATAATCATGACACTTACGGTACTATATTCGTTAATTATGATTTTGAATCGGATTACGATTGGAATTTAATGAGTGATACGAAGGCAGACGTTTATAATGCTCGTTTATTATATCATTGTGCTGTATCAGTAGATATGGGATTTGGACCCGATGGTTCGGGAGCTTATACACGAGAGGCCAAACAATCTCTTGCTGAGTATTTCGGATATCCTTCGTCCTCTCTTAAATATCAGAATAGAGGAACTGATGATGAAGCTTGGGAGCAATTATTAATTGATGAATTAGATGCAGGTCATCCTATTGTTTATGATGGTGATGCTGGTGATGGAAAATCTGGTCATGCATTTAATATTGATGGTTATACGAAAAGTGCAAGTGGTTGTTATTTTCATCTTAATTGGGGATGGAGTGGTAGTAACAATGGAAATTTCACTATTAATAACCTTGCTATAGGAACAACCTATGATTTCACTAAAAATCATGGAGCATTAACAGGTATTAGAAAACCTGTTGCTGGGCCAACAGATATAGTTTTAAGTAACAAAAGTGTTAAAGAAAACCTTCCTATTGGTTCATTTGTTGCCTTGGTTGATGTAGAAGATGAATTACCAAATAATAAATATACTTATGAGCTGTTTGGTGCTGCTAAAGAACCTCAAGGTTATTACCCATCTAAATTTATTATTGAGAATGATTCTTTAAAAACAAACAGTCTGATTAGTTTTGATAGAACTAAAATGTTGGAACTGAGAATTGAAGTTACTGATTCCTTAGATAATGTTTTTGTTAAAGAATTTAATATCACTGTTTTAGAGAATGATACTACAACTGCTAGTGGTAATCCCTTATCAATTGAAAGCACAAAGCTTAATAGTAAAGTTTTCCCAAATCCGGCAATAGATTTTATTTTCTTTAATATTGATGAAATTTCTACTGTATCAAAGGTTTCAATATATAACACTAACGGGAAGCTAATAATTAATGAAGGAAATATCTCTGAAAATGGTGGTTTGAATGTTAGTGAATTGCCTGCAGGATTATATATTGCTGTTATTAATACTGAGAATAAAATATTTTCTTCAAAATTCCTTAAGAATTGATGTTTAAGTTTTTTGGTCTACTCTCAGTTTTAGTTTTGGGAGCTTTTATTGTTAGTTGCTCCGTATCTAAATACGAAAATCGAGAGCCTAATACAGCTTTGAATTTTGAGCTAGAAGAATTATTTGCTAATGATGCGTTCATTAAAGACTATAATATAGATTCTACCTATGTGATTATATATAATTTGATAGATCGTCAAAGTGGTGAACGACTAAACTTTGATGTATTTAATACTGTTACAAACGAAAAGGAATTTACTAGTAGAAAAGAATACGCAATAGTTAACTGGTCAGAAAACTATTTACTGCAAATGATAAAAAATCCATTGCCCAATAGTAAATTGAACGCTGATGATGGTCAATCAATTAAGAAGACTTTCTACAATATCAAACAAAAAACCTTCATAAAACCCTATTAAATTTTTAAAAATATGTTGAAAAAGATTATTATTGGAGCAATTGCTATTGTAATTGTTGTAAGTGTATATTTTCCCTTTAATATTTCAAAGAAAACTACAACCAATCTTTGGGGAGATTATTATAAAGCAAAAAGGTTAAAGAAAATAAATGGTGAAACCTCAAATAAACAGGCTCGCATTTTAGAGCTTCAAAAATATTTTAAAGGAATAAAAACACATTTTTGGGAAGATGAACCATCTTATCCGGTCAATTACCTAATGACAGAATTAAAGAATGTGAGATCGAAATCAACCTTTAAAGATGGCTCAGAAACTATTGATTGGATTATGCGTGGCCCTGCAAACGTTGGTGGACGAACCAGAGCAATATTAGTAGACCCTGAAGATGCGACTCATAATACCTGGATTGCTGGTTCTGCAACTGGGGGTGCATGGAAAACAACTGATGGTGGAGAAACCTGGACACACATTACTAAAGATATTCCGTATTTAGCAACAACAACACTAGCACTAGCAAAGTCTAAACCTAATGTTATTTATATGGGTACAGGTGAAAGCTTTCCTGGTAGTATGATGACAACTGGTGGAGGTGTTTTTAAAAGCACTAATAAGGGCGATAGCTGGACACAATTAGAAAGTACTGCAAGTAATGAAAATTTCAGGTGGATAAATCGAATTGTTATTGACCCTAAAAATGAAAATACTGTTTTAGCAGCAACAACAACTGGTATTTTTAGGTCTGTAAATGGTGGCGAAGACTGGGATACTGTATATAAATCAACAAAATCTGTAGAAGATCTGGTAGCTGATACAAGTAACTTTAAGTATTTGTATGCTGGGGAAAAAGGCGTAGGAATATTATGCTCCACCGATAGTGGTAAAACCTGGATTAATTCTACTCCCATAATTGGACAAAGTAGAAAGCGATTTGAATTAGCAATAAGTCCGGCTAATCCTCAAAGAATATTTTCTAGCGTTGAAACATCTAATGGCTCCCAATTATTCATTTCAGATAATCGAGGTGTTGATTGGATGATCATCAAAGATTCTATTGATAATTCAATCGACCATTTAGGAGGACAGGGGTCTTATGATAATACTATTGCGGCTCATCCATACAATGAAAACGTAGTGTTTGCTGGTGGTGTAAATCTCTGGAGCTTTGAGCTTAGTGATAGTATTTATTCTTTTGGAGGTGAGGTTACTAATTTTGATACTACAAATACAAGTTCTTTCCTTGAGTTTGAAAGTTTTTCAGGAAACCTTTTCCCAGGAATGAATATTGGCTATAATGAGGACGCATATGAATTGGCAGATTCTGATTTTGTTTCAATTGAAATTAGATTCGGCACAGGCATATCTCAGAAAGCTCATAGATTCTTCGTGCCTGAGGAGGCAACAGCTGGCGTAAAATCAGATGAATATACATATCAGGATTATATTGATGTGCCATTTCAGGTTTGGGATGTAAAAAATAACAAACAGCTAATGTGTTCTTTCCGTGATCAGGAAAGAGACGGAGAATTTAATCTTTATGAACATACTGATAATACTGCGGAATATGGATTATTAGGACGCGAGTACGTATTTATTCACGGAGTTGACTACAACCCTTCAAATCCAGATCCTAATATCGCAGTTACAGGCGGTCGTTCATATAAATTATTATATTTCTTTTGGCCAACCCTTGCAAGTGGTGGAGTTTGGGAATCAAATAATCTTCCAACATCAAAAATAGAAATTCAGTTTACTAATATTAATCAATTAATTAGTAAAGTTTATAATGTATCTGATGCGTATGGTTTGTATTCAAAGAATAACACGTATAACCAGAGTTTAGGTGTAAATACTACTTCTATTCCAGGATTTCACCCAGATCATCATGTACTAGAGATTGTTCCCATAAATGAATCAACAGGAGAATTTTGGATATTAAATGGAAATGATGGTGGGCTTGGTATATCTAAAGATATGGGAGAAACATTTAATCAAATAAAGCACAATTATATCACTACTCAATTTTATGGGGTTTCAAAAAAGCCTAATGCTAATGAATATATTGGAGGTATGCAGGATAATGGTACATGGCAATCCTCCCCCAGCGAAGATGCAAGTTATGAAAGCGATTACTTCTTCAGACTTGGAGGTGATGGTTTTGAGACTGTATGGAATAAGAATAAGCCTACATATATTTTAGGTTCATTGTATTATAATGATATATGGCTATCAAAAAATGGAGGGCGCTCTTGGGAGTCTGCAAATAGAGGAATGAATAATGATGGGCCATTTATTACTAAACTAACATCAGTGCCTTCAAAACCAGATAAAGTATTTGCAGTTGGTTCTGAAGGAGTATTTGTAACTACGAATTTTGGTGAGGTTTCTTGGGGCTTAAAAAAGATTACTGGAGATTGGGCTCCAGGAGGAGTAACGAGTTCTCATAATGTTGAGGTATCTATCGCAAATAACTCTATTGTGTGGGCTGGGGCTGGTATTTCAAGTAATTATGGATATGGTATGCATGTATCGATAAATCAAGGTAACTCATTTACACAGGTTGCAGATCCAACAACTCCAATAGATGCTCTGATATCTGGTATTGCAACTCACCCAACTGAAGAGGAAACAGCCTATGTATTGTATGGCGTTTATGGAGAACCTAAAATTCTACGAACAACTGATTTAGGACAAACATGGGAAGATATTACCAACTTTGATGAAAATGGAAAAAGTAAAAATGGATTCCCCGATGTAGCATGTTTGTCTTTGTTTGTCTTTCCTGATACCCCAAATAGAATATGGGCTGGCACAGAAATAGGCATTATTGAGTCTATTGATAATGGACAAACTTGGCACTATCTCAATAGTAAACTTGAGGCAGTTCCAATATGGCAAATCTTTTATCAGGATAAGCAAATAGTGGTAGCAACCTATGGAAGAGGTATATGGACATACGATTATGCAGAATTAATTAATGGAACAGAAGAAAAACAAAATAATTTAAGCACAGGTATAAAACTTTTCCCTATTCCTGCAAATACTAATTTAAATTTCGAAATAAATTCCTTCGATATAGTTGGAGAAATAGAAGTAGAAATATTTGATATTAATGGAAAGGAAACAATGTCTGGTTTGTTTTTTAACGAAAACAAAGGTGTTGTGGATATAAGTAATTTGAAATCAGGAATCTATGTAGCAAGATTCTCAAATAATGGAATGGTTGCCATTGGAAGGTTTAATAAGCTTTAAAATTTATACTACTTCTAGAAAAAAGAGGCTATCCATTTTTGGTAGCCTCTTTTTTTTATTCATACCAATACCGTATATATATACAGATTCAAATTGAGTAATTCTGATTTTTTTTCTTCTTTAGTTGAAAAACTTTAGCATCAAGGTATATGTATTCATTCGTATTTAATACTTAAGCAGTTTTCGACAAAGTTATATAGTACATTAACGTTTATCGCATTTTGTTATAAGGAAAATTTCACTAAGTTTGACCTAACCTATGTATGTATATTTTGACAAACATTTATGGAAAGTGTTTGTTGATTATTTGTAAACCTAAAATAATAATCTATGAAAAGAATTACAAGCTTGCTTGTATGTCTTACTTTTATGGGCATGTCTTTATTTGCTCAAGACATACAAATTTCCGGTAAGGTTACCAGTGCCGAGGACGGTAAGGTCTTACCCGGAGTTTCAGTAGTTGTCAAGGGTACTACTACTGGTACAACCACTAATATTGACGGAGAGTATTCTCTGTCTGTCCCTCCTGGGGCAACATTAGTATATAGCTTTATTGGTATGAAAACCCAGGAAGTTCCTGTAGGTACTCAAACCACAATTAATGCTATAATGGAAGCTGATATTACTGGTTTAGAAGAAGTGGTTGTTACTGCTTTAGGTATTTCAAGAGATAAGAAATCTTTGGGATACGCGGTGCAAAAAGTAGATGCAGAAGAGCTAAATCGGGTGAAAAATGAAAATGTTGTTAATTCATTATCCGGTAAGGTTGCTGGTCTCCAGATTAAGAATAACACAAATATGGGAGGTTCTTCCAACATTATAATAAGGGGTAACTCTTCGTTAATGGGGAATAACCAGGCATTATTTATTGTTGATGGAGTACCTGTTGATAATACAGTTACTAATAGTGCAGATCAACGAAGAGGTAGAAGTGGTTATGATTATGGTAATCCTGTTGCCGATATTAACCCTGATAACATTGAGTCAGTAAACGTTCTTAAAGGAGCTGCTGCAACAGCACTATACGGTTCTCGTGCTGCAAATGGTGTTATTATTATTACTACTAAAAAAGGAAAAAAAGGAAACATTACTGTAGGGATCAACTCCACAACGATGTTTAGTAAAATGGACAAGAATACATTCCCTAAGTATCAAGAAAATTATGGAGCTGGTTATGGACCATATTATAGCGATTCAGATTACCCTGGATTATATTATTATGATCTTGATGGTGATAAAGTAAAAGACTATATAGTTCCATCAACAGAGGATGCTTCGATGGGTTCTCGGTACGATCCAAATTTATTGGTGTACCAATGGGATGCTTTCTATCCAGAATCACCTACTTATATGCAGAAATCTCCTTATGTTTTAGGAGCAAATGGTCCAGAGTATTTTTTTAAGACAGGAAAATTACTAACCAATAGTGTTAATGTTTCTGGTGGAACTACCGGATCAACTTTCAGATTATCCTATACTAATACATCTCAAGAAGGGATGATTCCAAATTCTAATCTTGATAAGAACAATGTAACTTTTAATGGTTCTTTAGATGTATTTAAGAAATTGAAAATTTCTTCCTCTGCTAACTATACTAATTCAAAGGCTAAGGGTAGAAACAGTACAGGATATAGCGATAACATTATGAGTATGTTCCGTCAGTGGTATAATCTTGGTGTGGATATGAAAAAGCAAGATGATTACTATAATAGTACTAAGAAAAATTTAACTTGGAACCCCAATAGTGAAGATGATTTGAATCCAATTTACTGGGATAACCCTTACTGGCAGCGATATGAAAACTATCAGCAAGATGAACGAAATCGCTTGATAGGATACGTTCGAGCTGATTGGGAAATTAATAGCTTTCTAGACTTTATGGCAAGGGCTACAATTGATAATTATAGTACTTTGCAAGAAGAAAGAAAAGCTGTAGGATCAGTTTCTGGCGAATTTGGAGTTGGAAATCCTAGACCAAATGCAACCTCGGGTTATTCTAGATATACAATTGGTTTCATGGAAACCAATTTCGATGCTCATTTAAAATTCAATAAAGATATTGCAACAGATCTTAATCTTACCGGTTTATTAGGTATTAACATTCGCCGAACAACTAGCGATGAAGTATTCAACTCAACAAATGGAGGGCTTGCTGTACCTGGTGTGTATTCTCTTAGTAATAGTGTATCGCCAATGCTTCCTCCAGAGGAGAGTCTACAGGAAATAGGTATTAATGGGTACTTCGGTTCTGTTTCCTTAGGATACAAAAGGTTTTTATATTTAGATGGTACCTACAGATATGACATTTCATCTACTTTGCCTGAAGGAGAAAATGGTTACGGTTATTATGGTATTTCTGGTGGATTTATCTTTTCGGAACTAGTCCAAGCTAGTTTTATGGATTTAGGTAAAGTACGTGTTAGTTACGCACAAGTTGGTAACGATGCTCCCTGGGGAAGTACTAAAGACAGCTATGTTATTCAATCTCCATTTGATGGAAATCCTTTGGTCCGTTTAGCTGCTGGTAAAGCAAATAATAATCTAAAGCCAGAAATATCTAATAGTTTTGAAACTGGTTTGGAAACAAACTTCTTACTTAACAGATTAGGCCTTGATATTGCATACTATAAAACGAATACTGTAAACCAGATTGTTCCTCTTGAAACTTCTAGAGCTATTGGTTATTCTTCAAAATTCGTAAATGTTGGGGAAATCCAGAATAGTGGTGTTGAGATTGCCTTAAGGGGTGCTCCTGTTGAAATTAGCGATTTTCGTTGGGACATTATTCTAAACTGGTCGCAAAACAAAAACAAAGTGGTTACTCTTGGTGGCGATGTTCAAAATCTTCAAATTGAATCTCTTCAAGGCGGTGTTACAATTAATGCACGCGAAGGAGAAGCTATTGGTATAATTCAGGGTACTGATTATGTGTACCATGAAGGTCAGAAAGTTATTGGAGCTGATGGATACTATAAAAGAAGCTCAACATCTGATAAGGTTATTGGAGACATTAATCCCGATTGGAATGCTGGTTTAACCAATTCATTCAGATATAAAAACTTTTCTCTTAGTTTCCTAATCGATATGCAAATGGGTGGTAGTATTTTCTCACTTGATCAATGGTATGGCAGAGCTACTGGATTATATGCAGAAACAGATTTTATTAATGATCTGGGTAACCCAGTAAGAACTTCATACTCTGATGGTGGTGGCATTGTATTGCCAGGAGTTGTTGAAAATGCTGATGGTACTTACTCACCAAATAATACAAGGGTTGCTGGTGACGACTACAGAGTTTTTGGCTATTCTCGTAATCCTAACGCAGGTTTTATTTGGGATGCTACTTATGTTAAATTAAGAGAACTTTCGTTTAGTTATTCTTTACCTGATGCATTACTAGAGAAAACTCCTTTAACAGGAGCGACTATTAGCATACTAGGATCAAATCTTTGGATTTTATATAAAGAGTTACCTCACGCTGATCCTGAAGCAAGCCAAGGAGCAGGGAATGTACAGGGATGGCAAAGTGGAGTATTCCCAACAGCCAAAAATATAGGATTTAGTATTAACCTTCAATTTTAATTAGAATATCATGAGAAAAGTATATATATTATTTCTTTTTCTGGTGGGCATTTCTATGGCTTGTACTGATAAGTTTGAGGAAATGAATACCGATTCAAAGAATCCGGCAGATGTAGATGGTAACTTTCTTTTTACCAGTGCTCAAAAAGAGTTGATGGACCAAATTAGTAATACTAATGTGAATTGGAATGTATGGAAAATTTTTGTTCAATACTGGACAGAAACTACTTACATTGATGAAGCTAATTATGATATTATTAATAGAAACATTCCTGAACAGGCTTTTACTGCTTATTACAGGCTTGTTTTAAATAGATTGGATGAAGCCGAAAAGCTTATTGCTTTAGCACCAGTGACTTCTGTTGAAACTGAAGCTGTCAAAGCAAATAAATATGCAGTAATTGAATTGCATAGAGTATTTGCATATCATAATTTGGTTAATATTTTTGGTGATGTACCTTATTCTGAAGCATTAGATATCAATAATATTAATCCTGCATATGATGATGATGCTGCAATTTATAGTGATTTATTAGCTAGAATTGATGCTGCCTATGCTTCTTTTGATACTAAAAGTGCCAGTTTTGGTTCAGCAGATGTTATTTATGGTGGAGATGTTGAAGCTTGGATGAAATTTGCTCAATCTCTTAAGTTAAAAATAGCGATTAATTTAGCTGATGTAACAGGTAGTGGAGCTCAGACTGCTGTTGAAGCAGCAGTTGCAGCTGGTGTTTTTGAAAGTGCTAAGGATAATGCTTTGTTTATTTATCAGGGGTCACAGCCAAATACGAATCCTTTACATGAAGATTTAGTTCTATCTGGTCGTTCCGATTTTGTTCCTGCAAATACACTGGTTGATATTATGAATGAGCTGTCAGATCCTCGTGTAGATCAGTATTTTACTAACAAAATTGATGGTGCATACATTGGTGGTAAGTATGGTTATAGTAATGCCTATGCTAATTTTTCACATATAAATGATGCTATTCAAGCTGCAGATTTTCCTGGTTTTTTAATGACCTACTCTGAAGTTCAATTTTATTTAGCGGAAGCTGCTGAACGTGGTTATTCAGTTGGTGGAACTTCAGAATCTTTCTATAATAATGCAATTAGAGCTTCATTCTCATTCTGGGGAACTCCTGGTGTAGATGATTATCTAGCAAGTTCTGATATTGCTTATAGCACTGCTGCTGGTGACTGGAAGCATAAAATTGGAATGCAGTCGTATATTGCCAATTATACCAGAGGTCTTATTGCTTATAACACCTATAGAAGATTGGATGTTCCAGTAATGAATAAGGCTCAAGAACCTAATACTGATGATGGCTCTGTACCTACTAGATTTACATATCCAGTTAATGAACAAACCCTAAATGCGAAAAGTTATACAGATGCATCAACAGCAATTGGAGGAGATAAACTTACTACTAAACTTTTCTGGGATAAACAATAAAAATATCAGTTATGAAAAAAAATATAATATATATCTTATTATTAGTTTTCTTTGGTTTTTCTTGTGGGACAAAGGATGCTGATGTGGAATTTTACAATCTCGGTACCGAGATGTATTTATCTACCGATGGTATGACTAGTTTGGATGTTGAAGCAGCTATATCTGTAGATAATCCATTGAAAAACCTATCGGCTGTTGATGTAAGTCATATTGAGGTTGTTGATCCAAATGATTCAACAATTGCCCCTCCATCAACTGATTTAGGAACAATAACCATGTCTGATGGCGCGGGATCTATTACTTTAACAGAAGCTCAACTTGGTATTTCAGAACAAGATTGGACTGCTAACCTTATGTTAAATGCAGTTATCGATGGTAAGGAAATAAACAGGCCAGTTAGTATTTCTGTTGATAATCCTTTCTCAACAGAAGATCCAGGAATTACTTATAGAGATGATACTTCGTTCTATTTCAAGTGGTCAGTAGAACCTGTTTCTGCAACTGTTTCAAGTGTTACTATTGAAAGTAAAGTTGGTTCAGAAGGTACTTATACCGAAATTGCAGGCACATGGAAAGCTGAAGATTCTGTCGAATTTGTAGGATCTGATTATGTAATTAGTGATACAATTTTTGTTCGTGTAACTGCCACTGCAGGTACAAAAACAGATTCCGAAGTTACAGAGTTGGTGGTGTCTCCTGTTAGTCTGGATGCAGTTGATGAATTTATGCTGGATTCGACTGCTAATCTTGCTTATGATTTAATTTTGGCAATAGAAGTTGATGAAACAACTGCAGGAGATAGTGCTGATGTTGTTTTAACAAGTAACCTTATTACAGGAGGCTTCGAGCTTGGTATTGATATGCCTAATCAAGCAGAATTTGTAACAGCAACTTCAACTGAATATAGTAATGCTGATGTTTTAGTCGCTATGTCTGCAGACTTTAGCTCGCCAATCACCTCTATTACTAACCTGGTTGGCGGAGAGACCTATGTTTACAGAACAAGAAGAGGAACCGGAGCATATAGCTATGGTTATATTAAAGTTATGGCTGTTGTTAAACCTAATGGAGTACTTGCTGATTCATATATTGAATTTGAGCATAAGCACTAGTCATAAATAAAATTAAAAAAAAAGGGTTGTCAATTGGCAACCCTTTTTTTTAAAAATTCTCATAATAGTCGAAATAAATGTAATGCGATATTAGTTCTATGTAGTTTATTGTAACGCGAATAGGTGTAATTCTTAAAGCAATTAGATATTTTGTTCTTTTCTATACAGTAAGGATAATAAGTTAGTTTAATTTCATTAAATTGCATCTATTGTATTTATTTAAAGAGTTTTATGTCATTTAGATTTTTTCAGAGAGTAGTGTTGGTAGTATGTTCTTTGTGTTCAGTTTCTATCTCATGTTTGTATTGTCAAACCTTCTTTAAACTAGATAGTCTTCATAGAGAATTTGATAGAGCATATGGATTAGATCCAATATTATATAATGGAATCAAATATTTTCAAAATCAATCCGGAGTTGTTGGAACTGCATTTCTCGATACAGATTATACTTCAGATTGTGCTGTCAGCATAAATGGTAAACGTTATGAAAACCTTCTTATTAAGTATGATGTTTATAAGCAGGTCTTTGTGTTAAATTTTTTAAATTTTGTTGGAGCAAATGAGCAAATAGTCCTTAATTTAGGTAATAGTGATACATTATATCTGCGAGGAAAAGTTTTTATTAAGAATATATATAATTCTATTAAACAACCATACGTGCAAATATTATCACACAAGGATAATACAGCATATATTAGTTATGTTAAATCATATACTTATAATGGTATGGGAAAAGCAGTCGGTTTTGAATATAGTGAGCTAGATAGTAGACTTTTCTTCCTTATAAAAAATAATATTGTTCCAATTAGAAACAAGAAATCTTTTTTATACACCCTTTCCATAAACTCTAAGAAGGAGGCTCAAATGTTTCTGAGAGAGAATAGAATAAAATTTAGAAACATAGGTGAGGGTGATGTAAAAAAACTATTAACCTTCTTGGATTATTCCAGAAATCAATGAATAAATTTTCAGTCCTTTGCATAATATTTTTCTTTTATACTGTGAATATATTTACACAAAGTATTGATTCACTCAAAGTTTCTTGTACATACAGCAATACTCCCTATCTGCAGATTATTAATGATATAGAGAATAAGTACAACATTTATTTTTATTATAAGAAGGAATGGTTTGATTCATTTAATGTAACTATCAAATGTTCTGATATTAAGCTGGAAAGTTTTATGAAGAGCTGTTTAGAAGGTTCAGATCTTAAATTCTTAATAAAAGAACCTAGATCTGTATTTATTTTTGAAAGAACATTAATTCTGGATGAGTTACCAAATTATCAATATTCTATTAAGATTGATTCTCAGAATACTGCTAGTGCAGACACAAAGGATGATTTTCTCAAGGGACGTAATCCAAATATAACAAAGACAATTGTTATAGGAAAAAGAAATATGCATGAGCGTAACTCACAAAAAGTTGCTGTAAATGGAGTATTGATAAATATACAATCAAAGGAATTGTTATTGGGTGCAACAATGTTTATTAAAGAGTTAGAAACTGGTGTTGCTTCAGACAGGAATGGTAAAATAAATATAAAATTATTGCCAGGAAAGTATACAGCGGTTTTTCAATGCCTGGGAATGGCCGATTTTAATTGTTTGTTGGATGTTTGTTCCGAAGGTAGTTTTACTGTCGAGATGAATACCAAAAGAACTTCAATTCAAGAAGTCTCAATTAAAGCTGATTTAAGGAAAAGTCGGGGAGCTATAGTTGGTTATGAACGTATTTCATTAAAAGAAATAAAGGAAATGCCAACCCTAATGGGAGAAAAAGATATTATAAAGGTTTCGCAGTTTTTGCCTGGAGTTGTAAGTGTAAATGAAGGTTCTGCTGGGGTGAATGTGAGGGGAGGAGGAGCTGATCAGAATATTTTTTATTTCAATAAGGTACCTATTTATAATACTTCACATGTATTTGGTTTTTTCTCTGCAATAAACTCAACGATAATAAACGATTTTGTAATTTATAAAGCTCATGTGCCTGCCGCCTATGGAGGAAGATTATCCTCAGTTTTTGATATAGAAACACGAAAGCCAAATACCGAGGATTTTTTTATGCAAGGAGGAGTTAGCCCGGTTTCTGCTAATATTGAATTAGAAATACCTTTGGTAAATGAAAGAGTGGGTCTTATGGCAAGTGGAAGATCTTCATACTCAGACTGGATTTTGAATCAAATGAAGGATCCAGCATTAAGAAACAGTAGTACAAGGTTTTCTGATTTTGCTCTTTCTCTAAACTATAGTATTGATGATGCTAATAATTTTGATGCTTTTGGTTATACTAGTAATGATTATTTTAGTTTAAATCAATTAACAGATAATAAGTATTCAAATCTTGGAGGAGCAATAAATTATAAGCATTGGTTCTCAAGAAAGTTTAGGTCAAATGTGTCTCTGGTAGCTTCAAATTATTCATTCAGTACTTTGGAGAAAAACATTCCTGCAGAATCTTATAGTCACTCATATAAGTTAGAACATTATGAAGCTCGAATAGATTTTTCATTGGAAAAATATGAAAAGCACACCTTCGAATGGGGAGCAGGCTCTATACTATACAGACTAAACAGAGGTGTAATTGAACCAGCCGGACTTGAATCTATTATAGTAACTAATGACCTTGGAGTTGAAAAAGGAATTGAATCTAGTATTTATTTAAGCGATAAGTTTGCATTAAACTCATGGTTGAATCTATATGTTGGGTTACGATATAGTAGTTTTACCTTGCTAGGACCTAGTATGGTTAATAGGTATAGCCCTAATAAACCATATAATGAAGAAAATATTCTGGATACAATTAATTTTAAGAATAATCAAAAAGTCGCAAACTATAATAAGCCTGAAATTAGATTGGCATTGGATTTTGAAATAGGGAATTCAAATTCTATTAAGCTTTCATATGTTGAAATGAATCAATATCTTTTCATGCTTAGTAACTCAATATCTATAACTCCTACCGACCAATGGAAGCTAGTAGATTATAATATTAAGCCTCAGGGTTCAAGCCAAATTGCTTTGGGTTTTTATAGAAGCGATAATGCCTTAGGAGCTGATTTTTCAACAGAGTTTTATTATAAAAAAGGGGCAAATATTGTCGAGTATAAAGATGGAGTAAGTTTTATTTCTGGCTTGCCTGTAGAGTCTACTATCTTGCAGGGTAAGCAAAATGCTTATGGTATTGAATTTATGGTTTCCAAAAATAAGGGGCAATTAAATGGTTGGTTGAGCTATACATATTCTCGTTCATTAATTAAAGTTGATGGAAGTGAAGATTGGGCAAAGATTAATAAGGGATTAACATATCCATCAAATTATGATAAACCACATGTGTTGAATGTTGTTGGAAACTGGAAAATTAACAGGAGGCTTATTTTTTCTTCTAATGTTACATATAGCACAGGTAGACCTATTACTGTTCCTAAGTCGGTTTTTTATATAAATGATTCTCCTTTTGTAGAGTATTCTAAAAGAAATGAATTTAGAGTTCCTGACTATTTTAGACTTGATTTTTCTTTAACAATTGAAGGAAATCTAAAAGCCAGGAAAGCTCTTCATAGCAGTTGGATGCTTAGTGCATATAATGCTACTGGCAGGAAGAACGTAAATTCAATATATTTCGTTTCAGATGAAGGACAACTGAAGGGATATAAATACTCAATTATTGGAACACCCATCTACACGGTTTCATGGATATTTAAATTAGGAAACTATGCGAACGATTAAAGTATTTCTACCTCTTTTATTTTTAATTGTATCTGTGCAATCATGTGTTGACCGTTATTATTTAAATGAGTATGTTGAATTTGAACCCAGAGTTGTTGTGGAAGCATTATTAGATGATGAAAATCCTATTCAGGAAATAGTAATATCCCTATCAACCAATCCAGAAATGCCAAATAGAGAACCTCTATCTGCTTGTATTGTTACAGTAAAAGATAATTTTGAAAATACTTTCTATTTTCAAGAATCAGCAGATAAATTAGGGAGCTATTTATGCAATATTGATAAAAACATATGGAAGGTAGGAGCAAAGCTTAAGCTCTTTATAGAAACTCCTGATGGAGTTAAATACACAACAGATTTTGAGGAGATTAAACCTTGCCCTGAGGTTGAAGATATTACATATAAAATTGAACGTAAACCTACATCAGATCCTAATGTTACAGAGGATGGACTTCAGTTTTATATTGACTTAGTTGCTGACGAGACATATGATAGATATTTTAAATGGGTAATAGAGGAAACCTGGGAATATCATTCTAGTTTTGTTAAAAAAAGATATGACGATGCCAATGGTGTATATCACAATGGGCCAGTCGATTCTTCCTTTTTCATCTGTTATAAAACTAAATATGTTAACGATTTATTCTCAGTTTCTACAGAGGGACTGGAACAAAATAGATATGATAATTTTAAACTTCATTTTGTAAACGACCATACGCAGAGACTTTTGTATCGTTATAGTATTTTAGTAAAACAATACTCAATAAGTGAGAAGGAACATATTTTTTGGGAAAATATTATAAAAAATGGTAAGGAATCGGGAGGTTTGTTCGATAAGCAACCAGCAATGGTTGATGGGAATATATTTAATGTTGCTGATTCAAGTGATAAAGCATTAGGCTATTTCAGTGTTGCATCAATGAACATGAAAAGAATTAATATTGAAGAGGTTGAAGGACTGTCGTTCGAGTATATTCCTTATTGTAAAGGAATTCCTTTAGGAAGCCCACCAATTGAAGATACACCACCAACATATTATGTGTATATTCAAGATGATATTGGTAAATATGTTGATGCAATAGCCAATGATGAATGTGTTATTTGTACACTTCTGGGAGGAACAACTGAACCACCTTCTTTTTGGAAAGAATAATGAATAGAATAACCTATACATATATACTTAGTATATTAATATTTGTCGGTGTAAATATTTATTCGCAAGAGCTCTTTACTCTTGATAAATCGTTGAATTTGAATGAGTCGGTTAAGATATTTACAGATAGAGATATTTATCTTACTGAAGAAATTGTAAATTTTAAAATCTTTAACCTATCACCAAGTGAGCTGAAGAAATGTAATTGGAGCAAAATTATTTATTTGGAATTGATAACGCCTGATGGGGTCGCCATAATGCAAAATAAATATGCTTTTGATTCTCTGGGTAGCAGTGGTGAATTTAAAATTCCTGAAGGTATCTTCACTGGAAACTATTACTTAAGAGCATATACTAGATGGATGAGAAATTATTCTCAATATGAATATGCCTATAAATTAATTTCTCTAGTAAATCCAAAATCATCGGAAAAGCTCATAGGAAATCAAGGGGCATATAATAAAAACATATATACACAATTTGATGATACAACAAGCGAGCAAATAAGGGTTGTTACTAATAAAAGTGTTTACTCAAGAAAAGATACAGTAATTGTCAGCTTTAAGTTCGGGATTAATGAGTCAGCGAATATTGCAATTTCTGTCTCCAGAAAGGATGCTCTATGTTTTAAAAATGTAGATTGGTCGAAAGGCGTTTCTCATAATGCAGGCAAGTTTATTCCGGAAATAAGAGGAGTGTCTTTGTCTGGACAAATTATTAATGAAAAGGATTCATTACCTCTTAGAAATCAGTTAGTCAGCTTAACTCTATTTGGCAAAACGCCTGATAATTTTGGAACAGTTACAGATAAATTCGGACGGTTTTATTTTGCCTTTAATTCTTTAAAAGGAAACAAGGAGATCTTTATAAGTTCAGCTTCAAAAAACAATATCAATACAGCAATAATATTAGTAGAGAACGATTTTTGTTCAAAACAAGTAAAATTACCTTATATCCCTTTGTCAAGTTCAACTAAATCCTTACAACTATTAAATGAGTTTTATTTTTATTCGCAATTGAATCAGCAATATCAATCGAAAGAAGTTGAGATAAATGAATCGGTTAGTATTGATTCAGTTTCGGAACAGACCTTTTTTTATGGAAAACCGTCATATGTGCTTAATTTAAAAGAATATGTTCTTTTACCAACCTTAGAGGATTATTTTCATGAATTAATGCCCTCAGTTAAGGTTAGACAGGTTGGTAAAGAGAAGTCAATTAGCGTTTTGGGGACTGCTCAAGACTTAAATGTTTATGATCCTTTAATCATGGTAGATTTAGTCGCTATATCTGATATTAATAGCATATTAGCCCTGTCGCCTGAGAAAATTAAGAGAATTGAGGTTGTTGATAAACCATATGTTAAGGGAAATATTGTTTATGGAGGATTAATTAACATTCTTTCAGAATTAAATGATTTTGCTAATGTAAATTTCAATTCTACAGGACGTTTTTTTAAGTATAAGTTTTTATCAACAGAAATGTCGGAATTTCAAAAGTCAGAAGGATCTATTGAAAAAGGGACTCCGGATTTAAGAAATACGTTATTTTGGAGGAGCTTTAGTATTTCAGAACTTAGTAAAAAGGGTGAAATTAAATTTACCTCAGGTGATGTGCCGGGAGAATATGTTGTTATTATAAGAGGATATACTGAAGATGGAACGTTAATTAACTCAATAACATCATTTCAAGTTGAATGACAGGCTAGCTTTACACTATAATTCAGGGTTTTATTCCTGAACGATAAAAAGCATAAATGAATAAATTATTTGTAAGCATAACCATACTTATTTTATTAATGCAATCTTGCGTTGACCGTTACTTTTTAAATGAGTATGTTAAATTCGTTCCTAGAATAGTTGTTGATGCTTTTCTAGATGACTTAATTCCCATACAAGAAATAAAAATTTCTTTATCTTCCAATCCAGATATGCCGAATAAAAAGCCCCTATCAGATTGTATAGTTATTGTTAAAGATAAATTTGGAAATGCATTTGAATTTAAAGAGGTTCCTAATAATCTGGGAAACTATAAAAGTGCTGTTGACCTAAATGTCTGGAAGGTTGGAGCCCATTTCCAACTATACCTTGAAACTCCTGATGGTGATATTTATACAACGAAGTTCCAAGAAATAAAACCATGCCCTGAAATTGATTCGGTTTACTACGTTATTGAGAGGAAGCCTACATCAGATCCAGATATTACTGAAGATGGGCTTCAGTTTTATCTCAACTTAGTTGCAAATGAAACCTACGACAGATATTATAAATGGGTTTTGGAGGAAACTTGGGAGTACCACTCCTCCTTTGTAAAGAAAATGTATAACGATGCTAGTGGTGTATTTCACAATGGACCAGTTGATTCAAGTAACTTTATCTGTTATAAAACAAGGTATGTAAGCGATTTATTTACTGTCTCTACAAAAGGGTTTATCCAAAATAAATACGAGAGATATAAGCTTCATTTTGTAAATGATCACACTCAAAAACTCCTATACCGATATAGCATACTTGTTAAACAATATTCAATAAATGAAGAAGAATATTTATATTGGAAGAATATTAAAGAAAATGATCAGCAATCAGGTGGGGTTTATTCAAAACAACCAGCTCAAGTTGAGGGGAATATTTTTAATTTGTCTGACTCGACAGATAAAGTATTGGGGTATTTTAGTATTTCCTCAATAAAAACAAAAAGAATTAAAGTTCGAGGTGTTAAGGAGCTTAGTTTTGAGAATGTACCATATTGTACTGGAATTCTTGACGGACAAGATACTCCACCTACTTATTTTATTAACATGTCAAATGGCAAAGGTGGTTATATTCTAGCATTTGTTAACGATGAATGCGTTATCTGCACTTTATTAGGAGGAACCACTGAGGTTCCTGATTTTTGGAAATAATAGAATTAATATTAAAAAGGGATACTGAAAAATGAATATTTTATTATCTCAGCTTAGAACGTTTCGAAATTTTTATTTTCCTCAGAATTTATTTTTTTCTTGAAAAAAAATCTTTAACTCGGTTTATATATTAGTTTTTTTTCTCTCCTAAAATTCTATAATTCAATGCATTCTTACACATAAATATGTGTGAATATCTTTTTAACACTAACCAGACCAAATATTTAGGATTAACAACGCTGATGTAATAGGTCGCTGCTGGAATTTCATATTGGCTTAATAATCTTGCGATTAGATAGTTTACTTTAATTGGTTGCATAACTTGGATTTAGCTGATATAATAAATTAATATTCTTCATTCCTGTATATTTGCTATATTTGCGCTTCGAAAAGTCATAGTCGACAAAAGATAATAATCTGATATGGAAAAATTCGATATAAACCACTTGCGAGAACTGGAAGCAGAATCGATATATATTATGCGGGAAGTGGCCTCACAATTTGAACGACCTGGTCTTTTATTTTCCGGTGGTAAAGATTCAATAGTAATGTTTCATCTTGCACGGAAAGCATTTTGGCCAGCAAAAGTTCCCTTTCCGCTTCTGCATATAGATACAGGTCATAATTTTCAGGAAACACTGGATTTTAGAGATGAACTCGCTGAAAAACATGGAGTTCAATGTATTGTTAAGTATGTTCAGGATTCAATTGATCAGGGAAAAGCTGTTGAAGAAACTGGTATTACTGCTAGTCGGAATGTTTTGCAAACTGTTACATTACTTGATGCTATTGAGGAACTGAAATTAGATGCAGCACTTGGTGGTGGTAGACGTGATGAAGAGAAGGCAAGAGCAAAAGAGAGGTTTTTTTCTCATCGCGATGAATTTGGACAATGGGATCCAAAAAATCAACGTCCTGAACTTTGGAACCTTTTTAACGGTAAGAAAAAGTTAGGTGAGCATTTTAGGGTATTTCCAATAAGCAATTGGACTGAAATGGATGTATGGCAATATATCTATATGGAAGAAATAGAAATTCCGAACCTTTATTTTACACATAAACGCAAAGTGTTTAACAGAGATGGCGTGTGGATGTTTAAAGCACCATTTATGCAGCTTAAGGACAATGAAGAGTTGATTGAAAAGGATGTACGTTGCAGGACTATTGGAGATATTACTTGTACAGGACTTACACTCTCTACAGCTAATTCATTAGAAGATATTATAAATGAGGTTGCAGCAACCAGAACTACTGAACGTGGTGGTAGAGCAGATGATAAAAGATCCGAGGCTGCAATGGAAGACCGTAAAAAAGAAGGTTACTTCTAGATTAAAAGTTGAAGAACAATTTTGCTAATTCAACTAAACTGCTAAACAAGTCAAATTACTATTGGCAATTATTAAATTAAAACAAAAAAGAATGTCTGAATTTCAGGAACATCAAGCCGGATATTTAAATATGGAACTTCTTCGCTTTACAACAGCAGGAAGTGTAGATGATGGTAAAAGTACTCTTATTGGTCGCTTGCTATACGATAGTAAGGCTATTTTTGAAGATCAGATGGAAGCCATCGAGCAAGCAAGTATCAATAAAGGTGAAGAGCATGTTAATTTAGCGCTTTTAACTGATGGTTTGAGAGCTGAACGTGAGCAGGGGATTACAATTGATGTAGCCTACAGATATTTTGCAACTCCAAAGCGTAAATTTATTATTGCAGACACTCCGGGACATGTTCAATACACTAGAAACATGGTAACAGGAGCATCAACAGCGAATGCAGCTATAATTCTTATCGATGCTCGTAAAGGAGTTATTGAACAAACATTGCGTCATTCATTTATTGCTTCATTATTACAAATACCTCATGTTATTGTTTGCATTAATAAGATGGATTTGGTCGAATATAAAGAAGAAGTATTTGAGAATATTCGAAAAGATTACGAAAAAAGTATATCGGATAAGCTTAATGTAAAAGATACTCGCTTTGTACCAATTAGTGCCTTAAATGGAGATAATGTTGTTGATCGTTCTGAAAAAATGGACTGGTACGATGGTCCAACACTTTTATATCTTCTGGAGCACCTTCATATAACAAACGATCGCGATTTCAGTGATATCCGTGTCCCAGTGCAATATGTAATTAGGCCTCAAAGTGATGAATACCATGATTATCGTGGTTATGCAGGTCGTGTTGCTGGTGGAGTAGTAAAAAGTGGTGATAAAATTACTGTTTTACCTTCAGGCTTATCATCAACAGTTAAGGCTGTTGATATAATGAACAATGAGAATATGAAGGCTGCATTTCCTCCGCAATCAGTAACAATTCGTTTAGAAGATGAGATTGATATTAGTCGTGGAGATATGATTGTTGCTGAGGATAATCCGGCCCAGGTTAGTCAAGATATTACATTTAAGTTTTGCTGGTTAAGTGAAAAGCCACTTGTGCCAGGAGGAAAATATAGCGTAAAACATACTACAAAAGATGTTAGGTGCATCATTAAATCAATAAATTATAAAATTGATATAAACTCCCTCGAGAAAAACAATGAAGATAAAGATGTAGGACTGAATGAGATTGGCCAAATGACAATAAGAACAACGCAACCTCTTGTTTACGATCCTTATGATAAAAACCGTATTACAGGAAGTCTTATTTTGGTTGATGAAGCAACAAATAACACTGTATGTGCAGGAATGATAGTGTAAAAAAAATGAAATATTTTCTTAGAGCCGGACTTATCTAAAGTTCGGCTTTTTATTTACATTGAATTATGTCTCCTGGTGTTCTATGCTTAGAAGCAAGCAAAATGGAGTAGGCAACACCTAATGTATATTTACAAAAAGTGTAGTGCCAATGTAGTACTCTGGAATTTTTACAAAACTTAGGAAGATACCGTAACCTGCATTTATTTCAAGAGCTCCCAGTTCTTTTTTCTCCTGATATAGGCCAATTCCTGCTCCCAATGAAAAGTTAACTTTACCTTTTATATTAGGTTTCTTATAATCATTCTCAAATTCAACCCCTGCTGAGTAGTTGAGAATTGACTGTTCCTGCATTTTTGTTAAACAGAAGATAGCTTTGGGCCTAATGTAAGGTGATATTTTTCTTTGAGTAAAATAGTATTGTATGCTCAATGATGGAAATGAGAAGGCCGTATATTTAATGTTGATAAGTGTAGAGTCGAAACTAAATTGTTTGGTTTTAAGTTTATATTCAGCAGTTTCAATCTCAAACTCAGTAACAAAATGAGTTCTTTCATTTATTCTATAAATAGGTATTTTTGCATTCATACCAAATGTAATTGGATTAGAGGAAATCGTGTGCTCGTATGTTATGAATCCGGAATCGCCAGTTTTAAGGTTGATTTGAGAAACGCGATATCCAGCACTTACTCCGAAATTGCTAAAAAATGGTTGTTTTTCTTTTTCATAGACATAGCAGTCAGTACATTTGAACTCGCTATATTGTTTACCGAGATTGATTAGCGAATTATGGTTCAATTTCATAGAGCTTGTTTGATCAGAAATTTCTTCCCAGTCGACTAACAGCAAATTGAGCGTGTTTTTATACCATTCTCGATATGCTTTATATTCTCTTCCATCGCTTGCAATAAATCGAAAAAAACCACCTTTAAGCTCTATTAGCTTATTTCCTTTTTCAATGAAATAGCGTGATGTATTGTCTTTATCTACATAATAATAACCATTAAAAGCACCTTCTATAATGCATTCCAAGAAGACCAGAGTATTGTTTGCAGTGTCAATATTCTTAGAAATATAATATTTCCCATCATTGAATCGATAAGAATTAATGTTTGCTGGCTGATAGGTGGTCGGAGTATTATTTGCTTCTTCCCTAAACACACAGTATTGAGCATTTGTATTGAACTTGTAATTTTTCAGTTCACCATAGACAGTGTCATTGTTGCAGTTAACAATATACCCTGGTAGGAATTTGCCTTGCCCAAAACTTATGTGAGCAATAAGTAATGCTGAAATTGTAAGAAGAAAAGGTTTCATTAATGAGAAATTAAGTAATTAGAATAACGAGTTATAACTTGTATTCAAATGTAATATAAAAAAACTGTCTTCCGGAAATAATATATCTTTCTTTATAATAATATAGTGAATATAGTTGTTCGTAATATTACATCATCCGCTTAATTACGCGAAGCTTATGAGTGTATTCCTTAAGCGTATCATTATAAATTCCTTGTTGATCAATCTTCTCGATTTTCACTGAACCAGAAGCATGTATAATGGATGTCGAATCCTTGATTATACCTACATGAGTAATGTTTCCTTCATCATCATCAAAAAATGCTAAATCGCCAGGTTCAGCATGTGATAAGAATTGTACATTCTTTCCGAGGAGTACTTGTTGTGATGCATCGCGTGGTAATTCAATATTAATAGCTTTAAAACAGACTTGAACTAGTCCTGAACAATCAATTCCCATAAAGGAACGACCTCCCCATAAATATGGCGTACCAAGAAACTGTTCTGCTACTACGATAATATCCTGCTCGTTTAATTCTGGGTTTATTTGCATAATAAAATCATCGGCTGAAGTCGATATCTCAGGATGTATGATACTTCCTGTTGAAAGCCAAATCGATTCTTTGTTCGATTTGATTAATCTTGCGAATCCTTTAATAATTGGAGAGTTGATAATTTCTTCAGAAACTTTCAGGACCATTCTCTTTTCTACCCAGCCTTCATATTTATCAAAACGAGTAGTTATTTTTATCCATGCTTGGTGGCTTTCGGTTATTTCTGCTGTTTCTCCATAAAGCATCTGACTGACTTGCTCCGATTGGTGAGACGCATTCTCACGCAATGGCATGTAGGTTTGGGGACAAACAATATATTTCATAATTTCAAAAAGTTCAGTTTATTGTGCAAATCAAAATTAAGAGAATATGTTTGTTATTTTCTTATAACGGATAAAATAAATAGGAAACATATTATTTGGACAATCTAAAAATCAATGGTAAAGCTTTTTTTTGGTACTTTCGGGTAATAATTTATAATTATGATAGCATTTCTAAAAAAGGTAAGAGATTATTTTAAAGTAGTTGCAACTTTTATTGTTTTCGTAATAGCAATAGGATTAGTTACTTACATGTTGCCAAATAAGAAGAAATTTAGGTATTCTTACCATGTTAGTAGTGTCTGGTTAGAAGATAATCTGGATGCAAGCTTTAGTTTTTCTATATACAAAACAGATGCTCAGCTTAAGGCGGAATACGATTCCGTGGTTAAGAGTATAAAGCCTTACTTTAATTATGATGCTTTTGAGTCTGCCAGTAAACTAAGTCTTTTTAAGAGTGAGTTTGATAAGCAATGGATTTCTTATTCTATGCGCGAATTCAAAATAGATGAGGAGAAAAACTATTTAGAAAGCTCCAAATTTGTTTCCTTACGAACATTGCAAGATGAGTATTCTAAATTAATCTACAACTTATTAGAACAAACTTATTTGAAGGGAATTGTACAGTTGCCAGATAATCTGGAATTTGTATTTAATTCTGATTCTACAATTAAATTGGTTCGTGGCAATATGGCTGATAATGCCTATTTCGGTAATTTGTTTACAATCCGAAGTGCGTATAAGTCTATTCAGGAAACTATACAATCTAAAATTATAAAGGATAAAAGCCGACAATTATCGAGGTATTCCCGGTTTTTTAAGGATTTTGATATAAACAGATTTCTTGTTGCAAATGTGTCCTATGATATGGATGCTACTGAGCGGGAAAGGCAGGTCAAAAGAAATGATATTTCCATAGCAACAGATTATATTCCTGAAGGTACGAGACTTATTTCATATGGGGAAATTGTCACATTAGAGAAAAGTCAGTTGCTCGACTCATATAAACGTGAGTATGAGGAAATTCTTGGAAATGAAAATGATATTGTTATTCGGATGGGCAAAGCACTTGCAGTTATTATTATGTTTGTTGTAGTGTATTTTTTCTTATTATATTTTAGACGAAAAATCCTTGGTGAATTTAAAAAGATTGTCTTTATACTTCTTATGATGGTTTTTATGATTTTTCTAGGATACACCGCAGCTAGATTCGAATACATAAACTATTATATTGTTCCATTTGCCATTCTTCCGATTATTCTTAGAACATTTTTCGATGAAAGGGTAGCTCTTTTTGTTCACATAATAACTGTATTGCTGGCAAGTTTAATTGCCCCAAATAGTTTTGAGTTTATATTTTTAACAATTCCTGTTGGTATGGTTGCATTATTTAGTCTTACCAATCTTTATAAACGTTCGAAATTCTTCTTGTCTGCAATTATAATTGTAATAACTTATATTCTTACTTATGTTGGATTAACGTTGGTGTTAGAGGGAAATATAAACTCTGTACAGGTTAAATTATTTCAGTTCTTTGGTTTCAATGGAATATTAATTCTACTTTCTTTTCTACTAATTTATGTGTTAGAGAAAACTTTTGGATTCTTATCAGATACTACTTTAATGGAATTATCTGACACAAACCAACCACTTCTTAGAAGACTTGCTGAATCTGCTCCGGCTACTTTTCAGCATTCAATGCAGGTAGCGAATTTATCAGAAGAAGCTGTTCGAATTATTGGTGGTAATCCAATGCTTGTCAGAACAGGAGCTTTGTACCACGATATTGGTAAAATGATTGACGCCTCATATTTTACGGAGAATCAAGATGGGGGAGACAATCCTCATTCTGATAAAGACTTAAAGGAAAGTGCAAAAATAATAATTGGCCATGTGACAAAAGGTAAGGAACTGGCGAAGAAAAACAGTTTACCTGAACCTATTATAGACTTTATTTTAACTCACCATGGTACTTCAACAACAAAATACTTTCTGAAAACATATCAAAATCAGAACCCTGATTCTCCTGTTGATGAAAGTGAATTTCAGTACCCAGGTCCTCGTCCTATGACAAAAGAGAATGCTGTTTTAATGATGGCTGATTCGGTTGAAGCTGCATCGAGAAGTTTACCAACATACTCTAAAGAATCGATTAGCGAATTAGTAGAAAGAATAATCGATGGGCAAATGAGCGAAGGGCAGTTTGAGAACGCTGCTATTACATTTCAGGATATTAAAAAAGTTAAAGAGGTTTTTAAATCTCGGTTAAATACGATTTATCACGCCAGAATTGCTTACCCAAAATAACAAAAAAATAAGGTTTGTAATAAATATGGTTCTTTTGATAGTTTCTTAGGACTTTTAATTCAAACCCGATCAGAATCTCATATCAATAATTTCTATCTTAGGGTAATCTTCTGTGTTAAAAGTGAATTGAGTATCTTTTATTGGAATGTTAAACTTTGAGTTCAGGATATATATGGTGTAGTCAATAGCATCTTTACTTACAGCTTTTATCATGTATATCATGTCCGTTTTTTTATCGATAAAAAGCTTAAACTTTGAATAAGGTTGATTCCTGTTTTTTGGATATAAATCTATCTCGTACATCCATTTGTGATCAACGTTTGCTTCTCCAATTAATCTATACTTAAAATCACGATTGTAGAAAGAGAAAATTAAAGCAGGGTTGTCCACAAAGTCCGTGTCCTCACTTTCAGGTTCTGTTATAGTTACTTCATTTATATCAGTTATGTAGCTCCACATGGTTTTGCTGTCGAAATATACCTGCGTGCCCATAGATTCCATGTAATATTTACTGCCTTTAATTTGAATTGCACCTGTGCTTTTTGAATGAAGATCATCCATTCTATTGTCAATAATTAACTCAAAATCGGCAAGTATTGTATTGAAGTCAGATAGTTTTTTTGTTACACGGTCAAGAATAACTTTTGCAGAAGAGTCCTGAACCATATAGTCCTGTGCGAAGGTGCTTATGCTGAAGGCTATTATTGCTAGTGCGATTAAATTTTTTTTCATACTATACAGAATTAATGGATTATAATTACCAAAGGACAAATAAGTAGTTTTATCTTAATGAGTTCAAATATTGTTCCAATTCCGATTCTGTTGGAAATAATACCTGTCTGGCTTTACTTCCTTCAAAACTACCAACTATTCCAGCAGCTTCTAATTGATCAACAATTCTTCCTGCTCTGTTATATCCAATAGAAAACTTTCTTTGAATAAGCGAGGTTGAACCTTGTTGATGCGAAACAACTAATCTTGCTGCATCGTCAAATAGGGTGTCGCGTTTAGTAAGATCCACATCACCTGGATTGGCATTGCTGTTTTCATCAATAAATTCAGGCAGATAGAATGCCGTTGGGTAAGCTTGTTGGTTTCCTATAAATTTGGTGATTTGTTCAAGCTCGGGAATATCAATAAAGGCACATTGAAGACGAACAAGATCACTGCCTGGGGCAAATAGTAAATCGCCGCGGCCAATAAGTTGGTTGGCGCCCGGACTGTCAAGTATTGTGCGAGAATCAATCATTGAAGTCACCCGGAATGCTATTCGGGCAGGGAAGTTTGCTTTAATAACTCCAGTGATAATATTGGTTGTTGGTCGTTGAGTTGCTATTACAAGGTGAATACCAATTGCACGGGCAAGTTGGGCCAAACGTGCTAATGGAGTTTCCACTTCACGACCTGCAGTCATAATAAGATCAGCAAACTCATCGATAACAACAACAATGTATGGAAGGTATCTATGGCCTTTTTCCGGATTCAGACTCCGTTTAATGAATTTTTGGTTGTATTCTTTAATGTTTCTTACTTGTGCAGCTTTTAGCAGTTCATACCTCGAATCCATCTCAATGCAGAGCGAATTTAAGGTGTTTATTACCTTTTGAGTGTCTGTAATGATAGATTCGTCGGCATCTGGAATTTTAGCTAAATAATGCTTCTCTATGCGCGAATAAAGAGTGAGTTCTACCTTTTTTGGATCTATTAAGACGAATTTTAACTGACTCGGATGTTTTCGATAAAGTAGCGATGCAAGTATAACGTTTAATCCAACAGATTTACCTTGTCCGGTTGCACCGGCTACAAGCAGGTGAGGCATTTTCGCTAAATCAAAAACATAGGTTTCGTTTGATATAGTTTTTCCAAGTGCAACAGCTAACTCAAATTTAGATTCCTGAAACTTCCTTGAACTAATTAATGAACGCATTGAAACAATCTCGGGTTGCTGATTCGGAACCTCAATACCAATTGTACCTTTTCCAGGTATAGGCGCAATGATACGTATGCCTAGAGCGGAAAGATTTAAAGCAATGTCGTCTTCAAGGTTTTTGATTTTACTAATACGAACTCCCGGAGCTGGCACAATCTCATAAAGTGTAATTGTTGGTCCAATTGTAGCCTTAATCTTATCAATTTTTATTTTATAGTGACCTAGTGTTTCTACAATTTTATTTTTATTGCTTATAAGTTCCTCGTTTGTAACGCTCGAATTTGAATTGTCGTGCTGTTCCAGTAGATCTATTGGAGGAAGTTTAAATTGGGATAGTTCAAGTGTAGGATCGTAGTCTTCAAGTTGTAGGTTATTATGCTGTTCTCCTACCGGGTTGTCAATATCAGCATTTTCTACTGTTAATTGAAGGTCGGTTTCTTCAGGCTCTGAAGTTTCAAAAGGTGCAGTCTCAGGCCTTTCTTCGATTATTGGCCCCGTATTTGTTTCAGTAAACTTTTCTTGTTGAGGAAATTCTGTCTCAAATACCAAATCAGAATCATTTTCAGTAGATACAATGCTAACATTAGATTCAAATTCTTCTTTGTTTTCTTCAATATTGTTGGACGAATTGTTTCTGTCAGTATTTTTGATTGAACCAGATAAAAACAGACCTCTTGCTAAGTCAATAATCTTAGGCCAGGCAAAGAGTAATATTCCTGAGCTTGCTATTATTAACAGTAGAACTGTTCCAATAGTTCCAATCAAACTTTTAAAATATAGACTGACAAAATATCCGTGCTCTCCTCCAAGTCCACTGCCTAGAACAGGATTACCCAGAGTAATTAAACCAAGCCAGACAGACAAAACAATGGTAGCTAATATTGTTATTAATAGTGTTTTTCTGAAAGGGAGAACCCTTATTTTTAATAGTCTAAAACCAATTAGCATAAAAATAAAAGGAAAGGAAAAAGAGGCAACTCCAAACCATTTGTAAATAAAAACATGTGCAATAGTTGCTCCTAATTTACCGGTCCAGTTTTGAGCCATTACCTCTGGATTATTAAACTGAGGATTAAACTGTGTACTATGATCACTTTTCCATGAGAAAACATATGAAATAAGTGATATGAATATTGTTAAAGCAATACCCAGTAACAAAAGACCAATAATAATTTTATATCGTTCGTCTTTCAGTTTAGGTTTGTTAACCTGTTTTTTTCTTTTTCCTGAATTCTTAATGCTTTTCTTTGCCATAAAATCTCCCACACAATATTAAGCTCAAATTTAATAAGCCACTCTAATTAAACAGGAGAAATATGAAATTATTATTTAACAAAATGAATGAGACGAGCAAATAGAAGTGAACAGGACATTAGAAAAAAGGGAAAAGCTACTAATAGCCATACATTCAATGCCAAACTTACTTTTATTGTTCCATCAAACGTTCGAGAGCGTATACCATTTCCTGACGAGAGACTTCTTTAGCAGATTCTGATAAGGTTATTTCTTCTTGGGGTTGTTTATCTGAATTAAATTTTTTCGCTTCAAAATGCATGCGATATGGACCCATGAAAAGTACAAATTCAGTTAGAACTCCATCAATTTTAAGGTAAGGATTAGAAATGTTAGGATGTTCAAGTTTTATATCGTGTGTGTAATAAATATCAAATACATAAGGTGTTCCTGGTATAGTAGCAATAGCATGGTGTGATTTAAGTCCGGCAATTATTTTAGTTACAGTATCATACTCAATTTCCATATCTTCAAACATTTCGAAGCAACACATGAGTTCATTTTTACCTCCATTATATATGTAGTTTTTATCTAATACTTTTAGATGTGTAATACTTTTCTTTTTTCTAAAATAAGTGAGATTACCTAAACGGAAAAACCCCATAAAACCATCTATTGTGTTGGTACATAATTCATTATTGAAATCTAAAATCATTTTCTTGGGCAACAAAGCTGGATCAAAATTCCCCTGATCTTCATTTAAGTAAGTTATTCGATATTCAATTCTCCCATGTTCATATATACCTTCGGGTTTTTTATTTCCGCATGAAAATATTAATAAAGTGAGAAATACTATTTGTCCTGTTCTAATCATCTCTAATTTATCTTCAAAACTAAATTAGTTATTATGTACGGAATAATGAGATGTGAGTCTATCTTATTTGACCGATTATCAGTTTTCATTTACGAGTATGTTAATAATCTAAACAATTAAGTCTGCATAAAATTACAAAACCAGGAAATAAATATACATTCGGTGATAATGATCATGTAGAAATATTTTATTAAATGCTACATTTGCATGAAATGAATATAATAATTTAAAACTCAACTAACATGCCAGTAAATTTGAAGAACCGACACTATTTGAAATTGTTGGATTTCTCTGCTCAGGAGATAGAATTTCTGCTGAAATTATCAGCTAGTTTAAAAGAAGCAAAATATGCAGGTACCGAACAGCAAATGCTGAAGGGTAAAAATATAGCTTTGATTTTTGAAAAAGCATCTACAAGAACCCGTTGTGCCTTTGAGGTTGCTGCATATGATCAAGGTGCACATGTTACCTATTTGGGCCCGTCAGGTTCACAAATAGGTAAGAAAGAGACTATGAAAGATACTGCTCGAGTTCTTGGTCGCATGTACGATGGTATAGAATATCGCGGGTTTGGTCAGGAAATTGTTGAAGAATTAGCAAAGTTTGCTGGTGTTCCGGTATGGAATGGACTTACTAATGAGTTTCACCCAACACAAATTCTTGCCGATTTTCTTACAATTCAAGAACATACTAACAAACCGTTACAGGATGTGAAGTTCTGTTATTTAGGTGATGCTCGAAACAACATGGGCAATTCTCTAATGGTTGGTGCAGCTAAGTTAGGAATGGATTTTAGAGCTGCAGCACCAAAGCAATGTCAACCTGATGAAGAATTGGTTAATACTTGCAGAGAAATTTGCAAAGAATCAGGCGGTTCAATTACAATAACAGATAATGTTGATGAAGCTGTTAAAGATGCTGATTTTCTTTATACCGATGTTTGGGTTTCAATGGGTGAGCCTGATTCTGTATGGGAAGAACGAATTAATTTATTGAAACCATATCAGATTAATTCAGCAGTAATGAAGAAGACCGGGAATCCTGATGCAAAGTTTTTACATTGTCTTCCAGCATTTCATAATCGCGACACAAAGGTGGGAGAAGAAATATACCAGAAATTTGGTTTAGAATCTATGGAAGTAACCGAAGATGTTTTTGAGTCTCCTGCTTCGATTGTTTTTGACGAGGCTGAGAATAGAATGCATACTATAAAGGCTGTAATGGTGGCTACATTAGGGTAGCTAGTCTAATAGCCTAATAAATAGAACATTTTATCCCGGAAATTTTTATATTCCGGGATTTTTTTTTTAACTTGTATATGTTAGTAAACATTTCAATAAATTCGATATGACTATTTATGTGGGCAACATCAATTACTCGCTTAGCGAAGAAGATGTCAGAAGCATCTTTGAAGTAATGGGCAAGGTAGATGCAATCAAGATCATTCGCGACAAAAAAACCGGAAAATCAAAAGGTTTTTGTTTTCTCGACATGCCAAGTAAAAAGGAAGCTATGGAGTGTATTCAAACTCTAGATGGGAAAACTGTTGCCGGGCGAAACCTTCGTGTTCTCAGAGCACATACCAATAAGGTTAGGGTTACGGCCTGAATTAAATCATCTCTCACTAGTGCTAAAAGAAAGGACAGCTCAAGTTGTTCTTTTTTTTTGTAACTAAAGAACTTATTCTTCAGTTGCACTAAAAAACCATTGGAAATTTTGAGTTGTTTTTATGGCAGGCATGTCATTGAAATCTGTCCTATAATAAAAAGCTGTTCCACAACCTAGTTCAAGAGCTTCGTCTGACAATATGTTTGCCCTATGCCCCTTAGAATTCATCCAGTTTTTCATTAACTGGTCGGCTAATGATATATAGGTATGAAATGGTAATTGTTTCTGTGTTTTCGGATCGAAGAATTCTCCTTTCTCTCCAGGATTAACTTTTTCGCCAGATGAATATACAATTAAGAATCCTTCAATAATGTTTTCGGCAATCTTTGGGTTTGAGATTCCTGCAGCTTTAGCTCGGTCTTCAGGTTCTCTATGCTTTTTGTTCTTATTGTTTGTGTGATTAAAAAAATTGCCCTTAACCATGTCTTTTGAATGAATTGTGGCTGCTTTTGCTAATAACGGATTGTATTTTAAAACAGATAGATTTTTTTTTGCCCTTATTTCATTAGTTGCAAAGAATATCGCAGCATTCAATAATTCGGGATTAAAATCTTCAGGATTAATTTTTCGTTGCAATTTTTCGCTTTCCCTGAAGTTTCTATGATTTAATTCCTCATATATTGTTTGACCGTTTATTATTTGAATAAACAGGCTCAAAATCGATATTAGAGCTAATTTGGTCATTGTTGTGTATACGGTTTTATTATCGTGCAATTATGCATGCTATAATAATAGCAATAGAAGTTATTACCTTCATAAAAGTACCTGCTAGGAAACCAATAAAGGAACCAAATGCTGCTTTCATTGCACCATCAGAATCCATTCCTCCAATTTTTTCACCAATTAATGCTCCAAAAAATGGGCCAGCAATAATTCCAAATAAACCAAATGGTCCAAGAACGATAATGCTAGGGAGGATAAATACACCAACAATGAGACCTATTACACTACCCCAGGTACCATATTTTGTGCCGCCAAATTTTTTAGTTCCCCAGGCAGGAACAATATAATCGAGGATCTGAACACCAACGGCAATGAATCCAAATATCCATAGTAGCTCGGTGCTGAAGTTTGCAAATCTGGATAGATGAAGTAAAATCATTCCGGCAAAACTAAGAGGGGGGCCTGGTAGTACTGGTAAAACACCGCCTATTAATCCTAGCAATAATAATACAAGTGCACCTGCAAGTAGAATCCAATCAGTCATTTTTCTTTAAATTGATGAAATAAAAAATCCTCCCAAAAATAAATGAATTTTGGGAGGACTAATATTTTTTTGAGCTTATTTTTATGCTATTGAACCATTGATCAAAATTACTACTAGTAATCCAAGGATTGCATACAACTCAGGAAATACACCAAGAATCATAGTGTTACCAAATACTTTATGGCCAGAACCAATGGCAGCAACACCGTTGGCACAAACTTCTCCCTGACGAATGCCAGAAAATAAGCCTGCTAAGCCCATTGCTAATCCCGCACCAAATACAGCTGCAGCAATATTCCAATCAATGCCAGCTTTAACAACACCGCTCATAACAAAGTATCCAACAAAGCCGTAAAGTCCCTGTGTACTTGGTAGAGCAGATAATACCATATAATTACCAAAAGAATCAGGGTCCTTTTTCATAGCGCCAATAGCAGCATTACCACTGATTGATACACCATAAATGCTTCCGATTCCTGATAGACCTACCATTAATCCAATTCCAATATAAGCTAATACAATTGGTTCCATAATCTTAAAGTTTTATTAGTTGTTAAATTTATTTCTATTTTATTTATTTTCTAAAAGGTTCGTATTTTTTGCCGCCACCCATAAAGCCGGCATTTTTGTAAAACTCAACAAATGTTAATCGAAGTGGGTGAACAAATGAGCCTAAAGCTGCCATAAAGAAATTTAAACTATGGCCAAAGGCTAAAATAATTATCATAAATAATATTCCAAATACACCACCACCTAATCCTTCATTGGTTTGCATAGCCAAAGAATTAAATACATTACCAAGAATTGCACTGGATAATCCTAAAGCAAAAAGACGAATATAGGATAGAACATCTCCTAATAATCCAGAAGCAGTTTGATATGTATCCCATAATCCAACGCCTAAATTAAGTAAAGGATTCTTGCCAGGTGTGTTGTAGAAAATAGCGGGGATACCACCTACAATTCCAGATATCAGAGCAACCATATTTCCTGTTTCAGGAGAAATAATATCAAAATTTCCAAGTGCCCAAGCGGGAATTGTAATCATTACAATAATATTCCATCCTAACTGGGAAATTGAGTGCTTAAAGCCAAACATTCTTGCTTTATTAGCAGCTTTGATAAACATTCCAAACAATACTTGAATGTATCCTAAAGCTAATGCAAGTGCCATCAGGGTATTCGAATCTAAAAGCATGTGGCGGAATGAGTTGAGTATGGGGTAATCTGATTCAGAATGTCTTAAGATTTGTGTTTTGTATTCTTTAAGTTCATCTTTTTCCAGAATATTAGATAATTCTTTAACGAAACCATCCTTTTTTTCAAAATGAATATCTTGAATGCTTATAAGTTTTGAACTTACTTCAGACGGTAAAGAGGAATTTAAAGTACTAATTGATTTATTAGAAAGAGTGTAACCTGAATCAATTAAAGTCATGCCAAAAATGGTACCACCAACAATACCCATTAAAGTAGTAGCTATTCCCAAGTACATTCCTAACTTTAGTAAAGGCTTTAATTTATCTTTCACTTTAAACAAACCATAAATAGTTCCTATGGTTATTAAAAGTCCATAACCGGCATCGCCCAGACAAAAACCAAAGAATAGCATGTAGAATGGTGCGAAAAAAGGTGTTAAATCAATCTCGCCATAATTAGGGAAAGTATAGAGTTCGCCAATTGACTCATAAAGTCTGGCAAACTTATTGTTTTTCAGCTTAATAGGAGGGGTTTCTTTAATTTCAGGATCTAATCGCTCGTGGTATACTCCGGTAGAATTTAAGTAAGTGTCCAGGCTTTCAATCTTATCTTTAGGTACCCATCCCTCAAGAATCATAAGCTTGTTTTCAGCTTCAGATTGAGTGTTGAGCTTTACCAGTTCAAAAGACAGGCTTCCATTAAGTTGGTCCCTGTAGCTTTTAAGCAATGGAATATGACGCGAAGCATAATTATCGAATAATTCCTCTGATTTAGCTATTACTTGTTCTGCTTGCAGTTCAACCTTTTTGAGTTCACTTAATGGTCTGGTTGGTAAAAGCAATTGTTCTGCATCAATTTCAAGAACATCTTCACTTCTTTTAAAGAGAATAAAATATACATATCCATCTTTTCGAGAAATCTCTTCGAGATAATACTTTTCTTTCCAATCTGATTCTTCAAATACCTTAACAGAGCTAGAAAAGAATTTTGCCTTTAGACCCGCTTTTTTTAATTTGAAAATATTTTCCCATTTAAACTCACCCCAAGGCTCCATTTGAGCAATTTCTTTTTTTAGAGTTTCAAGCTTGCTGTGAGCATCATCAAACGTACGTTGAATGTTTTGCAGATCGCTTAATACTTTTGCAGCATCTCGCTCTTCTGAATTCTTGGAGAGTTCTACATCACGCTTTTCAAGGAATTTAATTGAATTCGAAATTTCCTTAATTTTAGCATACTGTTCACTTAATTCCTCGTTCTCAATATCGCCTGATTCCTTTTCAATTACATGAACAACACCTAAATCCTGTATTTGCTGAAGGAATTGTTCATACTCGCGGTGATAAACCAGGAATGAATATTTTTTCATTGGGACTATCATGATGCAGCCTCCTCTTGTTGTCTTGTTTTAACAATTTTCTGTGCAGATTTCGAGAGGTTGTCCTCGTCTTCCAGGAATCGTTTTATTTTTCTAATAGCATCTTCATAACCCGGAATTTGTACTTTCTCAAATAAGTTAACTTTCTGAGTAGTTTTCTTACGAGCATAATCCAATAGTTCCATTTTCCTAAGGAAGATTTCTTTCTCAATGGCAGTTGTTACCATGGATTTTATGATTGCAATTCCTCCTAAAAACCACTTTGGTGCATTGAAAACAGAAAACTCTGCAATTTCAAATTCAATTTTTTCTAATACTGGGGTCTTTACACCGGCAATCTTCTTGATTCCTAATTGAACATCGGCAACACTTACTAGGTTGGTGTCAAATTCGCCCCAAAGTTCAACCATATTATCATATGATGCAATTGCCTTTTCAAGTTCAGCGTTTAATCGCTTACTCTCGTCTTTTGCTTTCTTAACCTCGATTCTAAGTGCCGACTCCTTGTTCTTAATTGTTGGAAGAGCTCTCACTCTTACCTTGAGTGCTTTGTCAAGCGACTGAAGAGAGGTTTTATTATATTGAAACTTAATTGCCATTCTCTAAATTTTTGATTTTTAATTTTCAATCTTCAATTTTATCATAAGAGTTTAAATGGAAACTTTTTAACTCAAAAATCTAAAATTTAAAATCAAAACTATTTTAGTTTTTCGGCCAGTATTTATCTACTAATTCTTGCTTAATACCAATTTCTTCAGCAGAGAAGTGTTTGCTAAACAATTCCCAGCCTGTATCTAACATTTCATCAATATTGATATTCACATCAATTGCGAGCAGTCTGTTGGAATAGTCTTTTGCAAAATTTAATCCCCGTTGATCATAGTCAGTAAGGTCGAATCCGTTTTCAAGTTTAGTTTTAGCATTTGCCGCATCTGCAAATAAGCGTACAGCAGAGTTCATTACCTGAGGATGATCTTCGCGGGTTTTCTCGCCAATCACTAGTTGTTTCAGCCTTGAAAGACTACGGAATGGGTCAACAATAACTTTTCCTATATCAGTATCACGACGCAAGAAAAGCTGCCCTTCTGTAATATATCCTGTATTATCGGGAATTGCATGAGTAATGTCTCCACCAGAAAGTGTAGTAACTGCAATAATTGTAATTGAACCACCTTCGGGGAATTGTACTGCTTTTTCGTAGATTTTCGCAAGGTCGGAATAAAGAGAACCAGGCATACTATCTTTAGATGGAATTTGGTCCATCCTGTTTGATACAATACTTAAAGCATCGGCATAAAGAGTCATATCAGTAAGAAGAACAAGAACCGATTGGTTTTTCTCCACAGCAAAATACTCTGCAGTAGTTAAAGCCATATCAGGAACCAGAAGCCGTTCAACCGGAGGGTTGTCAGTCGTATTTACAAAACTGATGATTCTATCAAGAGCTCCGGCATTATCGAAAACATTTTTGTAAAACAGATAATCATCATTAGTAAGTCCCATTCCACCAAGAATAATCTTGTCGGTTTTTGCACGTAGAGCAACCATGGCCATTACTTGGTTGTATGGTTGATCGGGATCGGCAAAAAACGGAATTTTTTGTCCGGATACTAGTGTGTTATTAAGATCGATACCTGCGATTCCTGTTGCTATAAGTTCCGAAGGTTGTTTTCTTCGTACAGGATTTACTGAAGGACCACCAATTTCAACCTCTTTGCCCTCTACGGCCGGTCCACCATCGATAGGCTCACCATAGGCATTGAAAAATCGTCCGGCTAAATCATCACTTACTTTTAGTGAAGGTGATTTGCCAAGGAATGATACTTCAGCATCGGTTGGGATACCTTCTGTGCCACCAAAAACCTGCAAAGTAACTGTATTGCCAATTATTTTAACAACCTGCGCAAGTTTACCATTAATAACAGCTAGTTCATCATAACCAACATTTGTAGCTTCAAGAGAACATGTTGCTTTGGTTATCTGAGTGAGTTTTGTGTATATCTTTTGAAAAGCTTTATTTTCCATGCTTTTTTGTTTTTCTGTTTATTTATGCTACTCTGCGTTCTGCAAGCAGTTCACTAAGTTCTTGTTCGAATTTCTTGAACTTCTCTGATTGGAATTTGGAGTAGTTCATTTGCTTGTATAGGTAGATAACCTTTTTAAAGTAGCTGCTTACCTCATTGAATGAATCGAATTTGAAATTAGAGCGACAAACATCTAATATATTCAGAAGCATATATTGTTGTCTTTCAATTGGAGTCGACTGGTCAATATTATCGAATGCATCTTGCTGAAGAAAAACAAAGTCAATAACTTCAGACTTCCAGAAAACTACATGGTAGTCAATCGGTACACCATCGTCGCCAAGAATATTTATTTGCTCATCGGTTTCTTTACCCCTTTGAAGTATTGTTTTAATTTCATTCACTTGGTCGATCCATGTGTCGGAAATAATTTTTTCAATATATTCAGCGAATTCAGGGTATTCAAGGTATTTTGAGTAGCTATCAATTGGATCAACAGCTGGATATCTTTTACTATCGGCACGACTTTGAGCTAGCGCGTAGAAACAGCGAGCCGCTTTTTTTGTCGATTCTGTAACAGGTTCTTTTAAGTTACCACCTGCAGGAGACACTGTTCCAATAAAGGTAATTGATCCGGTTTCGTCATTATTTAAATAAACATAACCTGCACGAGCATAGAAGTTAGAAATTACAGCAGGTAAATCCATTGGAAAGGCATCAGGACCTGGAAGTTCTTCCAGTCTGTTCGACATTTCGCGAAGTGCCTGCGCCCAACGAGAAGTTGAATCGGCCATCATCATTACACGTAATCCCATCGAACGGTAGTATTCACCTAGTGTCATTGCTGTGTAAACCGAGGCTTCACGAGCAGCAACTGGCATGTTCGATGTATTAGCAATAATTGTTGTACGTTCAATTAGTTTTTTACCAGTTCTGGCATCTACAAGTTCAGGGAATTCAGTAAAAATTTCCACAACCTCATTGGCACGTTCTCCGCAGGCTGCAATAATTACAACATCGGCTTCAGCTTGTTTTGATATGGCATGTTGAAGAACTGTTTTTCCTGCGCCAAAAGGACCAGGGATGAATCCAGTTCCACCTTCAACAATAGGGTTAAGCGTGTCAATAGTTCTTACACCTGTTTCAAGTAGTTTAAATGGACGAGGTTTGTCTTTGAATGCTCTAATAGCAACCTTAACAGGCCATTTTTGCATCATTGTTACCGGAACATCATTGTTGTTAGCATCAACAAGGGTCGCAATTGTTTCTTCAATTGTATATTCTCCTGCTTCAGCAACATCTTTCACAGTGTATGTACCTTCAAATTTAAAGGGAACCATAATTTTATGTGGCATCCCATTTTCGCTTACTTCACCAAGCCATGATGCGGCAACAACAGTATCGCCAGGTTTTGCAAGAGGCTTAAAACCCCATTTCTTATCAATATCAAGTGGGTGAGTGTATTCTCCTCGTGTTAGGAAAACACCATCCATTTTATCCAGGTCATTTTGAAGTCCGTCATAGTTTTTTGAGAGAATTCCAGGTCCGAGAGTTACTTCAAGTAAGTGACCTGCAAAATCAACGATGCTGTTAACTTTTACGCCACGAGTACTTTCAAATACCTGAACATAGGCGTTTTTACCATTAATTTTAATAACCTCCGCCATTAATTTTGAGTCAGTGGTTTCGATATAACAGATTTCGTTTTGCGAAACTACTCCTTCCGTTTCAACAATGACCAGGTTTGATATTATTCCTTTTACTTTTCCTTTTGTTGACATATCGTATATCTTATTTTAAACCAAATTCTGCTGGAAATTCATAGCTGGTTTCCAGGTTATTTAGTAATTCTTTAAATAATTTCAATCCTGTTTCTTTATCTAATTTAAGCCATCTGTCGGCAATAGACAACTTAATGAGAAACACAAATAACCGCTCGATACTAAAATAGAAGAAGAAAGAACTTTCATCAAGCATTTCCCATTTTAATAGGTCAATTTTTCTTTCCTGCTCAAGCAGATCCTCTTCGTCAAGTGCTTTAAAGATTTTTTCTATTCCTTCAATTTCATCGTTAATTCCAAAATCACGAGCACTACTTTTAATAAGTTTTTCTATTAATTCGCCTTTGCCAATAAGGTGTTTCTCGATGGGAATATCGTTAATACGGCAATTATAAGCAGTTAATAGATTCGAAAGATCTTTTTCAAAAACAAACCAATCTTTTATGTATTGATTCTTAATATTACTTATATGCCGGTAGTATAATTCAGAGAGTTGTAAATCCCAAGGTTTGCCAGTAAAGAGATCTTCGCTATTTTTAAATGCTTCAATGAACTCTACGATATACTCAGGAACATAAAATCCTAGAGAGTCTAAGGAGCCGCTTTTTTGGGCAGCAATCAGTTCTTCAATTTCTTCATTATTAAGATTCCCTAGTGGATTTATTTCGAAATCAGGTTTTTGAAGTTTTTCAAGAATATTGTTATTGTCAAATTTCCAAAAAAGAAGATTCAAAAGAAGCATTTCATCAAAAGAAAGATGTTCGTTCAGATAATCTCTAAATTTTTTTAGAGTTGTCTGGGGTTTCTTCTCATCGAATAACAATTCTGGCAATCCGGCAACAAGATAATGGTATTGTCGGCTCATATTAGCATCTTTTAATCTTAAAATAGAATTTCAACTAGTTTTGGACGAAGGTATTGCTTAAAGAAATTGTTAAAGTCTTCTTCGGTAAAACTTATTTTGTAACTACCATCTTTAGGTGCTAATTGAAATCCTGATTTTACAGAGGCTTTAAAATTTATTTCCATTCCCTTATTAAGAAGGTCTTTTGTTGATTTGTTGAAAAATTCAGAAAGTTCTTTTTCATCTTTCTCTGGTAGCAAAATAGATAAGTCCGAAACCTGTTCTTTGCTCCAGTTTTTTAGCAGATTTTCGATAGTTGACTTTATAAAGTTAGCATCGAACTTCTTACTTGTGGCGTTTTCAACAATGGTGTTTGAGATTAAATCTGTAACTTGTTGTTTTAATGCGTTAATAGCTTGTTTTGAAGATAACTTAATTTCAGATTCAGTATTCTTTTTAGATTCCTCAGCTTTTTTATTAGCATCAGCAATAATCTGTTCAGCTTCCTTTTTAGCGGCATTAACTATAGAAGTAGCTTCTAGCTTTGCATTATCTACTATCGTTTTAGCCTCTTCATTACCCTTTTCGAGGCCTTCCTGATATATTTTTTCTGTTAATTCTTGAAGTTTATTCTGCATGTTCTTAACTATTATATTATCAGTATGTTATGGTAATTACTGTTATTTTTTAAAACAAAATTTGCGTAAAACTATTAAACTTTTACTTTTTTGGGGTGGTTTTAGTCGGTATTATTAAAAAATTTTAAGCCGACTAATTTAGCTAAAAAGTGCAATTTCAACGATTAAATTTTATTTTTTTTGGAAGAAAAAAAATGTATAGATATTTAACAATATTTAACAAGAACTATAAAAAATATTTTTATCTATGTCCTTTGTATGTTTTATTCTTTTTATCTTGATTATGTTTCGCGCAATTACAATCTTTACTTTTCCGGCGCAACTCCCTGGTATGTTTTGTAGTAGCGCATCCTGATATTAAAGATATAGTTAAGAAAATAATAAAAAATCGTTTCATACACTTTACCTTTTATTTTGGGGTATAGTTTAAAACAAATATATGTATAAATACATTAGTAATTTAAATAAGAAAATAGGGCGAACAATTTTTGAACAGGGTATGCTTCAGGAAAATGATAAAATTTTAGTTGCTTTATCAGGTGGTAAAGATTCTATGGTTTTATTAGATGTTCTTGCAGAAAGGCGAAAGCAATTTCCATTTAAGATTGAAATATTTGCTGCTCATATACTGATTCCTACTATCGGATACAAAACAGACATAAATTATTTACGGGATTTCTGCAATGAGAGAAAGATTGAACTTATTATAAAAGAATTTGAAATTGATTTGAGTATGAACTCAAAGAAACCGCAATGTTTTATTTGTTCATGGAATAGGAGAAAGGCTTTGTTTGAACTTTTAAAAGAGTTAGAATGTAATAAGCTTGCTTTTGGTCATCATATGGACGATGCTATTGAAACTTTACTTATGAATATGATGTATCATGGGTCGATTAGTTCAATGCCATTTCAATTAGACATGTTTAATGGGAGAGTTAAAATCATTCGGCCGTTGCTTGAGATTACCGAGGAGGAATTGGTTAAATATGCTGATTTTGCACAATACAAAAAAGAGCTAAAGAATTGTCCATATGAAAATACTAAAAGAACAGAAATAAAAGATATTATCAAACAATTAAGTTGTATTCACCGTATAGCTAGAAAAAACATTTTTAGATCAATGAATAAAGTTTACTCTGATTATTTACCACACTGGTGTTAACAAATTAATTTGATCTTAAGCATTTTTTATTAATTTTATTAAAATCAATTCAAAAAGATTTGTCGATATGAAAACATTAAAAAGGCTTTTTTTTATATTTTCCGTTTCAATATTTGTTTCAGGATTATCTGCTCAGGACAAGCAACAATTGATTGACGATTTTATTTCTTCTGATTGGGAAAAGATAAAAATTGCAAAATCTAATCTTGAAAATCTTCAGGGGGAAGCCATTCCAGATCTCATAAAATTGTTAGATAGCAAGGAATTTTTAAAAATGCAAAATACTGGAAGTCTGATTTATCCAGGAGCAGCAAAGTTTTTTGGACATGGTCAAATTTTGGATTATGACATAGATTATCTTTCTATACGAGCTGGGTGGTTAATTGAAGAGTTAACATTTAATAATTTTGGTTTCAGTGGCATTCATTTGCCAGAAGATATGTTGATTAGTCACATAAAAATGACTTTTCCGAAGTATTACAATAATTCCACAAACAGAAAGAATATTGAAAAGGCCTCTGGTGAAGAATTAAGAAAAATAGCTCAAGAGCTTTCAATTAAAGCAGTAAAGGAGTGGCGGGAAGGTGAAGGCTCAAAGTTTAGTAGGTTAAACGAACTTGTTAAGGCATTGAAAAGCTTTGATGAAAAAAGACAGGTTAAGGCTCTATTTTATATGAGAAATGGAGAAACTAAATGTGACGGATTAACCAAAGACTATTACTATGAAGAAATAGCAAAAGAAATTGTTAGGCTGAGTGGTAGCGATGTAAAACGAATTGCTGAACATGCAAAGCTTATACTTTTAGATAGCAAACTTGATTGGTTGTTAATGAAAAACTAACAACTGTTAAAGAATAATTGTTTACCTATAAATTTTCTTTTTTAATTTTAGCATGATAATAAAATTATTAGTAAGATGAAGTATTTGAAAATAATTGTTTTCCTAGGAGTATTTACTGTGTTAATGCCAAGTAAGTTATTTGGTCAGAAAGAAATTTTTATCAAGCAAATAGAGTTTGAATTAGCTAAAGTGAGTGATATCGATTATGAGAATGAATATTTCTTAACGCTAAAATTCACTAAAGGTACAAAATACGTATTTACAATAACAAATGGTATAAACGATTTGCCCGGAGAAGCTTTAATCGAATTATTAGATGCCGATAATCTTGTTTTGACAAATACCTTAGGAGATAAGTATTACCCGATTATTAATTTTCATTGTAATAAAACCGGGTTTTACGATATTCTTGTAAACTTTAAGGATAATCAGTTAGGTTATTGTAGGGTAGATATTACTATGATTCAGTAAAGTAAAATATTAAATATTATCAACCCGGTTTTTTCCGGGTTTTTTTATGTTCATTTATAAAATATATTGAAATTCTGATTGTCAGATTTCGCTTAGTCGTTTTAAAAATTTATTTTTATTGACTATATAGATTTATTACGTAATGAATTTTGAAATGAATCTATCATATTGAATTATAACTATTCCCTAAAAACCACACTATTATGGGCAAAAAAAAATCAAATGCCGGTTTTGGTACTGCACCAGTTTTTTTTACTGCAATATCAACAATTCTTGGAGCCATATTATTCTTAAGGTTTGGTTATGCTGTTGGCGAGCTAGGTTTTATGGGTACAATTTTAATAATTCTAATTGGTCATATGGTTACTCTGCCAACTGCACTGGCTTTATCAGAAATAGCAACTAATCAACGTGTCGAAGGGGGCGGGGAGTATTTTATAATTTCTCGCTCCTTTGGATTGAATATCGGAGCTACTATTGGCATAGCACTGTACCTTTCACAAGCAATTAGTGTTGCTTTTTATGTAATTGCTTTTACAGAAGCGTTTGATCCGTTGTTTATATGGCTTAATGACTCTGTTTTTGCTGATTCTGGCTTTACTGTTCCTAAGCAAGTAATAAGTTTACCGGCAATGATTGGACTTGCCTGGCTTATGCTTAAAAAAGGTGCAAATATTGGTGTAAAAGCCTTATATGTTGTAGTTGCAATATTAGCAGTTTCATTAGTGCTTTTTTTTCTTGGTAAAACAGGTTATGAACCAGAAGCGGGTGCAAGTATCTTTTCTGTTCAAACGGGTAATATCAGTGCGAGCTTTTTTGTTGTGTTTGCTATAATATTTCCAGCTTTTACTGGTATGACAGCTGGAGTAGGGCTGTCTGGAGATTTAAGAAATCCAGGAAAATCAATACCCTTGGGAACAACCCTTGCTACAGTTGTGGGAATGATTATATATGGATTTATTGCTTATAAGCTTGCAAATTCTGCATCACAAGAAGAATTATCTGACCCAGAGAACTTCTTGATTATGAAAAAAATAGCAATTGCTGGACCAATAATTATACCTCTTGGGCTGGCTGCCTCAACAATATCTTCAGCACTTGGTTCAATAATGGTTGCACCAAGAACTTTGCAAGCATTAGGCGCTGATGGCTCAATACCTTTTAAACCACTTAATAAAATTGTAGCACGTGGAAAAGGCAAAAATAATGAGCCCGTGGCAGCAACTTTTATTACTAGTATTATTGCAATTATTTTTGTACTTATGGGTGAAGTAAACTCTGTGGCAAAAATAATTTCTATGTTTTTTATGGTTACTTATGGCTCAATTTGTTTGATTTCATTTTTGTATCATTTTGGAGCAGATCCATCGTACAGACCTGTTTTTAAATCGCGATGGTTTATTTCTCTAATTGGATTTGTTTTTTGTGTTTGGCTAATGTTTAAAATGGATCCTGAAAGACCTACTGCAATAATTGCCATTATAGGAATGGTAGTTCTGTATATGATTATTAGCTATTTTCATAAAGACCGGGGTGGCATGCAGGCTATTTTCAAAGGTGCGGTTTTTCAATTAAGTAGAAACATTCAGATATTTATTCAAAAGAAAAGTAAAGAAGATACTATTGAGAAATGGCGTCCTTCAGTAGTTTGTATATCTAAGAATTCGTTTGAACGCGATAAAGCTTTCAGGTTGCTTGAGTGGATATCGGAACGTTACGGGTTTGGTACTTATATACACCTTATTGAGGACTACTTCTCAACAGCCTCTAATCAAAAATCAGAAGAATTACAAGACAGACTCTTAGAAATAGCTGGTGAGGATAGTAATGTTTATATCGACACACTTATTTCTCCATCTTTTACTTCTGCAATTGCTCAAATTATTCAATTGCCTGGAATCTCGGGTATGCCTAATAATATGATTCTTTTTGAATTTAATAAAGATACCAAGGATGGATTACAGCAAATTGTAGATAATGTTCCATTGGCTAGAGCTGCTAACCTTGATGTTGGTATTTTATCAACAACAACCAGGAAAATTAATTTTAAACATGGTATTCATGTATGGATTCGAAGCATTGATTTTGAAAATTCTAATTTAATGATTTTGTTAAGCTACATTATTCTTGGACACCCGGATTGGAAGAAAAGCAAAATCAAAATTTTTGAAATGGCACCAAATGGACAAGCAGAGGAATATAGAGTAAAATTATTGGACACTATTAGGACTGGTAGATTGCCAATTTCACCAAGCAATATTGAGATTATTGAAACCAATCCAGAGCTAAGTGTAAAAAGTATGATATGCGAACGTTCATTTGATGCTGGTCTTACTCTTATTGGTTTTAGAGAAGAACAGGTAAAGCATTCCCTTCAATTTTTTGATGGTTATGAGGAACTTGGGGATATCCTTTTTATTAATACAACTCTGGAACGCAAGATAGAGTAGCATTGTTTGCTTATTATGTATATATTTCCTCAGTTGCCAGGTACAGACTTAATTGCAGTATTTAGAAAAATTAAGGTGTGAAAATACTGTGTTAATAGTTTAAAATAAATTGATAGTTTTATTAAATATGTTGCTCAAAAGGAGATAATTAGAAAAAACAATAAAAAGAATTGCTAAATTAGAATAGTACTAATAATTCAATATTAAATAATGTTTAATAAAAGAACTCCATTAATCTATATTGTTGATAAGAATACTAGTTATTGTAAGTTGATTGCTGGTTATTTGAATGAAATAGGTCAAAATAACCTAAGGTTATTTGAAAGTGGAGAGCTCTGTTTTACATCAAAGTTACCAAAGGCGGATTTGGTAATATTAGATTATGATTTAGGCGAAGGGAATTGGAATGGAATTGAATTTATGGAAGAGTATGAGCGATTAAACAAGAATGCAAGCTTTCTTTTTATGTCGTCGAATACGAAAGTTGAAATAGCTGTAAAATGTATACAAAGGGGAGCAATAGATTATATTATGAAAAGTAAAACAGGCCTAACTCGTTTAATAAGTCAGGTAGAGAAACTTAATACTTATCCTAAATTGGGAATTTTCAAGCGACGAAACTTGAGTTTGCTATTTCTTTCTCCATTAATAAATTCAGCTATTTCAGTAGCAATATCTATAGCCTACCCGATTTTTTCAATTATTCTCATTAACTAGTACACCGCTATCTTTTGTCTGAATTACTTTTGATGTTGTTCCTGAAAATGGAATTTTTAACAATTCGTAATCTTCTGAATAATTAATAATATTAATAGCATTAATTCTAAAGCCTCCCCATGTGTTGTAAATAAATTCGTAATTTAGTTGGGGAAGGTTTTCTTGAACGGTACACATGCAATTAATAAATGAAGGACCATATTTTATGAATGCCTTAGAAAACAACAAACCGGTCTCATAACCCAGATAGCTAAAATTAAAGCCACTTCCATTACTTACAGTACGATATGGCTCATAGCCTAATTTTTTTCTGCTGAGTTGAATAAATCGTTGAGTAGAAGGCTTGGTGTAGTCTATAAAGAATGGAGTGTATAGGGTTGTATTGAGTGAATGTAATTGATCAACACGAAGATTCTTGAATTTCTGCCATGATGGTAATCCAAAAACACGAATTTTGTATACAGGATCCTGAATTGTTAATAATCCGACAACATTGCTGACAAATGCCTCGTTGTTAGAGACAATGATTACAACATTCTCGATATCCTCTCTTAAAGTATGAGTAAGGTTTCTGTTTAAAGTATCGTTAGTTCTTAGTTCTTTAAAAAGAGCTTTCTCGTAGGATTCATTAGAAGAGAAATGTGCAAACAACGATTTCTTGAAAACATCCAAATTGTCCATTCGGGCTGTGTCCTGATTGTGAATTAGTATTATATTCTTGTTGTAAAACTGAGATAAAAAATTTGCTGCCAAATCAAGTTCTGTGTTGAAATCGGGCATTAGTGTTACAGCGTAAGGGTTGTTTTTGGTTAACGAATAGTTTGCCTTTGAAAGTGGAAGTATAAGCGGAATTTTATTTGAATCAGAAAATGCTGAAACCCTTTTGATATTTTCGGAAAAAACAGGTCCAAAAATAATATCAGGTTGAATTATTTCAAGTTCACGAAGAATATTATCTATTTCATTAGTGTCATATTTTGTGTCGTAAGTAAATACAGTAGCTTTTGATCCTGAAGTTTTAATTGAGTCTAGAGCAATTAAAAAACCTTGGTAGAATTCCATAAAACTTTCACCAATAGATTTTAGACGATTATAAGGGTGAGCATTTCGCAGAGAGTCATTTAATATTGTATCAAGAGCCAATGTTTCTTCAACATAAAATGGCAACATGAGAGCAATTTTTATTTCAGGGCTATGATTTATTTGCTGAACAGAATCGCATTCTTGTTGAGAGAATAATTTTATTCCATTGTACCAAGGTGTAGCAATAGAGTCGTAAATATTTGTTTCTGTTGAAATATAAGACTTTAAACCAGGTATTGTTAAGGTCATGCCAGCTTTAAGTCCCCACCGCAAATCCGGATTTTCTTCAATAAAATCGGCAACACTTACACCATATAGTTTAGCAAGAGAATAAAGTGTATCGCCAGTTTTAACCTCATATTTGTTTGAGGAGTCAGATGTGTCGGGCGTTGAAGATACTTCTGAATATACCAAATGAGGTTTTGGAATTTTTATTACTTGCCCAATTTGAATTACATCTTCCGACCCAGGATTGTATTTGTAAATGAGCTCTTTTGGAACATTATACTTTTGTGTTAAATACGTAACCGTTTGTTGAGATTCAACAGTATGGTAGTAGAAGTCATTTTTATTTAATCCATAGTATGACTCTGAAAGTGTATCTAGTGAAGAAATCTCAGGAATCTTGAGTATTTGTCCTGGATTAATTGTTTCGAGCTTAATGTTAGGATTAGCTACTGCAATGTCTTGATAGGTTACTCCATAGGCCCGGCTAATAGAATGTATTGTTTGATTTGGCTCTACTTTATGAATATAGTAGACTTTTTTTTGGTATAATATTTTTTGTGTCGACTTTTCAACCGGGGCAGGCACAAATTGTGCGTTTAACCGCAGGGGTGATATTAAGAACAATAAACCTATTATTATAAGAGTCAAATATTTTCTGCCCATGAAATATTAGTTTGTAGTAATATTATGTTTATCAAAATCGTACAAATATAAAAATCATTCCTCCAAATACTTTCTTCAGAGGAATGATTTATTAAAATATTATTATTGAATTTTTTAAATCGTAGATAGGAAGCTTTTTACATTGTTTTCAATTCTTGCTTCAATGTCGGTATTATCAGCTTTCTCAAATTCTTCTCCAGTAATATTTTCGAAAAGTTCAATATAACGCTCACTTATCTGCTCTATGAAATCCGAATTCATTTCCGGAACTTGTTGTCCTTCTTTACCCTGAAAATCATTCTTGATTAACCACTCGCGGACGAATTCTTTAGAAAGCTGTTTTTGAAGTTCATTTTTTTCAAAACGGTCTTCATAACCTTCTTTATAAAAGTACCTTGATGAATCAGGAGTATGAATTTCGTCAATTAAGTATATTTTTCCATCTTTCTTTCCAAACTCATATTTTGTATCAACGAGAATAAGTCCCATTTGACCAGCAATTTCTGTTCCGCGTTGGAAAAGCTTTTGGGTGTAATCTTCAAGCATTAGATATTCAAATTCACTTACTAGTCCCTTCTTTATGATTTCTTCTCGCGAAATATCTTCATCGTGACCTTTATCTGCTTTTGTTGTTGGAGTAATAATTGGTTTCTCAAAACGTTGATGCTCCCTCATGCCGTCTGGAAGGTTGACACCGCAAAGTGTCCTTTTCCCTGCTTTATATTCTCTCCAGGCATGTCCAGTAAGAAATCCGCGAATTACCATTTCTACTTTAAACGGTTCTGCAAAATGACCAATAGTAACCATTGGATCAGGAGAAGCTATTTTCCAGTTCGGGACAATGTCTGAGGTTGCGTCTAAAAAGCTTGAAGCAATTTGATTTAAGACCTGTCCTTTGTATGGAATACCTTTAGGTAATACAACATCAAATGCTGAAATGCGGTCGGAAACAACCATTACCATGTATTTGTCATTTATGTTGTATACATCACGAACCTTACCGATATATACACCCTTTTGTCCGGGAAAACTAAAATTTGTCTTCGTTAATGCTTGCATATTCTAATTGTTTAATTAATTCTCAGTATTGTCAGTGTTTTCGTATGCTTCAATAATTTTTTTGACCAATTTGTGTCTTACAACATCACGAACATCGAAAAATACAATTGCAATTCCTGTAATACCTTTTAAAATACTAAGTGCTTTTATCAGGCCTGAAGTATGTTTTCGAGGTAAATCAATTTGTGTAATATCCCCTGTTATAATAAATTTTGCATGCTTACCCATACGGGTAAGAAACATTTTCAATTGATTAATTGTTGTGTTTTGCCCTTCATCTAAAATAACAAACGCATTGTCGAGAGTTCTTCCGCGCATGAATGCCAGGGGAGCAATTTCTATTGTGCCATCTTCTAGAAATCCAAGAAGCTTTTTGGCAGGAATCATATCCCGTAAAGCATCATAAAGAGGTTGCAGGTATGGGTCTAACTTTTCTTTAAGGTCTCCAGGCAAGAATCCAAGATTCTCGCCAGCTTCAACAGCCGGACGGGTTAAAACAATTCTTTTAACTTCATTATTTCTAAGGGCTCTAACTGCAAGCGCAATTGCAGTATAAGTCTTTCCTGTTCCAGCTGGTCCTAAAGCAAAAAGCAAGTCATTGTTTTTATACTCGTCAACAAGCTTTTGTTGGTTAATAGACTTTGCTTTAATTAGTTTTCCATGATTACCATAAACTAATATGTCACTATTAGGATCATTAGTGGAAATCCAGGGAGTGTTACCAGCAGAAAATAAATCCTCAATATCAGAGGAATTTATTCTGTTGTATTTATTAAAAAAGGCTATAAGTAGCTCTATCTTTTCTTCAAATTGCTTTATTTCCTTTTCATTGCCAATGGAAATCATTTCATGTCCCCGGGCAACTATTTTTAGTTTCGGAAAGAAAGATTTAATTTTATCTAGTAGCACATTATTAGCCCCATACAAATGGATAGGGTCAATGCCCTCCAAATATATCGACTTTTCTATCATAGGATTCTCAAGAAGAATGTTTACTTTTGGGCACTACAAAGTAAATCTATTTTTTTTAGATATTCAATATTAAAACATCTGCATATAGAGTTTAATGGCTGTTATAACACTTACAACTGATTGGCGAAATCATGACTACTACGTAGGGGCTGTAAAAGGCAAGATAGTATCTCGCGATCCTTCAACAACTATTGTCGATATTAGTCATCAGATTACATCTTTTAATGTAATGCAAGCTGCTTTTGTTTTGCGGAATTGTTATGCTGAATTTCCTGAGCAAACTGTTCATGTTATGGGGGTAAATTCCATTTTAACATCAAAGCGTACTTTGCTAATTATTGAAAAAGATAAGCAATATTTTTTATGTTCCGATAGTGGATTTCCTGATTTACTATTTCCTAATGAGGATAAAAAGGTTTATCGCCACAAAGTTGAGAACCTTTCAAGCAATACTTTTGTGAGCCTGAATGTGTTTGTCGATATTGCCTTCAAAATAATAAATGGTGAATTGCCAAAGACATTTGCCGAAGAGACTAAAGATTATTTACAGCAAGTTCCATTATTGCCAACAATTGAAAAGAATCAGATTAATGGGAGTGTTGTTTATATTGATTCGTTTTCAAATGCAATTACAAATATTAATAAAGAAACCTTCGACAGAGTATGCAAGGGAAAACCATTTGAGATATATGTGCAAAGCAATCATTATAAAATAAGTGAAATAAGTAATTCTTACTCTGACCTTCCAACAGGTGAATTGGTAGCAATATTTAATTCCGCTGGATTGCTGGAGATTGCTATCACAAATGGACCCGCATCTGAGTTGTTGAGCCTAAGCATAAATTCAGCCATTCGAATTAAGATTTCTAATAAAGTAGATTCTAATAAATTGTTTCTAAGCGGAGAATAATGAATAATATTGAAGAGAAACTAAGATCATTTGAAAAGCTTCTTAATATAATGGATGAGCTTAGGGAAAAGTGTCCCTGGGATAAAGAACAAACATTTGAAAGTTTACGTAACCTTACTATTGAAGAGACATATGAATTAGCAGATGCTATTCTTCAGGAAGATACAATTGAAATAAAGAAGGAAGTTGGCGATTTGCTGTTACATATAGTCTTTTATGCTAAAATTGGTTCGGAAAACAATGATTTCGATATAAAGGATGTAATAGATTCATTATGCGAAAAACTAATTTTTCGCCATCCCCATGTTTTTGGTAATGTTGATGTAAAGAATGATTCGGAGATTGTTAAAGAAAATTGGGAGGAGTTAAAGCAAAGAGAGGGTAACAAATCGGTTTTGGCAGGTGTTCCGGCTTCGCTACCTGCGCTTGTAAAAGCAAATAGAGTGCAGGAGAAAGTGCGTGCTGTTGGGTTTGATTGGGACAAGCGCGAACAGATTTGGGATAAAGTTCATGAGGAGCTAGATGAGCTTAAAGAAGAGGTACGGGTTAATAATCAGAAGGAAATCGAGGGGGAATTTGGCGACCTGATATTTTCATTAGTGAATGCTGCACGGTTGTATGGAGTTGATCCGGAAACTGCTCTTGAGCGTACTAATCTTAAATTTATTAAGAGATTTAAATTTTTAGAGGAGCGTACTCTAAAGAAAGGCCGATCGCTAAAAGAAATGAATCTTGATGAAATGAACGAAATTTGGGAAGAAGCAAAAAAATACGATTAAACCAAACATAAATAAAATGAAACTTAAAAACCTACTACTATTTACTTTATTTGTTTTCTCATTGAATGTCAATGCTCAAATTATTAAATCAAAATTAGATATTGTTGGTGGAATTAGTGCCAGGGAATATGTACACGGAGGTGTTCGGTATCAATATACAGACATTACTCAACTAGGCGTTTATGTTGGCAATGATTTAGAGATACGAGCAGATGAAAATATTACAACCTTCAGTATTGATCATATGATTCATTTTGGTAGTCTTTCATTCTATTCAAACCGGCCTGTTTGGTATGCTCGTCAGGGATACACATTTTCAAGAAACCATTTGGGAGACCATGAGACCAGGAAATATTCTTACTTTAATTTTGCTGCAGGTAGAGAATTGGCATTTAACGATTGGTTAGGTGTAAATGCAGATCTTGGTTTTATTTGGCAGTTTCGTGAATATCGCGAAGTTGATCCACCCTTGGAAGCACCAATAAATACAAATTTTAGATTGTTCCCACTTGCCAGAATTCAAATTTTCCTGTCCTTTTAACACTTTTTAAAATATTTTAGAACAATTTTTGTAGTAATTTCGTAATTACTATTAACAATAACTACAATGAAGCTGATGAAGAAAATATTATTTATTCTACCCGTAATGCTATTGTTCGCTTTTAGTGGACCAAAGGCTACAATTGAATGGGATTTTACCGAGCATAATTTTGGTTCAATTAAAAAAGGGACACCAGCAATCATTGAATTCTCATTTAAAAATCCAGGTATGATTCCTCTGGTTATAACAAATGTAGAATCATCTTGTGGTTGTACGGTTGGCAAATATCCTAAGCAACCAATTCCGCCAGGTGGAACAGGTAAAATTGCTGTTACTTTCGATGCTAAAACCAGTGGTCATTTTTCAAAGACTGTTACAGTATTTACCAATACTTCAGATGGTCAAACAGAATTGTATATTAAAGGAGAAGTTAATTAATTTTCTTTGTACCTAAATACTCAGGCTCCATTGTAAAATGGGGCTTTTTTTATTGGTAGAAATCTATTCCTGGTAATACATTTCAATTGTATCTGTTACATTCCAATAATAGAACAAATTTGCTTTTAGCTCGGTTTGTTTGTAATCAGGAACTTTCCCCACATCATTATTGGGCAATCATAATCAAGTAATACAATTGATTTTTCTGGTGTGCTTAATTCTCTAATAGCGTCAGTTTCAAATTTATATCTTCCAAGATCTATTGTGTCGGAGTTTGTGAAAATTAAAATTATTACGCTTAAAAAAGCGATGTAATACGGCTTGAAAATATTTGATGGTTGCTAACCGTATATGAGACCCGTACGTACGGTGGTCATGACGTTTAGTTAAGAGAAATAAATTGTTTAAATCCCTTTCGCTCACCCCTCAATCCCCTAAAGGGGAAGACATGCGTGCTGTTCCCTTTAGGAAAAAAGGGTGTGCAAGGGCAAAATTTCCTTAACTAAATAACATTGCGTACGGTGGTGTGAGAGGTGCACTGGCGGACGAACCTATGCTTGTTTGGTACCAAAAAGTGGCATCCCATAAATTTACTCCATCTCTATTCCCCTTTGTTTGATGAACCGCCGTATACGTAGCCCGTACGTACGGTGGTCATGACGATGAATGTCATGATTTAAAAATGTGAGAGGTTTTCCGATAGGCTATTAGCCTATCGGCTGCCTACTCGATTAGCACACGTTATTTTTCAAAAATATATATTTTAATGTTAATTCAAATCGACAATATACGGCTTAATAAAATATCCTTTCTTCTCTAAAAGGGCAAGTACACCATTCTCATAGGGTAAATGTGCGGCACCAATTATTATGAAAGCCGTCTTTTTACTTAATAAGCTATCAATACCATCAGCCATTCCCTTGTTTCTAGCAATCATTAAAGAATCTGAATCAACTTCTGGTTTTAGCAATTTAAGATTTTGATTTTTGTAATTTAAGAACATATCAATAGAATCATTAGAATAAAACATATCAATTGCTTGTTTTAAAACTACTAAGGTTTCATCTAATGTTGAATTTGGCATAGTTAACCAGTCAAGTTGTTGTTGAAGTGTCTCTAACTGATATATTTCGTAGTTTTTTAATTTTGAATAATCTTCAAAATATTTTTCGGGGTAAAAGTTTGCATTTTTAAATACCACTGATTTTGACTGCTTTTCCATTATTATAGAAATGGTAAGGATAGAGGGCCTAATAATACCAAGTATTGGTTTTAAAGTTTTTAATGTGGTTTTTGAAGAATCCATTATTAGAATAAGCTTTTCATAATAAGACTTATCAAGATTTGTTGTAATGTTTTGCTTAGGGTCAGGTAACATAATATCCTTGGCTAACCCAGTCATTTGTAAACTGTCATTTTCACTAGAAATCTCTAAGCAAAGACTTTTACATTTATCTATCAAATGAGTAAAAGTATTAATAGGGAAATTAATTTGGGAAGTATCCATCATATGAATTGAACCTAAAATATATGATGGAGGCGATGTGTGATTTTTCTTTATTTCCCAACAAACAGAGTTATCAAATTCATTTTTTTGACTTATTGCATCAAAGCGACATAAAGAAATCAATAGGGTAAAAATCAGTATATTTTTTTTCATAAAGCATATAAGTTCGTTATCGTTTTCGTTGTTAAGTTACGTTTTTGTAATGTGCGCTAACAGTTTCTTGTAAAAAATCGTAGTGCAATTTCTTGCACATCAGTATTAAAACGTAATTAGTTTTATTTCTTTATTACCTTTCAAATTCAGCATTTCTGAGCAACCAAGATTGCGAGTTCACCGAACCGAACTTAGTGAGCTCGTGACCAGAGGGAGTAAAACAGGTAATGTTTTTTACATTTTGTTAAGGCATTGTTGTTAATCACAGAATTTGTTATATTCTGGTAGTGCCTCATCATATCCGTAGAAAATAGATTTTTCCAAATCTTTACATCCATTATCTGAATCATCTGCTCGAAAATAAATAAACGCTCTCATATAATGTGATTTTGCCAAATAATCTCCTCGCGAGATACAAAATGAAAAATCCTTAAAGGCATCGGTGTAATTCTGAGTGTAATAATTAGCAACTCCTTTCCAATAAAATAAATCTCCAATCGGTGCTACTGGTTTATCTGGTTGCTCAATAAAATCATTGTTTGTCAACTCGAGATAGATTGGTCCAATATTTTTTATATCTGCGGCTTTATTAAAATCATCTAAAGCGGCTTGATATTCTTGCATATGCACTAAAATATTGCCTCGATTATAATATCCCATATCACATGTTGAATCCACTTGAATCATAGTGGCGAAATCCTGCATAGCACCTATAGTATCACCTAAATCTAACCTGTCCCATCCATGGTTATTGAGTGACGATAAATCATTGGGATTTATTTCTAATGCTTGATTCAGAAATTCAATTGCTAATTTGTAATCACCTTCCTCCTCTGCTTGACAGGCAAGATTATAATACTTATCATTATTGTCATTGCTACCACAACTAATAATAGTAAAAACGATCAATATTTTAATAATCAGTCTCATTATTTGCAGGCGCTCGCGCTATGTGCCTTAACTTGTTTATAGTGTAATAAAAGTACTGCTTTTTCACTTACGTAAGTATAACAGTACTTCAAATGTATTTTAAAAATGTCTCAATAAACCCTTGTTTACAATCTCTAATTTTGTCCAATCATTGTCATAGTGGCGGTTTTCTATTATGGGCTACAACGGTTTGAATATGGGACGTTTGGCATTTTGAAACGCCTACCTGTCAAGCCGCTATGAATTTTATTAAAAACTTTAAAGTTCAAATTTATCCAAACGCCCCGCATTAGGTATATTGCGTGTTAGGTAAAGTGCTTATTGAATTAGAATAATTCATAATAATACCATACAATATTAACCCATAGATCAGGCTCATCAAATAGTTGCCAGCTATAAGGTAATGAAATTCGAACATCTGGTTCAATTCCAATGTTATCGATTGGATATTCGGGAAGTCTGGTACTTCGTGTCATAGGGTATCTCAAGTTTATTTTGCCAGAAGGCAATGGAACAGGAACAGTATTTGAGTAATCTAAAACTCCTTCAGTGTTGTCCCCAAACAGAGTGACTTTTTTACTGTTTTTTGCATGAATAATAAACTCTTCAGCTGATGATGCAACTCCATTGTTTACAATAACCCCCACATTTTTAGGATAGGGATAAACAGTATCCCTTTTTTCAATTCTGTCGTGACCATATATTGGATGAAAAGCAAAACCGCCGAGGTTATCTTTCATTATTTTAATATGTTCCTCTATAATCTTTTTTTCTTCTTCTCCACCTCCATAATCACCTTTGTCCAGCCAACTTTGCTTTAGTGCAATATTTCCTTCTGTGCAGTAATACTCAACTCCATTTTTTTTGTAGGGATTTGTATAAATTAAATCCAATAATTTTGAAAAGGCATCATCTTGACCACCACTATTAAAGCGCAAATCAATAATCAAGTTAGGGCGTGAAACTATATCATCCCAGTAATAATTAAGAATTTTGTTTACTTTATCGGCATCTCTAAAATTTGTTATTCTTAAAAAAAAGGTACTGTCACTTAAATTTCTTGCTGCCCAATAGATATTATAGCCATTAGGTACTTTCATCTCCCTGTTATAAGCGCCACAAAAAGCATGATAGTACCTGTAGTTGATATCATCGTTTAAATTTAACCGTGCTAAAACACCAAATTTGTCAATCTCTAATATATCCTTGGATAATGTACGTCTTGCGATATTTGAATAATTTTTAATTAACCTTTCCTGATAAAATTGAACTTTAAAAATGTCTTTAAGTGAGTCTGTCAATTCAAAAAAAACAGTATTAGGTTGTGCATATTTTGTTTTATCTAAATAAATACCAAAATACTTGGTGGTATCTTCCGTATCCTTCAATATGGCTATATCCCCACATTTTTTTGAATACCAAATCCCTTCCAATCCATCAGAATTGTATGAGTCCTTAAAATCCAGTTCAATATCTTCCCTCGAAATATTAAGCTTTTTAGCTTCAGGAACCAATATCTTGATTTCATTTTTAATATGAATACCATAGTCTCCTTCAAGTCTCAAATGCCTGTCCTTAAAAAAATCAAGCCATTCGGCAATATAATAATAACATGAATCCTGATATGAATTTATTTTTACTTTGGTTAATTCTGTCAAAGCTTCAAGTTCTTCAATATTGTTTGAATTTACTTTATCATGATATCCAGGATAATCATTTTTGACTTTATTAACTACAAAATTAAAATCATTCATGCAGTTGCTAACTTGTGATTTAAGGTTAAGATTCATTGTTAATAGAATGCCTACTAGCAAATAAATGTTTTTTTTCATAATTCAGGTTAGTTTAGTTATTTGGTTCTACCGTTACATAAGTCTTATTTGTTTATTTTAATGGTTAACTTATAGTTCTTTGCGGTTTAGTTCAACTTGTTTATATGTGTAATGAAAGTACTGTTTTTTCATTTACGTAAGTATATAAACAGTACTTCAAATGTATTTTTGAAATGTCTCAATAAACTCTTGTTTACTATCTCTAATTTTTGTCCAATAATTGTCATAGCGACGGTTTTCTATTTTAGACAACGGTTGTCGGTAAGAAATCGTTGCGCGCCTCGGAGCGCAAACCTAGCCGATAAGCCATTTAGTAAATGTTATGTTGTTCATATTCACTACTATCTGCACAACCAAGTTTGCGAGCTCACTGAACCGAACTTAGTAAGCTCATGACCAGAGGGAGTAACACAGGTGACTTTTTGTGTTAAAAACTTGCTTTTATCTTAGAACATTGTTGTGCGTTCGTGTTTTATTCTGTTTTTTTGAAATAACTGACGCAACTCCTCAATTTTTAACTTATAATCTGGAGTAAAGTTATCGGAATCCATATAGTTAATAATCGATTGATAAAGTTGAATAGCTTCTGGTTTATCTTTTATCTTATTCAACTGAGACATACAAATCAGCAACTTTCCGTTACCAACCTCAAATTCAAAAATTAAACCCAATTTGTGGTTGCGCTCCAAATTGTCAATTACCTGAACTATAGGATAATAATTACTGGAAGTGTTATCCAAAATCAGAGAATTGCTTGCTTTAATAATGGAGAACCATTGCCAATTGGTATAATCATCTGTCGGGAATGTATTAAATACAGGATGCTTTGCATCTGTTAATATACCTAAAGTACCCGGCGATACAGGTTTCTTTGCCCATTCGCTTATCCCTTTAAACATGCCAAAGTTCCAAAATTCAGGGGGGAAATGACCAGGAAAACTATTATTTTGAACATCTGCGGTTTGCGGAAACAACAAGACTCTAGCGCCATTTTGCAATGCTGTAAGAATTTGATTGTTTAATTCTTCTGCAACAATTATATCATCGGGTATTTCAATAGTCGCTTTTGCAGGATAAACCCAAATAGGATATGAGTTATTGTATTCCGTGCCTGGAATCGAAACATTCACGGTTAGTTTTTCAGCTTTTGTTATTGATGAAAGCTCAGCATTTATATCTCCAGTTGTGGATAAACATCCATTTATAAATTTTGAATCCGGGAAAGTTTCCTTGTGAAGCATTGTTCCGTCCTGCTTTCTGATTTCCCAGTTAAGAGCACTGTTTATTGTTTTATTGGAGTAATTGGCTACCCTTACCCGGGCATGAAAATCTTCGTTGTTTGTCCAGCAATATTTGGGGAATTCAAGTAGCAACACCACATCATTGCATGATTGTTTCCAAACTTTGGGTGTAACCACATTTTTGCTATCCATAAAAGCGTCCAGAATACCAACAAGGGCAGTACCCTGTCCGGGAAAGTCCTGTAAATCGAGCAATTGAAAGCCGGCCATTCCTTTTGTGCGCAAGGCTGCTTCCATTTCGGCTTTGTAACAAAGTGCCGACCATGCTCCGGAAGCTTGATGAAATGCACTGTCCATTCTGCCCATTCCTGCTTTACTGAGTCTGTTACGAAAAACTTCCAGGTTCCACGCACGTAAAACTCCAGTGTATTTGTCTATCTCATTATAATCAGGAAATATCTGATATTGCCCAATTTCGTGGCTAACTGTAGGTATTGAAATTTGAGAAACCGGATAATCAAAATTAATTTCTGTCGAGGGCGTAAGTGTGTTTAATATACCGCCTTCTTTAGAATCTGCGTAAGCGTGGGTGAGTCTGGTGTGTGTCAGTATTGTGTCGCCATTGGATGGCGTTCTGGCCCCCACAAAAAAATCGCAATACTTCCGGGGAGCAATAAAACCAATATTATTATTGGATCCCATGGTATACAATGGACGGTGGTCATATTCCTTAAATGCAAGGATATTTTTTTTCACTTTGTCGTGACCACTCCATATTTCATTACCTGGCGAAAACATTACAAACGAGGGATGATTGGCATAAGCTTTCAACATTGCCATACCTTCTTCTTTTAACATTTGTGCAATGGTGTCAGATTCCAATCCTCCCCAGAAAGGTAATTCAGCCTGGATATAAATACCTTCTTTGTCGGCAGCAGTAAAAGCCGCTTCAGGAGGACAATACGAGTGAAAACGATAATGGTTGATACCGTATGATTTGGCAATTTTATAAACCCTTAACCATTCGTCAACATTCATCGGTGGATGTCCGGTAAGCGGGAAAACTGCAGCTTCATGCTTTCCTCTTAAAAAAGTAGTACGTTTGTTTATAGAGAATTGTGTTCCGTTGACTTCAAACTTACGCATACCAAAATCAACCGTTTTAGCATCAGTACTATTTCCATTCGATATAATGGCTGTTAAATGATAGATAGGTTGTTCGTATTCATCCCATAAGCTACAGGGTTCACCGAATATATACTCCAGTTTTATTTTAGGTTGATAAGCAGTATTAAATTTTTGAGGTTTTAACCGCGTTGTTTTGCCATTCACTGTTTTCTCAACCCGAAGTTCAATATCCAGTCTGTCAAAATTCAGTTGATTGTCTGTTTCTAACTCAACATCAATCTTCTGATTAACGATATCAGGATATACCTGGAGATTTGAGATAAATGTTTTAGACGAAGCCTCTAAATAAATCTGGCCAATAATTCCATTCCAGTTGGATTGGGTATCGTCAGAATAAATGTGAACATTGCCGTATGGTGTCAGTTTTAAATCATTATTTATCTGAACAGTAATATGGTGCTCACCAGGGGTTAAATAACCGGATACATCAAACTGTTGTGGCGATTGAAGCAGTCGCGATGCCCCAACAAAAGACGAGTCAATCCATATTTTTGACGTTTTGGTCCGTTCCAAAAACAGTTGCACATGTTTATCCTTAAAACTTTCGGGAATTATTACTTTCTTTCGATACCATGACACACCTTCATACTTATACAACCTATTGAGATGCATGGTAGTTGTATCCTGATTGCGAAAACCTTTTTGATTTAAATCGGTTGTTCCGGGCAGATGAATGGAATCGTTTAAGTCAGATAGGTACCATTTCTGTTCCATTCCAATATTGGCTGTATCTAACGCAAACTGCCACTGTCCATGCAAATCAATATTTGTTCTATACTGCTCTTTCGGGGTAGTATTACATGATACAAAGGCAACAAATAAAATCAGGTAACAATTTTTCATTCTATCTATTTTGTTAGTACTATGCTGCTTTTAACATGATGCACAACTGCTCAAATATGCATAATGCGGGATTTTAAGGCACAACACTATCCGCTAAATATTTTATTAAATATACTCATTTTCAAATTTAGCAACATCCGCCCAATGACCTATATTTATTGTTGTGGCTAGTTTTTATAATCCATCAAGATTACTTTGCAAAGAATCAATTAAATCCTTATCCAGAATATCAATTAGTTTGTTTTTATCATAATCGAATTCTTTAATAGTAATTGGCTCATTTTTGTATTCAAAGGTCCCATTTGAATCTCTATCTTGTCCGAATCGAATTAATAAATCTTTGGTATTAGGTACGAATTTATAATCTTGCACATCATAGTCTTGTAGATGAATTTTGTAAAGCGTATCCTCATTGATAGAATATACAAATAGAGTCTTGAGATCATCTTGATTAATAACATCATCATTATTTGAATCTCTATTTATTCCATAAAAGGTAATTATGATATCATCTTGAATTTTGTGATCTATCAAGGAATTTATCAAGTATCGTTCATTCAGTACCTGAACTGTCTTTTTATCTTTCTGAAAATAGATAAGTAAATTATTATAAGATGAGAAATATCTTCCTTTTGATTTCCTAGATGACATTAATCCCAATCCTCCACCATTATCAATATTCTCAGCTTTATCCAAAAATTTTTGTCCAACAGGAATAATATATATTGAGCGCAGTGTATCGAGAAGTGTTGGCTCATTAATGGATATCACTTGCTGTCTAAGATTTTGTTGAACTAGTTCTTGTGTTTTATTCTCAGAGATCAATTCGTTATTAGAAATATTTCTATCACAGGAAATCAAAATAATCATTAAGATTGTTAAGGAAATTGCTTTTGTCATATCGTTTGAATTAATTTTAGGCTTTTAATGAAATATTAAAGCTACCCCAAGCTTTTTCTTTTGAATCAATTTTACTCAATTCTAAATTATTAAAATTAGGCAGAATAGTATTTAATCTTTTAATGAATAAGCTGTCAGCGCCTACTGTACCTACTATCCGAGGTTCAAATACTGCTTTATTTACGAAATAATGTACTTGTATATAATTGTCAATTATTTCCATTAAGCCAAACACTTGTTCTTCTTTTGTATGGAATTTTAATAATTCGTTGTTTCCATTAAGATTTGTACAGCGATATGAATAGTGCCAATTGTAGAAACTTATATTATCAACGATTTTTTGAATTGGTTCTATCGAGTTACTCTTGTGTTTTGCTATATAAGTTGCTGTATCTGTCTCGTAGATATGTAATAATTCCTTATCTAAAACGAACGAACTTACAATGTGTGGCTTATAGTTAAAATCGAAATAGTCAAATGTGGTATCTTGATAGACAATATCAATTCCTATCGGTTTGCCATACCAAGAATAGAATTTACCAGTTGATTTAATGTTTTCATATGTTATGTCATCATTGCATTTGTTGAGAAGTTCAGGATTCTCAATTTTAAAAACTCTAAATGAGTTTGTAAGATAATAAATCGAATCAATTTTATTAACTAAAGGTGTGGTTGCTTCTAATACATATTCTTGACCTGTCTTTTTATCTTTAAACCAAGTTTTTCCACCCCATTCACCAAAATCCAAAGAATATAAAAGAAACTTCTCATCCTCAAATATTAAGTCATCGGTTTTGTCAATTTTAGTCCACCGATAATTTGTTAAATCAAGATAATAGCACTGTTTATCCATGTATGGTTTTAAAATTAGGCTGTAATTTTCTATATAAAAATCTAAATATGTAGCTTCCATTTTTGGGGGACAATCAATAACCTTTTCTATTTGCCCATTTGAAAAAATATATAACTACCGTTTTCCATAACCACCATATTTTAAAACTCGTTGCTTAAAAAGGACATAGAACTTATCTTGGTACTTTAAAGCGTGAGTCATTTCTCCTTTTATGTTTACATGAATTGTGTCCTGATGTAATGAATATCCACTATCAAAATATATAACAGAGGAATCTTTTTTATTATCAGCAATCGAACATGCTAAAAGCAAAATTGGAATTATCAGGAATATTATCTTTCTAGTTTTCACCATATTTTTAATGTGCAGGATGTTTCTTATGCTGACGCACAAAGTTTCGCCAGTAAGAAATCGTTGCGCATTTCGGAGCACTTTCCTACCAGCCCATTTCGCCGCTTATTAAATGTTATGTTGCTCAAATATAGCACTTTCTGCGCAATGTTTTTTGTTGTGTAGCTGGCAATTTATTGTTTGTCAGTCATTTTTTCAAATTTCACTTTATTTCTTGATTCAGTATGTTCTTTTGTCTTTATTATGATCAGTTTGTTTTTTTTCATAATTATCTCAGTAGGCCAAAGATGTGCAACTGGATTAGGAAATCTTGATTCCTCATTCACCTTTACTGTTGTTTGTGGTTGAGTGTTTATTATTTTATCAGTTGTCGTCACAATCTTGGAATAATCCGGTGTTGTGTATTTAAGTCTTATCAAATTATCAATCTGCGAAAATGTACCTTCTGCAAAATCGTTAAATAAATCACCTTTAAAAGTATATTGAAACGTTGAATCTGACATAAAAATCAATTTTGTCCCAAAACTTGGACCATTTTTAATTTTGTCAATGTGATAATATACTCCAATCGTATCTTGTCCAAAAGTCTGAATTGTAAAGGAAATCAGAACCAAACAGATTAAATAAATAGTCGGGAATTTCTTGTGTAATATTTTATCCGTATCCATAAAATTCTTTTTCAATAATCACAGTTTAAAATCGATATTAAGTATCAATATGAACAGGTCTGTTTTGCTTGCTGCCAACGTTTTACAATATGAAACGGTTGGGTTTTCGGACTGCGTTCTTATCCACTGTTGCAGAAAGTTGATGCGAGAACCAAAACCCCGCAAACCACTGAACCCCAACTGTTTTATATTGTGTGTGCCTTACATGAGCAAGCACACACATCTGGAAGCTCAATAAAAATTTGAAAAATACAAATTTAAATTTTAAAAAGCGCCCCAGGTGGATGGATTTTATCCAGAGGGTGCAAATCCCTTATTGGTGAGTTGGTGAAACCAATTAGCAAGCTGTAAGCTCGTTGGGGGTGACCCTTTGAGTGAAGGAAGCGAGACTATGAAATCTGGTACTGACGAACAGAAACAACATATGAGGCATTTAATTCTGGGTAAGCAAGCACTTAATTGTAACGCCCCAGGCAAAAGGATTATATGTAGATGTTGCAGCGATAAGAGGAAAGAACCGATACTTACCAGGGGAAATCTTCTTAACCATAGATTAGAATAGAAGAAGTCAGCAGAATCCATATCGCTGTATACGAGGTTCTTACGTACGTCGGTGTGAGAGGCTCTCCGATAGGCTATTAGCCTATCGGCTGCCTACTCCTTTAGCTGCTAGCAGTTAGAATCAATGACTTAACTTGTTCATTCTATTGTGGAATGAACAGGCAAGCTCTAACTTAAATCTTAGACCAGTGTTGGCTTGTATGAATTTAAGTTTGCGCTTGCCTGAGCGGGAAGGTTCAATACCTGAAATTATAGAATCAATCTTATTTCCTAGGTATTAATTCTTTTTCTAATCAAAAAATAAAAAGAATAAAATATCCTTGCTTGTTTGTTTTGTTTGCCAATTATATTCAGTCTTTACAAATCCCATTCCTTTAACTTTTTTCGATATGTAAAGTGTCTTCTTATCTACGAACCAGTCCTCAACAAATATTATAGAAGATACTTTTGAACGCAGTGTTTTTGAATCCAAAGATTCACCACAGATATCTTCTAAATCTTTAATTGATTGGAATGTAGTCTTTTTATTATCTACTAAGTAAGTTGGCTCATAAGGCTTTATCATTTTATCTATGATACCATCGAACACATAATTGATGAATTTTATTTTATCAAGCCCAATTACTTCATCTGTATATTCTTTAGAGTCGAAGTTATACTCATATTTTAGATTAGAGCCTAGTTTTGTTAGTTCATTGTTCGGCTTTTTTTCTTTTTCCTGAATTATCTGGAACAGGGCCTGATGAACTTCTTCTCCTCCATTTCTGAGAAACCGACGGACAGGCATATATGCAATTACATTTTTACTCATATGAAATTCCTGTGAGTTAAAGTCCCACTCTTCAAGAAAATATAACTTATGAAATTCTTCTTTTGGACAATCCCCTCCTTCACAGTTTTGCAGTATCTCATTCCTGATATCCTCCCTAGTCTTATTTGCACTACTTTTCATTCCTAAAGGAACATCGGTATAATAGACATCTTTCTCAAGGTTCATTATTGGTTCGATAATTAAATCATATAATCCTTCGGGACTTATACCATACATCCATTCTGGATTTTTATCATCAATAATTGACTGCAAATTTTGAACTTTTACTGCATCGGCTAAAAGCTCATTATGGTATTCCTTAGTAGGGGTACTCTGCGTACATGCTTGCATGCTAATAGCAAACAAAACTATTAGGATACTGTTTTTTATAATTTTCATAATATTTTTTTTTCGTTACTAATAATAAATTTCAACACGAAACCCATTTTCAGTAGGTTTGGTGCCCGTTTTTAAATAAGGATTGAAACACGTGTAACATATATATGAGGTACCATTTTTTTTTGACAATCTTTGCTCAATAATTTCAAGTCTTTCATACTTCTCTTTTCTAGTGAGAATCTCTTGTTCCTCATGTTCTTTTTTTGATAGAGTTTGCAGTATAACCAAAATTGAGCCGAACACTAAAGCCAGCATAGCTGCATATTTAAGCATATATTTGAGTGTATACTTTTTCTTTCTTCTTTGAATATAATCCCATACTCTCTCCTTATTCCAGTCCATTGAATTGTTATCCGTTGACGAGACTTTTTCTTTGAATATTCTATCTATATTATTGTCCATGATATCCATTTAATTTGTTTTGAAGAAATTTTCTTGCTTTTGTAAGCTGAGACCTAGAAGTACTCTCTGAAATGTTAAGTTTATTTGCAATCTCTTTATGTGAATACCCTTCAATAGCATAAAGATTAAAAACAGTTCTGTATCCAGTTGGTAATTCTAGCAGAAGATTATAATAATCTTCATCCTCATGATAATTTATAGGTTCGCTTGCTATACTGCCTGATATTTCATCAAGGGAGATAAATTCAATATTCTTTCTTTTTAAAAAATTTATAGATTCATTAATAAATATTGTGATTATCCAGTTCTCAAATTGTTTCTCCCCTCGATAATCCATCTTTGCTATATTCTGAAATAATTTCAGGAATCCATTTTGGACAACTTCCTCCGTATCCATTTGATTGCCAATATATCTATAGCATATTCTGAACATCCTGTCCGAGTACCTATTAAATATTTCTCTTTCTTTAGAAATCTTCAAGCTTTTAATCTTTTAATCTAATAAACATGATTCTCATCAGAAACGCTGCCTGGGTGCATTAATTAATTTTAAAATTAATCTAAATTTTATCAGAGTTGATTCATCAGCGTGCGTAAGCTATAAAAAGTAAGTATATGGAAACAAAGGGATGGTTGTGCGATAGGTTGGAATACTCTTACTTTTGAGGGTAGGCTTGGCTCTTACTCTCCAAGTCAGGCTTGCAGCTTGTTTATATGTGTAATAAAAGTATTGTTTTTTCACTTACGTAAATATATACAGTACTTTAAATGTATTTTTGTCTAATTATCAGAGATACATTTATTTCCTCAATTAATCAGAACTAAGCTTGCCACGAAGCACAGAATTTATTTTGTTTCTGCGGGTCGGCAATACTAAAACCGCCATCAAAGACGGTTAAGTGAGCTGGACTTGAAAGCTCTTTATTCACAAATAAAATAATTTTAATGGTGTTCATGAGTTTGGCTATCGCCTTGCTTGGAAAGCTTTGGTTTGAGTGTTGGCTCGTGGGTCTTTACCAATGTGCTTACCAATTGGGCTGGTCAAATCACGATTCTAACCATTTTTTAAAATCCTGCACTTTTTCGCGACTAACAATTAAATCTTCGGAATTATTCGATTTAAGGTCAATCCGCAATCGACTGTTTGAATAGCTTACTATATTTGAAATTGCTGAAAATGAAACAAGAAAACTACGATTTATCCTGAAAAATTTAGCCGGATCAATTAAGTTTTCAATCTGGTCAAGTGAATAAGCAATAGCATAGTCTCTCCCTGCATTGTTTTGAAGAAAGGTATATTTCTCCATACTATAAAAACATTGCACATCGTCAACTGGAAAGACTTTAATATGTTCGCCAACTTTTATTAAAAACTTGCTCTTATATCTTTTTGAAAGAGTATGTAAAATAGTGTCAAAAACCTGGGCTGAAATTTCTTTTGGAGCGTTGTTTTCTTTATACTTATCAACAGCCTGATTTAATTCACTTTGACCGATTGGTTTTAACAAATAATCGATGCTGTTTACTTTAAAAGCTTTTAGGGCATATTCATTATAGGCAGTAGTGAATATTACCGGTGCCTTAACGATTGTTTGTTCAAATATCTCAAAACTTAAGCCATCGGCCAGTTGAATATCCATAAATATCAAATCGGGTGTTTCATTATTGTTAAGCCAAATTACAGCATTCTTAACAGACTGAATTTTATCAAGAATTATAATATTTCTATCATATTTTTCAATCATCCCGGAAAGCTTAATTGCAGCTTCCCTTTCATCTTCAATTATCAAGCAATTCATGACTTTTAGTTTTTATTATAGGCAACCTGACGGTGAAAAATTCATCCGACTCTGTAATATCAATTAACAAATCGGTATGGTATGTATACCTGTTTCTTAGATTTTCTAATCCATGTGGTTTCCTGTCAGGCATAATGATGTTCTTCTTTTGAATGTTATTCTTTAAAACAATGAAATCATTTTCCATACTAACTTCAATATGCAAGGGCATATCATCAGAAATTATGTTGTGCTTAATGGCATTTTCAATCAAAGTCTGTAATCCCAGTGGAACAACTTGGATATTTGTATTTGCTGGCACGTTTGAACGAAATGTAAGGGCATTGCCAAATCGTATATTCGAAAGAAATACATAATCCTCCACAAATTTCATTTCAACATCTAACGAAACTAACTCTTTATCACTTTGTTCCAGCACATACCTGTAAATATCACTAAGTTTCTTTACAAAATCACTCCCCAGTTCTGGTTTTCGCTCTATAACGCTGCTAAGCGTATTCAAACTATTAAACAAGAAATGAGGATTTACCTTATTCTTTAAAACTTCGTATTTAGCTTGCAGGTTTTCTCTTTTTAGTTCATCATTTTTTCTGATAGATTTCATCCAATGATTTGAGAGTTGGGTCGAATAATAAATAGCGATAACAACCGAATCTAAAAGCATTACCATTAATGACTTTATTAATACATCCAGGAAAATATCTTCTTTAGCCATATCCCAAAAAAAACTGTCGAAAATATATGGTAAAGAAACACTAATTATTATTCCGTAAATTAACAATAAGGATAAGCCAATAATAGTTGTCTTTTTAGGATTTTTTGACCTGTCCAGTTTTTTTTCAGCATATCTGCCAATTGTACCATTACCAAACCAGAAAGCAAATCCGTATGCCCATCCAAATGAAGCAAACTTAAGATAATAAGAGAATGATGAAAAGAGGCGCGAACCTTGAAATAGGTAACTTACTACTGAACCGATTGCAAGTATAAATAAAGTCCACCCAATATAATAGTAATATAATTTTTTGTTTTTTATTGATTTCATGATTTCCAAGTTAAACGATTTTTTAAAACTGAAGAAACTATTACATTTATTATAATCCAGGCTTTTACAAAGTGGTTAGTTATCTTTCACTATCCGAAAACTTAGCCCTGCGCCTCTGTTTCCTTGTGGGTCGCCACTACGACAGGCCGACCTGTTCCTATCTGCCTGAAGCCAAAAACCTCCTCCTCGAAGGACTTTGATTTCACCAGCTTCGGGGCCTTTGGGATTTATTTTATCATTCACGTTGTACTCACCATACCAATCGCTGCACCATTCTATCACATTGCCATGCATATCGTATAGGCCAAAGTTATTAGGGGAAAAACTACCAACCGCTATAGGTTTTTTCAGGTTTATTCCTTTTTCGCAACCTGCATAAGGTTCTTTACCATTAAAATTAGCCTGATCGGTTGAAAGACAGTCGCCAGTATAAAAAGGAGTGGTGGTGTTTGCCCTGGCAGCATATTCCCACTCAGCCTCGGTTGGCAGTCTACAACCCATCCATTCTGCAAATGCCTTGGCATCGTACCAGGATACTTGCGTAACAGGGTTTTTAGCATTACCATATGGCCCGTAAAAAGGTTTTTTCCTACATGTTGCTTGGCAAAATTGGTTAAATTGTTCAACGGTGATTGTATACTTACTCATTTTAAATGAGCTTACAGTAACTTCATGTTGAACTTCATCATCCTTTCTTCCATGTTCAGTCACTGGGCTGCCCATCACAAAAGTTCCTGCGGGTATATCTACAAACTCAATCACAGGCTTTTCATCAGTGAAGCTTTCTTTTGGCTTTGTGTCTTCATCCGTCAGATATTTTACATCCCTGCTTTTTGTTACCTGAATTTCAGGGGTGTTGTTGTAAATACGCTGTAATTTTGAAAGGTTCTCAGCATTAAGCGATTGCATTAGTTCGCTTATACTATCTAGTATTTTGATTTGTTCTTGGGGTAATTGTTTTTCACCTTCAAAATAATATTCCATGATAGGCGAGTACATGGTAAGCGGATATTCTGTTCCCAAAATTGAAGCCAGGTCTGCACTAATTTTTCCGGTAATGGAACCCTCTCCGGAATATTTTCCAGGAAAGCCAAACGTATTAGGATCAATTGCTCCATTTTGCATTTGCAACCATGCCTCGTTACTAAAGTCAAATTTATCTTTGCTAAAATCAATCATATTTATATTTGGGTCTACTAACATCCAACGTTTTTCTGTCTTGTTCCATACCTCACAAATTACATGGCTTGCATGAAAATCAGGAATTAAATAAGTAGCATGTCCATAGCGAACCCGTGCAGGAATGCCCTTATGTTTTAGCATTGATGCAAGCATCAGTGCGTAATTTTGGCAACTGAATACCAACCTGTTTTCAGGTTTTCGGTTAATTGTTAAACCCTTAGAGTCCTTTTGATAAAGCGTCTCTAATATCGATTCTATAGTTGTGTATTTTGTTATATCATATCGGCTGTCACCAGGCATAATATCTTTATATGAAGGATATTCTGCAACAATATGCATAAACTGTTTTTGAATTATTTGGCACAATGCAGGTAATGAATCGGGAAGGTCTTCATACAAATACTCATATTTTCCCGGGTTGGTAAAAGAACTGTACTGACAGTAGAAATCTAATACAGATTTCTCATTGGTAAATTCAACTTGTTGTTGAGCGTTACATCCCGATAATGTTAAGATTGAAATTGTGATTAATAATAATGTGTTTCTCATGACTTATAAAGTTTAATGATTCAAAGTTTTCTTCAAATATTTCTCAAATCAAAACCTTATGAAATTTTAAGTCGATGAGTTGTTGAATTATACAGATGAGTTGAAACTTTCCATTTATTCCCTTGCGTGTTGGATAAAACAAAATAAATTACCTGTGTTACTCTCTCTGGTCATGAGCTCACTAAGTTCGGTTCGGAGAACTCGCAAGCTCGGTTGCTAACAGCGAGATCGTTCTCCGTCCTCGGTTCCCATCAAGTTTGCACTTACTTATTCTCAGAAAACCAATCCAATTATTATTATTATTATTATTCGATTTCTGTCAATATTTCAAACAATGCTTTAAGGTTTGAGGGGTGTTGCTGCCTTGTGCCTAAGGTTGATAATACGGGGCGTTTAGCATTTTGAAACACCAAGCTTTTAAACCGCTACAATTTCCAATAAATGTACTAAAGTTTAAATTACCCACATCTAACCGCATTAGGTATATTTTTTGTTGGCGGTAGTTTTTTAATTATAATATTTTCCTTTTAAAGCATCAATAAGATTTTTAGTAGGAATGTTGTGAAATATATCCTGTTATTAAATAATTTATTTTTTGGTAATCACTCGCTTTTCACCATTATATGATACAGATGTGCCTAACTCGCTCATTTTGATACCTGTCCCAGTTGTTTCATCTACAAAAATAATATTAAAAACCCTGTTTTCTAGTATTCCAGGAAAATGCCCTTTCCTATTTTCGATGGTTAATCTTTGGCTTTTCTCATCCCATTTGAAAGGTATAATAGAATATGATCCATTTTCGTAATTGTAATTTACTCCCTCATCTTCATACAAATCAAAATCTCCGTTTTTGCCGGTATATACTCTTATCTCAAGGGTATCCTGTGCTTTTTCGCTAGTATGTTGCAAAAATTTCCCCATTGGAACTATTGAACCCGCTTTTATAAATAAAGGGATGGTTGAAAGCGACGCCTCTACATTTACAGTTTTCCCTCCATCAAAATGATTTCCTGTCCAGAAATTATACCACCCTTTATTATTTTCGGGCAAATATACATCCTGCTTTTCAACACCTTTTGAAAGGACCGGGGCAACCAGAAATGCAGGTCCAAACATGTATTCGTAGTTTTGCTCCAACGCTTTTTTATCGTTAGAAAAATCCATAACCAATGGTCGCATCAGTGTGCCATTATTAAAAGTAATATCTGCGGCTAGAGAATAAATATAGGGAAGCAAGCGATAACGCAGGTTTATATATCTTAAAGCTTCATTTTTAAATTTTTCTCCATATCTCCAAAATTCTGTTTTTGTTTGGTAACCATGTACTCGCTGTAATGGACTAAAAGTTGCAAACTGAAACCATCTTAAATAACGTTCATGAAAATCGACATCATCATATTGGTCTTTACCTGGTCTGAAAAAACCTCCTGCATCGAAAGTCCACCAAGGCATACCAGTAATGGAATAGTTTAATCCGGCAGTTACCTGACGACGCATAGTTTCCCAATCATTTCCGATATCGCCTGACCAAACAGCTGCGGCATAACGTTGTTGTCCCGAAAACCCACTTCGGGTAAGGATAAAAACCCTTTTATCCGGCATATCTTTCCGTGAACCTTCGTACACAGTTTTTGTAACATACAAAGGGTAAACATTTCTCATTATTTCACCCGACATGGTTCCATTGTTAATTTTTCGACCTACTAAATCATCATTTTCAGGTTCGGTTGCATCTTGCCACCATGCATCAATTTTATAAGGCATTAATAAACGTTCGCTAAAATTTTTCCAATAAAAATCAGCTGCATCCGGATTAAAAAAATCAACCCATTTTTGGTCGTCATGAATATAGTAATTCCTTTCGCTGAAGGCTTTTCCAACTTCTGAGCTTGCATCAATTTTTGACCAAACAGAAACCATTAGTCGCATGTTTATGTCATGAAGTGTATTCACAATTTGAGCTGGATTTGGGTATTTTTCTTCATCGAACTTCATGGCATTCCAACCGTACTTACCCCAATATTGCCAATCCTGAACAATTAAATCCATGGGTAATTCCCGGTTCCTGAACTCAAGGGCATTTTCCAACAATTCATCTTGGGTATTAAAACGTTCCCTGCAATGAATGTAGCCTAATGACCAAATAGGCATTAATGGTGCTTTTCCTGTTAAATTTCGGTAACTTGAAATTACTTCATCTGGATTCCCGGCAAATACTATATAATCAAGCTTGTCAGCTACCGGTGACCTGAATATTGTTTCATCCGTAACTTTACAATAGTAGATAACTGGTGTGTCTTTTTTCTCACCTGTAACAACAATTTCATGGTTTTCTGCTGATAAAAGCACCAAAGCGCTTGTTGTAGGGGGCAACCAATGATTTTTAAGTTTAATGATATCTTTACCATCGATGGAAACCTGCCAGTTCTTAGCCATTTTGCTGCCTACATCAAGCATTATGGCATATTGCCCAGCTTCTTTAACAGTTAAAATACCCCTGAAAATTTTATCTTTTCGAGTTTCTTTTTTGGTTCCGTCTGTTGTTGTAACATCCAAAACAGTTGCTTCACCTTCTGTTTTATCTGGATGTAGTTTAACAAGCTCATCGGCAGGATTAAAATCTGTAAGCCCGTAATTATGCCAAAGCAAACCATACCCTTTACTTGACATAACAAATGGAATTGAAATCTGGGTATTTACCTGCGTTAATCTTCTTGGAAGCCCTCGAATATTTAAGTACCCATCCTGGAACTGTCCTGTTCCGTATAGAAATTCATCCTTTGGAGATTCAAAGCTCTGTTCCGTAATATAACACGGTTCTCCCTGTACCGTACTTTGTTTAAAAATACGGTTTCCCGGGTTTTCTTTAAGAATGGTAGCTCCTTCACTATTTCGATACGAAATTGCCCCAGTTTCTTTATTAATAACAACCGTGATTTTTGAAGTTGAAAGTTCTAAATCCGACTTTGAATCAGTAAGCTTAAATTCAGGAACTGCCGTTTTTTCAGTAAAAACCAGCTCGGGTAAATCGTTTTTATATTTTAATGCATATTGAACCCTAACTGTATTGTCGGAAAGGGGACTTAAGTGAATTTCACCTTTATCAAGAAAGACGATTACTTTATCATTTAACTTTTCATAATTTTTTAGAACTTGTCCAAAACAAAGTACTGGCAAAAAAATAATTAAAAAGATGATTTTTTGTTTTAAGTTAATAATCGTCATTTTGAAGAGTGTTATTTAAATTTTTATTTTGATTCAGAAAATTAATACAATCATTAGTATATTAATCTAACTATTGTATCAATTTAGCCCGCCTTATTCATTTGAATATTAATGAATAATTTGACGAAAGAAAATCAGAGAGTTACAAGGTTATAAATAATACCTGTTTGGTTTTTTTCTTTGTCAGGATTAACCCCCAATAAAAGTCATGGTAAACAGGACTTTTCGTCGGCTCGTAGAGTAAAATATGCTTGTTTAATGCATATTTGAGGTTTAAAGGAATATTTGCTTTTGATAGGTGCGTTGGAAATTATTTTATTTTGTCTTTCTATTGGTTAAGATTTATAGTTGCAAGCTCTGTTACTTTGTTTGTTAAGATACATTCTTAGCGGTAGGTGTTTCCTTAATGGCAGTTAAATATATCATTCCTCCTTTAGTATTACTTTCTAATATTCTAAAATCATTATCTTCAATAATTCTTCTAATTTCAGTTGAATTCATTGGTTTCGCTACATGACCTTTTTTATGTAGAAGGTTCAGATATTTTGCACTAAACGTTCTGTCTGTGCATAAACTCGTTAAATACAACTTGCCTTCAGGCATAAGTATTCGGTTAAATTCACTTATCAATTTTGAAGGATTGTCAATAACATGTAAGAAACCAAAACTAAGGACAGTTTGAATGACCTTATTAACAAATGGCATATTTAGCGCATCAGAGCGCAAAAATGATATATTTGACGATTCTGTGTTGGCTGATGTAATTCGATTTTTTCCAATTTTCAACATTTCGTATGATAAGTCACAAAGAAATAAATCTTGCTTGTGGATTTCATTATACACTTTTGATGTAAAGCTGAGCGTGCCACATCCAATATCCGCTATAATTCCAGCATCACACTTATTAATGCTCTGATGACAGAAGTTAGTATAGTCTTCTGGTGAATTACCCCACATTAATCTGTTATACAATCCATTACTTATTAATTTGTCATATTTCACAGCTTGCGAGTCATAAAAACCAATTGGAAGACCATCGACTTCTAATATCCCACCTTCTAATTCGGTGATTTTAGTATTAAATAAATTCGCATTCATATTTTGTTTTTCTTTCTCTTACACACAATTTGTTTATATGTGTAATAAAAGTACTGTTTTTTCACATGCGTAAGTATTTAAGTAGTGCTTCAAATGTATCTTTAAGATATATCAATAACCCCTTTATTTACAATCTCTAATTTTTGTTCAATCATTGTCATTGTGGCGGTTTTCTTTTTGATTGTAATAACCTGGTTTAAAATCAGGGTCAGTTATTTTTCCTGCTGTATCAACAGTGAATATGATTTTACTGGGTTGTAGAGTTTTTCTAACTTAATTATTTGCATTAATTCCGAAAATGAAGATGTAACCTCTATATTATTACTATTTGGATAATCAGAAGGCAATGAATCATTATTAGAATTACTATTATATTGTGTGCAAATCAAGAACAGTAATATCAAAATAGCTGAAATAATAGCATATAATTGATAAATAAAACGTTTGATTAGTGAAAATAATTATACTTTGCAGTATGGAAAAGCTATTGCTTATAGAATTATTGGTTTTAGTAATTAATATACCTTTCGGTTACTGGCGGGCACATGTAAAGAGAATGTCTGGTCAATGGTTTCTATCCATTCATATTGCTGTTGCAATTGTGATTGCAATACGTTTATTAACCCACATCGGCTTTGCATGGTACACCTATGTTGTAATGGTTACTGCCTTCTTTCTGGGACAACAAATCGGTGGCTTTATCCTAAAAAAGATGATTAAAAATTGCAAGGAAGTAACTTCATGCCTCTTTATGGATATTTACAGGGCTTGCCAAGCCTCCTGATAAAGTTTTTTAATTGGTTTCAATCCTTATTGTTTTGGAATCAGACTTTTAAGGGAGGGGCTGACTGAGGCCAAATTAAGTAAGTTTTATTGCCTTCTAAATCTTGACGTTAGCTTAAGAATAATCGGCTTGTCTGAAGTAGGGATACCATACAGTGGTCTGAATATGGCAAGTAGTCTATTATGGGCTTCAACCGTTGAGTTTACTGCTTTAGCGCCTATTTGCTATATGTTATTGTGCGGTCGTGCTTTGTTTTTGTGTCAAGTTATTAATTTTTTCAATCCATTCCGTTTTTGAATCCGTATATGCTTCTCTATCGTTTGGATATTTCTCAGCAAGTTTCAATTTCAAAGTTTCGTATTCTTTTGCAATCACTTTATTCTTAATTAGATAATCCCTAAACCTTATCTCGTCCCAATCTCCACAATATCTAATATGAACATGATATGCTTGTCCTTTAAAACCTTGCTCTGAATAACCTTTTACAAAAGTTAAGTGTGGCGCAGGATTTTCTGGATGGTCATTGATAAGATATCCAATTGATTCAAAAATATCCTTTAATTTTTGAATATCAAGTTGCTCCGAAATCTGCATTAAAATATCAATCGTTGGCTTAGCTTTTAATCTTGGAATTGCTGTACTACCAATATGGTCAATTTTTGAAATTTCAGTCTGCGAAAATGAATCAGTAATTAATTTAGCCTCTGCCTTGTACAAATCTACCCACTTATCGGAGTAGTCGGTTATTATAATCGGGAATAGTTGCCCTAATTCTCCAATTGTCATATCCTTTAGAGTTTTACTCATGTTTAAATCAATGATTGAATTAGTAATTTCAGTGATTATCGCTTTATTTATTAATCCAAAATAATCATGTTTGTCAATATCTGAAAACTATTTCCTCCAATAATACGACCTGTAATTTTAAATTGCAATGTATCATAGTTGGGAGATTGAATAAACTTTAAATGTTGGTCAACAAAGTTTAATGCACTAATATCCTCAATGTTTAATATCTCTCCATAAATATTGATTGGTTTAAGAATATCATTTATTTTGCTTAATGCAGGGAAATTATCATCAAATTTGTACATGGTAAATACGTTTATTGAATCTATACTATTTACATACTCAATTTTATTTATGTCTTCACAAGCATATAATTGATTTCCAAATGTTATATTTTGAGCAAATTCAACTTTTTCAGTTGTAGAATCAGGCAAAATACTAATCCCAAGTTCATCTCTATTTATTACATCTAAATATGGAAAAATTCCATTTTCATCAAAGGAGTATAATAATCCTTCTGCTTTATGTATTGTTATATATGTCATGGAGCCTCCATCATTTGGACAAAAGCATGACGAAAGAAATAGTATGAAATTTAAAAACAGAAGTGAAATAAGCTTTTTCATATTTTAAGTATTTGCATCAAAGTTTAATTACGGTAGTACTTTGTCCTGCATTCTGCACAATGGCTCGAATATGCGTAGTGTGGGATTTTAAAGCACTTACCTATCAACCGACTAAAAGCCTCAGGTAGCAAAGCAAGTAAACCGCTACTTGTTAAATTACTTGTATTAACTTGCAAAGTTAGCATCTTCGCGTTACCGAGCTCACCGAACCGAACTTAGTGAGCTCATGACCAGAGGGAGTAATACAGGTAATGTTATTTACATTTTGTTGGTAGTAGTTATTATCTATCCAAAACTGTCATGGATTGAATAAGCTTTTGCCCTTATTTTTCTCCAATCTTCGGTCTCAACAAACTCGTTATAGTTTGGTATATCTCGTATATCAGGATTGATTATAATTTTTATCATCGAATTAAACTCTGAGAAGAGTTGTAGCTCCTCTTCGCTGAATGAATTTACAAAATCCTCCAAATCTGGCTTATAGTTATCCTCCCACTGATAAAACATCTCACTAACAATGTTTATATCTTGGTTATTCATTTGAAATTCATCCTGCTGCTCTCGTGAAGACCACAAACCTATTAAGTAAATCAAATTACGTCTAGTAAGCTTTTTAAAAGCTTCATCATCAATTTGCAGAGCTGTATCAGAAGCATCTTTATTAAGTATTATGACTTCACAATTCTCACATCTTAATGCTGGTGTTGAACTGCCACTATTAAGCACTTTTATCTCTTTGTCCCTTTGGGATTTAAAATATAAATTTTGGTAGGAAAATCCGACTAGAAAAAATCCAAGCGTTGTACCGTGAATTTCTGCTCGTCCCTTTAATAGACTTTTACCACAATATGGACATCTTAATTTCATTATGTTTTCAATAGATTTATAGTCTAATTATAAAATAAATAATAGCAATCAAGATAATTACTATTAGCAAGGAAATACTAGAAATTAATATCGTCTTTCTATTTTCCAATAACCTCTCATTTTTAAATTTTGCCTTAATTCGATCAAGTTCCTCTTTTGAAACTTCTTTATATTTTAATCCTTCTTTATTAGTCAAATAAGTTAGATTATCCTTTTGAGATTTTACCTTATCGGTATGTATTAGAAAATTCCTATTAGTCTTAGTAAGTCCTTTCATTAATGTTGTGAAACCTAATCCTCCTGTCATATCTACCAAGTATATTTACAAAATCATATTTCGAATCATGCGACGAGGGCAATTACCACCAATGGATGGCAATATGCGGAGGTTGCGATTATAAAGCTTCTTCCTGTCAAACCGTTACGTTTTTGAGTAAATGTAAAAAGTTTTGCGACAGCATCATCCCGGGCATTAAATTTACATTTTGTTACCTGCTGTTTTTATTGTCTAATATTAGCAATGTAGTATTATCTAATGGTCTTGAAATTGTTATTGAATCATTATTTGATAAATGCATATTTAATATCTTTTGGTATAAGGTATCAGTAAAAAGCGTATCAGCCATCAAATCACGATACTCAGTTGGAAAATACAAAATATAACCTTCCTCAGAAAAAGTGTTGTAAATCTTATAACTTCTCTCCCAACCAGAAATTGAATCATAAAACAAAAGTGACGAATCATTGAAAAGCACAGTAAATTCCTTTATTACTTTCCAAAGCAAAGTATCTCCATATATTTCAGTTTCATGCTGTATGATTAAATCGTTAATATTTGTGCTGTCAAATGGTCGATAATATGTAACCGTATCAATACCAAGGAGGTTGCCTGTCCACTCCCCATTTAATTTGTCAAATAATTTATCGTTGTAATATGGTTTGAGATAGTTTTCGTAGGCTTTATTCTCCTGGCATGGAAAGAAAAACATCTTTATTGTTATTATTATCCCAGCAATAATTGGGATAATAAACTCTCTAAATTTTAAGTCAAGTAAGAGATATATTAGCCAAATCCGAGTAGTTAAACCAATGAAATCATATACTTTAAAAACTAAAATCCCCATGCCTCCAACATATCCACTTTTAAGTACAAAGAGTTTTATGAGCCAATATATTAATTCAATTGCGAGAAAAACAACTCCAATAAAACCACGTTTCATCAATAAGCTAAGGCTTATCAACGCGATAGATATTAACGAAAAGATAATGTAGTCAATTGAAAAAACATCTCTTGTAGTACCAACAAAACATCCACAGTCCTCCGTGAAATCTTCCTGAATGAAGAATCCAATCAAAGTCAAGATTATTAAAAAGAGAGTTAAATAATTTGTATTTGTCACACTCTTATGAATAATCGCATTCTTTTTATATCTCATTACTAGAAAAACTGAAACGGAAATTACGAGTATTGGACCTATGAGATATGCTATCATAAATTTTTAATCTAAATAGTTTTATTCATAATACTATCGTTCGTTCTCTGCGGGGAAATTGCAGGCAACGGACGGAGGAAAGAAACAGTTACAACGTTCATAGCGTTTCAGTATCCAAATACACCGACCGTTTATGTATTAGTATCAGTTTAAATATAGCACTTTTTCAGCACAATTTTTTTACCTCTTGTGTGTGCCCTGTATCAGCATGAGAACACCCATTTAGAAGCTCTGAATAAATTATTCTCTTTGGTCATGAGATCGCTTCGCTAAGTTCGTATAATACAAATATTACGGGACAAAAGAGTTGATTGATGGGAATATTTATCCATAGGGTGAACTTAGCAAAGCGATCTTACGAACGTTAGCGAGAAAAGTCCCTTACAGGCTAGTTGGAACTTATGTTGATGAAGTAATTACCGAAACATAAGCCTGTTAGCAAGCTGCAAGCTCGTTGGGGGTGACCCTTTGAATGAAGGAAGCAGGACTGCAAACTCCGGTACTGACGAACAGAAATTGCATATGAGGCTCTAAGGATTGGGTAAGGTAGCACTGTTACCAACGCCTACAACCAACAAATTTCTTTGAGTAGATGCAGCAGGAATTGACGGAAGGATAATGCTCTTACCAGGGGAGGTCTCCCAAGTTACGGGATAACTATATGGAGAAGTCGGCAGAATCCATACCGCCGTAAACGAAGGGACGGTGTGCGTTTGGTGTCTCAATTTAATTCGAAACTATAATTATAATCAATCAACTTTCTTCCTGCATTATTATCAATCCAGGCTTTTTCTTTATGACTGATTTCAATTATCTCGTTTGTAGATGTGTTTTTAAATCTTTCTGCAACCGACTCTAATATTTGCAATTCACCTTCGGTAAAAAATTCCTTATCAAAAGTCTTGTTTGGATTTGGCTTAAATTGTTCTCCTGCGCCACCACTGGCAAAATTGGTGTAATAAATATTCAATTCGTCTTTATTGGCTAAATATTCAAAAATACTATTGAAATTATTAGGCACTGGTCCCATTGGAATAGCCCGATACTGTACACCACTCATTGAAAATCCTGATTGTTTATGCATGATAAAGTCAGCATAGAACAAAAGCTTATTCAACTTGGTTTTCCATGGTTCAAGTTTCTCGGTAAAAAACACGACCATTTCAGAAAATTTTCTAAAATCAGGAGTTTTAAATCCTGTCAGATGGTTTGGAAGGCATGTGCCAAAGAAGTAATTTTCCAATTGCTTTTCAAATTTGTTCTTCTTTTGCTCTTCCAATAAATTATCAATTGTCTTATGTGTTTTTTCTATAAATTTATGGTCAAGTGTTGTGCAATAATTAACCAATTTTTTAAACTCATGCGGGTCGTCGGCTAACTGGATTAATTTGGCGTTTGACTGGTTGGGAACTTCGCCACCTTCGTATTGGCGATATCCGTTTGCACCAAAACCTAATATCTCGGACATTTTTACTGCCGACAAATTGTATTTTTCTCTAATTGAAATAATTTGTTCAGGAAAGGGGATACTGTATTTTACCCTGTATTGATTTACTAATTGATTATAATTCAATTGGGCAAATGCATCATCCTCAAACTGCTCGCCTGTATCTTCGCATTTGTACGAATGAAATAACACCTTGAATTCGTCTTTGCGAAAACTCATGGTTCTCCACTCTTTTACAATGCTCATTTCTTTACCTGTAAATGGACTGTTCATGATGTTTGTTTTTTAAATGGATAATTCATGGGGTGTTTGGCAATATGAAACGAAATGCAAACCGCTCCGTTGTTTTCATTTCCCATACTTACTTTAATGTACACTTCTTTCTTTTTTACCTGTTTGCCAAAAACCCACATAGGCAATATGCCACGCATTTTTTCGTCTAAAGGGCCTTGTGAATAATTTTCGACCTTTAACGAACTTATAATTTCTTTACGTTTGGCAGGTGAAATCTCTAAATCGTGCAGCGTTTGTTGATTCTTGCCGCGGTCATCAAGAAACAGTATGCCAAAAATTTCCATTTTCACCTTTAGTTCCTTTAAGTATTTTTCAACTTCTTGTTTCGATGCCATTTGTAAATTTAATCTCGGTGTAAAGATATGACGTATTTTTGCATTTCACAACTTTAAAATTGAAAATATGTTAATAAATACAATATATCAAACTTTATAGTTGTTTTATTAAATTTGATTTCCTGTCAAAATACTAAAATCCTTGCACAACGCTGGCGGGTAGACAAAAAAAGCATGTGTGTGGCTGCGAAAGGACGGGTGCAGGGAAGGGCAGCCACACTCTTGCTTTTACTCATAATGCCTTTTATTATTAAAGGTATTCGTGAGCTCACTTTGTTCGGTTGTGCGCTGGCTTTTCCCATTTCTTTTTTCATCTCCTTGCAGCAAATTTTCATTAGTACAGTTCTCCTTAGGCCTGTTGGTAACGGCAGCCTTGCATGAGCAAGCACACCCATCTGGAATCTCAATAAAAATTTGAAAAACACAAATTTAAATTTTAAAAAGCGCCCCAGGCGGGTGGTTTTTATCCAGAGGGTACAAATCCTTTATTGGTGAGTTGGTGAAACCAATTAGCAAGCTGCAAGCTCGTTGGGGGTGACCCTTTGAGTGAAGGAAGCAGGACTGCAAACTCAGGTACTGACGAACAGAAATTGCATATGAGGCTCTAAGGATTGGGTAAGGTAGCACTGTTACCAACGCCTACAACCAACAAATTTCTTTGAGTAGATGCAGCAGGAATTGACGGAAGGATAATGCTCTTAACAGGGGAGGTCTCCCAAGTTACAGGATTACTATATGGAGAAGTCAGCAGAATCCATACTGCCGTATACGTGGCCCGTACGTACGGTGGTCATGACGATGAATGTCATGATTTAAAAATGTGAGAGGTTCTCCTCCGATAGACTATTAGTCTATCGGCTGCCTACTCGATTGTAAGCCGTTTGTATATTGTCAACTTTATATCTTTTCACTGGTACGGCATAGCTGGATATGGAATCTTGTAAAAGAATTGTGGGAATCCATCCCCTATAAAAAGTTGTGTCATTATAGTACATCTTATCAATAATTTTAATCCTCGCAAGAGTGCTGTCCCTAAAATACTTTATCACAAATATCTTCTCATCCAACTGTAATTCAATCTTTTTGCTCGAAGCCCCATGTCTTGTCACAACCTCTTTATTCTCATACTTCTCAATATCATTGATTGCTCCTTTTTTGGTTTCATATAGAAATCCATTTACCCGATGGTTATCATTTATATATTGGCATGCATACTTAATTTCTATCGGCTCAGGCTCTAAAAAATTAATATAGATTTCTCCTCCTAGAAAAAATAATAATCCCAACGGAGCTACAATTAACATACTCCAAAATGCCATATTCCAATACCAGTCCCAAAGTTCTCGCCACGTCATACTATCCAATAATATTATCAATTAATCGAAACAATTATTATTTGCATTTTCAAAAAAAATCAAAATCAATGTCTAATCAAACAAACCAACACCAAATTTATCAGAGAAACTAATCTATAATGATCAAGTTTATCATGCTTGCAGTTCAGTGGCGAAATGGCTTACAACGGTCTGAATATGGGGCGTTTGACATTTCAAAGCTCCATCGTATCAACCGACCAAAGGGAGCCTCACGTAGCAAAGCAAGTAAACCGCTATATGTTTTATAAAATGTTATCATGCCCAATCCCGATAGCTATAGGGATAGTACTATCCGCGCAATGTTTTATGACCGGCTTTAGGCACAGTTACTTTTCAATTATCTTTTCTAAATCGCTCAATTTATTAATCGGTTCATCTAATGTTTTCATTTCAAACGTAAAGTTTTTATCAACTGATATTTTATCAAAATCAATAGTATCAAAATTATTAAATACTGCTATTTTATTATCTGGTAAAACTGCTAATAATTTATTTGGCGAATCTGGATTAATAGCAAAATTAGCCCATGAATCTTGGTCAAACTTTACAACAGCAGAACCATTATACTCTGTTATTAAAAATATTGTAATGTTTGTATAATCTGTTGGAATATCAAATGTAAAATCAGCAGTAAATTTCACATAATTGGTTTGCTTTATAATTATATCCCAATTGTAAATCCCAAACTCCTTTATTTTAAAACGTCTGAGCGTTTTTAATTCCTCTTCTTGTCTTTCTTTTTCTTTTAAAATACTTTTTGCTCTTTCAGTATAATACCTGTTAATCTTTTGAATTTCATTTTCATCCAAATAAACATATGTAATAAATTCGCTATCCTTTGTCCTTATTGTCAATTGGTGAATTGCAGGTTCCATTAAAAACAATGATTTTAGCACCATTAAGTTATCATGGTCAATATGAACTACTGATGTGGAATCAATAAACTGATACATCCTTGTTCTGCTAGGATTAAATAGCATATTTCCTGAAAAATCATAATAACATAGACTTCTAAAAATTCGATTCCAAGTGAAAATTTTATTATCGAATTGCCAACCAGAAATATGTTCGGAATTATCAAGTTTTGTGCTCGAAATCTCGTTCCCTTTTTTGTCCCATAATCTATAAATACCATCTTCAGACAACGTAAATATTAAGTTGTCTTTTATAAATCCACTGGTAAAGATTAGCGAATCATAATTTTTAAAGTCTCGAATTAATCTTCCGTTTACCTCATAAAGTCTGGAATGGTATGAATTATTAATAAGTAATTTTGATTTATCGGGTGAAACATATTTATGATAATAGCTGCCGTCATAATAAATATTATATCCAAAGTTTGGGATTTTAATTACATCTTTTTTTGATTTAATGTTATACAGATGATAGATTTCATCTTTTGAATTGTATCCAACTACAAAATTATCAGGCAGGGAATCTTTTTCTAAATAGGATATTCCAAATGACAACTTATTAATTTCGTTTTGGTCGTAGTTCCAAATCATGGAGTAATCAGAACCTGCTTCATTTATGATGATGTATGTTGTATTAGGCACTTTAAAATGATTTGAATAATGCCAAGAGTTATCAATTAATTTCCTTTTTAGATTGAAATATTGCTTTTGGGATTTTATTTCTTTGTTTGTATTATAATTCCAAATTGTTAAGCTTCCATCCAATTCTTCAATCATTAATGTATTTTCTGTCAAATAGCTGATAGAGCTATAATGACCATTTTTGTGTTTTAACTTCTCTCCATTTAAATTGTAAATTATAATTCCATCCAATGAATTAGTCAATAACTCGTTTTTTGGAGAAAGAACAAAATGTTCATATATGCCTGGATTCCATAAATCTGAATTATCTTCGTTTAGTTTTATTGCCTTTGTTTTTTTGTCAGTTATAGAATAGAGATAAACTGTTGGGGCAGTTCCATTTTCATTGTATAGAATAATATTTTCTGAATTCGCTAATTGACGATTATGGCATGGAGGAAGTTTGCCTAATTCTTTTCCATCAAGATTACAAATGTAATCACCATCATTTCTATCAAATATGAGAAACTTATCATTTAATATTTCAACTGGTTTGTAATCAGAATTAATCTTATCAATTGTTTTTATTAATTCTCCATTATTTGTCCAAATCTTAGAAATTGTTTTGTTTGTTGTGATAATCCGACTCTGGTCTTCAGTAACCATAATGGCTCCGTTGTATGTGTAACCATCATAATTAACACTACTTTTAAATATATCCTCTCCAAATCCAAATTTTGGTTCTGAAACTTCAATTGAAGACCATTCTTGTTCAAGCACCCATTTGTTTTTATCAATGGTTGGATTACAGTAATCTGTAGCTAATTTCCAGTTTATTGATGAAATAGAACTAAGTTCTGGATAATCATTGCTCGCAAATTTTAATTGAAAAGTCCCCAAATTAGTTTCGGGTATTTTTCTAGATTTGTTATCTGCACTTAGTTTTTCCCATCTACCTTTTCTTGTGGAGTCAGCATCCATTTCTTTAAATTGAAAGAAATCATATTCACCATAAACTTGTGAAGGGTAATTGATAGTTAATTCTTTTTCTTTATCAATAAACACTTCAGCCGTAGAGGTCTTTCCTGTTATTTGAAACATTCCTGCACTTTCAAAGTTTCCAGAAGTTTCATCATCATTAAAAGTCATCGGTATACCAGAAGCAATTATTTCAGCAGGAGAATTAAATGTTTGCAAAGTTAATGTAACCTCTTCTTGGATTATATTTCCCTTATTATCGACAAACGCATTTTCAGGAATTTCAACACTTACCCCATTTTCAAATCGTGCAACTTGGTTTTTAGAAGGGGCGATTTTGATATTAATTGATGGAATCTCTATATTATTGAATGGAGGTGAAATTATAAGATTATTATCCTTTTTAGTATTACAACTAATCAGTGCAATAAGTATAAAAAATCCAATAATTGTTTTTCTTATCATAATCAGTTTATTTATATGCAGAATGTTCATCGGTAATTGTGCCCAACTTATTTATCTCTGTAATAAAAGTACTGTTTTTTCAAATGCGTAAGTATATAAGTAGTGCTTCAAATGTATTTTAAAAATGTATCAATAAATGTCAAATCTATAAGAAGCTGAGAGATTACAATAGTAAATGAGAATACACAATAGTGAGATAATATTTTAGGATGTTGTAATACTTGAAAATTCTATGGTTTACTAAAGCAATAATTAATGTTTTTAGAGCTTAATGAAAATAATTACCAATTTATCACAACTATTTTTCGTCGTTGGCGTATAAAAAAGTGTTGTTCGTCAACAAAAAACTAATATTAATGTAAAAATACCGGCATTACCACAAAATTAACAACAATGACTAATTTCAATTACACAGAGAATCAGAGCAGGCGAGGGGTGAAATCCAAGTTTATTGTTGCATTAATAGTTTTTGTACTTATTTTAGGGGCAAAGGCTATTAGTTCAAAATCAACAACAGAAAAAGAAACAATCAGAGTTTCAATCATTGACTAATTGTTTTAATACAATTACACAACTGCAACTATACCGTCCATTATATAATGCGACGGTTTTTTTTGTTTTGCTTGTATTTCAACCAGATATTGGATAGCAGGAAGGAGCTGAGGTGTAAATGCAGATGATGTCTTTCTATAATGCAATTGTGCCCTGTTCTATTATTAACTTGCTTATCAGGTTTTAGGGAACGTTTTTCACATAAATGCTATTAGTTAGGGTGATAGCGTTTAAATTGATTCAATTAAGATAAAGAAAATCAGTATTGAATACGATTTTCAATTTCCAATTTCGATGGTTTTTTATCCATTTTATAAAAGAAATTGTTTACATTTACGTAATTATTCGGGTAACTTTTACTATTACCTTTACCTGGAAAAATATTCTGGAATTATATTATAAAAAGAAAGATTTATAGAATATACCAGAAAGGTTGATGTTGATAAAAATAAAGCTAACTCATTTAAAGAGAGCTAATAAATAATTAAAAATGCACGTAGGAGGGTGGTTCCTTCTATTTGCTTCACTTCATGGTTTCTAGGGTTTTGGTTGATTGCCGGGGCATTGTCCCGGCATCACTTTTTAAAAACCTTTATTACCAAATGAAACAAAAAAAGAGAGACTATAGGAGCCTCTCTTTCATTTTATCAATTTAATGTGTTATTCCTTTTCGTCAGCTTTTGCTTCATCTTTTTTATCTTCCTTTTTTCCCTTTTCTTCCTTAGATTCAGGTTCAGCAGCTTTATCATCTTCCTCATCAGTTTCATTCGGATCTAGCAAGTCTAGTCCAATGAGAGTGTTATACCAAGCGATAATCTTTTTAATATCACTTGTATATACTCTATTCTTATCATAGTCAGGAAGTATCTCTTCAAAAACACGCTTCAAATCATCGTTATTCGATTTGTGGTCGATAGTAGCCTTGCCATCTTCTTTCTCATAGAATTTGGTAAATACATCTTTTAAAGGAACTTCCTCTACCTCTGTATAAATTGCTATGTCTTCTAAAGCACTTACTTTAGTTGTTGAATGAACAATCATTCTCTTGCTATCGGTAAACGATTCTACAATAATTCCATTTCGGCCTTGAGAAATAAATTTGTAAAGACCAGGTTTTCCAGAAATAGCAAGAATATCTTTCAGCTTCATATTTCAGTTTATTATTTAAATCAGGATGCAAAAATATAATTTACTTTCGAAGAAAAAACGTTTTTATAAGGTAGTTACTTAATTCCTCGTTCTTTTTTTATTGCTTCGTATGCTTCATTAATTTTTTTGAACTTTTCTTCAGCCGACTTTTTAAATTCTTCACCTAGATAACTAACCTTATCCGGATGATACTCAATAGCAAGTTTTCGATAAGCTTTTTTAATCTCATCGTCAGTAGCAGAAGTTTCTATGCCAAGTATTTTATAAGAACTTTCAGCACTTTTAATAAACATATTTTTAATAGACTTCTGATCTGCAGAGGATATTCCAAGGTAGTAACCAATTTGATCTATAACTTGTGCTTCTGTTTTATGAACCTGTCCGTCAGCATTGGCAACTCCATATAAAAGGTGTAAAAGTTCCAATCTTGATGAATAATCGAGGTTTCGCTTTATTTGGAGGCAAACATCCTGAAGAGGAATGTCTTGTTTTAATAAGTCTTTGAGAATTCTTAATGCCTCAGTTGCTGAAGCCCGTCCAAACCTTTGAACTAAAAAGGCCTTTACATAATCTAATTCTGAGCGAACCACCTTGCCATCTGCTTTCATAACGGCAGCCATGAGAACAAGTAAGGTAACTGCAAAATCACCAGTAGTAGTCCTGGTTGTTCTTTTGCCTTGTTCAATCGGGCTGTCAGAGGCATTATCTAACATCCATCCAAGGCTCAATCCTATTAATGCGCCAATTGGGCCTCCTGCAATTACAAATCCTAAGCCTGCTCCAATCCACTTTCCAAACTTTGCCATGTATTCTTAATTTTGTTATCTATTTCAATTATTTGCGGCAAAATTAACTTTTTACCATCATTATTTATTACAAAATCGGCCAATGTTACTAGTTTATCGGTGGGCCATTGATTTTTCATTCTGCTCTCAATCTCAGCTTTTGAAGAACCATCGCGTATCATTACCCGCTCAATGCGTATTTCTTTTGGCGCCGTAACAACAATATTCTTATCTAGTTTTTTAAAACTTCCTGATTCAAATAATATAGCAGCTTCTTTTAGCACGTATATTAATTCATTTTGATTTTCACACCATAACCTAAAATCTATATCAACAGCAGGGTGTACAATGTTATTTAATTGTTCAAGCTTCTTTTTGTTATTAAAAACCTCCTTAGCAATGTATTGACGATTAAGTTTGTTCTGAGAGTATGCATCGTTTCCAAAAATATATTTTATTTCCTTTATTAATGGTTCGTGGGTGTTCATTAATGTTTTTGCTCTCTCATCTGCAGAGTAAACAGGAATTCCAAGTTTCTGAAAAATGCTGGAAATATATGATTTTCCGCTACCTATTCCTCCCGTTATTCCTATTTTCAGCATTTTTCGATTCTATTAAAAATTCAACAATTGAAGGATAAACCGAGGTTGAAAAAGCATTTACAGGAATTGAATCAATATATACATTGATTGTAGCTCTTTTTTGGACCTTACTTGTGTCTATATCATTGTAATCGACATATGGACGAAAGTCTGATTCTGTAATGTTATTGTAATTACTAAGAGTAACCTTATAGTTTACTTTTACTGTTCTTGGGAATACTTTAAGTATTAAGCTGTCGGGTTCATGTTTTATAAGTATGGGTAAATTAAAAGTCGATTCTGTGAATTTATCAACAGGAATGAAGATATTAATTTCGTCTTTAGACATTATAGTTCCTTTAATAGGAACAAGTTTAGAGGAAGTATTTATTGAATCCTTTAAATTATTTAGTTTTATTGGTTCTGTATTAGCAAAAGATATTGTATCAACAATGCGTCCGGGGCCAATAAGTATAATAGAATCAGGAAAGATTGAAATTTTTCCGTTTAATGTGTGTTGTTGAGCAAATAGCATGTCAGGCTCAGTGAAATTTAGATGAATAGGAACCTTTTTTTGTCTTGTTTTTGCAAAATTGAAGAAAATTGTATCTGGTGAGATACTGATTATTTCGAGTTCTTCATTTTCGTTGATTAATTGATGAGCAAGCGATTCCTGGGCTTTTTTTGTAACCAGATATACACTCAGTGAATCAAGCGATTGACTATGAAGCGAGAAGTTATTTACGTCGAAGGTTAATTCAGGAGCTTTAAACTTTTTGCTTAGAATTGAATATCCATTTCCACGTACTCTGAGTTTTATTTTTTTTGGTGGATTTGTTGTAAGAATTCTATTCTTTGGAAGGTTTTCAAATTTAACCGGGTATTTAATATCTTCAACATAAACATCATCCAGAGCTCTATAGAACCAAAAGAAGGTTGATATAATAACGAAAACTAAGAAAACAGCAATGCGTTGACGATATTTGCTGTAGATTAGTGAGATATAGCTCCTAATGCGAACGATTGAGAGTAGCAATCGAAATTGATTCTGTTTTTGTTTGTTCAAAATAAAAGCAGTTTAAAGTAATACAAATATACCTTAAACTGCTTATAAATCAACCCAGATAGCAGATAAGCTATTAACAGGGTAGCTGCTATTGGGAAAAATCAATTATTTCTGTTGCTGAGCTTGTAGATCAGAAGAATCTTTAAGTACAGCACTTTTATCAACCTTAATTGTTACACCATTTCCAACATCAACAGTAATAATGTTTTCCGAAATGCTGGCTATTTTACCATAGATACCACCTGTGGTAATTATCTTATCTCCTTTAGCAAGAGCGTCGCGAAAGTTTCTAAGTTCCTTTTGGCGTTTTACTTGTGGACGAATCATAAAGAAGTAAAATACAACAATAATCATTGCAAGCATGATAAACATGCTGGTTGGACTTTGACTACCACCATCTTTTGGAGGTGTAAGCATAATAAAGTTTAAAAGACTATTCATTTTATGTTTTTTGAAGTTACTATTTGTGTTTGTTAGTTTGTTTTTTTGTTTGTTTTGCGAAGCAAAGTAATCTATTTTTTTGTTTCAATACAAACTGGCATTATAAATCACCAATTAATCCGCGACCTTGCTTAATAATTGTTTTATTTTCTTTTAGATGATTGAAAATTTTATCGAGCATTCCATTAATGAAGACATTACTTCTTTTTGTACTGTAATATTTCGAAAGTTCAATGTATTCATTAAAGGTAACTTTAATAGGAATGCTTTGAAACTCAATAGCTTCTCCAATTGCAATTTCAATTAATAAAATATCCATAAAAGCAATACGGTCAAAATCCCAGTTTTTAGAGAATTTCTCTATTAATTTTCTGTATTCGCCCTGATTGAGAATGACCTTACGGAAAAGCTTTTTAGCAAAATCTTCGTCATCTTTGCTTTTGTATAAAGGTAATAACTCAGCATCTTCTGAGTGTTCAAATTTGAATTTCTTTATTGTTTTAATAACAGTACCAAGAATAAATTCAACTTCATCATTCCAGAAAATGCTCTGTTCTTCTAAGGCACTATAGATAGGTTCGTAATTGGCAATAATATTTTTATACAGTTTGGTCGCAAAGGACTTATCTGCATTATAATTGTTTTCCGAGGAAGACATATAGGCTTTATAGTCTTCGCTATCAATCATCTCAGAATAAATACCTTTAATTAATTCAGGATTGTTTGCCCAGTTTAACTTATTGATTTCAAGATATCTTAACAGCTGATTATTAATGCGTAACTGTTCAATATATTTGTTCTTAGTAAATCGGTTGTTTGGATTAAGATCGGCTTCTGTAGGGAGTTTCTTTTGTTGGGCAATTTCAATGCGTTTTTCAGCATAATTACTAATGTCAACAATAAGTATAAGAAGATAATGATAGAGATCGTAAGTTTTTTTTATACTATAGGATAATTCTTTCTCAATTTCATTGATTGTTGCCTCGCCGTCGTGCTTGTAATAGGCATATAATGCCTGCATCACCTTTATCCTTAAAATTCTTCTACTAATCATATATAAAGAACCACATATTTAAGGCTGCAAAGTAAACAGTTTTTTATGACTTTTTCATCACTAAAATAGAAAATATTACACCTTATTTAAATAAATTCACCCGACGTACATCTAGTTGCCTTAAAAATTTGTGTAGTTCTTTTATAATGAGTGTGTTAATGTGGGTGGTGAATGCAAATAAATTACTTAACTCAAGCATTATATTATTTATTATCAAAATTAATGTGTCAATAATGACTACTAATTAATGCAGTACGATTTTTTTTTTTATTTTTGAAGCAAAACAACCGGATTAAACTTATAGAAAAATGGAAGAAAGTAAAGAAATTAATGAAGGCGTAGAAAATATTGAGCGAGAGGAGATATTCTCAAATGCTGTACGCGCCGGGAAAAGAACTTACTTTTTTGATGTTAAGGCAACTAGGCGGAATGACTACTATCTGACTATCACAGAAAGTAAGAAGAGATACAATAAAGATGGTCGTTTTTTTTATGAGAAACATAAGATTTTTCTTTATAAAGAAGATTTTGAAAAGTTTATTGATGGTTTAAATGGAGCTGTGGACTTTATTAAAGAGGCTAAAGCCGGAGAAAACTTTGAAGAAAAATTTATTGAACCAATTGAAGAAACTGAAGTAGAATCTAAAAATTACACCGATATTGAATTTGAAGACCTTGAAGTTGGTGTAACTGCTGAAGAAAGTACTGAAGAATAAATATTTGTAAAGGGGTGTTTTGCCCCTTTATTTCTCATATTTTCCCATTTTATCCTCGATGAATACATCCGAATCTTTTCTGATTTGCATTTTTATGTTTGAAAAGATACTTTCTGCTCCATACTCAAGGCATCTTGTTTGAACCGCCTTAATAACTCCCATAATTTTATCGTACTCACCTTCCATTACTGTCTCAAATGGACAAACCTTATATTTAAGTCCAGAAGCTTCAATGATTTCGATAGCCTTATCCACAATACTATATGGATCTTTTTGTATAGATGTTGGTAAAATTTGTAGTGAAATGTTTACTATGTGTTTCATTGCGAATTAGATTTTTTCAATAATTCACAAAGCTAGTAAATGTTATTAATCCGTAAAAGTTCTCTAATTTCTTCAGTGTGCAAAGCTTTTAAATTAGTAATAATGAAATCGGAATACAAAAAGCTGCCCAATTCATTACATTCAGTTATTATCTGGCGAAATAGATTTTGAAGATCTACCTTCATAGGAATTACAGCAAGAATGGACGCAAAACTTTCTTCAAATAAAATATCTTCCAATTCAGCATCCAATTTTTGAAGATAATAGCAAAGCTCTTTCCTTATTATTTCTTGCTGTCTATTATTGATTTCAACATCATCTGGAGTAAACAATACAATGAAGTACCTGAGTTTTTGCCCTTTGCCGCCTAAGCCGGTGGATATTAGCACCTTGCTTTCGTCCAGAAGATTTGTTTCAATATGCAGCCTGCATTCCTGCAAAGCTAAACAGGCCCAGTCGTATAATTTAATATTTGGTTGATGAAGATATTTTTCGATGGTTCTATAAGCTTCAGCACTATTTAGAGATGCTAATTCAACTAGTGTCGTTTTTTTGCCTTCAACCGGAAAACTCTTATCAAAGAGAACATCTTTCTCGTCAATGATTTCCTCCTCAGACTTTGAGTGGATGTGGTTTCTGGAATATTCGAAATACTCCAATTGTGTAGATGGTTCAATGGTTTCCTCAAGAATGCTTATACTTTCCTCATTTAGGCCTAAATACTCTTGCAATTTGTCGTATATGTTCTCGTTTACTCCCACAATATTAGTGTTTTCTATACCCTCAGATTATTGATGTACATAGATTTAAATATAAGAAAAACTTTAGTTACTTTCAAATTATTGCCTCTCTTTTAAAGTTTGTTTTGATAAATTAACAACTAATTTGAGTATGTCCCTAAATTCAGGTATTTGCTTAACAATATTCAAATACATGGCGTGGGATATTTTTAACCACAGATTACTAATGTATTTGAGAATTTAGAATTTAAGCAACAACGAATTTGTTGGATATTATGGACGAACACTGATTATTAGAACAATAGTTTTCTATAGACCATATAAATACCAATATGTTGGTATTGGCTGTTATATGCAGGTTTAGTAACATTGCATGTCGAATTATTAAGCATGAGAAAGTTATCAGAGCTCACAAGTGGGGAAAAGGGATTTATCACAAAAGTCAAGGGAAGAGGGGCTTTTCGCAGAAGGTTAGCAGAGATGGGCTTTGTTAAGGGGAAAGAGATTTCTGTTATTAAGAATGCACCACTAAAAGATCCGATTGAATATTCAATACTTGGTTATAATTTGACACTTCGTCGGGCTGAAGCATCTAGTATCATTGTTTCAGAAACTCCTCCTGTATCTGATTCATTTGGTTTTGGAACCTTAAAGCCAAATTTACTGGATGTACAGGATGTAGAAAAGTTTAGGGAGAAAGGTCGCTTAATAAATATTGCATTAGTTGGTAATCCAAATGCAGGTAAAACTACTTTATTTAATCACTTTTCTCATTCAAATGAACATACTGGAAATTATTCTGGAGTAACTGTTGATTCAAAAACGGCCAGAGTTGATTTTAATGGATTTATTTTAAATCTTACCGATTTACCTGGCACCTATTCAATTTCTGCTTTCTCTCCCGAAGAATTATATGTTCGTGATTATATTATTCAGGAAATACCAGATATTGTTGTTAATGTTATTGATGCTTCTAACCTTGAAAGAAATTTATTTCTTACTTCTCAGCTAATAGATATGGATATTAAGGTTGTTTGTGCCTTTAATATGTACGATGAAGTTGAAAAGTCGAATGATAAACTTGACTATGAGTTTTTAGGAAAGCTCTTGGGTATTCCTATTGTTCCTACTGTAGGAGCAAAGGGGAAAGGGATAAAAGAACTTTTTCAAAAGGTTGTTAGCTTATATAATGATCAGGAGCCAGTATTTCGACATATTCATATTAATTATGGAAGTGAAATTGAAAAGTCAATTTCTACTATCCAGGAAAGAATTAAAGTTCCATCAAACTTTGAAATTACTGATAAAGTTTCTTCACGATATTTATCTCTAAAGCTTCTGCTGAATGAAAGTCATATTGATAGTTACTTAAAAGCTGCTGAAAACTATAACACTATTAAAGTAATTGCCAAGAAAGAAATTCTCAGACTGAAGGAGCTATATCAGGATGAGCCATCAACATTAGTTTCTGATGCGAAGTATGGTTTTATTAGTGGAGCTTTGAAAGAAACATATGTTCCTGGAAAGAAAGAGAAAAAAACTGTTTCTGAAATTCTGGATGGTTTTTTGACTCATAAGATAATTGGGTTCCCATTTTTCTTTTTCTTTTTGTGGTTAATGTTTGCCTCTACCTTTACTTTGGGGCAATTTCCTATGGTATGGATAGAAAATGGAATAGCTTATCTTTCAGAGTTTTTAGGAACTAATATGCCTGATGGTTCTTTTAAAGATCTTATAATTGATGGAATTATTGGAGGTGTTGGGGGAGTTATCGTCTTTCTTCCTAACATTCTTATATTATTCTTGTTTATTTCATTTATGGAAGACTCGGGATATATGGCTCGGGCAGTATTTATTATGGACCGGTTAATGCACCGGATTGGCCTTCATGGAAAATCATTTATCTCACTAATTATGGGTTTTGGTTGTAATGTGCCTGCTATAATGTCAACAAGAACTATTGAAGACAAAAATAACAAGTTACTTACAATTCTTATTAATCCATTTATGTCTTGTAGTGCACGATTGCCGGTTTACTTGCTAATAATAGGAGCAGTTTTTCCATACAATAGAGGAACTATACTATTTTCAGTATACATGTTAGGAATAGTAATGGCAGTAGCAATGTCATTGCTTTTTAAAAAGGTGATCTTCAAAAGTGAAAGTACACCATTTGTGATGGAGCTGCCACCCTATAGAATGCCGACTTTTCGTTCGATAATCAAGCATATGTGGTCAAAAGGATCGCAATATCTGAAAAAGATGGGGGGAGTAATTTTACTGGCATCGATTATTTTATGGGCATTAGGCTATTTTCCAAGAACAACTTCATACTCACCTGAATTGCTTAAAAGGAAGGCTGTAATTGAATCAAATTTGGAGGAAGGTTCTAATAAAGGTCATTTAGCGAATAAGTCTTCTTTGAAAAATGATTTACTCGAGGTTAAGAGAGAGCTTGAGACTGAAAGATTAAAAAATTCTTACATAGGTAGAATAGGGCAAGGAATTGAACCGGTTATTAAACCTTTGGGGTTCGATTGGAAAATGGGAGTGAGCCTGCTTACAGGTGTTGCAGCTAAAGAAGTAGTTGTATCAACAATGGGTATATTGTATCAGGCTGATGAAGAAAACCAAAATCTGGTTGAAAAGCTTCGAAATGAAACATATCAATCTGGAGAGAAGCAAGGTCAAAAAGTTTTCACGCAACTTGTTGCAATAACATTTGTAGTATTTATTTTAATTTACTTCCCATGTATTGCTGTGATTGCTGCGGTAAAAAAAGAAGCTGGTAGTATAAAATGGGCAGTTTTTATGATGCTTTATACAACAGGGTTAGCATGGATAATGGCATTTCTTGTTAGAATTATTGGCGGATTAATTATTGGATAATATGATACAGGATTTTCTTACATATATTACAATTTTCTTAGCTTTTGTAATTACTATTTATAAAATGCTGCATTTTTTCATTAAAATGAAAAGAAAAGGGATTAAAGGAAAACAATTTCGAGGTGATTTTAAATGTGCAAATTGTAGTTCAAATAATACTTGTGTAGAATAATTATTCACAACTTAATTGATTTGATATCAATACAGGATGGAAGTTAGTTTTGATATTTCATACTTTGTTGAACATGGGTGAAAAGCAAAATTGTTATATTTGATGTATTGTAGAATGCAATTGCAGTGCCTAAATTTAACTATTGTTCCTATATTAATCGTGAGTAACCAACAACATGAAAGATTATTAGAGGGGCTCCGAAAAAGAGAACATAAGATTCTTTCGGAGATATATTCACAATACTATCCAGTAGTTTTGAGATATATTATGCGTAATAGTGGAAACGAAAGTGATGCGAAAGATGTTTTTCAGGAATCATTAATTGTAATTTACAAATTAGCCGAGGATAAGTCATTTGCCATTAAGGAGGATTTTGGTGCTTTCATAATGGGAATTTCAAAGCGTATATGGTTAAAGCAAATTAGAAGCAATAGTATTCATGAAAGATATGTTAATCAATCAGAACAGACTGAAGTTGAGGAGTATATTTCCGATGATGAGTTAGAAAGCGAACATAAGATGGCCTTAATTCGAAGACACATTGTTAACCTTGGTGAAGATTGTAGAAAGGTACTTATGTGGTCAGCTGAAGGAATTAAGAATGAAGATATAGCAAAGAAACTAGGCTATAAGAGTGAAAAAGTAATACGTTCAAAGAAATATAAATGCAAAGAAGCTTTATTAAAACTCATAAAACAGGATCCTGATTTTAGAGATTAGGCTCACTTAACTCTGTCTTCTTTTTTTTGTTTCTCAATTTAAACCAAGAAAACATACTTCCCAATACTATTATTCCTACTATAATATAAATAATTGCTTTTGGGTAGTAAATAGGAGATGGATTTCCTATACAAATGTATGCAGACCAATAAAATGGGTGCCTTTTCTCATTTGGAACAGTATTAAGATAGTCGAGCTTTGCTTTTTGGAGAGCTCTGGGTTTCGAGTATCCTCTAATTAAATATTTGTAATAGTTTTGCATTAAGATTAATCCGGATTTATCCTCAACCTTCCATAAAGTCATTACCAGACTTGGGCAACCGGCATAGAAGAATCCGCGAGCAAGACTAAGAACACCTTCTCCTTTCTTAATTTCACCTTCGCCAGAACTACAAGAACTTAATACGGTCATTTTTGCCTTCAGATTGAGTCCGAATATTTCATTTGTTGTTAATAGACCTTTGTCGGAACTATAGTTTTCATCGTAGAAAACCAGCTTTGAAAATAGAGGATTGTTATCATCAATTATGGTATGCATAGCCAGATGGAGAATATCATAATTTCCAGCATTAGCATAGAAGTACTCCTCAGTAGCTGCATCACCTGTAACACATTTTCCTTTTGTAATTGAAGAAATGAGTTTTGCTTCATCAATAGCATGCGGAATGGGCTGTAGGTTATCTCTATATCCTATTTGTTTGTTAGAGTTATAAAGTACAATACCTTCGGTATTTCTTGGATTATAAGTTGGTGAAATTGAGAGCAATTTATTGTGAAATTTTCTATGATTACCGGTCCACGAATCGTGCAATAGTGATGCTGAATACGAATAGGAGATCGAGTAATGATTAATGAGAAAATCTAATTCACTATATGAGTATTTTGCCCCTGATAGATCTGATTTTATTAAAGCTTCAAAGGGTATGTAAGATAAAATATCATCGGGGATAATTATTAAACGCTCGTTAACATTGTCAACACCTATAGGCGCAATTAGAGTATTATATAGTTCTTGCCCGGCAAGATTAAAATCCAGATAGGCAGAATTTTCTTGATTCATGTAAGAGAAATTTCTCAAGTAATTCAAAAAACGAAATGTATTTAGCATGAAACTGCTATCAGTTTTAATTTCATATATTGCCGCATCTTTTTTATTAATATGAAAAACAAATAGAGAAGAATCAGTCATAGTATATTCAATAATAGTCATATTTCTTCTTAAGAGCTTTTGAATATCTTGAATTCCGGGAGTTTTCTGATTGTATTTAAGTGCGTAATATTCAGGATATTCTTGCTCAATTTTATGTTTTAATTGATCCTGGTCTCTAGTGAAATTGAATAGGTAATTGTTCCAGGTGCTGAGTTTGTTCGAATCAGGTATGTTTTTTAACGATTCCTCATATATGCGCTCTTTATAAAAAGTAATTTCTCTCTTTAGACTCTGTTCAGCCTCAAGCAAGTGCTTAGGTATATTACTAAAAGACTTTGCTTTTTCTTCTTGCAAAACAGAAGAGAGTACAGAGGATTTGTTTTTTTCAGCAAACAGAAATGCTTTTTCTAAATATTCTGAATTACCTGTTTTGTTATATAGGTTGTAAGCGGCTTTAATTCCCATATAATAAACTGGGGTTTCGTTTTCAGCTAAAAGTAGTTTACTTTCCATCGAAAGAAAACCATTACGAGAGATATCTATTAACTGTGTGGCTGTTTCGAGAGCATTAAGTGCAGACTCTAACTTCTTGTCATTTGGTTCAATGGTATTCCATTTTAAAAGACATTCTGCTTTTGCGCGGAGATGTGAAATGCCCAAAAAATTATTCCCAAAACTCTGAGGAGAAGGTGTTTGGTATAAATTAGTAAAGAATTGATTAGAGGAGAGGAAAAGTGATTTTTGAAAATAAAAAATAGCAGAGTCATATTCTAAAAAAGTATCATAAGCTTTTGCAAAATTAAAATAAAGTGATTGAAAGTTAGTTGAATCAACGTGTTTTGTTTCATATATATGCTGTGCTTTTTGGAGTGAAGCAAAGGCTTTATCCCTATCATTTATTGTTGCATACAATAGAGCATGTTTCTGGAGTATTCTTGCTTCTTGAGTCTGACTCAATTCTGGGGAGTTGCGAATAACCATCATAGCCTTTAAATAAAGCTCATTTGCCTTCGAAAAATTGCCACTTTCTATATATACCGATGCTAAGTTTCCATATAAGTAATGAAGAACAAGCTTTTCATTATCAAAATTATATTCATTAATACCTCTTAAGTAATATTGTTTCGCTTCTTCTAATTTTCCTTCTTTTACTTTTAATAAGCCGAGTCTATTATAGGTTTCTGCTCTTCTTAAATCTGCGTTTCTATTTGATATAGGTTTTAAAATTTGCAAAGCTCTCGTATAATACTGTCCAGCCATTTGAAAATCACCTGTACTTTTATAAATTTTTCCTTTATTCGAATTCAAATTTGCCAATCCAATTTCAGTATTATTAAATTTTAAATAGATTTCCTCAGCATTTTTAAGATATATTAGAGCAGAATCATATTGCCATGTATCCATTTTAATTAGACCAATATTATTATAGGCATTAGCTATGTATATATGAGTTGTGTCCTTATAGAATTGTTTTTTTAAGTTTAATGACTTTTTAATTAAGATTTCTGCATTATTATAATCTCCACTCCACAAGTATTCGATTCCTCGGTTGTTTAATGTTCTTGCAGAATCAATTATTGTGCTGTCTGCAATTCCAAACAATACCTGTGGAAGGATTGTAATAAGTATTATTGATAATAGAAATCTAGTCATATATTCTAATGGCAATGAAAAGTAATCTAAAATAGTAAAATATTAAAAAAAAAAATACATTTGTAAAATACAGAAAAACAACATCTTACATTCGTGTTACGAAAAAAAGTAAAAAAAAGTTTGGAAAAAGCGGTGACATTTTAAGTAGGAGTGGTACATATTTATGTAGCACAGTTAATATTTCATTTAACCCGTAGATTATGAAACTTTTCAGCAAAAAAAATAAAGTGAATAAAGGTATTCAAAGTTTCAGTGAAGAAAATGTTCTTTCATTTAGTGATTTAGCGCTAGTGCGTGGTGGTGATGAAACTGAAGATGGCGGAACTGGAGCAGTTATAGAATAAAAATATATAAAATATCCCCCAGGCGAGATAAAGTTCTTTTGGTTTTAATGGCACTCATACAATTTACTTCATTCTCCCTCGTACTTTTATCTCGCCTTTTTTCTTTTTCTTTTATTGAGAGAAAGAAAATAAAAAGGAGTCTGGGTGCATATCGAAGCTAAAATTTCTAGCTTTACAGTAAATCACAAAGTCTAACTACTGACTAATGTCAGGTAATACGTGTCAATTTATTGATTTCTTAATTAGTCTATGTAACTACTCATAATTAGGCTAAAGCACAATTGTTATATCCGACCCATTTATAATGAAACAGGAAATTAATTATACCGAATTCATAGAAAGGTATATTCAGGGGGAAATGAACCCTGAAGAGAAAAACTGGTTCGAGAAAGAAATTGAAGGTAATCTGTCGTTAAAGGATGAAATAAACCTTCGGAAGCAGGTAAATTCGGTTCTTTCCGATAAAGATATGCTAGATCTGAAAATGCAACTTGATCAGATTCATCAAGAAATTTTCGAAGTAACAGAAAAAGGCAAAGGCGCTATTAGACAAATTTACAGAAGAGTTTATATTACCGCTAGTGCTTTAGCAATTTTCGCAATAGCATTTACTGCATATATGTCAAATCGGAATTTCTCTAATGATAAGTTAGTTGAACTATATTATCAACCAGCTCAAACAACAATGAATTTTAGATCTTCTGAGTCTTCAAACAATGCTCTTGCGCAAGCGATGAAGTTTTATGACTCTAAGGATTATTTAGAAGCGGTAAAGCTTTTTGAGAAAATACTTGAGAAAGATCAAAGTCAAATTGGAGTTAACTTGTATTCAGGCATTTCCTATTTGGAAATGAAACAATTTAAAAAAGCTGAAAATAGTTTCCAAAAAGTAATTGATAATCAACCAAATCCATTTGTTGAGTCAGCAAACTGGTACATAGGAATGTGCTATGTTATGGCAGATAAACGAGAAAAAGCTGCATCGCAATTCGAAAAGTTATCGAAAGCAGATGGATTTTATCAAAAGGATGCTAAAAAGATATTAAAAAGAATCAAATAATATTTTCTTGCTACACGCGGGGTTTTCAGGGCCGGATAGCTACAATCCGGTCCACTTTCATTTTCAATAATGGAGTATTATCTTTTTTATATATGCTATGCTGCAAAAATTAAAAAAAGTTTACTTTCAGATATTTAAACAATTTCCAGAAAATAGGATTCATGCTGATTATTTCGAGATGTTGGACAAACTTAAACAGCTTGAAGATCAGGTGGAAACGAGGGCAAAGCAGCTTGAGATGGCTAAAGCCAGTTTTCTTAGAAATTTATATCACGAAATACGTACTCCGTTAAATGCAATTATTGGTTTCACTCATCTTTTGTCAGCCGGAAAACCATTAATCGAGGAAGATAAGGAAGAATATCTTCAAGTGGTTAATCAAAGTAGTACCGATTTTCTTAAAGTTATGGATGATATTATTCAAGCTTCATTGCTAGAAGCTGGAATGATAAAAATAAACAATGAAGATTTCAGATTAAGCGATTTTATGAATGAAGTATATTCGTTTGGTAATTTGAGAAAACACGTATTAGAAAAAGATCAAGTAGCTCTACTTAAAAACATCACTAAGGAAATGATTGACGTTAGTTTGGTGTGTGATAAGTATTATTTGACTCAAATTCTAAATCAATTGATTGATAATGCAATTAAATTTACAGACAGAGGAACTGTTGAATTTGGTTGTGAATTTAAGAATCAGTCCATTGTATTTTATGTAAAAGATACAGGTAATGGAAATATCAATGGTAAAGGCAAATATATTTTCGATAAATTCACTAAGGTTAATAGTGCCGATGGAAGTAAAAAGGGTTTAGGTATTGGATTATCGAATTGTAAAAATCTTGCAGAGCTGATGAATGGTAAGATTTGGTATACCTCAAAGGTTAAAAAAGGCTCCTGCTTTTACTTCGGTATTCCATATGTTACTGCAGAAAGTGGTGTTGAGAAGAATAAAACTGATGAAAAAACTCAAGGCTTTCTGGAAAGTGTATTTCGTGGACAAAAATCCTATGCAGTGTAGATTAGCTAATTAAAATATTCTTAGATTAGCATAATTTTATTAATCTACATGTTTTCATGTCATCATTCCCATTTTTTCGACAACTTGATGCAAATGATTGTGGTCCTTCTAGTTTAAGAATGATTGCCAAACATTATGGAAGAAGTCTATCATTAAATAATCTTAGATCAAAGTCTTATATTACCAAAGATGGTGTTTCCTTGCTTGGAATTAGTGAGGCTGCAGAAAGTTTGGGTTTTCGTTCCGAAGGACTTAAGATTAATTTTGATCAGCTGAAAAATGATGTAATATTACCTTGTATTGTTCATTGGAAACAGAACCACTTTATTGTAGTCTATAAAATAACAAGAAAAAAAGTTTATGTTGCCGACCCTGCTTTTGGACTGATTTCATATTCCTTTGAAGAATTCATGAAAAGTTGGGCATCAACAAAAATTGATAATCAATTATATGGCATTTGTCTACAAGTAGTTCCAACCCCTGATTTCTTTAAACAATCAGAAGAGAAAACAGACAAGTCAAGATTCAAATTATTGTTCTCATATCTACGAGAATTTAGGCCATTAATTGTACAGCTAGTTTTAGGAATAGTTATAGCTACCATTCTTCAGTTAATTATGCCTTTTCTCTTTAGAGTAATTGTAGATAAAGGGATTGTGATACCAAACTTAAGCTTAATTACAACAATTTTTATAGCTCAAATTGTTTTGGTTGCAAGTCGTTTCTCGATTGGATTTTTTAGAAATTGGATATTATTACATATCGGATCAAAAATTAATATTTATCTGGTTTCTGACTTTTTAATAAAATTGATGAAACTACCAATTTCATTTTTTGATTCAAAAACAACCGGCGATTTTATTCAACGTATTTCAGACCATAAACGGATCGAAAATTTCTTGTCAGGAACAGTTTTAGATTTGTTTTACTCGGTTCTAACTATAATTGTTCTTAGCGGCGTTTTATTTGTTTTTAATGCCACATTATTTTTTGTGTTTATATCAGGAGTAGTTCTATATGTTCTGTGGACACTATTTTTTATGAAGAAAAGGCGTGAACTGGATAATAAGAAATTTGCTCAACTATCCGATAATCAGAATTCGCTTATTCAACTAGTGCATGGTATGCAAGATATAAAACTGAATAATTGCGAGAAACAAAAACGGTGGGAGTGGGAAAGTATACAAGCAAAAATCTTCAGAATCAATGTCCAAAGTCTTACTCTACAGGAGAAGCAACATGCCGGAGCACTTTTTTTTAACGAATTTAAAGATATAATTGTTTTGTTTTTAGCTGCAAAGATGGTGCTGGTTGGGCAGGAACTAACACTCGGTGGCATGCTAGCCATTTCATATATCTTGGGGCAGCTTTCGGGGCCGCTGAATTCTGTTATAGACTTTATGCATAGTACCCAAGACGCAAAAATTAGTTTGGAGCGAATGGCAGAAGTGCATGAGGTTGAAGATGAAGTTCATGAATCGAAACTTTATATAGATCAAATTCCACAAAGTGCAGATATTGAATTGAAAAACCTTTCATTTCAATACGAAGGGCCTCATTCTCCTTATGTACTTAAAGATATAAACATTACTATTCCAGCTAATAAAGTTACTGCAATAGTAGGTACAAGTGGCAGTGGTAAAACAACTCTGGTAAAGCTTCTGTTAAGCTTTTATCAACCTGTTGAAGGTGAGATTTTAGTTGGAAGTCAGAATCTCTCAAATATTAATCCGAATTTTTGGAGAAGTAGGTGTGGAGTTGTTATGCAAGATGGGTTTATTTTTTCTGATACTGTAGCAAAGAATATAGCACTTTCGGCAGAAGAGATTGATGTTGAAAAACTATATAATGCTTGTCAACTTTCTAATGTTGATGAGATTATTTCAAAACTTCCTTTAGGTATTAATTCAAAAATTGGCAATGATGGTTTAGGCCTTAGTCAGGGGCAAAAACAACGGATATTGATAGCACGTGCAATTTATAAAAGCCCGGATATTCTATTCTTTGATGAAGCAACAAATGCCCTGGATGCTAATAATGAAAGATCAATTCTTGAAAATATGAATGCATTTTTTGAAAATAGAACTGCTGTTGTTGTAGCTCACCGGTTAAGTACTGTTAAAAATGCAGATAATATATTGGTGCTGGACGAGGGTAAATTGGTTGAGCAGGGAACACATAAGGAGTTAATTGATTTAAAAGGTAATTACTTCAGCTTAGTGCAGAATCAACTTGAATTAGGTGTATAGAATGGAACAGAATAAAGGAAAATATGAATTGCGTAGTCAAGATGTACAGGAACTTCTTGGAAAGGTTCCTCGTTGGATAGTGAGGTGGGGAACCCTTATAGTATTTGAAGTTTTATTCCTTTTATTTGTTCTGGCGAAACTACTTAGTTATCCTGATATTATTAACTCACAGATTTTACTAACCGCAGATGTGCCACCTGCTGCGATTAAGTCCTATACTGATGGCATAATAAAAAAAATACTTATTGAAGATCAGCAGATTGTTGAACAGAACCAACTACTAGCAGTAATACATTCTGCTGCAGACTATGAGGATGTTCTTTGGTTATCAGATAATTTACCGAAGCATTTTAACGTTGAGGCAGTGCTTAGTCAAACTTTTAAGGATAAGAAAATAAGTTTAGGTAGAATTCAGAGTGTTTATGCCGATTATGTAAATAGCCTTGAAGAGTATCAAGGATTTATTGATATAGATTACTATTCAAAGAAAGCTTTAGCCACTAAAAATGAAATTAAAAAGCATCAGATCTATATAAAAAATTTGACTGCACAAAGTATGGTACTCAAAGAGGAATTTAAACTGAACGAGAATAAGTTTAAACGAGATTCTATACTGACAGAACAAGGAGTTCTTTCTAAAAAGGATTTAGAGAAGAATGAAGAAGCAAAGCTAGCTAGTTTATATAAGCTAAAAGAAGAGGAATCGAAGCTAAGTCAGGCCAATATAGAGATTGCCAGACTGGACCAGGATTTGTTGGAGTTGGAGTTGCAATTGGAACAGCAAAACCAAAAGATATACAGTAGCCTAAAAGCAAGATTCGAAAATCTGGTTGGGGCAATCTCACAGTGGAAGAGAGATTATTTGATTATTTCACCCTTTGAAGGAAGGGTTTCAATGAGTAGAATCTGGAGCGAGAATCAATATGTTAAGGAAGGCGAAGTAGTATTAACAATTTTACCAGAAAATTATGAGCGAATTCTTGGGAGGGTATCTATAGAACCTATTGGCGCAGGAAAAATAAAGAATCAGGATAGGGTTATTATTAGATTTGATAACTATCCTTATCTTGAGTATGGCATTGTAACTGGACGTATAACGTCAATATCGTTGGCACCAGAAGGAGGTGTGTATTATGCATCAGTTACACTAGATAGCACAACTTTGGTTACAAATTATAATGTAGAACTAAATTTTAGTCAGAACATGCAGGGGAGTGCAGAAATAATTACCGAAAACAGAAGTTTACTTGACAGAATTATTGCTCCTTTAAAGTCAGCTGTTGAAATTCAGCAAATGTATAATGAATCGAAGGAAGAAACGAATAATTAATCCTATATAGATCGCGTTGGAAGAGTAAAAGAAAAAGTTGTGCCAACGTTTAAAGTACTTTCAACGATAAGCTTTCCTTTGTTTTTTTCAATAAATTCTTTACAAATAATTAACCCTAAACCCGTACCTGTTTCTCCAGATGTTCCTGAAGTTGAGAAATACTCATCGATTCTAAAAAGTTTATGAATATTGTTCTCAGCTATTCCAATACCAGTATCTGTTATTGAAATTATACATTGATCAGTATTAAACTGAGAACACGCAATAGTTATCATTCCATTATTGCCTGTGAATTTTATCGCATTGGTTAAAAGATTGCGAATCACAAGGTTTATCATATTAAAGTCGGCCCAGGCTGTGCCTTGACAATTTAAATCTGTTTTTACAGAGATTGATTTTTTTTCTGTATTTGCTAAACAAAGAGAAACATTCTGTTCAATTAAGTCATGGATATTAATTGGAGCAGGCATATACTTGATTCTGTCTGTCTGTGTTCTTGCCCATTGCAAAAGATTTTCGAGTAAATTATATGCGCTTTCCGATGAAGTTTTAATCATAGTTAATAAATCCATTCGTTGAGCTTCTTCAAAGTCTTCAAAATTTCTCATAAGCAATTCTGAAAAACCAAATATTGCTTGAAAAGGATTCTTTAAATCATGTGCTATAATTGAAAAAAACTTGTTTTTTGTTGCATTTAAATGCTCTAATTCTTCGTTGGTTTTCTTGAGTTCTTCAGCTTGTTTATTTAGCTCGTCAGCTTGTAATTGAATTTTTTCTTGTCTTTCTTCAAGTAAGGTGTTTACTTCCTTCAAGCTTTCTGCTTGCTCAATTAGCTTTTTCTCGTTGTTTTTCTGTTTTGTAATATCTCTTCCAATGCCAACTATGCCTAGTGTTTCGCCCTCAGCATTATAGAATGGAACTTTAGTTGTTGATATTGAGCGTTCTTTACCATATTCATCAAAACCGACTTCTTCCTTATTTATTAATGGACGTCCCGATTTAATTATCTGTTGTTCGTCTTTGAAATATAACTCAGCTGCTTCACGATTTGGGTAAACCTCAAAATCAGTTTTGCCAATAACATAATCCATCGATTTAACATGCAGTGTGTCTAATAGTCGTTTGTTAAGGGTAATAAATCTACTATCTAAATCTTTAATATATATGTAGTCTGGCATATGGTCGATAAGAGTTCTTAATAAATTTCGTTCCTTATCAACAATTTCGTTTTGTTCAGACAACCATTCCGATTGTTTTTGAATTTCCTCTGCTCTTTCTTCTAATAATTGATTTGCATCTTTAAGATCGTTTGCTTGTTTCTGCAGAGTAAGTTGGTATTCTTTTAATTCTGTAATATCCTTGCTAATACCAACAATTCCTAATATACGGTTGTCTTCGTCGTAGTAAGGTACTTTCGAAATTAAAGTTGTTTTTTGTGTACCATCCTTTAGCTTTCTGAGTTGTTCTTTATTTAATATTGCTTTATGCGTTGATATTACCTTTTGTTCATCATCGTAATAGCTTTGTGCTGTTTCTCTGTCAAAGAAATCGAAATCTTGTTTTCCTTCTAGCTCTTTAAGAGAATTAACCTTTAATACCTTAAGTACATTTTTATTTGCGAGAATAAATCTACTATCTGTATCCTTAATGTATATTGATTCAGGAATATTGTCAATCAATACCTTAAGAAGGTTCCTCTCATTCTCTAGTAACTGGTTCTGAGTAGAAAGTTCTTCTGATTGTTGTTGTATTTCCTCCTGCCTTTCCTCCAAAAGTACATTTACTTCTTTAAGATAATCAGCCTGTTCCTGAAGTTTTATTTCTGTTTCTTTAAGTGAAGTAATATCTTTTCCGTAACCAACTAAACCTTCAATTTTTCCATCTACATCCCTAATAGGAATTTTTGAAGATAATATATATATTTTATTCCCATCTTTATCTAAGCCAGTTTCTTCAATTCCAGTTTTTGGTTGTCCTGATGAAATAACCTCCTGATCTTCTTTGAAAAATGTATCTGCTAATTCTTTAGAGAAGAAATCGTAATTAGTTTTATTTGAAATATCATCAATGGAATCTAGTTTTAAGATTTCCAATAAATGCTTGTTACCTGTAATGAATCTACAATCCTTATCTTTAATATAAATATAATCGGGTATGCTGTCAATTATCGTTCGCAGCATAGTCCGTTCTTTTTCGAGTATTTTGTTTTGTTCATTCAGTTCATCAGCTTGCTGATTTATTTCTTCTTGCCTTTCTTCAAGTAGTACATTTATTTCTTGTAGGTTATGTGCTTGTTCAATAAGTTTTTCTTCAGATTCTTTTAATTTGGTTATATCTCTTCCAATTCCAACAAGGCCAGCTATTTTCCCATCCTCATTAAAGAAAGGTACTTTGGTGGTTGAACGAACCCTAATATTTCCATCCTTATCGAAACCGATTTCTTCTTTTCCAATAATTCCTTCTCCAGTTTCAATAATGTTTTTGTCGTCTTTTGCAAAAATATCAGCTATATCTTTCGGGTAGAAATCATAATCTGATTTGTTTAGCAATTCTTCTCGGCTTTTGGCTTTTGTAACTCCAACCTGAGTGGGGTTAACATCAAGAAAACGACCTTCGCAATCTTTAATATATATAGCGTCTGGCATGCTATCTATCAAGGTACGCAACAAAGATCTTTCTTTCTCAACAATATCTTTCTGAGCTTGAAGTTTTTTGTAAACTAATTTTTGCTCTGTTACATCAGATACAATACCTACTATCCCTATTATTTTACCAAGCTTGTTCTTAAGAGGAATTTTTCTGGTAATAGAATACTTAGTAGTACCGGATTTTTCACTCATTTGTTCCCTGACCAATTGTTTCTTCTCACCAGATAAAATTGATTTATCCTCATCAAAATATTTTTGTGCCGATTCATCCGGGTAAATATCTGCATCACTTTTTCCTATTAATTGAGAAGCAGTTTCAAGCCTTAATTGCTGGGCAAATCTGTCATTAGCTATAATATATCGGCAAGATGTATCTTTTATGTATACATTGTCAGGAAGATTATTGAGTAGTGTGTAAAAAGGATCATTATCACTTGCATTAATATCCTTAATTGAAAATAGAGGATTTAATGATTTCTTGAAGAACTTTATGTAAATAAAGTTTATTAAAAAGGCGAATGCGATACCTGATAGAAACAAGCTCACACTTGTAATTGAGAGTATGTTGAATAGAAATAGAATGTTCACAATTGACTTAAATAGGGTTTTTTGTACTTATTTATATACGAAATATATCTATTTTAGTTCTTGTTTAATTATGAAATCTAGTTTATTTGATAAAAAAAAACAAACTAAAATTATGGTACTACAATTTCTAAGAACAAAATTAATATGTTCATAAATATAATTAGTTTGCGATTAACTCAAAAGGGTTGCTAATAAAAATTAAAGCCCCTATATATTATAGGGGCTTTAGGGTTTACTCGCTGCGGTTTTGTGTGTGTAGAAATAATTTTGTGAAAAATTATGTAACAATCGCTCAACTATCAGATGATAGTATATCTTAAAAGGTTGCGTTAAAAAGAAAAAAAACATGAAAATTATTGTTGATGATAAGATTCCATTAATAAAAGGTGTGTTTGAACCATTTGTGGAAGTAGAGTATGTGCCAGGAAATCAAATTGATAGCGCTTGTGCAGCTGAAGCTGATGCACTTATTGTAAGAACTCGTACAAAATGCAATAAAAAATTATTATTGGGGACGAAGGTTAAGTTTATTGCAACTGCAACTATTGGATTTGATCATATTGATACTGAATACTGCAAAGAAAATGGCATAAGCTGGACAAACGCTCCAGGGTGCAACTCTAATTCTGTGAAACAGTGGGTGTTATCGGCTTTGCTGTTGTATGCAAATAAGAAAAACATTGATTTAAAGAGTAGGACTCTTGGTGTAATTGGGGTAGGACATGTTGGGTCAAAAGTTGTTGAAGTTGCTGAAGCTTTAGGAATTAGAGTTTTGTTAAATGATCCTCCAAGGGAACGAAAAGAAGGTAAATGTGGCTTTGTATCCTTAGAAACGGTCTTGCAGGAATGTGATATTATTTCAACGCACGTACCTTTGAAAACTGAAGGAAAGGATAAAACATATCATTTGGTTGATGAAACTTTTTTAGCTAAAACAAATGCTGATACTTTAATTCTTAATTCATCGAGGGGAGAGGTGATTGATACTAATGCTATACTTAGTTCAATAAATGCTGGTATTATCAAGGATGCAATATTGGATGTTTGGGAAAATGAGCCATTTATAAATCAGGAATTATTGAATAAAACCAATATAGCAACACCACATATTGCAGGATATTCTTTTGAGGGTAAAGCCAATGGTACAACAATGGCAGTAAGAGCTGTTAGTAACTACTTTAACTTACCTCTTGGGGATTGGACACCAAGTGAGCTTCAGCATAAAAAAGAAATTTTTAGTCTTGATGCTCAGGGAAAGTCTTTTCAGCAACTGTGTTTCGAAGCTATGCTTTTTACATACCAGATAAATAAAGATGATAATAACTTGAGGAAAAACCCTTCTGATTTTGAATCATTACGTGGGAATTATCCAATAAGACATGAACCTGGATATTATCAGATTGACTTAATTAATGGGAATGATGACACTAAAAAGCGATTAAGAGAAATTGGATTTTATTTAAATTAATATTAAGGATGCATGACACCTTCTTTGGATATTTGTTCGGCAATTCTTATGTAATGCGCTTTGTATCTTATATAGTGATTGCCTTTTTCGAATTCCCAATATACATTTCTGGCTTTGTAAATTTTTCCAATGCACGACTCGAATATCAAAGTATAACTAATTCCAGTAATACGTTCAGCTTCTAATATTGAATTAAATCTAATGCTATGGTCATTAAAATGTCCAACTACTGGAACATTATATCTCTTATAATTTCGCTTTCTGTTGGTTCTAGAATTCATGACTGTCAATGTTGTAGTTATGTTAAACGAATATAGTAATTTAAGTTACAGTAAAAAATTTAAGTAGAATGCAAATTGCTGATAAATTCAGTCTATTGCAGGCTTTTATAATTACGGATTTTTAATGCATAATGTTGCCCTTGATTACATTTTCTTTTATTTGGGTAGCAAGAATTTTATTTATTTCCAAAAGATTTTGGTTGTCCGGTTGTTTCGAGAACATTTGACCAAAGTTCCCCCTCAATTAATATTCGTTTTGGTTTGTTTACTGCCATATGTATGGGGATTAGTGTAAACATTGAATTCCAAAACCCAACAACAACACCAGTTCTTCCTGCCATGGCAGCGTGGACAGCATTTTGTGCCAATAAATTACAGAATAAGCTGTCATTTGCATTGGCAGCTGAGCTGCGAATTATATAGCTGGGATCTATGTATTTTAAAGAAAACGGAAAATTCTTTTCTTTGAAGTTTTCTTTGATTTTTTCTTTTAGGAATATCCCAATGTCTTTAAATTTTGTGTTTCCAGAAGCATCTCTTTCTATAGTTTTGTCATTAAAAAGGCTTTGTCCAGCACCTTCAGCAACAACAATTAAAGCATGATGTTTCCTTTCTAATCTTTCTCTTAAGATCTCAAGAAAACCATTTGGGCCGTCGAGCTCGAAACTCATTTCTGGGATTATTGCAAAATTTACCTCTTGAATAGCCAAAGCAGACATAGCAGCGATAAATCCAGAGTCTCTCCCCATCAATTTTACAAGAGCAATTCCATTATATGCACCTTTAGCTTCATTATGTGCCCCGATAAGAATTTGTGAGGCAGTAGTGAAAGCTGTCTCAAATCCGAACGACTTTTCTATCAGATTAATATCGTTGTCGATGGTTTTTGGAATGCCAACAACAGAGATTTTTAATCCCCTGCTATTTATCTCATCAGTAATTACTTGTGCTCCTCTTAATGTGCCATCACCTCCAATAGTAAAAAGAATGTTTATATCCATTCGTTCAAGGGAATCAACAATTTTAACAACATCTTGATCTCCTCGTGATGAGCCAAGAAATGATCCTCCCATCATATGAATTCCTTCAACTAGTTCTGGAGTGAGGTCGATAATACTATGCTTAAACTCAGGAATAAAGCCTTCGTAGCCATATTTTATCCCAACAATTCTTTTTACACCATACCTATTAAACAATTGCATAACTAAACCGCGAATTACATTATTTAGGCCTGGGCATAAACCACCACAAGTAACAATGGCAGCCTTTGTTTTTGATGGGTCAAAGTAAATTTTATCTCTTGGGCCACCTTTCTCAAATGATACAGGCGTAATACCCTTGTCGTAACATTCCTGATAATAGCTTAGGTTTGCTTTATGTAAAATTCTTTCTTCATCTTCTATGTAATTAAATATACCATCACCAGCTTCTTTCGAAAGATTTAAAGGTGATTGAATTGTGCATTTTCCTAGTTTCTGAACTAAAAAATCTTCGGGTTTATACATTTGATAATTTTAATTGTCAGGTTATAAAAAATCGGAAGTTACTTATAAAAGTTAAAAATAATGATTTCTAACAGCTTTCAAAAAGCTTGTCGTACTGATTACATATGTTTTTCCAACTATAAATTTTTGGGGCCAGCTCATATAGCTCCGAATTAGGTACATTATTTACCGTAATTTGGTTTCTCAATTCATTCTGATCAATAAAATATTCTACAAGATTATTTGTTGTTTCTTTGTTGAAGCTATTATTATGGCACAATATTTTTTTACCCGACCATATTGCAGTAACAAGTGATGGGTTTGTTCCTCCAGTACTATGACCATGAATATAGCCTTTACATTCAGATAATCGATCGTTTATGTATTTCCTGTTGTAATTGGCATCAATAATTCTGATGTTTTTATAGGAAGAGTATTCTTTTAGGAATTTTCTGCCAAACTTTGTTTTTTTACAATTAGAAAGTAGTGTCCAGTTTTCCTTTGGTTCATCAATAAAGGCCTTGGCAATTATACTTAAGTTGTTTTCTTTTTCTGCTCTTGCAATTGTTAACCAATAATTTTTTTTACCTAAACTATTATTGGCTGTAAAGTTACCTCCATAGGTTATTATTTCAGTTTTATTTGAATACTTTGAATAATACTTTAATAGTGCTTTATTATCAATTACAATTTTGTGGCTAAAATGACATCCTATTCTTATTGATATCCATAGATACCATTTAATTAATATATTCCATTTCTGTCTTTTCCATTCAAGTCCATCGGGGTGAAAAATTAAATGTAGTTTTGGGAACAATAACCTGATAGCTGGAAGTATTATCGTTCCGCTACCGCCTAATATTAATAAGGTATCGCTCTTTCGGCTCGACTTTATTATGCTGAATATGTCATAGAATATGCTGGAAAAACCATTTGGAGATAGGGGTAGGAAAGTCCTTGTAATATTATTCCAGTTAGTTTGTCTTTCGGTATTACTATAATGTTTTGTACTGCAAAAAACATGAATTTCGTATTTCAACCCCATATTAAGGCATAGTTCTTCAGATAAGGTCTCGAATCCACCATATCTTGAAGGTACTCCTACGGATCCGATAATTGCAATTCTTTTTTTCATGTTTTCATTATCTTCAAAGTTATTAACATTTTTAAAAAAGTTACTTATTTAAATTTTTTTTAAATAATATTTCCTTAGTTTTGCTTAACAGTTAGGATGTAAGTTTTCAACTTATAAATTTTTTCACATTCTGAAACCTTGAACTAGCAAGGTTTATCTAGCCTTTATGTGTGTAAGTGTTTGATTGTTAGTGACATAAAAAAAAATTAATTATTTGTAAATTTTAATAGCCTGAGGATAAACCTAATATAGTTTTTTTGTAAAAGTCAATAGGGAGAGGCCTTTTTTTTTATGTTTTTTTTCACAAAATTGCCATCAGAAATAATTAACAGATGCCAAATACTAAACCACTAATTCCTAACGAAGTACAAGAAATGCATAGGGAAATTTGGAGCAATTGTCTCAAAGTTATAAAAGATAACGTACCATCAATCAGTTTTCGCACATGGTTTGAACCAATAGTTCCATTAAAGTTGGAAAACAACATTTTAACCATTCAAGTACCAAGCCCATTCTTTTATGAATATCTTGAGGAAAAGTATATTGAGATTATTAGTAAGACACTAAGAAAAGAACTTGGGTACGATGCTAAATTGGAATACAGTGTTGTTATGGAGTATAATACTGCTCATTCAAAAGATTCTTTAACAGTAAATCTACCTGCATATAATCAGCGGGAAATTAAAAACCAGCCGGTTTCTGTACCTTTAAATGCAGAAGAAAAAACGATTAAAAATCCGTTCATTATTCCGGGATTAAAGAAATTAGATATTGATCCACACTTAAATCCGGAAAACTCATTTGCAAATTTTGTTGAAGGTGAATGTAACAGGCTTGCTCGTTCAGCAGGTATTGCTGTTGCCAATAATCCTGGCGGAACAGCTTTTAATCCGTTACTTATATATGGCGATTCAGGACTAGGAAAAACTCATCTTGCCCAAGCTATTGGTATAGAGGTTAAGGAAAAATTCGCCGAAAAAACCGTGCTATACGTAAATGCAAATAAATTTCAAACTCAATTTGTTGAGTCTATTAGGAACAACAATAAAAATGATTTTTTGCATTTCTACCAAATGATAGACATCCTGATAATTGATGATGTCCATGAATTTGCAGGTAAAGAAAAAACACAGGACACATTTTTTCATATTTTTAATCATTTGCACCAATCTGGCAAACAGTTAATTCTTACATCTGACAAACCACCTGTTGAATTGCAGGGAATGGAGCAAAGATTATTATCTCGTTTTAAATGGGGATTATCTGCTGATTTGCAAAACCCTGATTTTGAAACACGAATTGCAATTTTAAAACAGAAGATATACAAAGATGGCATTGAAATGCCTGATGATGTTGTAGAATATATAGCTACTCATATCTCTGAAAATATTCGTGAATTAGAAGGTGCCTTGATTTCGCTTCTTGCCCAATCTACTCTCAACAGAAAGGAAATTACCCTTGAGTTGGCAAAAGAGATGATTGATAAGCTGATTAAAAATACTAAACGCGAAGTTTCTATCGATTATATTCAAAAAGTAGTTTGTAATTATTTTGATATTGGTGTTGAATTACTTCAGTCAAAAACGCGAAAGCGGGAGATAGTTCAAGCCAGGCAAGTAGCTATGTATTTTAGCAAAAGTCTTACAAAGTCATCACTTGCTACAATTGGAGCTCAGATTGGTGGTAAGGACCACGCTACTGTTCTACATGCATGCAAAACTGTTAATAATCTCATGGATACCGATAAGCACTTCAGAAATCAGATTGAAGACATCGAAAAGAAATTGAAATTTTAATATATAAAACAGGTTCTAAAGAACCTGTTTTTTTTTGTTTATGCTGTACTTAATTCTATCAATTCTATCAAATGTAGGAATACTTCTGGTCTTTAGAATCGCAGGACTCAGAAAGGTTCATGCATTATCGATGGTTGTAGTAAATTATTTAATAGCAACTATTTTAGGTATTACAGTTTTTTTGTTAGATGGTAAAGCTTTAAGATTAAATAACCTAGAGCCAAATTTCTATTTCGTCACAATTGTAATAGGTGTTCTTTTTATGCTTCTTTTTCTGGTTGTTCAATCATCATCAAATAAAGCTGGGATGGCCATTACTTCGGCAGCAGCAAAGCTTTCTGTTTTAATTCCAGTAGTTGTTTCTTTATTTATAGATCCCCTTGATACGCTAAATATAACTAAGGTAGTTGGGCTTTCAGTAATGTTTTTGGCCGTAGTTTTAATTATCTACAATCCAAATCTACTTCTGAAAAGGAAACTTGAATTTTTTCTGCCCTTGGTCTTGTTTTTAGGCATGGGAGTGCTTGATTCTGTAGTTAAAACTTCGCAACAGTTTGTTATTGGAGAAGAAAGAGTTCCTCTTTTTACTCTATTGTCATTTCTTGTTGCAGGTATTAGTGGAACAACGTTGATAATAATTAGAAAAGAGATTGGAAATTTGTTTAATGCAAAAAATGCTTTGTTTGGACTAACGCTAGGTGTTTTTAACTATGGTTCATTAATTTTCTTAGTAAAAACATTGAACCTGAATCTTTCTATGAATGAATTTTTGGATAGCTCACGAATATTTATGTTAAATAACATTGGAATTATAATTTTATCTGTATTAATTGGGGTAATAGTTTTTAGAGAAAGATTACGCACTCTTAATTATTTAGGATTATTACTTTCCTTATATGGTTTTTATTTATTGGTTTGATTGAGTATGACAGAAGATTCTTATAATACGATTAAAGAGAAATCAGAAGGACTCTTCAAGGATAAGGGGAGTAAATTTATTGCACATGCCTTCCCTGTCAGGTCCGAAGAGGATGTGAGAAATTTGTTGGATGAAATAAAGAAAAAGTATCACGATGCCAGGCATCACTGTTATGCGTATAAAATTGGATTAAGAGACGATAATTATCGTGTTAACGATGATGGGGAGCCATCTGGAACCGCCGGAAAACCTATTTATGGTCAAATATTATCGAATGAGCTCTCAGATATTTTAATTGTTGTTGTCAGATACTTTGGAGGTACTTTGCTTGGAACAAGTGGTCTGATTAATGCATACAGAAGTGCAGCTGCAGAGAGTATTAACAATGCAAAAATACAACAAAGAGTTATAAAAAAGTTTTTAATACTTGGTTTTAGCTATGAACTCATGAGCATTGTTATGCGCATTGTGAAGGATGAAAATCTGGAGGTTCTTGAACAGGATTTTAGAGAAAGCTGTCAGTTAATACTTAATGTTAGATTAAATGACTATGAAAGAATATCAAATAGATATAAGGATATATATGGTGTTGAAATTCAGGAAAACAAGTTGTAATATTCTTATTAACAAATATTGTACGAAAGATATAGCTGTATTATTTTTATCAAAATAACTTATTAACAGGATGGATAATAAAAGTTTAGTTTCTATTACCGATTACTCAAGAGCAGATTACTTAAAGCTTATTGAACTTGCAGCTGATTTTGAAAAGAATCCCTACCAAAACCTGCTGGATGGCAAGGTGATTGCCACTCTGTTTTTTGAGCCGTCAACACGCACCAGACTTAGTTTTGAGAGCGCAATTAATAAATTGGGGGGCAAGATTGTGGGTTTTAGCGATTCCAGTACTTCTTCAGCTACAAAAGGTGAGACTTTGTTTGATACAATCAAAGTAGTAAGTACTTATGCAGAACTTATAGTAATGCGTCATCCACTAGAGGGTAGCGCAAGATATGCAAGTGAGAACTCAAAGGTGCCTATTGTAAATGCCGGAGATGGTGCAAACCAACACCCAACTCAGACTTTACTTGATTTGTACTCAATTTACAAAACTCAAGGTACATTGGAGAATCTCAACTTTTTTATGGTAGGCGATTTAAAGTATGGACGAACAGTTCACTCTTTGCTTATGGCTCTTACCCAATTTAATGCAACATTTCATTTTATTTCTCCTGATGAGCTTAAAATGCCTAAGGAATATAAATTGCACTTAGATAAAATAGGGCTTAAGTATTTTGAGTATAAAGATTTCAATGAGGGCATGAATGAGGCTGATATTATATACATGACAAGAGTGCAAAAAGAAAGATTCTCCGATCCGATTGAATATGAGAGGACTAAAAATGCCTATGTGCTGAAAAAAGAAATGCTTGCGGGAGCTAAGAACACAATGAAAGTTCTTCACCCATTACCCAGAGTTAATGAAATTGATACTGATGTTGATGATACCCAACATGCATACTATTTCAAGCAAGCTGAGAATGGTGTATATATGCGACAAGCAATTATTTCTAAAATTCTAGGACTAAAATAATATGACAAACATGATAGATAAGAAACTAGAAGTTAGTGCTATTAAGGATGGCACAGTAATCGATCATATTCCTGCAGAAAAGCTTTTCAAAGTTATTGATATTTTAAAACTTAGGGAGATAGAAGGTACAATAACATTTGGAACCAATTTTCGAAGCGACAGACTTGGCAAAAAAGCAATCATAAAACTGTCAAATGTTTTCTTTAAAGATAGAGATATTAATAGAATTGCTCTTGTTGCTCCACAGGCAAAACTGAACATTATTAAAGATTATAAAGTTGTTGAGAAGAAGATTGTTGAAGTACCAGATGAAATGGAAGGCATTGTAAAATGTGTAAATCCAAAATGTATTACAAATAATGAAGTGGTTCTAACTAAATTTAGTGTTATTGATAAAGAGCAGATTCAGTTGAGATGTAATTACTGTGAAAAGATTACCGATCCTGAACTTCTGGATACTTTGTAAAAACAGAAATGTATTGAACTACTTAAAAATGACTTTTTCTTCTTTTGAAAAGAGTTTCTTTTGGCAAGTATTCTCTGTTAGGCTTAAATTAGGCTAGATAAATTTATTTTAATACTTCTTTTAGTAACTTTGAGCCAAATATTTTTTTTAAGAATAATTCCATATTATTTAAGTCTGAATGACAACAACATAACATAATTTATCCGAAACATGAATAAAATATTAAATGAATCGGCTGATACAATTCGCAGATTATCGGCCGCAATGGTAGAAAAAGCAAAGTCTGGACATCCTGGAGGAGCAATGGGGGGAGCCGATTTTGTAAACATACTTTACTCAGAGTTTTTAAATTTCGATCCGAATGATGGAAGCTGGAATCAAAGAGATAGATTTTTTCTTGATCCAGGGCACATGTCTCCAATGCTATATTCAATTTTAGGTTTGGCTGGATATTTTTCTGTTGATGAATTAAAAGAATTCCGTCAATGGGGAAGTCCAACACCTGGTCATCCAGAAAAGGATTTTAATCGAGGAGTAGAAAATACTTCAGGCCCTCTAGGAATGGGACACACAATGGCTGTTGGTGCAGCAATTGCAGAGCGATTTTTAGTTGAGCGTTTTGGAGAATGGATGTCGCACAAAACATACACATTTATCTCTGATGGAGGTGTTCAGGAAGAAATTTCTCAAGGAGCTGGTCGAATAGCTGGACATTTAGGATTAAACAATCTTATAATGTTTTATGATTCTAACGAGATTCAACTTTCAACCTCAACCAATGAAGTTACAAGCGAAGATACTGCTAAGAAATATGAAGCATGGGGTTGGAAAGTTTATACAATCAATGGTAACAATCCGGATGAAATTCGCTCTACTTTAAAGCTTGCAATAAAAGAGACAGAGAAACCTACTTTAATAATTGGTCAAACAATTATGGGGAAAGGTGCCGTTGATGCTGATGGAAATTCATTTGAAGGTAAATCATCGACTCATGGTATGCCATTATCTGCAGCGGGTGCGTCTTTCGAAAAATCAATCGAAAACTTAGGTGGTGATAAAAATGATCCTTTTGCAATATCAGCTGAGGTATTGGCATATTGGGAGGAAGTGAAGAAACAAAAGTCTTCTGTTGCCAATGAGTTAAAAGCTAAGCAAAACGAGTGGGAAACTGCAAATGTTGAGTTGGCAAAGAAACTTAACAAGTTTTATAATACAAGTTTAGATAATCTCGATTTTTCTTCAATTGAACAAAAGGCAGATAATTCAACACGCGGAGCATCAGGAATTGTACTAGGTTATCTGGCTCAAAATGTAGAGAACATGATTGTTTCTTCTGCCGATTTATCAAATAGTGATAAAACAGATGGATTTCTTAAATATACACAAGCTATTCAGAAGAACGATTTCTCCGGAAGGTTCTTGCAGGCTGGTGTAGCAGAATTAACAATGGCAGCAATGGCAAATGGAATGGCGCTTCATGGAGGTGTTATACCAGTGTGTGCTACATTCTTTGTTTTCTCAGATTATATGAAACCAGCAGTAAGGTTAGCTGCATTAATGGAACTACCTGTTAAGTATGTTTGGACACATGATGCATTTAGAGTAGGAGAAGATGGACCAACTCATCAGCCAATTGAGCATGAAGCCCAAGTAAGATTAATGGAGCATTTACAAAACCATTCGGGCGAAAATAGTTTGTTAGTGCTTCGTCCAGCTGATGCTGATGAAACAACCGTGGCATGGAAAATGGCTGCGGCAAATACGAAGACTCCAACTGCACTGTTGCTTTCACGACAGAACATAAAGTCGCTTCCTGCAATGGACGGATCTTCAAGATACAATGACGCACTCGAAGCTGAAAAGGGGGGATATATTGTGCGTAAATCATCAGGAGTTCCTGAATTGGTATTAGTTGCTAATGGTTCAGAAGTTGCAACAATGGTTGAAGGTGCAGCTTTAATTGAATCAGAAATGAAAATTCAGGTGCAGGTTGTTTCAATAATCTCTGAAGGATTGTTTAGAAAGCAAACTAAAGACTATCAAAATAAAGTGTTACCTCCACAGGTAAGAAAACTTGGATTAACAGCAGGTCTTCCAGTGGCCCTACAAGGTCTTGTTGGAAATATAGATGATGTTGTTGGACTTAATAGTTTTGGATTTTCAGCACCAGCAAATGTGTTGGATGAAAAACTTGGATTTACTGCAAGAAATATTGCAAATGTTGTATCAGAAAAAATGAAATAATCTATATATTTCTGAGATAAGAATTAAAAAGAGGCTGTCCAAAAAGGCAGCCTTTTTTTTGTCAGTAATGGCAAGGAATATATCAGTAAACCTGAAGTTCTAACGTACTGATGATATGGGCTGTAATTAGTGAAAGCAGCCAAGCAATGGATTGGATGCTGTTTTTCACTATTAATGTTTTAACCGCAGTTTGAGGGCAATTAAAATAAAAGAAGTTAACCAAGACAGAGCCTGATTAACTTCTTAATACGATTTAAAACATTAGTTTCTATTTAATCTGCAAGTTTTTCAAGAATTAAAATGCAGTAGCACTAAATGTTTGTGGAGAACCATTTATATTTGAACCATCTGCTTTTTTTATCTGGGCTGTGACTGTTTGTGTCCCACTCAAAGTACCTAAAGTCCAGTTTGTTGTTGCTAAACCAGATGTATTAGTAATTGTAATTTCATCACTCACACTTCCATCGTCATTAGTAAGGTTGTAATGAACTAGTACGCCAGGTAATGGATTATTCCAATTGTCGGTGGCCATAACTTCCAAAGGTTGGGCTAGTAATCCATTGATAGGTCCTTGCTGAGCATCACCTGAAACTTTTGTTAATAAATATGGGGCACTCCAAATGTCCCATTCATTTGTGTAGATATCCCAATTCTCTGCTGCTTCTAAACCAAGTATTGAAGCTTCAACACCAATGTTTAAATTAACACCAGCTTTAAGCAATGCATCCCAGTTTGCAGGATATCCAATATTGAAATCAAACTGGCCCCATAGGGTTGGAGTAAAGGTAAAACCTGCAATGTCATATAACTTAAAGGATACAGAGGGTACAATGGTTAGTTTTTGACTCAAGGAGGCATTAGTTCCGGTTAAGTCAATAGGATTGCTTGGAAATGTCGGAACTGTCTCATTCACCTCTATCCATTCGCCATCTTGATAAATAATACCATATCTTGATGTATACTTCTGAGATAAATTTACAGTAGTGTTAATTTCCCCAAGAAAATCTGCGGTATAATGTAAAGAACATTTTGTGTCAATAACAAATACAATAGGTACACCATATATATCGAAAACAACAATATGTTCAACATCTGCCAGTACCCTATTGATATCAGCTATTGATATTTTTTTTGAGCCGACTATACTTATCACACACTGAATATCAAAAACACTGGTGGTAATCATTTCTGTATTTACTTCGAACCAATCAATACTTGCCGAGTAATTATAGCTCGACGAATTTGATATTTTTCCAGTTTCTACCTTAATTACCAAATCATCATTTTCGTAGAGTATTGTATTGGAGAAATCATATTCAAATGAGCTTGGAGAATTAGCGCTTTTTAGCATACTTATATCTTTATCAACATAGTTAATCTTGCTAATGCCTTGGAAATCATCTGGTCCAAAGGAATAATTTGCCTGGTTAAATACGTCTGTAAGAGCTGCTTGTTCTGTTTCGAAAATTACGGTGTTATTATTATAGGATACGTTATTCACCTTTCTTAAAAAACCATACCCTTTTTTACCGACTATAATATCTCCAATAGAAAAGCTTTTTGGAGTTTCATTAAATTCAAATTTGTAAATACCTTTCGACAAGTCGGTATTATTACTTATAAGTGTTGCTTCTTCGGGATTTATGACTGTTACATTTTCTTTAATTGAAGCAGTATTTTCAACTTTAACTTCATTATATTCCTCTTTTGAACATCCTGTACTTATTATTATTAAACTGATAAGAAGAAGAGACATTCTTATATAAGTAATAAATTGTCTATTTTTTTTCATAATATTTTATTTAGTGTTTATTGATAGTTTTTAATTTTTCTGGCATATTATTTTCTCACACCAAGATTACTTCTTCGAACTTCTCTTGTAAACGAAAAAGACCTAATAGTGTGTTAAGTTTTGGATAAACTTTCAACAGCACCATTTTACGGCGGTTTAAATATTATTTTCATAGGATAGGTTAGATTAAATGATTAATCTAAGAACTTCAGGTATGGTTTTTCTTTATTCGAATGATATTTATATTATTGAATTAGGTGAACCTGGAATGGCTCTCCATATTACAGTCGGAATATATATAACCGAAATTCTATATATAAATATATAAAATAGTTCGCATTACCTTAGCGGTATATATCATTTTTTTTTGCAAAATTTCATGTAATATTTATTTTGGTCATTATTATGTGTAAGTTGTGTTAACGTTGTTATTGTCAGGGCGATGTTGGATTGTTTCTCTTGTGACAACATGAATTAATGCAGCAATTATTCGACTCATAGTTAAATAAAGCGCTAGTAGGAAATATCTTATTAACGGTTTTATTTGTAGAATAATCTCAAACAGACATTAGCCAATAAGCTAACCGTAAAAGTTTACATGGAGCGAAAGTATCTTTGGAGAAGCAAGTAATATTAGTAAAATAAAAGGATAGGCTTTAGCCGGAAGTTTAATCAGTATTGTATGTTTGGGTGAAAATATTAATTGTGCATTTTAATAAGTGAAACAGAACAAAGAAGCTTAAGGATCTTGCTATAATATCAATACGCATTAGGTGCTACAAAAGGCAAGTTGTTTGTATCTAACGTTCTATTGTAGTTGATGTAATTATTAAAAATTAAGTCAATATAAATTGCCACTAAATTTTGAATGTCTTTAGTTTTATTTAAAAGCACCGTATACGAGAGTATGTATAGTGGTAGAGGGAGTAATCCCTCTACCTACTCAATTATTTAGTAAGTTCTTCTACCTTAACCTTTCATAGGCTTTTACAAGAACTTCATCTTTTCTTATTCCTCTAAATGCCAGATAAAGAAGTATTATTGTTGCTATGGGAATTACCAGAACCGGAGTATATGAATGAGCTGATACTTCATTGTTTTTCAAAAATGCTGAGATTTGCATTATAAGCATTCCTATCATACCCACATTAAGCAAAATATTGTAAATGCAGAATCGTATCTGGAGAATTCTCTTTTTATATAGAAAAATTGTAATAATACTTAGAACCAGAATAGCGCAGGCAAGAAGCAATATGGCGTAGGTTGCAAGAACTACGTCCCCGTTTTTAGCGTTTTTGAAGCCAGAGGCAAAGAAATTAATTGCCATGTCATTTTCCATAAAAAAGCGAGAAAGAGGTGCTCTTAAAAACACTCCCTGTGCTACTACTGTTAAAAATAAGAAAATTGTTTGTATACGTTGAATCATTTCTGTTTTCTCTTTGAGTTTAGAGTCCCAAAATTAGTCAAAAGTATTATTTGTTCAATAGCCTTTTTGCAACTGATTATTCTACTTTTTTAATACCCCATTTTACAGTAGAGGTAGTTTCTGGGTTTAATTCTATTAGACCTATTTTATTATTAAAAGCATTGGCTATGCAGGTCATTGGTTCAATAGCGATGGAATTTCTATGAGGTGGAGTATATATTTGCAGAAAGTTAAGCTTGTTTTCGCCAGTTTCCTGCCAAATGTTTATTCCACCACCTTTTAATTCGTCTGATATTATTTTGATTTGTGCTATAGGATCCTTTGTAGATAGGCTAAAACAGGTGTCGAATTCAGTATTTGAAATAAGCTTTAAATTATTAAACTGAGTATACGACTGGGTTTCTTCAGTAGGAAGCATTCTGTTGTTTACAAGGAATGATTCATCTGCAGGAAATTCCAATTGTAAGTTGTTTACCTCAGTTTCCAGCTTAATATATGGGTGAAATCCGAACCCAACAGGAATGGGCTGATTGTCTATATTGGTGACAGATGTATTAATAGTTAAGCCATTAATTGAATCAAGCTCATATTGAATAATGTATTTGAATTTAAAAGGAAAACCTGGTAAATCTCCATTCGAATCAAACTGAAAAGTTACAATTGCCTTTTCATCTGTTGCTGTTTCTTCAATTATTTCAAATTTCTTATCGAAGATTAAACCGTGAAGAGAGTTGTTTTCGCTTGGGGAATTTACAGGCATTTGATATTCTTTTTTGTTAAATACATATTTACCCCCATCTACTCTATTTGGATACGGGAAAAGATTGCTTCCCTTAAAACTGGAAGAAAGAGCTTCTTTTAGTTCTTCTTCATTACAGTAATCATCTAGAATAGACACATGTTTGCCATTATAATTAAGCTTGCAAGAATGTAACATTGCACCAGTCTCAGGAAGTATTGTTACGAATTCATTGTTGCTTAAATCTTCAAGTTTAATTAAATCTTGTTGTCCGAATTTTTCTTTTGTAATTTTAAATCTGGGTTCCATCTTGGTACTTTTGTTACATGAAAATTAATTTTGTGCTAAGATAATCTCTTTTTTTTACAAAAGCCCCTAGAGCTACTTGTAGGCTTCAATTCATATGCTAAACAGAATTATTCTGAATTGATTTTTACCAAATATTATATTGCTGATATAGAGAATTGTTTAAAACTTAAATCTGAGCATAATACATTGGTCGGTATATTTGCTGAGGACTATTAATAAAAAGCACCAAATGAATCAGGAAGTTGAAACCCTCATTTCTTTACTTGAAGACAATGATTCAGAAGTTTTATTCGCAGTGACTAGAGAGCTCCTCAAACAAGGTATTCAGATAATTCCTGAACTTGAAAAAGCCTGGGAACTCGCATCAAATCAAACTATTCAGGAGCGATTAGAGAATGTGATACACCATATCCAATTTTCTAATACCCGCGATAAATTAAAAAACTGGCTTGATAGTGGAGCAGAAAACATATTGGAAGGAGCTACTTATGTTGCTCAATTCCAATTTCCCTATGCAGATTATAATAAATTAGATACCATTTTAACCAATATATCTAATGATATATATCTTTCGAAAGGCAGTAATCTATCAGCTGCAGAGAATGTGAAGTTACTGAACTATGTAATTTACGAGTTGAATAATTTTAATCGGAATACATCTAATTTCTATTCGCCGCATAACTCATACATAAACCAGGTGATTGAAACCAGGAAAGGGAATCCAATATCTTTAGGAATAGTATATCTGGTTATTGCTGAGAAGTTAGGTTTGCCGATTTGCGGAGTTAATCTGCCTAAAAGTTTTATTTTAGCCTACATGAATGAGTATAGGCAATATGATTCTACAGATTCATCGCAAGGAGTTCTGTTTTATATTAATCCCTACAATAAAGGAACTATTCTTAATAAAAAGGAAGTAGACTATTTTATTGAACAGCAGGGACTGAAAAAGCTTCCTGAATATTATAATCCGTGTGATAATAAAAGCATTATCCTTAGGCTACTTACTAATCTGATAATTGCCTATCAAAAATTAGGATTCGAAGGAAAGATTAGAATGCTTCAGGATATTCTTCATGATATATCCAAAAACATGAAGATTAATTAAGGTCCGGTGATTATTGTTGTATTTCAAACAACCTACTTTTGCATTTCTAAAAATTAGACCTTTGAAAAAAGCATTTACTAGTAAAATTTAAGATAGCATGAGCTAAATAGTTTTATTGAAATAATATATTATGGCGGGAGTTGAGAAAATATTGCATAAAGGGACTGAAATTCTCTACATCGATTATCGGGGCTTGCGGTCTGAAGAAGAAATGATTAGCGTTCTAAAAGAAGCAGTAGCGATAATTGTGACTGAGAATAAGGAATATTTGCAGTTAACAGATTTGACTAACTCCTATGCTACATCTGGTTATATGAAAGAGGTAAAGAAAATAGCTGCTGAAACGCCAAAATTAGCTAAGAAAAGGGCTATTGTAGGAATAAATAGTAAGGCACGATTGATATTATTAAAGGGCTATAATTTAATACTAGGTCCTTCAAATGCTGTAAAACCATTTGACTCAATTGAAGAGGCAAAGGATTGGCTGATTTCTTAGATAAAAATCTACCCCCCCCAAGAAAATTATTGTTTAATAACGAGCTTAAGGTTCATGTAAAGTAGGCTATTAGGAAATTAGTACTGTTGTGAAACGGTACTCGAAGAAGTTAAAAATATTAAATTCAGGTATGTATTACCTAAAATTTAACTTCGGTTCCTATATAATTATAGATTTAGTTTCTAAAGAATAAACTCCTTCCCAAACGGGCTAACAAAAAAAGAGCTACCGATTACTAAAAATATCGATAGCCCTATATTATTTACTCGAGATGTATTAGAATTCTCAGAGAATTAAAATTTTCTCTCTAGTTTTTAATAAACAATTCTTGTTGTAGTTTACCTTTTTTAGTCTTTAATTGCAAAATATACATTCCAGATTCTAAACTTGAAACATCGATTCCGTTAAGCGCTATTGCTCCATTTATTTCGATTAGTTTGGCGCCACGCATATCAACTATCTTTATTGTAGCGGATTCATTAAGTCCTTTGGCCTGAATATTTAATAATTCATTAACAGGGTTAGGGAATATTTCAAACTTAACATCTTTCTGTGTAATTTCTATACTTGTCATTATCTGATGTATAGAATTTAATGTTCCTCCTGTTAAGCAGAAATTAGTAATTTCAGAACTACCAAAATTACCACCGGAAGCAATAACTTGAGAACCATTCATTAATGAATACGAACCATTGCCGTATGAGCAGCAAATACCATCGCCATAAGAATCCTTGATTGTAAAGTCATAGCAGCCATCTTCTAAGCAGATAGTTTCAGTTAATGTTGAGCCATCGGGTTGAGAACCATATGTTCCTCCTGAAGCAACAGTTGTTCCACTATTATCTTTTATTGTCCAACTGGTTTCTTCAGGATAATTGTCAAAATTAATGGATAGTGTGATATCAGTACATCCACCTCCAGAACCACCTGAAGTTGTTACATCTAGACTGCTACTATTTGAAGAAACATTTCCGGCAGCATCTTTAGCTCTCACATAGAAAGTATATGTTGTAGCAGCAGTTAATCCTGTAATACTTGCTGATGTTCCTGTTACAGATCCCAAATTACTACCACCCTGGTAAACATCATATCCGACAACACCAACATTGTCGCTTGAGGCATTCCAACTAAGTGTAAATGAGGTTTCAGTAATATCTGAAGAAGATAAGCCTGTTGGAGCAGATGGTGCTTGAGTATCTCCAGCTCCAGATATAATATTTACTGTGTAGTCTTCAACTTCGCCATAACTAAATGTTTCACATGCAGTTTGTGCTCCGTTGTATTTCATCGAAACTCTTAATCTTGTATTTATTGCGCTTACGTTTGGAACAACCAGATTTCCAGTTACTGTAGATGAACTTAAACTTCCGGCATCGAATACAAGTTCGCCTGAATCATCGAAATCGCTATCGCCATTTAGGTCAATCCATATTTTCCAATATTCATTGTAAGTAGAACTTGAAAATCCAGGAACTAAGCTAACTGAATTTGTTGAACCAGAATTTAATGTAATAGTTTGACTGGTATTGTCTGTATAGGCATTAGCTCCAGAATTGTTAGTAAAGCTTCCGATAGTAACTCCACTAATCCATTCGTAACTATAATTACTCCCTTTTGATTCACAATAAGTATCACCACTAGTGCCACCATCATATGCATTTCCAACACCAATTGCATACATAGCATTAGTTACAGAAATTTCTTCTTGAGATCCAGCACCATAAAGATCCTTAGCCGCTTGAATTGCAAAAGTTCTAGCATCAGCATAATCAGAGCTAGATGTCATATAAACATTTTCTACACGGAAAGCAATTTGTTCTGCTTTTTCAATACCAATTCCTGTTACAGTATATGAATCGTTATTATCATTTGACCCAGATCCACCAACAGATAATAAATAAAACCAATAGCAGAAAGGTCCATTGTTTGTATGTACACCATAATAGTCACTTGAGCTTGTGACCCAATTAGAGCCTAAATAAGTGTCAGGTAAACCTTTTGCTTTGGGATTGCTTAAATCACGAAGAACATAACCAAGATCTTCGCCCATAAACCAAGTATCTTTATTTGGAGCATATTTATATTCAATTGCACATCCCCAAATGTCACTAAATGCCTCGTTTAAAGCACCTGGTTCTCTGGAGTATGTTAAATCACAAGTATAAGAACATACAGCATGTCCAAATTCATGACCAAAAACGTCAAGTGAGGTTAAAATGTCAAAAGTTGATGCTCCATCACCAAAAGTAAAAACAGAGCCGTTCCAGTATGCATTTTCATAATTATTATCGAAATGAACATAAGTTTTTATTAAAGCACCATTTCCATCAAAACTATTACGGCCATGAACAGTGTTAAAATAATCATATGTCATCAAACCGGCCCAATGAGCATCTAATGCTCCATTGTCTTTTGCATAATTGTTATATTCAGCAGAAGTCCAATTATTATCATTATCAGTAAAATCAACAGCACTTGTGTAACTTGTTGAAGTGTTACAATCATATGTAATTATACCATTACCTCTGCTATAGTCTCTTAATCTATATGATCCATTATAGCTATCTGTTGATATTGTTTTTGTACCACTATAACGCGTGTCAGCTGAACCGGATACTTCCGCAGTTTTTATAATTGCATTAGTATGAACAATTTCTCCAGTTTGTGCATCCACATATATATATGATCTTGACAATGGATGAGTTGCATAAATATTGAATTTATATGCTAATGCCATTTCATTAGCTTCTTTTGGATGTATGTTGTAATCTTTCTTTACAACTACTAATTCTGCTTCAGGAAGATAGGATGCATCAGTCTCCCACATATATTTTTCAGCATTAACAAATTCTAACGCTTTTTTTAGTGCAGCATCAGATGAAATAGACGGAGATACATTTATATTGTCTATTGCCTTGTATTCCCCACTTAACGATTCAATTGTACCTTTGCGCTTATGAACAATATAAACTCCATGCTCAACTTTAATTCCTTTGTAATACTGTTGGAATCTTTCATGTGTGTAACCAATCTTGTCTTGTTCGGTTCTAAATGTTTTATACTTATCATTCTGAGCCGTGTTTAGCACTTTGGATAAAACAGCTTTAGAGTCTGTTTCTCCCGCAGATTTAAATTTTGTGTCAAATTTTACAAAAGTAGGATTTCCATACCTGTCTACTTCCTTCTTTTCTATCACCTGAGCGAATGATGTTGCTAATGCTAAAAATGTAATAGCAACCGGGGTAAAAATTCTTTTCATGTTAAATGTTTTAGGTTAATTAATTTATGATATGTATCACGGAAAGAATAAAAATGATAAAAATCACAAATAAATTTATCACTCTTTGGAGTGATTTTTAAAGGGAATATAAAATTCACCCGATTGGGTGATCACGGTAAAGTGTTCTGTGTATTTGTACTAGCATAGTGTTTGGGAGGGAGACGTCCTGTGTGTGGGATCGATTTTTTTAATGTTGAAATTAAATTACTATAATTTTTCTGATATGCGCAACGCATGAATAACTAGTGCCATTCTTTGGTTTTCATTTGTATTCTGGATATTGAGAACCCTGTACATCTTTTTTAAGGAAGAGCGTACACCTTCAATACTTAAGGATACTCGTTCTGAAATTTCCCGATTATTAATTGTTGGGTTCTCGCAAAGTAAGGAGAGAATATTCCAATCAGAGTTGTTTAATGCACCGTTTAATGCTTTGTCAATTTTCTTCTTGTCTAATAAATGTTTAGATAATATGTTACCGTTTGAAGATGTCATTTGGATTACAGCAAAAGATTTTAAAATTTGATTTTCCCGGAGCAGAAACTCTTTTTGAGCTTTGTTTTTTATTACCCTAAATCTTAGGATTATTCCAATTACCAATAATATCAGGACAAATATAACATATGAAACATACTGAATGATTTTTGTGCTAAATTCCTGCTCGATTCTTTTTAATTTTTCTATTTCTATTGTGCGAGCATTTTGAATGCTATCTGTATAGTGTTTTTGAGCATACTCATATTTAAATTCCTGGTGAATAATTTCTTTTTGGTTTCGTTCGCTTTGAAGACTGTCTTCTATTTCGTTATGCAGTTCAAGCATGGTCAGTGCATTGTAATATCTTTTTTGTTCTCTAAAGGCTCTGTATAAACATTCAGCTGATTGAGAGATGTCATCCATGGTTCCGACATCTTGAGCAATTTTTAATGCCCTATTACAATATATTATAGCTTTGTCGTTTTTGCCAGTACATTGATAAACATCTCCAATGTTTGAAAGAATATTTGCAATTCCCTCCCTGTCACCAATTCTTTTTCGAATAGCCAAACTTCGTTGATAATAATTAAGAGCACTTTTAAACTCACCTTTTAGCTTATAAATAATTCCAATATTACCCAGAGCCAATGAAATTCCAAATTCATTCCTGTTTTCTTCTTCAATTGCCAGAGCTTTCAAATAGTATTTAAGAGCAACATCATTTTCACCCTTTTTGAGAAAAATAATCCCATTGTTGTTATAACATTTCGCAATAGTTTTTTGCTTATTAAGCCCTTGGTATAATGATAAACTACGATTATTGTAATCAAGTGCTTTATCGTAATCCTTAATTCGGATGTAAAGTGTTGCAATATTTAACAAACTTCTTGCAATTCCTTCAGAGTGGTTGTTTTCTTCAGATATTGTCAGACATTTATTATGAACCTCAATAGCTTCAGCATATTTCCCCTGGGAGGTGTAAATCAAGGCAATATTGTTAAGTGTTTTAGCTATCTCAGTATCATCACTTAATTTGTGCTTTATTTCCAGACTTTGGTTGTAATATTCCAGAGCTTTATCATACTCACCCCTAACGGAGTAAGAGATACCTTGCAGATTTAGTGCTGTTGCCATTTCTTTTTGAAAGCCTTTGTAACTTGCAAGTTCAAATATTTCCTGCGAAAGAATAAAAGCACTATCAGGCTGATTAAATAGGTATTTCTCCCAGATTAGTTTGTTCAGCGCAATTATTCGAGTTGAGTCAGACTCGTTTGTATTGTTCCAAATTGTTCTTAGGCTATCAGTATTAATTTGAGCGGATGAAAGTAGAGTTGGAAATAGGATTAAAATAATGAAACTTCTCATTGATGTAAACAGGATTAAAAGTTTGCGAGTTTATTGCTAAATTATCATTAGCTCAATGGTTTTTAGGGAAGTTTACAATATATGCATTTTTTTTATTACCTAAGTTTCAATTTAATAGAAAAAGTAAGGTTTTAATATTAGTTGATATGTAATAATGAGGTATCTATTAAAAAAAAACCGTCCTGATTAATCAGGACGGTTTCAAGATATATAATTATATTATCTACTTGGCATAATTTACAGCTCTGGTTTCCCTAATAACTGTAATTTTCACTTGGCCAGGATAAGTCATTTCATCCTGAATTTTTTGAGCTATTTCGAACGAAAGTGAATCAGCTTCTTTGTCAGAAACTTTATCGCTACCAACAATAACACGTAATTCGCGACCAGCTTGAATTGCATAAGTCTTATTAACTCCAGGGTAGGAGAGAGCAAGATTTTCAAGATCCTTTAGGCGTTTAATGTACGATTCAACAACTTCGCGACGTGCACCAGGGCGAGCACCTGAAATAGCATCACAAACTTGGATGATTGGAGAAATAAGGCTAGTCATTTCAACCTCATCATGGTGAGCACCAATTGCATTGCAAATCTCTGGTTTTTCTTTAAAACGTTCAGCTAACTTCATACCATAAATAGCATGAGGCAATTCTGGTTCTTCATCGGGTACTTTCCCAATATCATGAAGCAATCCGGCACGCTTAGCAAGCTTAGGATTCAATCCTAATTCCGATGCCATTATACTACACAAGTTAGCAACTTCGCGCGAGTGTTGAAGAAGGTTTTGCCCGTATGACGAACGATATTTCATTTTACCAATCAGGCGAATTAGTTCTGGATGCAGGCCATGAACACCAAGGTCAATAGTAGTGCGCTTACCAACCTCGATAATTTCTTCGTCTATTTGCTTTTTAGTTTTGGAAACAACCTCTTCAATTCTGGCAGGATGAATTCTACCATCAGTTACAAGTTGATGAAGAGATAACCTGGCTATTTCACGACGTACAGGATCAAAAGCAGAAAGAATAATTGCTTCGGGAGTGTCATCAACAATTATTTCCACACCAGTGGCAGCTTCAAGAGCCCTAATGTTTCTTCCTTCCCGACCAATAATTCGACCTTTAATTTCGTCACTTTCAATATTGAACACAGTTACTGCATTTTCAATAGCAGTTTCAGTTGCAACTCGTTGAATTGATTCAATAACAATTTTCTTTGCGTCTTTGTTGGCCTGCATTTTAGCTTCTTCAATAATTTCATTCATTATAGAAGTGGCATCAACTTTGGCTTCTTCTTTAAGAGATTCAATTAGCTGTGATTTAGCATCGTCAGCAGAAAGTCCTGAAATAGCTTCAAGTTGTTCAACTTGTTGCTTATGCATTTTTTCAAGTTCATCACCTTTTCTGTCAACTAACTCCAACTGAGCATTAAGGTTATCCCTAATAGCGTCAAGCTCGCGCTGTGCGCGCTGGTTTTCCTCGATTTTTTGAGAGAGAGTATTTTCTTTTTGTTTGAATTTATTCTCTGCACTTGCAAGTCTGTTGTTTCTTTCGTTAATATGCTTTTCGTGCTCTGATTTAAGTTGTAGGAATTTATCTTTTGCTTGTAGAATTTTATCCTTCTTAATAACCTCAGCTTCAGCTTGTGCGCTACTTATAATAGAGGTTTTCTTTCTTTTTAGGGCGAAATTCCATAAGATGAAAGAAAGACCAGCACCAAGCAGAAAAGCTACTCCTCCAATAATAATATTGTCCATATATATAGTGTTTATAATAAATAAAAAGCCCGCATTATTCTCCAAAATTTATTGAAACCCCATTCTAACATGGGTGGAGTAGCCGAACCAGGTCAGATTTCCAATGTCTCCGAAGAGATCTCTGCAAGCAGATATTGGCCTATCTTTGATAACTCGAGCTATTCTCCAATTTCGAAAGTGTTGAGTTTCACAAACTATTGAAGAAACAATGCGGGCAATGTTTTTAATATGTAAAGAACCTAATTACTCTTCTTTGATATATTCCTCTAGTTCTTCATTCAGCTCTTTAATATTTTCTATTATAGGCAGTACATCCTGATTTTCTTCCAGTTCAACTAGTCTGGTAACAAGTTGTAATGCAGTCATAGCAATAAAATCAAGAACATCTTTGTCAGCGTATTTTTGCTTATACTGAAGAACTCTTTCGTTAATTAATTTTGCAGCTTTCCGAATTCTTTCTTCTTCGTCCCGGTTAATCTTTAAGGGATAATATCTATCTGCAATGTTCACACGTATGGAAAGCTTATTGTCCATTGCTTATTATTTATTTAAAAGAGCAATACATTTGTCAATCTCCCGCACAATTCTATTTACCTTAAGTTTCGCATCGTGACTACTATCTAAAGTCATTTCAAATGTTTTAGCTAGCTTAAGGTTGTTATATTGTATTGTAAGTGTTTCTTTTTCCTTTTTTAATTTAATTATCTCGTCGTTTAATTCTTTTTTTTGTTGCTCAAGCAACATGTTCTTTGCTTTTGAAGCTTCAAATAGATTAATGATGCGTTTAATCTTATCTCTTAATAAAACAAGCGTATCATTATTATTGTTTTCCATTTGCATTATCATAACAAAGTTAAAAAATGGTCAGGCAAATATAAAAAAATCTTTAAGTTATTTTTAAACTATCATACATTCACTGCAAAATTAAAAGTTAATATCTTGAAATTTTTGAAGATTGCAGCTTATATAATAGTTTTGCTGACCTGATAGAAATTAAAGATAATAAAAATATGCGAGTTGTCACAATAACCTTATCTCTTTGTTTATGTAGTTTTTTATCAATTAAATCACTCAATGCGCAACACATTGATATTCAATCTCCACTTGATATCCCCTTGTTTTTGTCAGGTAATTTTGGAGAGCTAAGAAGTACTCATTTTCATGCAGGAATTGATTTGAAAACACAAGGTAAAATTGGTCAGCCTGTAAAAGCAATTTCTTCAGGATATGTTTCAAGAGTAAAAGTTCAGGCTGGTGGCTATGGTAATGCTATTTACATAAAGCATATTGATGGATATACTTCAGTTTATGGGCATCTTGATTCTTTCTTTCCTGAAGTAGCTGCATACGTAAAAAGTGAGCAGTATCGACAAAAATCATTCGAAGTTGATCTGTATCTTGATGAAAATAAGTTTGTAGTAACTCAAGGAATGATTATAGGTTTATCTGGTAATACTGGAAGGTCTGGTGGTCCACATTTACACTTGGAGCTGAGAGATAATAAACAAGTACCAATGAATGTTCTTTTATATGGATTGCCAATAAAGGATACTATTTCGCCGAAGATGCGCAGATTGTTTTTGTATGACAATGTGGATTCAGAAACTTTTCAGTGGCAGAATAAGATTTCTGTCCCCATAGTTGGCAATAATGGTGAATACTCAATATCAAAAGTTCTAAAAGGTACTTCTAGTATTGCGTTTGGTATTGAGGTTTACGATTATTTAAATGGGAGTTCTAACAGATGTGGGGTTTATACTCTCGACTTATTTGTAGATAGTAGCCTGGTTTTTTCAAATAAGATTGACAAAGTTAGTTTTGGGGAAGCTCGTTATATACAAACTTATAGCGATTATGAAGAGAAAAAATTGAACAGACGAAGTGTACATCGCTTGTTTATGGAACCAAACAATAATCTTTCAATTTACAAAGAGGTTTTAAACCGAGGGATATTAAGAATCAATGATACCTTATTACATAAAGGTAAAATAATTGCAACTGATGCTTATGGGAACAAATCAAATCTTGGTTTTAAGTTCATAGTTAACTCAGAACAAATAAATTCATACGTTGATTCAGGTATTGCGAAATTTAATTTTGCTCAGGATAATATTTTTGAGAACGATATGATAAGTTTTAAAGTACCTGCAAACGCCCTTTATGCCAACAAGTGGTTTAATTTTTCTGTAATAGAAACTGGTGAAGAAGAATTGTCAGATATATATTCTTTGGGTGACGAACTAATACCCCTACATAAATCTGCAGAATTATCAATTAAGCCAAAAGGAAATTTAGATGGAGTAAGCCCAGAAAAGCTTGTTGTTGCCAGGATTGAAACAGATGGCAACTTTAGCTCTGAAGGGGGCAGGTGGATAGATGGTAGAGTAAAAGCCAAGGTTTCTGGTTTTGGACAGTATACATTAATGGTTGATACAATTTCACCAACTATAAAACCTATTTCTTTTCGAGAAGGATGGTATGCTGCCGGAGATGTGATATCATTTAAGATTGACGATGAGTTGTCTGGTATTAAAACATATAATGGCTATATCAATGATAATTGGGGGCTGTTTAGCTTCGATGCAAAATCGGGTACATTATCATATAAGATAGATAAAGACAAACTTAGCCGATCGAAAAATCCACACACATTAAAGATTTATGTGATGGACGAAAGAAATAATATTCAATCATTTTCTGCAAAATTCTTTTATTAATATTGAAAGACAAAAAGTTTTCATATACAATATTGGGTTTAATGTCTGGAACTAGTCTGGATGGACTTGACATGGCAATATGCGAATTTCAATTAGATTCTGGTAATTGGAGTTATAGCATTTTACATGCTGAAACATTAATTTATCCGACAGAACTTTCTCAAAGATTAAAAAAAGCCTATTCTTCTACTGCTTCAGAACTAGCAAAACTTAATAGCGACTTTGGAAGGTTTATAGGGACATTGGCAAATCAATTAATCAATAAAACAAAAATTAAAGTTGATTTAATAGCCTCGCATGGGCATACGATTTTTCATGAGCCCGAGAAAGGATATACATTGCAAATTGGTAATGGAGCAGAAATAGCTGCTCAAACCGGAATAACAACTGTCTGTGATTTTAGGTCGATGGATGTAGCAAATGGTGGACAGGGAGCACCTCTTGTACCTATAGGAGATGAGTTGCTTTTTTCTGAATTTGATGCTTGTATAAATCTGGGTGGATTTGCCAATATTTCATACAGGAATAATAAAGGTAATCGGATAGCATTTGATATCTGCCCGGTAAATTTTGTGCTAAATAGGCAGGCTCAAAAGTTAGGACATGAATACGATAAAGGAGGAGCAATTGCTGAATCAGGTACAATTATTCCGAAGCTCTTAAATGATCTAAATAATAATGAGTATTACTTAAAAGAACCGCCAAAATCATTAGGGCAGGAGTGGGTAGAAAGAGAGGTTTTGCCATTAATGTCAGGCTATAATGCTAATGATTTACTCACAACTTTTATTGAGCATGTATCTATACAGATTGCCAATTGCTTGAAAAAACTAAATGGACAAAAGGTTCTATTGACAGGTGGTGGTGTATTCAATGAATATCTTATGAGGCGTTTGGAAGAAAAAACTACAAAAAGCCTTATTATTCCTGAAAAAGAAATAATTGAAATGAAGGAGGCTGTAATTTTTGCATTTCTTGGAGTGTTAAGAATGAGAGAAGAGGTTAATTGTTTAGCGTCTTGTACAGGCGCAAAACAAGATTCATTGGGGGGTGTTGTGCATATGCCACATGAAAAACATCAGACAACAAATAAAATGAAGTAAACAATATTAATTATATGTGTGTTTCATTGAAACTGTTATTTGCGTAAAATTGAATTTGTTTATTCAATATTGAGTTTTTGAAAAATTATTGTTTGTTTTTTTTAGAAGGTGCTATTCTGAAACAATCAGATTAATTTGTTGTTTTGGTAAAAAAAAGAGGCAGTAAAAACTGCCTCAACCCTAACTAAATAAACACTAATTAAAAAACTAACTTTCCCTATAATTCTGCTAATAGTAAAAAAGCTATATCAATGTGCTTTTTTGTATTTTGAAATAAAATAATGTTAAAATCTATATGTAAATGTTTTGAAACTATTAAAGGGATAATTTCACTACAAAAATATATAATACATTATGAACATGACGAATATTGTTTGAGAAATATATTAATATTTGTTGTTTTGTTGATATGATACCATATTTGATTGATGAACACATAGTATTTAATAATAAAAGATATAACATGAAAAAAGTTTTAATTATTGGCACACTTCTATTTGCGACGAGAATGATTTCTTTCTCTTGCACCAATTTTTTGGTAACTAAAGGAGCCTCGGTTGATGGCTCATCAATGATAACTTATGCAGCAGACAGCCATGTTTTATACGGTGAGCTATATTTTTGGCCACGAGCAACATATGCAGATGGTGATATGCTTAAAATTTATGAGTGGGATACAGGTAAATTTCTTGGCGAGATAAAACAAAAATCGGAGACATATCAGGTAGTTGGAAACATGAATGAGCATCAGGTGGCAATTGGTGAAACTACTTATGGCGGTCGCCATGAACTTCAAGATTCTACAGCAATAATGGATTATGGTAGTCTAATTTATGTTGCTCTTCAGCGTTCGAAAACTGCAAGAGAGGCAATAAAAGTTATGACTAATCTTGTGAAAGAATATGGGTATTACAGTAGTGGAGAATCTTTTTCAATTTCCGACAAGAATGAAGTGTGGATTATGGAACTTATTGGAAAAGGACTTGGAAATAAAGGTGCTGTATGGGTGGCATTAAAAATTCCTGATGGGTATATTTCAGGCCATGCTAATCAGGCACGTATTACTACATTTCCCCTTTCAAATAAAAAAACTTCAATTTCTTCAAAATACATAAATGTCGATAAGTATTTATTTAATGATCAACTAGAGTGTATTTATGCTGAAGATGTAATTGATTTTGCGATTGAGAAAGAATACTTCAAGGGTAAAAAAGAAGAGTTTAGTTTTTCAGATACTTATGCACCAGTAGATTTTGGAGGTGCCAGGTTTTGCGAAGCTCGTGTATATGCTGGTTTTAATAAGGTAGTTGCAGGTATGGAACAATACGAAGATTATGCAATGGGTATAAACCTTAAAAACAGAATGCCATTATGGATTAAGCCTGATAAAAAAGTATCTGTTCAAGATGTAATGGACATGATGCGCGATTATTATCAGAATACGCCAATGGATATGACTAAAGATATTGGAGCCGGTCCATATGAAAATATTGTTCGTTGGAGACCTTTAACATGGAAAGTTGAAGGCAAAACTTATTTTAATGAAAGAGCTATTTCTACTCAACAAACAGGATTTTCTTTTGTGGCACAATCGCGTAGCTGGTTACCAGACCATATTGGTGGAATTTTTTGGTTCGGTGTAGATGATACTTACAGCACAGTTTACACACCGCTATATTGTGGTATAAGCGAAGCTCCAGAAGTGTTTAGACAAGGAAATGGCACCTTGATGGATTATAGTGAAACTTCGGCATTCTGGATGTTTAATCAGGTTTCTAATTTTGCTTATAGTCGATACGATATGATGATTCCATTTATTCAGGAAAAGCAAAGCATGCTTGAAACTTCATACGTGGAAAAAGTTGCAGAAATAGATGTAAAAGCTGAAGCAACTGAGAATGAAGAAGAAAGAATAGCCCTTTTAACTGAGTTTTCTTCTAAAGCCAGTCAGCAAACGTTTGATGAGTGGAAAACGCTTTACCAGTTCTTATTTACTCGCTTTATGGATGGTAATGTTAAAAGTAAGGCAGAAGTTCCTGAAAATTACAAATATGTAACTCCAAACATTGAGCAGCCTGGATATGGTGAAGATTGGTACAGGAAAATTGTTGATGAAACTGGTGATAAATTTCTATATCCTGGCGATGCAGGTCATTAGGCATTAAGAAACCTAAATAAAAAGTGTTTGATAGAAAATCAGGCACTTTTTTTTAAGTTTTGATTCTTCGAATTACATATTAAAAACATTTGCCGATAATGCTTGATATGCGTTGTTTTTCATTACATTTGTCAGCAATAAAATTGAATCGCAAATAATTGTTGAAAATAGTTGAATTTAGTTTGCTATTTATTGAAAATAATTAGTAATATTGCGACCTGAAAAATTTCAGAGGTAGAATAATTAATTTTTTACAAGAATGGATTTAATAAAAGTTGCTGAAAGCCAATTTGCTGTTGAAAAACAATTACCAGATTTTTCAGCTGGCGATACTATAACAGTTCACTATAAAATTAAAGAAGGAACTAAAGAACGTATACAGCAGTATAGGGGTGTTGTAATTCAGCGTCGTGGTTCTGGTGCAAATGGAACATTTACTGTGCGTAAAATGTCTGGTAATATCGGTGTTGAAAGGATTTTTCCTGTTGCATCTCCATTTATCGATAAAATCGATGTGAACAAACATGGACAAGTTAGAAGAGCTCGTATCTTCTATTTCCGTAAATTAACAGGTAAAAAAGCTCGTATCCAGGAAAAAAGATTCTAAGAGAAAGATTTATAATATTAAAAAGGCTGTTTCGTTTGAAACGGCCTTTTTTGCTTTTAGCGTAATTTAATTACTTTGATTATCTTTTATTTCTTTTAATTCCTTTCTAATTTCATCCAAGTTAGCTTGTATGTCTCGCATTACAGGGTTTGAGGAGGAAACATTTCTTAACTCTTCTTCCCTTAAACCTAGCAAGGTATCTATTCGACCAATTATTAGTGACAGAACAATAAATGAGACAAATAAAATAGGGATTGAAATATAGAGGTTATTGTAAAATAGTTTTCCGAATGATGTGTCTCGAAATAATTCAATAAACATAAACCCGATCATCATAAATTGTATATAGCCAATATACATTCGGGCTCTATCTATATATACTTTCCACCTTATTAAGCTTCGTTTATTTGCTTTTAGTTTATGCATGATGCTTTGTGTTGTTTTAAACTGTAATGTACTTCGATTTAGAATAATATCTAGGTAAAACTACAAGGAAGAACAAAAATTGTCTTAAATATAGAGATTTTTGATTCAGACATGTGAGCTTACGGACAGGCTATAGCTAGGATAAAACTATTTCTTTCGTAATAGATTATATGCACACAGATAGCCACTATATATAGCTCCGGAAAAGCCTCCGCCAATTTTTGTCCATGCTGAAGCGAAGTGTAAGTTTTCAATTGTTTCTATGGTTGGTTTTATTACATTTTCGGGCGTTTGGGCAAAGCCGTATACTGCGCATTCGGGAGTTAGAATATATCTGCCAACCGTTTTCGAGGTAGCTACTTCATAGTATTCAATCTGCTCTTTAATACCAGGAATAATTTTTTCCAGCTTGTCGATAAATATTTGCGCAACTTGTTCTTTCTTTTGTCGGTATTCTTGTTTGTCCATATTTTCCCACTCAGTAGGGTAGTCAATACAGCATACAGCACCAACACTTTTGTCTTTTGGGGCAAGCTCTGAATTTACCTGACTATAATCGACAAATGTAAAGCTTCGGTTTTCGAAGTTGCCCCTATTGTTTGCATGAATATCCGCTATAGATTTTACCGAGGAGTCGTAAACAAAATAAGAATAGTATTTGCTTCCAATTTCTTTTAAGGGCTTTTTAAACCCGAGATATATGGTTAGGAGTGAGGCTCCTATTTTCATGTTTTCGATTTGTTTGGCTAGTACCTGGCCATATTCTTTTGGAAGTAAAGTATTTGCAACTGTAGGAATTGATGTATTAGCAATTATAATATCAGCAAAAACTTCAAAGCTTTCATTGCTGGTTTTTGACTTGGCTGTATAGGTTATCCCAATAGCTTTGTCTTTATCAGTTAGAATGCCCGTTGCAATGTGGTTTAGAAGTACTTTTCCATTGTTCTTATTAATAAAAGCTGATAAATAATCTGATAGTTTTTGCGAACCACCTTTTATGAAGTTTCCACCTCCTTTAAAATACCTGCCTTGTGCTGCTGTATAATAACTGAGAGAAAGGGTGTAAGGATCATCGTGAAAATAGCCTAGGTTTCCTAGGAGTATTAATTTTAAGTTCTGGTTTGATATAATTGAGTCGAGGAATTCTCCTAGGTTTTGTTCAATATGGTCGTTGTCAATATTCTTCTTCCTGGAGTTTAATAGCTTGTCAAAAAAAGCACTGATGCCATTCTTTTCTTCGGGAAATCTTTGGATTAATAATTCAATAGCTTTATCAGAATCGTGAGGCATAGTAAACTCATTTTTACCATGTATAAAATGATAGAATTCAGGCACTTTTAGGAATTCTATTTCGTCAAAAACGACTAAATCGTTAAAAATTTTGACTTTTAAATCGGTGCGGTCCAATCCATCCATCTCATGCAAGCCAACTTCCATAGTGAAGTCTTTACGCTTAAAAGTGGTTGCGCAGCCTCCGGGTCTGTCGTGTTGCTCAACAACTAAAACTTTCTTTCCTTCTTTGGCAAGTTTTGCTCCGGCAGTTAAACCACCTAATCCAGCTCCAATAACAACCGCATCATATTTCATTACTTTGCTTTTAATATTTTATAGGTTAATTAACATGTATGTAGCTTTAACTCATTATTGGGAATCTTTCAAATTTCTTGCTTCTATCAAATAAGTAGCGATATGTTATGTAATGTTTTGCAGACACACTACCTACTGAAATAAATATTTTTCGCATTTTAGGATTAAAATCGCCAACCCACGAAAATTCAATCTCTTTGTACTGTGGCTTTGTTTTCATTACCTCGTTAATATGGTAGATAAAGGCCGATTCAATACCCAGTCCCTGAAATTTAGGAATAACTCCCATTAATACACCCCGTGCCCGTGTCATTGTTTTTTTCTTCTTTAGGTAAAGAAATCTGAGCATATTAATTATATGTAATTTCCCATTTAGGTGTTTAAATATTTGGTTTACATCGGGGTACATAAAGTAAATAGCTATTGGCTTGTCATTGTTGTAAGCTATCCATACAAATTTTTCTTCGATAATAGCCTTAGCTTTTTGAAGGGTTTCCTTTATGTATTCGGGCTTCATTGGTTTAAAATCTTTCTTAAAAGAAGCCCAGGCTTCATTATAAACCATGCAAAAATCGTTCACATATTTATCTTGTTCTTTCCAAGTAAAATGTCTGAAATCATATTCTGGTTTCTTTGAAACCCAGCTGGCAATTTTTAAGAATCGTTCATCAATGCCTTTTTCTATGTTTAAGTGAAATCCTTCTTGTTTGTAGTAGGTTTCAAAACCATATTTTTCGAAGAATTTTTGGTAATACTCGTGATTATAGGCTACTTCGTATGAAGGGTGAGTAAATCCATGGACCAGAAGGCCCCAGTATTTGTCGGGCTCTCCAAAGTTTATTGGGCCATCCATAGCCTCCATGTCATTGCTTTGTAGCCATTCTTTTGCCTTATCGAAAAGCAAAAAGGCAGCTTCTTCGTTATCAATACATTCAAAAAAACCTATTCCACCTGTTGGTTGTTTATCTGTACCAATTTTTTTATAATTAATAAAGGCTGCAATTCGACCAATTAGCTTATCAGACTCATCTTTGAGTATCCATCTGCAGGCTTTTCCGTGTTCAAAGAAAACGTTTACTCTTTCATCAAAAATGGAATTTATATCCTTATCAGGTGGGCAAACCCATGTATTATTATTTTTGTAAATTATTTTGGCAACCTTGAGAAACTTCTTTATTTCTGATTTGCTCTTAACTTCAACAATTTGCATGCTTTGTTTCGACTTTATTTTTTGGAGTTACTAAACTGCTCTTTTAGAATATATTTGTTCGATTAAATCGGGGTATTTTTTTAAAATATTTTTTCGTTTTAACTTTAGCGTAGGTGATAATTCACCTGAGTCTGGAGACCAATCATCTGCAATGAGCTTAAACCTTAATATTTGATCAGTTTTTGCCATTTGCTTATTGAATTTTTTTATATCGTTTTGGATTAAGGAATAAACTTCTGGCAATTGAATTAATTCTTCTTTCGAGCCTACTTTAATATTATTCTTTTGACACCATTCTTTTATAACACTAAAGTTTGGTGAAATTATGGCACTTGCAAATTTTTCATCTTCTCCTATTACCATTACATGCTCAATGTTAGGAAACTCTTTTAATTTGTTTTCAAACACTTGAGGAGCAATGAATTTACCAGATGATAGTTTGAAAATTTCCTTTTTTCGGTCAGTGATAACAAGAAATTTTCCCTGATCCAAATAGCCAATATCACCGGTACGAAACCATCCATCTTGATCGAAAGCTTGTTGAGTTAATTCCTCGTTTTTATAGTAGCCAAGCATTACATTATGGCCTTTGCATAATATTTCGCCATTACTTGCAATTTTAACCTGAACTCCATCAATTAATGCACCTACAGATCCCAATTTTAAATCGGGGCTTTCAGTACGGTTAATAGTAATAATTGGTGATGTTTCAGTTAATCCATACATATTGAGGATTTTAATGCCTGCTGCCCAGAATATTCTTTCTAATCTGGGCTGAAGAGCAGCTCCGCCACACCCCACTAATTTTATCTGGTTGCCAAGAGCTTCTCTCCATTTCGAGAATATAAGTTTGTTAGCAAGTTTCAGTCTTAATTTGTACCACCAGTTGCTTACATCATCCTGTTGGTAATTTAATCCAAGATTCACTGCCCAGGAGAATATCAACTTTTTTATTCCTTTAAGTTTATTTCCTTTGGCAATAATATTATCGAATACTTTCTCTAGAATTCGAGGAACAGCATCAAAGCCTGCCGGCTTTATTTCCACCATGTTTGATGCAATAGTACCTATGTTTTCAGCATAATACAAACTGGTTCCACAATATTGGGTCTGATAATTTCCCATACGTCCCCCAACATGGCAAAGCGGGAGTATGCTTAGAAATTTGTCATTTTCAGTTAGCTTAAAAACCTGTGCAGCTGCAATGAAATTTCGCACTACGTTTTTATGAGATAACATAACCCCTTTAGATGTACCAGTGGTACCCGAAGTATATATTAATGTTGCAAAATCGTTTTCGTCTATACCAGATTTAATTTTCTCAAGTTCTTCTTTATAATTTGAAGCAACCTCTTTCCCCTTATCTGTAATTTCCTTCCAGTTTTTAACGCTTTCAATATTGTCAAAAGAAAAAATTGATTCTACTTTATCACTGGATTGTACAACATTATTATATAGAGTTTTGTTAGATACAAATATTATTTTTGCATCAGAATGCTCGATAATGAAATCATACTCACTCGGACTTAAAGATGTAAACAAAGGCACATGCACAGCACCTATCATTAAAATACCCATGTCAACAAAATTCCATTCCGGGCGGTTTGCTGATATTGTTATAATTTTGTCGCCTTTTTTAATGCCTAACGACATTAGACCATAACTTACAAAGTGAGCTAGTTCAATGTACTCTTTTGAGCTGTACTTTAGCCATACCCCATTTTTTTTGATGCCCAGAGCATCTACTTTATTAATATAGTTTTGCTCATACCTCTGCAATAAATCAAATATCCTCGTTACACTCATTATGTTTTAAAAGCTAGTTTATATTTGTATTACTTCAATAACTGATCAGCTTTATTTTGAGCAGTATCAATTACTTTTTGAGCTTTTTGGTCAGCTTCTCGTTCTATTTGTTTAGCTCGTTTTTCACCTTCAGCTCTTACTTCTTTGGCCCCAACTTCCGCTGCTTTTTTAAGCAGTGGGTTCTTAGCTTCTTTCACCATTTTGTCAGCATTTAAATTAGCTTCAGTTCTTACTTTATCTGCAGCAATTTTTGCTTGTTTGCGGATTTCATCGGCTTGTTTGTTGGCATCGGCCATTATTTTATCAGCTTCGGCTTTTGCATTAGCCTTTGCTTCGTTTTTCTTTTGGTCGATAGCCTGTTGGGCATTTGCTTTTATTTCTTCTTTTACCGCCTCAGTTGTTGCTTTCGCTCCGGCTAAAGGATTAATTTTTACTTTTGGGTTATTCATATCTCCGGTAAGACGCACCAGTAAATCTACCGTTTCTGATTTTAATGGATCGAAGCCCTTAATCGGATTTGCCTCATAAATAGCACTTAGAGTAGAGTTTGAACTTCCAAATAGTGCTTTAGGAGCACTTAAGTTTATTCCATAATCCATTATATTATCAAATCCATGCTCTCCTGATATCATTAAATTTGTTTTACCCATCTTAGTTTCAAACGGATCTACAAGAAGTTTACCAGCTAATATTTCATAGTCAACATTTAAATCACTTAATATAAATTCTTTGAACTCATCCAGATTAAGTTGTTTACCAATAGCATTAAAAGCATTTGCACCTTTAATACCTATTTTGTCAGAAGAAAGATTTCCTGCTCCTACAATAGAATTAAGAATTGGTTTCATTCCACTATTTAAAAAGCTGCTATAATTCATTCCTAACGAAACTTTTCCTGTAGCTTTTGAAGCAATTGGGGCTATTTTTTCTAATATTCCAAAACTGGCAAAAGCCTGCGGAATATCAATTTTATTTGCTTGGAAGTTAAAATCTACAATTGGATTTTTTACATCTTGTGTATTGTATTCTCCACTTACAGTCATTTCTCCGGAAAATGCGTTCATTTGAAGTTTCTCCATAATTATTTTGTTGTTACGGATGTAAATCATTCCAACAACATTTTTCATATCCATATTATCATAATATAAATTTGATATCGAAGAAATTAGTGTAAAGTCAATATTACCTGGCACTTCTATAACTTCAAGAGCAGCGGTGTCTGCTACTTCTTTGTCAACTTCTTCGGACGATTCGGAAGCCATTAATTCGTTTAAGTCAATTGTGCCGGCTGTAAAGTTTAAATTTCCTCTTATAGTTTCATCATTTAAAGCATACGGAAGGAAATCACTAACTTTTCCATCTAAACTGAAGTCGCTATTACCCATTTTGGCTTTAAAGCTTTTTACTTCTACAAATTTTGGTGAAAATGCTAAATCGGCAACACTTATACTAAAAGGTTTTGGAACATCTGGAGAACTATAATAAAAGTCTGAAACTTGTATGCCACCTTGAGCTTTAAAATCTTCATATTTTTCGTTCTCTATCGTGGACATGTTTCCCATGACATCAAGATTAGAAACAATTTTACCTCTAATTTCAGTATCTTCAAGGGGAATGATATCAGCAAATGTTGTTAAATCGATATTTGCAGTTAACTGACTATTAATGAAAGGATCGCTGATTGGGGTTTTCAGATTTAAAGTCATGTCAATCGGATTACCTCCAAATTCGATATGGAATTTGTTTACATCTACTGTTGTGTTGTCCATTTGGCGACCATCATAATGATAGGATACATTTATGTTGATGTTCTCAGCTGATTTTGGTAAATCAGGATAACTAAAACCAGCATTTGAAATGTTTAAGCGGCCATCAACATTTGGTGTACTGGTTTCATTAACAACACCCTTAATTGTACCATCCAGACCAATATTCCCATTGGTTTTGAGTGCTTCATAATCTCTCATATAAATAGCTGGCACAAGAGAAAGTATAGATTTAAAGTCAGCATTGTTTGTGCTATAGGTTATATCAATACTCATATCAGATGAGTCGGGCATTTCTACAGAACCATCAAGTTTTAGTGTAAAGTTGTTGAGAGAAAAGCTGTTGTCCTGCAAAACAAACTTCATATCTTTCAGATCAGCATCTACGTCCATCTTAATATCTAGAACTACATCTTTTAAATATTTAATTCCTGACATCACAAAATTTAGCTTATCAGTATTCGAATTAATAAGTAAGGTCGAAAAATCTTTTGAGAAATCTCCAGATAAAGCAAAGTCGAAGTCCTCCAAAGAAGCTTCCATGTCTGATTCATGGTCAGTATAAAAAATATTTGCGCCGGTTATAGTAAATGTTTTTAGTGCTATATTGGCATTAAAGTCAGATGCTGTTGTGTCAGTATCTTCAGGTTCTTCTTCGGTTGATTCTTTAGCAATATCCCAATTTGCTTTTCCGTCTTCAAGTATTATTGCGTTAATAAGCGGTTTTGAGATTGAGATTTTTTTAATCTCAATATTTTCCATTTTTATAGCACTTATTACGTTAACAGCTAAATCCAGAGATTCAATATATATCAATGTGTCACCATCGAAATGTTCAATCCCAACGACAGATAATTCTTTTATTCCGGCAGTTAGATAAGGGAAGTTTTTAAAAAACGACAAGCTTAAATTTTCGAAGTCAGCTTTTGCATTAACACTGTTGTTAATCTGTTCCTTAGCAATCTTAACTATTTTACCTTTAAATAATACCGGAGCAGTAAATAGTACAATAAGGATAAATAGAATGAAGTAAAAGATAAATTTTAGAAGCTTTTTCATTTGTCTATAATTTAGTTTATTGCTACTTGGAATAGTATCGAATTAAGTATGTTCTATATCTAATAATGTAAAGCTTTGTTTTACCGCTTTTTTCTCAAAAGAAAAACTATTAAATAAAAATACCAAATCAATTTATTTTGCCGTTATAAATATGGGGAAATTAAGTCAAATAATCTTAACATTTTTTATAATTAGCTAGTGAGTTTTTGGTGTAATTATTGACATGTAAGATGTTTGAAATACAAAAACGATTGTTTGCCATTGTACCTTATACAGTAGTCCGTAATTGAGAATCAATTGTTTGCCTTAATTTAAAAGGTAGAAATTAAGTTTCTTTCACTCCCACTTTGAGTGTAGTAAAAGGAATATTTTTAATAGCGGACAGAGGTTTAATTGCGAACAATTAGATTAAAAAAATAAAAATTCATCAAAGTACCATAACATTTTATATTATGATACGTAATTAAAATTGAAACAACAACTAACTATGTTAAATACAAGGTCAACCCATATTCAGGCTACTATTACGAGCAAGGACCAGAATAATTTATTTCATACAATTCTTGAAATTAGTGATGAGGCTATTTTTATTCTAAATAAAGAAGATTTTGCTATAATAGATTGTAATAATGCAGCACTAAAGCTTTTCGAGGCTGAATCAAAATCGCAGTTACTAAATATACAATCTTTTAATTTATATAATTTCAAACCTTTTGAGTTTAGCATAGACAAGTTGAATAGCGAGCTAGAAAAGTTAGGTGAGTATTCGCAGGAAATGTCTTTCAGAACTTGTAAGCAGAATATTTTCTGGGGAAAACTAATTCAAAAGAATATTGGTTTTTCAAATTTAGATTATACAATACTTAAGATAACTAAATCTGCCAATTACCTTAAAGATGATGAGTGGTTGGCGGAGATTTTAAAATCAACATCTAAAACCATTGGCAGACAGTATTTTAAACAAGTCACCAAGTTGCTATGCCAATCTTTTGATGCCGATTGTGCTTTTATTGCCCGAAAAACATCAAATGATGGAAATAAGTTGAAGATATTTTACTTGCATGGAAAAGATTTTAAAATCAGTTTTTTAGATATTAATAGTTCTTTTGTTGAAAATATAATGAGAGGCTATACTTCATTTTATCCTCAAGGACTAACAAACTTATTTCCTGAAGATAATATTCTTAAAGAAATCAAGGCCGAAAGCTTTATAGGTTCACCACTTTTTGATTCATCAGGAATGCCTTTTGGACTAATCGGAGTATTAAGTACAAAGGAAATGGTGGAAATACCTAACTCAAGGTATATGCTTAGTATTTTAAGTTCAAGAACTGCCTCGGAAATACAAAGAGTTCGTTCCAAAGAAATGTTACGTCAACAAACCAAAGAGCTGGCTGAGATTAACTTAATGAAGGATAGTTTGCTAAATGTTATTTCGAACGAATTACAAACTCCTTTGAATACTATCCAAGGGTATTCATCTATGCTAAGAAATAAAATTCAAGATTACGATTCAGAAGAGCTTTCTAAAAAGATTAATGTAATGGGTAGTTCCTTACGCAATCTATATATGTTAATGGAAAACTTGACGGATTGGTCGGCCTTACAACAAGGGACTATTAAGAGTACTCTTAAGAAAAATAATATTAGTAATATACTTGCGGATATTAAGCCGTATCTGAATTATTTAAGTGATTTTAAGCACATTGCAGTTAAAAACAAAATACCTTCCGTACTTAATGTTGATGCAGATAGTTACTTGTCTCGTCAGGTAATTAAGAATATTACTACTTATGTATTAAGAAATACAGTAAAGAATGGTTCTGTTACCTTAGATGCACAATTAATCGATGGTAAATGGCAGTTTTTTATTAGTTCTGATAATCATATTGCTGAATGTAAGGAGTTAGATTTTGCTCTAAATTCAACTACTCAGGAGTTTTATCAATCAGCAAATGATATTACTATATCTGCTGCAGGCTTGTTTATCTCAAGAGAATTCATGAGACTTCAAAAAGGGAAAATGACATCTAATTGTTCGAAAGATAAACTTGAATTTATAATCGAATTTGAACAAGCTTAATCATATTTTCTTCTATTAACCTTTTGTATCTCACATAAAAATGTATTGGATTGCTTTCGTATGAAAGTATTCATAATTTATTATCTTCGTTAAAGTTCAATATAGCTTTTCGAATGCAGAGAATTCCTCATGAATTTGAGCTCAACGCCTTAAAACAGGTTGTTGAACAAAGTCCGATTGGTATTATAATCACAAATAAACAAGGTGTTATTGAATATGTAAATCCTGCATTTAGTATAATTACTGGTTATGCCTCCAAAGAGATACTAGGACAGAATCCAAGAATTTTTAAATCAGGAGCTCACGATAGTGTGTTTTACCGGGAGCTTTGGGATACAATTAGTAGTGGTAAAACCTGGAAAGGAGAGTTACTGAATAAAAAGAAAGATGGCACCCTGTATTGGGAAGCTACAATACTTTCTCCAGTATTTGACAGCAACAAAAACATAAAATTTTATGTCGGAACAAAAGAGGATGTTTCCGAAAAGAAATTTGTTAATGAAGAGCTGTTACGAACAGAAATGCAGTTTAAAAATCTTGCAGAAACTGCACCAGTAATAATTGCCAAAATTGATAGCGAAGGGAAGTTGCTGTATTATAATGATTATTATCGACACAGGAATAATACTAGGCCCGATAGTGTGTATGATTTGTTGAACGCTAAGGTTAAAGGGAGTTTAAGGAACAAGATAGAAAATGTGTTTAGAAACTCTGTGTCTGAGAGCTTTGAAATAGACTTGAAAGTTTTTTCTGAGCAATTCGAAACTTTTATTGTGAAAATTTCACCAAATATTATTGGAGCATTTGTTGAATCAGCAATTATTGTTGCACAGGATATTACAGAATTACTTGAAGCCAGAAAAATTGCCCTTAAGAGTGAAAAAAACCTTTTGTTACTTTCAGAAAATGTTGTTGATGTAATATGGATGCTGGATGGTGAAAAGAAAATATCCTATGTTACACCATCAGTTAAAGCGTTAACGGGATATTCTAGCAGCGATTTTTTGCAGCTTAAGCTTGAAGATTACCTCTTTGACGAAAGTCTTCAGCTTTTTCTCTCAAAGATTAAGCATCTTTCTGAAATTCTGGCTCCCTCATTAGTAGAAGTGTGGGAGTCGAAATTGAAAAGGAAAAATGGAGATATTATTTGGATTGAGAACCGTACAAGAGTTGTTCTTGATGAGATGGGTAAATTTAATGGAATTATCGGTATTACCCGGGATATTACTGAGAGGAAAAATTCAGAAGAAATTCTTTTTCAGAGCGAGAAAAAATTCAGAACATTTTTTGAAAATAGCAATGCAATTATTTTGGTAATAGATCCTGAAAAAGAACAAGTAATTAATGTTAATAGAGCAGCTACTAATTATTATGGTTACGAGCTCAAGGAGTTTCAAGAACTAGATGTTAAAGCCGAGTTAATGGGGCTGATAGAGGCATCAAAGATAGAGGCCTCGGAGAATTTGAATGACTTTAAAAATGTTTATGCTCAAAGACATAAATTAAAAAACAATGAATATCGAGATGTAGAAATACTTCCGGCAAAAGTTGAGATTGAAGGCAAAGCATTGGTTTATATTATTGTTCAGGATATTACAAAAAGGAAAAGAGCCATAGAGGCGCTTAGGGAGAGTGAATCTAAGAAACTTGCTCTTTTGAAAATTATACCTGATTTAATCTTTGTATTAAACAGAGAAGGTGTTTTTATTGACGTCTATACTGATGATCCTGATAGACTAATTGTTCCACCTGTTAAAATGTTGGGTAAGAAATGTCAGCATATTTTTCCTGAGGGTCTTTGTGCTTTGTTGGAAAAGAAAATAATAAAAGCATTTAAAACAAAAGAAATTCAAACTTTTGAATATAGGTATAAAAGGGATCTTGCAAAATATGTAATTGAAGAAATAAGAGTAATTGTTAGCGGAGAAGATGAAGTACTGGCAATTGTACGTGATGTAACCAGTCAGAAAAAGATTGAGATTGAACTGAAGAGAGCATGGGAAGAGGCAAAAGAGGCTAATCGGTTAAAAGATGCATTTGTGGCAAATATTTCTCACGAGATTCGAACACCAATTAATGCTATTCTCGGTTTTGGAGAACTCTTGCAGTCAGAGCTTACTAATAAAGACCATATTCAATATATAGAATCGATTCAAACAAGTAGTAAGTCTTTGTTGAATCTGATAAATGATTTGCTAGACCTTTCGAAGATTGAAGCAGGTAAGATGCCTATTAGGCAAGAACCTGTTGATTTGCATGCACTAATGAGTGAGATTGAAAGTATATTTTCGATTAAAGTCATTGAAAAAGGATTGGATTTTGAAATAAATATTCATGATAATTGCCCAATTTCTATTCAATCAGATGAGATGCGTATCAGGCAAATACTAATCAATCTTTTGAGTAACGCTATAAAGTTTACTCATGATGGTTATGTGCGGGTCAATATTAAATCTTTTAATAGTCGTGCTATAGATTATATTGAATATATTGATTTGAAAATTGAGGTTGAAGATACCGGAATTGGAATTTCCGAAGATAATATTCAGCAAATTTTTGAAGCCTTTAAGCAGCAAGAACAACAAGATGCCAGAAAGTATGGTGGAACAGGCCTTGGGTTAACTATAACAAAGAAAATAGTAGATCTTTTGAATGGTACTATTCAGGTTACTAGTGAGCTAGAGAAAGGAAGCCGATTTACAGTAACTATTGATAACCTTGAAGTTACACAATCGGCTCGATTGAAACTTGCTTCGAGTGATACTGTATATAAAATTGGTCATATAATATTTGAACCGGCAAAAATATTAGTAGCAGATGATGTTAAAACTAGTAGAAATTTCCTGAAGGGCATTTTTAGAGGTAGCAACATGTCATTTATTGAAGCTGAAGATGGCGAAGAAGCTATTGAACAAATTATAAAACATAAACCTCGTCTGATATTAATTAATATTAAAATGCCTAAAAAGGATGGACTAGAGGTTGCGAAGTTTATAAAGTTACAAGAAGATTTAAAGCATATTTCAACAATTGGAGTTTTTGCCTCTCCAGTAGACTATGAATCAGATCCTAGAAGTGTCTACTTTGATGAATTTGTTTCGAAACCCATTGATATTTTTGAACTTTTAATGAAATTGTCTTTTTATCTACCTATAAAAGAAAAACAAGAAGAAGAAAAAGCTCCTAAATTTGATAATGCTGCTGAAACAAAGGTGACTTTGAAAGTAATAGGATTTTTACAATCAGAATTGATACCGGTTTTTAATGAAATATCAAAAACTTCGTCGTTCGATGATTATAATAAATTTGCTAAATTGTTGATTGATAAGGGGAGGGAATTTGAAATAAATAGACTAACTTACTTAGGTAAAGCTATTACTGACGCCACTAAAACGTTTAATCTTGAAAAAATAAACTTTTTATTTATCGAGTTTAAAAAACTTGTTGCTGATTTCTTAAAAAAAGGAGATGGATAATACTCAAGATCAAGAACCAATAAGGTCGAAAATATTAATTGTTGATGATGTTCCTAAGAACATACAATTAATTGCTAGTTTTCTTACAAAGGCAGGATACCAAATAAATTTTGCTGTTGATGGAAATAGCGCTTTGGAGCATGCTTCGAATGAAAGCTTTGATTTAATTCTTCTTGATATTATGATGCCAGGAATTGATGGCTATGAAGTGTGTAGAATGCTTAAATCTAATTCGAAAACAAAAGATATTCCTATTATTTTTTTAACGGCGAAAACTGATGTTGATTCTATAGCAAAAGGATTTGAAGCTGGAGGTGTTGATTATATTACAAAACCTTTTAATACTCCCGAATTACTAGCCCGTGTGAAAATACATTTAAATCTGAGGTATCGGGAAATGGAACTAGAAGATTTGAATAGAACGAAAAACACTTTTCTTTCCATTATTGGGCATGATCTTAAGACTCCTTTAGCCAATATAATTTCTTTGGGTGATTTAATAACAGGCAATCCTGATATTACTATTGAAGAGCGTAACGATTTAATAAATGATTTAGTCGATTCTGGCAAGCAAGGTGTCTGGTTGTTAGAGAATTTATTGTCGTGGACCAGGATTCAAACTGGTAGTATTACTAATGTACCAGAAGAGTTGGAAGTTGAAAAGATAATTATGCAAAACGTTGATTTTGTTTTTCAGAATGCTCAACATAAAGGAATTGAAATTATTACTCAATGTCAGGATGATTTAAAAATATTTGCCGATTTAAATATTGTGAATACAATATTTAGAAACCTGTTATCGAATGGTTTAAAGTTTACTCATCAGGGAGGTGAAATTAATATTCGTGCAAATAGGGTCGATTCAGATGAAGTCTGTATTGAAATTATTGATACGGGAATTGGAATAAGAGAAGAAAAGTTAGCTAGTTTGTTTTCAAAGGTTGGTGCAGTTTCAACGGATGGCACTCAGAATGAAAAGGGGAGTGGTTTAGGATTAGTTCTTGTTAAGGATTTAATAGATACTATTCAGGCAAGAATTGAGGTGGAGAGTAAAGTTGGTGTTGGTACTAAATTCAGCTTGTATTTTAAGGAAAATTAGAGTTGTTGATTTTTTTTGCATCAGCATAATAATTTTCGCAGAAAATTTCTATATTTGCACTCCCAATATGGACCTGTAGCATAATTGGATAGTGCACCTGACTACGGATCAGGAGGTTAGGGGTTCGAGTCCCTTCAGGTTCACAAAACAGTTTGGAGTGTGAGTTTTGAGCAAGAGCCAGAAATTCACACTCCATTTTTTATTTCTCAATACTCAAACCCCAACTCCAACTAAAAAATATGTTTGATTTTGAAAAACTGGAAGTTTATTATGCTATTCGCAAACTCTTCAACAAGTAATGCTTAATAGAAATATAACCTAATCTACAACCAAGCATTAAATTCCTTATTATCCTCTATTTTAAAAAAATCAATATCTAAAAATAGTTCAGCAGCTTTTTTTTAATCTAGTATACTAGTTCTTATGAAAAATTGTATTCAGTTTTAGTAAACCTTTGTATATAAATGTTCGTATTAAAAGTAACTCTCTTAACAAAAGAGTATGAGTTGCCTATATCTATCCTCCTTTCCGCAAGGATTTGGATAGTCTATTTTTATAATAACTTTGCTAATAATCAGAACTTTTTTGCGATGGAACGGATTAAACTAATTATTTTTCTCTTTGTACTAATGAGTAGTTCTATTTTAATAAATGGGCAATCTCATTGGGAGAGTCTTATAATTGAAATTGACACATTTCAACATTTAGTTCCTGAAGCTGAACCTTCTGCCGACTGGATTCAGTTGGAATATGATGACGTTGCCTGGGACACAGGTATTGGTGGCTTTGGCTACGGTGATGGAGATGATAGTACCCTTATAACTACACCAACAACCGCCATCTACCTTAGAAAGGAGTTAATAATACCAGCATCTGTTTCCGTCCAGCAGTTACTTCTTGACATTGATTATGACGATGCTTTTGTAGCCTATATTAATGGAGTGGAAGTGGCCAGGTCTAGTAATCTATTGCCTGGTACACCTGCAATGGAAGGAAGCGTTACGATTGATCATGAAGCAAAAATGTATTCAGGGGGGATGCCAGAGCGATTTGTTTTGGATCCTGAAGTTCTGGTTGAGGGCAATAATATCTTGGCTATAATTATTATGAATGTTGGGCTTACATCTACCGATCTGTCTGGACGGGTTTTCCTGAATGCGGAGCTAAACTCTGATCAAGTCCTTTTTCATTCAACACCTGCCTGGTTTCAAGAACCTATCAACACTGAGACAAGTAACCTTCCTATTGTTAAGATAAATACTGAGGGCGGAACCATTGTTGATGAACCTAAGATAATGGCACGTATGCAGGTAATTAATAATGCAAACAAAATAAACAACTTTGATGATACCATTTATGAATACAATGGATATGCTGGTATTGAAATTCGGGGAAACACTGCGCAAATGTTCCCTAAGAAAAGCTATACTGTTGAAACAAGATTAAGTACAGGTGAAAATAACAATGTTCCCCTACTTGGAATGCCACAAGAGAACGACTGGGTATTTCATGGACCCTATTCTGATAAATCACTAATGCGTAATGCTCTTGCATATTATATTGGCAATTCAATGGGTAAGGGATGGCATCCTAGAACACGCTTTATGGAATTGGAGATAAATGATGAATATAAAGGGGTTTACCTTGCTGTCGAAAAAATAAAGATTGACAAAAACAGGTTGGATATAGCTAAATTACGCCCAGAAGATACAACGGGAAACGAGCTTACAGGTGGTTATATAATTAGTATTGACAGAGATCAGGAAGGAAGTTGGAATTCTCCATTTATGGGGAGGACTGGCAGTGTTGATGTACCTTTCTCATACGTAGATCCCAAATACGATGAACTTACAACAGAACAAAGAAATTATATCAAAGAGTATATTACTGATTTTGAATATGCTCTAAATGGAAGTAATTATAAAGATCCTGAACAGGGCTACCGCGCATATATTAACATTATATCATTTATCGACTACTTTATAATAACTGAATTAAGTAAAGATTTGGATGGCTACCGTGTAAGTGTGTTTTTTCATAAGGACAAAGACAGCAAAGATAGCAGACTTACGATGACACCTTTCTGGGATTATAATCTTTGCTTTGGAAATGCGAACTTTTTCAGTGCTGGAAATCCAGTTGGCTGGGCTTCCGATGGCATTGGAGCTGGTGATGCATATGAGATACCTTTTTGGTGGGATAAATTCCGTACAGATCCGTATTTTGAAACACTCCTTAAATTCAGATGGCAGGAATTACGTGATCATGTAATCAGTAAATCAAACCTAAATCAATTCATCGATTCAGTAAGTTATTTACTAACAGATGCACAAGCCAGGAATTTTGATAAATATGATATTTTGAGCACATATGTATGGCCTAATAATTATATAGGCAATACTTACGAAAATGAGGTTAATTATATAAAGACCTGGATTAGCAACAGAATAGACTGGCTAGATGAGCAGATTGCAACTATTGAGCCTTTGAACTTGCAGCTTCCAACTATCAATACCTTTTCAGCATTTGATATTTTATTTAATTCCGCAAAAATTGGAGGCGATATACCCAGTGACGGAGGGGCATTTGTATGGGATAGAGGCATATATTTGGCAGCAAATCCCAACTCTGATCAGAATGGAGAGAAAATTAAGATTGGCAATGGCGAAGGAAGTTTTATTACCAATCTAACTGGACTTACTCCGGGAACAGAATATTATTTCAAAGCATATGCAGAGAATGATCTTGGAATAACTTTTGGAGAGGAATTTAGTTTCACTACAATGGCGGACGCTACTGTGGTTGATAAGAGCATGTTAGCAGAAGATGATGTAATTGCATATCCCAATCCATTTTCAGAAAATTTCACAATCAAAATTAACCTGGAGTTTGATTGTAATGTTGAGATAGTAATGTTGAATGCTTTGGGACAGACCGTGACTAAACAGTCAAGGAGTTGCACATCTGGCACCAACCAGTTCTTCTTTAATGAAGACGAATACCATAACAGTGGCAATATATATTTCTACAACATATTAATTAATGGTATATCAGCAAATAGAGGAAAGATTGTTCAGCAGTAAGATATTTATAATAATATATTGAGACTCTTGCTGTTTTAAAATGGGTTCATAGTTCTCTTTATGCCAATGGTTTTGCGTGCATATAAAAGCTATTTGCAATTATTCTGAATAGTTTTCTTGTCGACAGGCTTGATAATATAATCATTACATCCTGCTTTTAAGCACTTTCCCTGATTTCTTCTTTAGGCTTGCTTTTTATCTAACCATGCCTATTAGGGTATTTCATAGCTTCATTAAAACCTGAGATGTTTTTTTGACTCACATATCAGATTTCAAAAGGCCAATTCGTCCCAACTTCCAGCTGACCTATCTTATTGCCCCTATCATCAAAGAAATGGACACCATCATTGGGTAAGTTACCCCAACCGTTTGTGGCTAATTCCAAATATTAGCTGAGAGGTATAATCGTTTAAATACGTATTAGAAGCTAATTTCGGATAATTCTGGTGTTTCTATATGCTCAATTTCTTTACTTTTGGATGATGATAGAGGAGCCTTTTTATCCTTTTCAGGCTTGCTTGTACTGGTTGTAAAGAACTCTATTGATTTTTTTAGTTGAATGACTTGCCTTGAGAGTTCTTCTGCACTACTAGCCATCTCTTCAGCAGCAACTGCATTTTGTTGTGTTGATACGTTAATTTGCTGAATGGAACTATCTATTTGACTTACACCTGATTTCTGCTCGGTACTACCAGCAGATATTTCTCTGAGTAGGCTAGCATTCTTTTTAATTTCCGGTACAATTTCTTCTAATTGTTTTCCAGCCTTTATCGAAATTTCAACACCACTCTTCGATAGTTCAACAATATCTTCAGCAGCTGCTTTGCTTCGTTCAGCTAGATTTCTAACCTCCGAAGCCACAACCGCGAAACCTTTACCATGGTCGCCTGCCCTTGCTGCCTCAACAGCAGCGTTAAGCGCAAGTATGTTTGTTTGAAAGGCAATGTCGTCTATAATCTTAATTTTGTCAGCAATATTCTTCATGGCAGAAACAGCCTGGTTAGTTGCATCACTACATTCTTGAATTCCTTGCGCAGCCGATACAGCATTCTTTTCGGTATTTATTGCATTATCAGTAGTGCTATGAATATTAGCATTCATTTGCTCTACGGTTGAAGAAATTTCCTCGGTTGCCGAAGCTTGTTCACTGGCACCTTGCGAAACTTCTTGTGAGCTTTTACTTAACTGAGAAGCAATTGTAGAAATCTCTTCAGCTCCATTATGGAAATTTGTAACAATATGATTTAGGTTGTCAATTGTTTTTTGAAGTGAGTCAGCAGTTTGTCCTAGTTCATCTTTATTTTTTATCTTAATTGTTGAATTTAAATTACCGTGATATATTTTATTAGAAACACGCTCTATCTCTTTAATTCCTTTGATAATAGGATTTAAAAATAATATTAATCCAATCAGAAATAAACCAATACTAATTATCATACTTACAAAAAGAATGATTAACAAGTTGTTTGCAGAAGCATAAATTTCGTCTTCATAAAGTGAGACACATAAATAGCTTTGGTAGGGTTCAAAGTACTTAAAATATTGTTGTTTCTTCTTTCCTTTATTATTCTCAGGCCATACATAACTAGATTTATATTGACCTGGCTTTGCATTAATAAGCTGTTTGAAAAATGTTGCTTCAGCAAAATTCTCGTTTTCTTTGTTTGGGTGTATTGTGAAATCACCATCTTTGGTAACCAAAAATGGGTATCCTGAGGTATAATATGTTTTATCAGAAAAGATTTTCTTTAAAAAAGCATGATCCATTTCTTTAACACCAACATATAGCACACCTTTTATTTGCTTATTAATATAAATAGGTTCATATGCAGTTAAATACCAATCATCTACAACAAAGGCCCGGCCAAAGAATGTTTTTCCTTGCTCTATAGTTTTTATCACTTCAGAATCGTTTGGAATGAAGGTTCCAACAGCTCGCTCTCCATTATTTTTCATAACATTTGTCGAAATGCGTAGGTAGCCGTCATCAATTTTCTGAAATATCGTTGCTGTTTCAACCGACTTTTCTTTTATAAGATCAACGAGTTTAAAATTGCCATAAAGACTTTCACCATTTAAAATTAAGCGATTGATCTCATAAATATTTTCTTCATTCGTGAGCTGATTGACCCCTATTACTTGAATTTTTTCCGGACTTTCTTCAATGTCTCCAGAGTTGTAAAGAATATTGTGAGCTAGATTAAGTGAAATGTTAACAGAATGTTGTTTTGACTCAACATGGTTCTTTAAAATAAGGTATAAATCTTCCAAATGACTAAGCATTCGTTCGTTTGCTTCGTTCTTAATTTCTTTTTTCTGGGTCTGGTATATGTAGGTTCCCAAAAAAGAAAATATTACAATTATCAGAATTGAAGCAATGCCAATAATCTTAACTTTAATTTTTAAATTTCCTAACTTCATGATTCTTACAATTAAATTATTAATTAAAAACGTAATTAATTTGATCGTTTTGCATACTATTTGTTAATGATAAGTCCAAAAAGCTGACATTATGTTGAAAAGTAGAAGTAAATAGGCTTTTTGATAAGCCAAAAATGAGAAATATTGATATTGTTCGTTATAATAAATATACAAAATAATAAACTAATAACAAGAAGTCTAATGAAATTATTGGTGATATTATAGACTTTTGGGGCTTTACGAATAAGCCTGTTTAAGAGTTTTATTTTCTTAAATCTATCGTTTTGCAGAAGTAATCATTTGCTAAGTAATTAATTGTTGTTTTATAAATGTTATTTATTGCATATTGACTAGAAAACAAAATTCAGTCTATAACCACAGTGATTAAAAGGATTGTTTGATTTTTAAAATATTACAGTGACAAAGGCATATTTAATGGCTTAGTTCATTATTTACCATATTCTGATAAGTTTGACTTAACAGTCATAACTATTTTAGAACCAGCTTAGATGACAGATGAAATTAAGTTTTAATTATAATAAAACATAATTTATCCGGACCTTTACTTACAACCAGAGGGAAATAATAACGAGGTCTTTTATACAACTTCCTTGCATCGATCTCTCGATGTTATATTCTTATCTCAGAAACTACCTAACTTTATTTTAGTATGTATATTACAATAAGTTTTTTTATGGAGAATGTATAATCAAAAAGGCTTTGACAATATAGGAATATTGTGTTTTATAGTTTCTTACGTACTAAAATATTATTTTCGATTTCTTTTACAATTTCAAAGCCAAATCTCATGTACAAACTCATAGGTCCTTTGTAGTTTTTTTCATTTGATAAATCTCCTTTTCCTGGATAGGCTTCAAGATAGGTGAAGTTTTTTTTAGTGTAATCCTTAATGATTTGCTCAAGCATTTTAGTTGCAATACCTTTCTTTCTGTATTCTGGACTTATTAAGAAACATACTATTGAGGCCGCTTTGTCATCCGGATTATTATCTAATTTATAAATCTTCATGAGTCGTTGATAATTCTCCTGACTATTTACATTACACCAACCAACAGGCTTATCATCATCAAAGGCAAGGTATCCGGTCATTTTTCCTTTGTTGATAAAGTCTATTACTGCAGCACGATTTTTCTCTTTTTCCCATTCTTCATCGGGTCCTGTAAAGTGGAATGAATAGCAATAGCATTTGGACCAGCCTGGATTTTCAGTGAAAACCATATTGTCGAAGAAATTCAAGAAATCTTTTGTTATTTTAGGTTCAAGCGGTTTTATTGTAAGGTTCATGGTGGAATAATAGTTTATAGTCAATATTTGTTAATCATATGATGATTAGAGTATTTGCAATTAGAATTATAATGCGTCTGAATTTATTCATAACATAAATAATTAGTCTGTGTTTTGGTTTATTCTAATAATTAATTTTCCTAAAGCTCCACCTTCACCAAGGCGTTGGAGGGCTGTTGGAATCTCCTTTAATGAATAAGTTTGATCAATAACAGATTTTATCTTTCTTTCTTCAAAAAGTTCTTTAAGCTTTTCTAAATTTTCTCTGCATGGATTATGTATAAGAATGCCCAATTTTTTATTTGAAAATTTAGAAATTAGAGAACCAATTATTGCAGTTTGGAACATTCGGCGAACAGCACCACCCACCATTGTGAAAGCCCCGTTTGGAGCCAATGCTCTTTTATAAGCAAAAACTGAACGATGAGCCATTAGGTCAATAATTAGGTTGTATTGCTTTCCATTCTTGGTATAATCTTCTTTTTTATAGTCAATTACATGGTCGGCACCCAGAGAACGAAGCATTTCAAATTTTTGTTCTGTATCAACGCAAGTAACAATTGCTCCATTCAATTTTGCTATTTGTAATGCAAATGTACCTGTGCTGCCACCAGCTCCATTTATTAGTACTTCTTGTCTGGGTAAAATAGTTCCATTTGTATTTACACCTTGCAATGCCAAAACGCCACCATGAGGCATGGCAGCAGCTTCTTCAAAGCTTGCGTTCCTTGGTTTAAGAGCAAGGAATTTTTCATGAGCACATGTATATTCAGCATATGCCCCAAATCCAGACCCTGAAATATCACCAAAAACCTCATCACCAACTTTAAAACTTTTCACCTTCTCTCCAACAGCTTCAACCTTGCCAGCTATGTCGATTCCCATAATGTTGTATTTAGGTTTTCTTATACCGGATATTAGTCGGTAGATACGAGGTTTTCCGGTCAGCATATCCCAATCCCATGAATTTATGGATGTTGCTTTAATCTTTACCAAAACTTCGTCGTCTTTAGGCTTAGGCTTTTCTACCTCTTTGTATTCAAACACATCTGGGGAGCCGTATTTCGTATAAACTATTGCTTTCATAATTTTAATCTTTGCTATGGTTCACTTTGATTACTATATGTCCAATTTTTTAACCCTTTTACAATATATTAGAAAATATTTGGTATTTGCTTTAAAGTGTGCCCTTTATTTATTTAGGCTTTGAAATAGCCTTATTTAATAAGTTTTTTATAAGTATAGATATTTCTTTTAGTCTTAGTGTGAGAGGAAAGATAACTTTTTCTTCTGAAAATAGGACTAACTATTGCCAGAAAATGATTTTGTGTTCCGCGGCCTAATTCTGAAGAAATGTATACTCCTTCAGCTGGTAATTTAGGCTTTAATTTTGCAATGTTACTTTTTCTGGAAGTGTTGGACAAATAATTAAATTCCTCATCTAATTTGGTGTAATTTTCTCCATTAAAAACGAAACTCTAATGGTTCAAAACAATCTACTAGTAACTTGTAACTAGTAACTTGTCTTTGAATTGGCTTTGATTCTTTCTACATTCTTTGTATCTTTTAAACCTCAAAGATTGGTTTTATTCACTAATAAAGGATAATGTTAGATTCCATATTCACTGAAAACGATTTTCTAAGTAAAATCAAAAAAGTTATAATGTGGGATATTTTAGACAAAAAGTTTAGGGTATCTGAACTTGTCCATGAAATAGGAATGAGTAACCTTAAACTGCTTTACAAAGTACCGAAGATATCAAATATTATCGTTAGTCAGTTTGTTAGATTTTTACATGTGCAAACTTCAATGGAAATGTTACAGCAAACTTTTTCCATTGTGTCTATAAATTCATTTAATATAGGTTTTGCATTTGTTAAATGTAATTGTTGGAGAGGATTTAATAGAATAAAAGACATGGTATCAAAGCATATAGCATCTGCAACTCCTCAAAAGGAGGATTCTAAGCCTTATTTTTGGGTGTATATGATGATTAGTAATGCAAAACATAATTTTCTTAAAATAAATCATCAGATAAAGAATGAATACAATCAAAATTTTCCGGACGTGTTTTTTTATAAGAAGAATCTAAAATATTTCTGTTCAAATTTGTTTGAAAGACTTTTGATTGCTGCCGTTGATGATACCTGGTGCGCTAAATTCCATTGTGAAAACGGATTATCTTTAAATTGAAACACTTATTTTTATGAAGATGAGATTTATTGTTCATAAAGCCTTTGTAATTAGTTTGTTATTGTGTGTTGTGTTCAGCGCATTCCCACAAAATGGAGACATGATTTTTGACTACATTACAGCGGACGATGGCCTATCAGATAACCGTGTACAGGTTATATTCAGAGATAGTAAGGATTATATTTGGATTGGTGGTTACGGTTTGAATAAATATGATGGTAACAAAGTAACAATATATAAACATAATGATAATCAAACCGGATCAATTAGTAATGATAATATATATAGTATTTACGAAGACAGTAAAAATAATTTGTGGATTGGAACCTTCGATGGATTAAATCTATATAATCCTCATACTGATTCTTTTACTGTAATTAAACATTCTTCTGTTGATTCACTTAGCAATTTTGTTACCTGTATTTTTGAAGATAAAAATGGTAATTTATGGATTACTTATAATGATGGAGGAGGATTATGTAAATGGGACTATGAAAAGCAGATTTTAATCCATTATCAAGTAAAAGATGAAGATGAAAATTACTTTGCAAATAGTATAACAAGTGGGTATGAGGATTCAAAGGGGAACCTCTGGTTTGTGTCTCGTAGCCCAAGTATTTACCTGTTTGAACCTAAAACAGAAAATTTCATTGCATATAATATTCCTGGAATAGATATCAATAGTAGACATTTTAAAACAATTTATATTGATCAGAACGATAAGATATGGATAGGGTCTAATGGAGACGGTTTATATTCATTTATTCCATCTACTAGTACGTTTAAACATTTCGACGCCAATGTTGGAAACAAAGGTCTCAATAGTCAATTAATTATTGATATTATACAGACAGATGATTATCATTTATTGATTGCTACAAATCAAGGAGGTATAAACAAATATAATATGGTTACAAACACATTTGAATACATTGTTCAAAATGAAAAGGTTGATCATGGACTTAGCAGCAATGGAATATTTTGTTTGTACCAGGATAAAGAAGGTATTTTATGGGTAGGTACCATAAGAGGCGGGGTAAATTATTATAATCCTAAGGAACATAAATTTAAACTATATAATCATATTGATAATACAAATTCATTATCGTACAATATTGTTGGTTGTTTTTATGAAGACTCTAAAGGTTTGATATGGATTGGCACAGATGGTGGTGGGATTAATGTATATGATCCAAAAACCAGGAATTTTACTTATTATAAACATGATCCTTCTGATCCATATAGTATCAGTGGAGATGTTATTCGCTGTATCGCTGAAGATAAAGATGGAGATATGTGGATTGGCACTTGGAATGCAGGTCTAAACCGGTATGACAGAAGTTCTAACAAATTTTATCAATATTACTCAGATAAAAAAGATTCTTCAAGTGTATCAGCAAAAACTATATGGCATTTAATTGTTGATCATAATAATAATGTCTGGCTGGGTAGTTTTTCTCAAGGATTGGAGGTACTCGACCCCAAAAAAGGAGTGATTAAACGGTTTGTTGCTGATTCTGATAATCCGAGAGCTTTAAGCAATGATTATATTTGGTTTATTCATGAAGACTTGCAACACAATATTTTTGTATGTACAAATTTTGGTATTAATATTTATGATAGCATAAGCAATTCATTTTCTGTTTGTAATAATTTTGATGATAATGGGATGATGGCTTTTTGTAAAGATAAAAATGGCCAGTTATGGGCCGGAAATACTAGAAATGGACTATTTTTATTTGAACAAGATGGAACAATTATAAAAAGATATGATACAAAAGATGGGTTGCCCGATAATACTATTCATGCAATTATTGATGACAATCAAGGAAATCTTTGGATATCAACAAATAAAGGAATCAGCAAATTCAATCCAGAAAAACAGGAATTCAAAAATTATTACAAAAACGATGGCTTACAGGGCAATCTTTTCTTTCAGCAATCTTTTCTGAAAACAAGAAACGGAGAAATTTATTTTGGTGGATACAACGGATTTAATTCTTTTCATCCCGACAGTATTAAAGTTAACGATTATATACCCAAAGTATACATTACCGGTTTTAATCTGTTCAATAAACCTGTTCAGATTGGGGGGGACGAGTCACCATTACAAAATCATATCAGTGAAACAAAAGAAATAACATTATCATGGCGAGAGGCTGTAATTTCATTTGAGTATACTGCCATGAATTATACACATCCTGAAAAAACAGAATACGCTTATATAATGGAAGGCTTTGAAAAGGAATGGAACTATGTTGGGAGTAAAAGAGATGCAACATATACGAGATTAGAAGCCGGTGAATACACTTTTAGGGTTAAGGCATCGAATAACGACGGTGTTTGGAATGAGGAGGGAACTTCGATTAAATTAATTATAACTCCTCCTTTGTGGAAAACATGGTGGTTCAGGAGTATTGCTGGTTTATTAGCAGCAGCTATTATTTTCATAATTTATTATATGCGTGTTTCATCGCTTAGAAATCAAAAAATTATTCTTGAAAAGAAAGTTAATCAAAGGACCAAAGAGCTAAAAATGGCTTATGACAATATCAGAAACAATAGCGAATTTGGGCAGAAGATAACCTCTACACTAAATTTCAGTGCTATTAATGGTATGATTTATAAATATATCAGAACCTTTATAGATACTTTTGATTATGGTATTGGTATTAATATACCTGAGAAAGGAATAATCGAATACAAAATGTTTTATCAAGATGGTAAATTAATTGATCCCCAAATACGTCAGTTGTCAAATAAAAATAGTTTCTGTGTATATTGTATTGAAAATCAAGAAACTGTTTTTATTAATGATTTAAATAATGAATACAAAAAATATTTCTCCGAATTGCCCAGTTTCTTTTCGTTGAGGTTTCCAAATTCGTTAATCAATATACCCCTTACTGTAAATAATAAAAGAATAGGTCTGCTGGCTATTAATAGTATAAAGAAAAATGCATTTTCTGAAAATGACCTTTTAAAACTACAAACACTAGCATCTTATATTGCAATTGCACTAGATAATGCAAATGTATATCAACAGCTTGAACTTATCAATAAGGAACTTCAGAAAAGTACTGAAGTATTAAATGAAACTAATACCCTCCTTGAAGAAAAACAAGAAGAGGTATTAATGCAGAATGAAGAACTCAATACTCAAAAAGAAGCCTTGCAAGAAGTAAATTCAACCCTTGAAGAAAAACAGGAAGAAATATTTATGCAGAATGAGGAACTTAGAGTACAAAAAGAAAACTTGCAGGAAACAAACTGTACCCTTGAAGAGCAGGCAGAAGAAATCGAAAGTCAAAACAATGAATTAAACCGATACCGTAATCATTTAGAACAATTAGTAAAAGAGCGAACATCTGACCTTGTGGTTGCTATGGAGAAAGTTAAGGAGAGTGAGCGATTGAAAAGTTCTTTCTTATCAAATATGAGTCATGAAATACGCACTCCTATGAATGCAATAGTTGGTTTTTCCTCATTGTTAAATGATCCCGACTTATCAAAAGCAGAAATGGAGGAGATTATTACATATATTGGAAAAAACAGTGAATCGCTTCTTGTATTAATAGATGACATACTAGAAATGGCTCAAATACAAGCGAATCAGTTGCCAATAAATACAGAGCCTGTAAATGCAATTGAAATTATGAATGAACTTTTTGCTTCATTCCAGTTACAGGCCCAACCAAAAAGTATTGAATTAATATGTGAAACAGACAGTGTTGGCGACTTATTGATATGTAATACCGACCCAGTCCGTTTAAAGCAAGTATTGTCGAATTTAATTAGCAATGCTATAAAATTTACCGAGAAAGGATTTGTTAAATATGGTATAACATTAGAGAATCAAGGATTTGTAACATTTTATGTTAAAGATAGTGGTATAGGAATCTCAAAAGAAGTAGGGGATTCTATTTTCAAACGTTTTATAAAGGTTGAATCAACAAAGACAAAATTATATGATGGAGTTGGTCTAGGTCTCTCTATTTGTTATAGTATTGTTGAAGTTATGGGAGGTGAAATTTGGTACGAATCGGAATTTGGAAAGGGAACCACCTTCTTTTTTACCGTTCCTTATGTTGATAGTGAAAAAATTGTTGTAGTTGATAAAAGAGACAAAAAACAATTAGAAATCCTTAATCTGGAAGAAAAACAGATTCTTATAGTTGAAGATAATGAGCCCAATTATAAACTGCTTTTATATTATCTGTCAAAGACAAAAGCCAATTTAACCTGGGCAAAGAATGGGCTTGAAGCATTGGAAAAAACAAAAAGTAATGATTATGATTTAATTTTAATGGATTTGAAGCTACCGGTAATGAATGGGATCGAGGCAACCAAACTTATCAGACAAATAAAACCGGATCAAATAATTGTTGCTCAAACTGCTTTTGCACAGAAACAAGAAAAAAATGAATTCTTAAAATGTGAATTCAATGGCTATATTGAAAAGCCTATTGCTATTGAGAAATTAATGAAGGTTCTAAATGAAGTTTTTTAGCATGTAAAACAAATTTCTAGGTCTCCAAAGTAATTGGAATAGGCAAGAACAAATTGAGTGTTTATCAAAAAAGAAAGGATTTCCCTAATTTCGTAGTTGTGGTAAGTTGATTAAAATTTGCTTTTTACCCTTAGGGTAAGCTATAAACTAAAAACTATAACCAAGTAAAAAGTAAAATCTTTTGGTAGAGGATTTCACTGACTTGTTATTATACATCCCGTTTCCATGTTCATATCTTATTTCAAATGAAAGCTTTTTGTGTTTTGTTCCTAATCCAAAAATATAGCCAAACTCATATTTTTGAGACTCAGGTATTGCTTTGTCATTAGTGCTGGTTTCAATTGAATAATACTTTGTGTCTGCTTTTAAACGGTTAGTTTCATGTATAATCAGACCATTGGATATTCCGATGTTTATGAAAGCATTAAAGTTATTTACAGGGTATTTGTATCTGACTAAATTGTTAAGCTTTAGGTATGAAAAATTAATTTCGGTTGTAGATAAAGTATATTGGTTTTCGGAAGTGTAATCTTCGTAGTAACTTTTAAAACTATATGAGGTAAATAGAAGCTCATTATTAACAGACCATTTATATTGGTGTCTAGGTAAAATAGCTTCAAAGAACAGCCCCGCAGAAAAATTTGCGGAACCTTTGAAATTGGCATTAATTAGGTAGTTGTAATTCTCGCCAGAAAATTCTAAAGAACTTATAGAAGCGCCAGCTAATATTCCTATATCAAAAGTTATTTTTTCAACTTTTTTTTGAAAAATAGGCTTTGAATTAGAGCAGTCATAATAATCAGAGAAAAGTTTTTCAAGGCTAAGTTTATTGTACTTTGTGTTTTGAATTTTTGGTGTAAGATTCAAGCAGTCGTTAAAGTAGATTTTAAGTTGACCAATATATTTTAAGTTCTCCATAATAACTGTTTTACCCATTTTCTCGAAGGAGGTTCCTTGGTATTCTTCTTGAAATCTTTTTGAATATTTTTTGTAAACTAATAATTCAAAATGTTCATCATTTTTTATATAAAAATTTTCTCTACTATCAGCGTTATTGTAATAATACAGATGCTTGTTTCCTTTAAAAAGAGTTTGAAGGAAGGTAGTGTCTTTCTTTAGATGTAGGGAAGGATCAAGCAAAAGTCTGCTAATATCAACAGAGCTTATTTCTGTTTCAACAATACCGCTAACATAGTTTTCATCAAGCACTATGAATTCAATTATGTCTAATGGATTGTAAACTTTTGGTTTATTGCCAATTTTTTCAACAAAGCTAATTTTATGGGGATTTATATTCCAGTTTCTATAATCAATATATCCATTGATAGTATCGCCTTTCAAATTAATAATATATCCAGCTATAAAATTCTCCTGAGAGGATGATGTAATGCTAAAAAGGATACTAATAACGGTTAAGGTAAAAACTCTTGTGTTTCTTCTTTTTTGAGAAGTAGTATTCATTGACATCTTTTTTTTTAGCTTATAGCTAATTAATCCTATTTTAAGTTAAAAACAAAAAAGGGTTTTGGCGATGAATATAAGATTAATTCATTGATTACAAAACATGTAATTTCCTAATAGGAGGTTTTTGTTTGCTTTAGTAAACTAAACTTAGTTTCTCTCAATCTGTTCTTTATGGCAAATCAGTACATTTTTTTTATCGCCATGCCAATAATGAAATCCGTTGCCAAGGCAATCTTTATAGTCGGAACAATTACTGCACTTACCAATCTTTGTCCAGCTTCTATTTCTAAATGGTTGATACTTTAATTGCCAAACATCGTAAAAATTGTCCTTGTAGATATTGCCTTGAGAAAAGCTTCTATCTATATTTGGACAAGCTGAAATTGAACCATCAATTAAGATTGAGGCAATGTTTATTCCTGCTCTGCAAAAAAAGATGCTATCCCTAACCTTTAGTTCGTAACTACTTACATATCCTTCGCAGCTAAATTTTATGTCGATTTTAGACTTAATCCGAGATTCAACAATAAAGTCCATTAGCTCTTTAAATTGGGTGTTTTTTAATCTTAAATCAGGATTACTTTGTGCCCTGCCAATTGGAACTATTGTGAATAATCTCCAAGCTTTTACGCCCTTACGAATTAAATAATCACGTATTTGAGAAAGTTCACCAAGGTTTTGTTGATTTACACAGGTAACTACATCAAAATTGAGTCTGGATGAGCTTGCAGCTATTGCAATGGCATTGTCAACTTTGCTGAAGCTATCTTTGTTATTTCTTAACCAGTTATGAGAGCCTTCTAAGCCATCTAAACTTATAGTAAGTGCTCCAAGACCTGAATTTAATAAAGAAATATGTTTCTGTTTGTTGTATAAATGCCCGTTAGAAACCAAGCTCCATCTCATTCCTCTTTTTCTTATTTCTCTGCCACATTGCTCAATATCTTTTCGCAACAGGGGCTCGCCACCAGTTAGTACAACAGTAAAGTTTTTAACCGGTGATTTAATAGTGTCAAGCGCTGATAGGAAACTTTCCAAAGGCATATCTTTATGCAGACTATCTTTTGAGCAGTCGCTTCCACAATGCAAGCAATTCAGATTGCATCTGGTAGTGCATTCCCAAAATAAGTAACTCAGCTCATGTAATTGTGTTTCTGAATTTCTAATTTTTCGAAACACTAACTTTTTTAGTAATGAAAGCATTTATTTTTCATCTAACTTAATATCCAGATGAATTTCATCTTCGATATTTACCAGTATTGTATCTTTACTTAGGTAGATGCCGTTTTGTGTTGAATCTACATCTTCAAACAAGATTCTGAAATTGTTTATCATTTCGGAATAAAAAGAGAAACGCCCCTCTTCATTTGTATACTCATGGTAATTGAGGTCTGCTATTGAGACTTTAATTCCCTTTATTGGAAGTCCGTTGGTTTTGGATTTCACTTGACCTTCAATTAGTACATCAGGTTTGAAATCTTGTGGTGTTCCGTAGCAAGCCTGAAATATAAACATTGCAGCAGTATAGCTTAATCCTCCAAGAATTTTTCGAATCCAATTTTTTTTCATATTAGTTGTTATCGAATTATATGATGTGAAATTTAACTATAAGTTGCGTTAGCTTTTGTTTGAATTACATATTTACAAAATGACATTTATCGCAGAATGCAGGTGTAGAATCTTTGAACCAAAGCCTGCGCCAGTTTCTGAACTCACTGCTGTTTAAGATATCAATTACTTTAATGTCCGAAACATTGCCAAAGTTTTTCTCTTTAGGAAAAGGTTTTGCACAACATGGAGCTATATAGCTGTCTTGGCAGATATAAAAATGCGACCAAGGAAAAGGACATTTTTGGAAGCTATTGTCCGTTTGAAAGTTTTTACTGGTAATAACTAATTTGTTCGTGTTAGAAATGGCTAACTCTAATTCAGAAACAGCCTTTAGGAATTCTTTAGATTGATAAAACTCGTAATATGTTGTTGGTACATTTGTAACTGAAGCAAGGTTAAGCATTGTGAAATCCAAATAGTTGATGCCAATGTTTTCAGCATAATTTACTAGTTTAGACATGTGAGTATAGTTTTCTTTTGTTACAACCATATTCAACATCAAGTCTGTTTTGCTTGTTTTACATAAACTAGCTAATTTTCTTAAATTGTTGTTTAATAATTTGAAATCAGACTTCACTCTAATTGAATTATAAACGTCTTCTATGCCATCAATTGAGACTTGAATAGTGTCTATTTTACCTACTAAAGTTTCAACTTTCTGAAGAAAATTTGGTAATACAGCATTGGTTGAAATAGAAATTATAATTCCTTTGTTCTTGTTTTTGATATAATCAACAACATCTTCCAATTCTTTGTACATAAATGTTTCACCCATACCTGTGAGTCCTATGGAATCTAAATAAGGGTGAACTTCATCAATAATTTTCTTAGCTTGTTTTATATCCATTGTGCCCTTATCCATTTCCTTGCCGTAATTATATTCTCTTGGACAAATGGTGCAAGCCAGGTTACAGTGATTAGTTAATTCTATCATTATTGTAGAAGGATAGGCTACTTTGGTCGATTTTATTAGCTTCAGATAAAAGTGTCTGATTTTATTAGCCAGATAGAATAATAAATACTTGTTTTTTGGTAAATAGTATATTCTTTTGAGAGCTTTCTTTATTTTTCTTTTATTCATTCTTTATTATATGTTTTACAATGCAAATCAGCACTTTATTCTTAGTTAGGAACGTAGTTTAAAAACACACGCCGTAAATAGCCATATTTTATCTGTGGTTCAAATATAAGAATAATCACTGCAAAGAATTAAGATAGAAGTAAAACAAGAATTAATTGCCAGTTATGCAATAAATCTAAAAGTCTATTTAGTTTCAGATAATTTTAGTTTTTTTTGCAAAGCACTGCTAAAAGGGTTGAGAGGGTATTTTAATTTTGCTTTTTCTGTTATACAAAACACGTTCCTTCTCGATAAGATTTACATTTTTAGTGTATTTGAATAATCTAAAGAATCATCGACGGTGATTTTTGTTTACTTACTTAGTCCACATCGTTTTTGCAAGAGCAGGCCTGAGGGAACTAAGCTGTAGCCAATGTAAAATTAAGTTCTTATATGCGCATATTTGATAGGTGGGCAACATTCGACGCTTGCAAACTGAGATAACTTGATAGGGGCAGCAATTTCTAGAGTTTTTAGCGATTTAATAAGCTGAGATAATTATGAATAAACAAATACAGTTTTTAAATGATTAAATTTGACGTTAGTAAGAATTTGGATATGCTCCAATAAATGTGAAACTGATTAATAAATAATATGTTAGATGTTTGTTTGAAATTTTGAAAAGCTTGAAAGGATAGTAGCTTATTTCAATTTATCATCAAATCGACACTTTCAAAAAAATCTCAAAATGAAAAAGTTATTTACAACGATTATTTTAAGTACACTTCTTTTAAGTATTACTTACTCTCAAAGTATTAAAATACTAGGTAAATATGTTGACAATAATGGAGATACAATAGATTGTAGATTTAGACTTCCTAAGTACAAGAAAAAATATAGTGGAGATAATAAGGTTGAATTCTCAAAAATCCAATACAAGATTAGAGCAAGGCAGATTCAATCTGACAAGAGAGTCAGGTTGAAACCAAGAGACACCAAAAGTTTTGAGTTTGGATACAATTATCAATATTTTGTTTTTCAGTCTGTAGACAATCAGTTAAACATCAGAGGTCGCAAAATATTTTTACATAAGATAGTTGATGGTAATATTAAGTTGTATAAATATTACAAGAAGATAGTATTACCTAGCAGCAGTTATAATTCACAAACCGGAATAACAACAAATTCAAGTTTAACCATAAGATACAACAGATATTGCCTTCAAAAATATGATAAACAGATTTATAAGCTTAATAGAAAGTTTATTCGAACAGATTTTATCGACTTAATAAGTGATTGTCCAAAGTTCACTGAGAAAGATGGAGCAAATGCATATGGATATAACAATATTTATTCCGTATTGCTTGAATATAATGATTGCAATGTTAAAGATTAACGTTGCCCTACACTAATTAAACCGCACTAAAACGACAGTTTATTATTAACCTTTAAAAAAATGTTTGCTTAAATTCATCCATTGCTAAAGCTTAACTAAACTGATTTAAAATTATAAATATTGTAAAAGCAATCTTCATTATTCGGGTTCGTAAGAAATCATATGTCATTTTTATATTAATAAATTGCTGTAAAATGATTCACCCTTTGATACCATTCTTAAGTTACCTAACTTAAAATTATCTGATACTGTACTATAATTAATTCGTGAACTGGATTTGGTATACCATCAATTCATATTGTATTTGGGGCATAAAAATTTTTATGAACAGCTATCTTAATAAGATTACGACTTCTATTTTGAGAAAAAGAGGGCTAAATGTTTATCTGATAGAGTTTGTTGTTTTAAAACCTTTTCAAATTTATTTGAAAAGTTAAATTAGTTTGATGATATTTAATGTTTGCAAGAAAGCCCTATTCCTGATGAGTAAAAATCAAGAATGGGGTTTTCGAATCGAATAACGGGAGTTCAAACATTATTATATAAACTAAATAGTTTGTGAATTCGGTTCTTTTAGATACTATTTGGGAAAATAACATAATAAATTTACAAGTGATTTGTCAATTATGGGAACTAGTGTTTTGATTAGAAAAATTCTAATTATCTTCTTTGTTAATTTCCTATATCCATATACGTTCGCTGCGAAGAATGAGATAAGTATTGTTAAGGGAGTACTTGATTTGCGGGGCAATAAATTTCAAGAGTTAACTCAATTGAATTTTACAGGGGAATGGGAATTTTATTGGGAGAAATTACTGTTTTCAGAGGATTTTCAGGATAGTATCCCTCAGAGGTTAACTTGTTATCAAAAAGTTCCATCTGTGTGGGCTGATGTGGAGGTTGATGGCCAAAACCTACCAGCACATGGTTACTGTACCTACCGAATAAAAGTATTAACTGATTCCGTAAATTTAAATCTTGCACTTAGAATTGGCAGTATAGGAAGTGCATGTAAAATTTTTATTGATGATGAATTACTTTTTGAAGGAGGTAAGGTTGGCACTAGTAAAGAAAAGACGGTGCCGGGTTACGCAACAGGAGTGAAGTTCTTTAATAATAAGTCAAAAGACTTTAACCTTATTATTCAGGTTGCTAATTTTCACTACTCAGTAGGCGGAATCTGGAGCAACATAAATTCAATTGGGAAAGAGGAGTATGTTTTAAAAACCTGGGAAACTAAACTGGAGATCCGATTATTTTTAATGGGTAGCATAATTGTTATTTCAATATACTTTTTCGGATTATTCTTTTTTAACAGGAATTTTAAGTCAGCTTTATTGTTTGGTTTTTTTTGTGTAGATGTAGCATTTCGTAACCTACTTCTAGAGGAATTATATATTCTGAAACTTATACCAAATGTAAAATGGGATATTATTGTTAGACTTGAGTACCTTACATTACCAATAGGTGCAATTATTTTTCTCTTATTCTTTCACGAAATATTGACTTATGGTAAAATAGTGTTTTTGCGAATTGCAATAAGTCTGAATAGTATATCACTTTTAGTAATATTATTTCTTAATGTGAATAGCTTTTCTAAAGGACTAATGTTTTACCAACTTATTTTAATTGTTTCGGCGCTCTATGCATTTTACTTAGTGGTGCATGGCTTGATTAGAAAGGACAGGATAGCTATGGTGGTACTTATAGCCCTTATTGTTTTTGTTGGAACATTAGTAAATGATATTTTGTATGTAAATAGAATTATCAATACACTTTATCTTACTACCTACGGTTTTATGTTTTTCATTTTTATGCAGGCCTATATTGTATCATATAGATTTCTAAAAATGTTCAATCATACCAAAGAATTAGCAGAGAATTTGGAAACAATAAATTTAAATTTGGAACAATCGGTAGTTGAGCGTACTCAGGAAATTCAAGCACAACATGATATTTTACTAGTGCAGAATGATGAGATTACTTCACAAAGAGATAGCATTGAATTACAAAACATAGAATTAATAAAACAAAAACAACTCATTACAGATAGTATTGATTATGCTCAACGGATTCAAAAGGCAATTCTTCCATCAGAAGTAATTCTTTCGGGGCATCTTAGCGAGCATTTTATTTTTTATAAACCTAAAGATATTGTTAGTGGAGATTTTTATTGGTTTACAAAGAAAGATAATAAACTTATTCTTGTTGCTGCTGACTGCACAGGTCATGGGGTTCCAGGAGCATTTATGAGTATGTTGGGTATTGCTTTCCTTGCTGAGATAAGTAAACTATCGAAGGTTAAATCTGCCTCGCAAATACTCGAATTTCTTAGAGAAAAGGTAAAACTGTCTCTGCGACAATACGATTCAGATTCGTTGCAGAAAGAAGGAATAGACCTGGCCTTATGTATTTACGATCCCAAAGCCAAAATATTAGAATTTTCCGGAGCATATAATCCGCTATACTTAATAAGGAATAAGGAACTTCAAATTATTGCAGGAGACAGACAACCAGCTTCTGTACATTTTAAGGAGAGGCCATTTACTGATAAGCAAATTAAGGTGTTGCCAAATGATGCATTTTATATATTCTCTGACGGTTTTCAGGATCAGATAGGTGGTAGCAAAAAGAAAAAATATGGTATTAAGAAGTTTCAGAAAGTACTTATTGATATTCATGAAAAACCAATGGAGGAACAAAAATTAATATTAGAGGATACTCTTAAAGATTGGATAGGAGATTTTCCGCAAATTGATGATATACTGGTTATCGGATTTAGGTTGTTATAAGTTTGAAGATTCCTCCAAATTTAACAAAACCAGTAATATTACTCATTACAATCTGTTATTGATAATCAGGATAGTAATTTTAATATGCTTTATTGCTTGCGTATCTTCATCAATTCCGATTCTTAAAGGAAATTATTATGCAACTAATAATATTCTTACCAGTTAAGGCATAACCGGAACAAGCCGGAGTCGCTGGTTTTGTATGTTACAGTATCAACTTTTAGCATGGTTCAATATATAGAGTATTACCTTAATTTGAAAATTGAAAGACTATTATTCATTGAACTCTTATCAATATCCACTGTTTCCAAATTATAATTTACATTTGTTTCTATAAAACAAGGAGATTAATGGGAGTAGAAGTACCAAAGAAAAAAATAAGTCGCTCGGGACTAATCAATTTATTTAAGCTTTTTAAGTACATAAAACCGTATAGTGTTGAATATGCTATTGGATTGTTTTTTCTATTAGGTTCTACAGGAGCAAGCCTTGTGTTTCCAAAATTACTCGGAGATGTAGTAGATATAGGAAACGATGGGCAAATAGGAGAGGAAATAAATAGAATAGTATTGATTCTAATTGGAGTTTTGATTATGCAATCAATTTTTTCCTACTTTAGAATAATTCTATTTACCAGAGTGGGTGAAAGAACACTTGCAGACTTAAGGCAAAGTACTTTTAACCACTTGATTCGTTTGCCATTAAGCTTTTTTTTGAAAAGGAGGGTAGGAGAATTAAATAGCCGGATTTCTGCTGATATAACTTTGCTTCAGGATGCATTCACAACAACAATGGCAGAGTTTATCAGACAGTTAATTACCATATTTGGAGGAATAACTCTATTACTTTTTCTCTCGACTAAATTAACCTTGTTTATGTTGTCAATTCTCCCATTAATTATGGTACTGGTGGTTGTTTTTGGCCGTTATATTCGCGGATTATCTAAAAAAGCTCAAAGTCAGGTTGCCGATTCAAATACAATAGTGGAAGAAACGCTTCAGGGAATTCAAAGTGTAAAAGCTTTTGTTAACGAGTTTTTTGAAATGAAGAGATATAAGAAAACAACTATAGAAATTGCTGCAACAGGTATTAAAAATGGGTATTTACGTGCGGCTTTTTCCTCGTTTATAATTTTAGGCGTTTTTGGTACCATTACGGCTGTAATTTGGCGTGGTGCTTCTTTATTAGGTGACGGAGATATTGAGGCAGGAGAACTATTTTCTTTTGTGCTTTACTCGGTCTTTATTGGTGGAAGTATAGGTGGTTTGGCGAGTCTTTTTGGCAGGGTTCAACAATTTATCGGAGCAACAGAAGATTTACTCAAAATATTTGAAGAAACGGCTGAACCACTCGAAGAATGCGAAGGCACCAAAAGTGATATTAAATTAAAAGGAAACATAAAATTTGAGGATTTATCTTTTATATATCCTTCAAGAGAAGATTTTCTGGTATTAAATAAATTAAACATTAGTGTTGAACACGACACAACTGTTGCACTTGTTGGCCCCAGTGGGGCAGGTAAATCTACTTTGGCATCCTTATTACTGAGAATGTATGAACCAACCAATGGCAAGTTAATGTTCGATGGTATTGAAAGTTCGGATATTTCGTTATCATGTATAAGAAGTCAGATGGCTCTGGTACCGCAAGATATATTTTTGTTTGGTGGTACTATAAAAGAAAATATTGCCTATGGAAAAATAGGGGCAAGCGATGAAGAGATAATCGAAGCTGCGAAAAATGCTAATGCGTGGAATTTTATTTCGGAGTTTTCAGAAGGGCTCGAAACAATAGTAGGAGAGAGGGGAACTCAACTTTCGGGAGGTCAGCGACAACGAATAGCTATAGCACGAGCTATGTTGAAGAATCCCAGAATATTAATTTTAGATGAAGCAACATCTTCCCTCGACTCAGAATCGGAGAAGCTTGTTCAGGATGCCCTTGAAAAATTAATGAAAAGTAGAACCTCAATTGTTATTGCACATAGACTATCAACAATTCGGCAAGCTGATAATATTTTAGTTCTAGACAAAGGGGAAGTTGTTGAACAAGGGACTCACGAACAACTTATGGAACTGCATGAAGGATTGTATAAAAGTTTGAGCGATTTACAATTTTCCGTTTAGTTCATTGTTGATGTAAAATAAAACCTAAAGAATTAGTACCTTTACCCACATGATTAAAGTATCAATTATTAATAAACTAAGCAATTGGCTCGTGGTATCTGTAAATACCCCGGGAGACTAGTTTTGTAATAATTAATAAAAAATTATATTCACATAAAGGTCTTCTGAAAATCAGGAGGCCTTTTTTATTTTAATTCAACATGGAAAATTCTATAACAAAAAACTTATTTGCATTTCTACTTGCTTGCACAGGCGTTATTTTTTTTTCATCAAAGGCTGTACTAGCAAAAATGGTTTATCAATATGACGTTGATGCTTTATCAGTTTTAACCTTAAGACTTCTGTTTGCTTTACCTTTTTACCTGGGAGTATTTTTATTCTCAATAAAAGATATTAAGCATAAGAGTCTTAAAATAACCGATTTTTACAAAATAATTGGTTTAGGTATGATAGGCTATTACCTGGCAAGTTTTCTTGATTTTGTCGGGTTAACGTATATATCAGCAGGATTAGAAAGACTTATATTATTTGTATATCCAACTATTGTGTTAATTATTTCAGCTATTTTTCTCAAAAAGAAGGCAACAAGAACTCAAATATTAGCTGTTGTAATTACCTATTTAGGAGTATTATTAGCATTCTACAAAAATACATATACGGGTAGTCAGGATATTTTTTTAGGCGGAATTCTTGTATTTGGAAGCGCTGTTTCATATGCTGTTTACCTTGTTGGTACAGGCAAACTTATACATCGCTTTGGAACAAAACTGTTTACAAGTATTGCAATGACTGTTTCAGCCGTAGCAGCTATAATTCACTTTGGAATTATTCATGGAATTAATTTCTTTGATTTTCCTTTTCAAGTCTATGTGTTAACATTTTTAATGGCTATTATCTGTACAGTTATCCCATCTTTTTTAATTACTGAGGCAATCCACAAAATAGGAGCATCGAATGTAGCTGTTATTGGTAGTATTGGACCTATTAGTACAATTATTCTAGCATCAATTTTCTTGAGCGAAAAGGTAACCGTATTTCAAATATTAGGAACTATTGTTGTAATTGGTGGAGTATTATTACTTGCTAAGAAGAAGAATTATACCTCTTAAAGTTTTATTATTCAAGCGATTCGGGATTTGGGTTTGGTAGTTCGCTATAGAACTTTCTTGTAAGAACTTTTTTGAGTTCTCGTTCAATGGTGAGTTCGGTAATAATTCTTGTTACAGAAATATCCGGATATTGATCTTTCTTTTTCCAGATAGCTTTCTCCGAGAGGTCTATTCTATAGAGTAATGAAACCAAAATGTTATTATCCGTATCCCACATGTGAGCAATATGTTCATGCAGTTGGTCGAATAAATCATAATATGCATAATTCATATCAGCCGGAAATTCAATAGCTATTCCAAATAAGGCAAAATCCTTAATGATTTGCTCAGTTGTTAGTTTTAATATTTCCTGGTTGTTTCGTTGCTTTTTTAGCGTGTTTTCTGATAAATCTGGTTTCATATGCAGCAAATATACAAACTTGCACAGCTATAAGCTATTTCTGCTTTTAGAATATATTAAAATTTATTAGGGAGCCTAATGCTTAAACTTATCAATACGCAATTAATTATTTGAATATTGCACCTGAAAATATTCTTTTACTTGATGATGGAATTGAAAATATTAAAGGTGCTCAAAAAATGGGGTTAGAAACAATACAGGTGACTTCTCAAAAACAAATGCTTTTCGAACTTAATAAAAAGGGAATAACATTATAAATGGGCTCCTTATACTTGTTTTACTATTAATCGGATAAGATATTTTACTCTGCTAATCTATATGGCTACTTATTTATTATATAGTCGTTAAATGTAAAAGCTCTGTAAAAGTCAGAACTTCAATGCAATTACTAACCTTCATTTTTTTTTAAAATAAAAGCACAAATAAACATAACTTTTAGCGTGTATGTACGTATAGGTAATTAAATTGCTTTTACTTTCTTGATCCCAAAAATGTAATTTCTTTATTTATAGGAAGTAGGTCATAAAAGTTTCAAGAATTTAACTGAATGAACCACAAAAACTAACGGAAAAATAGTTGTGTTGGAGGGCTTTCTTCAATTCATCTGTTAAAAAAGAATTTTTCACTCCATGGCAAAAAGAAGTGCGGCAGGTCAAATAGCTCATGATAAAGGAGTTTATCTTGAAGCAATAAATTTACGACGAAATGGATGGCAAGTACTTGCCGACCACATTCCAGGGTTTATACCTCCACCTGAGATTGAAGGGTATGTGCCAGATATCTATGCTGTTAATGGAACGAAAACATTGATAATTGAGATTGAAACATTCGGTGAAGATGATCATGGGCAGCATGATGCATTTAGGAAATATGCTGAGAATTTTGAATCCATCAAATTTGAAATTTGGATAGTCAATGCGGCAGGTATGCGAATAGGCAGTCAGGAATTATTATTATCCTCATAATTTTGAGCATACTACTTAGCTGGGTACTTATTTTTTAAGCTCATTTGCATTCTGATAGAACGGAATAGGAAATAAATAAGAATTATAACTGCCATCACAGCAGAAGGAATTGCAGCTCTTTCTCCATACAAAGTTAATGCTGTTACTACAGAAAAACCTGAACTTTTTGTTGTTGCAAGTAAGTTTTCGGCAATATTAATTTCTTTATATCCAAATATTTTAATAGATAGAATATCATAAAGCCAGCCTAAAATAAATGTGCCTGTAAAAAGTGTTATAGTAACAAGCAAGAGTGTTTTATAATCGGAAAAGAAAACTTGTCGGTTTATTCCAACAGCCACAAATATTATTATTGCAAATCCCCAGTTGACAATCTTTCCTCTTATTTTTTCAACAGTCGGTAAAATAGGTTTAATCAATAATAATCTTGATAATATCATTGGGACTAAGACCAGCTTTACCATCATCAGAAATAGCTGTTGAGAATTAATTCCTTCAGAGTTACCAAAAAACTTTACTATTAAAGGTGCCATAAAAATGGAAGCTATAAATGCACCTAATGTCCCAAGAATAGCATAATCTACATTACCTTTAAGCATATAAGTGAAAGGAATTACCGAAACTCCGGGAGGTGCTGCAGCAATAACAACAAAACCATATAAAAGAATTTTTTCTGGCATTAATATCCATGCAACACCAATTATAACCAGCCCAAATACTATATAATTTAGCAAAGCACCAATCAACATTGGTTTTAAAATATTTTTAGGGGGCCATAACGACTTTGTGCTAATACCCGAAGTTGAGAATGTCATTACTATTGCAAGGATATATATTGTATATGCTTTCAAGTGGCTAGCATATTCACCAAAAATCAATCCTGCTAAAAGCCCAATTATTAAAATAGAATTTCTATTTAGAAATATGGTTTTTATAAATTTCACCTGCAATTTCTTTGTTAAACCTATAGATGAAGGTTTTGTTTTACTTCTTGATTTAAATCATAATATTTATCAAAAAGAAAAGACCCAACTAGTTGTTTGGTTTATTTTTTTTGTTCTCTTTTTTTAATGTGGGTAATTGACCCAAATTCAATAAATACAGTGCAATCGCGGTAAAAGAATATTTCGAAATCCAAGTATTTCCCTAGAGGTTCTTCTATTTCATAGGGAAATCCCTTTGCGAGAATAACCATAGATCTGGTAAACCCTAATTCTATTTTCCCATCCAATATTTTTTGGGCATCATTTTTACCATATCTATAAGAAAGAATTTCTAAATTATACTTTGGAATGGAATCTATAGCAGGTTCACTTGCGATTAAAACTCCATAAGATGTTGATAGCGATATAACTATTACAATTATTACTTCCCTAACGACATTTCCCATTTGTTTAAATTTAGTTTGCTAAAAAAGCTTCATAAATTCATGTTATTTAAAGTTAATAAACAAACGGAATATTTATTGTAAAAACATAAGCTATTTGTTTTGCTATTCATAGCAAATAGAAACTCTGTTGAATTGTGAGTTTTTAGGGCAAGGGGTATATTTCAATTTTGATATTACTCAAAAAGGCTCTCGTCGCGAATAACCATTAATATTGCAGAGTGAGGAACAATTAAGTATTTTTCTTTTTGAAATTCAATCTCGAAACCACTTTTTTGCATAAAAATAGCAAGGTCACCTTCCTTAATTTGCAAAGGAACATACTTTACGTCTTCACTTTTATCTTTCCATGGCTCGTCTACTTCATTAATTGCTGGAATTGGGTATCCTGGACCAACTTTTACAACATAGCCTGTCTGAATTTTTTCTTTTTCCTGAACTCCCGGAGGTAAAAATAATCCTGATTTGGTCTTATCTAAAGGCGATTTAGGTTTTATTAATACCCTATCTCCAATCATAATAAAATTATCCAGATGTTGTTCTCCCAGTTCTAAAGTCATTTTTATATTATTGAAATGTGACGAGTAACGAGTGATTTATGGTAAGTTTCTCAATACCTATCACTGGTTACCAATTACTTTACTTAGCTTATTTATCCTTCTTTCCAAACATTGAAAAATGAACGTATCGTTTTGGATGATCTTTCAAATCGGTAAGTAATGAATCCAAACTTGCAGTTGATGATGCTAAGTTTATGTATAGACTACTATCATTTACCAACATTCCTGCTGTACCTTCACCCTCATTGATTTTAGTTAGAATTGATTGGGTTGCCATTAAAGTGCTATCTAGTGAGCGTATTGTATGTCCAATATTTGCACTGTCAAGAGAGGCGCTAATACTTGACATATTGTCTATAGTGTTGCCAATTTCTCCTTTTTTAGATTCTATTGTTAAAGTAATAGAATCCAGATTTTTCATTGTTTGAGCTAAATCTCCATTAGGAGCAAGCATAGTTGATAATGAGCTACTAATTTCTTTCACCGATTTTATGCTTGCCTGAATATTTTCTTGCGTACCATTATCAAGAATGTTATTTAAAGCGAGTAAGGTCTGGTTTATGCCTTTTATAGTCTCGTCAAATTGTTTTTGAAGTGGTTCAATTATACCAATCATACCTTTGTCATAATCTGGTAGAAGGGTATCTCCTGGCAGATGGTAGGCGGTCGTGTCATAAAAAATTAAAAACAGATCTTTTGCGCTGGCAATAATGTTTGAAGATTTAGCCACAACCCGCGATTTAAGGGGTATTTTAATATCCTTTTCAAGATTAATTTTTACTATAAAACTTTTTGGATTCTTACTATCGAAGTTTATATTGCTAATTGTACCAACCTTATATCCACGATAGAAAACAGAACCTGATCCTATCAAGCCTTCAATCTGATTATATTCAACATAATACGAATCTGTTGGACTAAGTATGTTTTTCCCTTTAAGAAAATTAAAACCCCAAATTCCCAGAGCTAATACGACTAAAGCAACAATTCCGGTTTTAACCTCACGAGATAATTTCATTCTAAATAGTTTTATTATTAAGCTTACAAATATAGAATATCTTTCCTGTACAGTAATATGAATATACTTTATATTAAAGTGATTTTTGCTTACTAGTTTGTGTTTTCAAGGTCTATAGCTTCTGAAACAGGAATTATTTTGCCCTTCGAAACTGCTACAATAAATGCATCGGGATGTCGGCTTTTCACCCATTTACTATACTCTATGGCTTCCTGATATGAAGTTTTTGAACCAACTACATATTTATACTTTCCATCAGAACTAATTTCTTCAACATCATTAAAGTCATTAAATAAATCACTTTTCAAATCAATCTTGTTTTCAGAAAAAAGTATTTGAACTTTGAAAATAACACCGTCAATTTGACTTGAAATAGTTGGATTAACGTTTTTTAATTTTTTTTGTGAAGCCTCATTTAATGAATCATTTGTTTTTGGCTGAATAGAATCTTCGTGTACCGACGTTGTGTCCTGATTAGCAGGTGTTTTATCTATATTTTCTGTGATTATTATCTGATTAATTGGTGAATCATTTTCAATATACAACTTATATTCTCTAAAAGCCCTGTAAATAGCAGAAGCAAGATAATCCTGCCCATCTTTACTCATAAGGTATTTTTCTTCGGTCGGATTACTTATAAAGCCAGTCTCAATTAATACTCCTGGCATAGATGCTTGAGCTAGTACAAGTAGCCCTTGTTGTTTAACTCCACGGTCTTTTCTTTGCGCCCTTTCTCGAAACTGATCCTGAACCTTTTGACTGAAAATTAGACTCTGATCAAAATAAACATTTTGCATTAAACTGAATATAATGTAGGATTCAGGAGAGTTTGGGTCAAAGTTCTCGTAACGAGTTTCATAGTCATCCTCCATTAAAATTACAGAGTTTTCTCTTTTAGCAACTTCAAAGTTTTCATTCATTCTGTGCAGCCCCAGAACATGTGAGGAAGTACCATAGGGTGAGGTTTTGGGATTAGAATTTACATGAATAGAAATAAACAAATCAGCCTCGTTATCGTTTGCTATTTTTGCACGCTCATGAAGTTGAATATACTCATCAGTTGTTCGTGTATATATTACTTTAACATTTGGGAAATTATTTTCGATATATTTTCCAGCTTTTAGACTGATTGCCAGGGCAATATCCTTCTCTTGTGATTTTTTTCCAATTCCTCCAGGATCTTTTCCTCCGTGTCCAGGATCTATGACAACGGTACGAATTTTGTTGTCATTAGTCGTAATCTCTTGACTAATAGCTAAAAACGTCACAATGTGAAACAAAAAGATAATCCAACTCCAATTTCTTATGCCCATTCTTTTCATTCGTTTGAAAATTTTCTGTATGATGAACCGTTATATTTATTAGTTTTGTCGCCTCTCATGATTATATTATCAACTGCAAAAATAATACTAAAATTGTTCTTAAAGACTTCAGTTGTCGTATCATTATTAACACTAACTGTGCTATTTTCCACAGCAGGCATGTCGCAAGCGATTGATAGTACAATTTATGAGAATATTACAGATACAATTATTTCTGACACTGCTCTTTCTGTTAATGGTACTATTGCTAAAGATACTGTCAAAAAGAAGTCTGTTGTTGACGTTCCAGTCTATTATTCATCTAAAGACTCAATGCATGTTCTTATAGCTAACCAGAAAGTATTGCTTTATGGTCAAGGAGAGTTAAAATATCAGGATTTTCAATTGAAGGGAGAATATATTGAATCTGACCTTGAAAATCAAGAAGTAAAAGCCACAGGTGTTTTCGACACTAATGGTGTCTATACAGGTAACCCCATTTTCATTCAAAAGCAGGAAGAGTTTGAAACCGACTCAGTCTTTTATAATCTTAAAACAGGGAAAGGCTTGATTTTTAATGTGATTACTGAGCAAGGGGAAGGATATTTACATAGTGACTTGACAAAACGTGATAACAATGGACATATTCATGTCAAGGGAGGTAAATATACTACATGTAACGAAGAACATCCTCACTTTTATATTAAACTAACAAAGGCAATCGTAATTCCTGATGATAAAATTATTAGTGGTCCTGCCTATCTTGTGTTTGCTGATATACCCCTGCCAGCTCTAGGACTACCATTTGGCTTTTTTCCGAACTCAAGACAACGAGGTGCTGGTGTTTTAATACCCCGATATAGTGACGAAAAAATTAGGGGTTTCTCTTTACGTGATGGTGGGTGGTACCAACCACTTGGAAAGTATATGGATGCCCAAATTCAGGGCGATATCTTTTCTAAAGGCTCGTGGGCTTTACGATTTAGAACTACTTATGAGGTTAAATATAAGTTTGGTGGTAATATGATGTTTAGTTATGCTTTTAATGACGACAACAGTGATGATAATTTTGTGGAAAGAAAAGATTTTAGTTGGACCTGGTCCCATAGAAAATCACCAAAGGCTAATCCTACACAATCATTCTCTGCCAGTGTAAATTTTTCTAGTTCTGGTTATGAAAAGAGTAATTCAACAGTAACCCAAGATTACCTTACTGGTCAAAAATCTTCGAGTATAAACTTCTCGAAAAACTGGCCTGGCACCCCCTTTAATTTAGGTATATCTGCAAATGCCAGACAGAATGTTTCTGATAGTACAGTGAGTGTTGACTTTCCAACAGGTTCGTTTAATGCTTCTACTATGTATCCATTTCGTAAAAAAGGTGGCTCGGGAAAATATAAGTGGTACGAAAATATTGGGTTTAGCTACAAGTCAAGTTTTGCTTCTAAAGTTCAAAATATTAGAGATACTTTGCTTTTTCGGCCTGAAGTATTTGATTTAATGACTGCAGGGTTTAGTCATTCTATACCTTTTGTTATTAATCTTAAATCGGATAAAATAAAAATGCTAACTATATCTCCTTCATTAAATTATGAAGGTAGGTTAAATAATTTTTATATTAAAAAGCGTGTTGAGGGCGATTTATATAATTCTACCATTGTTGTAGATACGGTAGATAAAATAACTTATGCACATGCAATTAATCCTGGTATATCCTTATCGTTGGCTCCAAAAGTTTATGGAATGTTTACTAATACTCGTCCTGATCCAAATGTTATTGCCATAAGGCATGTTATTCAGCCGCGAGCATCATTTTCTTTTGTTCCTGATATGAGTAGGATTAATCCAAATTATTACGATACGCTTGTTTATATCAAAAATGGAGAAGTAAAGGAGGATAGATATTCTTATTATCAAAATAGTTTTTATAAAGCGCCTAGTAGTGCTGGTAAAAGTGGAAGTGTTAGTTTGTCTTTAGGTAATAATCTGGAGATGAAAATGAAGCCAAAGAACGATACAACTGGCGAAGCCGAACCCCGAAAAGTAGCATTAATTAGAAGTCTTAATGCTACAACTTCATATAGACCTTTTAGTGACCAATTTAAATGGAGTGATCTTTCAATTTCGGGTTCAACATCTCTCTTTAAAAACAAGTTTACCATAAATATGAGTAGTAGATTTAGCTTTTATGATTTAGATTCTTCAAAGTCAAAGGTTGTTGATGAGTTTTACTATGACAATACTAATAAATTTGTAAGGTTTACAAATCTTACATTTAGCTCGGGATTTAGACTGAAGTCTGCAAAAGGTAAGGATAGTGAGGATGAGGATGGCGTTCTATCAGAATCTTCAAATATATATCAAGATCCAATGGATCCGAATTATGAGTTTATACCAGGTTACAACATAAATAGTGGAACATATGTGGATTTTAGTGTTCCGTGGTCGCTTAACTTCGATTACTCATGGTCATTAAGCAGACCAACAACCGTAGAAAAACAAACAAAAAACCACACAGTTAGAATTAGAGGAGATCTTAGTTTAACCCCGAATTGGAAAATAGGTTTTAATTCAGGATATGATTTTGAGGCCAAAGAAGTTACTTTTACTAATATAAGTATAGATAGAGATCTACATTGTTGGGAAATGAAATTTACAATGGTTCCCTTTGGTCCCAGGAGAAATTATTCTTTCTTAATAAGAGCTAAATCAAGTCTGTTGCGTGATTTGAAAATCGACAAAAAACAATCATGGTACGATAATTTTTAATTCAGTTTAGTTTTCCTGATAACAATTACTATTTATCGGATTATTCTTTATTAATTTTAAAGAAAATCTCTAGTTATGAAAAAGATAATATCTACAGAAGAAGCCCCACAGGCAATCGGACCATACAATCAAGCAATAGAAGCAAATGGTTTTGTTTTTATAAGTGGACAAATTCCACTTTTACCAGATTCTGGCGAAGTAGTTGAAGGAGGAATTGAAGAGCAAACTCATCAGGTGTTTAAGAATCTTGAAGCTATATTAAAAGCTGCTGGTTGCACATTCGATAATGTTGTCAAAACCTGGTGTTTCTTGAAGTCGATGAATGATTTTGTGGCAATGAATGGAGTATATGCTCAATATTTTAAAGAAAACCAACCAGCCCGAGCTGCGGTTGAAGTTAGTAGATTACCAAAAGATGTGATGATAGAAATTGAAGCAATAGCAGTAAAACTCAATTAATAAGACCAGACTACTTCTTTTTAGAATTCATAAATGTACTTGCATTTTACTTCTAGATCCAAGTTAAAATATTTATAATCATTAATATATTTTAACAATAACCCATTGAACTTTTTTATTTGAAGGTGTACTGAGTAGCAAACTCAAATAATTTTTCAATGGAGAAAAGAAGAATATCCTTATGGATGGGTGTTATTGTCTTTGCAATAGCAGAATTAGTCTATTTATTTACACTTGAACCTACTACAAGTTTTTGGGATTGCTCAGAATTTATTACTTGTGCAAACAAGTTAGAGGTAGGTCATGCTCCAGGAGCTCCTCTCTTTATGTTGCTAGGTCGGTTCTTTAGTTTGTTTGCCGGCGGTAATGTTACTAAAGTAGCTGTTATGATTAATGCACTTTCAGCAACGGCTAGTGCATTAACTATTATGTTTTTATTCTACATACTTATTTGGTTCTCTGAGAAATTAGTCTTTAAAAGTTTTAATAGTATTGAGGATAGAACTAAGCAACTCTTAATCTATGGAGCTTCTTTTATTGGAGCAATAACTTACGCATTTACAGATAGTTTTTGGTTTTCAGCTGTCGAGGGAGAGGTTTATGCAACATCATCGCTTTTTTCGGCAATTGTGTTTTGGTGTATCCTTAAATGGGAGAGTACTACTGGTGAAGAATGGGAAGAAACCAGATGGATTTATCTCATTTTCTTTATTCTAGGTCTTTCTGTAGGAATTCACCTTCTAAATATGCTAGCATTACCTGCTATAGTGCTGGTGTTTTACTCCAAGAAATACAAAATAAGTACAAAAGGTATTATCTATTCTCAACTTATTTCTTTGGTATTGTTGTTAGTATTTATTTTCGGAATAATTCCAGGAGTAGCTAAATATGCAGCATTAACTGATTTAATATTTGTAAATAAAATTGGTTTGCCAGTGTATTCCGGAGCAATTTTTTTTATAGTAATTCTTTCTATTGCTTTAAGGTATTCTTACCGTTTCTTTAAGAAGAAGGGTAAGAAAATTGCTTCTATTGCTGTTGTTGCTTTAAGTCTATGGCTGGCCGGATATTCTTCATTTGCCGTATTGGTAATTCGCTCAAATTCTAATCCTTTTATAGATATAAATAATGTTGAAAATCTATTTGGTTTGGTAGACTACCTCAATCGTGAGCAATATCCAATGCGTCCACTTCTTAAGGGGAATAGTTTTAATTCACCCATTATTGATTACAACAAGAGGTATACATACAAGTTATATAATGGTAAGTACCATAAGGACGAATTAAACCCCGAGTATGTTTTTGACAAAAATACACTGTCAGTTTTCCCACGTATGGCAAGTTTAGATCCAGGGCATGATAAATTCTATAAAAAGTGGGTTGATATTAAAGGGCGAAAGGTTAAAATCAGGAATAATAAAGGAGAAACAGAAACTATTGTTGTTCCTACATTTTTTGATAATATTCGGTTTTTTCTAAAGTATCAGGTCGGGCATATGTATTTGCGTTATTTTATGTGGAATTTTGTTGGTAAACAGAATGATATTCAAGGGCATGGTGGTCATCTTAGGGGTAACTGGATTAGTGGGATTCCAATTGTAGATTCATTTAGGTTGGGAGATCAAGAAAAGCTTCCAGATAAGTATAAAAATCATAAGGCTCGTAATAGATATTATTTTCTACCACTACTACTTGGTATTGTAGGAATGGTTTACCATTTTAAAAGGGATAGACTAAATTTTGGTGTGGTTTTTCTGCTATTTGTTCTAACAGGACTTGCGATTGTTGTATATCTCAATGAAATTCCTATTACTCCCAGAGAACGTGATTATGCATTTGTTTGTTCTTTTTTCGCCTTTTGTATTTGGATTGGTATGGGAGTGATAGCAATATATGAATATGTGTTAAAACTAACTAAACGTAGAATTGCATTGGGTTCTTTATTGGTTATTCTATTATTAATTGTTCCAGCAAACATGTTGAAGGAAAACTGGGACGATCATAATCGATCGGGAAGGAGTGTAGCACATGACATGGCATGGAACACTTTAAATATAATGGATTCTGATGCTATCTTTTTCACAAACGGCGATAATGACACATACCCAATTTGGTATATGCAAGAAGTAGAAGGCGTTAGGCAAGATGTGCATCATATTCTGCAAACCTTCTTACCAATCGATTGGTATGCAAATCAACTTCAGTATTCACACAAAAATAAAAAACCAGTGCCTATTTCTTATTCAGGCACAGAGCTTCTTATGAGTAAGAATAATTACTTTCCTGTTATCAGAAAATTCGATTCTTGTTTTAATGTTGAAGAAGTAGTAGACTTTTTACAATCTCAAGATAAGCGCTCAAAAGTTAAACTAGCAAATGGTAGTCTGGTAGATTTTATACCATCAGACCGGCTTTATTTGAAAGTAAATAAAGAAAATTTTATTAACTCATGTTCTTGTGCAAAAGATTATAAAGGCTCTATACCTCAGACAATTAATTTTAGAATAGATAAAAAGTATTTATCTCGTGAAGATGTTTTATTGCTAGATATTCTTTCTAAAAATAACTGGAAGCGGCCAATATATTTTATGTCTCCAGCCTCGTTAAATGACTTAGGATTAAGCGCGTATCTTCATCGAGAAGGAAATATTTATCGGTTAATGCCATTTAAGACTATACTTCCAGATGAGATAGATTATAATCAAGCGCTTAAACAATATAAAATGATATCAGAAGAATTTAAATGGGGAAATATACCTGATAATAAAGTATTCTTAGACTATACAACTCTTAATATAATTCAAACTTTTAGATATCATTTAATGTTTGCAGAGGTGGCTGAACAACTTTTGAAATATAGTGAAGAAGAAAAAGCTGTCGAGATTTTAAATATTGGAACAAGAATGTTGCCAGCAGAAAGAGTTGGATACTCAGGTTTTTCACCTGAAATAGTTAAAACTTATTATAGGTTGGAAGAAAAAACCTCAGCAGATTTATTGGCTGAAGAAATATTAAAATTCTATATTGAGTTGTTTGATAATTATTCATCTGTACATAGTGAGAATGTTTCTGTTCAAACTGATGGGGAAATTGATTTAGGTATGTATATTGTTGGTGAAATACTTAAAATATCATCAAAGTACTCACCTGACTTAGTTCATAAATATAATGAGCAGATTCAAGGATATTATTCGGAATTTTATGCCAGTCGGTATTATATTGATTGATAGTAATTTCTAAAATTACTGGAGTTTTCAATAAACTAGAAATAAGAAAACCAAAGATCTATTTTAGATCTTTGGTTTTCTTGTATTATGACTCGGTAATGATTCAATAAGAGTACTTCTGATAATCTTATAATTCAGAATGTGTTGTATCATTAAGGGAAGAAATATTATTCGTATCAGCAATAGGACAAACAAGAGTTGTGTCTGAGCCGGATGAAAAAGAACTAGAAGATGAGTTTATTTGCTGGTAACCATAAAACATGAAAAATAATAGACAAACTACACCAACTTTTATTCCTGCTAATGGACGTAATTCTTTCAGCCAAAAAAGAGGTAAGAATGAATTCATTTTTGCTGAAGAGCGCATACAAACAATATTTAAGTGGTTTCTTAAACGATGAATTATTGAAGGATTAACATCAAAATTTAATTCGTCATTTTGGATTATATTGTATAGGTCTTTATCTAAATCTATCATCACTGTTTGCTTTATATTCGTATTCAATCTCTTTTTTATTATTGCAAATGCTTGCGTATATTTTCTTTCGAGTGTAAAATAATCTTGATTTTATTGTGCCTGGCGGCAATTCTAATATTTCACTAATTTCCGAAATATCTAAACCCTCGCGATACTTTAGTAGAAAAGCTGAGCGGTGAGATTCGTCAAGCTTTTCTAATTCAGAATATATTTGTTTTACAGAACTGTCGCTTGCTGTTTCTATAGTTTCCTGATATGCTAAGGAGTCAAGATTTTCATTTTTTACAATTATTTTTCTAACCTCTCTGCTTCTGTATTCATTTTTACACATATTATGAGCAATGCTAAATATCCAGGTCGAGAATTTCTTCTTAGAATTAAAAAGTTGAGGCTTGTTTAAAATCTTGTAAAATAATTCTTGTAAAAAATCTTGAGCAAGATCTTGATTGTTTCCTAACATCCTGAAAAAGTAATATAACAAGCGTTTATTATATCGACCATATATTTCTTCAAAAAAAGTATTGTTTCCCAGGCAAACTCCTTTAAAAAGTTGTTCGTCGGTAAGTTCAAAAGGCTTTTTAGTTTTAAAACAAAACATCTACAATGGTTTTTTCATTATTCCTACTATTACAAAAGAATATCCAAGGAGTATAAGAATAGGAGCTATGGTGAGAGAAGCGATGTTATTGGGGGAGCTAATTGAGGTATTTCCCAAGGCCATTAAAATAAACCCTGCGATTAAATATATAGCAGCTATCCAATAAGCATTTTTAAAAACTTTATTTAGTAAATCCATTGCGGTTCTATTTTTTTCTATCGGTACACGCATAAAATAAAAGGTTCAATTTATTTCTATGTTTTTTTACGCTGATTCGAAAAAAAACACATAGCAAAGTATTTATATGCTCTAATGTAGCGAATGATTTAATATCTAGCCTGTTAAGTCTTAATTAATTAAGAAAAATTAACGATTGAAATGAAAAGAATTTAATTTAGCAATCAGGAGATGGTATTTATAGTAAAGTAATGTTTAATCCTGATAAAGAAAATCACCAAACAGGTTATTAATACCTTTGTAAATCTCTGATATTCTTTAGTCAAATTATTCATTCGAATATAAATGAAAGATGCGGGTTTAAAGCAAAAAAAAAGCTAACCATTAAGGTTAGCTTTTTAATAAAATAATTATGTTTTATTTATTCAGCAACAATTTCGAAAGGTATTTCAACCTTCACTTCTTTATGAAGTTTTACTGTTGCAGTATAATTTCCAACTTCTTTAATAAGTTCTTCTTTAATGCTGATATTTTTACGTTCAATATCAAACCCTTTTTCATTTAGGGCTTCAGCAAGTTGAATAGTATTTACAGAACCAAAGATTTTTCCTTTTGAACTGGTTTTGGCACCAATTGTAAGGCTAACTTCTTTAAGTTTTTCTGCATACTCAAGAGCCTGAGTTCTAATTTTCTCTTCTTTATGTGAACGTTGTCTTAATATTTCCGCATGTTGCTTTTTGGCACCAGCAGTTGCATTAACGGCATGTCCATTAGGAATAAGATAGTTACGTGCGTATCCATCTTTCACAGTTACAATGTCATCTTTGTAACCTAAGTTTGTTATATCTTGTTTTAGTATTATTTCCATTTTCTTGTAAGTTTTTATTTCATCATATCAGTAACATAAGGCAATAGAGCCAGATGACGCGCACGTTTAACCGAACCTGCAACTTTGCGCTGGAATTTTAAAGATGTTCCAGTGATACGACGAGGAAGAATCTTACCTTGTTCGTTAAGGAATCTTTTAAGAAATTCAGGATCTTTATAATCAACATACTTAATCCTATTTTTCTTGAACCTACAGAATTTTTTCTTCTTTGTTTCAATTGTAGGTGGTGTAAGATATCTTATTTCGCTTTGACTATTATTTTGTGTACTCATGATTTATCCCTCCGATTTTTCAGTTTGCTTTGAACGTTTTTTCTCTGCGTATTTTACCGCATATTTTTCCATTTTGAAAGTAAGAAATCTGATAATACGTTCGTCACGACGGTATTCAGTCTCAAGTTTGCTGATAAATTCACCTTCTACATCAAATTCAATTAGGTAGTAGAAACCAGTGGATTTCTTTTGAATTGGATAAGCTAATTTCCTTAGTCCCCAATTTTCTTCATGAATGATTTCACCACCACTTTCAGTGATAAGTCCTTTGAACTTTTCAACCGCTTCCTTCATCTGAGACTCAGACAAAACGGGAGTTGCAATGAAAACGGTCTCGTATCTGTTCACCATTTTTTAAAAATTTTAATTAATAATTAAATATTTACTTAAATTTCGAGGCGCAAAGATAATCGATTTCACCTATTTGTCAAATATTTAAGGCCATAAATTAGTGGGATAGTTAAAGGGACGTGAAATTTATAGATAAAAAACATATTTTGGTGCATTTTAAGAGGGAAATCAAAGCATGTAAAATTCTACCTTATAGTAGCTTAATATTTTATAAATTAAAGGAGTATTGTGCTAAATTTGTTGGTATTGATCAATAAGAATGCTGCTTGTGTTTTCTGGTTTTCAAATTGTTGATAATTAAGAAGAAGGCTATCCGATAATTGATGTAATTAATCAGTTTAAGTTCTGTTTCAAGCTAAATTTTCACTTTAATTTTACATGATGAGCTTATAGTAAATAACATCAATGCAAGATTATTACATTGAATGATTGGGTTTCTGAAAATATAAGTATTTTTAGAACTTATAATCTTGCATATTGCGATGTAGTTGACTTGAGATATAAAATGCAATGTTATTGAATTTGAAAATAAAATTTAAAAGTGGCTAAGAAGAAAAAGGAAAACACAACAGTTCATGATATTGCGAAGTATTTGAATATCTCAGCATCTACTGTATCAAGAGCTTTAAATGATCATCCGAAAATAAGTCAGGCTACAAAAAATAAGGTAAAAGAGGTTGCTCTTTTATTAGGATATGTTCAGAACGTATCCACAGCACTTCGACAGGAATTAATTGGTAAAACAGCTGGTATCATCGTTCCTGATCTTACTCAATTAAAATATACTTTAATGGTAGAGTCGTGTAGGACAGCTCTTGAAGCCGAAGGTTATCAAGTTATTGTTTGTTGTACTTCGGACAGTACATTGAAAGAAAAAAAAGTATTAAAGTTACTTGAGAATCTTGAAGTTGATGGAGTTATTGCTTCTTTATCGGTAGAAAAAAAGAATCTGGAATATTTTCAAACTTTTGCTGAAAAAAAACCTTTAGTTCTATTTGATAGAATAAGCTTTGATATACCTTGCAATAAGGTTATAATAGATCATTTTCAAGCTGGATTTAGAGCTGTTCAACATCTTTTAAATATAGGATGTAAAAAAATAGCCCATATAGGAGGAAATATTAATTGTCCGCTAACGAAACAAATTGCAGCAGGTTATAAATCAGCAGCAAGAAATAACGGAGCTGTAGCTGGTCCGAAATTTGAACTTTTCTCTGATATTCTCTATGAAGATGTTATTAAGATTGTAAATATGATTTTTAGTGGAAAAGAAAAACCCGATGCGCTGCTTATTGATGATATTCTATCTGCTCAAAAACTTGTTTCTGTACTTATAACAAGGCGTGTTGAGATTCCTGATGATGTTGCAATTGTTGCGATAGGCGATGAGAGGGATTATTCCTATTATTCGCCATCAATTACAACTATTCAGTTACCTTATCAAAAGATGGGAGCAAAAGCTGCAGAATTATTATTAAAAAAGTTAAATGAAAATGACAAATCTATAAATACAGAGACTATAGTCGTGCCTTTTAATTTGAATATTCGAAATTCAACTTTAAGAAAGTAATGCAATAGTTTCAAAAAAGTTGTATTGATGTATATAATGTATAACCAAGTTAAATATTCTGGCATAAAGAAATACTCTTGAGGGAAAGCAATCAAGATAAATAGCTATCTTGTGTTGTTAATATTGATGAAAAGCAATTTAAATGATTTATCAGGATAACGAAATAGAACAGGCTGTGGTGGGAGTCTTTCTCGGTGGAAAGACGCTTATGGCAGGAAAAATCAAGAATAAAAAGGTTGAACGTAAAGTTGTTCGCACAATTAACAACCTTGCTCCGGAAGAGGATATTCTTATGGAGATGATTTCTGCTGTTCAGGAGGTGTTTGATGAAGATGTGATTGGAATTGGTGTTGGAGTGCCAAGCTTGGTTGATGTTAATAAGGGCATTGTGTACCATGTTCTAAATATCCCTTCGTGGCAAGAAGTAAACCTTAAAGAAATTCTGGAAGATAGATTTAAAGTAAAAGTATATTTAAACAACGATGCAAACTGTTTTGCTGTAGGTCAAAAATATTTTGGAGAGGCCCTTAACTATGAAAACATTGTGGGACTCATAATAGGTATTGGTTTTGGATGTGGAATAATTACTAATAATCAACTGTATTCAGGGCAAAATTGTGGCGCCGGAGAATTTGGGTCAATTCCTTATCGAGAACACGATTATGAGTATTATTGTAGCGAAAATTATTTTCAAACCAAATACGGAGAAAAATACACGGATTTTTTAGAAAGGGCCAAATCAAAGGATAAAATTGCAATGGCCTTGTTTGAACATTATGGATACGATCTTGGAAACGCGATTAAAACTATTTTATTCGCTGTAGATCCTGAAATTATTGTTATTGGTGGCAGTATGGCTAAGGCTTATCCTTTCTATGAAAAGAGTATGATGGAGAAGGTGAAAACTTTTCCCTATGAAAACACATTAAAAAAGCTAAAAATTAAAGTTAGTGAAGAGCCGGATATTGCAATATTGGGTGCTGCAGCATTATATTTTGACGCGCACAAAACAATTTAAAATTGGGCCTGATGTCCATTTCCTAAATATCCAGTTTTATTTGTTTCTAGTTATCTTAAGTAGATAAATTATATTAACCTCAAATATGCATTAAGCATGCATATATTAATTCCCTTGTAGCTCTCCGGTTTTCTTTGGTCAAGTTATTCATTTATATTCAAATGAATAATCCGGGTTTATTTCATAAACCAGGTTAAATTGGATATCTAGTAAAAAAGCTCGTGATGGAATAATCACATTTACAAACAAAACCCAGTATTCTAACCTCAGAGGCGTTAGTTGTTAAGGCAAACTCACATCAAAGAATGAGCTAGAATGCAGGTTCTGTGTCTTCCGCTAAAACCGATGTTTTTGAGACTATCAATAAAGCAATAATTCCGCAGCCATTCCAAGTTTGGCTGCAGAATTTGCTGCTATATCATTATCACCTGAAGCAGAAATAACGCAGATTGTACCAGTTAAATACCTTTTATCTTGTAAATACTTTTAGCTCAACCTGATTAAGTTAGAAGTCAATACAAGATATAACGATCTGTTAAGAGAAACATGCTTTGGCAATAGTATAAAAATGCTTTACTTGATTACCATTTCTGGAGATTGAAAAATTCCAAAATTAGAGGCACAACTGCCAGTTGGCAAAATATTTCTATTGAAATTTTTAATCTACTTTTGTCCAGTTCTCTCCATTCTTAATTCGACTTATCTGCATTTCTGAAACTCCAAAGGTACGAGCTAAAATAGAACCCGAAATACCCATGGCAAGCTGATGTTTTATTATCCGAACATCATTCTTGTTTAATTTTGATGCAACTTTTCGTTCAGGTAATTCATAGCTTTCGCCAAGAAAATCCGACCAGCTTTTCCAATTCTCTTTATAGTATTGGTCAGGTCTGGCAGGTAATTTTGGTGGTCTGTTTTTCCAGGTTCTGTACTCAATAGAGTTTTTTATCCCTAGTCGCTTGCAAAGACGTGATGCTTCTTCGTAATTCAAATATTGACGGTCATAATGAATACCATCTTTTCCAAAGAAATCAGACCACCCTTGCCAAACTCCAGCTTTCTTGAAGTATTCATCTGGTTTACGTGGAAAGTTTTTTGGTAGATAATTACCTTCTCTTTTGTAGGCTTCAAATTTTCTGGAAGAATTTACACCCAAAGCAGTCAAATGTTCTTTCACCCACATGCTTGCAAGTCTGTAAGACCACTTTACAACATTATCATAAGACTCAATTTTCATTTTTTGGTAGTTGAATTTAGATTAGTTTTCTGGTAGTTAGCATATTACCCAGCTAACGGGGGTTTTGTATGTGTGGTTCTGAAAGCAAAATTAGAAATATTTTTTTAATTCGAAAATATATTGGTTTATTCTCACTGTTGAAAACCCTTAATAAGTTTTTAAGTCGCAATAATTCAGGTTAATGCATGGGTTAAGAACGTTTATAACTAGTTGTTTGTTTTCCGAAAATTACGAATTAAACTATATTTGCGCACATAACACTATCGTATGTCAGAATATATAGTTTCAGCAAGAAAATACAGGCCATCTACTTTTATATCAGTTGTTGGACAAAAGAGTACTACAACAACCTTAAAGAGTGCGATAAAGACAGAGCATTTGGCTCAGGCCTATTTATTTTGTGGTCCTCGGGGGGTCGGAAAGACAACTTGCGCAAGGATATTTGCTAAAACTATAAACTGCGAAAATATTTCTGCCGATACTGAGCCATGTAACGGTTGTGAATCATGTAAAAGTTTTAATGAGAACCGTTCATACAATATTCACGAGCTTGATGCCGCTTCTAACAATTCAGTAGATGATATTCGAAACCTGATTGAGCAGGTTCGAATACCACCCCAGATAAGTAGATATAGTGTTTATATTATAGATGAGGTTCACATGTTGTCTCAAGCAGCTTTCAATGCTTTTCTGAAAACATTAGAAGAACCTCCAAAACATGCTATATTTATTTTAGCTACAACAGAGAAGCATAAAATTCTACCGACTATATTGTCTCGCTGTCAGATTTTTGATTTCAATAGAATTCAAATTAAAGATACTGTTGACTTCCTTGAAAGTATTGCAAAACAAGAAGGTATCCAATACGAAACAGATGCATTTAATGCAATTGCCCAAAAGGCTGATGGAGCTATGCGCGATGCGCTATCAATTTTTGATCAAGTAGTAAGCTTCTCCGATAATCAGGTTACATACCAAAAAGTAATAGAAAACCTGAATATTCTTGATTATGAGTACTACTTCTCGCTAACTGATGCCTTTTTGAAAGGTGACGTTAGTACAAGTATTTTGGTTTTTGATGAAATACTTAATAAAGGATTTGATGCTCATAATTTTATTAATGGTTTAAGCAGACATTTTAGAGATTTACTTGTCTGTAAATCTGAGAATACAATACAGTTGCTTGAAGTAGGACAAACAATTAAGGAAAAATACCTTGAGCAATCAGCAAAGGTGGATGATAGCTTTATATTTAATGCTCTGGAAGTTTGTAATTCTGCTGATGTCTCCTATCGAACGAGCAAGAATTCGCGGCTGCATATCGAATTAGCACTAGTTAAAATCTGCAATTTGAGCAGCGAAAAAAAAAAATGACCTAGCTGAAGAAATTCTATTTCTGGTTGGTAATGAATTAGAGGTTGCTGAGCAACGTCAAAATGCCTCAAAGCCTTCGGGTGGAAAGTCACATGTCCCTATTGAAGCTCAACCTCAAAAAGCTAAGGTTGAAAAGACTCCCTCGTTAAAAGATATGCTCAATAAAATAGATTCTATTGGGAAAAAAAGTGAATCTAGTATTAAAGAGCAAAAGGCCGATAACTTCCAACAGGATATTGATCGAGAAGGCAAAACACTTAACCAGGAGGAATTAACAATCCAGTTTGAAGTTTTTCTTGATAAAATTAAAAAAGAACAACCCAGATTGCATTCAGCAATGAAAAGTCAGATTGCCATATTAAATGATAATGGGAATATTGAAGTCTTTTTTCAGAATAATGCACAATTAGAAGAATTCAAACAAAGATTAAAGCCTTCGCTAATCTCGCATATGCGAAATTCGTTTGGCATTTCAGAGATAGAGATTATAGAGCAAGTGGTTGACGCAGAAAAGCTTGTTAAGCCTAAGCTATTTAGCGATAGCGAACGTTTTAAGCAATTGAGCGAAAAGAATCCGGCACTATTGAAGCTTAAAAATTTGTTTAGTCTTGATTTTGAATAAATCAACATGCATTAGTTTATTCTAAACACTTTATTGTAGATACTATTTTTACAAATCTCAAAAATTTATTTATTGAAAACTCCAACTTATTAATAAATGAAAGTAAATAATATTCATTCTATAAAATGTGTAAGAAGAATGATATATTGTCGGCTTTGGAAAAACATATTGCGCGTAAATCTGTTATGAAATCAGTTTTTTATGTATTGCAAATACATAACTTTGACAACCATATAATTAGAAATTTTTAAATAATTGATTACAAATGAGTACGAAAGCACCTAAGATTATCTACACAAAGACTGATGAAGCTCCAGCTCTAGCAACTTATTCTTTGTTGCCAATAATCAAGGCATATACTGCAACAGCAGATGTTGAAGTTGAAACAAGTGATATCTCACTAGCGGGAAGAATTATTGCAAACTTTCCTGAATTAATGACCGAAGAACAAAAAATTCCTGATGCTCTTGCAGAACTAGGTGAATTAACAAAAAAACCTGAAGCAAATATTATTAAACTCCCTAATGTTAGTGCCTCTCTTCCACAGCTTAAAGCTGCTATAAAGGAATTGCAGGAAAAGGGGTATAAACTTCCTGAATATCCGGAAGTGCCAAAAACAAATGAAGAAAAGGACATTAAAGAACGCTATGATAAAATTAAAGGTAGTGCAGTAAATCCTGTTTTAAGAGAAGGTAATTCTGACCGTCGTGCACCGCGTGCTATTAAAGAATTTGCGAAGCGCCATCCGCACTCAATGGGAGAGTGGAAATCAGATTCTAAGTCTCATGTATCAAGCATGAGTGAAGGAGATTTCTTTGGTAGTGAGAAATCAGCTATCATTGAAAAGGCAGGGAATCTGAAAATTGAATTCGTTGATGAGAGTGGTGATATTAAGGTTCTGAAAGAAAAAACTCCTGTTTTAGGAAATGAAATAGTTGATGCCGCAGTTTTATCGAAAAAATCACTCAGAAAATTTCTTGCCGAGCAAGTAGTAGATGCAAAGAAGAAGGATGTACTGTTCTCAGTTCACTTGAAGGCAACTATGATGAAGGTTTCAGATCCAATTATATTCGGCCATGTAGTTACAATATTCTTTAAACCAGTTTTTGATAAATATAGCAGCTTGTTTGAAGAGCTTGGAGTAGATGTAAACAATGGATTAGGTGACCTGTACAACAAAATAAAAGATTTACCTGAATCTCAACGAAATGAGATCGAAGCCGAAATACAGGCTTGCTATGAAGCCAATCCGGATTTAGCAATGGTAAACTCAGATAAAGGTATTACTAATCTGCATGTTCCGAGCGATGTAATTATTGACGCTTCAATGCCAGCAGCTATTCGTACCTCAGGTAAAATGTGGGATCTCAACGGAAAACTTAAGGATACTAAATATGTAATTCCGGATCGTTGTTATGCCGGTGTTTACAACGAAACTATTGAATTCTGCAAAAAACATGGTGCTTTTGATCCTACAAAAATGGGTAGTGTTTCAAATGTTGGGCTAATGGCTCAACAAGCTGAGGAATATGGTTCTCATGACAAAACTTTTGAAATTCCTTCAAATGGAACTGTGAAGGTTATTGATGGTTCTGGAAACATTATATTTGAACATAAAGTAGAAGGTGGAGATATCTGGAGAATGTGTCAGGTTAAAGATGCTCCAATTCAGGATTGGGTTAAACTTGCGATTAAACGAGCAAAGGCAACTGGAGTGCCTGCGGTATTTTGGTTAGATGAGCAACGTGCTCACGATGCCAATCTTATTCGAAAGGTAAATGAATACCTAAAAAATTATGATACTTCAGGACTTGAAATTTATATTAAGGAACCCGCTGAAGCAACAAGATTCTCGCTTGAAAGAATAAAAGAGGGAAAAGATACTATTTCTGTAACTGGAAATGTTTTACGTGATTATTTAACAGATTTATTTCCAATTCTTGAAGTAGGAACAAGTGCAAAAATGTTATCAATTGTTCCACTTATGAATGGAGGTGGATTGTTTGAAACTGGTGCAGGGGGCTCTGCTCCAAAGCATGTTCAGCAATTTGAACAAGAAGGGCATTTACGTTGGGACTCACTTGGTGAGTTTTTAGCATTAGCTGTTTCTCTGGAGCATTTAAGTAATTTTTGTAATAATCCAAGAGCTAAAGTTTTGTCTGAAACCTTAGATTCGGCAACCGGGAAGTTTTTGGAGAAATCGAAATCTCCTTCCAGAAAGGTAAATGAACTAGATAACAGAGGTAGTCATTTCTATTTAGCAATGTATTGGGCCGAAGCACTTTCTGAACAAACAAAAGATGCTGAATTGCAAGAAATATTCAAAGATATTGCCAATCAGTTAGAAGAGAGTGAAGTGAAGATTATTGATGAGTTGCTTGCTGCACAAGGTAAACCTGTAGATATAGGAGGCTATTATCTGCCAAAGCTTGAGCTTGTATCAAAAGAAATGCGAGCAAGTACTACTTTTAATGCTATTTTGGCAAAGCTGAATAACTAATTTAAGTATTATTAAGAACGTAGTTATCCAAAAGCACTGGTCTTTGCCAGTACTTTTGGATTCACAACAATTGCTTTTAAGGCATATTGGGTTGTTTATAATTAAAAAGGAATAATAAAGGGGTGAATTACATAAAATTAATCTATCAAACCTATTATCTTTGTTTACCTAAAAATGTTAAATCAAGAAAGCTATTATCATGTTGAAACAAAAAATAGAAGACGTTCTTAATGAACAAGTAAAAAAAGAATTATATTCTTCGAATCTTTATCTATCTATGGCAACTTGGGCAGAGACAAACGGGTTTGCTGGTATTGCTGGATGGATGTATGCTCAAGCTGAGGAAGAGCGTTTACATATGTTGAAATTTATTAAATATATAAATGATCGTGGTGGGCATGCAATTATCCCGGAAATTGAGAAGCCACCAGTTGAACATGGAACGGTAAAGGAAATGTTTGAGGAAGTTTATAAGCATGAACAATTTATTTCGGAATCGATAAATGATATAGTTGCAGTTTCAATGGAAGAAAAAGACTTCACAACTAATAATTGGCTTCAATGGTTTGTAAACGAACAAATAGAAGAGGAAGCTAGTGTTAGCGGTCTGTTAGATAAATTAAATATGATTGGCTCGGAAAATATGTATCTCTTCGATAGAGATGTTTTGGGTTTACGAAATGCTTCTGCAACTGAATAAAAAAAAGAAAAGGCTGTCAATTTTGACAGCCTTTTAGTTTTTATATCTAAATTTCTTTTTAGTTCTGTATTATTACTTTACGCATTTTAACTTGGTCTTTAGTTTTAATCCGAACAATATATAAACCACTCAATTCACTTGTGTTAATAGTTTCTTCAAAGAAGCTAACTTCCTCAATTCCAGGTTTCGATTTTATTAATTTTCCGGTTTCATCAAAAATATCAATGTCAACTTTAGACCTTCCAGGTACAAGCATTCGAACAGTAAATTCATTATTGGCAGGATTAGGGAATACTTTGATGTTACTTACAGTTTTATTTGTTTGTTCAACCCCAGTAGGATTATTAATAATTTCAACCATAAACATTCCGGTTTTACCTCCGGCAGAACCATCTACTTGTAAATATAGGGTGTCGCCTGGAGTAAGTTCATCAAGATAATAAATAGTAGAGGCAGAATTATCGTTGCTAATATCGTCATTGGCAGCAAGCAGAGTATAAGAAGAAGAGAGAAGAGAATTACAATCATCGGCTTGATAAAGGGCTATTTTTGTATCGAATCCGGTAGCTTTCACTTCAATTTTTCCTGTTTCAGCAACAACTACTTTAAACCACACTGATTTCCTGATGACATTTTCATCTTCACACCAACCATCTTGAGAAACGCATCCCTTTGAAACTAGATCTGAGCCAATAGGTGGCACTGGTTCATTCACTTGGCTTAATGCGCAATTATTTGAAAATGGTCCACTAATGCCTTCTGGAATAAAGATTGCATCGCAAATTTTGTCTGGCATTACTGAAAATGAAAGGTCTTTATCTGCTTTGCAGGTTCCATGTGTAGCAGTTACTGTGTATGTCATATCATCCAGAATCTGCATAGTAAGTACATTTTCGGTTAAATTAACAACGCCAGTGCTAGGTGTAATGGAATAATCGTATCCGACTGGAGGAAGATAAACGAAAAACTCACTGTCATCACAAACAAAAAGCTGATCAGGATTTATTGTAAAATCAATAGAATTATTACTAATATCTAAATAGTCTGATTTAACTTCATTAGTTACAATTCCATCGGAATAATGACTTAAACCAATTGTCTTTGAGCCAATTTCAGAATAATGAACAATAAGAGAATCCTTATTAATATTTTCAAAATCTAAAGTTGCACCGGCTAAATCCCAAACAAGACTATCATATGGCGCTTCACCTCTATATGTTATTAGAATAGGCGCATCGGAACAACTAGAAACAGGGGTTGCAGCGAATTCAGCTTTAGAAGGAACAAAGCCTTTTAGTCTTGTTTCCCAAACTCCTCGTCCATACGTAGCAGCTCTTAGTAAATTAAAGTCATCGGCTATTTCCAGATCGGTTACAATTACATTTGGAAGATTATTGCTAAAGTTTAGCCAGGTGTTTGTGTCAGCATGTCTAAAATAAACACCTATGTCTGTTGCAAGATAAAGTTCCTTAATACTGTTGTGTCTGAAAATAATATCATTAACCGGCAAATTAGGTAATCCCTCCGAATAATTGCTCCATGTGCTTCCTCCATCTAGAGTATGATAAACTTTGATGTTTTCAGAATATCCAGAAAAGGTTATCCATACTTCGTTATAGTCGTTTGGTGAAATACAAATTGAAGTAATAGTTTCATCAGGAAGGCTGTTTGCTAAGGTTGTCCAATTTGTACCTCCATTTGTTGTTTTATAAATTGTATTTCCATGAGAAGCATAAATGAAATTATCATTAGAGGCCGATACTGCTAATTGTTCTAGGTTTGATGTTGTTAAGTTTTCTGAAATTGGAGCCCAGGTTTCTCCTCTATCTGATGATTTGTATACCTCCTTAAATCCTGCATAAATTGTAGCAGGAGTTACCGGGTGAAGAATATAAGGAGTTACCCATTCACCATCACCAGAACCGGAAGGTTTTATGGAATAAAAGGTTAAACCACCGTCGTTCGATCTATAGATATCTCCATAATAAAATGAACCATAAAGAATATCGTCGTTAGTAGGATCTATATGGCATTGCATTCCATCTCCACCAAGCAAAGAGAACCATTCGTTGCTTGTTAGTAAGAAGGTGCCATTATCTTGGTTTCCTGTAATGATTTTACCCTCACTTAACTGAGAAATCCCCAATTTATACGACTGCAATATTTGTATGTCGTTGCTAATGTCATTCCAATTATCTCCATCATCAGAACTTTTATAAATGCCACCATCGTTTGCAGTAAATAGGTCGTTTGTAATTGGTGAATATGCAAACATATGCTGATCAGCATGAACATAATCGACACTGGAGCCATGAGTCCAGAATCCAGACAAACTCCACGCAGAGCCTCCATTTGTGGATTTCCAAACATTAACTCCACCAAGAATAATAGTATTTATATCGGTTGGCGAAACAGCTAGTGATAAGTCATACCAACCCTGACCACCATCAGCATGATCCTCTCCATCTTCAGCCCAGCCAAGTAGGTTTTCGAAATCATCATTAAAGACTTCCACCCACGAATTGCCACTATTTGTAGAACGAATTACACTATATAAGCCGCCTGTGCTTGCTTTACTAGCTACAGCGTATATGTAATTTGGATTTGCCACTGATACAGCTAATTCAGACCTATCAACATTGGAGAAATCTAAAGAGGTAGAAATATCATTAAAAGTTTCTCCTCCATCAGTACTTCGAAGGATTTTAGCATCTCCGTAGATATTATATGTCGTTGCATAAATATAAGTTGGGTCGCCGGGTTTAAATTCAATATCTCTAAAACTTTCGGTAGTATTTAACGAAGTAAAAGTTTCCCAACCATCTGTTGTTTTATAAATACCGCTGTTAGATGTTGCAAACATTGTGTCTGGATTCTCTGGATGCATAATAATTCTCCGAAAATAGAGGTGGTTTGAAATACTAAAACTTAAATTAGTAGTATCCCAGGTTTCACCACCATCAATAGATTTTATTATGCCAATGCCGTATGTGTCACCAGCATCACCATCACCGGTTGCTAAATATATAATCGAAGGGTTTTTATGAGAAACCACAATATCACTAATGCCAATTGCATCAAGTTTGTCAGAAGTTGTCGCCCATGATGTACCACCGTTAGTTGTTTTCCAGAATCCACCAGAGGGGGCACCAACATAAAATATATTTTGGTCAGTTGGATGAAAAGCAATACAATTTAGTCTGCCATTTCCACTCTTTAAAGTAGTTTCAATTTCATATGGCGTACTTTCAGGCCCCACAAAACTCCATTCAGCCGAATCTTCTGGTGGATTTATAGGTTTACTAATAATTTCTTTCCAAAGAATTTTTGAATCCAGGTAAGTGCTGTTTGATAATCTGGGAGCCATAATATATTCCCAACGTCTGAATTGCTTCTGTCCTTTAGCATAAATAACACTCCTGTTTTTATAATATTCATTAAATGCAGCCTGCGATTTCTTAAAATTTATTTCCTCATTTGTAGACTTAAAATTTTCACTATTGTATAACCATGGTTGACAAAAGCTAAAATTAATTCCGACAAATAAAGATATTGCAAGGATAATCCCTCTAAATTTCATAATAATAGTTCAATTGAATTGAGGGTTTAAAGATATATAAATGCCTCGATTTATGGCTTAAAAACATCAAACAAAATTAGATTGATGAAACCCAATAGCTTTTATATTAGGAATAAATATACAATGAATTGGAAGCAAGTTTCTAAAAGAACTTTTTGATTATTGTAATTGTGATAGAAGAACCTTTTAAAAAACGAATTTTTCTAGTGTGAATGAAGATAAAACAATTAAATTTGTTGCCCTTGTGATGAATTCAAAAAAAGGCGAATAATGAACATAGTAAATACAATTTTAGGTAAATTTTTAGGAAACAAATCAGATCGTGATGTAAAGGAAGTTACTCCTGTAGTTGAGAAGGTTAAGCTTGAATACGAGCAGCTTCAGGATATATCAAATGATGATTTACGAAATAAAACGAATGAGCTTAAGTTAAGAATTCAGGAATACATTAAGCCGACTCAAGATCAGATTAATGAATTAAAGAGTAAGGCTGATTCCATTGATAATATTTCAGAAAAGGAAGAAATCTATGATAATATAGATAAACTTGAGAAAGATATTAATGAAAAATTAGAGGAGGTTTTAGATGAGATTCTTCCAACAGCATTTGCAATCGTTAAAGAGACAGCGCGTAGGTTTAATGATAAAGAATATCTTGAGACAACTGCAACCGATTTTGATAGAGACTTGGCTGCCAGGCATGAACATGTTGAGATAATTGGAGATAAAGCTCGACATGCGAACACCTGGATTGCTGGGGGAACCAGCATGAAGTGGGAAATGGTCCATTACGATGTACAGTTAATTGGTGGTGTTGTTTTACATAAAGGGAAAATTGCCGAGATGGCAACAGGAGAGGGTAAAACACTTGTTGCAACTTTACCTGTATTTCTTAATGCATTAGCTGGACGAGGTGTGCATATTGTAACAGTAAACGATTATCTGGCAAAACGTGACTCGGAGTGGATGGGACCTCTTTACGAGTTTCATGGCTTATCTGTTGATTGTATTGACAAACATCAGCCTAATTCTGCGGAGAGGAGAAAAGCTTACATGGCTGATATAACCTTTGGAACTAATAACGAGTTTGGGTTCGATTACTTAAGAGATAATATGGCAATTGGAACTAGCGATCTTGTTCAAAGAAAACACCATTATGCAATTGTAGATGAGGTTGATTCTGTTTTAGTTGATGATGCCAGAACACCATTAATTATTTCAGGTCCGGTTCCTCGTGGAGAACATCATGAATTTGATGAATTTAAGCCCAGAGTTGAAAAACTTATCTCGGCACAACGCAAGCTGGTAACCGAAATGCTTGCCGAATCCAAAAGGCTATTGGCTGCTGGCGACAAAGAAAAAGGTGCATTTAAACTCCTTCAGGCTTTTAAGGGATTACCAAAAAACAAAGCGCTTATCAAATTCTTAAGTGAAGAAGGAAATAAAGCATTACTTCATAAAACTGAAAACTTTTACATGCAAGATTCAAATAAGAATATGCATAAAGTTACAGATGAACTATTCTTTGTTATTGATGAAAAACTAAACTCAGTCGATCTTACCGATAAAGGTGTGGAAACAATTACAGCCTCTACGGAAGATACATCCTTCTTTATAATGCCTGATATAGGTAGCGAAGTTGCTGAACTTGAAAAAGCAGGCTTGTCAGAATCAGAAATGCTTTCGAAAAAAGATAAGCTTATACAGGATTATGCAGTTAAATCTGAACGAATACATACAGTAAATCAATTGCTTAAGGCATATGCTATGTTCGAGAAGGATGTAGAATATGTGCTTATTGATAACAAAGTTAAAATTGTTGATGAGCAAACAGGTCGTATAATGGAAGGCCGTAGATATAGCGATGGCTTACACCAGGCAATTGAAGCAAAAGAACAAGTTAAAGTTGAAGCTGCAACTCAAACATATGCAACCATTACTTTGCAGAATTATTTCAGAATGTATCATAAGCTTGCTGGTATGACTGGTACTGCTGAAACTGAAGCAGGTGAATTTTGGGATATATATAAGCTTGATGTTGTTGTTATACCAACTAATAGACCAATTACCCGAGATGACCAACAAGATCTCATCTTTAAAACAAAACGTGAAAAATATAATGCCGTAATTGATGAATGTGTTGATTTTGTTAAAAACGGACGTCCGGTATTAGTTGGTACAACGTCTGTTGAAATTTCAGAGTTACTAAGCAGGATGCTTAAGATGAAAGGCATCAAACATAATGTACTGAATGCAAAACTTCATCAACGAGAGGCCGATGTTGTAGCCGAAGCAGGTAAAGCTGGAGCAGTTACAATTGCAACCAACATGGCTGGCCGGGGTACAGATATTAAATTGCCAGCTGAAGTGAAAGAAGCAGGAGGGTTGGCAATTATTGGTACAGAAAGGCATGAATCTCGTCGTGTTGACCGTCAGCTTCGTGGTCGTTCAGGTCGACAGGGCGATCCAGGTTCTTCTTCATTTTATGTTTCGTTGGAAGATGACTTAATGAGATTGTTTGGTAGCGACAGAATCGCCAAACTTATGGACCGTATGGGACTTAAAGATGGAGAAGTTATTCAGCATAGAATGATTACCAATTCAATTGAACGTGCACAGAAGAAGGTTGAAGAAAATAACTTTGGAATTAGAAAACGTCTTCTTGAGTACGATGATGTGATGAATAATCAGCGTGAAGTAATTTATAAAAAACGCAGAAATGCTCTTTATGGCGAAAGAGTACAGGTTGACATTGCAAATATGATGTATGAAGTTTGCTATAGCATTACTGAAGATTGTCATAACAATGTTGAATTTGAAGATTTTGATATGGAAGTACTTCGTTTTCTGTCTATTTCTAATCCAATAACAGAAGATGAATATCTTAAGGAGGATATTGATTTTATAGCTGAAAAGCTATATCAAACAGTTAGAGCAGCTTATAAGCGTAAAGTCAAATCAATTCAGATGCAAGCTTTACCAATAATAAAACATGTATATGAAAAACAAGCTGAAGCGTATAAAAATATTCTTGTACCAATTACTGATGGAGTAAAAACATACAATGTTGTTACTAATCTAGAGAAGAATGTTGAAACGGAATGTGAGGAATTGGTACGTTCTTATGAGAAAACAATAAATCTGGCAACAATTGATGATAACTGGAAAGAGCATTTACGAGAATTAGATGACTTAAAGCAATCTGTTCAAAATGCGACTTATGAGCAAAAAGATCCTCTTTTAATTTATAAGTTTGAATCGTTTGAGTTATTTAAAACAATGATAGATAAAGTAAATAAAGAAGTTGTTGGTGTGTTGATGAAGGGACAAATTCCAATAGAGGATCCTAATGATGTTCGAAAAGGTGAAGAGCCACGGCGGTCAAATGCTGGAAATCTGCAAGCAAGTAAAAGCGATTATGGAACAGCTTACCAAGGAGGAAATAATCAAAAGCGTGAGCAAAAGAAGGCTCAACCTGTAAGAGTTGAAAAGAAAGTGGGAAGAAATGATCCGTGCCCTTGTGGTAGCGGAAAGAAATTTAAAAACTGTCACGGAAAAACCATGGCAGAATCAAATTAATATTGAAAACCAACTTTATAGAAAATGGAAAATAAACAAGACAACACACTAGCATGGGTTAGCTACATTACAATTATTGGATGGATAGTAGCCCTTATTATTTATAATGATTCGCAAAAAGGAAATTCATTGGTTAGATTTCATTTGAAGCAGTCATTAGGTTTATTTATACTCTATTTGGCAGGATTTATTGTAATTACAATATTAGTTGCCTTGTTGATGTTCACAATTCCCGCACTTGCCATTGGAATAGGCTTTATAGGTAGGCTCTATTATCTGGCCTTATTAGTATTTTTAATTTTAGGAATTGTTAATGCTGCCCAGAACGAGGAAAAGCATTTACCCTTGGTAGGGAAATTTTTCGATGAAAAGCTAACCTTTATAAAATAATTCAAAAGCCTGATTATGATAATTCGCAATCAGGCTTTTTTTTAGCTTTTTTCGTTGAGTCTTTAATTTGCACAAAAAAGGCTGCAAAAAATGCAGCCTATTAAATTTTATATTGAAAGGGCGTTTAAACCTCTTTTAAAAGTTTCTGAAGTTTTAAATAGTGCTCCTCAGTAACTGGCACAACAGGAAGTCTTACCGTGTTTTTGCATAATCCCATTATTTCAAGTGAAGCCTTAATTCCAGAAGGATTACCTTCAGCGAACAAGCCGTTAACATAATTGAATAATTTGTAATGGAATTTTTGCGATGTAACAAAATCACCAGCAATTGCTGCTTTTACCATCGAAGAAAATTCAAGTGGATGAGAGTTAGCAACAACAGAAATTGCTCCTTTACCACCAAAGCTAATCATAGGTAAAGTCTGATTATCATCCCCGGATAAGACTGCAAATTTTTCTGGTTTCCGATGGATAATATCCATGATTTGCGTGAAATCTCCCGAAGCTTCTTTTATAGCAACAAAATTTTTACATTCATTAGCCAGTTTAATGGTTGTATCTGCTGAAATATTCGAACTGGTACGACTTGGTACATTGTAAAGAATTATGGGTAATTCGGTGCAATTGGCAATAGCTTTAAAATGTTCATATATTCCTGTTTGGCTCGGTCTGTTATAATACGGAGCAACAGAAAGAAGTCCTGCAATACCTTTAGTATCTAATGCATTAATAAAACTAATTACTTCAGCAGTATTATTGCCACCAGCGCCAACAACAAGTTGAATACGATTATCTATCTTTTGCTTACAAAAATCAATGACTTTTAGCTTTTCATCCTTAGAAAGTGTGGCTGACTCACCTGTAGTGCCAAGAGCAACTACATAATCAACGCCGCCTGCGATTACATGGTTTAAAAGTTTTTCGAGAGAATCGAAATCAATACTTAAATCCTGATTGAATGGCGTAACAATTGCTACGCCTGTTCCTTCAAAGTTCGTTTTCATTTACAATTATTTATTAAGCTTAGATAAGTAGTGAACTAACTGATTAATGAGAAAGTTTAGCTGTAGTTCAACATCGGTTTTCTTGTCAGCAATTTTATCATAGTTGGAGCTATGACTGCTTAATTTTTGTCTGTCTTTAACAATTTCAGTCTGAAGATCTTTAATTACCTTTTTCTCTGATTCTATATTTATCATAAAATCGAGCAAATTATGATTGGCTGTGTATTTACCTGTTTTGAAAGTTGCATTCGATAAAGAAAGAATATATTTCATCGGAAAGCTTTCTTCGAGGTTTAAATCAACAAGAAGATCAAACTTTTGCTCTATAAATGCTGTTATGCCTTCGTTCTCAGGTTTTTGAAACCAATTAAGGTCGTTTCTGGTAAAAAACTCAAAACCTTTGCGATAAAGATAATGATCAATCATTTGTTTGCTATCAACATAGCCAAGTACAGATACATTATTAGATGGAGTAGACAATTGTTTAACAAACTCCTTAACAATTTCAAAACTTACAAGGTGTGTGGCATTAAAAAGGACACCTATATTTTTGGCTTCGTGCAGGTTACAAGAAACAATCTTACGTTTTAAATTCTTAGTTTTCTTTCTAAGAAAAAATTCACCAACATTCTTTTTTAAATTCCCTGCTAGATTCATATTACAATGTTAACAAAAATCGATGTTTCTGAAGGTATAAACATATAATGTTTTTTTAACGGCACAATAATACGTATATTATTTATCATTTAATAAAACTAGAAACTCATTTTCATTAATTATAGTAACATTCAATTTCTTAGCCTTTTCAAGTTTGCTTGGGCCAATTTTATCTCCAGCAACTAAATAATCGGTTTTCGATGAAATAGAACTTACATTTTTACCGCCATGTTGTTCAATTAGTTTTTTAATTTCATCTCTACTATACTTTTCAAAGCTCCCCGAGATAATTATTGACTTTCCTTTCAATGAATCACCAAGTGGTTTTTCAATTTCAGCTAATTCAAGCTTAACACCAAAATGCCTAAGTTTTTCTATTATTTGACGGTTCTTTTCAACTGAAAAGTGAGAAATAATGGCATTGGCAATTCTATCACCAATTTCATCAATAGAAATTAATTCTTCGAAGGTAGCTTCAATAATAGCATCTATTGATTTTAAACTTTTTGCTAGTTTCTTTGCTACAGTTTCACCAACAAATCTGATTCCTAAAGCATATAGTACTCTTTCAAATGGAACATTCTTAGATCCTTCGATACTTTTAATAAGATTTTCCGCAGATTTATCTGCAAACCTTTCTAATTCTAACAGTTGCTCTTTTGTGAGAGAATAATAGTCGCTAACATTATCCACCAATCCGGCAACATACAATAGATCTACTGTTGCTTCTGCCATACCTATATCCATGGCTTTTCTAGAAACATAATGTTCAAGCTTACCCTTAATTTGGGGAGGACAACCCGTTTCATTCGGACAATAGTGTTTTGCTTCTCCTTCGCTCCGAACAAGCTCTGTGTTGCATTCAGGACAATTGGTAATATACTTAGTGGGGAGGGAATTTTCAAGGCGCTTAGATTTATCTATTCCAACAACCTTGGGAATAATCTCGCCACCTTTTTCAATGAATACCATATCGTTTTCTCGAATATCAAGCAACTCAATTTGGTCGGCATTATGCAACGAAGCTCTTTTTACAGTCGTACCTCCAAGTTGCACAGGACTAAGATTTGCTACAGGTGTAATAGCTCCCGTTCTCCCAACCTGATATGAAATACTTTCAAGTTTTGTTAGTGCTTGCTCAGCCTTAAATTTATAAGAAGTTGCCCATCGGGGAGACTTGGCTGTCATACCAAGCTCTTCTTGCTGTTCCAGACTATTTATTTTAATAACAATACCATCAATATCATATGGTAAGTTATGCCTCTCCTTATCCCATTTATCTATAAAGGAAAGAACTTCATCAAGATTATTACATTTTTGTATAATTGGTGGGATTTTTAGACCCCATTCCCTGGCTTTTTCCAAGTTATCAAGATGATTGTTGAAGGGCAGATTATTTCCAATTATATAGTATAGATAGCAATCTAGTGGGCGCTTTGCAACAATTGAAGAATTTTGGATTTTCAGGGATCCTGAAGCTGTATTCCTGGGATTAGCATATTCGGGTTCACCTTTTTCTCTTTGAAGTTCATTCATTTTCGCAAAACCATCATGCGGAATAAATATTTCACCTCGAATTTCAAAAACATCAGGATAACCTTCTCCGGTTAATTTAAGTGGAATGCTTTTTATTGTTTTAATGTTTGCAGTAACATCGTCACCTTTTTCGCCATCGCCACGTGTAACGGCTCTAACCAAAAGTCCATTTTCATAACGCAGGCTAATTGAAGCTCCATCGTATTTTAGTTCACATATATATTCATAGTCCTCAGGAAGGATTCTTTTGTTGCGCTTTTCAAAATCAACTATATCTTCCTTATTATAGGTATTATCGAGAGAGAGCATTGGGAAGGCATGAGCAACCTGCTTAAATTCCTGGTTTATATCGCTACCTACACGTTGACTAGGAGAAGATTCATCGAAAAATTCAGGATTCTCAAGCTCAAGTCTTTGTAGTTCTTTTAATAGTTGGTCGTATTCGAAATCGCTAATAACAGGTTGCGATAATATGTAATAATTATGATTGTGTTGGTTTATTGTATTTCGTAAATGGTTTATTCTTTCTGAAACCTCAAGTTTATTCATTCTATTTCGGATTTTTCGAATTGTAAAGATAATAGCAAAGCTGCATAGCTGCTAAGAATTAGGTAAGTTAGATTTCAATAAGTTATTGACAATAGACGAATTCATCAAAGTATTATGTAAAAGAACCAGAGGAGTGATAAAATATTCTTCTGGGTATAATAGCTTACTTTTGTACTTGAGTTTGTAAGTACTTAAACTTTTTTTGTAAAAAAGTTTAAATCATTCATTAAACCTTTTTAATTTAATGGAGTCAAAAGAAAAGTAAGGAAAAGATGAGGAATTAGATATGGAACGGATAATATTAATTTTATTGCTGATAGTGGCACCACTTGCTTTGTTTTCGCAAGAGAAGCCGCTGGAAAAGCCCAATTTAGATGCAGCTAAGTCAAAAATGGTGCTTCGATCAAATACACGCGATAAGGCTCTTTTAATGAAAGATAACCAGCACATGAAAATGGTTACCATTCGTAAGCATAATACTGTTATCAACCAACAGAGAATGATGCAGCAAAGAATGCAAAGAGTAAATCGTCAACAAATACAAAAACAGCGTATGCTGCAACAGCGAAAGCTAAGACAGCAAGCAATGCGCCGTCGTCAAATTGTCCGCAGGAAATTAAACTAAACCCATGAGAATTATTTCAACTACTATATTGTCCTTTATTTGCCTATGCATTTTTGCTCAAACAAATATTGAGGAACTAACAAATACAGGGTTAAATGCTTTTGATAATGGTGATTATGCGAAAGCAAAAAAATCATTTTCTGAAGCAATAAAGCTTCAGCCAGAAAATGCTGATTTATATTATTATCGTGGAAACACCTTGTTTGCTCTTGAAGAATATGAAAAGTCTGTAAACGATTTTACAAAAGTTCTACAAATTGATTCTAAGCATTTCGATGCCTTATTTAATAGGGGGAATGCTCATTATGAGCTGGAAGAATATGAGGCAGCAATTGCTGATATGTCTAGTTTAATTAAAGTAAATTCAAATTTATCAGAAGCTCTTCAGGTAAGAGGAAGTTCTTATTTTAATCTTGAAGATTATAAGTCTTCAATAGCTGATTTTGAGAATGCAATTAGTATTAAAGAAAATGACGCAAGCTTAAACTACGATTGTGCGAATTCCTATTTTATGTTAGGTAACTTTAATAAAGCAATTGACTATTATAATGAAGCAATTGAATTAAATGCAAAAAGTTCAGATTATTATTTTAATAGGGCATTGTCTTATTTCTATATTGAAATTTATTCTGAGGGATGTGCTGATCTCGAGAAAGCCACTCAACTTGGCGATAGTGAAGCAAAATCGTATTATGATGAATTTTGCAAGGAGACCTTTTAAAATATAGCCAGACGTATTAACTAAACTTTCAAATAGTACAATTTTATTAGCGAATGAAAAAGGTTATCCTATATATAGCTACCAGTATTGATGGCAAAATAGCACGGGAAAACGGATCGGTAGATTGGCTTGAACTAATAACAACTCAAGAAGGAGAAGATTACGGCTATGCAGAATTTTATAATTCTATTGACACCACTTTAATGGGAAATAAAACTTTTCAGCAAGTACTAAGTTTTCCGGTTGATTTTCCATATCCAGATAAAAATAATTTTGTATTCACACGTAGTAAAGAAGTTAATATCTCTGAGCATGCCGAAATAATAAGAAAAGATCCTGTTGAATTTGTAAGAGCTTTAAAACAAGAAGAAGGTAAAAACATTTGGTTGGTTGGAGGTGCAGAGATAAACGGTTTGTTACTTCAGCATAAACTTATCGATGAGATAATTCTGTTTAAGATGCCTGTAGTTATTGGAAGTGGCATTTCACTCTTTGGCGAAGACTCATTTTTTGAACTATTAAAGCTAGAGGAAACAAAAACATATAATTCTGGAGTTGTAAAGGTTGTATATACAACATGACATACAGATAACGAATTACAAGTAAGACTTGAGAAGTCACAAGGAGTAGTAATATAGCTTTATTAACACACCAAAATTTTTAATGTGTTGTATCTGATATCTAATGAATCATCAATTCAAAAAATTATAAGCTAAAGCATACACCCTAAATAATAAAGATGTTCCATGTGATAATTAGAAATCGATAAAAATCACATGAATAATAAGACTAGAATTTCAACCTAAGCAGGTAGATTTTCTAGTTGTGCAATTTCTTGTATATCTATACTTCCACAATGCGGACAAATTTCAAAATCGTTATTGATTTTAATTTTTGTTGTGTCAAAACCGATTGCTTCTCCGTTACCTAGCCAACCGCAACACATGCATTTGTATTCGGTGTTTTTCATGGTGATGAAGATTTTTTAGTTAATAAGCGAGTTGTTACGTGAGCAAGTTAGTAATAAATATTAATAAGACAAGTAACATAAAGATATTAATAGATATAAACGCCTGCTTTATAGACTGGCCCTTGGTTATGCCAAATATTAATTTATAGAAAAGCACAATAAAACCAATATTGATTAAAATAAGAAATGCAATTAAAAATACGGGTATTTGAATATCGAAAAGGGGAAATAGGAATATAAATGCTGAAGTTAGTACTGTCCAGAAAAAAACAAGATATTTTATTTGATTTTGACTTAAATATTTAGAGATACTTGAAAAGCCAGCTTTCTCATATTCTTTACCATACATAATTAGCAAAAGCCAGAAATGAGGCAATTGCCATGAAAACATGAAGATTGCGATAAATAAAATGTTTGGATGCAAAATGTCTCCACCGGCAGAAGTCCAACCAATCATTGGTGGTACAGCACCAACAAATGCACCGGGAATAATAGACAGAGGAGTTTTAGTTTTTAGCGGGGTATAAAATACATTATAGAAAACTACATTTGCTAATCCTAAAAGTGCTGGTAGTTGACCATTCAAGTATAGGGCATAGAAACCTAGAAATACCATGAAGAGAGAGATGAATAATGCAAATCCAGAGTCGATTTCACCAGCAGGAATTGGCCTTTTTCTAGTTCGCTCCATTTTTGCATCAATATCTTTTTCCTGATATTGGTTAATGCCACAAGCCCCGCCTGCAAGTAAATAGACACCAAGAAACAACCAAAGAAAGCTTGTGAAGTTAAAAGTTGTTGGTGCTAGAATATAACCAACAGCAGCAGAAATGGTCACCATTAAGGTAAGCCGATATTTTATTAAGCTAAGAACTATTTTAAGTTTACTATTCATCTATAGTTTTCAGATATTCAATTATTTGATCGATTTGATCTTCAGAAATAATTTCTTCATATGACTGCATTAAGCCTTTTGAAAATCCTTTTACTACTTCTTTATTTGGATTATAAATAGCATCTTTAATATATTCTTCATTAGCAATTTTGGTTTGGTCGCCTTCACCTTTTACGGTTACAGTTCTTTCTTTTCCCCAAAACCCTCTAAGACTTGGCCCAAGCAGTTTACTCCCATCTAAAGAGTGGCATGCCAAACAACCATTTTCTTTTAATATAGTAAACCCTTCAGGATCGGGAATCTCCCCTTTGGCTTCGAGGTTTTCAAGCCATGAGTCAAATTCAGATTCAGGAACAACCACTGTTTTTGTAACCATATTCCAATGAAGAGTGCCACAATATTCAGTACAAAACAAATCAAAAGTTCCTTTATATATTGGAATAAACCAAAGATAGTTATCGTATCCTGGAATTACATCTTCTTTAACTCTGAATGCTGGTATAAACAAACTATGGTTAACATCTTCAGCAATCAAATCTAACCTTACAGGTACATCAAGTGGTACAACCAATGAATCTGACAGTTTTCCATTTCCATAATCAAATTCCCATACCCACATTCGACCAATTGCCTTAATTCGCATTGCATCATCTGGAACTTCTCGCATTGGGCGGAAACCCATCCAACCGAACCAGAACATTGCCAAAACAAGTATTAAGGGAATAATTGTCCATAGTGCTTCCAACCTATTATCACCAGTGAATTGCTTTGCTTCAATGTTTTTAGATCTTCGGAACTTGATAACAGCATAAATCATAACCGCTGTTATCCCTATTATAAAAATGAAAGCAACAGAAAAAATGAAAATAAATGCCTTGTCTACTCCTTCGGCTAAATTTGATGCTCCACCAAACATATTTTTATTTTTTAGTATCTGTCAGTTCTAACAGATATATTTATAGTTAAATTTCAATTCAAAAAAGTAAGAGGTTTTTATCCTCTAATCATATCGGTTCGAAACAGATAATCGAAGAAAGTAATAATTACCACTAGGGCAAATAGTACAAAAACACCTGAAACCAGAAGTTTTATGGTTCGACTTTCATGTTTAAGATGCATAAAATAGGTTAAAACAATAAAAGCTTTAATTGAAGCAATAATAAGAGCAATACCAACAGAAAATGCACCAAAATGAAAACTTGTAACCATAACTGTTATTGCAGTTAATGTTAATAAGGCTATAAGCACTTTGCCATTTGAGAAAAAGCTTGTGATATGATGTTTTTCGTTTTCCATAGTATTAACTAATTAAGTATAATAAAGGGAATAGGAATATCCAGATTAAATCCACTAAGTGCCAGTATAGTCCAGAATTTTCCAATAATAAGTATCGGTTAGAATTTATTACTCCTGCCTTAATGCGGAAGAATGAAATAGTTAATAATACACCGCCAATAATTACGTGCAGAGCATGTAAACCAGTCATTGCATAATAATAGAAAATAAATTGTTTTTCACCCTGCCCCAGCTCCAATAATACATTGGAATTTGGATATAGCTTTAAATGAATCTTATGTTCCCATTCAAAAAACTTATTGACCATAAAAGTTAAAGCCATTAAAAGTGTAAAAACTAACAGAGCCATTGCAAGTTTTGGCATATTTTTCTGAATGGCAGTAATAGCCATTGCCACAGTCATACTACTAAGAAGTAGTACAATTGTGTTTATTGTTCCTATTACAACATTCAATTCTTCAGCAGCCAAATGAAATTCAGCAGGATATTTAGCTCGCGCAATTGAATATCCTAAAAACAGCCCCCCAAACAAGAACAGTTCAGTGAAAAGGAATATCCACATTCCTAGTTTGCCGGTTTCGCTATCAATTACATGTGCTTCTGTTGTGTGCGTCATATTAAAGAATTATTTATCGTTCTTTTTAAATAAATATGGCGGATGTTTAATTATTGGAATTTCTTCAAAGTTTTCGTGTGTTGGTGGCGATTCTATCTGCCATTCCAAGGTAACTCCACCCCATGGGTTATTGCCGGCTAATGCCCCTTTTTTACGGTTACGTGCTAAATTCCATAACATAGCAATAAGGCCAATTATAAGAATTACTGCCCCAATAGTTGAAATTCTATGTCCTAAAGTAAACTGAGGAAGATAGTCGAAATATCTACGAGGCATACCTTGCAACCCAATAATGAATAGTGGAAAATATAAAATGTTAAATCCAACAAATAATGTACCCCAAGCAATGTTGGCTATTTTTTCGTTATACATACGTCCGTAGATTTTTGGATACCAATAATGTATAGCTGCAAAGAAAGCAAATCCCATTCCACCAAAAATAATGTAGTGGAAGTGAGCTACTACAAAACTTGTATCATGTACATGTACATCTGTTGCCAGAGAGCCCAAAGTTAGTCCGGTAAATCCACCAATCATAAATAGAAAGATGAAAGAAATAGCGTATAATAGAGGGGTTCTGAGTGAAATTGAACCTCCCCACATAGTGGAAACCCAGTTGAAAACCTTTATCGCACTTGGAACCGCAACAATGAAGGTTAAGAAGGAGAAGAACCATCTTGATTCATAACTAATACCGGATGTAAACATATGGTGTCCCCAAACAAAATAACCAACGAGGGCTATTAGTAAACTGGAAATGGCAATAGCTCCATAACCAAATACTGGTTTCTGACTAAATGTTGGGAATATTTCGGTAACTGCGCCCATTGCAGGTAAAATCATTACATATACAGCAGGGTGAGAGTATATCCAAAATAAATGTTGAAATAGGAGAGGGTCACCTCCAAGAGCCGGGTCGAAAAATCCGATGCCCATTGTCCTTTCAGCAATTAGCATTAATAAGGTAATACCTACAATTGGTGTGGCTAAAACCTGAATCCAAGCTGTTGCATACAATGACCAAGGGAAGAGAGGCATTTTGAACCAAGTCATGCCCGGAGCCCTCATTCTGTGTATGGTTACAATAAAATTCAATCCAGTGAGAATAGATGAGAACCCGAGCACAAAGGCAGCCGTAAGAGCAAAAACCACATTGGAATCAGCTTGGGAACTATACGGAACATAAAAAGTCCAGCCTGTGTCTGGCGGTCCATCGCCAGCAAATTGAGATAAAACTCCCAGAATTGCACCGGTAATGTATACATACCAAGAAAGTAAATTAAGCTTTGGAAATGCAACATCTTTAGCTCCAATCATTATTGGCAGAAAGAAATTACCAAACACAGCAGCTAACCCGGGAATAACAACTATAAATATCATTATTACACCATGGATTGTGAAAACTCCGTTATAAGTTTCTGCAGACATAATATCCTGACCAGGATTGAATTTCTCTAATCTCATTAGGAAGCCTAAAGCAGCGGCAACCAAGAAAAATACCATAATGGAATTCAGATATAATAGACCAATCTTTTTATGATCGGTTGAAAGTAACCAAGACCAGATTCCTTTGAATCTTCCCTTATGTTCCCGGAAACTTACGTGTGAATATTTTTCAATAGAACTCATCTTTCTAAGTTGTTTTTATTGTTTTCTTTCTTCCTTTAATTACTAAAATGGCCAAGACTATTGCCAACACAAACAATGTCATAAAACCAATAACCTTCATTATTTGTAATCCGTAAGTTCTGCTTGAAGGATCGTATGCAAAGCATACTTCCAATATTCTATTAATAGTAGGTCTTTCAATACCTTTCTGAGCTTCTATAAGTGCCATTTTAACATCAAAGGGTAAGAAAGTGAGTCCATATAAATATCTTGTAATTTTACCTTCAGGGCTAACCATAATTATAGCCGAAGGGTGAGAAAAATCTAAGCCTTGGGGCTTATATTTAAATCCAACAGCGTTGGTAATGGCCTGAATGTTATCTTGTTCGCCGGTGAGGTAAATCCAATGCCCCCTGTTTTCTTTGCTAATATTTTGAACAAAATTATTTTTCTTTTGAGCAGCTTTTTCGGGTGTGTCTTTTGTGTTAAAGCTGATAGTAATAACCTGATAATCGTCTCCCAGCCTCATATCGACTTTGTCTATAGCATCAGAAACCCCCGAAAGTAGAGGACTACATAAGCCGGGGCAATCAAAATAAACAAACGATAATATTGTTGGCTTATCAATTAATTGACCTAATGTAACAGTGTCGTTATTTTCATTGTAAAAAGGTAGGCCTAAGGGGATTGTATCTCCTAAATGCTCTACTATTCCGACTTCAATTTCTTTAGCTTGTTCTTCAGCATTAATTTGCCAGACAAATACTAATGAGAAAGTTATTACTAATATTTTCTTCATTGTTTTACATTTATTATTCATTTTCTTTTTCAGAGTGCTCACCAGCAATCATTAAAGATCCTCCCATTAGGGCCAAATCCTTAAAAAGATTAATAAGGGCATATTCCGTTTGTATTCCTTTTATAATATGCGGAATATGAATAGTAATAATAAAAAGGAATAGTAGCCCAGCTAAAACTGTGGCTGAAATTTTCACATACTTTTTTAAAATAATACTGATGCTTGCACCTATTAACAATACTCCTGTCAGTAAAATTGTAAATGGCCCAAGAGGAATAAATGTTGTAAACTCTGCATCGTAAAGAGGTAAAAACTTTACAAAATGATTAATGCCGAAAAATAGAAAAGGTAATGCGAAAATTATTCTTCCAACAGGTCTAAGATTTTTCATGACAAGTAATTTTTATTAGTGTTTTATATGGATTCTTTTTCTTCTTTTTTACCTATTTCAAATATTTTTTTTAATTGGAACAGAATATAAAAAATTATGCCCCAAGCCAAAATCACACCTCCGGAATAGCTGCCAATAACCCATAATGGAGCCATTCTAACTTCGTTCCACATAGCTCTTTTGGCAACCAGACTAGGTTTGTTGGTAGCAACACCAATAGCAAGAGTTGTATCAAGTTTAACTTCGCCAAATAACTCTTTGTTAGTGAGTTTTGCTATTAGTTCCACATGCCCCTCTGAATCGCCAGGAATATCTGTTGGCATAGAAAATACAGCTATACCTTCTTTGTTTGTTGATTTTACTTCATCGATAGTAAATTCTCCAAAATAGCGCTTTGCTGCAAGCTTTACTTCTACATTTTCAAGTGTTTCACTGTTGTTATTACTTGTGCCAATAACTTGCGATTGAAGCATATTGTTTTCAAGAAGACTTAGTAATATACTCACATCTCCTTTGTAACCTTTCCTGATTATTTCTTTTGCTACTTCCTGAACATAGTCTTTATTAAAGCTTCTTAGATAGGAAATGACAGCCCAAATTTCATCCCTCGTTAATGTTTCTTTAAAGGTTGGCATAGGAGTACGGCCTTCGTATATCTTATAAAAGAGTTCTCCATCTGAGTTACTTTGTATTTTAGTTCCTGCAGGGTCGTTTGGATCTGCAGTCTGTGGAATCCAATTGTTTTTACCCGGGTCACCATGACAAGAAACACAGCTTCCTTTATCTATGCTATAATAAATCTCTTTGCCGGACATTTGTATGGAATCGTTAAAAGCAAAGGGACTTAATCTATCTTTTTTATCATTGGGTACAACCCATTCTTCCTGAGCATTTATCAAACTGCTACTCACAAAAAATAAAACTAAGAGGATGTATATTCTGTTTTGCATTTCTACTTATTTATTCAGTTTCTGACATAGTTTCATTCTTTGCATTTTTTTCTTCTGCAAGCTCCCAAATAGATACAACTGGGAATAGTTTTGAAAGAATGGTTATAATGAATAATACCAAAATAAAACTTCCAAGTGTAATGGCTGATTCGGCTATTGTTGGTTTATATGCCATCCATGCATCAGGAACAAATTGTTTAGGAAGAAATGGGTGTTCCATTGTCGGAATAACAATTATATACCGTTTAAACCACGAACCTGCAAGTACAAACAATGAGATAATCATCAGAGGTATTGGCTTTCTGAATTGCTTAAAGAATAGTAGTAAGATAGGAAGTATTAATCCTAAAATCTGCACCGACCAAAACATTAATGCATAGTTACCAGTGAATAATTCATGAATATGAACAGCATCAGCAGCTTTCATTTTATAAGCAGGAACAAGAAACTCATTAATATTAAAATAGAGATAAACAATTGCAACAAGGCTTAATAGTTTGCCCATTTTGTCGAAATGTTCAATTCCTATATACTTATGAAGTTTATAATTATTTCTGAAGAAATACATTGCAATAATCAAGGCTGCAGAACCAGCTACAAAGGCTCCTGACAGGAAGTAAGGGCCAAAAATTGTACTATCCCAGCCGGGGCGGGAATTCACAGCAAAAAGCCACGAAGTAACCGTATGAATAGCAAAGGCTGTTGGAACAACCAGTATAGCTAAAATCCGAATAATCTTAAAAAGAATTTTGTATTGTTCCGGATGGTGTGTCCATTTAAATGAAAGAATTTCATATGCCTTAATTAAGAATTTAGGCTGATTATTCATTCTTCCACGTGCAATAGCCAAATCTGGAATAAGAGGCAAGAAGTATAGCAAAAAGCTTATTGCAAAATACGTTGTTACAACGGTAACATCCCACAAAATTGGCGATTGTATTCTACCATACATAAACACATATGGAAGGCGATCTGGCCTACCCATATCAGAAACAATTACCAATCCGGCAACAGCAGCAAAAGCAACCGCAATAATTTCAGCAATTCTGGCAATAGGTTTTATCCATTCGTAACCAATCAATCCTAAAACAGCTGTAATTAGCATTCCAATTAAACTGGCTGCAACGAAGAATACAAAGTTGGCAATGTATATTCCCCAACTAACATAATCGCGCATACCTGTTACAATTAATCCTTTGGTTAATTGTGTGTAGTATGCATACAAACAACCCGCCAGAGCTACTGTTAAAATTAACATCCAGGCATGAAATCGAATATTCAATCCAACGGGGTTTAGAATGTCACCGGCAATTTTATCGAGTTTCTGTTTATCTGAAGTAAGTTTATATGAATGTCCTTTCATATCTCATGTTATATTTAGGCATGGGAATTACCGTGAATATCTTTAGCATCTTCATCATTTATTTCGAATAACCTGTTTTTAGGAGGTAGGTAATACACTCTTGGTTGAGTTCCCAGTTCGGGCATTAGCTGATAAGCGGCATTTTTCTTTTTAAGTTCAGATAATCTAACGGTTTCATTTGTAGTTCCATTTGTAACTGCATCTTCATTTTCGTCACCAAAATAAAATACACCGTTTGGGCAAGCAGAAACACAAGATGGAAGTTTACCCTCTCTTAACCTATCGGCACTAAATAGACATTTCGAAATTGTACCCTTTCTTTGTGGTACGTTCCTTTCAACATCGTATTCAAGCATTTTTTTTAAGTCAAGCGCTTTGTCAAGCTCTCCATGTTCCATGTACTTGTCATATTCTAGATGGGCTGTTTTCTTTTCAGCAGCTTTCATTGGTTCTTCCCAATGGAACATTCTGGCAGAATATGGACAGGCAGCCATGCAAAATCTACATCCAATACAACGTTCGTTATCAATGAGTACAATTCCGTCCTGACGCTTAAAGGTAGCCCCTACCGGACAAACAGAAACGCATGGTGGATTATCGCAATGCTGACAGGGTTTTGGCATGTAATAGGGAGAAGTATGCTCCGTGTCCTGCATTAATAGCGTATTGATATGATACTCGTGAGGACGAAGTTCGTGAGCACTTTGGCAAGATGCAATACATTTTCTTGCATTTCTACACTTAGCCAAATCAATTACCATTACCCATCTTTTGCCTTGAATTCCCTCTCTACCTCGCTTGGCTAATTCGCTATTATCAAGTTTGACTAGTTTAATTTCTTCGGTGCTGATATTAAGCAATTCTCCATCATGAGATAAAACACGAACGGTTTTCTTTTTATCCTGATATTTTTTTGCGGAATGAAGGGCTCCACCAACAATAACTGCTCCAGCCCCAACAAGACCAATACTTTTTAAAAACTCCCTTCTTGAATCTTTCGGATTCTCTCCCTGCTTTTTGTTTTCAGAATTTTGTGTTGTTTTTTCACTCATTTCGAAACAGTTGAGATAATATTTAATTAGTCTGTTTTTCTTTTGGCGCAACAAAAGCTATTGTTTTATAGCCTGTTTTGTTAATTGTTGTTTTAATTAGGTTTGTATCAATTTTTAAAGGATCAATTTGTACAATAGCGTTAGCATTTACAAATGATGCTTTGACTGATTCAATTCCAGCCAAACCACTAACAGCGTTTTCAATTGTTTGTTCACAACCGTTGCATGTCATTCCTTCAATTTTTATTTCCATAGAAACCGTTTCTGTATTTTCCTTTTTAGTTTCAGTAGTTTGTTGGGGGGTATTTTTGCACGAGAGTGTTAAGACCAAAATTGTTATCAAAAGAAGATATAGATTTTTCATAGTAAATGTGTTTAAGCATTATTAAACAAAATCGGTGTTTACTAATACAAATTATTAAATCTTAAAACAGAACAACTAATATGATTGGAATGTTTAAATGAAATGTTATTTTATCTCAACAATTGAGTATTGTTAGGCTAAAAAGTAAAAGAATAACTAATTCCAGTGCTAATAGATAAGCTTATCTCAGATTCATAAAAAGAGTTACTGATAAGGGGAACATTTAATGAAGCAGTAAAATTGAACATGAATGACTTTATACTATAAAATATAGGTAAGTATACATCGATACTGCTTAATGCATAACTTTTGCCAAAGACTTCTGGTTGAACTTCTTCAATTTTTTCGTAAAGCTCATTTTTTGTGTATTCAAGCCCATTTGAATTAATTGATTGATTTACAATTAATGTAAGGTTTCGATAATTATTATAAACCCAAGAGATAAAAGATTCTCTTCCCCAAGAATCATAGATAGTTTTGTTGTAGTAGTTTTTATCGCTTACATTAAGGATAAAACCTAATTGAATGTTAAGATTACTATTCTTGATTAATACATCATCAAAATCAATTTCGAGTGCATTTTGGAAAGATGTATAAACCATATTTTTTTCACCCAACATATAATTTAAAGAAAGCGAACTATTTAAATGTTTCTTGTAAAGCATTAAATCTATTTGGAAAATATCTTTGAAAGCGGAATTAAATGCATATGATTTTTTGCTGTGAAAAAGATGAGTATATGCCGGATAAATAATAAAATCATCAGAAATATTAATGTTGTATGCGAGCATGAGGTCATGTTCGTATGTTGTGGCTGTTAATGTAGTATCAGCGTTGGATGTAGCAATGCCAATATAAGATATGTCGAAGTTTGTTTTGGAAGCAAATGTGATACTAGATATAAGGTTTGGTTGTTTAGTTTCGAGAACATTAAGTCCAAATGTATTTGTGTTTGATGAATAGTCAAGAGAAAGGAGTGTGAAATTATACTTTTCTTCCGAAACCTGACATAAGGAAACTACGTTAACAACAATAAGAAAAAAAAATGTTAATAATGTTTTCATATGAAACTTGCTATTCAATACCGCTAAGATAGTATCTTAGTCATTATTATTATTAATGAGGTTAAAAACTTCGTAAAATTTATATCTAGTGAATAAAACATCAAAAAGATTATTGTTTGGGTTACTTATATTAGAATTTATGGTTCAAGGTGTTTCTTCACAGATATTTACAGAAGGACAGCCAATTTTTAACCCTAATAATCAAAGCGTTTTTGTGCCTAAAGTAGAAATTAATGTTTCATTTGAACAAAATAGTAAGGTTGCATCTCAATTTAAAGACAATCAGTTTGCACAACAAATAGATGTTAATATAAATACAAATGAGTATGGAGTTTGGATTGATTATCCGGAGCTTAATAAGCGTATCTGGATTTTGGAAATTGAAGTTGAAAATGCATCCTCATTAAATCTTTTGTTATCACCTTTTAAATTGAAAGAGGGAGCAAAACTTTTTTTCTATGACAAGGATCAAACTCAAATTAAAGGAGCTATAACTCAAAGAAATAACAAACCTTTTGGCGTTTTGCCAATATCAATTATTGAGAGCAGCAATATTTATTGTGAATTGCAATTACCGCTATATCAGAAAGACTTTGGCGAACTTACAATTTCTGAAATAGGAGCGGGGTATCCCAAAGGTGTAACAAAGTTTAAATCACCAAACGATGATTATTTTGGATCGTCATCAAGTTGTCATGTAAATGTAAACTGTGTTTCTTTTAAAAATCTGAATTTACAAAAGAATGCTGTTTGTCGAATTATTTATCATAATTCGAAAAGATGTACTGGAACATTAATAAATAATATTGAAAACGATGAAACACCCTATGTGATAACTGCTGCACATTGTTTTAGAGATGAGAATTCTGCAAATGGAGCGGTGTTTTATTTTAATTTCGAAAGCCCGGATTGTTCAAACACCGATGTTGAACCTCTAACAATAAGTGGAGCAAGTCTAGTCGCTGCAGGTTATCATAATCCTCAACCTAACACATGGGATACTCTTGATTTTACGCTTTTAAGATTATCAGAAAAACCGCCCAAAAACTACGAGGTTTTTTATTCTGGTTGGGATGCGACAAATAATTATATAGATTCAACCTATTCTATTCACCACCCGCAAGGAGATATAAAAAAGATATCTATTGATCAGGATTCTCCTGAAACTGGTGATTTTAGTTATTTTGATGATTACACACACTGGTCGGTAAAAGATTATGAATTAGGTACTACAGAAGTGGGAAGCTCAGGAGCAGGCTTGTTTGATCAGAACAGTAAATTGGTTGGAACCCTTACAGGTGGAGGCGATCCATGTAGTCCAATTATGAACGATAAATATCAGAAATTTTATCATGCATTCAATGATTATAAGGATTCAACCTATCAGCTCAAACATTGGTTAGATCCTAAGAATACAGGAACCCTCGTATGTTTTGGTTATGATCCCTCTTTTAGCTACCGGAAAACTGCCGGATTAATCTATAATTTTAAATCAGACAGCATACCCTACATTGTAGAACAAGCATCTGGACAAGGGTATTTAGCTGGACATAATTACCAGGGGAATTACCTTTTTGCTGAACATTATAAAATAAATGGAAGTAAATATCTGGTAGGAGCAAACTTAAATTTTGCACAGATAAGTTCAGACAGTGTTGGTCAGTATGTGATTTTAAAAGTATGGCAAGGCGGTAATAAACCAGGCAATATTATTTATGAGAAGAAAGTTTTAGTAAGCGATTTTGAAGATGCATTTAATGTGAATTCAGATGCACTTCAAGCAATAGAGTTTGATTCAACAATTCTTGTTGATTATGATTTCTACTTTGGCTATGAAATCGATAATACAGGTGATACTTTTGCCCTTAAAACCTACTCAGCTGAGGAGTCAGATAACTCTGCATTTACTTTTTACAATGGCGTTTGGCAACCTTTACTTCTTGATGGAAATACAACATTTTGTCATTTGGCTTCAGAGATTTTTTCATTTGATGTTAAAGTAATTAATGGAAAAGTCCCAGACACAGCTATTTGGCCCGAAATTCATGTTTATCCGAATCCTGCAAGTGAAAAGGTACAGGTTTATTTTAATCAGGAATTATCTGGTACAGTTATCTGTACGCTATTCAATATAAGTGGACTACCTGTTCTGCAGGAAAAATGGGTGGATCCAGGTTTAAATATGCCATTTTATTTAGATGTTTCCAGTGGAGTCTATATTTTGAAGGTTGTTGCAAATAATAATACTGTTGGAACAGCAAAGGTGTTAGTATTTTAAAATGTGTAAACGATACTAAGTTGTGAAGTTTTTGTAACTTTTGTTTTGAAAAATGAATTTAATGAAGAGAAAGGTAAGCATTTTAATAGGATTATTATTCTTTACAGGTATTGTCTACTCTCAAAATCTTGAAGTGCGTGCATATGTTGAAACTCCGGAAGGAAAAGGAATTGAAGGTGCTGTAGCCGATGTTTTTATTGGAGGAACAAAGAAGCAATCAGCAAAAACTGATTCAAAGGGATTTGTATTTTTCAAGCTTGATTTTGGGAACACATATAAAATTGTAATATCTAAAGCAGGAATGATTCAAAAGCGTATTGATTTTGTTACAGAGGCGCCTATAGATCAGCAAAGAAATCTTGTTAAGGAATTTGGAATGACTTTAGTTGAAGATTGTGATGGAGCAAACACATCAGTATTTAATGATCCGGTTGATATTGTGAAATTCGATGATGGCTTTGGGAACTTTGTTTCAGATCAATCACATGTAGAAAGTATGCGGAGTAAAATATCTTCTGCCATTGCAAGTATTGAAAAATGTAAGAAAGATAAATACCAGGAAAAGAAAACAGCTGCCGATAAAGCCTTTAAAGCAGGTGATTTCAGTGAAGCTGAAAAATTATATAATGAAGCTTTAACTGTTTTTCCAAATGATAGTTATGCAAAGCGGCAAATTTCGCAATCGATTAATGGTCAGGAAAAACAAAAACAGAAACTAGTACAATATGATAATCTGGTTGCTGAGGGCGAGCAGTTTCTGGCTCAGAATCAGCTGAAAGCAGCTCAACAGCGGTTTACTGAAGCTACAAAACTTAATCCTTCAGATACAAAGGCTCAAGCTAAGCTTCAGGAAATAAATCAAATTTTCACCCAAAAAGCACAACAGCAACAACAAGAACAAGCGCTTAATAACCAATACAACGAGGTTCTAAGTAAAGCTAATTCAGCAATGGCATCAAAAAATTATGCCTTGGCAAAACAGTTATATGAAGAGGCTGGAAAACTAAAACCCAATGAGGCTTTTCCGGCTCAAAAGCTTGCTTTAGCGCAACAATCAATTGCTAAAGAAGAACAAGAAAAATTAGAAAGAGATAGAATACAACAATCTTACAACGAAGCTATTGCTTCAGGACAATCTGCACTTCAACAAGGCGATCTTTTGTCTGCAAAGCAACAATACCAAAAGGCTCAAACATTAAAGCCGAATGAGCTTTTGCCAAAACAGCAAATTCAAGAGATACAGAGATTAGAAGAAGAAAAGAAACAACAAGAACTTAAGGCTCAACGTGACGAGTTGGAAAAAAATTACTCAGAAGCTATTCAAAAAGCAGATGGTTTACTTGCTCAAAAAGAATTTGATGGTTCAATTGATGTTTATAAGCAGGCGCTTATGTATAAACCATCTGATAGATATGCTCAGACTCAAATTACAAAGGCCTCAAATTTAAAAGTTGAGGAAGAACAAAAAAAACAAGCTTCCATTGAGCAGGCATATCTTACAGCAATGAATAATGGAGATTCAAAAAAGATCGCGAAATCATTTGATGAAGCTATTGCTGCATATCAGCAAGCATTAGTAGTAAAGCCTAATGATTCTCAGGCACAAAGCAAATTAAACGAGGCTCAAAGGCTTTTGGCTGAACAACAACAACGCAATAAAGAAGAAACAGAACAAAAAGCTAAGTACAATCAGTTAGTTCAGGAGGGTGATAGTTACTTCCAGACTCAGGATTATACTAACTCAAAAGCTAAATTTGAGCAGGCACTTTCTATTTATCCTACAGAAGCATACCCCAAAAATAAAATTGCATCAATTAATAATATTTTGGCTAAGAATCAAAAGGAGGCGGAATATAATGAGGCAATAGCTCAGGCTGATAAGTTTTTTAGTCAACAAGAGTTTGAGCAGGCAATTGCTAAATATAATCAAGCTAAGCTGATTCTACCTGAAAAGGCCTACCCACAAGAGAAAATTAATGAAATAAGTAAAATTGTAAATCAACAGGCTCAGGATCAAAAACAGGCCGAATATGATCAGCTTGCGGCTACTGCAGAACAAAAGATTAGTAGTGAAAGTTTCGAGGAAGCTAAATCTTTGTATGCTCAGGCACTAAGAGTTCTGCCGGAAAACCCTTATCCTCAGCAGCGTATTAACGAAATCAATGAGATGATTTCGAATAAATCAAAATCTGCTGCGGAAGAAAAATACAATGCACTTGCCTCTCAGGCAGAGCAACAAGTAAGTCAGGATAATTTTGAAGCTGCTAAATCTCTATATGCTCAGGCCTCACTTATAATACCAGAAAATCCGTATCCAAAACAACGGATAAATGAAATCAACGAAATGATTTCAAATAAGGCAAAATCAGCTGTTGAGGAGGAATATAACAAATTTGTTACACAAGCCGAACAACAAGTTTCTCAAGAAAATTTTGAAGCTGCTAAATCTCTATATGCTCAGGCCTCACTTATAGTACCCGAGAATCCGTATCCAAAACAACGGATAAATGAAATCAATAAAATGATTTCAAATAAGGCAAAATCAGCTATTGAGGAGGAATATAACAAGCTTGCTGCCCAAGCCGAGCAACAAGTTTCTCAAGAAAACTTTGAGGAAGCAAAATCGTTTTATGTAAGAGCTTCACAAGTAATGCCAGAGAATTCTTATCCTCAGAAAAGGATTAACGAGATCAATGAAATGATTTCTAATTTTTCGAAAAACAAGGAACAAGAAGAATTTGATAATCTGAAAGCTCAGGCAGAACAGGCTGTAGTGAATGAGAATTATAACAAAGCCAAGAATTTACTAACTAGTGCTAGTCTACTAATGCCTGAAGATCCATACCCACAGAGGAGGATAAATGAGATTAACAGTTTAATTGACAGTAAAGCCAATAATCAAAAGCTGGAGAAATATAACGACTTGCTTTTGCAAGCAGACAACTTATTTAGTAAGCAAAGCTACCCAGAAGCAAAAAACCTCTATATAGCTGCTCAGAAAGAAAATCCGGAATCGGATTACCCATTGCGAAAAATCAATGAGATTAATCAAATCCTATCTCAAAATGCAAGAGAAAAAACAGAGAATGAATATCTCGCAGAAATTTCAAAGGCAGATAATTATTTTAATTCTAAGCAATATAATTTGGCTGTAAGCTCCTATACAAATGCAAGTAGAATATTACCAGAGAAAACATACCCAAGACAAAAGATTAATGAGATTAATAGCTTGTTGCTGGATGATGCCCGAGTTGAAAGAGAAAAGGAGGAACGTAAAGCTAACTATGATAAAACAATTGCTTTGGCTGATAAGTTTTTTGCAGAGAAAAACTACATTCTGTCCAGAACCGAGTATAGTAAAGCTTCAACTATTTATCCGAACGAGCCATATCCTACCAATCAAATTTCGAAGATTGAAGATTTGCTAGCTGAACAGCAACAATTAGACTCTGAAAAACGTGAATCAGAGAGGAAGTATAGGGAAGCTATAGCAAAAGCTGATGAACTATTTAAACAAAGACAATATGTTGAATCAAAAACATATTATGAACAAGCTTTATCTTTAAAAATAAATGATCCTCATTCAACTTCCCAAATAAAGAGAATTAATCAAATAGTCGCTGATGATCTTGCAAATAAGGAACGTTTAGCCGCCATCAATAAGAAGTACCAGGACATTATTGCAAATGCTGATTCTAAGTTCAATGCTCAGGATTATAAAGAAGCTCGTACTCTTTATTTTTCAGCTCTTGAAGTAAAACCTAATGAAGCTTATCCAAGACAACAGCTTAAAAAGGTTGATGAAAAACTGAAAATTATTTTAATTGCTTCTATGCCAAAAACAACAACTACAGCTAAAACAACAAGTACCTCCGCAAAGCTTGATATGTTGAATTTTAAAACTGAGACTGAACGATCGAAATATAAAGCAGAATTAAAAAAGAAATATAAGCCAGGAATTACTCTTGAAACTTATAAAGAAGGTAATAAAACCACTAAACGCTATATTGTTATTAGGGACAATGAAGTGCATGAGTATCGGGTGATATCATTTAGCTGGGGAGGAGCAGAATATACTGTTGATGGTAAACCATCGAACTCTATGTATATAAGAGACATGATTAAACCTCGTTCAGGAGAAACTGTTACAAAGGTAGATATGTAGCTAAATAGGACTCGAAATGCGAAAGCAGTTTCTTTTTTTTGTAACTTTACTTATTGTTATTCGTCTTATTTTAAACCAAAATTCTTTAGCTATGTACAATGTTCGCAAAGTTGCAGGATATGTTTTAGTCGGATTAATTATTTTCTTTACGGTAATTGCACTACTGGGTATTTGGGATGTAATTGACATTAAAGAGTATATTACAAAGGCATTATCTTCATTGTTAGTGATATTTATTGCATCGGCAGTAGTACTTTTTATAACATCTATTTTAATTAAAGATGATTCTATAACCAGGAAAGATTAAATAATTCGAGAACATTCAAATGCATAAACCATAGGTATTGTAGATGCTTATGGTTTTTTGTTTCTATTCAAGGCTAATTCAAGGAACAATTCCTCTAGTTGTTTTATATTAAGGTTTTTAGAGATGATTTTCTTTTCCTTATCGAGAACAAAAATAGTAGGAGTATATCGTAAGTTATAATTAACAGAAACTTCACCCTGAGCCTCTAAATCATAAACATTTATCCAATCAGCAAGGTCGTTTTTAGAAATATATTTCTTCCATTTCTCTTGACTTTCACCCAGACAAACGGTAAATATTGAAACATCTAAATATTCATATACTGTGGCAATCCATTTAAGCTTGGGTATATAGTGCTCACAAACAGGGCAATCATAATTGAAGAAATACAGAATTGTATACCTGTGTGTTGTATTATCTAATTCAATTTTATCGTCTTTTGGAGATTTGCCAGAAATGTTTGGGGCAGGCTGATAGATTGAAGATGGATAAAGCCTGGTGTATTCTTCAGTCAGGTATTTTGTCTGTTTGTTATCCAGCCATTTATAACCGGAAGTAAGGTAGTAATCCTTTATCATATTCACATATATGAATTCGGAAACAGGATTACCTTTGTTTTTACCATATTTATTGAGTAAGTAGTTTACCAGAAATTTTTGGGCAATTGTATTGCTATTTGTTTGTTCTACAATTTTAGCAATAGCTTTTTGTATTGCCTTTGGTTCTTGTTTCGAAATTTTATTTAAATATTCATTAATCCGGTCGGTATAAATAGGTGTGTTAATAAGTCGTTCATCAGCCAAGTCTAAATTATCAAGGTAGTGTTGTTGGTAATACAGAAGCCTGTAATTCCAGATTGCAGAATCTTTGTTGGCAATATCTGCTGGAGGTGTGTATGGCGGAACTTTTATTCTTTTTTGTGCCTTCAAATAAGTTGTTAAAAAGGAAGAGTTGTCTTTTTGAATTGTTTCGTCTAAAACCTTTTCGGAATCTAGAACCGATTGATAACCTTCTTTTTTAAGAGTAGTAATGCAATTATTATAAAGTTCTGTTGGTTGTACTCCGGTAATGCTATAATTCTTTGAATTCTTAGGTTTTGTAATGCTTATTTTTCCAGGATAATCTTCATCATATAAAACTTCGATGCTTATTGAGTCCTGCAATATTAAATAGTAGATGCCGGTTTTAAGGGTTTCATTAAAAATTACTGTAAAGCCATTCATGTCTGTAGTAACTTCTTTCAATTTATATATGCCATCAGCATAATGATTGGCAAATATTATTTTTGAATAGGCATATTCAGCGTCCTCAAATCTTATGGTTTGTGCACTTGAAACATCAAAAACAAGACTAATAATTACAATACAAAAAAAACTTTTTTGACACCTTTCCATAAAAACGAGGTTTAATGAATTATAAGCTACAGATGGAT
>JBNKCO010000048.1:0-79600 GCA_050287785.1 Bacteroidales bacterium
GATTTACTTTAAAGGAAACATTTCATATTACTCCTCAACTTGGATATTTCATTTATAAAAATTCTAGTACAAATAGAACATTATTTGGTTTAACTGCAGATTACAAGGAAATAGTTGGAATAGGATTCGATTATTGGAAGGCAATAAATCTAAGTGCCTTTTACAATATAAAGGAAAGAATAACCTTAGTTGGCAGATTATATAATGATAATAATAGTTTATTTGATGAATATTATGGTTGGGCTATTATGGGGCAGATACAGATAAACATATAACGGCTACTAACAAAATGTAAATTTAATGGCCGGGATGATGTTGTTGCAAAGCTTTTTTACTTTTACTTAAACTTGTATCGGTCGGATATGAAAGTGCTACTAGATCGGCCACTAAAATTTACACAGACTGTCATAGCCCATATTGTGAGAACCCCGCGATACATTAAAAATTATGAGATGCATTAAAACAATTCTGATTTTTGCTCTTCTTTCAAGTTGCAATAAGGATAAGATTGAAGAAAGCATTTGGATTACGGAAGATTATTTATCCTGTCCATATGTTTTTCAGTTTACTGAGAACTTAATGTGGTCAAACTTGACAAATGGAACTTTCTTTCAAGCCTATCAATATAAATTAACCGATGATAAGTTAATCTTAAATCTGATTTCAGATAATATTTTCAATGTTCCAATGCCTGATACTCTTGATTTTTACATTCAAGGTGATAAATTAACAATTGATACATTTTCATATACTCGGATTGATAAGGATATAAATTATTACCAATCCATTTTATCAAAATTATATCATGGATTTGAACTCCCAAAATTGGACTATGACAACAAGATTGAAAGGTGTGCATCTAATTCTATTGTTATTCCAAATCAGCAGACAGATTCTATAGAATTTTATATAAATGGACACAAACTCGGATTAAGCAACATCAATGATTTGGGTAATTTTATTAATCTCGATGATGGTTTAAGCTGGTATACTGTTCGATTCCTTATTGATGGCAGCATCAACCATGAAACACTTAATATGATTCGACAAGAATTAAGGAAATGGGGATTGTTACGCCAGGATTTTATTTTTAACAGAAACACGAAGGACATTTTTTACCTATTTGATACGTATGGATTGGCAACCAGAGGAATGCCAGTGACTGAGAACGAATATAAGGATATAGAGAAACTATATGATTCAGATAGTAGCTCCAATAGAAAACCCTTACCTCCACCACCGCCTCCAATTTTGTTTGATAAGCAAATAGATAAAGAAAAATTTGTTAGTATAAAAATCCCTAATGCAGAAAATATTATTTACAATGGAGATACAATCACGATAGATAGATTTGGAGTAGACCAAATTCGTCAAATAATCGAAAAGGACTTATTAATTATGCTTCAAGTAAATGACAAAATTCAATTTTCACAGTATCTTGATTTCAGATTAAAAATTAATCAGATTCAGAGACAATTACGAGATTCTGTTTCATTGGATTGGTATAAAGAAAATTACAATAATTTGGTTTATGAGAAAGAAGATAGCATAAATGATATTACTCGGATTCGATTATTTGAGGTAAATCAATATTTTGATAAAGACAGAGAATTAATCAGAAGTAAATACGGGCTATAAAGATGTGTATAATTCATAAGGGTTTCATAGGTTTGGGAGCGTTATCTCCCACATCAAATTTGGGTGGTAAATTGATAGATTTGAACCCCGCAATTCCTTACGACACCATACACTCAACGTTATAGCCCATAAACAGACACACAACCTAAAAGATGGATTATAGAGATATTGTATTTATTGCTGTTGCCGAAAATCTTAGCTTTTCAAAAGCGGCGGCTGATTTGCATATAAGTCAACCAGCAGTAACCAATCATATAAAGGAATTAGAAATTAAGTTTAATTCTAATTTATTCGAACGTAAAGGGAACAAAATTTACCTTACCCATAAGGGGAAAATTGTGTATAACAAATTCAAGCAAATTGAACAATACTACAGAGAACTTGATTTTGAAATAGGTCAGTTAAACAATAGCATTTCAGGAGAATTTATAATTGGAGCCAGTTCCACAATATCGCAGTACCTTATTCCCAAAACAATTGCCTCATTTCATAAACGCTTTCCGAAAGTTAATATACACCTAATGAATGGTAACTCGTTTGAAATAGAGCAACTTTTACTTGATAGCAAAATTGACATGGCACTGGTAGAAAATCACGCTTCACAATCGGGTATCCGATATAAAAATTTCCTTGATGACGAACTAATCTTTGTAAGCGGAGAAAATAGTGTTTTCACAAAACGAAAGAATATTAACAAAAATGACTTACTTCAAATTCCAATTGTATTAAGAGAAAAGGGGTCGGGCACATTAGAAGTAATAAAAGAAGCATTTTTGAAACAAAACATTAATTTCGAAAATCTAAATGTGCATATTCATTTAGGAGGAACCGAAGCCATAAAGAATTTCCTTCTTGATTTTGATGGTTTAGCTGTTGTATCAAGACAAGCTGTAAAAACTGAACTGAATTTAAAGAAACTAGTAGAAATTAAAGTCGCTGGTTTTAGTATTCCCCGTAAATTTCGTATCGCCTACAAAATTGGACATATAAGCAGACAGGTTGAATTATTTGAAAACTTCCTGTTTCATTATAATTTTTAGTTATAACATATAACTATTTAGTATTTGAATTGATTATAATTCGGTAGTACTTTTGAACAAAAAAGTATGAAAGGAATTATGACAATCAAAAGCCTGGCGAATAGCAAAACAAAGTTTGTAAACTTTAACTTGCTATATGTAATAATCATCTGTTTCTGTTTTCTCCCGTTTGTATCTCCGGCTATTGCTTTATTTATAGGTTTAGTACTTTCTCTTATCGGGATAAGGCACAAAGATATTCATAAATACACATCGAATATTTTACAACTATCTATTGTTTTATTGGGTTTTGGGATGAACCTAAGCGATGTACTTGCTGCTTCAAAAGGTGGTTTCGTTGAAACAGTAGTTTCTGTTTTCTGTGTAATGACTTGTGGTATCTTATTAGGCAAGCTTTTTAAGGTTGAAAAAAACATATCACTCCTAATAGCAACTGGTACGGCTATTTGTGGAGGAAGTGCTATTGCAGCAGTTGCGCCAATATTAAACAGTAAAAATTATCAAAACTCATTTGCTCTTATTGTAGTATTTGTGCTAAATGCTGTTGCGTTGTTTTTGTTTCCGTTAATCGGTCATAAGTTAGGGTTAAGTCAGGAAACATTTGGTAACTGGGCTGCTATTGCCATTCACGATACCAGCTCGGTTGTTGGTGCGGGGGCAAGTTATGGAGAAAAAGCATTACAAGTTGCAACAACCGTAAAACTTATACGTGTTTTGTGGATAATCCCACTATCATTGGTCATCGCTTTACTTAATAAAAGTGATGAAAAGAAAACAATTAAATTTCCATGGTTCATTTTGCTTTTTGTTCTTGCCATCGTATTTGCTAATCTATTTCCAAATTTTCGGACCAGCTATTCTCATTTTGGCTGGTTAGGCAAACGCGGAATGGTTATCGCTCTGTTCCTAATTGGGTCGAACATCTCAATTAATCAAATCAAACAATCCGGAGTAAAGAGTTTTGCACTTGGAATTGCCTTATGGGCAATAATTTCGGTTGGTTCATTATTTCTTTTAACCCGTTAATCTATGCCAAATATTTATATCATACTAACCATTGTTGCTTCCAGTTTAATAAAAGGAATAACCGGATTTGGATTTGCATTATTATCTCTGCCAATACTTTTAACCTGGTACGAACCAAAAGAAATAATCCCCGTTCTGATGATTTGTAATTTAATTGCTTCCTTATTCATCATCTTGCAGAAAAAAGAAAATAAATTAATTGATAAACCTTCAATATTTTTAATAATTTCAGGAGGTTTATTTACAATTTTTGGTGTTGTTGTTTTGAAATATATTAAAGCAGATTGGTTAATTCATTTTTCAGGAATGCTATTTATTATACTTACTATTCTATCATTAATAAATAATAAAAAAGAAAAAGATACTATACCTACGTATGTTTATACTGTTGTTGGAGCAATTATTGGGCTTATAACAGGAACAATTTCAATTAGCGGACCACCCTTGGCTCTCTTTCTAAATAAAGCGAAAATCAATAATAAAAATTTTCGGGAGATATTTGCATGGTTTAGTATTGTTACAGCAACTATTGCTATTATTGGTTATTTGCATTTAGGATTACTCACAAATCAGGCATTAAAACTCTCACTATTATTTACTCCTATATTATTAGCAGGCACTATAATCGGAAAACGTCTTAACAACATATTACCAACAAAGAGTTTTAGGACTGTAAATATCTTACTTACTTTTTTTTCTTGCTTTTTACTTTTGTATAAGTAGAAATGACAAACAAAATATCTGTTACTAACACGCGGTCACAAAACAATACTGCACAAGTAAATAATTATGATGTGAATCATATCAATATTGTAAATGGAAATTTTGAAATTCAAGGGGTATTGGAGAATTGATAAAAGAATACGTGAAAATTCACCTGCTTTTGATTGATAAATCAGGTCATTGAATAAGAGAAAATCACAGGATATAGGACTGATAGGGGGGGATGAATATCCTTTTGGAATATTTAAACCTCAAATATACAACAAGCATTCAAATTTAGATTATTATGTTTGCATACGATCGATAACATTGATTGAAAAAATAAAGCTTCAAGATAATATGTCACATAAAAGCCAACAAAGATGAATTATAATTCTCAATCGAACCCACAAATGGAAGAAAACAAAAAGTTCTTATCAGAATTAAGGCAAGAAATTTTTCAAACTCAAGTCCGTCGAAGTAAGTTGCTTATAACAAAGCTTTCATTTATCTCAAGTTTTTTTGGTATTGGTTTTATCGATGAACTTTCTAACCAAAACCTTTCGCCTGTATTGTATGCAATTCCAATAATTGCTCTAATTTTTGATTTGTATTTAATGGGAGAGAGTTATAGTATTATAAGAGCGGCTACATTCTTACGAAATCACAATTCGACTTCTGAAGCGGAAAAAGAATGGGAGGGATATGTTGGTGCCAGACGAGATTACTTTTCATCTTTCGCATATATAATAACGTCAATTCTTATTGTTACTTTTTGTATTGTTATCTTACAGACCAAACAAAAGCCTCCTAGTTCTTGGTACAATTTATGGCTAATTGTTTGTGGATTTTATATATTTACTCAAACAGTTTATCCGTTATTTGTATTATTGTTCCATCGAAAAAGATAGCATAAAACTACCAAGAGAATATTTGATTTCTATATAATCCATTGCTGAAAACAACTCGCAAAAAGTTTGGTCAAATTTTACTTCAAAATCAATTCTTGCATTATACATCAACAAAGCAATGTATTTTTTGCTTTATGTCTTTCTGCTATTAAACAGATAATTTTTTGTACTTAAATCTTTTGGGTTCAACATTGCCCAGACGTTTCTTTCTATTCTCTTCATAATCAGAATATCCACCTTCGAAATAAACTACCTTGGCATCGCCTTCATAAGCAATAATATGTGTGCAAATACGATCCAAAAACCAACGATCATGGGAGATTACCACCGCACACCCCACAAAATTATCCAGAGCTTCCTCTAAAGCACGTAAAGTGTTAATATCTAAGTCATTTGTAGGCTCATCCAGCAATAAAAGGTTAGCTCCTTGTTTTAAGGTCATTGCAAGATGTAATCTGTTTCTTTCACCTCCAGATAAAATACCACATTTTTTACTTTGATCAGAACCTCCAAAATTAAATTTAGAAAGATAAGCCCTGGTATTAAATACTTTACCGTTTATTTCAATATTTTCCAATCCGCCTGATACAACGTCAACAACAGTTTTTTCAGGACTAATCTCTTCATGAACCTGATCGATATATCCAATTTTAACGGTATCCCCAATTCCAAAGGTTCCTTTGTCTGGTTTAACCTGATCCATTATCATTTTAAACAAGGTAGTTTTACCTGCTCCATTGGGGCCAATTATTCCCACTATTCCGGCAGGTGGAAGTTTAAAACTGAAGTTTTCAATGAGCACTTTGTCATCATATGCTTTAGTAATATCGGCAGCTTCAATAACGGTATCACCTAATCTTGGTCCGTTAGGAATGAATAACTCTAATTTTTCTTCGCGTTGATTTGAATCTTCATTCAGCATTTTCTGATAGTTGTTCAAACGAGCCTTTCCTTTAGATTGTCGCCCTTTTGCACCCTGCTTGATCCATTCCAACTCACGCTCAAGTGTTTTTCTTCTTTTGCTCGCTTGTTTTTCTTCGCTGGCCATACGGTTTGTCTTTTGGTCAAGCCACGACGAATAATTTCCTTCCCAGGGTATACCTTGTCCTCTGTCAAGCTCAAGTATCCAACCGGCCACATTATCAAGAAAATAGCGGTCGTGTGTTACAGCTATAACCGTACCTTTATACTGCTGAAGGTGCATCTCAAGCCATTGTACCGATTCTGCATCAAGGTGGTTAGTGGGCTCATCAAGCAATAATATATCAGGCTCTTGAAGTAAAAGACGACATAAGGCGACTCTGCGGCGTTCTCCTCCGGATAGTATATTAATCGGAGAATCTCCAGATGGGCAATTTAAAGCATCCATTGCTTTCTCAAGTCGTGTATCCAAATTCCATAAGTCAAACTGATCTATTTGATCAGAAAGAGCAGCCTGACGATCGATTAATTTAGTCATTTCCTCGTCAGACATTGGTTCTGAAAATGCTGCATTTACAGCTTCATAATTTGTTAAGATATCTACATATTTTTGAACTCCTTCTTTTACAACATCAATAACTGTTTTCGATTCATTCAGCTCAGGTTCTTGCTCTAACAAACCAATAGTATAATTAGGAGAGTGTACTACTTCGCCCTGATAATTCTTTTCTATGCCTGCAATAATTTTAAGTAAGGTTGATTTTCCAGAACCATTTAATCCCAATACACCAATTTTTGCACCATAGAAAAATGATAAGGATATATCTTTTATTATTGTTTTTCCCGTGTTTAATGTCTTAGAAACCCGCGACATTGAAAATATTATTTGCTTATCCATAATGTGTTTTTTTTGAAGTGCAATATTATCATAAGTTTTGATGCATAGCAAGACAATATTTAACTCTTATTGCATATTCGATTAAATACACATCCTCAGCATATTTATTGTTAGTGCATTGTAGTATAACGTACTAGTATTATAGCCTGTCCCGATATTCTTCATCAGGATTACTTATGCTTTGGATTAGAAAAGACTGACACTAGTGATTCAATATATAATAGCTTTCATTTAGTATACAGATTTTTGATACATATTTTCAAATACATGATAAAGAATGGTTTAAAATCCTTATTTTTGATGCAAGAAAAATAGACCAAATGATTATTCTACTGTCATTAACTCATTCATACCGTCGTCTATTTAGTTGCCTGATGTTTTATAATCAGACAATTTAATTCATCTCTTTTGTTCCCTTGTCTGGAACAGATCAGCTTAGTACATTATACCTTAATGTAACACCATAATCACCTATTAATCCTGGATAAACGAATTCTCTGATTGAAATATTCTTTTTAACACAAAGGAGACAAATATGAATACTGACACACAACATAAAACCCCGGAGCGGGCCGCCGGTTCTGAAAGCAATTTTAGCATACATCCAAATACTGGCAAGGGAATAGGCATGAACAAGCGCATACAAAGATTGCGCAAACTAAGTGTCGATACCGAACCCTCGCTTGATATTGAAAGGGCTTTGATTGAAACAGCTTTTTATAAGGAGAACTTCGGAAAGTATTCCATTCCTATGATACGGGCTTTGACCTATATGGAAATTTGTCAAAAGAAAACCATTTACCTGGGCGAAGGCGAGTTGATTGTAGGCGAACGCGGGCCATCACCTAAATGCGTGCCAACCTATCCTGAGCTAACATGCCATAGTGTAGAAGACCTGAACGTATTGAATACCCGCGAACTGCAAAAATATACTATATCGCAGGAAGATATAGATACTTATGCCAGGGAAGTTATTCCCTACTGGGAAGGGCGAACCATGCGCGAACGTATTTTTAACTATGTACCTCAGGAATGGAGTGCTGCTTATGAGGCTGGTTTGTTTACCGAATTCATGGAGCAACGTGCACCTGGTCATACTACGCTGGATGGTAAAATTTACCAAAAAGGATTGCTCGATTTTAAAAAGGATATCCAGGACCATATCGACCGCTTGGATTTTATGAATGACTTGGAGGCTACAGATAAACTCGAAGAATTGAAAGCAATGGCAGTTTCCTGCGATGCTGCAATTGTATTTGCAGAGCGGCACGCAGATTTGGCTGAAGAACAGGCAAAAACAGAAAAAGATCCCCAAAGGGTAGCTGAGCTGAAAAAAATTGCTGAAGTGTGCCGCCAGGTACCGGCTCATGCGCCACGTACTTTTCATGAAGCCATTCAAATGTATTGGTTTATGCACCTTGGAACAATTACTGAGCTGAACGGGTGGGATGCCATGAACCCTGGTCATTTTGATCAGCATCTTGAACCTTTCTACAATAAAGAAGTGGAAGCAGGAATGCTATCGCGTGAGGAGGCAAAAGAATTACTGAGTTGTTTCTGGATTAAAGTGAACAACCATCCAGCTCCTCCCAAAGTGGGGATCACCGCCCGCGAAAGTGGAACGTATAACGATTTCACCAACATTAATATTGGAGGAGTGCGCAGAGATGGTTCCGATGGGGTCAATGAGGTTTCGTACCTGATGCTTAATGTTATTGAAGAGTTGCATATCTTACAACCAGGTAGCTCTATCCATATTAGCTCGCGTACACCTGACAGGTTTTTAAAAGAAGGTTGTAATGTTATTCGTCAGGGACACGGTTATCCTTCTGTTTTTAATTCCGATGTGTACATAATGGAACTGCTCCGACAAGGCAAATCTATCGAAGATGCCCGAGAGGGGGGCTGCAGCGGTTGTATCGAAGTGGGAGCTTTTGGAAAAGAAGCTTATGTTTTGACTGGCTACCTGAATGTTCCAAAGATTCTGGAGGTAACTCTAAACAACGGGATAAACCCGGTGACCGGAAAAATGGCTGGAATACAGACTGGTGATCCTCGCACGTTTAAAACCTTTGAAGAACTTTACCAGGCATTTTTGAAACAGTTAAACTTTGTGGTTGATCAGAAAATCAGGGTAAGCAATTACATTGATCGTATGTTTGCAAAATATGCACCTGCACCACTCTTATCGGTATTAACCGATGACTGTATTGCCAGGGGCCGTGATTATTACAATGCCGGGCCCAGGTACAATACCAACTACATACAATGTACGGGCTTGGGTACGGTTACCGATAGTCTTACAACACTGAAGAAACATGTTTTTGAGTCGAAAACATTTTCAATGGATACAATATTGAAAGCCGTGGCTAAAAATTTTAAAGGTGAGGAATTGCTAAGGCAGACCATAATCAACAACACTCCGTTTTTTGGCAACGATGACGAATATGCCGACAGTATGGCTGTACGCGTGTATGACGATTTGTTGGAGGCCATTGATGGTAAGCCCAATACAAAAGGAGAGGCCTTTCATTTGAACATGCTTTCAACTACATGCCACGTGTATTTTGGTAAAGTAATGGGCGCGACTCCAAACGGTAGACTTGCCGGTAAATCTATCTCGGATGGAACTTCACCCTCGCACGGCTGCGATGTAAATGGCCCTTCTGCCGTAATCCGTTCCCTGACTAAAATTGATCAGACCAAATCGGGTGGTACTTTATTGAACCAGCGGTTTTTACCTAGTTTGCTAAAAAGAGATGAAGATATAAACAAGTTGAGCAAGCTAATCCGGAGTTACTTTTCTTTGGGAGGCCACCATATTCAATTTAATATTGTCGATTCTGCTACATTGCTGGCAGCTCAGGCTTGTCCCGAAGATTACAAAGATTTGCTGGTACGTATGGCCGGGTATAGCGATTATTTTAACGATATGAATATAGATTTGCAACAGGAGGTAATTGAACGTACCGAAAACGAATCGTTTTAGACTGGATTGAATGGGGGAAAGCCTGATTTTCGATATAAAAAAGTACGCCATTAATGATGGACCAGGAATTCGCTTAACCATCTTTTTTAAAGGTTGCCCTTTATCCTGCGTGTGGTGCCATAATCCTGAAAGTGTTTTAGCTTATTCGCAGAAAATGTACACAGCCTCAAAATGCATTGGGGCAGTTAAGTGCATCGAAATTTGTCCGGCCAATGCCTTGACATTGACCCGAAACGTAATTGAAACCGATACCGAACTATGCACACTTTGTGGTAAATGTGCAGATGTATGTCCAACAAAAGCCATGGAAATGTCAGGGCGCGAATACAGTACAGCGGAGTTGATGAAAATTATCGAACGGGAGACTGTTTTCTTTGATCATTCAGAAGGGGGCGTGACATTTTCAGGTGGAGAGCCATTGATGCACTTAAAAAAACTGATCGATTTGCTCGATCGCTGTGGCGAAAAGCACATACATAGGGTAGTGGATACAACACTTTTTGCAAAAACGGAAAATGTTTTGGAAGTTGCTAAACGTACCGAACTGTTTTTGGTTGACTTTAAGGCCTTTAATTCAGATGTTCACAGGAAATATACCGGAGTGCCCAATGAGCTGATCTTGAAAAACATTAAGGTGCTGGCCGAAAACAATATCGATTTTATTATTCGAATTCCCTTTATTAGTGGCGTTAATGCCGATGAACAAACACTTCGGGACGAAGCAGCATTTCTTTCAACAATCCCTTGGAAACGCAAAGAAATAAACCTGTTGCCTTACCATGATATTGCAAAAAACAAACATCAAAAGCTGGGGTCTGTTTACCAGCCAGGAAATTTATCAGAACCTTCGAATGAAATGATACAGCAAGCCAGGGATATTTTCGAAGCAAAAGGAATTCGTGTTACTCTTGGGGGATAAGATGAGACTGTAAAATGATCCATAGATAACAGGCTTGTTGCTTAGAATTAATTTATAATTTTGTGACATACAAAATAGCAAGATAAAATGAAAAATCTTTTTTCGATAATCCTAATTGTGCTGATATTTGCAATAACAGCTTGTAATTCCACAAAACAAAACGGTGCCAAAACTACCGATAAACTATTCTCTGATTTCGAGACGGTTTTTTTGGACGCATATTGGAAACAACATCCATCATCTTCTATATATGTAGGTTATGGAAAATATTACGAAAACCTTGTAATACCCAATAGTGCATCTATTGCTAACACTATTTCGTTTTCAAAACAATGGATTGATTCCCTAAACAAAATCGACATAAGTCAACTGAGCGCAAACAACCAAATAAGTTACAAAATAATTAAAAACCAACTGGAAAGCGACATTTGGTATCTATCAGTCTTTAAACCGCAGGAATGGGATGCTTCTGTTTATAATATAGCTTCGGGATGCGACTATATAATAAACCAACCTTACGCCCCTTTGGACGAAAGACTTAAAGTTCTCACAAAACATTTAGAACATACGGATGTATATTACAGCGAAGCCCTTAAAATGCTCCATAAGCCTACTAAAGAACATATTGCAATGGCTATCGGCCAAAATCTGGGCGGAATTTCTGTTTTTGGAAAAGCATTGACCGATTCAATAAATGCATCGCAGTTAACCAGTAGCGAGAAAGAAGAATTACAACAGAATATTGACAAAACCGTTGAGGCCATAAACAATTATGTTGAAGCATTGAAAGCTATTCTGGCCAATGAGGATTTTGAATATCGTGATTTCAGGATAGGGAAAAAATTATTTACTGAAAAATTCAACTACGATCTGGTCACTGATTTTACCCCTGAACAAGTATATGAAAAAGCTCTTGCAGACCAAAAGCTGTATACCACAAAGATGTATATAATTGCCGATAACATTTGGGACAAATATTGTGCGAATCAGACCAAACCAAAAGACACATTGCAATTGGTACAACAGGTGCTGACAGAGATACAAAAGCAACATGTTCAGCCCGAAGAGTATTTTAATTACCTGAGCAACCAGGTACACTTGATGAAAAAATTTATTATTGAGAAAGACCTGTTTGATTTTGATACTATTAATCCTCCGGTCAAGGTACGTATGATGCCTGAATATGCCAGGGGGTTTTCATTGGCCAGTGCAGAATTTACACCACCCTATCAAAAACAAGGTACAACCTATTTCAATATTGACGATTTGACTCTCTATGATCCACAAAAGGCAGAAAGTGCATTAAGGGAATACAACGATTACAGTTCGCAAATACTTGCTATTCATGAAGCAGTTCCCGGACATTGTTTACAAGGAATTTATAACAATAAAAAATCGCCCGATGTTGTTCGTTCTGTTTTTCAGAATGGTGCCATGATTGAGGGTTGGGCTGTCTATACACAAGAAATGATGGTTGAAAACGGCTGGGGCAATCATGCGCCAGAAATGGAGCTGATACTTTATAAGTGGAAGCTGCGTGAGTTGGCCAACGTTATTATTGATTACGATATCCAATGTCTGAACAAACCAAAAGAGGAAATCACCCACCTAATGATTACTGAGTGTTTCCAAACCGAGGCACAGGCAGAGGAAAAATATAACAGAGCAACTGTTTCTCAAGTACAACTGTGTTCATACTTTACAGGTGCATTAGCAGTTCATGAGCTAAGAGAAGAATATAAAAAGAAAATGGGTGCTGATTATAGCCTTAAAGACTTTCATGAAAAGTTCTTAAGTTTTGGCAGTTCACCAGTTAAATATATACGTGAAAGTATGTTGAAATAATACTTGAAGACAATTAGTTTATGAAAATTAAATACTTCTTGATAACTATCATAGCTAAATTTATGACTTGGAAAATCTGTTCTATTACATAAGCTCTTAAAGATTATAGACAGAGCTCGCGGTCATCACCCCTCAAACTAATTACTAGTGTCGTCAAAAGTTTTCTCCAGGAAAGAACTACAGCAGGCGAAATGGGGAAAAATTGTTTAATCAGGGTTTATTGAGACATTTTAAAAATACATTTAAAGTACTATTTATATACTTACGGATGTAAACAGTACTTTTATTACAGAGATAAACAAGTTGTAGGGCATATGGCGACCGAGGTGCAAACAATTAACATATGGTGATAAGATGGAAAGATTAAAGTTTACAGGTGGCGCCAGGATAGGGATGGCTAATGCAACTTGGCCATTTGCAACATTGACAGTTACAAAGGATAGGTTAGATTTGAATACATCAGTTTTCGGTAATTTAGCTTTTACGAGAGAAGATGTTATTACCATGAAATATTGGTCAGGTTTTATGAGTCGTGGGATTCAAATTCACCATAAAGTTCCGGGATATAAGCAAAAGGTTATTTTCTGGACATTTGGCAATCCAAAAAGAATATTGGCGCAAATCGAAGATATAGGTTTTTTTGGAACTACTCCGGAGACTCAGGATCAGGAAATCAAAAATCAAGTGATTGAGAAACAAAAAAGGAGAGGATTTCCAATGAGGATTTCCTACTTAATTGCATTGATTTTACTGTGGAATCTGTTTTTTGTGGTTGATTTTATGAATGGATCGGATGGAGCCAGAGGAGATTTTATACCGATTGGGTCAGGAGCATTGTTTGCTTTAGGATTATTATTTATAACCTCAATATTGACTTTGACATCAAAGGCCTATAGATTAATTGCACTTAAAAATGGACGAGGTGTTGAGGATATAAAATCACTGATGATTTTTCTATTAATTATTACGGGTATTAATCTTTTGACATTTTTATTCTTTTATATACTTTAACTTTGATAGGTAGAGATATACGCCCTACAATCGAGTAGGCAGCCGCTAGGTGATACCTGGCGGAGAACCTCTCACATTTTAAATCATGACCACCGTACGTACGGGCCACGTATACGGCGGTTCATCAAACAACGGGGAATAGCGTTGGAGTAAATTTAAAGGGATGCCACTTTTTGATACCAAACAAGCATAGGTTCGTATCCTCTGGATAAATATTCCCATCAATCAACTCTTTTGTCCTGAAAAATTTGTATTTTTCAAATTTGTACAGAGCTTCTAAACGAATGTGCTCATGCTCATGCAGGGCACACACAAAATGTAAAAAAAACCTAGCGCAGAGATGCTGGATTTGAAAGGTAATAAACAACATAAAACTATTAATGGTTGGATGCGTTGGAGCTTTTGAAAGCCCTGTTTTTCTCACGCGACCCGTTAGGCACAAGCGGAGGAGTATCACATTCATCAATGAAAAACAACAGATAAAATAAAACATATATTATGAGAATAAAATTAACTGTATTATTTACTTTATTGTATCTAAGCATAACCAACATTTCGGCTCAATTAGCCCAAAATCCCGTCATCTGGTCCGATGTTCCTGATGTAAGTACTATTCGCGTAGGTGATACTTACTATATGAGTAGTACCACTATGCATATGAGCCCTGGGTTACCAATCATGAAATCCAAGGATTTGGTAAATTGGGAGATGGCAAGCTATGCATATGACCGTTTAGTTGAGAATGATAAAATGAACCTGAAAAACGGTCAAGAAGCCTATGGAAAAGGTTCCTGGGCTAGTAGCCTTCGTTTTCACGATGGTATGTTTTATGTATCTACTTTTTCTGCCACATCGGAGAAAACACACGTTTACAAAACCAAGGATATTGAGAACGGCCCTTGGGAAGCCTTTTCATTTGAGCCGGTTCTTCATGATAATTCCCTCTTTTTTGACGATGATGGACGTGTGTTCATGCTCTATGGTACAGGAAAGATAAATCTCATCGAATTACTTCCCGATGCATCTGGAATAAAGCCAAATGGGATTAAAAAAGTAATAATTGAAAATGTTAACCTGGTATTTGGTAAAGACGAGATTGGTGGGCTGCCTGGAGAAGGCTGTCAACTGCATAAGATCAATGGGAAATATTACCTTTTTAATATTGGCTCACCCAAAAGCCATTGGTCTCGTTCGGTAATTATTCATCGGGCTGACAAAATCACCGGTCCCTATGAAGGGCGCGTGGCTCTGCAATACCAACAGATTGCACAGGGCGGCCTTGTTGATACACCTGATGGTAAATGGTTTGCAATGCTGTTCGGTGATCGGGGTGCTGTGGGACGTATTCCGTATCTTGTACCTGTAGAATGGAAAGATGGATGGCCAGTCCTTGGAGTTGACGGAAAAGTGCCTAAAAATCTGGATCTTCCGAATAATTCGAATGGAGTCTTCGGTATTGTGGCTTCTGATGAATTCGAACGCAAACCAGACGATCCAAAACTTCCTCTTGTATGGCAGTGGAATCATAATCCCGATAATGAAAACTGGGAAATTCTACAAAATCCAGGCCGATTGCGTATTACAACCGGGCGTATTGACACAAATATATTAACTGCCAGAAACATCCTCACACAACGTACATTTGGCCCCAAAAGCTCAGCCACAACTGTCGTGAATATAAGTGATATGAAAGATGGAGATGTGGCAGGACTTATTGCTTTACAAAATAAGTTTGGCTATGTAGGGGTAAAAAAGGAAAGCGGTAAAAAATCGATTATTATGGTTCAGTCGCAACTTGGTGTTAAGAATGAGGAAGAAAAACAAGGCATTGTTTGGTCTAACGATATAAGCACCTCATTCAAAGAAATTGAGCGTGTTTCACTCAACCAGGAAAAAGTCTATTTCAGGATCGATTGCGATTTTATAATTGATAAGGCTTACTTCTATTACAGCCTTGATGGAGAAAAATGGGAGGAAATAGGTGATTCGTTGCAAATGTTATATAGCATTACCAAGCACTTTATGGGCTACCGCTTTGGACTCTTTAATTATGCCACAAAAGAGATTGGTGGACATGTTGATTTTGATTATTACCACATTGGTGAAGATTATAAATCGCCAGTGCCTAACAGCCAATATAAGTAGGCTAGAGGATAGAGGTATGCTAAAAGCTTGTACATTTAATTAAAATAGTAACAGTTTGATAAGTTGGAGCTTCGAAATCCCAGCTTCCACATATTTGAGCCGTTAGCGGGCATTCCCTACATAAGAACCTCACGAATAGATTTGAGATTAAATTATCTATACATACAGTTCTTATTAAATTAGGTTGCTAACGATAAAATTTGTGACTTTTTTAGGCTTTTTAAACAACTTGATTGACGGGGAAGTATTATGAGTAAAGGAATTGGCAGTAGATTTTATTAATTTTAGCGTTTGTCAGAATGTTAGCAAAAGAACCAGGCTTCAAAGTTAAGAGCGACAATCTAAATAGCACTTATATTCTTTGCTTGATTAGCGTGCAACATGATATTAAAAGATTGAAAAAATCACTAACAAAGAAATTTACTGGATTGATTATAAATATGTGCATAAAATTATTCAGTATTGAATTTGTAATCTATTTGTAAACCATAAACCATGTTATGAAGATTATCATACTCATGAATAGTAAATAGTGAATGTGAAAAACGCAAACCGAGAACCAGTTTATTTCTTTTTGTTTTATTTAAAGAGTACTTAACGCAGGTAAACCAAGAAATATCAGAATCTTTAAAAAATTCTGCATTTGAAATTTGAGTTAATTTGGCATATTTATTAATATTCTTTTCTGATAAAAATAATTTTGCATAAGCAAAACCTGATTCCATGAACAAATCTTTTTTGTAAACTTTAAACCTATAGCCTAATGAGATTGGTATTTCTATGTAATTTAACCGTAAAACTTCAAAAAAACGTGTATCGTCCTGAATAAAATATTCATAGACACTACCTTTTTGAATAAAACGGATTTCAAGATTGAGATAATATTTCTGATTCAAATATCGATAAGTTGATATTCCTGCAGATAAACCTCCTGCACCAAAAGCTTTACCATTGGAATTTTGCCAAAATATGTCATTATTGCCTTCAAGATGAATACCATTTACGTTAAAAAAAACACCTCCATTAAAATAGTTAGATTGGCAAAATGATATAACCGAGAATAAATTAAAAATAATGATTACTACAACTTTCAACATTATAATTTGAAATTTTATCGCTGATAAACAAAAAGGGAGCTAGTATAAAGCCCTGTTGTTAACAGCCATTGTTTGTAAAAGTAAAATTAATTTTCAAAACTGATACACAATGAGTTTTTATTAAATTAATTCATACTCTGTCACATGTTCAGTGTGGGTTGATTAAAAAAAATATTAGATTTGACACACAACTAACGGTTTGATTAAGAGCGAAGAACACCGGCTTGAAACACAATATAGCAAATAGCGGGAAAGTCAGTAATTTTGGGTATTGTAGCCTGCTTCAACCTTTTGTATCGATGGATAGTAACGCACTCCGCCACTTGCCATAATGTAAAACGTTATAGGGATGAAAATAAATGACCAGCAGAAAAATAAGAAAATAAAACATTTTAATAATAGGAGATTATATATTATGGAAAAATCAAACATTTTAAAAATTATAATATCACTTTGTTTGTTGACTCTAGCTATTTTACCTATGACTAATAAAGAATTATTTGTTTCAAATTCAGGAAATATAAGTCACACAAATTTCCTTTTTATTAGTTTGGTAATAATTGGATTATTTAAAGAATGGAAACATTTAAAGGAGATTGTAATAATAATTATGGGTATCATTTTAATTTCATTGCTCTTTTGGATAATTACTGGTGTAATCAATAATGGATTATTAAATGTAAAAATAGGATACTACATTAATCTAATCCTAATACTGCCAACAATATTATCTCTGATTAAGTTACGACAATTAGAAAAACATAATAGTTATGCAGAGGATAAAAGATGATACTGAATTGAGATTTTCATCTTTTACATGAACTGTTTTCGGCAAGCAGTAGTTACACAATGGATAATGAAGCGAAAAAATGAACTTTTAATAAAATAGCAGAAGAAAATTCAAATTGGATATTTATGAAATTCAGTAACGTAAGATTGTTAGTCAAAGACTACAAAAAATGTTTTAAATTTTATACAGAACAATTAGGATTAGAACCCCTTTGGGGAGATGAAAACGGATCTTATGCTTCATTTAAAGTAGCAGACGGGATTGAAGGATTTGCCATTTTCTTTTCTGATTTTATGGCTTCATCTGTTGGAAATGATGAAAAAACACAACCAATTGGTTATAGGGAAAAATCAATGGTTGTTTTTGAAGTAGAGAATGTAGATGAAACTTATCAAGCATTTTTAGAAAAAGGCATTAACTTTATTAATAAACCGACTGATATGCCTGACTGGGGAATGAGAGTTGTTCACTTGCGGGACCCGGAAGAAAATTTAATTGAATTTTTTACACCTTTAGCTGCGCAGTAATATGAATTGGGAACCGTGGACAGGTTGTTATAAAATAAGCGAAGGTTGTACTTACTGCTATTTTTATGGTCCGTTCGCAAAACGTTACGGACAAAATAATGTGCATAAAACTAATGAATTTGATAAACCGATAGCTAAAACAACAAAAGGAACAGATAAAATTCAAAGCGGAAAAATTGTTGCCACTTGTTTCGCTAGTGATTTTTTTATTGCCGAAGCCGATGAATGGCGTTCAGAAGCTTGGGCAATGATAAAAAAACGACCTGACCTTGACTTTTTGATTTTAACTAAACGCATCGACCGATTTAACGTTTCTCTACCATCCGATTGGGGTGATGGATATGATAATGTGAATATAGGATGCACAATTGAAAATCAGGAATTGGCTGATTATCGACTGCCTTTGTTTCTATCTTACCCCGTAAAAAGAAGATTTATAGCAGCAGCACCACTTTTGGGCGCTATTGATTTATCGGCTTATCTTGACGGAATTGAACACGTTACTGTGGGTGGTGAAACAGGACGAGAAGCTCGTGTTTGTGATTACGATTGGATTTTAAATATTAGGGAACAATGCGTAAAAGCAGGAATAAGCTTTTGGTTTAAAAGCACAGGTTCACTTTTTAAATATAACGGCACAACAAAAAAAATCAATCCATTCAAGCAAAGTAGTATGGCAAAAGAATTTGGAATTAATATTTTAAACGACAAAAAGCTATTTTAATCATATCCAGAACAGAAGGAGTAATAATAATATAATGCCAGCCGATAACAAAAAATACACATAATGTAGGGTGAGGTGTTATACTTGAACTTTAAAGCATTTAATAAACATTGTAGCGGTTTACTTGTTTTGCTACCAGAGGCTCCCTTTGGTTGGTTGCTAGTGAAGTGCCTTAAAATCACGCACTACGCAGATTAGAACCATTAGCCACAAGCAAAACATACAGCAATGGTAGAAGATAAACCAAGACTATCAAGATTGACAGCAATGATTACACAATTGCAATCAAAACGGATTGTAACTGCAAAAGAGATTGCTGAAAAGCATAATGTCAGTATTAGAACAATTTATCGAGACATTCGAACACTTGAAAAGTCGGGAATTCCAATTATAACCGAAGAGGGGAGAGGCTATTCCATTTTGGAAGGCTATAAAATCCCCCCGGTAATGTTTACTCAAGAAGAGGCGAACGCATTAATAACCGCGCAACAACTAATCAAAAAAAACAAAGACCAATCTTTGATTGTTTTTATGTAGGAGTAAAACAAGAAACGAATGGGTAAATTAACATTAAAGACCGACCCAAGAGTAAATGCAGTTTTTGCGAATTATCCCGACTTTGTTCGGGATAAAATGCAACATCTGCGTGAATTGGTAATAGAAACAGCAGAAGAAACCGAAGGTGTAACTGTTTTGGAAGAAACTTTAAAATGGGGAGAACCAAGTTTTGTTACCAAAAATGGTAGTACTTTGCGAATGGATTGGAAAGAAAAAACACCTGACCAATATGCAATGTATTTCCAATGCACGAGTAGATTGGTTGATACTTTCAGGCTGGTTTTTAACCATAAATTTCAATACGAGGGTAAACGAGCAATCGTATTTAAATTAAGTCAGAAAATCCAGGAATTAGAATTAAAAGAATGTATTAAGGCTTCTTTGACTTATCACAATGTAAAAGAATTAATTACATTAGGGATTTGAACACAAAAGAATTGTTTATGTAAATTCCTGAAAACTAATTGAGTCTCTGATGAACCAAGATTTCATTGTACGTAATGCTATATTTGAATGGCTCAATCAACAAATTCAAATATTTGGCAATATCCTAACTACCCGACAAATCAACGGTTTTTTGTATAAAGATCAACAAATTTTTATCCAAGGTAGCAAGGGAATTTGGAAACCAAACCAACTTCAATTCCCAATTTCAATTGCTTCCGACCCACAAGGAAGATACCCAGATGGGTTTATTAGTGGTAGTATGCTTCATTACAGCTATGAAGGAACAAATCCAAATCTATGGACAAATAGAGGACTTCGTGAGGCTATGAAGGAGAATATTCCACTCATTTACCTTCAGAAAATTAGTAAGGGTAAGTATTTCGTTCATCTACCGGTGTATATAATTAAAGACGAACCAGATAGATTACGCTTTACGGTTGCCGCAGAGAATGTTATCAAATTCTCTAATGTGCCATATATTGTTGATGAACCTGAAGTACGGTATCTAAAACAAGAATATACTACTAGGGAAGTTAAACAAAGGATGTATCAGCAAACCTTCAGAGAATTAGTATTAGATGCTTATCGGAATCATTGTGCTATCTGTAGTTTGAGACATAGGGAGTTATTAGATGCAGCTCACGTAATTCCAGATGCAGAAGGAGGGAAGCCTATAGTGAATAATGGCCTTTCCTTATGTAAAATCCATCATTCAGCTTTTGATCAAAATATTATTGGAATAAATCCTGATTACATTATACAAGTCAGAGAAGATGTGTTGGAGGAAATTGATGGTCCTATGTTAAAACATGGAATTCAAGAGATGCATGGTAATAAAATAATTTTACCTCATTCAAATTCTAAGAAACCTGATAAGAATTATCTGGCACAGAGATATGAGAAGTTTCGTTATGCTATTTAAACTATTGATTAATGGGGTATAGTATGAAAACTTAACTTTATTTGCCTTTCCCAACTTTATATGCAAAGTAATATGGGTCATTTTTTAATTCTTTCCCTTTATGAATCATCCCGACGGCGTTATTGGCAGAAGATAGAAAACTAATAGACCCAAAAATCTTTGCAACCTCTGTAGCAATCTCCGGAGGCAACAAATACGAGAATCCTGCTAAAGAAAATCCAAAAACAGCCCGTGTTGCCAGCCAGGTTCGTTTTCTGGAGAGTTGTTTAAACATAGAATTTAGCTCTCGTGTTTTCTCATCAACTTTAACCATTAGCTCCAATAGTTTTTCTTCCGGTTCAATTTGTCTGTTTCGAATATTCAGATCATTTAAAGCATTGTGGTATTCAGTGAAAATTTCTTCATCTTGAGATAACTTAATCAGATCAGATATTGAAACATTCTCTACACTGGGAAGAAACATCTTAAAATTAACATTCCCAAGTTGATTGCTTGCTGTTTTTTTTATACTTGATACGGCAGCGCAGCCATAATCACTCGCATTGAATTCATCCAGGGTTTCTACTCCCTGAGAACTTATTTTTTCATATTGGTAAGGGATAACATAGCATAATCCCCTCCTGATAACCTCATGGTACTTGCCAATCCATTCAATATATTCGAAAGGAATGTCAACTCCATAAAAATCGTCCAATACCTTATCTGTTCCGTGAATTACCAAAGATGACGAATATAGAATTGATCTTTTAACCACTTCGTTATTGGGGTGTGCAATAGAGAGAGGCAGGGTATCCAAACCTGAAGCTTCATTAATAAAGATTTTGCGCCACTGGTTTAGCGCATTAAGTATTGCAAGATTACTTTTCCATCCGCTGTTTTTATCAGCATAGATTGCTGCAAAATTACTATCGATTTTTAAACCAATATTTTCCTCTAAAGATTCCAGTACAGAGGAATATGACATTTTTGAAGTTCTATCTGTTTTTTTCATAAACTATCATTAACTAGTAAACAAATAGCAATATTGCCCTTATTAACTCAATTGATTAGTGTTTAACAATACTTCAATTCATACCTAATTTTAAAAACATTTCCTTCAGGTCTTACCTCAATCTCTATTCGACAGGTGCTGGTTAAACAGCCACTTCACCACTTCCGGGTCATTATAAACCGGAGAACTGGAGTGCCCCATTTCTGCGTAATGACTTCTCTTGAAGACCTCAACTCCTGCCAGACGTAAAGCGGTGGTGGTTCGTACATAACCAGAGATAGTATCCGTTGTTACAGTCTCAACAGCTCCGATACTACTGTTCAGGCCTTTGACAAATTCGTAGGCCTTGTTGGAGATGCGTCTTTCGTCATTTGGGTCTTCGCTTAATAATCCGTTACCATATCCGAAGTCGTAGGAATCTTGCAGGCCCACGTGATACCAGACCGAGGTTTTACCCGCTATGGCATCGGATAATTCGGTTTTACTTCCACCGGCACAGCGTACGATGCCTGCAACGGTAAGTCCCTGATTAGCTTCCAGATTTGAAGCGAAAGGAAAGGAACCTGAACCACCAGCGGAGAATCCTGCCAAATAGATTCGATTTATATCGATTCTATAGTTGGTAACCAGTTCAGCAATCATGGCGTAGAACCAATCGCTGTCGGCACCGGCATCCAGACAAAAGCAAGGATAGTCCTGCATCCTGTCAGTTTTACCTGCGACGAGGCTTCCTGAATAGTGGACATTAATCATCAGAGGATAGCTCCGGTTTGCGTTGTAATCTTTATCGTAGTTCCAGGGGAGCATAAGTTCGTAATTCCGCGAGGTTCCATTGTCGTCATAAGTTTTTGTTTCGTAGGAAGGTTTATCGGCTTCATCGAAGTTTTCGCTGATTGGAACATGACGGAACGGCTGATTAGCCGGGGATTCGTTAGATTTTTCGCAGGAATTGAGAGCGAGGAAAACGATTGTAAACGTGAATATTACCGCGTAATTCTTAATGTTTCTTTTCATTGTATTTAGTCTCCAAGTTTTTCTAAAAATACATTTAATGTCAGTAAAAACGATTTTTTTTTAAGATAATTCTTTATTGGTAAATTTTATATAGCTCATTTCACATAACATTCCGCAAATATTGGCCTCTATTCAATATAGATAAAAAAATATTCGGCATAGAAGACGAAATACGTCACTATCACACAATTACATCGTTATGTACATAGAATCTGAATAATGGACAGGAGTAATATATATTTCAGATAAACAAGTCGTTTGGCCTTGTAAAGACATCGTATTTAAAATCATTACAAATATGAGTGTAATTATAAAAGAAAGAGATTAATAAATCCTTATCTGGAATTTTTTCTCCCTGGAATGTTTGGAGGCCTATCAGGGATTTAGAAATAGTTGGTATTTAGTAATTATATTTTAATACATGGAAAAAAAGAGGGTTTGTTTAAACGAGGGATTAAACGGACCTCTAATTTTTACTTCAAGTTTTCTAGCCTTCAATTTACTTGAGTTTGGATTTGTGTTTCGTTTTATCTAATTTCGTTTAACCAGGACATTAACCTTTAAACGTACCAATACTATGAAATTTGGATATGCAAGGGTTTCAACAAAAGATCAGTCTTTGGATCGGCAAATTGATTCATTAGAAATCTCCGGTTGTGAAGAAATCTATACTGAAAAGATATCCGGAAGAAAAAAGGATAAGCCAGAATTAGATTCCCTATTGTCTAAACTAAGAAAAGAGGATGTACTTATTGTAGATAGTCTGGATAGATTAGGGCGTACCTCAAAAGAATTAATTAGCCTCTTAAGTCATTTTAAAGAAAAAGGTATTCAATTTAGAAGCCTTAAGGAAGGAGTCTTTGATACTACATCTCCCATGGGTGAAGCTATCTTTCAAATTATTGCTGTTTTAAAAGCTATGGAAGTAGAAGTACTTAGAGAAAGAACGATGGATGGACTTAAAGCAGCCAGGGCCAGAGGTAAGAAAGGTGGTAGACCATCTGGCAGTTATAATAAGGAGAAAGCAATTACTGCAGCTGCGCTTTACAAACAAGAGTTGCCTGTGTCTGAGATTTTAAGAATTTCCGGTATTAAAAGTAAGTCTACCCTTTATGAGTATCTGAGGCGGGAAGGAGTATTTGATAATTAGTTGAAAGTTTTGTAGCATATACTTAACTGAAATATTTTCAAGCTGAGCTACAAAATACAGCCAGATCATTCATTAGCACATCTTTATCAATTTTGCGAAAGTCCTTGTAGCATTTATAGTGCAGATTGTTGTTGCATTTTTTCATTGATATTCCACTTCCACAATAGCATTTATCGTGCAACCGCATCTTTACGCCTTCAATTCTTCCAGCCATTAATCTGGCAATAAGGTAATCGTTATTTGTTTGAAGAATATCTTTATAACCTTCAATTACTCCGCTCTTATCATGTGCATACTCATCAGTCTTGTACTTGCCATTAATTTCAAAATATGAGTTGTTCTGAAAATATGGCACTACTATTTCCTTTATGAATAGATTAAGAGTACTTATTTCAGTTTTAAGCAGAATTTGAGCCTTTGCCTGTGTAGCAAGGCAACACGATTTAGTATCCGAATAAATATGTCTTGAAACCTTTGGCGGGATACGTTCACCTGTTTCAAATACTCTCGGAAAATGTTTGGGATATGTTTCGAGATGTATAGAAACATCATAGGAATCATCCTCTGAAATAAACAGTTCTCCATCAATCGAATTGTTATTCTCGTTAAAGGATAATCCCGAATAATGCCTCAACACTTCTTCAATTTGCTTGCTAATGTCCATAAGGCTTTGGTGTAATGGCTGCTGCCCCAAGACTTTTCCCAAGATTATTGCTTTTTTCTTCTTCGTCCTTATCTGCACCTAATTGGAATCTATCGCCAAACTGATTGTCACGCAGAATCTCAGAAGCTTTTTTAAAGTTCTTCTCATCTTTGGCTCTGTCTAAATCATTCAGCAAGCTTTTTAAGGTTGAAAGGAAGTTGTCTTTTCTTGTTGTAGAGTAATCTGCAAAAACATCTTCATCTTTTGGTGTTGTTGGACGCAAACATTTGAAACCACTAGTTCTATTTAGTTCTGTGTTTATTTTACGAACAGTTTCCCTAAATGCTTTATCGTCATTATCATCTTCAACATAATTGTTTGCGGCAAGTATGGTAAGTTCAAAGCCACTAGGGAGCTTCAAGTTTGTATTATTTAATTCCCGATAATTTTTCCAAGCTTTAAGATACCTTACTATCCTTTCAAGTTGAGCATTCTTTAAGTTGTTGAACCACTCATAAAACTCTTTAGGATCACTTTTAATCCAATCTTTTGACCTATGTGCAAGTTCAATTACATCTTCAAGTTTGTAGTAAATGGGTAAATCAATATGATGCCCATCACTAAATATCACACGAATACACGTCGCTTTTCTAACAGGTTTCTTGTTAGTATGGTCTTCAACCGCCTTGTAAACCCAATTATGCCATGTGTCAATAGATTGCTTATTATCCTCGTCTTCTTTTTCAATGAAGTAGATTCCAAAATCCAAATCATATTTCAATAAGGTGGTATCACCATCTTTCTCAGGGATAGGATTTACACCTGTGTTCATTTCAAAAGAACCCTGGCCATGAAATTTAGGTTGTAATTCATCCGGTTTATTGTCTTTAAACCATTTTCTAATTTTTTTCTTAGTGTCTTTACGACTTATTTTTAGCTTCTCCCTCCTTGAAGACGTAAGCTTTATTTCTTTGTTAAACTTTGTAAATTCTTTATGTAAAACTGCCATTTTATTACTGTTTTAAAATTCGTGATTAAGGTCATTGCTGACCCATTTAAGATTATGATATTCCCCTCGTGTTTGTGGTTTTCTATCTGTGTAGTAGCCACCAGATAAAATCTTTCCATTTCCTTGCTTTATAAACTTTAACACATCTGTGCCAAAGTGGGGATGAAAGCCAAGCTGATGATTACCTTCATTGAGATAATGATATATTATTCGGAAATGATGTTCGTCTTCAGTTTGCTCTACGAACAAACCTCGACTATACGATGGTGAAGACCTACCTCCATCTTCCTTTAATGTAAATGAAGCAATGGAAATTCGACTTCCATTTTGGTTAATAATCTTTATATGTTTCCGTTCGCCTGTTTGCAGGTTCCCATTCTCATCAGCATAGCTGTATTTCAAAATACCTTCATACCTACCTGATAGATCATCAACCCAAAACAACCATTTAAAGGGCTTAATTTTCCATAGATATTTAGATATAAGTATTAGTAACATACTAACACTACCAGATATGGCAAATGATAACTGCCAATGGGTTTTGGCTAAATACAATGCGATTCCAAAAATCACAATCAGCGAGATGAGGATACTTGACCTGAAATAATTTAAAAAATTGTTCTTCATATTTTACTGTTCCTTCCTAACTCTTTTAAATAGCTTACTTCTTGATGTTTTAACATCCATGAATCTACCAGTATCTCTATCGCGTTTTGTCAAAAAACCTATTTTAGGGTTTTGTACTTGGGAACGCTGTCGAACTGCTCCTTTTCTACTTCCGTCTTCCGGTGGATTTGTTGTCACTATTCTATTTATAATTATTATCTTAGTATATTTATCAGGAGGCCTTGAATGAATACATATTACCTATAGGTGCCTCTATTATTACTTTACCGAACTTTAAAAAAAATACACCAACGGTGTAAAAAAAAAATTTCCCGGTTATTATGGAGTTAGGAGAATATTACTATAAAAATCAAGACCGAATCGCAACTATAAAAGAGCTAGAATGGAAGGTTGCCTTAAAAAAGTGCGGGGACCACATAAAATGGAAGTTAAGGCAAAAAACGCTATCAGGAGCACATTCTAGTTCACGGCTAGGGGCTGACCCTGTTGACTATTATCTTGGATTAGCATATGAGAAAATTATAACAGGGGAATGGGAGTGGAAGGAAAATCATTCACTAATTGAACAAATGATCCGAATCGTAAATAGCTATATAAATACAGAAGTAGAAAAATCTAAAACAAAGAAAGAGAAATCAACAAAAATTAGCTACAAAGACATTGAAGGTGATTTTTATGATCTTACAGATCCTCCTGACTCTTCGAACGAAGAAGCTATCTTTACTGGTCGACTTGAAATTATTAATCAAGCCATAAATGGAGATTCACAATTAGAATTATTTTTGGAATCTGTAAGAGAAGGATTTAAACGCTCTGAGGTAGCTGAAATGTTAGAAATTGAGCCAAGGCAACTAGATAAGGTCAGAGAACGCCTAATTAGAAAAGTAAAAAAATATAATTCATCACAGAAGTAAAATGGGAACTCGAAATACAAAACAGATATTAAGTGATCTTTACGGATTGATGATGGAAATAAATTTTCATCGTGAAGATGAAGAGGTTTTAAAAGAATTAGAAGAGAATCCTGATAAGCAAATTGAAAATCATTTGGTTCGGATTAAGCAACTTTCAGCACAGATGAAAGCTAAATCTAACCTTGCTCGTTTTGCTAGGGCCAAAGAACAATTAGCAATGCTTAAACAAAGAGGTGTTGAAGAACTTCAAAAGCTGATATCACCACAAGAACGTTTACAATACGCTCCATTATTTAGGAAATTCGAAGAGCTGACAAAGGAAGATGAAGAGTCAATAATGGAAGACCAAGAGTTTCTAAAGATGCTTGAATTATTGAACAAGAAAAAAGAAGATGATTCAAAGTAAAAATCCCCAAAGTGCAGCTATTGAGTTAAGAAAGTTAATAGGATGGATTACGCCTTCTGACTTTACCATAGATGAAGTTGCAGCTTGTCTTGGAATAAGTATAAAAGAAGTTCAAATGAATGGCTCAGATGGGCGTATTTCAAGAATTGGAGAAAATGGTATAATTTCAATAAACTCAGATATAGACTATCAACCGAGTAAAAACTATATCATTGCTCATGAAATTGGACACTTTATTTTACATAAAGATTTGATGATATGTTCAGATACAAGTAAAACACTTTCAGATTGGCATAAAAAGGGACCTCAAGAAGAAGAGGCTAATGCATTTGCTACTGAATTGTTAATGCCTTCTGATCAATTTATAAATAAGGTTAAAGGGAAGAAAATGAGTTTAGAATTGATTGATGAAGTGAGTCGATATTTTAAGGTCTCCAAATTATCTACATTTATAAAATATGTATCTACTGGAGATTACCCTGCGATGGTTATCTACATAGAAGATGGGTTTGTAAAATGGAAAGACTATTCTTCTGATTTTCCTTTTCAATTTTTAGTGCACAATTCAAAGGTTCCACCACTAACTGTTGCTGGTGATTTTTTCTACCATAATAGCATTGAATCTGAACCAGATAAAATAGAAGCCATTGAGTGGTTCCCAGAAGATTATAAAATAAAATCTCAAAAGGATTTTCAACTTTGGGAGCAATGTTATAAAGTGTCGAATAATGGTATTGTTACTTGTTTATGGACTGACTAAATTTTATTGATCTTTCAATCGTAAGTTGCACCTCAATTCTTCGAAGTTTGCAATTTAGCTGAATGATTTTAGGAGTTTGAAATGACAGAAAGCTATATGAATGTCTCACAAAACCCAACTTATTAATATCATTTAATTCATCAATTATGAATTACAATACAAATTGGATTCAAGCGAAATCCTTTTACATTGAAAGGAAAGTAAAAGAACCTACCACAAAGTATAGAAATAATTTCCAAAAGGATAGAGATAGAATATTATACTCAAAATCGTTTAGACGATTAAGCGGTAAAACTCAGGTGTTTTTAGCTGGGCAAAATGATCATCTTAGAACTAGGCTGACTCATACCTTAGAAGTAAATCAAATCGCAAGAACTATTAGTAATGCTTTGAATTTAAATCCAGATCTTACAGAGGCAATTGCGTTAGGGCATGATATTGGACATACACCTTTTGGACATATCGGTGAAAGAACCTTGAATTTTATTATGAATGGTTGCGAAGAAATAAAAGACTTTAATACCGATCTAAAAGCAATCGAAAAAGGTTTTAAACATAATGTACAAGCCTTAAGAATCCTTAATGATTTAGAAAGGAGCAAAGAAAATTTAAATGGTTTAAACTTGACAAATTACACATTATGGGGCATTGTTAATCACACAAAAAAAGGAAATAAAGATTGTGAAAGAACTGAGATGAAAAGTGTTGATAAAGAAGTTAAAGAATGTTATTTCGGTAGAACTTTAAAACCATGTAGTCAAGCGGGGATATTGCATTTAGATTTTTACAAAAAATATTTAAAAAGCATACCAGATGATATTAGTTGGACATTTGAAGCTTTGGTTGTTAGAATCTCCGATGAAATAGCTCAACGCCATCATGATATTGAAGATGGAATTCTAACTGGTTTAATCCAGAAAGATGAAGTCATTCGTATGATAGAGGATAAGTTCAGTTCATTTATAAAAAATCCTCGTATTGATACTTCTTTAAAAGAATTAAATGAGCTAAAAAATGAGGAATTCTTAACTTCATATATATCTCGTTTCATTATTAATTCTCTTGTGCAGCAAATCATTCTTGATTCTAGAATTAATATTATTGGATTACTTAAGAAGTATAAGATAAAAAGTTCAAATGATTTCGTTTTACTAAAAAAGGAAATTTACAAAAATGAAGACATTTTTAATTTAATAAATTATAATTCAGATTTTGAAAAAGAGGATGCTGAGATTCAAAAGTATCTAAAAAATAAAATTCTTAATTCTTATATTGCTCAAAAAATGGATGGTAAAGCTGAATATATTATTAGAAAATTATTTGAAGCTTTTGTTGCCAACCCTCAACAATTACCTGATAGAACATTAATGTATTTTTTCAATAGTTTTTTTGGTAAAGAAAAAATGAAAAGTAAAATTAAAGAATATTCAGAGAAGAACTTAATAGGCGGCTTAAGGGCTGAATTAAAAAACAACTTTGAAAGAAATAGTAATCCAAAGTATAAACATGCTTTATTAAGAACTATTTGTGATTATATTTCAGGAATGACAGACAATTATGCTTATAATCAGTATGAATTATTATATGGTTCGATAAGAATTTCACAACAATAACGTTGTCTAACAATGAATAATAAATAGTCCCACAAAATCCAACTTAAATAAACTCGATATGGATATAGAAAAAACATTACAGTACATCGTACCTGGGCTTGTTGCTGTTGTTGGAAACATTAACCAGAGTTTCATGAAAATATTAGATTTAATCAGAACAAGTTTTAATAAATGATGAAGCTAAGATTTATAGATTTATACAATTTAAGATTGAATATTTGGAGATAGCGATACAGCTTAGTCAATCTGTAAATACACATACAAGTAAAGATAATATTCCATTTGTCTTTCCAACGTTGTTTATACATTTAATTTGACCTTTACATTCCGCAGAATAAAAATTTATAAGACTGATGTAACACAATTAAGATTTAAAAAATCAAGGCGTAATATTATGTTAAATAACTTTTTATACTGATCATAAAAGAGGGAGTAAGACATTTATGCCAAAATGATTTTATTAGAAAAAAATCTAAAATTAGATAGAAACTAGTCATAAATTAATTATCCTTTGAGTAGTAATTCTTTTTACTAAGAATCTTAATTAATTTCTATTCGAAATAAAATAACTATATATCAACTGATTATATTAATTGTAACCATTCTATTTGGAAAGCATCTACCTAATGTGTGTGTTCATATTCAATTACTTATGTGGAATTTGTAGAAACTTGAAATTCATATTTCTATTTGTGTTCGACAGTTGTCGTATAACGGTATTATGCAAACCAGCGAGCTGGACACAAATTAGTTAGTGATTGTCGTATAATGTTATTGCATTATGTTACTTTGCTTTGGATAAATAAACGTTAGGTGTCATTTAAACCTAAATTCCGTCGAAATATTATATAAAAGCGGGCAGGGGATATGCTCCTTAGTTAGCAGGTGAACACTCTTTTTGCGGAAGAATGGAGCAAAATGTGTGTGGGGTTTGTAAACTTGCATACTAACCAAGATTGAGAGACTTTTTTATTTCTATTAATTCCTGTTCAACTAAATGGCCTTTTTCTTTTTCGTTGCTATAAGAGTAAATTCCGACCAATTTATTAAGTATATAGATTATATCTGGTGTGTAGTTTTGTTCTGTGTTTTTTTCCAAATTTCGATAAATATGTAACGCTTCTTCCATGATGAATTCAGCTTCCTTAAGTTCATTTATAACAATCTTAAGATCTGCTAAGTTCCGCATAGTATCAGCCAAAAGTGGCAAATAGCTATGAGGATTTCTTTCAGCATATTTTTTTAGAATTGTCAATGACTCTTTAAAACTTTTTTCTGAAGCTTGGAATTCTTTCTTATGACTTTGTAGAATACCTAAATTATTTAGAGTATTTGAAACGTCTGGTTCAAAGGTTTGTGGATTGGTTTTTGCTAATTTTCTCCTTATCCCTAAGGCTTCTATGAAGTGTCTTTCTGCAGAATCATATTCACACTGAGCAACTAGTAGATTCCCAAAGTTATTTAGAAGTGATGATAATTCTGGTAAAAAGATTTTTGGATTTATTTCTACAAGTCTTCTTCTTATCTCTAATGCCTCATTATAGCTTTTTTCAGCCTTTTTAAAGTTAGATTTTTCTTTATAAAGGCCCGCTAAATTATTCAGAATGGTTGCTATATGTGGTAAATTAACCTGAGGATCTGTTTTGACAAGATTTCTTCTAATTTTTAATGCTTTTAAGTAATTGACCTCTGCAGCTGTGAAATCCTTAACAATTTTTTGAATGCTTGCTAAATTATTAAGGATAAATGCCAATTCTGGTAAAAATGTATGAGGGTTGCTGTTAGCAAACCGCTTAATAATGTCAGCTGCCTCAATATATGCTGCTTTCGCATTTTCGAATTCATTTTTTTGACTAAATAGAACGCCTAAATTATTAGCCGTTTTTGCCAAATCTGGTAAGTACACATTAGGATTATTAGTAGAATAGTTCATATAAATTACTAATGCTTCTTTAAAGTTTTTTTCTGCTTTGTCGAATTCATTATTTAATCTCTGTAAATTAGCTAGATTATTTAGAGTCATAGCCACTTGTTCCTGATACAATTGAGGCTTCTTCTTTGCTAAGTCTTTCCTAATTTTCAATGCTGCGTCATAGTTCTTTTCTGCATTTTTAAACTCATTTTTAGCAGTGTATAAAACAGCTAAATTATTTAAGGTGCTAGATGCATGAAGTAAATACCTTGGATCATTTTTAGAAAGTTCTTTTCTAATACTTAATGCTTCGAGATAGTTTTTCTCTGCATCTTCATATGCATTAATATCCTTTTGTAAAATAGCTAAGTTGTTCAAAGTTGTTGCTTTATTTGGCTGTGATTTAGCAATAGCAATACATTCTTTGAATATTTCTTGAGCTTTGTTGTATTTATTTAAATGATAATAGTAGTTTGCCAGAGTAAGTTTATTTTCCCATGATGGAAAAATACTAGCTGCTCTAAGTAGATTATTTTCAGCACTTTTAAAATCATGTTGCAAATGAAGTATTTTTGCTTTTAAAACTCTAGCTTCAGCAAGTTTCTCCTCTTCTTTGTCGAGTTTACTTTCGGCCAATTCAATTTGAGCCGTTTTTATATCTCCTTTTATAAAAGACTGTAAAGCTTTTTGGTAGTGTATTGAGGTTTGACTAAAGTCTTTATCGTTATATTGTTCAATTATATTTCTTAGTTGAATTTCTTTATCCTTGAGCTCTTTTTGTAAATTATTAATTTGAGTTCCTAATTCAAGTTTTTCTTTATCAAACAAACTTTCACTTCTTTCAAGTAACTTTTGAAGTTCCTTGATTCTTTCTGTTTGTTCAAAGGTAAACCCTCGGACAAAGTCATCCCAATAGATATTATTAACAACTACTTGTCCATTTTCATCAATTCCCTGAATTACAATATTGTTATTTCCAATTAGTTCTAATGAATTAATCCTTTTCACTTGAAGTACCAGTTTTAATTTGAATTGTACCTTTATTGTTTTGAATAACTTTGTTTTTATTCCCTTTTATTGATATTTTATTATGCTTTTTAACAGATTCTTGAGATTTTTTTCTGATTCTAAAAAAAAACGATATAATAACAGATGTTGATAGAGCAATAATTGCTATAAGTGGTTCAATCTGATAACCATCTATATACCAAATTATGGCAAGAGCAAGCATAACTAATTCAGAAAAGAGAGTGATTTTACTTTCTATTAATTCTCTCATGATATTTACATTATATGTTTCAACAATTAGCAAATATACATTAAATGTGACTTCAAAATATTATGTTAAGTAGAATTATGCGCTGGCTCGAAAGAAATGCGGGCCAGGAGATGGTGTGATTTGGAAATTGCTAGAAAATACCAAAAGATGCAAGCCTTGCAAAGGCTGCATTCTGCTTTTGTGTTTTTTCAGGAATTAACAAGAGCGCACTGAAGCATATTTCTTTCTTGATTTTTTGTTTCTTTTAAATTCTACTAAGTGAGCATATGTATAAGCAAATAATTATTCACAAACTGTTATTATTTTAACTTAAAATTGATTAGGCGACATACGTTTAAGTGACTAAAATCTAATTTGCGCATACTCTTGCGGTTTGAAATCCAAATATTCGAGTCTAAGACAATTTAGTTCAATAATATAATTATACTTGACAAACATAGGATTCAGGGCGGCCGCGAATTTGTTTTTACATAAAATCGAAAGTTATAAGACTAAATCCGTTATAACAGATTTTATGTTAAATACTGCGTATATACAAATTTGCGCATACTCTTGCGGTTTGAAATCCAAATATTCGATTCTAAGATAATTAAGTTCAATAATATTATTATACTTGACAAACATGGGATTCAGGGCGGCCGCGAATTTGTTTTTACATAATACCTAAAGTTATCCAACAACTTCGTTGTCGTATAACGGTATTATGCAAACCAGCGAGCTGGACACAAATTTGCTAGTGCTTGTCGTATAATTTATATTATGTTAACTTTACAGGTTTAATATAAAGGGAAGCATAATAATTACTTCCCTCTTTATATTTTAGTCTAACAATGCTTTAATTTCATCGTATTTCTTCTGATACTCAGGATTAACTTCTCTCATTCTATAATAGATAGTTTTTAATACATCTAATACACCTTTGTCTTCAGGTTTAAGCTCACGACATTTTTCCATTGGCTCAATAGCTCTCTCAAGTACGCCTTCAGCAACCTTCACTAGTTCTTTATACTTATTGTTGTCAAGCTCTTTTCCAGCCTCCTCAAATAATTTCTGAGCCTGATTAAAATTAACAACTCCAAGATTAAAATATCCGTTATAGAATTCAGGATCTTTTTCTATGGCCATTTTATAGATTGAAACCGCTTTTTCAAATTCACCTTTCTTATCATATAAGGTAGCTTCAGCAAAAATTAAAGAAATATTATCAGGATCTTTTTTCTGAGCAATTTTAATATAATTCAAAGCTTCATCAGCTAAACCCTTATTTAGATAATAATTTATTAATTCAATAACAATATCTTTGTCATCAGAATATTTTGAAAATCCTTCTTTTAAAATCTCAAGCCCCTTTGTTGTGTCGGCATTTTCAAAATATTTATTCTTAAGAAAAACATACAACAATGGCTCAGGATAATTATTAGCACGAGCCATTTCATAATATTTAATACTTTCCTCAACTAATCCAGCTTTTGATGCCACCATTCCGGTATTATAAACAACAGTTGTATCTATTGTAGCACCAAGAATATCTTTACTATTAATTATAACCGAAGTCTCGAAGTTTTTAAACGAACCTTCAAAGTCGTCTTTTAGATATAACTCTAAACCAGCACGCTCAAACAATGGTTTAAGAGCTACATAACCTTCAACAATCTTTTTCTCCAGTTTTTTATCTGTATCAAGCTCTTCAGCCTTTTCTAATGCAGCTAAAGCTTCTTGTAAAGGGGTCTTGTGAATTGGATTTGTTTCTTCATAACTATCTACCACGCCATTCAAATATGTAATATTCACATTATCATAAATATGCGTTTCATATAATTTACCATCTTTTTCTTCCTTTTTTATTTCTTTTGCTTCACCGAAATAAATGGTCATATTAAAGAGTTTAGCTCCTTTAGTTAAATATTGTAAATTAACCTGGTAAATGTCCATCATTAAATTAGCCCGTGTCAGCCAAAACTTAGCAGTAGCTGATTTCTTAGGATCAGCAACTGATTTTTCACTCTTGTTAAGTTTATTAATTAATACGGGATATTCAGCCGCAGGAGTTCCCTGAACTGCTCCTGTTTGCTGTGCATTTACACCAAAAGTTGCTGTGAAAATTAATAATGCAATTAATTTAATTAGCTTATTCATGTTATTTATGTTTTATTGTTTTTAATTATAAGCAAAAAATTTGCCACATCTACGCAAGATATGGCAAATTTGATAAATAGCAAAAAATTTATATCACATATTAAATGATAAATCTAATCTTCAATTGGTGTAGAATCAGTATTTTCTGCACCATTTGATGCTTCTTCATCCAGTAATTCTTCACTTTCGCTTTTAATTACAGCTGCCACTGCTGCAATCGAATCATTATCTCTCAGGTTAATAAGCTTCACTCCTTGTGTTGCTCTACCAGCTATTCTAACAGTGTCGACAGCAAGTCTGATAGTAATTCCGGAACGATTTATAATCATTAAGTCTGTGTCTTCCTTAACTGCTTTTATAGAAATTAAAGAACCTGTTTTCTCAGTTACATTAATGGTTTTTACACCTTTTCCTCCTCTGTTAGTAACCCTGTAATCTTCAACATGAGTACGTTTTCCGAATCCTTTCTCCGAAACTACTAATATAGTTGTACCCTCACTATCGGCTTCAACAGCAACCATTCCGACTACCTCGTCATTAGATGCAGAAAATTTGACTCCTCTAACACCAAGTGCGGTTCTACCAACAGTTCTTACAGTACTTTCGTTGAAACGTATAGCTTTTCCAGATTTAATAGCAAGAATAATTTCATTTGAGCCATTCGTTAATCTTGCCTGAATCAAACTATCACCCTCTCTGAAGTTTATTGCAATAATACCATTTGTTCTGGGACGTGAATACGCTTCAAGATTAGTTTTCTTAATTAATCCTTTTTTCGTTGCTAAAACAATAAAGTTTGACTTAACATATTCAGGGTCAGTAAAATTCTTAACCTTAATGAAAGCTTTAATTTTATCATCAGCTTCAATATTCACCATGTTCTGAATTGCTCTACCTTTTGAAGTTTTAGTTCCTTCAGGTATCTCATAAACCTTAAGCCAGAAGCACTTACCTTTTTCAGTAAAAAATAGTAATGTATTATGCATTGTGGCATGGAACATATGTTCAAGGAAATCTTCATCCCTGGTATCACTACCTTTTGAACCTATTCCACCCCTATGTTGAGTTCTAAACTCCTGTAAATTAGTGCGTTTTATATATCCAAGATGAGAAATAGTTATAAGCATATCATCATCCGCATAGAAATCTTCAGGATTAAATTCGCCAGCATCTGGTACAATATCAGTTCTTCTGCTATCGCCATATTTATCAGACACCTCAGCCAATTCTGTCTTTATAATATCCATACGCATATCCTCACTTTCAAGGATAGCTCTTAAATGCTCAATTAATTTCGTAAGTTCATCGTATTCAGCACGTAATTTATCTTGTTCCAGTCCTGTTAACTGTCTCAATCGCATTTCTACAATTGCACGTGCCTGCAATTCAGAAAGTTCAAACCTTTTAATTAATTTTTCTCGTGCTTCATCAGGAGATGCAGAACCTCTGATAATTTTGATTACTTCATCAATATTATCACTTGCAATAATTAATCCTTCAAGAATATGCTGACGATCCTCGGCTTTCTTAAGATCAAACTTAGTACGTCTAATAACAACTTCGTGTCTGTGTTCAACGAAATACTTAATTAATTGCTTAAGGTTTAAAAGCTTTGGTCTACCCTTAACAAGTGCAATGTTATTTACACTGAAAGATGTTTGAAGCTGCGAGTATTTATATAGTTTGTTTAAAACAACATTCGCTTGTGCTTCTTTCTTAAGTATTATTACTACACGTAGTCCGTTCCTATCCGATTCATCATTGATATAAGAAATGCCCTCAAGCTTTTTCTCGTTTATCATTTCGGCAATCTTCTTAATCATTTCGGCCTTATTGACCTGATAAGGGATTTCCGTAACAACAATTCTTTCTCTTCCAGAATCAGTTATTTCTATTTCTGTTTTTGCCCGAAGAACTATCCGGCCTCTACCTGTTTCAAAGGCATCTTTTATACCTTGTAAACCATAAATTGTACCACCAGTAGGGAAATCAGGAGCTTTAACATGCTCCATAAGTTCTTCGATTTCTATCTCTGTATTTTCAATGTAAGCTTTTGTTGCATTACAAACTTCAAGTAAATTATGCGGCGGCATATTGGTAGCCATACCAACAGCAATACCCGAAGCTCCGTTAATAAGAAGATTTGGAACACGTGTTGGAAGAACGGTAGGTTCTTCTAACGTATCATCAAAATTGAGTTGAAAATCAACTGTATCTTTTTCAATATCTGAAAGAGTTTCTTCAGCAATTTTTCTAAGTCGTGCTTCTGTGTAACGCATAGCGGCAGGACTGTCACCATCCATAGAACCAAAGTTACCTTGTCCGTCTACCAAAGGATACCGTAAAGACCATTCCTGAGCCATACGAACCATTGTATCATAAACAGATGAATCGCCGTGTGGGTGATACTTTCCAAGTACCTCTCCTACTATTCTGGCAGATTTCTTATAAGGTCGGCTAGAAAATACTCCTAAATCCGACATCCCGAATAGTACCCTGCGGTGTACAGGTTTAAAACCATCTCTAACATCCGGAAGCGCACGTGAAACGATAACCGACATCGAATAATCGATGTAGGCTGACTTCATTTCCTCCTCAATATTAATTTTTATTATGTTTTCTCCTTCAGCCATTTCCAGTATCCAAATTTTAATTGTGGAAAAAAAGTTGTATTTTTATTAAACCTGTCCCGCTCATAATAGTATCTTCAACATAAAATTTGAGCAATTCAGGTTTGCCTTTTTATTAAGGGCATACGAAAGTAGGTATTTATACCGATTTTATGGCATAAAAAAGGTGGTAATTATCAACAATTCTTGTTCATAAAACGTTTCTAAATTAAGTATATTTGTAGATACAATATAGCACCTAAAAACCGACTTGTAATTTGTAGAGAAAACATTATGGATGCAAAATTTTCACAGCGAATCAAAGACGTTCTGTCTTACAGCAAGGAAGAAGCTATTCGGCTCGGTAACACTGAGATTGGTCCTGAGCACTTGTTCCTCGGAATATTACGGGAAGGAGAAGGAATTGCTATTGATATTTTAATAACACTCGGCTCAAATCTGTATGATCTGAGGCGCGATATAGAAAATTCTCTTAACCCCTCCGGGCCAATTAAGGTAACACAAACAGAAAATATACCTTTATTAAGATCTTCTGAAAGAATTCTTAAGTTGGTATACCTTGAAGCTAAGTCGCTTCATAAAACCACAATTGATACCGGTCATTTACTCTTAGCTATTTTGAAAGACGAAAAATCAAACATTTCACAGGTGCTAGCTAGTCACCAGATAGATTATACTCGTATTAGACACGAGTTGGAAAAAGAATCGCAAAACGAACAAATTAAGCCACAATCACCAAAATCCGAATTTACCGGAGATGAGGATGAACCGCCAGGAAGTACTTTTGGTCCGGGAAAAGGTTCTTCTGGTAGTGAGCAAGGTTCAAAATCGAGCTCAGAAACACCAGTGCTTGATAACTTTGGAATAGATTTAACCAAAGCTGGCGAAGAAGACAGACTTGACCCAATTGTTGGTCGCGAGAAAGAAATTGAGCGTATTGCTCAAATTCTAAGTAGAAGAAAAAAGAACAATCCAATTCTTATAGGTGAACCTGGTGTTGGTAAGTCTGCTATTGCTGAAGGATTAGCAATGCGCATTATTAAAAGACAGGTTTCCCGGGTTCTTTTCGGAAAACGTGTTGTTACACTTGATCTTGCTTCTATTGTTGCCGGCACAAAATATCGTGGCCAGTTTGAAGAAAGAATGAAAGCCATATTGAATGAACTTCAAAAAACAAATGATGTTATTTTATTCATTGATGAAATTCATACAATTGTAGGTGCAGGTGGAGCTACAGGCTCTCTCGATGCTGCTAATATGCTAAAACCAGCTCTTGCCCGTGGAGATATTCAATGTATTGGAGCTACAACTCTTGACGAATATCGTCAGCATATCGAAAAAGATGGTGCATTAGAGCGTCGTTTTCAGAAAGTAATGGTAGAGGCTACATCTGAGGACGAAACTGTGGAAATCCTTAATAATATTAAAGAACGCTATGAAGATCATCATAACGTATTTTATACCGAAGAAGCAATTATTGCATGTGTTCGATTGACTAACAGGTATATAACAGACAGACATCTTCCAGATAAAGCAATTGATGCATTGGACGAATCTGGTTCCAGAGTGCATATTTCCAATATTGTTGTTCCTGAATCAATTTTGGCACTTGAGAAAAAGGTTGAAGAAACAAAAAGAGATAAAATAAAAGCAGTTAAAAATCAGAATTTTGAAAAAGCTGCCAGTTTCCGCGATAAAGAAAAAGAATTCCTGGAACAATTAGAGGAAGAAAAGCTTCGCTGGGAAAAAGAACTTACAAGGAATCGTGAAGAAGTAGATGAAGAAAAGGTTGCCGAGGTTGTTGCCATGATGACTGGAGTGCCAGTTCAGCGTATTGCTCAGGCAGAAGGTGCTCGTTTGTTAAAAATGAACGATGAAATAAAAGGAAAAGTAATTGGTCAGGACGAGGCAATTATTAAAATAGTAAAATCTATTCAGCGTAATAGAGCCGGATTAAAAGATCCAAATAAACCTATTGGTACATTCATTTTCCTTGGCCCTACAGGTGTTGGAAAAACTCAACTTGCCAAAGTGCTAGCAGAGTATCTGTTCGACTCTACTGATAATCTCATTCGCGTTGATATGAGTGAGTATATGGAGAAATTCTCCGTTTCACGTCTTGTTGGAGCTCCTCCAGGATACGTTGGATACGAGGAAGGTGGACAGCTAACTGAAAAAGTGAGAAGAAAACCTTATTCAGTAGTTTTATTAGATGAAATTGAAAAGGCTCATCCTGATGTATTCCATTTACTTCTTCAGGTATTAGATGAAGGACAACTTACCGATAGTCTGGGACGCAGGGTTGATTTCAGGAACACTATTATTATAATGACATCTAATATTGGTACTCGTCAACTTAAAGACTTTGGTCAGGGAGTAGGATTCTCTACATCGAACAAACAAGCTCAAAGTAATGAATATGCTAAAAGTGTAATTCAAAATGCATTAAAAAAAGCATTTGCTCCCGAATTCCTTAACCGACTAGATGATGTTGTGCTATTCAATTCTCTTTCTAAAGAAGATATCTTTATAATTATTGATATCGAATTAGCGGGTCTTTATAAACGTATTTTCAACCTTGGATACAATATCTCACTTACTGATGAGGCAAAAGATTATATTGCTGAAAAAGGTTATGATATTCAGTTTGGCGCCAGACCGCTAAAACGAGCAATTCAGAAATACCTGGAAGATCCTATGGCCGAAGTAATTATTAAGGCAGATATTAAAGAAGGTGATAAAATTGAAGTAAGCTATGATAAGGAAAAGGATAAAATTGAAATGATTGTAATTCCTGCCACAAAAATACTTACTGAAGGAACTCAGAAGAAAGCTATTGATAAAGAAAAGAAGAACAAAAAAGATAAAGATAATAAATAAAGACTTCTTCCGATAATAAACAAAAAAGGGACTCAAATGAGTCTCTTTTTTATATCTAGTAATTTTTCAGTTCAGGCAAAAAAATAGTTTAAATGCAAAACTAAAATATTTCCAGCTTAGAAAATATTAATCTTTGACTATACCAAATAAATCGAAAGAATCTACTGAAGTTATTTCTATTTTATAAAATTCACCAACTTGTAGTTCCATATCTGTTTTTACTAATATCTCATTATCAACTTCAGGAGAATCTCCTTCCGAACGTCCAATAAAATATTCTCCTTCTTTACGATCAATTATTACTTGAAAACTTTTGCCTACTTTTTCCTTATTTTTTTCGAGTGAAATTTCTTCCTGAATCTGCATTATCAGATCTGCCCTATTTTGTTTTACCTCTTCGGGAATTTGGTTAACATAATTAATTGCCGCATAAGTGTCTTCCTCTTCTGAATATGTGAATACACCAAGACGATCAAATCTAACATCCTTAACAAAGTTGACTAATTCTTCAAAATCTTCTTCTTCCTCGCCAGGATGCCCAACCAGCAAGGTAGTCCGTAAAGTTAAATTTGGAACTTCTTCCCTAAACGACTTGATCAGGTCTAAAGTTTGAGAACTATTAATTCCTCTTCGCATGTTACGTAAAACATTATCGCTAACATGTTGAAATGGAATATCCAGATAATTACAAATATTCTTGCGACTCCGCATTACTTCCAATACATCTTTAGGAAATGATTTTGGATAAGCATAATGTAAGCGAATCCATTCAATTCCATCAATATCAGACAATTCCTTTAGTAAATCCCCTAAAGTTTGTTTCTTGTATATATCTACCCCATAATAAGTTAAGTCCTGAGCAATAAGAATTAGCTCTTTAACTCCTTTGTCAGCTAAACTTTTAGCTTCAGTTACAAGTCTATCTTTCGGTATCGATTTGTGTTTTCCGCGTATTAATGGAATAGCACAGAAAGAGCATGTTCTATCGCACCCTTCAGATATTTTTAAATAGGCATAGTGACTAGGAGTTGATATCATCCTCTCTCCTACTAATTCTTGTTTAAAGTCGCCACCAAGAGTCCTTACAATGTCTTCTATATTATTCACGCCAAACATTTTGTCAACTTCTGGAATTTCTGCCGGAAGAACATCTTTATACCGCTCTGACAGACATCCCATTACGTAAACATCATCGATTAATCCTTTCTCTTTTGCACTTACATACTCAAGAATGGTGTCGATAGATTCTTGTTTAGCATCTTTAATAAAACCACAGGTATTAATTACAACAGTACGGGCTTCGGATGAATCTGAATTATGAACTACTTTTAAATCATTAACCTTTAGCTGACCCATTAATTTTTCTGAATCAACTAAATTCTTTGAACATCCCAGAGTAACAATATTTATTGACAAGTTTTTCTTTTTTGTTCTCATTTCAAGAAGGTATGAGATCAAGATCGAGATCAAGTTTTACTTATTTCTTGATCTCGATCCTGAACTTGTTTATATTTTTTAACTAGAGAACAAAGAGTCTACGAATTCTGTTCGATTAAAAACGAGTAAATCCTCTACTTTTTCACCCACTCCAATATATTTAACAGGAATTTTAAACTGATCCGAAATTCCAATTACAACACCTCCTTTAGCTGTTCCGTCAAGTTTGGTTATTGCTAAAGATGTTACCTGAGTTGCTGCTGTAAATTGCTTTGCTTGTTCAAAAGCATTTTGACCAGTCGAGCCATCAAGTACAAGCAGAACCTCATTAGGAGTATCTGGAATAACCTTTTCCATTACACGTTTTATCTTGGAAAGCTCGTTCATAAGGTGCGTTTTATTATGAAGACGGCCTGCTGTATCAATTATAATCACATCTGCGTTGTTGGCTTTACCTGAAGAAACAGCATCGAAAGCAACACTTGCTGGGTCTGACCCCATCTGTTGTTTTACAATTGGTACACCAACACGTTGTGCCCAAATATCTAGTTGTTCTACCGCTGCGGCACGAAAAGTATCTGCAGCTCCCAAAACTACAGATTTACCAGCATTTTTATATTGGTTTGCAATTTTCCCAATTGTTGTTGTTTTCCCAACACCATTAACACCTACAACCATTATAACATATGGCTTACAGGGAAGTTCTGCATTAAATCCTTCTACTTCATCGGTATTGCTTTCTTCTAGAAGATTAGCAATTTCTTCCTTAAGAATAAGGTTTAACTCTTTTGTATTCAGATACTTATCTTTTGATACTCTATCTTCAATTCGCTCAATAATTCTAAGCGTTGTATCAACACCAACATCGGAGGTAACAAGAACTTCTTCCAGATTATCTAAAACTTCATTATCAACACTTGCCTTACCTACAACTGCTCGAGATAATTTTTTAAAGACACTTTCCTTGGTTTTTTCCAGACCTTTTTCGAGATTATCTTTTTTCTCTTTTGAAAATAGCGAGAACTTTGCCATATGCATTATTTATTTTAACTCTATCCTTTGATTGAATCAGGTTGGTATTATGAAAATATACTTATATGAAAAAAGCCTTCTTAAAAAAGAAAGCTTAATATAATTCAAAGTATGGAATTTCTTCTAATTAGTCAGCAAAAAATTCTTTCAGATTATCGTTATGCACGATACCTTCTTCAAATGCATAAGCACCTGATTTATCGGATTTCACCATTTTTATACATTTGGTGTAAACTCTACCTTCTTTTTTCTGTAGCGAAGCAACAACCTTCTTAGCCATAATTTACTATTTTATTTCGCGGTGAACAGTTACTTTTTTTAATATTGGATTATACTTTTTAAGCTCCATGCGATCAGGTGTATTCTTCCTGTTCTTTGTGCTTATGTATCTTGAAGTCCCAGGCATGCCTGAATCCTTATGCTCAGTACATTCTAAAATTACCTGTACTCTATTTCCTTTCTTAGCCATCTCTTAGAACAGTTTAAAAATTAATACGAACTAATAAATCCTTTAGTTTTAGCTTCTTCTAAGGCATTTTTCAGCCCTTTTTTTGTGATGATGCGAATTCCCTTCGCAGATACGCGTAGTTTTACATAGCGTTTTTCTTCTGCCAAAAAGAAATTCTTATCGAATAAATTTGGCAAAAAGGTTCTTTTTGTTCTGCGTTTAGAGTGTGATACGTTGTTTCCAACCATCATCTTCTTCCCTGTTATCTGACAAATACGTGACATTTTCTTAATTTTATTTCGTGCTCAAAAAACGAACCGCAAATTACGTCATTATCTTTTAATTTTTCAAACTTTTTTTGTTGTTTTTTATACTTTATCAACATCATTATCTGGAAATGCAATTTTACTGGCAATTACAAGCCTGTATGTCAATATTTTACAATGCAAATAATTCAAAAACAACAAGATTTTAGTTGTTAATAACTCCATAATAAAAGGGTGTTTTTAACCTATTTCCCCTTTAAAGCAGAGCTATATTGTTCTTATTTTCTCTATTTCAAAACGAATAAGGTTTAGAGCAGTTAAAGTTGTTCGCGAAATCGTTCTTAATCGATCGTTACCAAAGTTATATTGAAAGGCCAATGTTGTTCTGGGAGATGTAATTGCTATCCAGACAGTTCCTACGGGTTTTTCTTCTGTACCACCTGTTGGACCTGCAATACCAGATGTTGCAATTCCAAAATCTGTTTTCAGTAGTTTTCTAACATTATTTGCCATTTGAATTACCACTTGTTTACTTACAGCTCCATGCTCTTTTAAATCATTTTCTGATACCTTAAGCAGCTCTTGTTTTAACTCATTTGTATAACAGATAACTGAACCTTTATAATAATCAGATGCTCCTGGAATATTAGTTATGGCATTTGCAATATCTCCTCCGGTGCAACTTTCAGCTGTACTAATTGTGAAATTTCCTTCTTTTAATAAAATACCAACTACTTCTTCAATTGAAACTCCATCGTATCCATAAAATTCTTTATCAAGAAGAAGTTTAAGCTGATTTTCAACCTCAGGGAAACCAAGGGAAAGATTATCTTCATCCTTGCCTATTGCTGATAATCGTATTCTAACTTTTCCTGGCGAAGGCAAATAGGCCAGTGAATAGTTATCAGGCAAGCTATCTTCAAAAGGTTTGAGTCTTTCTGCTAAAATTGATTCGGCACCCCCAATTGTCATAAAAGTCCTGTGAATTATTATTGGTAATTCTTTGTTTTCTTTTAAGAACGGAATTAGCTCACTACCAATAATATATTTCATTTCGTATGGTACTCCCGGAACAGAAACAATTATTTTTCCATCTCTTTCAAAAAGCATTCCCGGAACACTACCTACTTTATTTTTCAGAAGTTTACAATTGTCAGGCATATCTGCCTGCTGCCTATTCATTTCTATGATGGGGATACCTCTGTCTTCCATGAACTTTTCAATTTTTTCCAGAGTTTCTTTATCACGAACAAATTTGCTACCAAAATATTTCACTAATGCTTCTTTTGTAATATCATCGTTAGTTGGTCCCAGACCTCCGGTAAGGATTATAAGGTCAACTTCAGAAATAGAATTATCCAAAGCTTTAATAATATCATCATGCTTATCCGATATTGATTCTATCCTATTGACTGACACGCCAATTTTATTTAGTTCTTCTGCAATCCATGCTGAATTTGTATCAACAACTTGCCCTATTAAAATTTCGTCTCCAATAGTAATGATATTGGCAATCATAATTCCTGAAATTTAAAACATAAAAAACAACTAACTAATTACTAAGCTTTTAACGCTTGAATTCTTTGCAACAAGGTTGGATGAGAATAATGAAAGAATACATAGGATTTATGTGGTGTTAAATTACTTAGATTATTCGAAGATAACTTCTTCAAGGCAGAAATTAGGTCATCACCTGTTCCATGGTCGCTTGCAAATTTGTCTGCTTCGTACTCATTCTTTCTTGAGAGGAAATTCATTCCTAGTCCAACAATTGTAGAAAAGGGACTATAAATAACGCCAAAGGCCATTAAAGCCATGTGTACTCCTTTCACCTTGGCACCTAATGCCCATGAAAGCAAAGGATTCACTGTAAATAAAGAAAACACATATAATGTAATACCAGTTTGTATTATACTTATAAAGATTCCCGAAAAAGTATGCTTCTTCTTGTAATGCCCTATTTCATGAGCTAGTACCGCAACAATTTCTTCATTAGTAAGGTCATCAATTAAAGTGTCGTATAAAACTATCCGTTTGCTTTTACCAAGACCTGTAAAATATGCATTTGCTTTTGTGGATCTCTTTGAACCATTAATAACAAATATGTTTTGAAGCTGAAAGCCTGCTTTCTCACAGAAAGCTCTTATGGCGTCTCTTAATTCCCCTTCTTCAAGAGGTGTTTGCTTATTAAACAAGGGAACAATAAGTGTTGAATAAAATATAGTTATAAATATCATGAAGAGAGAAATAGCTCCCCATGCATATAACCAAAAATAGGTTTCCGTTTTATTATAGAACCATATTATTAAAGCCAGGACACCACCTCCAATAACAGCCATTAAAATCCAGCCTTTTATTTTATCAAAAATGTATGTACGTACTGTTGTTTTATTAAATCCAAACTGTTCTTCTATTACAAAGGTATCATACAATGCAAAAGGTGTGTTGACCAAATCGCTTGCAAACATTAAAATTCCAAAGAATATCATCCCAATCAGAACAGTATTGTCGGTAATTGAACGTGCATATTGATCAATAAACCCAAACACATGGAAAAATAACATGGTAATAACAACAAGGAAACTAAATGTATTTGTTAGTAGGCCAAATTTGTCGTTTATACGTTTGTAATTCTGTGATTTCTTATATTGTTCAGCATCATAAATTCCATTGAGTTCTTCTGGCAGGGTTTCACTCCATTGTTTCGAATTCAGAAAATCTAAAATACGCTCTAAAACATAATTAAATATTATAATGAAAACAATTAATAAAAAGGGTGCATTGTAGTAGCATGATTGGTGATGCTCAATCAGGTTACCTATGATTAGAGGTGTTTGGGTAATATGTGATAAAATTGAGCCAATCATGTGATAAATTTAGAGTGCCAAAAATAGTAAAATTCTAGTTCTGAGTTCAAGGTTTGAAGTTTAAAGTTTAGAGATAAATAGGAAACGAATCTTAATATCTAGCTATTTCACTGATTATCTTTGTGTTAATCTAAATAAAACAAAAAAGCACCTCTTAAAGAGATGCTTTTATAATAACTTTTTTATTATGATCAGGTTTTCATTGCACCACAAATGCTAATGGTTTGTCCACTAACATATGAAGACATATCGCTACCTAAGAATAAGCAAACATCTGCCACTTCTTTAGGAGTTCCTCCGCGCTTCATTGGGATAAATTGTTCCCATGCTTTACGCTGTTCTTCAGAAAGTTTTGCTGTCATTTCAGTAATAATGAAACCAGGTGCTACTGCGTTACAACGAATATTTCTGGAACCTAATTCCTGAGCAATTGATTTTGTGAACCCAATAATACCAGCTTTAGATGCTGAATAGTTTGCCTGACCTGCATTTCCATGTACACCAACAACAGAGCTAAGATTAACGATGGAACCTGATCTGGCTTTTAGCATTGTTTTTTGCACAGCTTTTGTGAAATTAAAAACTGATTTAAGGTTTACGTTAATTACAGTATCCCATTGTTGTTCGGTCATGCGCATTAGTAAGGTATCCATTGTAATACCAGCATTATTAACTAATACATCAACGGTACCAAATTCCGCAACTATCTCATTAACTACTTTTTCTGTATCTTCAAAATTACTTGCATCGGATGCAAAAGCTTTTGCTTTAACACCTAAAGCTTCGATTTCTTTCACAACTGATTCGGTGTTTTCGTTAAGCTGTAAGTCGGTGATAGCAATATTTGCTCCTTCCTCAGCAAAGCGGATAGCAATTGCTTTACCGATTCCACGGGCTGCTCCGGTAACAATAGCTGTTTTACCTTCTAATAATTTCATATTTATTAAGTTTTGTTTTTTCTCAAGGAAACTGAAAAACAATTTCCAAAGTTTGCGCGGCAAATTAAATAAAGAATAAGGAAATATTCAATTGAATTCTCGAAAAAGTGTGATTTTCGTCAGGCAAAAAACAAAAGGCACAAGTAAAGTTCTTCTCCCTTGTGCCTTTTGTCTATACTATTAATGCCTTATTTAAGGGCTTCTGCCATTTTAGGGCCAATATCTGCTGGTGAATGTGCAACATTGATACCACATTCTTCCATTATTTTCATTTTTGCAGCAGCTGTATCATCCTTTCCACCAACAATAGCTCCTGCATGTCCCATTCTTCTACCTTTTGGAGCTGTTTGTCCGGCAATAAATCCAACTACTGGTTTAGTTCCATTTTCCTTAATCCATTTTGCAGCATCAGCTTCCATACTTCCACCAATCTCACCGATCATAACTATTCCATCGGTTTCAGGATCATTCATAAACATTTCAACAGCTTCTTTGGTGGTAGTGCCAATTATAGGATCGCCACCTATTCCAATAGCTGTGGAGATACCTAAACCAGCCTTTACAATTTGATCCGCAGCCTCATAAGTTAATGTGCCAGATTTTGAAACAATGCCAACTTTTCCTTTTTTAAATATGAATCCGGGCATAATACCAACTTTACATTCTCCGGCGGTAATAACTCCCGGACAGTTAGGCCCTACTAACCTGGCATCTTTTAATTCAAGGTAAGTTTTAACCTTCACCATATCGGCAGTAGGAATACCTTCTGTAATGCATACAATTACTTTAATTCCAGCATCGGCAGATTCCATAATTGCATCGGCTGCAAATGGTGGTGGAACAAATATTATTGAAACATCAGCATTTGTTGATTTTACGGCATCTAAAACCGTATTAAATACAGGTTTTCCTAAATGCTCCTGTCCGCCTTTACCTGGGGTAACACCACCAACTAAGTTGGTTCCATACTCAATCATCTGCTCTGCATGAAAGGTTCCTTCACCTCCTGTGAAGCCCTGAACTATGACTTTTGAGTCATTATTTACAAGTACACTCATTTGTTATTTAAGATTCAAATTCAACTTACTCAAAAATAGGATAATTGATTTGTTTTACAAAGAAAGAGTTTCATCAGCGTAAAAATCGCTTCTTTATGTGGTAACCTATAAGATAAGTAGGATTTAATATTAAGTTATTTACACAAATAGTAAGATTAAATATCATCCTGATAATGATGTAATTATGATATAAATTAATAATAAAACAATTTTAGTGAGAGGAAAAACACAGTAAATAATTGCTATAAATGGCAAAACATTTATACATTTGTACTAGTTATACTATCTCTTTTGTAGTATTTAAATTATGAATAATCAGCAATAAGACTAAATTCAATAAAATGGACAGAAAAAACTATCTCTGGGAATCAGATAAAATATCCATTGATATTGTCAAGTTTGCAATATCTCTTCCCGAAACTTCACTTTTGGAAAAAGCCAAAACTGAATTAATAAAATCCACAACAAAATCGGTGTCAAACTATAAAATTGCTTGTTATGAGGATAGTATAGAAAAGGTTTCTGAAAAACTTGATCTGGCTATTGTTAATGCAGGCGTTTCAAAATTTTGGCTTGATTTTTTAGAAAATGAACACCCAAATACAAGTAAAGAGACGAAATTACTTTCTAACAGACTTAATGATATAATTATACAATTCATTCAAATTAGAGAAGTAGAACGCAAAAAATATTCTAAACCATCCTCCTATGTAGGTGAATGGCTATTAGAGGATTAATCCAGGATTAGTTCCATATATTTTAATGCTTTTCTTTTTATTGCAAGAATTAACTGCGCCCCCTAATACAAATATTAGATGATTACACAAGAATTAAATTTACCAGCAATCAACGATAAACAAATTGTTCAATTGAATCAATTGTTAACTAGCCTTACCAACGAACAAAAACTATGGCTAGGCGGATATTTGACAGGTTTAAATGAAAGTACCAATTCATTACTAAAATTACTTAATCAGAATACAAATATTGGTAGTTTAAACAATGTTCCCCATCCTGATAGCAAACCGGACCTAATTATATTTTTTGGAACTAGATCAGGAAACTCAAAAAAGCTAGCTATAAAAACAAATAAGCAGGCTAATGCTTTGGGTATTAACACGAAATTAATTGACCTTAATGAATACGATCCGAAGCAAATAAAAAAGGAAAAGAATATTCTATTGATTCTAAGCACCGATGGCGAAGGTGAACCTCCGGCATCAGTAGAGGAGTTTTATAATTATATTTATAGTAAGAAAGCTCCTCAGTTAAAAAATTTGAAATATTCTGTCCTAGCCTTGGGAGATAAAACCTATAAACATTTTTGCAAAACAGGAAAAGATATAGACGAAAGGTTAGCTGAATTAGGAGCTAATAGAATAATAGACAGAATTGACTGCGATCTTGATTATGAGGAAAATTCATCTGTCTGGATTACAAATGTTCTTTCGAAACAAAGCCTAGCTAATTCAAACTCTGGTGGACAAAACCTATCAATTCCAGAGGCCTCTCCCACTGCAGGAAGCAAAGAATCACCTTATAAAGCCGAGTTAATTAACAAAATTCTCTTAAATGGAAAAGGATCTTCAAAAAAAACCTGGCATTTGGAATTCTCTATAGAAGATTCAGGAATAAAATATAGTCCAGGAGATTCTTTAGGTATAATTTGTCATAACAATGCGAAGTTTGTTTCCTATTTCATTTCAGAAACCGGATTGCAAAACAAAGAAATAATTAATACTTATAAGGGAGACCTAAGCTTGGAAGACGCTCTTACAAAGTTTTATGAGATAAGTCGGTTGGTTCCTTCCGTAATAATTGACATTGCACAAATAACAAACAACATAGAACTTAAAAAGCTAATTAATAAACCAGAAGAACTAGAACAATATTGTTATGGCAGAGATGTATTAGACTTAATACTGGACTTTAATTTAAAACTTTCAGCTCAAGAATTAATTAAAAATCTACGAAAACTTCAACCAAGATTATATTCAATTTCTTCTAGCTTTAATTACAATCAAGACGAAGTTCATTTAACAGTCTCTCAAGTTGAATATCAGACTAATAGAAGAAAAAGAAAAGGTGTAAGCTCCAACTACTTGTCTTCAATTAACGAAGATGATACTGTTGAAATTTTTGTTGATGAAAATATTAGCTTTAGATTACCTGAAGACCCTCAAACTCCAATTATCATGATTGGTGCTGGAACAGGTGTTGCGCCATACAGAGCGTTCTTACAAGAAAGAAGTCTGGCTGATATAAAAACGAAAAACTGGCTGTTTTTAGGTGAAAGAAATTTTGTCACTGATTTCTTATATCAGACAGAATGGCTACGCTATCATAAAAATGGACTTCTAACTAAAATAGACTTAGCATTTTCAAGAGATCAGGAAGAAAAAAAATATGTCCAGCATAAACTTCTCGAAAACAGTAAAGAGATTTACAAATGGGTTAATGAGGGTGCTATAGTATACTTATGCGGAGATAAAAATACAATGGCAAAGGATGTTAAATCCACCTTGGTAGAAATTTTTCAAAACGAAGGCGGATTATCAGCCGGAAGTGCTGCAGATTATCTCAGAAAACTAAGACGAGACAAACAGTTCCAAGAAGATGTATATTAAGAATTATGTCAATTCAGATGAAACCTTATAATGCAAAATAATCGTCGTCTCACCAACTTTATTCACAGATGATTAATTACTTACAAAGCCAACAAACTCTATTGTCGGATGTATTAATTATCACTCGTATCTAATTGTGAGATCGCTTTGCCAGGTTGTTTATTCATACCTGTTTCATCTTAAAAACATTCAACAACTATCATTTAATACAGATTACTAATCATAAAAACAACTAATACAATGGCTTCAAATTCAAATAAAATACTTTCTCCTGTTGAGGGAATAAAAGAAACAAGCAATTACTTGCGCGGGACAATAAAAGAAGGCTTAATTAACGAAATTACAGGAAGCCTTGACCCTGACGATACACAATTAACCAAATTCCATGGAATTTACCAGCAGACTGCAAGAGAGCTGGATTCAGAGAGGAAGCATCAAAAACTTGAACCTCTATATTCATTTATGATTCGTGTTAGAGTCCCAGGCGGAATTTCAACTGCCCAGCAATGGCTTGAAATGGATCGCTTAGCTGATACTTATGCAAACAATACTATAAAACTAACAACCAGACAAGCCTTTCAGTTTCATGGAGTATTAAAAAGAAATTTAAAAAAACATATTGCAGAAATAAATTCTTCTTTGCTTGATACAATAGCCGCTTGTGGCGATGTAAACAGAAATGTAATGTGTAGCCCAAACCCTGAGTTATCTGAATTACATGAAGAAGTTTATAATTTCTCCATTAAAATAAGTGAAAGCCTGCTACCTAAAACAACTGCCTATCATGAGATTTGGTTAGATAAGTATCTGGTTGCCGGAGGAGATAGTTCAAAAGACTTTGAGCCAATTTATGGAAAAACATATTTACCCAGAAAATTTAAAATTGCAATTGCTGTTCCTCCTGACAACGATACTGATATTTTCACAAACGATATTGGTTTAGTTGCAATTTCTGACAAGAATAATTCTCTATTGGGCTTCAACTTTATTGTAGGAGGAGGAATGGGAAATACTCTTGGTGATTCATCTACATTCCCAAGACTAGGTGATGAAATAGGTTTTTATAAAATTGATGATGTTCTTCAGGTAATAGAAGAAATAGTGAAAATTCAACGTGATTTTGGTAACCGCGAAGAGCGGAAAAATGCACGATTAAAATATACAATCGCAAGTCGGGGAATTGAGTGGTTTATATCTGAACTTAACGATAGAACGGGCATTACTGCTGAAAAAAGCCGGGCTTATAAATTTACGCACAATTCTGATAGATATGGCTGGGTTAAAGGGGTCAATAATTTGTGGAATTATACTCTTTTTGTAGAAAACGGAAGAGTAAAAGACACAAAAGATATAACCATGAAAAAAGCACTTAAAGAAATAGCTCTTTTTCACACTGGTGATTTTAGACTTACCGGAAATCAGAATCTAATTATTGGAAATATTGAAGCAGAAAACAAAGAAAATATTGAGAAAATTCTAACAAAGCATAAGGTTGATGTTAAAAATAATTTCTCTCCTATTCGACTTAGCTCACTTGCTTGTGTAGCATTAAATACATGCACATTAGCACATGCTCAAGCCGAAACATACCTCCCCACACTCCTCGATAAAATTGAAGTATTATTAGATAAGTATAAGCTATCAAAACAAGCTATTACTATAAGAATGACTGGTTGTCCAAATGGCTGTGCGAGGCCCTATAATGCAGAAATAGGTCTTGTTGGAAGAGCTCCCGGAATTTATAATTTGTATCTGGGAGGAAACTTTATAGGAACACGTGTAAATATACTCTACAAAGAAATGCTTAAAGAGGATGAAATTTTATCTGAATTAGAAGCCTTGTTCGAGAGCTATTCAAAGAATCGAAAAGAAAATGAATTCTTCGGTGATTATGTAATTCGTAGTGGTTATGTATTTATTAATGAATTCTAAATGTTGTACTATGAAATTTCTACCCATAACTATAAATATTACCAACAAGAATATTCTAATTATCGGAGGCGGAAGAGTTGCATACCATAAGGTTAAGCTTATTCTTCCTTTCACAGATAGAATTAGTATTATCGCCAAAGAAGTTTGTCCGGAAATACAAGCTCTAAATCTTCCTTTTCAGGTTAAAGAATATGAACCTGATGACCTTAATGGATTTTTTTTAGTTTATGCATGTACTAACATAAAGTTGCTAAACAGTAAAGTTCATGAAGATGCCCATAAAAAGGGAATCTTGGTAAATGTTGTTGATAATCCGCCAATGTGTGACTTTGTATCTCCAGCAATATATAAGATTGATCATATGACAGTGGCTGTTGGATCAAATGCGCAGGATGTATACCACTCAATACGATTAAGAGATAAAATTAAAGACTATCTTGAAAATGATTCGACATACTAAATACGAACACACACAATATTCTCTATCTGAAAGAGAGAACATTTTTTATAATCTGAAAAAGCACAATCAAGGGATTATTCTACATACATGCAATAGAATTGAACTATTTGAAGGTAAAGGCTGGGTAAATGAAGAAATTGTATCTCATTTATTTGAACTAACTGCTGGTTTAAAATCCAGATTATTAGGTGAATCCTCAATACAAGGACAAGTAAAACAGGCTTACACTGAAGCTATTGCACAAAAAACTCTTGACAAAAACTTACACAAACTTTTTCAGCAGGCTTTATTTGTGGGTAAAAAAGTTCGAACAGATACTATGATTTCTCAAGGTGCAATGTCTCATTCTCAAGCCACAGTGCAAATTCTTGAAAAACATTTTTCTAAAATAGATGGCTTAAATGTTGTTCTTATTGGAGTTCATAACCTTAACGAATTAATATTAGAGTTTTTAAAAAAGCGAGGAGCGAAAAAACTATTCATTAGTAATAGAAATTTTATTAAAGCAGCCAGACTTGCTGAAAAACATAACTGTTCTGCCTTTAGCTTTGAGAAAATTAATGAATATATTCAACAAGCCGATGTTATTATTTCTGCAACTTCTGCCCCACATTATATACTAAAAGAGAATCAGGTATCCGTAAATAAGAATCTGCTATTGTTCGACTTAGCTGTACCCCGTGATATTGATCCAAATCTTGCCAACCATTCTGGTATTTCTCTATATAATGTAGAAAATATTGAAGATGCTATTGAACAGAATCTTTCAAATAGAAGAAATGAAATATCGAAGGTGAAAGATATTGTAAATAAAGAGACTGAATTATTTATGGATTGGCAATTTAAACAAAGGAATTATGAGCAAAATAAAACTAAAAGTACTTTCGCGGCTTAGCCCCTTGGCTTTAAAACAAGTTGATGAAGTATCTGCTTTGTTTCCAGAACTAGATTTTGACGTTATTTTAATGGATAGTTATGGCGATAAACATAAAGATATTTCCTTGATTGATAATCCTGCGGTTGATATTTTTACCCGAGAGCTGGATAACGTACTTCTAGCCGGAGATTGCGATATAGCCATTCATTCCGCAAAAGACCTTCCCTATCCAATACCCGATGGATTAGAGCTTATTGCCTTATTTGATGCGTTTGACAAGTCAGATTCATTAGTTACTAAAGGAAACCTAAAACTAAACGAACTTCCTGTGGGTGCCAGAGTGGGCACTAGTAGTTCTGCTCGAAAAGAACAATTAATTCAACTCAGACCCGATTTAAAAATTGTAAGCATTAGAGGAACCATAGAAGAAAGAATTGCCCAAGTTGATAATAATACTGTTGATGCATTAATAGTTGCAAGTTGCGCATTAACACGTCTGGGAATTGAAAACAGAGCTTCAGAAAAACTTACTTTTAAAACTCATCCATTACAGGGAAACCTTGGTATTATAGCACGAAAAGATGAAACAGAATTAAAAAGAATCTTTTCAAAATATGATATTCAAAAAGATTTTGGAAAAGTTAGTTTAGTGGGAAACGGACCAGGTAACAAAGATTTATTGACTATAAAAGCGTATAAACGGCTTAAACATGCTGACTTAATTGTATATGACGATTTAATCGATAATTCTATATTAGATGATTTTGATGCAAAGAGAGTATATGTTGGAAAACGCTCTGGAAATCATTCTATGAATCAGGATGAGATAAACGAGTTACTTTATGTATCTGCACTAAGCTATAAGAATATTGTCAGGTTAAAAGGTGGAGATCCATCAATATTTGGACATTTAGCCGAAGAAATATATTATTTAGAATCCAGGTTTATCTCTGTTAATATTATTCCAGGAATAACTTCCGCTTTAGGTGCTGCTGCTGCTGCAAAATTTCCTTTAACAGTGCGGAATTTGAGTAATTCGGTGGCTTTCTGTACAGCTCACGATAAATTGAATATTCCTCTTCCAAAAACAGATACCCTTGTTTATTACATGGGAGCGGCAAATCTGACACACTTAGCCAAGACATTAATTGAAGATGGTCGTTCACCTGACACTCCAATAACATTAGTATATAATGTTGGTAATACTGATGAGAAAATATTCTCAGAAACTCTATTATCGGCTTCTATTTCAGAAAGAAAGTACCCTACTCCATTGGTTATTATTGTTGGAGTTGGAGGAAATAAGTCAAACTTTGTAAAAGCTTTTAAAGCTGAGCCAAAAATTTTATATACGGGCACTCAACCCGAGAAATATTTGCACTTGGGAAACATTACACATTACCCTTTAATTGAAATTATAGACAATCCACTTAATACGCTAAATAACAATCTAATAGATAGTATCAATAATATTAATTGGTTAATCTTTACAAGTAAATATGCAGTACATTTTTTCTTTAAATATATTAATCAACAAGGGTATGATACACGAAATTTAAATGGTATTAAAATTTGCTCAATTGGTAAAGTCACAAGCATGGAGCTTACTAAATATGGCATCAATCCTGACCTACAACCCCAAAATGATTCATCTGAAGGAATAATTAACTTATTCCGAGAAAAGAAGATAGTAAATAGAAATATACTAATTCCACGATCGGATATTGCTCTAAGTATTTTGCCTGATGGCTTGAAAAGTCTTGGTAATTCAGTTCAAACAATTAATATCTATTGCAATATAAAACCAATAAATATCAAGAAGATAGATATTGACAAATTCGACAAGATAGTTTTTACTTCTCCCTCGGGAGTTAAAAACTTCTTTAGTATTTATGATACAATACCTGGAAACGTTAAAATTATCACCCGAGGAATAGAAACCCAAAAGACATTAGATAATGAAATTCGCAAATTTTCACCAGTACCGAATTAATCAAGCTGCAAGAGACAAGGCTGCTGAAACAATATTAAACCCTAAGGACTTTATATATCCCTATTTTGTTGTTGAAGGAAGAGAAATCAAGAAGGAAATTAATAACCTCTGGAATGTTTATCATTTTTCAATTGATATGCTACTTAAAGATTTAGAACTAACTATTGAATTAGGTATAGATAAGATTCTGTTATTTGGTGTGATAGGTAGTCATTTAAAAAATGAAACGGGATCGTATGCTTACAATTATGCAAATATTGTAGAAAGTGCTATAAAACAAATTAAGCAAAAGTATCCTAATCTAATTGTCATAACAGATGTATGCCTATGTAGCTATACCAATCATGGTCATTGTGGTATAATAGAAGATAAAAAAGTTAATAATGACAATACTTTGCCATTATTGGCAGAAATGGCTATCTCTCATACTCGTGGAGGAGCAGACTTTGTTGCTCCTTCTGCAATGATGGATGGACAAGTATTAGCAATAAGAGAAGGATTGGATAAAAACGGTTTCTCTAACACCAAAATATTAAGCTATTCGGCCAAATTTGCATCCAGCTTTTATGGACCGTTTAGAGATGCTGCAGGCTCTGCTCCCTCATTCGGTGACAGAAAGGCTTATCAGATGGATTATCGCGTTAACAGCCAAGCTATTGAAGAAATAAGAGCAGATATTAATGAAGGTGCTGACTGGGTTATGGTAAAACCTGCTCATTCCTATTTAGATATTATTAACAAGGCTAGCATCCTTTTCGATAGTGTGCCAATTGCTGCCTATCATGTTTCAGGAGAATACATGATGATAAAATCTGCTGCGAAACAGGGCTACTTAGATGAGCGTAATGCTATGACAGAGACACTTTTCGGCATTAAGCGCGCTGGTGCCAGTTATATTATTACCTATTATGCAAGAGAGTATCTTAACGGAGTTTAGAGTTCCAAAATTGATTTTTTAGTCACAGATAATATTTTAAAATGAAATCAAAATCAGAAATAGCATATAAAGAAGCTGAATTATCCATACCTGGCGGTGTAAACAGTCCTGTTAGGGCATTTCAATCGCTTGACCACAAACCAATATTCTTAAAAAAAGGAAAAGGATGTATCATTACCGATATAGATGATAATGAATATATTGACTATTGTCTTTCGTGGGGTGTGCATATCTTAGGACATGCAAATGAACAAATATCAACAGCTGCTAAACAGGCAATTGATTCCAGCTCAAGCTTTGGTGCCCCTACATTATCAGAAACAAAATTAGCCCAATTGGTAACACAATCAGTAGATTCTGTAGAAAGCGTTAGATTCGTTAACTCTGGAACAGAAGCTGTTATGAGTGCTCTGCGCCTGGCCAGAGCCTACACTAAGCGAGATAAGATTTTAAAATTCGATGGATGTTATCATGGCCACTCTGATTATTTGCTTGTTTCTGCAGGTTCAGGTTTAGCAACTCAGAATATTGCTTCATCTCCAGGAGTACCTTCAGATTTTGCTAAACATACGATTAGCGTTCCATTAAATGATGTTGAATCGCTTAAAAATGCTTTTGCGCTTCATGGTGAATCAATTGCTGCTGTAATTCTTGAACCTGTTCCAGCAAACATGGGAGTTATTTTACCCCAGAAGGAGTTTCTGAAAAGTATTCAAGAATTGTGCAATACAAATAATTCATTATTAGTCTTTGATGAAGTTATAACTGGATTTAGGTTTTCTGTTGGCGGGGCTCAAAAATTATTAGATATTACACCTGATTTAACAACTTTCGGTAAAATTATTGGAGGCGGTTTCCCAGTTGGTGCCTTTGGTGGTAAGAAGGAGATAATGAGACTATTAGCTCCAGAAGGAGGAGTATATCAAGCTGGAACACTATCAGGAAACCCGGTGGCTATGGCATCTGGAATAGCAGCACTAACAAGCCTCCGAAATGATAATGTGTATGCTGATATTATACAAAACTCAAAAGACTTCTTCAGAAGTCTTGATTCTATAACGAAAAGGTACAATATTACCCTCAACAGATTTGAAACAATGTTTACACTATTCTTTACCGATCAACCTGTTACAAACTTTAAAGAAGCCTGTGAAGCTAATCATGATCAGTTTAGGAAGTTTTATCTCTTAATGCTTCAAAAAGGTATTTACTTCTCTCCATCATCATATGAAACAAATTTTCTTTCCATCTGCCACACAAAAAAAACATTAAACAATACACTTGAAATAATTGAAAAAGTACTTAAAAAGGTTGTATAGCAAAGAATACAAATAAATCAAAAGTGACGTACAGAAAACATTAGTACAGAACCTCTCCTACTCCCCACTAAACCAGTACTTAAATTCATTTACTTTCTCTCGACTGACTATCAACTCATTATCAGTCTCTTTCTCAAGCAATACTTTTAATCTTGAAGATGAATACACAACAACATCTGCTATTGCATTTATGTTTACAATATAAGAGCGGTTAATCCTATAAAACATTGCAGGATCCAGTGAGCTTTCTAACTCTTCCAACTTGAAATCAACTACATATTCTCTACCTAGCATTGTAACTACAGATACATTGCGGCCTTCGGCATAAAACATTGCAATTTTATCGGTAGTAAGTGATTTTATGTGCGAACCAATCTTTATTAAAAACCTTGTTTTATAACTCTTCTTAAGCTGTGATACAAGTTCGGTCAACTCTTCGTACTTAATCCTCTCTTTTTGCTGTACTATATTCTCCTTAAAGGATTTAAATTTTTCAAGGCTTTTATAAAAGTTATCGTAATCGAAGGGTTTTAATAAATAGTCGATGCTATTTACCTTAAATGCCTGTATGGCATATTGATCGTAAGCAGTAGTGAAAATTATTGGTGTATTTATTCTTACATGTGAAAAGACATCGAAACTAATACCATCAGGAAGCTGAATATCCATAAAAATCAGATCGGCTTTTTCAGGATTTTCCTTAAACCATGAAATTGTTGATTCTACAGTACTTTTAACATCGAGAATATTAATCTCAGAATCGTAATACTCAATAAACGATTTTAGCTTTTCAATTGCAGGTGCTTCATCTTCAACGATAAGTACATTCATTTTTTGTTATTCTAAGGGGTCAATATCATCAACCAAAACGGGAATTCGGTAAACAGTAGATGTTCCCTCCTGTTCTACAGTTATTGGCCTTCCACTTAAATATTTTTGAGTATCGGAAATATGCTTAAGGTCCTTTGTTTTATTTCCTTCGTTAATTCTGGCTAATCCATTGTGTTTAAATATTATATCATCATCATTTTTATACAGCTCAATATTTAATGGGCAATCTTTCGTTATTATAGAAGTAAGAACTGTTAATTCTAATATGCATTGAATGGTACATGGAACAATATGTTTTGTAGCTAAATCATTGCCAAGTTTGTTTTCAAATACAATTTGGTTGTCGAATTTCTGATTAAAGACATACACCAAGTCATTCAAATTTGTGATTTCATTCGAAACCATTGCTAAATCCTTCTTCTTGCAGTCGATTATATAGCGAAAAACTCCCGAGAATTTACTAATAAACTTATCTGCCTGGTTTTTATCATTTCTTATGAGAACAATTAATGTTTCTAATCCTGTGTAGAAAAATTCAGGATGAATATCGCGTACAAATCCTTTGTATTCCTTTATTAGTGAATCGTGTAGCTGATTTTCATAATCCAGGGCACTATTATTTTTTAAATTCAAGAAATATAAACTGAAGTATAATACATTGTAGAACAAGCTGAAGAAACTAAAAATGACAATAAATAGAGTTAATTCCTTCGAAAAGCTTGAGAAACCAATCAAATACTTCATGTATACAATAATTGGAATTGAAGAAAATATTCCACCTACAAGCATTGTCAAAACAGTTTGCAATAGCATTTTCTTGAAATTCACATCTTCTTTAGCCTGTAGATTGAAGAATAATATAATTGTCAATCTAATAGAGGTTATAACAAGGTATGAAGTAATTATTGTTATAAGTAATTCCGGACCAAAGAATAGATGTGTCAATTGATCTAACCGATCAGAAGACATTAACATCAAGAGATATGCAAGAAATCCGAGGAAAGCCGGAGTAAGAATTCTAAACCAAATATTATGAATTAATAGTTTGCCTTGCATGACTTGTATTATATTGTTTCAATAATTTGCTTATTGGTATTCAACATTGGAAGCATCACTTTGAAAAAATCGGTTTTCTCAATTTTAACAGGTTTCCTTGTATAATATGCATACCTAGATTTAATATTATTCAGCCCAATTCCTGTTGATTTATGTTCCGGATTTTCAATTAACCCCTCATTTGTTTTGATATAAAACTCTTTTCTATTTACGTTATTAGCTATTGTAAGGTATTCATTATCATCGCAATATATTTCAATATAAAGTGGTTTCTCATTACTAATCAGGTTATGTTTTACTGCATTTTCAACCAACAATTGTAGGCTCAAAGGTGGAAGCATTTTATTTTTCTGATTATCTGATAGGTTAATATCAATTTTCAATGCATCCTGATATCTAATTTCCATCAAGTATTTATATGTTTCAACAATATTTAGCTCCCTCTCAAGACTTATCAGGTTTTCTGTTGTAGAATCAAGAATTCGTTGATATGAATTAGCAAGTTTTCTGATATAATGTTCAGCAGTTTCAGCATCGCGATATAATAAGGAGGAAGCTGTATTAAGAGAATTGAAAAGGTAATGTGGGCTCAATTGCTTTTTCAAAGCATTATACTGATGCGTTAGCACCTCACGTTTAGATTTAACCGTATTTATCTGTCCAACAGCATATTGATGATAAGAAAACAAGGCTAAATCTATTAGGGTATAAAAAACAATAAGTAAGCCCATAATAACCATGTATTTATACAAAACATCATCGTATTCAGTAAACAGTTTATCGTAGGTTAATTCTGTTGAAGGAAGAGCAATATATGCAAGAATAAATAGTGCTGAAATACATAATGTAATAAGTGAGTATAGAATCAGGCCCGAAAAATAACGCTTCCCGAAAGTTGTTTGCCATGATATTAAGCGATTTAACCAGAGTCTGGAAAGCGATAAGAGGAATACAATTATACCAATCCCCATTAAGAATCCGAGAAAAGTGTCGAACGATTTCTTTAATTGTGGTAACTCATTTGTTTCGCTTTGATATAAAAAGAGGTATACCCCGGCAGCAATCAATAATGTAAAAAAAATATAAGGTAAGAAACGCTTCATTTGAGTCCGAGGTATATCTGAATACGAATTTAAATATTGTTTATTATTATTTTGATTGCTTTGGCGTTAAAAGTTCTAAAAAATCTTTAAAAATTGTCAGCAAGCTTTATCTACAGTTTAACCACCTACCCGCCGCTTGCTATCTACCTAACACACTGCGCTTTAGATAGTCTGAACTAATCTCTTTTGCTGCATACTCAAAAGCCATAGATTGATTTGTTGAATTAGGATTATAATTTTTAATACTTAATAATACGGTTGCCTTTTCAATATCAACATCTATATTCTTAGTCGCTTCTATTACACGAATAATTACAAATTCGTTTTTAGCAATATCTTCTCGAGCCATAACAAGCCTTAACAACTCTTCAATAGTGCCATTTTGATCCATGTCATCAATTATATCAAAGAAATCATCTAACAAAGCTTCATCATTAGGTAAATTCTTTAAACAAGCTCTTAAGATAGCACCCTTAGCGTGTTGATAATCATTAGAAAAGTCTTCTGTAGCCTCCAGCACCATTTTGTATGCTTCTTTGTTGAGTGAATTTCTATTAATGTAATCTAATAAAACATTATACCTTTCCATGTTATCGTTAATATCTAAAATTGCTTTCTGGTATGCATTTAATACTTCTAAATCGGCAGGAAACATCCTGTTTATTTTGCGCAATGTTAAACCTTTCTGACTGTTAGATTCAATACCTATTGTTGAATTGAGCATTTGTATTACAATTCCCTTATTAGCATTAAAGTTTGTTCCTTTGCCTCCATTAATCTGAGAATTCAACAAGGCATCCATAATCTCTCCCTTTAAAATATAGTAGTGGTCATCCATATCCTCAACGGCTTCGTTAAAAGCATTTAGAGTAATTTTGTCTTTTGGCATATAATCGATAGCCATCAGTAATATTGCTCCTTGCTCTCGCGTTAGACTATAAGAATCCAGATTTTCAAAAAGGCGTGCCCATGTGGTTGGCTTTAGTTTATTTTTCTGCATCAAATCTTTAACTACATTACCCTTTTCTGAGTTAATACTCATACCTTCTAAAATCTCAAAATACTCATCTAATATGGCATCTTCTTCCTTAAACTGAGTGTTAAATACTCTTAAGGTAGAGCCTCTTTCTGTATTGTATGAATGAGTTTTTGTAGTTCTTAATATTTCTAAAGCTGTAGCAGATGAAACATCATATTTTCTTAAAATATTCCGCATTAGGGTACCTTTAGTACTATTCGAAACAATCATTTTCATTCGAGGGACTGCCTTTTGTAAGTCGCTGTCAGATAGCTTTAACTGATCTACCATAATTACAAAATACAAATTACGAGCAGCCGGATTGTGCTCATTAATTTCATCAATCTCCTCTAGAAGGCTATTCATTCCTCCATTTTTATAAAACCGGGCTACTCTACTTTCAGCTCCCACACCAGTTGTACGAACAATTTTAGGAAGAATATCTGACAACCATTGCTGACCATTTTGATCGAACGGTTTTTCCGATTTTCCTTCAAAATAGAGCTTTTTTAGATTCCCTTTTGAGTCGCTGCTAATCTCAATTTTTCGGTTACTACCAAATACAACTTTCTCTACCTCAAGAAAGCCATTCGGCGAAATAGAAATAATTTTTCTATCGTCTGATGAAATATCAAAATATCCGCTATACTTCACACTATAATCGGAGAATTGAATAACAACTCCGTCATTTCCCCTATCCAAAGTAACTAAATAGTCCTCGTTCAGGTTGGAAACAGAGTTGTTTGAGAAAGCTTTTGAAAAAAAGCTAGTTGAAACAATTAGAAACGCTATAAATCCAATATTCAACATTTTTGCATTCATGATATTTATAATAAGTTAAAATCCAGTTCAAATATCTACTATATAAACCTTCTTTAAAAATGAGATGTAATGAATTGTAGAATTTTTGTAGTGAATTGTAAAAGAAGAAAAATTAGTTTCTGTCCATGAAGTCAGAAGCACAAACTATAGTTTCAGTATTGGAATATAATTAAGCGTTTTATTGTAAGAAATGAACTATTTTGCCCAAACACACTTATTGAGTACTACATCAAATAAAAATCCGGTACATAAACCTTTTACTACCACAATATCTCCAACTTCGATTGAATAGGTTTCAAAGGAATGTTTACTAAATCCACATAATATTCCAGTCATACTATCATCAGATTTTAGATACACTGAATATCCTGTTTCACTATTCGAAATTTCAGTAACTTTACCTGTAACAGAAAGTACCTTATTTAAATATAACGTGTTAGCATTATTTTCATCAGTCTCAAAGTCAAGAAGTAACTTATCTGCAGTTAATTCAACATCAGTTTTAAGGGATTTCACGGAATCCTTTGCGGATCGAAAAGAATACTGCCATACACCAATTATAGCTAATACACCAATTATTAAAGCAAAAATAATGATCCGTTTCATAGTTCCAGGGATAAAATTGTTGATATTAAATAATACTTCGGTACAGTAAATATGTGTGTATGAGCTACCGCTGGATGACTAAGAGCTCAATGTAGTTAATCCACCAATCTAGATATAAGCTAATTTTTCTTAAATGGAATTTCAGCAGAGATGCTTATTTTCTTAGCTATCTTCTCTTTAACTATATCAGGAATCTGGATATTGTAATCTTCTGAAGCAATCTCGAAAGCTGTTTTTGCTGTTATAGAACTGTTATCTATAACTAGAGTTGCTTCACCCTCAATTAGCTTTGTTACTCCATGAATTGTTAAATCTCCTTTTATATCAATACTATATGTACCCTTTTTACCGAAATCAACAGAAGATAAATTAGTTATTTTACCCTTAAAAGAAGCTTTAGGATAAGTTTCAGATTCCATATAATTCTCGTTAAAATGTTCTTCCATTAATTCGATCTTAAACTCGAAAGACCTAATTAAAAGACTAACTTGAACATCTCCTGTCTCTGTATTTATAATGCTTGCTACCTGATGATTATGAGCCTCTATTTCTTCAATTGGTGTAAAAGAAGAGAACCACACATGACCTGTTTTAGAAATTAGCTTTTGTGCTGTTAGATTAACTGAACCAAGTAATACAAGCGATAGTAAAATTATATTTTTCATTAGATTTTTAGTTTATGGTTATTCAATAAACAAAATTCAGGTTTATTTGCTCATTTAAGAGCAAAGGTTCTAGAAATATTAAATCCTAAATGAATATCTCCATCCAGCCAATTTCCAGTTGTTTCAGTAATAAAACCTTTTTCAATCATAGCCAAAGAATTTGTTAAATGAAATTGAAAAACATGTCCTCCTGTTTCAATATCAAATCCAACAGATAGAGGATTGTATGTTTTTACACTCCTATAATCATTTATTGGAGGAACAACATAATAATACTCCATATTAATTGACAATCTTTTAGTTAGTTTAAATCTACTTCCAATGCCTAAAGAGTATGTGTCGTTTGGATCTAGTTCAGTTTCGACCAAATTTCTATGTACAACAGTTGGATTTAGCTCCAATGAAAAACGAGGGCTGAATTTCCGGGCAACCAAAAGCTGAAATACATAGCTAAACCTATTCCATGTTGCTAATTCACCTGTTCCTTCCCACTTTAAACTATTATATGCAACAGTTGACAGAAACGAGATTGAAACAGGAAAGTATTTTGCTCCGGTAGATTGTCGAAAAATTGAAAGTTTAAGTAAACCATCGTATGTTTTTTCATAGGTACCCCTACCTATACCTATCATTATATTATCAGTAATTCCATAATCTAAACTAAAATGAATATTAGCCTGATCAAGACCCCATAATTCATATGCCCCAGTATTAAGCAAACCAAATCTATGAGATATTCTAAAATCTAACTGACCTTCCATCATTCTTTCAATAGAATGGCCACTAACAATGTGAGTAGATTTGAATGTTGCAATAACTTCTTCGGTCGAACTTCCAGTTGCTTCATTAAGAAGATCATCAATATCTTGTGTATACGAGACTACTGAAATTGAAAGAATAAGTATTATTAAAAGGCGAGCTCTAATATTATTTATCATTGTATTAATCGTTTAAAGAACCATTATTTATCCAGGTTTCAAGCTTTCTGATATTACAATTCGGAATTGCACCACTTCCTTTGGGCATAGGTGTAAATCCGGGTAATTGCTTTATTGCTCCTAACAAGTTCCCCTTATCTGCATACGATTTAACATCTGCATAGTCTTCGAGCTTTATATTACTTCCAAATGAGGCAGCAGTAGAATTGCTATGACAACTTAAACAATATTGATCCATAATAGGTGCAATACTACTTTGAAAGGTAACATTTGTTGTATCGCAAGAAGAATCAACCTGTGGATATAAATACTCCTTACTATCGTAATAGCATGAATATAAAACAAATACAATTGTTATTGATGCTATAAGAACCCTAAATTTTATACTAATTCTTTTTATTCGTTTCATTGCTAAAAAAAATGAATGTGAAAACTAATTGTTAGCTAATCCCTGTTCTACCCATAATTCAAACTGGCGGATAGTACAATCGTCAATTGTACCTGTAGGTGGCATTGGAGAAAATCCACTTTCTCTCCGTATAACACCCAATAATAAAGAAGTACTATTCCTTAGGGTATTTGCAACATTTTTAATGTCGGTATAAGATTCTAAAACAATACCTCCATTAGAATTACTGGAACCGTGACATCCAACGCATGATCTATTAATTACAGGAAATATTTGTTGTGAAAAGGAAATCGGATCTAATGTATCGCAAGTAGAAGACGTACAATCACTATCTAATCCACCTTCTGCAATCCACCTTCGTATTATCTCTTTATGTTCGTTTGTGAGAGCATTAAATGGTGGTGGTGGCATTCTATCTTCACCAGTCTTATTTAAAACTCTGTAAATTTTACTCTCGTCTGGCAAAAACGGGCGTACAGCATCGTTGTTACTAGTAATATTCTCATATGTAGTAAATATATACCCCCCTTTATGAGAAAGATCGTCATGACAATTTGTAGTTGCACAACTAGAATTCAGGATTGGTTGAACATCCTGTGCAAAACAGATAGTATCTTTAATTGGAACAATGGTTGTATCAATAAGCCTTGTAATATCCTTAAATTCAGGACATTTTGTATTCTTAGCTCCTTGTGCAATCCATAATTGAATTAGTGTTCGATCATTCAGCGAAAGTGGCTTGTTAGGAGGCATAAAATCATCACTATAAATATTAGTGATCACTTTGTATAACAGACTATTTTTAGCATCTCCCGGTTCTACAGCTCTAACAATAGATTCATAATTTGAAGCATCGAATTCTCTATTATCGCCAGTACCGCTATGACATCCTGATGTACCACACGTTGAATTAATAATTGGAAATACCTGTCCTTCAAAGCAAACTGTATCTAATTCACTAATTATATCGGACTCGTGAGTACATGATACTGAAAGAAAACTTAGGAAAATAACAAAAAGGATAGGTATTAATAGTAAGTAGTTTCGGTTTTGTTTCATAAAAATTTAGCTGTTGAGAAAACATATTTATATTAAAATCATTATTTAAAAGCTAAACAATTTTTTTATTTAGTACTCTTTAAAGACTGCAATAAAACCTATTACAATCGTCTTTCCAAGTTCAAAAAACAACATCAACCATCTGGTTGCCTGAGGTTAAAACCTGCCCTATTCTTCTCTAATACAGGGAAATCAGGTTTTCTAAACTCAACAAGAATAAACATTATATATGCGAAATTATTAGTAGTATATTTGTATAACACTTAAATTTCCATTTTGTTCATGATGAATACTGATACTATTTGTGCTATATCAACTGCTTCTGGTGCAGGGGCAGTTGCAATGATAAGAATTAGTGGCCCGCAGGCTTTTGAGCTTGGAGATAAAATTGTTTCAATTAGTAAAGGAAAAGAAAAGATATCCTCTAAACCTGCAAATACAGTTCATTTTAGCAGAGTTATTGTTAATGGAAGAGAAATTGATGAAGTAATGACCAGTGTTTTCAAGGAGCCCCACTCCTATACTGGCGAAGACACTTTGGAAATAACCTGTCATGGTTCTGTTTATATTCAGCAAAAAATACTTGAAGCGCTTATTTTGCAAGGTGCGCGTTTAGCAAAGCCTGGTGAATTCACGCAACGGGCATTCTTAAATGGTAAACTTGACTTATCGCAAGCCGAAGGTGTTGCCGATTTAATTGCTTCAAATTCTGAAGCTGCCCACAGATTGGCACTAAATCAAATGCGTGGTGGTTTTTCTGATGAAATAAAAGGTTTACGCGATCAATTATTAAACTTCATATCATTAATTGAACTTGAGCTGGATTTTAGCGAAGAAGATGTTCAGTTTGCTGACAGAGAACAGCTTAATCAACTATTAGATAAAATTGAAAGACTATTAAGAAAGCTCATTAAGTCGTTTTCATATGGCAATGCCATAAAAAATGGTATACCAGTTGCTATTGTCGGAAAAACCAATTCTGGCAAATCAACTCTACTGAATCAGCTATTGAAGGAAGAAAAAGCTATTGTAAGCGATATTGCCGGAACTACCAGAGATTATATTGAGGATACTATAGTACTTCAAGGTATTAACTTCAGATTTATCGACACTGCGGGCCTAAGAAAAACAAAGGATACTATTGAAAATATTGGGATTGAGCGGGCAATGAAGAAGTATCGTGAAGCCGAAATTGTTATAGTTTTAATAGATGCTAGTGATCGCGTTGATGAAATTCTGAAATCACTTGAAATATTTAAAGATGAAAATCAGGTAGGCAAACGTATTATATTTGCTATTAACAAGATAGATACAGTTATTAATCCGGAAATTCTTCTTGCTGACTTACGCTCAAAGATTGCTATTGATGGTGATTATATTGCCATTTCTGCAAAAAATGGTACACATGTGCCAGGGTTAGAACAAAAACTTGTAGACTTTGCCTTGCAGCAGAAACCTAGTGATACAGGTGTTGTTGTTACAAATGCTCGACATTTTGAAGCCCTACAACATTCTCATGAAGCAATTATTAGAGTTATTGAAGGTGTTGATAATCAGCTTCCAACCGATTTACTTGCCATGGATATAAGGCAGGTTCTTCACTATCTGGGAGAAATAACCGGTGAAATTACAACAGATGAGATACTTGGAAATATTTTTAAGAATTTCTGTATTGGAAAGTAAGTGAAATTCTTATTTTTAGAGTATTATCGAACTAAAAGATTTAGTAGAACTCATACCAATGAGTGTCGCAAGATTAAAGGGTTAATTGCAAGTATTTTATAGACAAAGATTATTAAAGAGATTAAATAACAAAAGGATTAATTTGATTCCAATAATAAATTAATTACAATGTGTGAATCATGTAATCTTATTCTATAGTTATGTAACGAAAAGGATTTTATTATTCGGTAACTATGCATTGGAAATATTTTTCACAAACCACTTGAAAAATGAGTTTTACTTTTTTGAGCTAACAACGGACCATTGGGAGCTTATATACATAATTATTTAAAGAAATTTAATTATAAGTTCGGTTCTTAAATACATTATATACTAATTAAATATGCAAACTAATTTTAGTGAATACCAATGGAATTATATTAAAGGAGATCTTAAAACATTGTATCCAATTTTAACTGATTCTGATTTACAATGGCGAGATGGAACTAATAAAGCTGATTTAATAAAAGACCTGGCCATACGTGTTGGAATGTCGTGGAAAGCATTAGAAAAAATAGTTGATAGCCTTTAAACAACAAAAGTAGACTGACTGTTATAATACTGCCTGAGTAAATTCGAACAAAAACAGAATTAGTGCTTCCTGCTTAAATAATTCATACACTAATGAATTATTCTTTTGATATAGCTGGGGTACTGTGTTTGACAGTAGATCAAACAATATATTACACCCTGTAGTTGATAGTGTTAAATTACTAGCGTTTATTCGTCGAATCTACGGATTCTATATTTTAGACAGCCTTTATCGTACTTCAATATCAACTTTATCGCTTTCCATTCCGCCACCAACCATTTTGATACTATGTTTTCCTTTCTTTAACGGCCAGGATGCTTTGTATGGCCATTCTGTTGTTGTGAATTTCTTTCCGTCAATAAACCATGATATCTCATGCAATCTGGGATTTACCTCTCCTTTAAAAGGTATTGTCTGTGTGCTAATATCATACCCTGGTTCAATTAAATATATTTCGCCCTGCATAGGTGAAGTAATAACCAGAGCATTTGTTGTGGCTCCCTCAGCAGGACAAAATGGAGAGTATTTAGTTGGGGCAACTGTTTTATTATTTTTCATTTGCCATTCTGCATATTCTGGAGGTAATATCTCAAATATTTTTTCTTTGGTATATTTTGACGGGCATCGGCCAGAAGCAAGCAAGCCATTTCGTGTGTCAATTTTTAGTTTTTGATGAACACTACAATTCTCCACAGGTCTGGAATCTGAAATCACATAAAAAGTACTTGAGTTTGGGCAGTTTTCTGTTGGAATTTTACCTGATAAAGGACATACCATAATTTGTTGAACTTCAGGAATGACTTTTTGAATTTGTGGTCTGTTTACATAAGAACTCTGAGCAACAACCAGATTTGCAATTCTGTTAAACAAAGGTCCAGCTCCAACAGAACCGGAAAACTGACTCATAGGTGTTCCCTCAAAATCTCCGGCCCATACAGCTATCGTATATTTATTTGTATACCCAACAACCCAATTATCACGCCAGTTTGCACTTGTTCCAGTCTTAAGGGCAATCGGGAAATCGAATAAAAGAGGATTTGCTACACCAAAAGCCTGAATTCTCAACTTTTCATCGCTTAAAATATCAGTAATTAAAAAGCATATTTCTTTAGAAAAAACTCTTTCAGTGTTATTTTGGTGATTCTCCTTTTGAAATCCCAACTTACATTTTAAGCCATTTCGTGCAAACATAGCATACCCTTGGACTAGCTCAAATAGAGTGATTTCTCCATCGCCTAATGTAAGTCCTAGTCCATAGAATTCTGCACTTTCATTAAGTGAGCTAAAACCGATTTTATGAAGTCTGCTTAATAAACTATCAATAGTAACATAGTTCAGCGTTCGAATAGCTGGAATATTCAGGCTTCTTCCCAATGCTTGCCTCATAAGAACAGGACCATAAAAGTTCTTTGAGTAATTTCGTGGAATATATAAATCACCATTGCTACCAATATATTCGGTTTCAATATCGGGTACTATCGAAGCAGGTGTAGATCCTTTTTCAAAAGCCAGAGCATATGTAAATGGTTTCAAAGTAGAACCGGGTTGACGAAGAGAAATAGTTCCATTAACCGAACCACTTTTTGAATTCCAGTAATCTGATGATCCAACCATGCATAAAATATCTCCATTTTCATTATCAACAACAAGTACACTTGCATTGGTTAACCCTCCTGCTGAAAATGATTTGACATGATCATATACCTGCTTTTCAACCTGAATCTGTAAATCGCTATCTAAAGTTGTAAAAATATCACCTGTTTGATTAGTATTCATCAGAACATAATCAGTAAAATGCATGGCATAAAGCCTGTTTACTTCATTATTTAAATATATAGGTTCAAGAATTGCTCTATTGTATTCATCTTCTGAAATAAAATTATTAATAAGCATATTTTTCAAGACTTCGTTTTTCCTATTTATTGCCAGATCAAGATTATTATAGGGATTAAGTTTTGAAGGAGCCTGAATTAATCCAACCAGCATGCTTGCTTCAGCTAAACTGAGATGAGTATTTGGTTTATTAAAATACCTGTAGCTGGCAGCTTCAATTCCGATTGCACTTGAGCCAAAAAACACACGGTTAAGATATTGTTCTAAAATTAAATCTTTACTAAGAGTTCTTTCAATGCGAAAAGCATTAAAAGATTGCAGTATCTTTGAAAATATATTATGAGAATGACCAAAGATAATCCTGGCCAGTTGCATACTTATTGTTGATGCACCTGAAATAACTCGTCCTCTGTATAATAGTTGGAAAGATGCACGAAACGCAGCCAAAAAATCTATTCCTGAATGGCTATAAAAACGTTTATCCTCAATCGCAATAGTTGCCTTTATTATCCATGGAGAGATATTCTCAAAATCGATCCATTGAGCTCTGGCTCCATTTTTATTAACCGATTCTCTTAGTAAAACTCCATTCCTGTCATAAATTCTTAATGATTCTGGATAACCGGAAAACCTCTTATCTGAAACTGGACAGGCAAAGACTACGATTTTTAGTAACAGAAAAACACTTATTAATGGAATAATTACCTTTTTGAATATCCTTCCCCAGGATTTTTCATTTAAAGAATTCCATTTCTTTTTCAGTTTTAAGAATAATTCACTATAAATCTGCATATATTCTTAATATGAGAATTTGTTTATCGTAAATGTTTGACTGCAAACTTTCTGTTTATTTAACCAATAATGATTTTAGAAATTATTTTTCTTCAATTATTACATAATCAATTGCTGTTGCTCCAAATACTTCCGGTTGATACATAGCTTCTACTCTTCCGGCAGGTCTAAGAAACTCTCCTTTAGTAGTAGCTCTTGCAACATAGCTGAATTCATATTCTCCCGGAAGCATTTCATCCACATAGAATGCAACTCTGGAGTCTCTAATTTCACTATATGAAAGAACAGACAAACTTCTTTGTGCTGTATTGGATAGTTTACCTTGCGATACATTTTCAGTGGTTTTCAGGCTTGTGTTTAAAGGTTCTAAGCCGGCAGGTAGTTTATCATCTATCGCAACATAATGATGCTGGGCATCAGCTTTGAGAAGCAATTTAACTCTTACCAAGGAACCTAAAGGAATTTTTTTCCTTTCCAGAGATTTACCTTCAAGGGTTTCATATTTTCGTTCAATAACAAAACCATTTGATTGTTCTTGTCTATTTTCCGGAGTCAGAGGAACATCATACTGTACTCTGACAGTTAGAATAATTGGTTTGTTTCCATGGTTTGTTAATGTGACCTCTTGTTTCGATTTTTCATCTTTGGTCATTGACAAATCAGATTCAACGAATTTTAGCCTGCGAACTCTTGATGAGCTTTTCTCCATCTGATCCTCGGTATACACTTTTTGGTTAATAGAAAGCTCCATTAAAGGTGCTGTTCCACCAGCCTTTTGCAGTGAGGCTTCATAAACTCCCATAATACCGAAAACATTTTCTTGAGTATTTCCCCAAAGACCACCTCGTTGTCTTTCCAGGATTCCAGTCAGGTATTTTCCTGACATTTCATTCGTGCGATCTGCTGATGCAAATGCCAAAAGAGCGCTGGCATGTGTTCGAAGAGGAGAATCAAAAGACCATCCTCCCTGCGGGGAGCCTTCATACCATGCTTCTTTTGAATTTGTCTGAGCAGCATTTTTTATTTCTGCTAAAATTGGTTGTAGCAATGATTGATCTCCTGGCATTTCTTTAACTGCTATAGCAAGAAATGATAAACCAAATGGTGTCATTGATTCACGTTTTTGCCATAACAATGAAACATAACCCGGCTGTGGTCGGCCCAATCTACCCAGTGTCATTACAAAGAGTGCTCTTGTATCTGCATCGGCCATACCACCATGTGGCATTTCACCTGATATCTTTCCTTGTCTGAGAGATGCTTCAAGATAATCTGCCATACCCTTTAATGCATCGTTCGAAATATCATATCCTTTCTTTTTCGCTTCGATCAGAGCTGTCAGTCCGAAAGCTGTAGCAAAGGCATGCGGTGTATCACTTCCTGGCCAGTAAGATAAACCACCTGATGTTGTTTGGAAAGAAAGAATTCTTCGAATACCTGCTTCAGAGAATTTCTTTAAGTCATCCATATTGACTTCGACACCTATTTCTGGTAGAAGATCTTTTAATACAACCAGAGGATATGCTGTACTGGTAGTTTGTTCAATACATCCATTGGGGTATCTCATTAAATATTGAACAGCTCCTTTGAGCTCAGTTAATGCTGTAGTAGATGCTACAACTTCTATATTGGTAGTGCTAGCAATTCGCTCAGCTGGAATTGTAACGGATATATCTTCAGATCCGGAAACTGATTTGCTCTCAACAATGAACCTTTTTGTACCCGGTTCCAGAATAGGTATTTTTACTTCAACAGCATCACTAAAAGAGGCATCTGTAGCAGAAAATCTAATAACGGCTTCGTTTCCTTTTAAAGCTTTAACAGGAAATTTTACAGTTATATTTGAATTCGGCTTAATGGTTACTTCCTTATTCTTGCTTCCACTTATTAGTTTTATTCCTTCAAAATCAGAAGAAATTTTTACAGCTCTGCTTTTATTGGTTCCGTTATAAACCATCGCTTCAATTTCAAGTTCATCATCAGGATAAACAAACCTGGGTATTACTGGCTGAACCATTAAAGGCTGTTTAACGACTATTTGCTCATCTGCTGCTCCTGCACGATAATTTTTATCAATACAAATGGCCATAATTCGATAGGTGGTAAGGTTATCTGGTAATTCTAACTCAATATTGGCCTGCCCTTTATCGTCCAAAAGAATGTTTGGATTATAATATGCAGTACTTTTAAAAAGATTTCTTAATTCTTGTGGAAATCTTGATTGCATATTTTCAAAATCGCTATCTCCACCCGGGAATACATTCTCTAAGCGGGTGCGTTTCGAATGAGGAAGATCCAATAAACTGGTGCCTGTCCTTACACCCAATAAGTGTTCTGCATAAAGCTCTGATAATGGTTTTGGAGTTTTATAACCGGTCAAACCAAGAACAGCCTCGTCTACAACCATTAATGTAATTTGCCCCTTAACTGGTTTTGAACTAGCATCCTTAGCCGAAAGATTAATGTTTATCTTTTGCCCCGGAATAGCCTCTTTTTCAACAACTTTAGCATTTACAACAAGCTTTTTATCATCTGGATTAACTTTAATGTTTGTATAACCCATTTTAAATCCTGGTGCTCCCGTTTCGTAGCCCGAAGCATCTCGTTCATTATGGATGCGACCTCTTAATATTACAACAGAAACAAAAATGTTTGGAGCATGCTTAGATTCAATAGGTATTTCTATTTCAGGTGTGTTGTTGTTAATCTCAAATAGCTTATAAGTAATGATTTTATCTCTTTCGATAGTCATTAATCCTTGAGCTTTCTGATAGGGTGATTGCACTACAATTTTTGCAATATCGCCAATTTCATATTCTGATTTATCGGCAATAAGATCAATCTTGTCTTGATCAAAACGCGGCCAAGCAATTGGATTATCACCAGAAACTGTAAATTCAAATCCTGATTGTACGGTTCTTCCTTTTTTGTCTTCGGCCCAGGCATTTATCCTATAATATCCGGCCTTATCAAATTTAAATTCGCAAATGCCTGGTATTTTATGAGTTTCAATTTCATAGTAATGTATTTTAACAGGTTCTGGCCTGTTTTGCATTTGTACATTACCGCTGGGCGATAATCTGGCAGAAGTGTGATGGTCTATTCTCTCAAGCAGAATTTTAACTTTTGTTCCTTCAACAATCTTATTATCAGGACTAACAGTAATAACCGGAATTTTCAAAATATCTCCTATTGACAAGATATTGCGGGATGGAGGTTTAAGTCCGATATAAAAATCTGCAGGATGAACTATTTCTGAGATTCTTCCAGCATAGGCCTGACGATCAATATCGGTAACAGTACCTTCAATTGTATATCTCATTGGACCTATAGATGTAGGATGATCCGGTTTAAACCTTACATTTAGCTTCCCTTTTCCATCAAGTCGTTTCTTTCCGGAATTTACTGTTCCTGAATAGTTGAAACCATTATTATAGCAAAAAATGTACTTAGGAAATGATTTATGAGAGTAAGGAGCAGGTTCTCTGGTAATCATCCATTTTACTTCGCGTCCGTCAAGAGTTCCTCCATGCATATATTTTGCAGCTATTGTAGCATCAACATTAGAGAATAAATCCCACTTCTTAACATCACTTTTTACAGTAACTTGAAAGGTAGGCACTCTGTATTCCTCAACACTAAAGAAACGATCAATAGATTTATTTCCATGAGAAACATGAATGCTATATTCACCAACACCTGCTTGTTCTTTAAGCTTAATATCAATACTAGCAGTGTTAAAATCATCTAATTCAACATCTTTGCTTAATATTTGCTGCCCTCTGGGATCATTAACTTTAATATTAATATTTGATTCATCAATATCATTATTGCCAACTATAACTTTAAGATGAGTAGTTTCCCCGGGTCTATAAACACCTCTGTCTGTAAAGACTGAAGCATATAAAGGGTTATATCCTCTTACAATCCCATTTATACCAAACTGCCAGGCTTCCGATAGTTCATTGTTCTCAATTTTTGCAACTGCTGATTTTCCTAACTTCTCAACAATAATTGCTATCGGTTGAGAAACAAAATTGCTACTAATAATGTCTTTTGCATCTAAAACAATTACACCCGATGCGTTGGTGGTTCCTGCATCAATAATTTTTTTATTATCATAAATTTTAACATTTGCACCTTCAATGGGTTTTGCACTACTTAAACTTGTTAACCAGACAAATATTTTATTATTAAAGATCTTTGTTGTTATTCCAAAATCGGTGTGTTGTACCAAAACAAGATCCTTTAAAGAACCCTTAGCTTCAGATCCTGTTCCATTAGCCTTTATATTAACACATAATAGATCAGGTAGGTTTTCAATTTCAACATCAAGAATTTCAACCTGGTTTGATTTTTGATTCTCATTTAGAACATCAATTGTTGTTTCTTTCTTAGTCAATCCAAAATCTGAAGGAGAAGAACGTTTTCCTAATAAAAGAGCTTTAGCAAATCTCTCTGCTGATGGGAATTTATATATATCTGCTTTAATATTGCTAAGATTTTGTGTTCTTAAAGGTATTTTACTTACATGATCTTCAATCAAAACTGCATCTTTAGGCAATTCGAGTATTGGTTTTAAATCACGGCTCCTGATATTAAAGTCGTACCCTTCTTTTATCTGGTTACCCAGTATATCAATAAAATCATCTTTAACTGAAAATGTATAATCGGTTCCTGGTTCTAGTTCAACATCAACAATACCAACAGGTTGTATTTCATAACCATTAGCATAATCCTCATAAATAGAACTTGAAAAACGTTTCGATTTCGGTTCTGGTATAATTGAAATTGCTTTCTTGAATTGTTCAAGACTAAACCAATTGGAACAAACAATATTCCAACTCATCGACAATGGAGCTATTTCATATTCACCACCCCATCTGTCATTAATATAGGCCTTTATAAATTCAAAATTTTTATTAACTGTCAGACTATAAGAATTAGTACTATATGAACCATCTTGGAATGATGGTATATTTACATAAAATGTAGAGCCATGTTCTGGTAAGTCATTTATTTTTAATCCAATAATATAACTAGTATTTACTTTTTCATCATAAACCATATCAATATTATCAGGTCTGAACATAGTATATGCCATTTTATCTTTATCATCGTCATCTCCAGATACCACCGTTAAATGCTTTTTGATATCCTCTATTTTTACAGATTGATCATATAACAAATAAACAGGTCCATTTCCAATTTCATGGGTACGCCAGTTTAATAAACTTACAAACTTTGGTTCACCTTTAATAATTGGCCAACTTGCCATTTTACCTGCCATGGTAAAATATGGAACAGTATAATCATAAAACCAGCTTTGAGGTAATGCATAAGCCTCTCCTTGAAGAGGAACAGCCGTATCACACCTCATAGATAGCTGTTGTCCATAATTTAATTCTCCTGATTCTGGTGTAAAAACAAGGGTAGTTGGAGAATGCCATTTAAAAATACCTTTTACCTCTGGTTCAAACACTATGGATGGATGCCCCTTCAAATTCAGGGAATCTTCGTCAACCATTGGAAGATTAAATAAAAATGTTAGAGGACCGTTGGCACTATCGCTGCCAATAAAACGAATATTAAGTAAATCTGGTTGCCATGCGCCTATTTCCGGAACATCGATATCATTTAAATTTCTATCATCCTGCGATAATTCGTGTCGAATATAATCTGATTTCGCATTTGATTTTACATCACTTCTCGAGCATTTTGAACATCCTAAACATAAAGAAATCAAAATAGCTGAATAAAGGGAAAGTTTTAAAGCTGAAGGTATACGTTGATATCTCATGTTAGAAACTGTTTGATTTTCAATAAATATAGTTATTAGATCTAAAAGTACAAATAGAGATAGGTCTAAAATCAAATCATTAAATTTTTATTCAATAGAAGTAGTTAATTTCTTCTGTACCTAAAAAAATGTAATCAATTTTGCCCAGACTATGGCAATTAGCAATTATTTAAGCCTTTAGTTGAATCCAATGCACCTTAATAAATCGCATACATTCTGGATTAGTTCTGATTGTATGGCCCATTTATAACAACACAGGGCATTATTTATCTACCTCTCAAAGAGGCTTTATGTATTTATGAGATTATTAAAGAGATTATATAAAAAAAAGGCTTAATTTGATTTAAATAATAATATTTACTTTTGTGATAAGGGCACAATCGAATTTTTATGATAAACCAGAAATTAAATATTTATAACAAAAAATTATTTAAAAGCTTTCTTAAAGATGGTCTTAACATAGCTATTAGCAGTGCAACACTCGTATTATTTATTTCCATTTATTTTTTATCCCTTCGCAAAGACGATTTAATCGTATATCCTGATTTAAAGAACTTTCAGCCTTTTTTTTACAACGATTCGATTGACCATGGTTTAACGGAAATTACCTCCACTATTGTTTCAGACAGTGTTGTTGGTATGCAGTTTATTCTCAAAAATGGCTTCATGCGCCCTTATGCAGGTATGGGGTTTGAAAAACCGAATCAACAGGAGTTTGATATATCAGCATATAACCGGGTAAAAGTGGTTTTAAGTGGTAAGCAGATACAGCTCATCTTTGTTTACCTGGAATTAAAAGATTCTAGTGTAAGTCTTGATGGTAATATTTTAGGATTCAGGCATTTTTGTCAATATATCGAAATCGATGAGCATAGGCGCGAGTTTAATTTAGAACGGAATAAATTTGAAACTCCCGACTGGTGGTACGATAAATACAACCTTTCGCCGTCTAAAGTGGAACCACCACAATGGAAAAGAACCCTTCTGTTGACTATTACCACAGGTTTGACTCCACTGCAAAACCAGGAAAAATCGATATCGGTTTTTGAAATTAAACTATACCGCGATAATCGACTGGCCATTCTCCTGATGGTTTTGGCTCAATTAATAATTACGTGGGGGTTATTATTCTGGCACTATTTAAGAACA
>JBNKCO010000049.1:0-5184 GCA_050287785.1 Bacteroidales bacterium
ATATTCAAACTTAATGAATTAACGTATAATATTATAATAGCCAAAAATAGAAATGATAGTTTGAAATACAAAAATTATATTTTTCGTGGCTCGTGCTAACCTTTAAATTCCCTCTTTCGTCCGCGTTTATAACATGTTTTATAATATATAAATTCTTTCATATTTAATTAAAGCTTGTGCCCTCATAATAATCGATTTTGGGAAGCAATAACCTTTTGTTTTCATTAATATCTAATTAGGTTTTGTGCGAAATTAAGAATTTAATAGTTTTGCTTCTTTAGATGCGACAGAACTCAATATGATGCTTATACCCAAAAAGAAAAAGCGCTCTAAAGCTACTTTGAGAAAGATGATTGGTACTTCCAGCAATATTTTTGGAAGATATGAACCTGGGGATATTAAACCGTCTATTGATGTGGTTGCTAAAATTGCAGATGCATTGGAAGTTTCCGTGGATTACCTAATAGGAAAAACACAATTAATTCTGGAGAAAGAAACACTGCAACGCATTGAGGATATTTATAATCTAAAAGACGAAAACAAAAATTTCATATTCAACCTGATTGATATGGCTCTCAGGGATATGAAAGCAAAAAAAGCTTATTCCTGATTGTGATTTACTGTTTTGATACATTTTATGGCGAGGGCTATGCTAAAACTGCCGTAGTTGGTATTGAGGATTGGTATTCTTCAGAACCAAGCTTTGAACTTTCTGACACTATACATGAAGTTAACGAGTATGAAAGTGGTTTATTCTTCAAACGAGAACTACCTTGTTTGTTAAGTATCATTGAGAGAATCCCTCTTAACCCAATAATAGACATTTTTATAATTGATGGATATGTGAACTTATCTGATGAAGGAAAACCAGGTCTTGGAGGCTACTTATACAATGAACTTGAAGGTAAAATCCCTGTTATTGGTGTCGCCAAAAATGACTTTATATCTCTACACAACTTAAAAAAAATTATATACAGAGGAGAAAGTAAAAAACCTCTTTTTGTTACTTCTATAGGTTATGACCTTCAAAAAGCAAGTGAAAAAATCATAAGCATGCACGGTAATTTTAGAATACCAACTATTTTAAAGTTAGCAGACCAAAGGTGTAGAGAGAACAAATAGTTTAAATTTGTTCCCTGCGAACACCTGTAATCAGTCCATTTTCTACTTTTACGATATAATTCCCATAAGGGTCATCACACTCCTCACAATCTGCTTGATATAGTTTAAAAATCAACTCATAGCTATCAACTAAATCGCTAAAGATAAAATTATTTATCTTACCATAATATGAGACAGCCTCTAATCGAAAATCATATTTATTAAAAGGTGAGCTTACACCAAAAGGAACTAGCTTAATAAACTCAAAAAGTAATTTTTGAGATGTTTCCTTAATGTCGTTAAATTCTTTATTATTTAGCCTAAAAATAAAATTTTCTATTTCCGACCAGTTTAATTGAGACTCTTCAATATGAATTTCTATCTCTACAAACTTATTTTGCAATTCAACCTCTCCAATAAAAAAGTTACTTGATTCTGAAAAATTAAACTTCTCTCTCATTCTTAATTACCTCCTAAAACTTTAACTCCATTAGTTATGTAAAAACAACAAGGACACCTTTGCATTACTTTATTTGAAGAACTACGAATGAAAAGGTCAAATTCTGATAATGTTGAACTTGTTACAGGTCTTGTCTTTTCCAATTCATATAAAGCATCACTTAAAGCCCTTACTTCTCCATGATAACCGGCTCTACCTGCAGTGGTTAATTTATTTAAATTATCAATATCAAGAAGTTTATTAGCTAAAGTCTCATTAATAACTTTACCCGTATTATCTGTTACACTATTTCTAACAAAATCCATATATTTAATTCTTTCACGAATAAGAGGGTGGGCTGTCTCTGTTTTAAAAGTTGCTTCCAAAGCTCTTTCTGAACTTTTAAAATTCCTACCCATAAAGACTTTCCCATTAAAACTTGGGTGTGTAACACCGACTAATACTTGCTCACTATTAGTTGGTTTCGGTGCATCCATTACTTTTTTGACTAAATTACTCAAATAACCATCTGGATGATTATCTAACACGTTTTGACAAGTCTTAAACACCCCATCTTCAGTAATGTATCTTGCACCTTTAAACTCATCAGAATAATTTTTCCATAAGACTAGCAATTCATCATCATTACTAAGATTCCTTAAGACATCATCCGTAGCTTCAGCAAAATCATCATAAAATTTTGAAATACTTACATTGTCTAATTTTTCGAGCTTTCCTAATAGTTTAGTTAATCCCAATTCTTTAATCCTTGTTGCAAGTTTTCCGTTTATTGTTAGTATATCATCAGTCTCACCTAAAACTTTTCTTAAACCATCTTTCTTTGTTTGTGACAAATTCGGGTCATCAAGCCCTTTCTTTAAACTCTTATATATCTGAGGAAACTCATTAAGAATATTGGCACTCAGCAGCCCCATGTTGATAAGGAGCTCATATTTTTTATAAGCCTCGCAAAATTCTGAAGAGCTACCCTTACAAGCCGCTCCCATTCCCAGTGTTGCCATATCTCCAACCCCGAGCACAAGCCTTGCAACATTTTGTGCCGTTACTTCTGCCCTCAACAATGCAGATGCCCCCTGCAAGTTCTTTACCCCAAAGATAACCATTGCCAGGTCCATGGATTTCTTCCCGAGGGCACCCAGGTCTTTATAAACGGCATCGGTTTCTTCTTCTTCAGATTTGTGGAGAAAGTATATCAATGGAACATCAACAAGCTCCCCGCTTTCAACATCAATCCCTTTTATTATATCAAATGGATAGCCTTCACATAATTTAAGCTTTTCTGCATCTTTGGATTCTAACGCTATACTCAGCCCCCTATATTCTTTCAGGTAAACAGCTATCTTATAGGGGGATTCATATTCAACATAAACTTGCTTTTTAAACGAATATAGGTAACCCCAGATATTGACGTCAACCCACCAAGGCTCCTCTATCTCTATGATGCCGGGCTGAAGGCCAAAAGCCACTGTGTTTGCTTTAAATTTCAGGCTTTCCTTTCCACCTAAATATAACCTGTAAAGCTCGTCAACAAATTCTCCCCGGTAATCATCTATCCTGTCATAGAGGTTTTTCAACAGGTCATTGTTCTCATATAAAAACAACAATAAATCCCCCTGCTTATCTTTCGGGGTGGTGGCTATAACATTAATTGTTATTTTCTGTCTAGAGTCCTTCAATGTTCCATTGTACCAATTGGTTTCTGATTGTATTTTCTGCAATAGACTTTTCCTGCTTTCAATGCTTAAATACTGTAGCTCGCATGGAGAAGCATACTGTAAATCATCTAAAGAAGTATAATTGATAGTAGTTTTAGGAACATGCAGAGAGCCAAAGAGATTGTTTTTTGCAAAATTGTAAGCACATAAAGCATCCTCCTTCTCGCCAGTAATGAGCAGCTTGTATTTGCTGCCTTTTAAGGTTATTATTTTATTGCTCTCGTTATACCCAATATCTTCAAGACTAAATACATCTTCCAAGTAATCGTTGCTTAAATCCACAACCTCCCCAAATATTTCATAAAGGGTAGCTTTCACTTCAGCATCTTCTGTGCATAGTTTTTCATCCAAGTCTAATTCTGAAACTAGACCGGAAACACTTGCTGTTATAGTAGAGAATGGGAGATATAGTTTAACCTCTTTCTTTCCATTATTATGTGCACAATTAATTGTTTTAATCAAACGTGCCAATGCTCGTGTATGGTTCTCCCTCACTATCGCCCCATCTTCTTCATCCTGGAAGAGTGCTATCATGCTTTGGGGATCGTGTATAAGATCCCATTGGTACTTGTAAAGGTCGGAACCTTCTGCATAATCCATTAGGTTATTCGTAGTGCCTTGTGTTTGGGTGTATGCGTTTTCGCCACTAAACGTATGGTAGAGGCGGAAGGGGCCGTGGCCCAATTCGTGGGCTATGGTGCGTTCCAGCTCATCGGTGCATTTATCGGTAAAAATAAAACCAAACTGCCGCTTCAAAGGCATGTACCCACACTTGTTTCCGCTCTTAGGTTTATCAACCAAAAACAGGTAGCAGGTGTTCTTGTCGATATCTACTCCCGGCATGTCTCTGTATGCATCGATGATTTCGTTCATCTCATCGGTGTAGTTCGTGAAGGTGCCGGTTCCGCCATCGTCAAGCTTGTTGTCATCGGCATATACTTCGGATACCTGTAGGTTGCCTAAGTATTTTTCAACAGTCCAAGAGGTGGCTGCTTGATTATAAATATTATTGAGTGCTGTTTTTAAGTTACTAGCACTTATATTGGCTCCATTATTGTTCACGGGAACCACAACCAGTTTCTTGTTTTGTATGTCGAAGCTCGAAATGTTTGCCTGGCCCGCATTAACGGTTACTTTTTGTCCAGTGCTATCGGTGTAACTGTAGGTAGCAAGTAATCCGATATCTCCGGCTACCCCCATTGGTGGAAGCAGGATTCTGTAAGTTGTGTCGTTAACCTTTGTAAAACTGTTTACGGGTTTTCCGTTTGTTGTAGTAAACTTTAGCGTATCTCCGACTTGTTTATCAGATTCTTTCTTAACAACAACAGCAACAATGGAATCGGTTTGAGAAACAGCTGCCGATTTCCACGGTACATAGTATTGTTTCCCTTTTATGGAGATGTTGTCATAGTTGCCTGCCAGAATAGCATTGTCATATTGGTCATAGCCGTATTTTTGGGTAAGAGGCGCAAAAAAGTTTACCTGTTTAATATTAACAGGATCTTCGAATGGTTTAAACCCAAATTTTTCAGCGAGCCAGCCTAAACCTGCAAACATGCCTTCGTTAACATCAGGCCCTGCCTCACGTTTTATTTTTTTGTATTCGTTTTCAGCAAGAGTCTCGTTCAGGGCTTTGGTCATGTCTTCCTCACTAAGCTCTGCTGTGAATTTCCCTAAGCCATTTACTTTTATTTCGCAGGTATAAGCAATCTTGTTTGCTTTTTGTGCAGCATCGGGATCCATGGAAATGGTGTCCCATGCCGGGCGGAAGATTATATCGAAGAATAGTTCGTTGGAATATAGCTCATCATATTGATTGTTCAGCTCTCTTTCTTTGGGGCTGTAATCTTTCCGGTTAATTAGGTTAGGCCAAAAATGATCGTATTGGAGCATGCTTTTTACGAACAG
>JBNKCO010000050.1:0-82444 GCA_050287785.1 Bacteroidales bacterium
CTGGCATGCATTTTATCGTCAACCATGTGACCAAGTTTAAGCATATAAATGATACCAACTGTTGCAGGTTGATCAAATTTTTCACCTGTCCCACCATCATAAAGATAAGTTTTACCATATCTTGGAACACTTGCTTTGTCAGTATACTTATTAATTTCATCTATGCTTGCGCCGTCAAAAATAGGAGTTGCAAAAGTTAGCCCTAACTCTTTTCCTGCCCAGCCAAGTACAGTTTCGTAGATTTGTCCAAGGTTCATTCTTGAAGGCACACCAAGAGGATTAAGTACAATATCCATAGGTGTTCCATTTTCAAGAAATGGCATATCTTCCTGGCGAACAATTCGGGCAACAATACCTTTATTACCATGCCGGCCAGCCATTTTATCACCAACTTTGATTTTACGCTTTTGGACAATATAAACTTTTGCTAACTGAACAATTCCAATTGGAAGTTCATCACCAATAGAAATATTATACTTTTTACGTCTGTATTTGCCTTCTATTTCCTTGTGTTTAACAATGTAGTTATAAAGCAAATTCTTGATAGTTTCATTTTTGGTTTTATCGGTTGTCCATTTATTTGCATTTACATGGATATAATCAATATCCTGAAGCATTTTAAGACTAAACTTCGTTCCTTTAGGGATGATTTCTGTTCCATAATAATCCTTAACCCCTTGCGAAGTTTTGCCGTTAACCAGAATAAATAACTTATCAATTAATCTAGAACGTAATTCTTCTATTGCACTATCTTGTTCCCTGTCAAGTTTGTCTAAAAGTGGTTTCTCCGCATTTTTAGATTTTCTATCTTTAATTGCGCGAGAGAACAACTTTTTATCAATAACAGTTCCATATAATGACGGTGACGCTTTCAAAGAAGCATCTTTTACATCACCAGCTTTATCTCCAAAGATGGCCCTAAGTAATTTCTCTTCTGGTGAAGGATCTGATTCTCCTTTTGGTGTAATTTTACCAATAAGAATATCACCAGGTTTAACATCAGCTCCTATGCGGATAAGACCGTTTTCATCAAGATTTCTTGTAGCATCTTCACTAACATTAGGAATATCAGAAGTTAGTTCTTCAAGACCACGTTTTGTATCTCTTACCTCCAATGTGAATTCATCAATGTGGATAGAAGTAAATACATCTTCTCGAACAACTCTTTCAGAAATAACTATCGCATCTTCAAAGTTATATCCTTTCCAAGGCATGAAAGAAACCATTAGGTTCCGACCTAAAGCTAATTCACCATCTTGAGTAGCATAACCTTCAGTAAGTACTTGTCCTTTTACAACTCTATCGCCTTTTCTAACAATAGGTCTAAGATTAATACAAGTACCTTGGTTAGTTTTTCTATATTTCGGTAACTTATATCGTTTTGCATCGCTCTCAAAACTTACGAATTTTTCGTTTTCAGTAAGATCGTAACGAATTACAATTTCATTAGCATCAACATAATCAATAGTACCCTCACCTTCTGCAACCATAAGAAGACGACCATGCTCAACAACTTTCTTTTCAATTCCAGTTCCAACAATTGGTGATTCAGGTCGTACAAGTGGTACAGCCTGACGCATCATGTTAGATCCCATTAAGGCACGGTTAGCATCATCGTGTTCAAGGAAAGGAATAAGCGAAGCTGCAATAGAGGCTATCTGGTTAGGAGCAACATCCATAAGTTGAACTTCGCTAGGAGCTACAACTGGATAATCCGCTTCTAAACGACACTTCACACGTGAACGGACAAATTTTCCGTCTTCGTCAAGCGGCGCATTTGCCTGAGCAATTATAGTACTTTCTTCCTCTTCAGCACTAAGGTATTCGATTCCTTCGTTTGTTAAATCAACTTTACCATCAATAACCTTCCGATAAGGAGTTTCTATAAAACCAAGTTCATTAATCTTAGCAAATACACAAAGTGAAGAAATAAGTCCAATATTTGGACCTTCAGGAGTTTCAATCGGACATAAACGACCATAGTGAGTATAATGAACATCACGAACCTCAAAACCAGCTCTCTCACGCGAAAGACCACCAGGTCCTAAGGCAGACATTCTTCGTTTATGAGTCATCTCAGCAAGTGGATTTGTTTGATCCATAAACTGCGACAATTGATTTGTTCCGAAAAATGAATTTATTACTGAAGAAAGCGTTTTTGAATTAATCAAATCAATCGGAGTAAATACTTCGTTATCACGAACATTCATTCTTTCACGAATTGTACGTGCCATACGAGCTAGACCAACACCAAATTGGTTATATAGTTGTTCTCCAACAGTACGAACTCTACGATTGCTTAAGTGGTCAATATCATCAACGTCTGTTTTTGAATTGATAAGTTCAATAAGATATTTTATTATCTCAATAATATCTTGTTTTGTTAGAACTTTAGTATCAACAGCAGTCTCAAGACCAAGCTTTTTGTTTATACGGTAACGTCCAACTTCACCTAAATCATATCTTTTATCAGAGAAGAAAAGTTTATCAATCACATCGCGAGCTGTAGCCTCATCAGGCGGCTCAGAATTTCGTAATTGACGATAAATATGAAGTACAGCTTCTTTTTCTGAATTACAAGGATCCTTCTGTAAGGTATTATATATAATTTCAAAATCTGCTTGATTCAGATTTTCTTTATGCAAAAGAATTGTTTTCGTTCCTGAATCAATAATTTCATCAACATGATCTTTTTCAAGAACTGTCTCTCGGTCGATAATTACTTCGTTTCTCTCAATTGAAACAACTTCACCTGTATCTTCATCAACAAAATCTTCTACCCAAGATTTAAGAACACGAGCAGCAAGTCTACGACCAATTAATTTCTTTAAAGCTGTTTTAGAAACCTTTATTTCATCGGCTAGATCAAATATTTCTAAAACATCTTTATCACTTTCGTAACCAATTGCTCTAAGCAGAGTAGTTACGGGTAATTTTTTCTTACGATCAATATATGCGTACATGACATTGTTAATGTCTGTAGCAAATTCAATCCATGAGCCCCTGAATGGAATAATCCGTGCGGAATAAAGTTTTGTCCCATTTGCATGAAGACTTTGACCAAAAAAGACACCAGGTGAACGGTGCAACTGAGAAACTATTACTCTCTCAGCACCATTAACAACAAACATTCCTCTATCGGTCATATAAGGGATGGTTCCAAGATATACGTCTTGAACAACAGTATCGAAATCTTCATGTTCCGGATCTGTACAATAAAGTTTCAACTTTGCTTTAAGTGGAACACTATAAGTAAGACCTCTCTCAATACATTCGTCAATTGAATATCTAGGAGGATCGATAAAATAATCGATAAACTCAAGAACAAAGTTGTTACGAGTATCTGTTATCGGAAAATTTTCGGCAAATACGCCGTATAATCCTTCGTCCGCTCTGTTTTCTGGAGTGGTATCCAGTTGAAAGAACTCCCTGAATGATTTCAACTGTACTTCAAGGAAATCAGGGTATTCAAGCTGATTTTTAATTGAAGCGAAAGAAATCCTTTCTTTTTTTGATTTTATAGCTGACATTATTTTCGGAATAAATTATTGAACTCAAATTACGTTAAATGACAAAAAGGCTTAATCCCGATCCATGATCGGGACTAAACCTATAAGAGCTATATGTGTATCTTAATGTACTATTTAAGTTCAACTTCAGCTCCTGCTTCTTCAAGTTGTGTTTTAAGTGCTTCCGCTTCATCTTTAGTAACACCTTCTTTTAAAGGAGCAGGTGCAGCGTCAACAATACCTTTTGCCTCTTTAAGACCAAGACCGGTAAGTTCTTTAACAAGTTTAACAATTTGAAGTTTAGCTCCGCCAGCTGCCTTAAGTATCACATCGAAAGATGATTTCTCTTCGGCTGCAGCTTCACCTCCAGCAGCAGGACCAGCGACTGCTACTGCAGCAGCAGCAGGCTCAATACCATATTCTTCTTTTAGAATCTCGGCTAACTCATTTACTTCTTTTACAGTAAGATTAACAAGTTGCTCTGCAAATGCTTTTAAATCTGCCATTTTGTATAATATTTTATATACTAGTAAACTATTCTTTTTCTTGTAATGTTTTTATAAGACCAGCTAGTGTTGAACCACCAGACTGTAGAGCAGAAATAACATTCTTAGCAGGAGATTGCAGCAATGCTACAATATCGCCAATCAGTTCTTCCTTAGACTTAATGCTCGCAAGCATTTCTAATTGATCGTCGCCGATATAAACACATTCTTCAACGTAAGCACCTTTCAGAAGAGGTCTGTCCCATTGTTTTCTAAACTCTTTGATAAGCTTAGCTGGAGCATTACCTGTTTCCGTCAACATTATAGAAGAGTTTTCTTTCAAAACTGAATATAGTTCATCATACTCACCTTCTAATTTATCTAAAGCTTTCTTTAAAAGTGTGTTTTTTACAACTACCAACTTTATGTCATTCTCAAAACATTTTCTGCGTAAAGCACTCGATTTTTCAGCATCTAGAGCTTCAATATTTGCAATATAAAAATGTTTCGATTCAGATAATTGTTGAGCCAGATTATCTATTAATTGATTTTTATCGTCCCGTGTCATAATTCTTTCATTTAAATTATTCGTCCACTGCTTTAGAATCAATCCGTATACCAGGACTCATTGTACTTGATAGGTATATACTCTGAATATAAGTACCTTTAGCTGCCGTTGGCTTCAACTTTATAATTGTTTGAATGAATTCACGAGCATTCTCGGCAATTTTATTTGCCTCAAATGACACCTTACCCACAGAAGTATGTATTATTCCGTATTTATCAACTTTAAAATCGATTTTACCAGCTTTAACTTCGTTAACAGCTTTACCGATATCCATTGTTACGGTACCACTTTTGGGATTAGGCATTAGACCACGAGGACCCAAAACGCGTCCAAGTTTACCAACTTTACCCATGACAGAAGGCATAGTGATGATAACATCAATATCTGTCCATCCCTTCTCTATTTTTTCTACATAGTCATCCAAACCTACAAAGTCGGCACCAGCTTCTTTAGCCTCTGCTTCTTTATCAGGCGTACACAAAACAAGCACTCGAGTTTCCTTACCAGTACCGTGAGGTAGTGTAACTACTCCACGTACCATTTGATTTGCTTTACGGGGATCAACGCCCAAACGGACACTGATATCAACAGATGAATCGAACTTTGTAAAAGTAATATCTTTTACTAGTTCAACAGCCTCTGCTAATTTGTATTGCTTACCAGGCTCAATTTTCTCTAATACTAATTTTTGATTTTTCGTAAGTCTAGCCATTGTGTATCCGACTTATTTTAGTTTATTAAGCAGGAAATTCTCCCTTTACGGTTATTCCCATACTTCTCGCAGTTCCTGCTACCATTCTCATAGCTGATTCAACTTCAAATGCATTTAAATCCGGCATTTTATCTTCAGCTATTTTCCTCACCTGATCCCAGGTTACTTGAGCTACTTTAATTCTGTTAGATTCTTGTGAACCCTTCTTAATTTTAGCAACCTCGAGCAGTTGCACAGCTACCGGTGGCGTTTTTACTATAAAATCGAATGATTTATCCGAATAAACAGTAATAACTACCGGAAGGAGCTTACCAGCTTTGTCTTGTGTACGTGCGTTGAACTGTTTACAGAACTCCATAATGTTCACGCCCTTTGCACCCAAAGCCGGCCCTACAGGTGGTGAAGGATTAGCAGCACCCCCACGAATCTGTAATTTGATTAATCCAGCAACTTCTTTTGCCATTTTAAAACTATTTCCGATTTATATAATTAATCACGATTGGCTGCTCAGGAAGCATTATAGGTTATCACAACCAATCTATTTGTAATTATTCTTTTTCTACCTGCATAAAGCTTAGTTCCAATGGAGTTTTTCTTCCAAAGATTTTAACCATCACTTTAAGCTTTTTCTTTTCTTCGTTTACCTCTTCGATAACTCCTGTAAAACTATTAAATGGACCATCTATAACTTTTACTGATTCTCCGACATAATATGGAGTATTAATTTCCTCTTCGCTAGCCTCAAGTTCATCAACCTTTCCAAGAATACGATTTACTTCTGACATTCTGAGTGGTGATGGTTTCTCTTCTCCCTGTTGTCCTAGAAATCCGATTACGTTCGGAATACTCTTAAGAATATGAGGAATTTCACCAACTAAAGCAGCTTCAATAAGCACATATCCAGGAAAATAACTTCTCTCTTTACTTATTTTCTTACCATTTCGAATCTGGTATACTTTTTCAGTAGGTATTAAAACCTGAGAAACATACTCTTCAAGATTCAATCGAGAAATCTCACTCTCGATATACTCTTTTGCTTTTTTCTCCTTTCCTCCAATTGCTCGGAGTACATACCATTTTCGTTCATTTGAATCCATTTTCTTCTCCCTTCTACGTTATTTTAGAAGAACATCCCATAAATTTGTTCCATGGAAAATTTGAAAAACATATCCATCCCTGCTATCACTAGTCCAAAGATAGCTGTAGCAATCATGACCAAAATAGCTCCTTCCTGAAGTTCGTCCCAGGTAGGCCATGATACTTTATTCATCAGCTCGTTGTATGTATCCTTAAGGTATGCTACTATTTTCATTATAATAAAAATTTGCACGGGAGGAGCGACTCGAACGCCCGACACCTGGTTTTGGAGACCAGTGCTCTACCAACTGAGCTACACCCGTGTCAGAAAAAAGGTAAGCTCATTTGAGCTTACCTTATATATCTCGTAAAGAATAAGTTTATTCTATGATTTCAGTAACCTGTCCTGCACCAACTGTACGACCACCTTCACGAATTGCAAAACGAAGACCTTTGTCCATTGCAACCGGAGTAATTAATTGAACAGTAATAGTTACATTATCTCCAGGCATTACCATTTCAGTTCCCTCTGGTAACATGATTTCTCCTGTTACATCAAGAGTTCTTAGGTAGAACTGAGGACGATAGTTATTGTGGAAAGGAGTGTGACGTCCACCTTCTTCTTTCTTCAATACGTAAATTTCAGCTTTAAATTTAGTGTGAGGAGTGATAGAACCAGGCTTAGCAAGTACCATACCTCTTTTGATTTCCTTCTTATCAACACCACGAAGTAAAAGACCAACATTATCTCCTGCTTCACCAGTATCAAGAATTTTACGGAACATCTCAACACCTGTACAAACAGTCTTACGACCTTCTGCACCAAGACCAATCAATACAATCTCTTCACCAGTATTTACAACACCAGTTTCGATACGTCCTGTAGCAACAGTTCCACGACCAGTAATAGAGAATACATCTTCAACTGGCATTAGGAATGGCTTTTCTGTATCACGAGGAGGAATTGGAATCCAGTTATCAACTGCATCCATAAGTTCCATTACTTTGTCTACCCATTCTCCTTCACCATTCAATGCACCTAGCGCTGAACCATGAATAACTGGTGTGTTATCGCCATCAAATTCATAGAAGTCAAGCAATTCACGAAGCTCCATTTCCACTAATTCAAGAAGTTCAGCATCATCAACCATGTCAACTTTATTCAAGAAAACAACGATTTTAGGTACGTTTACCTGACGAGCTAAAAGAATGTGTTCACGAGTTTGAGGCATTGGTCCATCTGTACCAGCACATACAAGAATAGCACCGTCCATTTGGGCAGCACCAGTAACCATATTCTTCACATAATCGGCGTGACCTGGACAGTCAACGTGAGCATAGTGACGGTTAGCTGTTGAATATTCTACGTGTGCAGTATTGATAGTTATACCACGTTCTTTTTCTTCTGGGGCATTATCGATAGAATCGAAATCACGAACCTCAGAAAGTCCTTTTTCTGCCAATACCTTAGTAATTGCAGCAGTTAATGTAGTTTTACCGTGGTCAACATGGCCAATTGTACCTATGTTAACGTGGGGTTTTGACCTGTCAAATTTTTCCTTAGCCATAGTTTAACTAAATATTAAATATTAACCTTTTTATTTATTCTCTTTCGAGCCAATGATGGGATTTGAACCCATGACCTCTTCCTTACCAAGGAAACGCTCTACCCCTGAGCTACATCGGCCAGTGAGCGGGAGACGAGGCTCGAACTCGCGACCCTAACCTTGGAAGGGTTATGCTCTACCAACTGAGCTACTCCCGCTTATATTAGACCAATTTATATTCTAAACAATTCAAAGATCTTTTCAGTATAAAACTGAGTATCAATTCACAAAAATTGAGCGTGGATGATTTTTGCATAACACTCACACTCAGCCTTTTCGTGGGGAGAGGAGGATTCGAACCTCCGAAGTCATACGACAGCAGATTTACAGTCTGCCCCAGTTGGCCACTTTGGTATCTCCCCGAAAAAATAAAGAGCCGATGGAGGGATTCGAACCCACGACCTGCTGATTACAAATCAGCTGCTCTGACCAACTGAGCTACATCGGCAATCTTTTTAAAGAACACCGATTCCGAAAGAAATACCTCTCGAAATCGGTTCGCAAATGTATAAAACTTTTATTTACTACAAAACATTTTTTCTTATTTTTTTTTTCGTAGTTTAAATCACAGACTCCTACGCTTCTCTTTTGTTTTGGTTATCTGCTTTTTAAGTGCACTAACAGCACTATCTGTTGATTCTTCAAATGACTTACTTTGCTTCTTTACGAACAATTCATTTCCGGGTATGTCGAGTTTTATCTCCGCAATTTTATTTTCCAAATCTTGAGTATTTTCAAGCTTAAGAAATACTTCAGCTCCAATAATATCATCGTAATACTGACCAAGTTTACGCACCTTATTTTCGACAAATGATTCCAATTGACTAGTAGGTGAGAATCTTACTGAATTAATTTTTACAATCATAATATTACCCTCCTTTTTAATTTAAGCTCTGGGATGAGCTTGTTTATATACGGATTTAAGTTTTTCGTATGTATTGTGTGTATACACTTCAGTGGCAGCTAAATTTGCATGCCCTAATAATTCTTTTACTGCATTTAAGTCGGCTCCGTTATTTAACATATGTGTAGCAAATGTATGTCGCAGCTTATGTGGATTTATCTTTTCAGACGAAGTTACCTGACCAAGGTACTTCGAAACTGTTCGTTGGATAAATCGTGCATAAGGTGGATTCCCTTTGTTTGTAGGAAAAAGAAATTCTGGTTTTACTTCAAACTCAGCTTTCAATAGTTCTATATAGCTTTTAATTTCAGAAATCAGGATTTTAGATATGGGGATATTTCTTTGTTTATTTCTTTTTCCCGTAACACTAATTTGCTGTAGACTAAAATCAACATCAGGAATTCTTAAATTAACAAGTTCGGAAAGACGCATTCCTGTTAAATAGAAAACACTTAGTATTAACTTATCTCTTGTTCCTTCAAAATTTTTCTCAAAAAAAACTATATCAAAAAGATTAACAGTTTCTGTTGAACTAAAGAATTCCGGAAGAGGATTTTGATGTTTGGGAACAATGACATTGTCGGAAGGATTAATTTTAATTTCACCTTCTCGATGCAAGAATTTATAAAAAGCTTTAACTGAAGAAAGTTTTCTTTTGTAGGAACGTGGTGAGATATTTGAATTCGCCAAATAAAGAATCCAGTATCGAATATCTTTTGAATTGACTTCAATTATCCCTGTATCCGAATTAACAGAGCTGTAATTCAGAAAAGAATGAAGATCGTCATGGTAGGCACGAATAGTGTGAGCCGAATACCTTTTCTCGTACGTTATATAATTAATAAAGCGATCGAATAACTTCATACACAGGGAAAATTAGCCTTAATCAGGTTGGCACCTAAATATATATCAGACTATTCCCCAGTATAAAATTAATCTTCTTCTTGCTGTAGTTGCAGTACGTAAATAGCTTTTTTAACTTCTTCACGGCGCTCTTCAGATGGCTTTCTATATGCCTGACGAGCACGAAGTTCTTTAACAACTCCTGTCTTCTCGAATTTTCTTTTAAATTTCTTAAGAGCTCTTTCGATGTTTTCTCCTTCTTTTACTGGTACAATTATCATTCTTTAAATTAGTTTAATGAAACGAGGCGCAAATTTATGACTATAATTCTAAAACGCAAAAATAATTTTACTTTATGTAAAAATAAATCTGATATATATTTATATGTGCCAATTTTTCTATTCAAATTACCAACTTTTGGGTTGTCTAAATTTATAAAAAAAAACTCTAAAATAATAGTTAAAAAACCTAAAAAGTAAAAGTCAAATAATCAGTTGACACGCAGATATGGTTCTACCTTGATATATTCTTCTTCAGTTAAGATAAAATTATCCAAAACCTCTTGAGAGTTTGAAAAATCACCAATCAATTCTCGATATTTTACCATAGCTCTAGACTGATAATTATTTATATATGGGTGTTTACACAGCTCCTTTTCTGAGACTTTATTAAGATTTATTGAAACAATTCTAGTTGTATCGATGGTTATAAGCGATGCAAAAATCTCATAGATATCAGCATTTACACCATACACTTCCAATAGTTGTTCTTTACGAATAAAACCACCCAGCATATTTCTATAACGAATAATTCGCTGGCTTAAAACTTTACCGATACCCGGTAATTGTGTTAATTCTGCGGAATCTGCTTCGTTTAATTCAATAATTAAGCGTTTCTTAAATAAGTCGCGCTGCTTCTCTATACGCTGTATATTGTCCGTATTAATTTCACAGTAGTTCTTTATTAATTCTTTATAGCTGGAATCTATGCCATATATTTTATATAAATCTGAATGATTTTTAATTATTCCGCCGGAATTGCGAAATTTGACTAAATTACTAGCTATTCTTTTTGAAAATCCAACATTTATTAATTTATTATAGGAAGAGGTATTGGGATCAAAATTATCTGGTTTGATAACTGGTTCGGTACTATGAATTTCTTTGTATGTACTTTCTTTTACTGTCTCATCAATACTACCCTTTGGTTCAATACTCCTCTCTATATCTATGTAACCAAATTCTATTTCTGTTGCATCGTCAGTCAAAAAAATAATCGGTAATACTATTCTCAACATGAATGTTAACAGAATTAATGTAAGCAAAACTATTACACCTCTTTTCTCATTTTTTGAAAAAAGGAAATAGGGTCTTATCTGCTTCCAAATTTGCATTTCATCCTTTGTTTTATTCATCCTAACATTTTGTCTAACAAAATAAATTTGAGTTTTCTAAAACCTCCAACAGCATTGTTGGAAGAACATTTTTAAAACAATTCCAATTTATCCTGTACTTCGAGTTGGTTTCTTATAGTTCTTAATTTCTGTAATTATTTCAGGTATGAAGAAATATAGTCCTGCGAGATTCGGAAATGCAAGTGCGAGAATCATCATATCTGAAAAATTTATTACTTCTTGTAATTTTGATGCAGCCCCCAAAACTACAAAAAAAAGAAAAATAGTTTGATATATTAAGGTTCCTGTTTTCTTACCTATTATTCTTGAGAATAAATAATTGAATCCTTTTTGTCCATAATATGACCATGAAATCATTGTTGAATAGGCAAACAAAAAAACTGATACGGCTAAAACTATTGGAAACCATGAAATAACAGAAGCAAAAGCTTTGGATGTAAGTGACACTCCCTCCATACCAATTGAGCTATGATAGGCTCCAGTAAAAATTATAACAAGTGCTGTCATTGTACAAATTACAATAGTGTCGATAAAGGGTTCTAGCAATGCTACATAACCTTCTCTAACCGGAATTTTAGTCTTGGCAGCTGAATGAGCAATAGATGCTGAACCAATCCCTGCTTCATTTGAAAAAGCTCCTCGCCTGAATCCTGTTATTAGAACTCCTATAAATCCACCTTTAATCGCCTCTCCCGTAAATCCACTTTTTATTATTAACCATATTACGTTTGGAATATCTTTAAAGTTGAAGGCTATAATCACCAATGCAGCAAAGATGTATACGAATGCCATAATTGGTACTATTCTGGAAGTTACTCTTGCTATACTTCTTATGCCACCAATAATTACCAAACCTACAACCAATGCTAAAAACAATCCAACAAAAACTCCCTTGCCTTCGAAAATAGGTGCTACTATTGTTAATTGAGCAAATGCCTGGTTAGATTGAAGCATATTACCTCCGCCAACAGAAGCAAGCACTATTAGTATTGCATATAAAACTGCCAAGAATTTACCGAAGTTTCTAAATCCTTTTTCGGCCAAACCTTGCGAAAGATAATACATGGGGCCTCCTGAAACAGTACCATCTGGGAATATTTTTCTGTATTTAATACCAAGAGTACATTCTACAAACTTCAATGACATACCAAGAAAACCTGCAAACATCATCCAAAGTGTAGCACCAGGCCCCCCAATAGAAATTGCTATTGCGACTCCAGCAATATTTCCCAAACCAACAGTAGCAGAAAGGGCTGTCGTTAAAGCCTGAAAATGGGTAACCTCTCCAGTATCATTTTTCTTGCTGTACTTTCCGGAAACAATTAACCATGCATGCCTAAACCCACTAATATTAATAAACTTAAGTCGAATGGTAAAAAACAGCCCCCCTATAATAAGCCAAACAACCACAAATGGTACTTTTACTCCAATATCCAGGCCTAGCATGGCTGCCAAATCCCAGAAAATTACTTTATCAAGAAAATCAACTACTGGTTTAAAAAACTGATTTATCTTATCATCGACAGTGATGGCAACAAGGATAAATGATATGTCTTCACTAAGAAATAAAATCAAATCAGAATTTTGTTTTCAAGAAAGAGAATAAATCCATGCCTATATATGTAGAAATTTGTTCGTAAATACCGTAAACAGACACTAGAAAAATAGCAATTGGAGCAATATACCTAAGTGAGAAAATTAATATCTCAATATAGTTTATTTTGAGTTTTCCTTCATTCGATATTTCCTCAAGTGTTTTCCTCTTTCCAAAACGCCATCCGATAAACAATGCTATAAGCAGACCCCCAAATGGAAGAAATACATTGGCTGCAAAGAAATCAAGAGTATTAAAGAAATTAAGTCCGAGAAAAATAGGGGAGCTTAACTTCCCCATAGATAGGGAACAGAATACTCCCACCACAGATATTGTTGATCCGGCAATCAGGGTAGCCATTGTACGCCCTATTTTCATTTCCTCGACCAGAAAAGCAACTACAACTTCCAAAATAGATATAGAAGAAGTCAGGGCTGCAACGGCTAACAAAATAAAGAACATAGTAGAAAATACATCGCCGCCAGGCATTTGCTGAAAAACGTTTGGTAGTGTAATAAAAACTAAACCAGGTCCAGAGCCAGGAGCAATACCAAAAGCAAATACAGCAGGAATTATTGCCATGCCTGCAAGTAATGCAATAATAGTATCAGCAGCAGTAACCTGCAAAGCTATTTTTCCCAGATTGTTTTGCTTACGAACATAAGATCCATAGGTAATAAGTGTTCCCATTCCTAAACTCAACGAAAAAAATGCATGTCCAAGTGCATTTAAAACACCTTCCCAGCTAAGCTTTCCGAAGTCTGGTTTAAATAAAAAGGCTATGCCTTTGCCAGCCCCGGGTAGAGTTATCGAACGAATAACTAATACAACTAGAATTATGACTAAAATTGGCATCAATATTTTTGAAAATCTTTCTATTCCGTTCTTAATGCCTAATAATACAATTATGGCAGTTATTAGCATAAAAAGTAATTGCCAGAAAACTGGTTTTATGGGCAAAGCAATAAAATTAAAAAACATGCTTTCAAACTCTTCGGGACTTTTATTTGAAAGATGTCCCTGAATAGCCTCGGTAGCATAATGCAATGACCAACCTGCAACAACGCCATAAAAAGATAAAATCAAGTAGGCTGCAATAACCCCAAGAAAACCGGTAACATACCAAAACGATTTCGGAGCCAAACGCTTAAAAGAACCAAAAGCATTTCTCCTGGCTTTCCGACCAATTAATAACTCCGACAACATCACTGGAAGACCAATTAGTAATATAAAGCCCAAGTATACAAATAGAAAAGCTCCGCCCCCATACTCACCTGTTATATATGGAAACTTCCAAATATTCCCTAAGCCGACTGCCGATCCGGCTGCGGCAAGTAAAATTCCTATTCCTGAAAAATTGGCTCTATTTTGATTGTCTGTTTGCGCCATGAGATTATTTAACTATTTAGTGCTTCATAAAGAATTCTACTGACACAAATTATACAATTGAGTGCTTAACATGTAAAACTATTCGTCAATAAAATAAGTTACATTCCCCAAAAATAAAAAACAGGTTGGACATTAATCGTCCAACCTGTTTAAAATTTTAAAAAAAACTATAAAACCGTTTTTTATATATCTTATTTACAGTTCAAATCTTCGTAAGCAACTTTTAATCTTGCTACCATAGACTTTTCGCCTTCACGCACCCAAACACGAGGATCATATTTCTTTTTATTTGGCTTATCGTCTCCTTCAGGATTACCAATCTGACCTTGAAGATAATCGTGATTTGCAGCCTCAAACTTACGAACACCATCCCAAGTAGCCCATTGAGTATCAGTATCAATGTTCATTTTTACTGCTCCATAAGAAATAGCTTCACGAATTTCCTCACGAGAAGAACCAGAACCACCGTGAAATACAAAATTCACAGGTTTTTCAACAGTCTTATATTTTTCCTGAATGTACTTTTGTGAGTTATCAAGAATTTTAGGTGTAAGCTTTACGTTACCTGGCTTATAAACGCCGTGTACATTACCGAAAGAAGCAGCAATTGTAAAGTTAGGACTCACTTTGCTTAATTCTTCGTATGCATATGCAACTTCTTCAGGTTGAGTATAAAGCAGTGCATTATCTATTTCAGTATTATCAACACCATCTTCTTCGCCACCAGTAACACCAAGCTCAATCTCAAGAGTCATATCGATTTTACTCATACGCTCTAGATAAGTCTTGCAAATCTCAATGTTCTCTTTTATTGGCTCTTCTGAAAGATCTATCATGTGAGAGCTGAAAAGTGGTTTTCCATTCTCTTTGTAGAATTTTTCGCCAGCATCAAGAAGTCCGTCAATCCAAGGTAAAAGCTTTTTAGCTGCATGATCGGTATGAACAACAACTGACACACCATATAAAGGAGCTAATTTATGAATTGCCTCAGCACCAATTACTGCACCTAAAATTGCAGCTTTTTGATCTTCGTTAGGAGCTCCTTTTCCTGCGTTAAAAATAGCTCCACCATTTGAAAACTGAACAATTATTGGATAACCCTGTTCTTTTGCAGCTTCCAACACTGCATTTATTGAGCTCGATCCTACTACGTTTACCGCTGGAAGAGCAAATTGGTTTTTCTTAGCTATTTCGAATAACAGGTTTAATTGTTCCCCTGTTACAACCCCAGGTTTGATTTGTTTTAAATCCATATTACGTATATTAAGTTACAAATTATAAACAATGATTTATATTTCAATTTTGCCGCAAATTTAAGAATAAATAACAACTAATAAGCATCCTTTATAAGTCACTATACTTATAGAAACTAATTCTAAATTACCACAACACTCACACACCCTTGTACTTCAATTACATACAAACAAAAAAAGTGTCGTAATTATTGAAATGAATTTACAATTTAAATATTCAGTTTAGAATGGATACCCAATTCCAAATTGAAATGATACATCCCAAAAATTGATATTAGGATTTCTAAAAGTCCATTTACTACCTGTTAGGTAGTGAGGTCTTTCTGGATCATATGGCAGACTATAATTTGGTTGAATTGCAGAATCTCGAAGTTTGAAACCAAAATCGAGTCGAATAAGTAAATAAGATAAATCTAGTCTGGCACCAAAACCAGTACCAATTGCTATATCATCTAAAAAGGTATCGAAATGGAAAGCTGCTCCAGGTTTTGTGGCATCATCTTTAAGAAGCCAAACATTCCCTGCATCTAGAAACAGAGCTCCTTCCAACTTCCAGAAAAGTTTAAACCGATACTCCAGATTTGCTTCCAATCTTATATCTCCAAGTTGGTTACGAGTTGTATCAGGGTAGGAACCTGGACCTAATGAACGTTCTCTCCAAGCCCGAATACCGTATGGACCTCCTGCCCAATACATTTTTTCAAAGGGCATCGCGCTTGAAATACCATATGGTATGCCTACGCCGGCAAAAACACGATACACAACACGGTCCCGAGCATTTAACACAGTAAATTGTCTAAAGTCGAAATCGCCTCGTATATATTGAAAATAAGGAACATCGAAAAATAAAGAATCTTCTCCCCAATTCACTAGTTTATTAGTCTGGTTTACCATAAAACCTGCAGACTCAAGATTTGATTTGAGATACACATAATTCTTTTTCCTTTCATTCATCTGATCACTAAACTCAAAGGCATATCTAATTCCTAGTATAGCATGATCAATAAAACTATTTTCAAGCCGAGTTCCTTTAATCACCGGATTGAAATATTTAACTGTATCCAGATAAGGTATTTTGACCAGGTAAAAATCTATTGGATACACACTATGTCGATTGTAAACATTTCCTTTCCAATTATAGCCAAATGAAGCATTTGCAATTGTTCGTAAGTAATAAGGTTGTCTCTGATTATTATAAGAAATAGCTATAGCTGTTCTTGGACTAAACTTTCGTTGAAATTCAGGCACAGAAAAAGGAAGTACAAATTTTGGTGTTTCAAGACGTGTAGTAATACCAATTTCACGCATTGGTTGAGTGGTTCCTTGCAACCGGTTTTCTAATGACTCTATTGCTCCAGAAAGTCCAATATTAAAATGCTCACCACCTTTAAATATATTGAAATTATCATAGGTAACACTTCCCCGAACACCCATATCATTGTCTGAGTTTGTCATTACTACCTCAAAAGTATATTTTTGCCTTTTGCGCATTGCCAATTCCACATTACAATTTAAAAGTCCATATTCAGAGTCTTGTTCTTGTTCTGTGAACCCCACATTTATATAAGGAAAAAGTTCTAGCTGAGAATAATTCGTATAAGTTTTCTCTATATTACTCAAACTAAATAAACTACCTGGCAACAAGCGATTTGCATCAACCAATGTTGAAGATTTAATTTTTTTCTTACCCGAATACAACACATAATGATAATTATAAGTAAGAGTATCATAACTTCCTCTTTCTTCAATTGGCTGGAGGTTTGGATAAATATATACATTTCCAATTTTATACTGCTTATGAGGTCTAATTTTAGTAATTGGATTAATAAATCCTGAAATACTTTGTTTAATATTTATAGTTATATCAACAGCTTTTTCCTTATCCGCTTTAGAAACTTCATAGAAAACATATTCTTTCGAAAACTTATAATAACCTTTATTCTTTAGTAAAGTTTCTATTCTTAAACGCTCAGCTTGCAATAATGGTTTATCAAAGGGATTACCTACTTTAATTAATGCCAATGCTGTATCAGCGTATATATAGGACCGAATAGATGTGTCTTCAAAACTATATTTTATTGAGTTAATAAGTGTTGGCTCGCCAATTTCAATTTTATAAATGACATTTACCTTTTTTTTTCCCTTTTTTATATGCCTCTCACTTACCTGAACTGAATTATATCCTTTATCTGAAATGTATTTTTTGTAATTATTACTGTTTTGTCCTATTAATATTGAATCATAAATAACCGGGGCTTCGCCAATTTTTCTAAACCAAGAATGTGGAAATCCATCTTTTGTCGGATTAGCCATATTATACAAAAACAAGTGAAATCTAACTCCAAGAATTCTTTTATTCGTTGAAATTCTCTGGTATCTTTTAAGTGTAGCCAGATCAATCTTTTTCTTATCAAGTTCAATTTTTGATTTGTTGTACAAATAATATTCATCTGTTATCCTTTTTGTTGGAGAGCAGGAAGCAAAAAATAAGGCTCCAATAACAATTAAGAAAAAGAGTCTGTGCTTTGATATTTTTAGAATCAGCCTATTCAATAATTTGAGTTATTAATTGTAATATGTTCTATTTTCCGTATATAAAACAATTATTTTATTCGTATTATTACCCCTTGACAATTATTAAGATTGCAAATATAATTGGTTAACTGATTATCAGCGACTAAAAACCTGAAAGAAAATAAACAACTTGTGATTAGTAAAAATAAAATTAAGTTATTTAGGTCTCTCCAGCAGAAAAAATATCGGGAAATCGAGAATCTATATATCATTGAGGGTAAGAAAATTACAGAAGAAGCTCTCACACATCATTCAGAGATTGTTGAGGAAATTATTTGCACCCCGGAATTGCTTGAAACTATCCCGAAAGATTTTCAACAAAAAACTTCAATTGGGACTTTAGGTGAAATAAAAAAAATCTCTTCTTTTAAAAACCCGCAAAGTATTCTTGCAGTAGTTAAGAAACCTGTTCAATCTGAATTTAAAGCATCCAAATTAGGAAACCTAGTACTGGCTCTTGATGCAATTCGTGATCCTGGAAATCTTGGTACTATAGTTAGGCTCGCCGATTGGTTCGGAATATCAAGTATTATTTGCTCAAACGATTGTGTTGATGTATACAATCCTAAAACTGTACAGGCCTCAATGGGTGCAATTTTAAGAGTAGATATATTTTATACTGAACTCGGTTCTTTTCTTAAAGATGCAAAAGAGAACAATTTCAGCATTTATGGTGCAACGCTGGAAGGAGAAAATATTTATAAAACTAAACTTAATGACAAATCTATTCTTGTTATGGGAAATGAATCTGAAGGAATATCTGAAAATGTAAGAAAAAACCTTTCAAACGAGCTTTTCATTCCAAATTATAGTTCGAATAGTGAAAAAACCGAATCATTAAATGTTTCGATAGCAACCTCAGTAATATTAAGCGAGTTCAAAAGAGTTTTGCACTATTCGAAATGAAACGAGATCTGAAAAATACTTGACCGAAGGTTATCAATCATATCTGTATACTCTGGAAAATCAACCGGACGTTCGCCTGAAGGATTGGTACTACGAAAAACATTTGTAAGACCAAGGCTATATTTAAGTTCTATTCCAAACTTAAAATAGGTTAAATAAAAATCAAATCCACCACCAATTTCTGTATATACATCTAAAGGACCAAGCATAATTAATTGTTCCTTAAAATCATACTCTCTTTTAATAGCTAAATCATATCTGATATTTACTCCTCCTAATAAATAAGGTCTGAAATTGTTTAATCGTTTCGCTTTATATTTTATTCCAATTGGTAATTCAAGAAATGAGGATTCCATCTGATAGGGTGTACCATCATACATAAGCCCATTAGTATCATCTAAAAAATACAATTGTCTTTCTCCAAAAGAAATTCCGGGTAAACAGCGCAAATCGAAAAATTCCCCAAGTCTAACATTAGCAATTGCTTGAATATTAATCCCGGGTTTAATCTCTTTTAATCCTATATATAAATCATTGTCCTGGGCATACTTACTTTGTTTAACCTGAAAGTCCATAAAGTTTAATCCTAATGAAAATCCAAAATGTATTGGTTTATCATCGTGGGTAGGATCATTCTTCACCTTAGGCATTTGGGAATATGCAACTATTGAAATAAGAATTAGTAATAAAATGAGATAGTTTTTCTTACTCGCCATCAGCGTTGTTTTTATGAGAAACGAATGGGAGTCAAAAATAGTATTTTAAATAAAAATAAAAACATAGTTTAATACTAATCCTATAAATGAACCGGTTCATTCGTTCATTTTTATATTTTTGACAAAAAATCTACAACATGTATACATACGACTACTTATTTAATTTTACGACTGAGATTTTTACAAAAATGGGTTGTAACAAAATTGACGCTGAGAAAACCGCTAAAGTATTCCTTGCTGCTGAATTACGTGGCCTCCCATCGCATGGTATGATAAGAATTAAAGATTATTTTCAATTGTGGGAAGCGGAAAGAATTAATATAAAACCCAACATTAGAATTGTACACGAAACTCCAAGCACAGCTGTTGTTGACGCTGATGGAGCAATTGGAATGATTGCTGCTACCCGTTCGATGGAAATAGCAATGGAAAAAGCAGAAAAAGCCGGAACCGGTTGGGTATCAACCAGAGGTTCAAATCATTTTGGAATTGCCGGATATTATGCAATGATGGCTCTTGAAAAAGATATGATTGGCATGTCGATGACAAATGCTAATCCATTAGTAGCACCTACGGGTTCTGTTAGCCGAATGATGGGTACTAATCCAATTGCTGTTGCAGTGCCTGCTGGAAAATATCCTGCATATGTAGCCGATTTTGCAACTACACCAATTGCCCGAGGAAAACTTGCTGTTGCAGAAAAAAAGGGTGAAATGGTTGCCAGTGGATATGTTCAGGATAAGGATGGTAACCCGAGCATTGATCCTGCAATATTAAAACAAGGAGGTTCTATGGTAACCCTTGGAGGCGATTATGAGCATGGGAGCCATAAGGGATACTGTATGAGTACCATCGTAGACATATTTTCATGTGTGCTTTCAAAAGCAAACTTTGGTCCTTTTTGCCCACCATCGGTTGCATACTTACCAGTTCTTGACGAAAAAGTTGGTGAGGGTACCGGTCATTTTTTTGGCGCAATGCGCATAGATGCTTGGCAGCCTAAAGACGAGTTTAAAGCCCAAATGGACAAATGGATTGAAACTTACAAGAATGCAAAACCAGCAAAAGGAGTCGATAGAGTATATATTCCGGGTGAATTAGAGAGAGAAAAAGAAGAAAGGATTAGCAAGGAAGGAATACCTGTAATTCCTGCTATTGGCGACGATCTTGAAGATATAGCTAAGAAATTGGGAGTTGAGTTTGAGAGAAAATAGTTATAAACTGGAAGCTTGAAACCGGGAGTCTAAATAAATATGAACTCCCGATTTCAAGCTTTATTTTTCCTACTTATTTATTACATTTCATTATTCATAAAACCTTGCTTTTCCAGAATATCAAGCAAAACCTTTGAAAAGGTAATATTATCTTTCTTTGTATATCTGTTATCAGTAAAAACCTGAGCTAAAGTTTCCTTTTCATTTTCTTTCAACAATTTTTGAGTTAATTCAAGCGATTCCTTCTCTTTATAGATTTCATTAATATCTGATTCTGAATAATCGTGGTATTTTTCCATATGAACAACCCCACTAACTGGCAATCGATCAGTTAGTCCTGGTTTTTCATCGGGATAGCCAAGTACTATAGTTGTAACCGGCACAACAAATTTTGGTAGATTTAATATATCAATAATTTTAGGTGCCATATAGGTAGTAGTTCCTAAGTAACAAATTCCTAATCCATGAGACTCTGCTGCTAATGCAACATTCTGAGCCACCAATAATGCATCAATTGCTGCTGTGAAAAAAGATAAGAAATTATTATATCCAGGCTTTGCTTTCCTGAGCTCACACCATTTATTAAAGCGGTTGAAATCGGCGCAAAACGTTATTACTACCGGAGCCTTTTTAACCATATCTTGTTTAAAGTGCGATTCCCAAAGTTGCTCTTTAATATCATTATCTGTTGTAACAATCATGCTATACACTTGCATATTGCCGGTGGTTGATGCTTTTGTCCCAGCTAATAGTACTTCATCAAGAATACTCTGAGGAATTTGGTCCGATTTGTATGCTCTTATCGATTTGTGTTCTGTTATTGTTTTTATCATTTGTAAAATGAATTAATTCGTTTTAGCCTCAAATATACACATTATGATTCTTGCAATCCATCAATTTATTTAGTACTTTTATCAAAGTAACACACCTAAATGTCAACTTTTTTAATTATTCTTGCGTAAAAGACTTAAGGTATATACTAAAACATTAAAAAAACTATTATAATGAAACGTTTTCTGATTGCTGCCGCTGTATTAGTTGTGTTTGGAATATTAAGTATCTCATGCAACAACTATGTATGTCCTGCTTATTCTCAAGACACAAATCAAGTCGAACAAATTGAAGTAGCCAAAGTCTAGGACAATATCTGCTTCCAGTGCTCCGTTATCATACGGAAAACTATAGCCAGATGAAAAATAGAATAATTATCCTTGCAGCCTTAATAACATTGGGCATTCTTTCAGCAACTTGTTCTCAAAAGACCTGTCCTGTTTATTCAGATAATTCTACCGAAACCAACCAAGACGCAGGTTAATTCAAACTAAAAAAGTTAGAATATTGAAGTTTTCTTATGTTTTGTTATATTTTTGTAGCATAACATGAAAAGATTATACTTCATATTTATACTAGCATGCTTTTACTCTTTGGCTCATAGTCAAGGAGAATTAGATGATCAGGAAAAAATCTTTTACCGTAATGAACATACCTTTGCAATTCTGTTGAACTCTAATGGCATAGGTAGTAATTTTCGTTATGGGAAAAGAATTGATGGATTCAGAAAAACTCTCTATGAGATAGAGTTAAATTACTTAAAACATCCGAAGGAAATAAAGGCTACTATTCAGACTACTAATAAGAATATTATTTATGGTAAGACAAATAGTGTTTTTACATTAAAAGGTGCTATTGGTTTTCAAAAAGAGCTCTTCCAAAAAAAAGATTTAGGTAGTATTTCCATTCGTTATTTCACGAATCTTGGTCCCTCATTAGCCTTCAAGAAACCTGTCTATTACGAATATTATAACCAGGAAAAAAAAGAACTGTATTTTAGTAAATTTGAACCACACAACTACCCAAAATTAAACGGCCGCGCTCCTTTCTCTCATGGACTTAATGAAATATCAGTTGTCCCGGGGATATATGGAAAATTTGGATTCACATTTGAATACAGTAAAATTGATGAAATTTTTCATGCCTTAGAATTGGGTGTTGGATTTGAGGCGTATATAGCGCCACTAAATATTATGGCTACACCGCCACAGAAAGTATTATTTATTCTCCCCGATGATCAATTTGTATTAACATTATTCCTAGCTTACCGTTTTGGTAGAATAATCGACACACAATTTAATCCCAAACGATCTAAAATAGATAATATTATTGTTGATTAAAAACTGAGATACCCCCTATCAACAGGCACTACCCGCTTGTATTGTTATTTTTATCACACATTTAACCTTATGGTAACGTAGGGTGGTTGGTCAATTTCAATTTATTTCTTAAATTTGCACCTTCATTTTTCAATTATCTAGGAATTATTAATATTTTATAAATTTTTTAACCATGGGAAAAATTAAAATCGGAATTAATGGCTTTGGTAGAATAGGAAGGTTTGTATTCCGCATTGCAATGGCTGATAACAATGTTGAGGTTGTAGGAATCAATGACCTTATTGATGTTGATTACATGGCTTACATGCTTAAATACGACTCAACTCACGGCCGATATAATGGTACTGTTGACGTAAAAGACGGACAATTAGTTGTTGATGGACAAACTATTCGTGTTACAGCTGAAAAAAATCCTGCTGACCTAAAATGGAGCGCTGTTGGTGCTGAATATGTTGTAGAATCAACAGGTCTTTTCTTAACAAAAGATTCAGCTCAAGGTCACATTGATGCTGGCGCGAAAAAAGTTATTATGTCTGCACCTTCTAAAGACGATACTCCAATGTTCGTTATGGGTGTAAACAATAAAAAGTACACCAACGACATGAACTTTGTTTCAAACGCATCTTGTACTACTAACTGTTTAGCTCCTATCGCAAAAGTTCTAAACGACAAATTTGGAATTATAGAAGGTCTAATGACAACTGTTCACGCTACAACAGCTACTCAAAAAACTGTTGATGGTCCTTCTATGAAAGACTGGAGAGGTGGACGTGGTGCTGGTCAAAACATTATCCCTTCTTCTACTGGTGCTGCAAAAGCTGTAGGTAAAGTTATTCCTGAACTTAATGGAAAACTTACAGGCATGGCTTTCCGTGTTCCTACTCCTGATGTTTCAGTAGTTGATTTAACTGCACGTATTGAAAAAGGCGCTAGTTACAAAGAAATTTGTGCTGCCATGAAAGAAGCTTCTGAAGGTGAACTTAAAGGTGTTTTAGGTTATACTGAAGATTCAGTTGTTTCTAACGACTTTGTTGGTGACCACCGTACTTCTATTTTCGACGCTGGTGCTGGAATCTCTTTATCAGATAATTTCGTGAAAGTTGTTTCATGGTATGATAACGAAATGGGATACTCTGCAAAAGTTGTTGAACTTGTTAAGTATATGGATTCTGTTAAGTAATTAAATTACTCTTATAATAGACATAAAAGCTGATCGAATACGATCAGCTTTTTTTTGTTTTTTTCGTTCTCCCCATTTTAAATATACTCTTTCATATTAAAAGGTATTGGCAGAAGTGACTGATAGTGTTCTCCAAGCCCTTCAATAGCCTCGTCGTCTTCCTCAAAATACCAGTCTACCTCAACAGATACTCCTTCCATATATTTTTTCTTAAAGACTCGAAACAGACCTAATAAATATTTTGATGAACCACTATTAACATAATCCAAATTAATTCTGAAAAATGTTTTTGGAGCTGGATTCTCAAAATATTCAATTAACCAACTTAATAATGGATCGTAGAAATCACCTGGATCTTCAGGAATTGAACGCCCATCTAATTTAAAAACTCCATTATCCGGATTGAAATTAACTTCAGGAGTATTCGGGGAACCTTTAATAAAAAGCTTTTTCATGACCACAATTTGAAAATTTCTAAAACAAGGACTTGAGTTGTTCAAATATACAATAAAACGAACAATCTATATCTCTTTAGTGTTGAGATAATAAACTTAATTATATCCGACCATTGCACCGTAACAAAAATCACGAAAGAATAATCTTACGTTGATGAAAATTCTAATTTAATGAATATTATTAAAAAAATGCTTACTATTTATCAAATAGAAAGAAATATTGATATAAATAAAAGGTCAGATTCATTATTAATGTTTTAATTCGTTAAAGCATTTATTTGTAAATTTGCCGCCCATTAATAATACATAAAAATTATTGCTATGATTTTTGACATTGACATGATTGAGAAGCTATACGATGAGTTTTCAGCAAAAGTTGAAAACGCTAAAAACACTACCGGAAAACCTCTCACTCTTGCTGAAAAAATATTATATGCTCACACCAACTCTCAACCAACTACAGCATATAAAAGAGGACAGGACTATGTGAATTTCACGCCAGACCGTGTTGCCATGCAGGATGCTACAGCACAAATGGCTCTATTGCAATTTATGCAGGCAGGAAGAAATAAAGTAGCTGTTCCATCTACAGTCCATTGTGACCACCTCATTCAGGCAAAAGCCGGAGCATTAAAAGATTTACCAATTGCTGAGGAAGCAAATAAAGAAGTATATGATTTCTTGAGTTCTGTGTCGAATAAATATGGTATTGGTTTTTGGAAACCAGGAGCAGGTATAATTCATCAGGTTGTTCTTGAAAACTATGCGTTCCCAGGAGGCATGATGATTGGAACAGATTCTCATACAGTGAATGCTGGCGGATTAGGCATGATTGCTATTGGCGTAGGAGGTGCTGATGCTGTTGATGTGATGGTTGGTATGCCATGGGAGCTAAAATTTCCAAAGCTAATAGGTGTTAAATTAACAGGAAAGATGAATGGTTGGACCTCAGCAAAAGATGTAATTTTAAAAGTAGCTGGAATACTAACTGTTAAAGGTGGAACAGGGTGTATTGTTGAATATTTTGGCGAAGGTGCTAAAAACATATCCTGCACTGGTAAAGGAACTATTTGTAATATGGGTGCCGAAATTGGAGCTACAACTTCAACTTTTGGTTACGATGATTCGATGGAAAAATACCTTCGAGCTACTAATCGTGGTCAGGTTGCCGATTTGGCTAATAAAATCAAGCATCACCTAACAGGAGATCCAGAAGTATATCAAAATCCTAAGAAATATTTCGACGAAGTAATTGAAATTAATCTATCTGAATTAGAACCTCATCTTAATGGTCCATTCTCACCAGACATTGCCACTCCTATTAGCAAAATGAAAGAAGTAGCTAAACAAAAAGGTTGGCCAACAAAAGTTGAAGTTGGATTAATCGGTTCGTGTACAAATTCATCGTATGAAGATATCTCACGAGCTGCTTCAATTGCAAAAGACGCTGTCGATAAAAAACTAAAGACAAAATCTGAGTTTAAAATTACCCCCGGCTCTGAGCTTGTTAGATATACAATAGAACGCGATGGCTTTATCAACACTTTTGAAAATATGGGTGGCGAGGTATTTGCCAATGCATGCGGCCCTTGTATTGGTCAATGGGCACGTAGCGGAGCTGAGAAAGAAGAGGTAAATGCTATTGTACATTCTTTCAACAGAAATTTTTCAAAAAGAGCGGATGGCAATCCGAATACACATGCCTTTGTTGCTTCGCCAGAACTTGTTACAGCCTTGGCGATTGCCGGCGATCTTACTTTTAATCCAATTACAGATTCACTTATTAATGAAAATGGAGAAAGCGTTAAATTGAATACTCCAACTGGTGATGAACTCCCTTCAAAAGGTTTTGATGTTGAGGATGCGGGATATCAAGCTCCAGCTGAAGATGGTAGTAACATTGAGGTAACAGTAAATCCTGAATCAAAGAGACTTCAATTATTAACTCCATTCAGCCCATGGAATGGTGAAGACTATAAAGGCCTGAAACTTCTTATTAAAGCTAAAGGAAAATGCACTACTGATCATATTTCTATGGCTGGACCATGGTTGAAATATCGTGGACATCTAGATAATATTTCGAACAACCTTCTTATTGGTGCTATGAATTACTTCAACGAAAAAACTAATACTGTTAAAAACCAATTAAATGGCGAATATGGAGAAGTTCCTGCAACGGCCAGAGCATACAAACAAGCTGAAATTGGTACAATTATAGTTGGAGATGAAAACTATGGAGAAGGTTCTTCAAGAGAACATGCAGCTATGGAGCCTCGCCAATTAGGAGCAAAAGTTGTTTTAGTAAAATCATTCGCAAGAATTCACGAAACAAACCTAAAAAAACAAGGAATGCTTGCTCTTACTTTTGCAGATAAGAACGATTATGACAAGATTCGTGAAGATGATACAATTGATGTTATTAGCTTGACAGAATTTGCCCCCAACAAAGCTTTAAAAATAGTTCTTTCTCATGCTGATGGAACTTTTGATGAATTTCTTGTAAACCATACTTATAATCAAAATCAGATTGAGTGGTTCAAAGCAGGCTCAGCACTGAATCTTATTAAAGAACAGAATAAATAATATACTTGTATTTGACCTTTGTTTTGGAGCTGCCTGATTTATTCAGGTAGCTCTTTCTATAACCAGAAAGTATAAAAGATAAATTTCCAATGAGATTGTATAAATTCATTTATTGGCTAACATCGACTCTACTTTCTGAATATTCACTTCAATTATCCTATTAACTTTCTAACAATATTATTGCATTAGGGTATATTTACATCAAAATATTAAGCTTTGAACAAACCTTTATTAGTAATAGTTGGAGGTCCGACAGGTATTGGAAAAACCACAACTGCAATTGAACTTGCAAGACAATTAAACACAGAAATAATCTCTGCAGATTCGCGGCAGGTATTTAAAGAATTATCGATTGGCACAGCAGTACCTACAAAAGAAGAACTTCAAGCAGTTAAACATTATTTCATTCAAAATAAATCAATTGATGAAAGATTTAATGCAAGCATGTATGAATTTGAAGTTCTGGACCTTTTAGAACACTTATTCAAAAAACACAAGGTTATAGTTTTAGTTGGCGGATCCGGTCTATACATTGATGCTCTATGCAACGGAATAGATGATTTACCTACAATTCCGGCCGATGTGAGATTAAAGATCTTTAGCATCTACGAAAATGAAGGTTTAAAAAAGATTCAGCAATTAGTAAAGAAAATAGATCCGGAATATTACAACACAGTTGATAAAAACAATTACAAACGGCTACTTAAAGCTATTGAAGTATATGAAGTAACAAATAAACCATATAGCCGTTTTCTAAAAAATAAGCAAAAAGAGCGCTCCTTTAATACTCTTAAGATTATTCTTGATATCAATCGTGAAGAGCTTTACAACAGGATAAACCTAAGAGTAGATAAAATGATTGAAGCCGGATTAATAGAGGAAGCTCACTCAGTATTTGACAAAAGAGACAAAACACCGCTAAAAACTGTTGGCTATCGTGAACTATTTGAGTATTTCGATGGTGCAATCTCTCTAGAAGAAGCAATTACTCAAATAAAAAACCATAGCCGAACATATGCTCGTAAACAGCTCACCTGGTTCCGTAGATATAAAGATGCACATTGGTTTAACCCAGAACAGATTAATGATATGATGAAATTAATCAATAAGTCATGTTTATATGAACATAACTAAATTTAATATTCGCGTTTACGGACTGATCATTAGCGAGTATGAAGAAGTACTAATATCCTATGAAATGTTCCATCAAGAAAAATTAATAAAATTTCCAGGTGGAGGAATGCATTTTGGCGAAGGTACTCTTGATTGCTTAAAAAGAGAGGCTGTGGAAGAATTAAAACAGGAAATTAAAATTATTAACCACTTTCACACTACTGAAGAATTTATTCCAACTAAATTTTTTAGTGATCGGCAACTAATAGCAATTTATTATTTGGCAAGTTTAACCGAACCTGCTATATTCAAGTCGTCGAACAAACCTTTTGATTTTGAGGGCGAAGAAGATGGTCTTCAATCTTTTAGTTGGATTCCAATTGCAACCCTTAACAAAATTGACTTTACTTTTGAAACAGACAAAATTGTAGCAAAGAAATTAAAATCACTTTATTGTAATGAACAATCTTGAATTCTCTTTAATAGTTCCAGTATTTAATCGTCCTGATGAAATTGAAGAATTACTGGAAAGTCTTTCAAAACAAACAGATAAAGATTTTGAAATTATTATTGTTGAGGATGGTTCTACATTAAAAAGTGAAGATATATGTAATGTATATTCCGATAAACTAAATATTAAATACTTTTTTAAAAAAAATGAAAAACCTGCAATAGCCAGAAACTATGGAATGGCAAGAGCTACTGGGAATTATTTTATTTTTTTTGATTCAGATTGTATTATTCCTCCTCATTATTTCGAAACAATTAGGAAAGAACTTAAGGAGAATTATGTTGATGCTTTTGGCGGCCCCGATAGAGCCCATGAATCGTTCAGCACTTTACAAAAAGCTATTTCTTACTCTATGACTTCATTCTTAACCACTGGAGGAATTAGAGGTGGAGGTGAAAAAGTAGATAAGTTCTACCCCAGAAGCTTCAACCTTGGTTTATCAAAGAAAATTTATACGGAAATGGGTGGATTTCCTGTAATTAAAATGCACCCTGGAGAAGATATGGTTTTGGCAATTGAAATGATTAAACGAGGCTATACAACACGTTTAATTAAAGATGCTTATGTTTATCATAAAAGAAGAACTTCCTTAAAACAGTTTTATACACAAGTATTTAGGTTTGCTAAAACACGAGTAATAATGTCTAAAATTTATCCTCAGACCTTCAAAATATTTTATGCTTTTCCTTCCATATTTATCTTGGGGCTAATCGGTCTTGCAATTCTTAGCTATTGGAGTATATGCTTTTTATCACCTATTGCTTTATTTATTGCATTAATTTTCTTCGATTCTCTTATCAAGAATAAAAGTCTTACAGTTGCCTTTAGCTCAATAATGAGCTCATTTTACCAGCAATTTGGTTATGGTTGGGGATTTCTAAAAACAACCTTTCAGGTACATGTACTTAAGTTTGATGAGTATAGTGTTTTTAAAACGAAATTTTACCAGAATTAATAAATACATTTTTCCTTCTTAAATTAAAGTAGGTTTAAACATACTTTAAACCTCAGCATATGTATGTCTATCAACAACTTTAATTATCTAATCAACTAAAAAAAACACTTAACCAAATTGTTAAGAAAGATTTTCGTTTTTAGATTACAACTGATAACAAAAAATTATATTCGCGTTGTTAAATTATTTGTCAAACTCATTCAAACTACACCTTATGTTTAAGCTAAAACTCACATTTGCCTATTTGGGGCTTTTTATGTTATTTTCTCATGCCGTGTACTCCCAAACCGTTGGCATTAAACTTGGCCCTGTTTACAACCATTTTATTAGTGATCAACAACATGTTAAAGATAACCTTGGAGTAGTTATCGGGTTAGACTACATCTACCCATTATCCGACAAACTCAATTTATCAGCAGGTATTGAGTACCTTCAGCTTGGCGGAGGGTTATTAACCATTGAAGACAATACCCGTTATGGTGTTGACTTTAACCAAACAGCTTTCCCTATTAAATATCGAGATAGTAAAGTAACATTGCATACAGTAAATATTCCTGTTATTGCAAACTATGAGATATACGAACTAGACAAAGCTTCTATTAGCATTGGAGTTGGTCCAGAAGTTTCTTATACCTTAAAGGCTAAATCAGTTGAAACAATTACTGGCCCATTAGGAGATGGTATGTATGGAACATACGATCAGACAAACGATGAAACAAACAATTACCAAAAATTTAATATAGCTGCTGCATTAAATTTACGAATTGAACTTCCGATTGCCAGTAATAGTATGTTTCTTGATTGCCGGTATCGCTATGGATTTACACCAATTCGAGAAGGTTATAGCTACCTAGATCTGAATGATGTTAAATCAAATATCAACCAAGGTTCATTTATCATGACTTTCGGATATTCATTCAATTTTTCAAAATCAGAATAATCAAAATCAATAATTAATCAAACCGTTTTTCCTAAAAAGGATAACCATTGTTTGAAAACCAATCATTTAACTATGAAAAAAAAATCGATTAACTTGTTTATTGTAACGTTATTTACGTTAGCAATCTTTTCTTCTTGTAACAAAGATAAAGTAACTCAAGAAGATGTAATTACAAACCAACAACTGATTGACTTTACAATTAGAGTTGTTGATGCAAGCAACAACAACCTGCCTCTTGATAGTGCAATTGTTGAAATCGTAGATAAAGGAGTAATTAGAACTGCAACATCAGGCGAAGAGGGGTTAGCATATTTTGAAGGCATCTCAATAAGTGATGAGGTTCCTGTTGTAATTACTAAAACAAATTACACTAGAGTTTCAACAACTTACAATGTAATTCCAGATGATTATCGTCAGCGTCATTTTGCAAAAACTGTAAGCCTTTTCCCTCTTTCTGGTGAGAATATGGCTACTATTCAAGGTCGCTTAACCATCGAATCAAATGTAACAAACCGGGTAAGAGAAGCTGTACCGGAAGGAACGATTGTAAGAGCATTTAACTATAACCTTATCAACGATATTGCTTTCGTTGGCACTACTAACGCAACTGGAAACTATGAAATTAAAGTTCCTGTTAGCTACGAAGGTAATGATGACATCACTCTTGTTTATCCTGAAATTTACACAAATCAAACTGTAGCTGTTGAAGGCGAAAACTACACGATAGATGTTGTTAATAGGCCTACTCATTTCAGACTATCTGACAACGCTAAAGCCGGTGCAATACCCTCTCTTCCTAGTGTTTACGCAACAGTTGAAGCTCCAAGTGCAACCACAATAGGCGCTGGATTTGCAGTTGAATCAAAAGTTATTCCTACTGCTGTAGCAGCTTACTCACAATTTGTTTTAATTGATGGAGGTTCTGGTTATACTAATGGTGATAATCAAATCATGAAACTTTCGGAAGGTGTAAATGGAAAAACTGCATCAATACAAGTTGATGTTTCAAATGGTAGCATAGTTAACATTGATTTCTTCAATAATAACGATGCTCTTTACACATCTGCTCCTGCAGTAGACACAACAGAACTTGGTGGCCATGGGGCTGTAATTGATATACTTTTCCGATGTTCATACAAAATATATATTACAAACAATGGAAGCAATTATGTTACTTTCCCTAGTGTAATTTGGGAATACACAACATATTCTGGCACACAATTAACTGAAATTACTTCAGATTTCGGTTTATCAACTTACACTAATTTGGCTGGAGGAAAAATTGTAAACAAAAACTTTTCTAATGTTGATACTATTTTCACTACCCCTGCTTTTGCGAGTGCACCTGTATTTACAATAACAGATAGACTAACCGAGCAAATTTATATTAGCTTCGATCACGGGGACATTAGCCCTCTTGGGCAAATTGCTGGATATAATAAAGAAAATGGCGGATTTGGTTATAATAGAGCTGCGCCTCCGATAGTAACACTTCATACTGTTGCTGGATATGGTTCAGGTGCTGTTCTTGATATCGACCTTGATTTTGAAGGTAAATTATCAGAGGTTGACTACGTAAATAGAGGTACAGGTTATGTTAAAAACGTAAACGACTTTAAAAACGATGATATCACAAGTGATTCTCAAGAAAATCCAAGTTTTTCTTCCAATACTGATTATAATGCTTTCCGTACTTTATATGACATTAAACCAGGTGAGACTATAATTCGTTCTGCACATTATGGAACTGGTACTCCTGTCGACAAATTTTAATAAAAAAATAATTCCTATTTAAAGCCATCGCCTCAAAAAGCGATGGCTTTTTTTATACCGTAAAAACCTCTAAATAAGCACCAAATATGGCTTGCTCTGTTGGTTCCGTTAAAGGCAAAGTTCCTTGAACTAATAATCTGCCAGAAAATTCAGCAGGATTCTTTTTCTGTTTCACCTTCATTAGCCTGGCAAACTCTCCCTTTTTGCCCCCAAACTGATGAAAAACACCATAGCTATTTTTAGCCAACATTTTCTCCAACTCAAAAGCTAATAAGCCCATATTATAACGCAAATTAATCTCAATGCATGGATGAATTTTTAATTCTCCTTGTCTCTGAAATATAAGCCCATCTATCCCTAAGTAGCCCTCATAAAAGTTCTTTAGTTCAGAGTTCTCCAATACTTGCTTAATTTTGCCAGCAAGTTCTTCAACCTCGCTTTTCAAATAATTTAAGTATTCTGTTTGTTCAGAGGGCACGTAATGCTTCAAGAAATTCCCAGAGTACTTTCCATCTTCGAAAGTATTAAACAAAGAGTAACCCAAGTATTCTGTTTTATTTGCAGATACCTTATAATGAAGGGCAAAATCCAGCTTTTTATCAAGCAAGGGTTCAACCATTACAAAACCCTGGTTTTTAATTGCCCCTTGTAACCTGTTTTTTATTGATGGATGAATTGAAGCCTGGTTAATCACCTGCACCCCCCTACCCGATGAGCTCCATGGCAGTTTTACTATAGAGCTAATATTTTCATTATGCACTTTTTCTATTTGTAAAATGTTTTCGCATTTTTTCGGTAGTTCAGATTTAATCAGAAATTTTTGAGCAGGATACTTTGTTAATAGTTTATTTAATATTTCCAATGCAAATTCCCTGCTAATAAACTTCTTCATTTCATTATTCCATGACGAAATCGGACTGTCTTTAAATTCTTTACTACAGAAGGAAACCAGGCTTTTATATTTATAATGAATTACCTGACTCCATCCCCAGGGCTTAATGCTTCCTGGTAATACCTCTCCTTCATTAACCAGACTTAAGAGATCGTTATAATGACAAAATGTTGGAAAATCTTTTTCGAGATAATCGAATAATCTGAAAAATTCCTTAGAAGGCTTATTTTCTATAACAACAATATCATTTGCTTCCGCAAAAAATGCAGGAAGAAGTGCTAAATCTGTCTCAAGTTTTTGTAGCATCCTGTTGGGCTGCCATGAAACTGTTCCATTAGCCACAGCCATCTCACTGGTTGGATTGAAAATGTATATATCAGGTCTTTTCATATTGCTCCAAAAGTACAAACAGTATTTAAAGAATTACCACTATTCATATTTCCATATTCATTATTGTAACATTTTGAGCCTTTATCAGTCATATAGTTTATTAACATTTATTGAAGCTAATTAACTTATTTTTGCTTTAGCAATTATATTTATTGAAATACATTTGAAACCAAAATTTATCCCCCTATAAAACCAATGATACGAACTCTCTTATATATTCAACTAGTAGCCTATCTATTATTGTTTTCAACTATTTCTGCCCAAACTATTTCAATAGAAGGTATTGTTAAGGACAAGAAAACAAACAAACCCCTTCCCTACACATCTGTTGTTGTAAAAGGAGCCTTTATGGGAACTATGGCAGGACCAAATGGTGAGTTTTCTATTTACTTACCTGATTCAATAATCAATGACACAATTCAGTTTAATCACTTAGGATACAAAACATATGAAAGTCCGATTAACAAAGTCTCAAATTCAGTAATTGAGGTCAGATTAAAAACTGCTCCAACAAATATTGAGGCTGTTATTGTAAAACCTTTATATCCCGAAGATGTCCTTAGAGAAGCAGTAAGAAATATTTCTAAAAATTATCCGCAAGAACCTTTCATTTCAGAAGGATTTTATTTGGAAGAATTAATTGAAAATGATGTGTACATAAATTTTGCTGAAGCTTTTGTTGAAATATACAGCCCTCACTTTGGAGATACCAGCAAATGTCAGGTTAAAATATTACAAGGAAGAACTCGCGATAGTTTGGGACATATAAGATTTATGGAAACTTTTATCAAGAAGAAATCTGAAAAAGATATACGTAAGGCAATTAGAAAAGGAGATTCAATACCTGAAAAAGACTCGAATGCAATTCAAATAATGTTTGGAGGGCCAAAGAATGCTTTATTAACCGATTTTGTAAGAAATCAGAATATGTTTTTAGATTCAACAAAGTTCAAGAAGTTTGACTTTACTTACGAAAACGATAATTCACTTGGAGACAAAAACCTATATGTGATTCGATGTAAAAATAAAAGACCCATCAATTACTTATACATGAATGCATTAGTATACATCGACAAAGAAACCTATGCTATTGTAAAAATCACATCTGTTAACACACTGAAGGTACCAACCATTGCTAAACCAATATTAAGCTTGTACAGGATAAAAGTTGGTGAGGTTCAATTCAACATCGATAATGAATATCGGAATGTTAATAAAAAATGGTATCCATCGAAAGTGTTGTTGTCTTTTAATGCTGAAGCAATAAAAAAATATCGTAAAGGGAAATATGACCACGGTGTATTTTCAAGTATTCAAGCTTTTGCCACAACAAATATTAAGGTCAAAGATGTCGAGAAATTCAAAGAAGATGAAATAATGACAGATGAACCGCTTGCTAAGCAATTTGAAGAATACGATCCTTCATTTTGGGAAAATAGAACCAAAATAGAGTATTCGGTAAAATAGTCAGCCTTTAAGTTATTTCAATTCTTCCTCAATCAGATAGTTGTTTCTATCTGTACTATTACGTGTAACTAATTCTCCAATAAATCCTGCAAGGAATAATTGAGTTCCTAAAACCATACTAATGAGAGATAAATAAAAACTTGGCCTCTCTGCTAAAAGTCTGGCTGTTACATGTTGCTGAAGTGCTATAATTTTTTCAACGCCTAAATACAAAGCAAAACCAAAACCTATTAAAAACATAATCGCACCCCATAAGCCAAACAAGTGCATAGGTCGTTTGCCAAATTTTGACATAAAAATAACCGACATCAAATCAAGCGGGCCACGCAAAAAACGCTCGACACCAAATTTGGTAACTCCATACTTTCTCTCCTGATGTTGAACTACTTTTTCTCCAATTTTCCTAAATCCTGCCCACTTGGCTAATACTGGTATGTATCTGTGCATATCGCCATAAACCTCAATACTCTTAGCAACATTTTTTCGGTAAGCTTTAATTCCACAATTGAAATCGTGTAGTTTTATTTTGCTCATCCTACGAGCAGTCCAGTTAAAGAATTTGCTTGGTAAATTTTTAGAAAAAATTGGATCATAACGTTTCTTCTTCCAACCAGAAACCAAATCGTACCCATCTTCAACAATCATCTTGTAAAATCCAGGTATTTCATCCGGACTATCTTGCAAATCAGCATCCATAGTCATAACTACATTACCTTGCGCAAGTTGAAAACCACAATGCAAAGCAGGAGATTTGCCATAATTTCTCTGAAACTTGATTGCTTTAATTTCAGAATTTGATTCTTTTAGTTTTTTAATTATTTCCCACGAATTATCTGTACTCCCATCATTGATAAGAATTACCTCAAACGATAAGTGGTTTTCGTTCATTACCCTTTTTATCCAAGCAACCAATTCTGGCAACGATTCTTCTTCGTTAAAAAGTGGAATAACAATTGAAATATCCATGGTTATAATTCTAGTTTTTGTTTTTTATCTGGGTTTTCACGTTTCAAAATAAAGGCTAAAAATAAGGATAAAATTGAACCTCCAAGTATCATTGATACGATAAAAGTGTTTAAAAATGCTAAAGTTGCCGGAGTTGTAACTTTTTCTGTAGCTTCCATCATAAATTCCAATCTATCTGAAGTAGCCCAACTTTCCGATAAGGCTTCCTTATTTGCACGAATAATTTCTTCTAAAATAGAGGGGCTGAGTTTATATTCGATATACCTATAAATTGACCAAATAGCTCCAGAAATAACACAGGTAACAAATCCAATCTTGAAAGCTGAACTAAATTTTAGATACCCATTATTATAATCGCGATACTTTTTAATGGCGATAGAAATACTAAAAAAAACTATTATCGTAAAAATATTTGCTAAATATTTATGGAATAATAATCCTAGAAATAGAGCAGAAAACTCAAGAATAACTAAAGTAAACCCCAGAAAAACACCGGGATATAGAGCATGTTTTTTAAATTGTTGAATTCCCATCATATGTAAATAAATTAAGGCAGGAGAACCTGCCCTAATTTTTCTTTTGTTTAATTAATAAAAGTTTATACTTTTGCGGCGGGTAAGTCTTATACGACCAGCTCCTACTGAATTCCCCCAGGACCGGAAGGTAGCAAGGGTAGGTGGTTGTAGCGGTGCGATATAAGTAGCTTACCCACTTTTTATTTAGGGTGTAACTTCTGCACATAGAATCTCAAATTAGAACCAAGATAAAATTTCCTATTAATTAAAGCACTGATTATGCCTTTTGATGTCATGTTCTTTCTACTATAAGAATAATAATCAAGCACTTTGAAATTATTCTCAGAAAACAAACGAACCATACTAGGTATAGTTGGTTCAAATAAATGATCCGGTGTTCTCCAATTTTCTTTCCATTCTCCAGAGCGTAATCCTATTCGTTGAAAGAATAATTTAACACGTCGTGATAAAGAAAACATGTTTGGAACAGCAATTACTAAAACGCCATTTTTTGTTAGTAGCTCCTCCGATTTCTTTAACCATTCAACCGGATTCGGGATGTGTTCTATAACATGACTCATATGAATACACGAGAATTTTTCCTGAATATCAAGTTCGTCATACATTTCGCAAAATACGGGAATATTTAATTTCTGCTTTACAAACTTCACCATTACTTCAGAAGCGTCTATCCCAGTTCTTTTGGAATAATATCCTTCTGCAGCTTTTAAAAATGCTCCCATTGCACTACCAACATCTAAAATTGAAGTTTTCTCTGTATCATGCTTACATATTTCATTAAGCTCCTCATTGAATTGTTTCAATTCTTTGCCAGTATATTCATAATCTGGTTCAAATAAGAAGTACTGTCCATATGCAGCTTCAATAAAAGCCTCATCATACTTGGGACGTGGTGATTGATAAACAAGCTTGCAATTTTTACACAACACATATGTAAATTGGAGTTCGTTTCCATACTTATGATAATGCTTTTTATCTGAAGATCCACAGAACAAGCAATCCACATCTTCCCAAATCTCAGGTACGTAAGGCTTTCTTTCCATTATTATCTAAAACTAGCTTAAAGCTGCAATCACATCTTGAGGTGCCTGAACTAATTCTACAAGAACTCCCTCGCTGCACAATGGAAACTCTTCATTCCCTTTAGGATGAATAAAACAAATATCGTGTCCACTAGCTCCTGGGCGTATTCCACCTGGGGTAAAACGAACACCTTGCTCTGCTAGCCACTCAACACATTTTGGAAGATCATCTATCCATAATCCAACATGATTTAACTTAGGCTGATCAACTCTAGGCTTCTTATCAAAGTCAAGTGGTTGCATAATATCAACTTCAACAGCTGATGCACCCTTACCCATTTTCAAAACATCCTCATCTACGTTTTCTTTCTCACTTTTGAATGTCTTCACCATCTCAAGGCCCATAATATTGATCCAAAAATTCGCGAGTTTTGCTTTGTCTTCTCCTCCAATAGCAATTTGTTGTATTCCTAATACTTTAAATGGTCTCATAATATTATTTAAATTTATAGTTCTAGACATGAGATTAAAGAAATAAAAAGTCTTAGTTCCAAGGTCTCATATCTCTTTATCTTGTTTTAGCATTGCGAAAGTAAAAAAAGCTTGTTCGAATAAAAATATATTTGTTAGAATAAATTCTGAATTCTAATAGAAAAAGTTTTTTCCCTACATTTGCGGCTACTCAAAACACTTTTAACTTTAACATGAAGAAACTCATTCGATATATTCTGAATACAATTCCACGCCCCTTGCTTATCCGGTTAAGCTATTTCTTTTTAATTTTTTCTCGCTTATTTTATAAAGGCAACAAAGTAGAATGCCCGGTTTGTAAGGGCAAGTACCGAAAATTCCTTCCTTATGGATATGGAAATGTAAGAGAGGGAGCTCTTTGCCCAGGTTGTTTATCGCTGGAGCGTCATAGGCTTATGTGGCTTTATTTACAAGAGAAGACAAACTTTTTTGCAGACACATTAAAGGTATTACATGTTGCTCCCGAGCAATGCTTTGTAAAACGGTTTAGAAAGTTAAAAAAACTCACCTATCACACAGCTGATCTTGAATCGCCACTTGCCGACTTTAAATGTGATATCCAGAATTTACCGTTTAAAGAGAATGAATATGATGTTGTAATATGTAATCATGTTCTCGAACATGTACCAGATGACAAAAAAGCAATGTCCGAAATTCTTCGTGTTCTAAAACCAGGTGGATACGCAATTTTGCAAGTCCCTGCAGATTTTAACAGAACAGACACTTTTGAGGATAACTCTATAACCGATCGGGCTAAAAGAGCTGAAATTTTTGGACAATACGATCATGTTAGAGTATTTGGTACTGATTATCCGGAAAGGCTTAAATCTGTTGGTTTTATTATTGATGAAGAAAACTATTTCGACCTAATACCACAAAACATTAAAGATCAATACAGTTTAAATTTGAAGGATTTTATGTTCTCTTGCAAAAAAAAATAATTGGAGCAGCCATCTTTCAATAACACTTCTACAGGTCTTTTCAATTATCTGCGCAGATTTTCAAAAAAAAATCTCATGCATTGCACAAATTATAAAATATATCTATATATTTGCTTCCAATTAATAAAAAACATGATGAATATCACTTCTGTCATTATTAGCGTTCTCGTACTCTTAGTCGTTCTGACTCTGAGGTAAGGATGGTATATACAGAAGTATAACAAAATATTTAAAAGCCATTCTTACCATAAGAATGGCTTTTTTGATTTTTATAACCTAAATAAAAACGGTTCTTATGCCAAAAAAACTTAGAAGTGCAACAACTACAGAAGGCCGACTGATGGCAGGTGCCCGCAGTCTATGGAGAGCCTCTGGAATGAAGGAAGAACAAATGGGCAAACCTATTATTGCTGTAGTAAATTCATTTACACAGTTTGTTCCTGGTCATACTCATTTACACGAAATTGGCCAGTTAGTAAAGGGCATAATTGAAAAAAACGGATGTTTTGCAGCCGAGTTTAACACTATTGCCATTGATGATGGCATTGCTATGGGGCATGATGGTATGCTTTACTCCTTACCTTCGCGAGACCTCATTGCTGACAGTGTTGAATATATGGTAAATGGCCATAAAGCTGACGCAATGATATGCATAAGCAATTGTGATAAGATTACTCCTGGCATGCTAATGGCTTCTATGAGAATGAACATACCAACAATTTTTGTGTCTGGTGGTCCAATGGAAGCAGGTAAAATAGGAAATAAAAAATATGATTTAGTTGATGCTATGGTTATGGCTGCTGATCAGAACATTTCCGACAAGGAAGTGACAATGGTTGAGCAAGAAGCATGCCCCACATGTGGTTCATGTTCTGGTATGTTCACTGCCAACTCAATGAATTGTTTGAACGAAGCTTTGGGACTTGCACTTCCTGGCAATGGTACCATTGTTGCAACACATAAAAACAGGTTAAAACTATTTGAACAAGCTGCTGAACAGATTGTAAAAATTACTAATCAATATTATTTCGAGGATAATGATAGTGTACTGCCTCGCTCCATTGCTACCCGCGATGCTTTCATGAATTCTATGTCACTTGACATTGCCATGGGTGGGTCTACAAACACTATTCTTCACATATTGGCAATTGCTCAGGAAGCCGAGGTAGATTTTACAATGAAAGACATAAATGAGCTATCGAAGAAAATCCCTGTATTGTGCAAAGTTTCACCTAATTCTCCTGAATATCATATTGAAGATGTAAACCGTGCTGGTGGCATCCTTAGCATTCTGGGAGAACTTGCAAAAAACAATTTATTAAATCTTGATGTTTCCAGAGCTGATGGTTACAAGCTAGGTGAAGCAATTGAAAAATATTCAATTACAACGAACCAATCATCATCTGAAGCAGAAGAGATATATCGTAGTGCTCCGGCTGGCATAAAAAACCTTAAAATGGGTAGCCAGGGTGTAACATTCAAGGAATTGGATATCGATCGTAAAAATGGTTGTATTCGTAACATAGAAAACTGTTATAATAAAGATGGAGGGCTTGCGGTTCTGTTTGGCAATATTGCCAGCCGCGGCTGTGTGGTAAAAACTGCCGGAGTTGATGAATCTATCTTCCTTTTCAAAGGCCCAGCAAAAGTATTTGAATCTCAAGAAGATGCTATTGAAGGCATTTTAAACGATAAAGTAGTAGCTGGAGAGGTGGTTATAATCCGATATGAAGGCCCAAAAGGTGGACCCGGAATGCAGGAAATGCTCTATCCAACCTCTTATATTAAATCGAAAGGATTAGGAAAAGAATGTGCCTTAATTACAGACGGCCGTTTTTCTGGAGGTACTTCCGGACTATCAATTGGACATGTTTCTCCAGAGGCAGCTGCAGGAGGAGAGATTGCTCTTGTGGAAGATGGTGATACAATTGAAATTAATATCCCGGAACGGTCAATAAATGTATTACTAAACGAAGACGAATTAAAGGCCAGAAGAAAGATTCAAGAAAGAAGAGATAATAAAGCCTATACTCCACTTACAAGAGAAAGATTAATCTCAAAAGCTCTTCAAGCATACGCAAAAATGGTAACATCGGCCGATACAGGTGCAATTCGCGTTGTAGAATAAAAATCTAACACACACTAACGAAACAAAACAAACAACAATATGAAATTAACAGGTTCACAAGCAGTATTAAAATCCCTTATCGAAGAAGGAACCGATTACATATTTGGTTATCCAGGAGGGGCCATCATGCCAGTATATGATGCAATGATGGAATACCAGGACAAAATTAAACATATACTAACCCGCCACGAGCAAGGTGCAATTCATGCAGCTCAAGGCTATGCCAGAGTATCTGGACGTGTAGGTGTATGTATGGCGACATCAGGCCCGGGAGCTACAAATCTAATGACGGGAATAGCAGATGCTATGATAGATTCTACTCCATTAGTTTGTATTACCGGCCAGGTTGCGTCGCCACTTTTAGGCACCGATGCATTTCAGGAAACCGATGTTGTTGGCATTACAATGCCAGTCACTAAATGGAATTATTTAATTACTAAAGCTGAAGATATTCCTTGGGCCATAGCGCAAGCATTTTATATAGCTGGCACTGGAAGACCTGGTCCAGTTTTGCTTGATATTTCAAAAGATGCTCAATTTGGTGAACTTGATTTCAACTATAAAAAATGCGACTACATTAGAAGCTATGTACCCAAACCTAATATTGAGCCTGAACAAATTAAAAAGGCTGCAGAAATAATTAACCAGTCAAAAAAACCTTTAGTATTATTTGGACAAGGAATTATTCTTGGCGATGCTGTTGAAGAATTCAAAACATTCATTGAAAAGTCTGGTATTCCTGCAGCATGGACCATTATGGGAGTTACTGCCCTACCAACAGATCACCCACAAAATATGGGAATGCTGGGTATGCACGGAAATTATGCCCCAAACAAGCTGAGTAACGAGGCCGATACAATTATTGCAATTGGTATGCGCTTTGACGATAGGGTTACTAGTGCACTAAGCTCATATATTAAACAAGCAAAAGTTGTTCACCTTGAGATTGACCCTGCTGAAATTGACAAAAATGTTAAGACTGATGCTGCTGTATTAGGTGATGTAAAAAGCACCCTTCCTCTTCTTTCGAAATTAGTTGAGTCAAAAGATTACTCTGGATGGATTAATGAGTTTAAAGAACTCGATAAAATTGAAAATGAAAAAGTCATTAAGAATGACCTTTATCCAGAAAAAGAAGGAATGACTCCAGGTGAAGTTATCCGAAGGATAAATGAAAAAACAGATGGCAATGCTGTTTTTGTAACGGATGTAGGACAACATCAAATGTTTGCTTCAAGGTATTGCAAAATTAAAAATAAAAGAAGTTTTATTACCTCTGGAGGACTTGGCACTATGGGATTTGGACTTCCAGCGGCCTTTGGCGCGAAAATGGGTGCACCCGACAAAGAAGTGTTCTGTATTTGCGGCGATGGCGGATTACAAATGACTATTCAGGAAATGGGAACAATTACTCAATCTGAAGCAGCTGTAAAAATAGTACTACTCAACAATAAATATCTGGGTATGGTGCGACAGTGGCAAGAGTTGTTCTTCGACAAGCGTTACTCTCAAACGTACATGATGAATCCTGATTTCATTAAGATAGCTGAAGGATATGGAATAAAAGGACGTAAAGTTCTTGAAAGACCAGAACTAGATGAAGCCATTCAGGAAATGATTGACCACAAAGGTGCTTATATTCTTGAAGTTTCTATCGAAAAAGAAAACAATGTTTTCCCTATGATAGCAACAGGAGCCTCTGTTTCAGATGTTATGCTTGAACCTCAATCAAAGTAATTAAAAAGAAAGAAAGATGACAAAAACATACACCATAACAGCATTTTCCGAAAACCATATTGGTTTATTGAATAGAATAACAATTATTTTTACGCGCAGAAATGTGAACATCCATAGCTTGACTGTATCACAGTCTGCCATTGAAGGAATTCATAAATTCAGCATTGTTGTTGTTGAAACGCAGGAAAAAGTAGAGAAAGTTGTTAAACAAATTGAAAAATTGGTAGAAGTCCTCAAATCTTTTTACCACCCGAATGAAGAAATTGTTTACCAGGAAATTGCTCTTTACAAAGTTCCGACCGAGTCTCTATTAGCCAGCAATACTTTGGAAAGTATCATCAGGAAACATAACGCTCGTATTCTTGAAGTAATGCCAGAATACACTGTAATTGAAAAAACAGGACATTGCGAAGAAACACAAGATCTCTTCGATGTTTTGACTCAATTTGGAGTTAAGCAATTTACACGTTCAGGTAGGGTTGCCGTTACAAGGCTTAGTGAAGAATTGTTAACTAACTATCTGGAAGAAGTAGATGGAAAGAATGGGCTATCTCATGCATAGAATACTCACACAAATTCTTATTAAGATCGTTTCAAAAATTCAAATACATATTTAGGTATAACACCGTCAATATAACAAAAGAAGAGGCTTTCCAATTGGAAGGCCTCTTCTTATATAAAAAGGTTAACTATTTAGTTCCGCTTAAGTTCTGAATAGAGAAATAGATTTTAGCCGAAAACGACCATTACTTACTCCATACATCAGTTCAAATCACGGTTTGCTAATTTCATTTTAGATAATTGATTTCATCGCAGTCATTGCTTCACGTAGTTCTGCTCCACAAATCTCAATATCATGATAACGAATTTCATCATTAATATCAATTAGCAACTTATTATCTACTTGTCTATCTTTAATTTTTGCATTAAAATCTTCGCCAATAAGCTTAGTATCAACTTTGCTCATGAAGTCTTCTAAAAGTGGCTTACAAGCATGGTCAAATAAATAACAGCCATATTCTGCAGTATCGGAGATAACCCTATTCATTTCAAATAGTTTCTTCCTTGCAATGGTATTAGCAATAAGTGGAGTCTCATGCAACGATTCGTAGTAAGCAGATTCAGGTTTCATTCCTGATTCTGTCATAACTTCGAATGCAAGCTCAACACCAGATTTCACAAAAGCAACCATTAGAGTTCCTTTATCAAAGTATTCCTGCTCAGTTATTTCAACTTCTGAAGCTGGAGTTTTCTCAAATGCAGTTTCTCCAGTAGCTGCTCTCCAAGCTAAAAGATTCTTATCGCCGGCTGCCCAATCTTCCATCATAGTCTTTGAGAAATGACCAGAAAGAATATCATCCTGATGCTTTTCAAATAGTGGACGCATAATAGCTTTAAGCTCGTCTGCCAATCTGTATGCTTCAATTTTAGCTGGATTAGAAAGTCGATCCATCATATGAGTAATACCACCAAGTTTAAGAGCCTCAGTAATAACTTCCCAACCATATTGTACCAACTTAGAAGCATATCCAGCATCAATTCCTTTTTCAACCATTTTATTGAACGAAAGAATTGAACCAGTTTGCAATAATCCACAAAGAATTGTTTGCTCACCCATTAAGTCTGATTTAACTTCAGCAACAAAAGAAGAATTCAGAACTCCTGCTTTATGACCACCAGTTCCAACACAATAAGCTTTAGCTATATCTAAGCCATCGCCATTTGGATCGTTTTCGCGGTGAACAGCAATTAATGTTGGTACACCAAAACCTCTTAAAAACTCAGCACGTACTTCCGATGCTGGAGATTTTGGAGCCACCATAATAACAGTAAGGTCTTCACGAATTTTCATGCCCTCTTCGACAATATTAAATCCATGAGAATATGAAAGACATGCTCCTTTTTTCATTAGGGGCATAATATGATTTACTACTGGAGTATGATATTTATCCGGAGTCAGGTTAAGAACAAGATCTCCTTTTGGAACCATATCTTCAATTGTTCCAACCTCAAATTTATCGTTTATAGCATTTTGATAAGAAATCTGTTTTTCATCAATTTCCACTTTTCTTAGTGCATAAGAAACATCCAAACCACTGTCTCTAAGATTCTGTCCCTGGGCTAATCCTTGGGCTCCACAACCTACAACAACAATTTTTTTACCTTTTAGTTTTTCAACACCATCAGCGAATTCAGAGGCATCCATGAAGTCGCATTTGCCTAATTCTTCTACCTGAAGACGAAATGGAAGTGAGCTAAAATAATTTGCCATTTTCTATGATTTTTTAATTATGTACTTGAAATATTTATTATTGAAGTCAGAAAACAAAAGTCATAACTTCATGATACAAAGGAAGTAAAAATAACAACAAATATCTTGATACTATTTCGGGAAAATTAGGTATTTTTCATGGATTCCTTCCGAAACTGCAAAGGTGTTACACCTGTGTTTTTTTTAAAATACTTTGTAAAATATGATTGATCAGGAAAACTCATTACTTCAGCAATCTCTGAAACAGTCATTTCTGTGTGGAGTAAAAATCGTTTAATTTCAACTATATTCTTCTCTTGAAGTAATGCCGTAGAACTTTTACCTGTAATTGCTTTCACCATTTGAGTAAGGTGATTTGGTGTTATTGATAGTTTCTGAGCATAATCGTTTACACGCAAATTATTTTGGTAGTTTTCTTCAATTAGCTGCAAAAAGTTTTTTACTAAAAAATGTCCCTTTCCAGATTGAACAGTCCGTAGCGACTCCGGATAAAGCTTATCGCATATTAAAAGAATTAAATCTAGAATTGATCTAATAATCTCATCAGATGGACCATTAATATTTGTCATCTCCATACAACCTCTCTCAAACAACATATGAAGGAAACTAATATCTGATTGATCCAATAAATCAAGCGGCGGATTTATTTTTTCAGTAGAAAAAAAGAACGGAAACTCAAGCAACCGATTCTGGTTCTTCTGGTTTAAAATGTAAAACTCTGTATTGAACAAAAAGATAAAACCTTTAATATCCTGCGACAACTCCAATTTATGAGCTTGCCCTGGTGACATAAAAAAAACACACGGTGGTGCAATCTCATATTTATTTTCGTCGATAATATGAAAACCTGAACCATTTGTTAGGTACAAAATTTCGTAAAAATCGTGCCTATGCGGATATGAAACCTCAAAATGCCTGTTTGCATCAAATACTTCAACCTGAAAAAGTTTTCGTTTCTGAGATGCTTGTCGAAACTCATCGAGACTATATACGGGTAATATTTTATTCTTACTTTCCATTGAGATTCAATCAAGTCAAAGATATTGAATTATCGCGAGTTTGAAATACTGCATAGTTTTTGCAACAAACGATCTACAATAAATGTTTATCTTTAAATAGTTTACACATCCTTTACTTAGTAAGGTTCTTGCAGTTTATTTTTATCTTTATTTCATGATTGACCACGAAAACGACAAAAAGCGTCTTTTAATAAGCTTTATATTTCCATTCTTATTTGTAGTGTTAATATGGGCGATTAAAGTTATTGAGGTAATAACCAATAGTAGCTTTACACACCTTGGCATTTATCCATTACATCCTGAGGGACTAATTGGAATAATTACCGGCCCGCTGATACATGGTGATTGGAAACATATATTTAACAACACATTCCCTATTCTATTCCTGTCGTGGGCTCTGTTTTATTTTTACAGAGATATTTCTTACAAGGTATTCTTTCTTATATATTTTATTGCCCAGTTTTGGTTATGGTTCTTTAATGTAAGGCCTGCATGGCACATTGGTGCAAGCGGATTAATATATGGATTAGCAGCATTCTTATTTCTTAGTGGGATAATCCGAAAGAACAAAAATCTGCTTGCCATCTCTTTATTGGTTGTTTTTCTATATGGAAGCTTAGTTTGGGGGATTTTCCCTATTAAAGAGCATATTTCATGGGAAGGACACTTAACCGGATTAATTGCCGGCATAATCCTTGCATTTTATTACAAAGACTTTGGTCCTCCACTTCCAAAACCATTATATGACGATGAATTTGACGAGGATGAAGATTTTGAAGATGATGATTTTGAAACGGAAAGTCTAGATTTAACGTACAAAGATGAAGATTCCTAGTAAGAATCAGATATTTGATAAACCTCAAGCTTGAATAAACCAAAAAAGTCAATAAATTAGTAAAACAATTATTCACTATACACTGTAATTTTGATGAAACATATTTTTACATATTTGTTTATATCCGCTTTCTTTATTAGCTACTCATTTGCTCAAACTCTTGAATTAAAAGACAGAGAAATGTTTAGTAAGCATAATGTTAAAGTCCGCACAAAATTGGATTATAATTTTAAAGGAAACATACCTTCCCTTGAGGGCAAGGTAACTGCTAAAAGTTATTACGACAAAAATGGTCGTGTATTGGCTGCCTATTCCTTCAATCTTAAAGGCGATACTGTAACATTTGACAAATACGAATATGATAAAAATGGAAACAGGGTTTTATATCAGAGAAAAAGTCTACATGGTGAATATAAAAAAGAGTCTGAATATAACAGTGTAAATAATCTTATTGAAGAAGAAGGTTTTGATGGAGGCGCAACTTTCCAAACCATCTTTAAATATGACGATCAAAATCGCGTTCTGAACATAACATACATTACCGCTGATGAGATTGATGAAAAAAGAATATATAAATACAATGGTAATAAAGCTACTGTTGATATTTTAAAACTAGGTAAGCATCTTACATCAAAGATGGAATTGCTTTTTAATAACAATAGACAAATATTAGAAGAGAAGTTATTGAGTTTAGATGGCAAAGTTTTAGAGAAAAAAACATTTGAATACAATAGCAAAGGTGATATTGTAAAAGAAGAAAAATATAAAAACAATATTTTATTCTATCAATTAATCTTCGATTATGATTCTAATGGTGACTTATTAAGTATCTCTGAAGATGCTCCCACCAAAGATAAATTTATAAAGAAGAAATTCGGATATGACAACTTAGGCCGTATTACTGAGTACCATTGGAAACGTCGCCCTGATGATGAATATAATATTAAGAATTTCAAATATAAAGACGATGGAGTTTGTAGCGAGGAACACACCTACTATCCACGCACGAATTATAAACTACTAACCCGCTATGAATACGAGTTTTTTTAACTAAGCTAACATGTTAATAAGTATTCATCCCCAGAATCCGGCCCCAAGACAAATAGCCCAAGTAGTTGAAATTTTGAGAAAAGGCGGGGTAATTATATATCCAACAGATACAGTTTATGGTATTGGCTGCGATATATTCAATCAGAAAGCGGTTGAAAAAGTTGCTCGAATTAAAGGAGTTAAGCCAGAAAAAGCAAACTTCTCATTTATTTGCCACGACCTAAGCCACATATCTGACTTTTCGAAACATTTCGACAACCGGACTTTCAAACTTATGAAAAAGTATCTTCCGGGTCCATTTACATTCATTTTACCTGCAAACACAAATATTCCAAAGCTGTTTAAAAACAAGAAAAAAACTATTGGTATCCGCATTCCAAATAATAACATCCCCCTCGAAATTGTAAGAGAACTTGGTAATCCTTTATTGACTACCTCGTTGCACGATTCTGATGATTTCTTAGATTACATTACCGATCCTGAGTTAATTGAAGAAAAATACAGCAATCTGGTCGATGCTGTTATTGATGGTGGATATGGAAACAATGTTCCATCGACTATTCTTGATTGCACAAACGGAGATATTGAGGTAATCAGGCAAGGCTTAGGTATTTTTGAAGACTAAATCTGCTATTTCCGCCAGAATGATGGAGCAAATAAGACAAGAACAGTAAACAGTTCTAGTCGACCAATAAGCATTAGAAAAGAAAGAAACCACTTCCCAAAATCAGAAAAGAAAGCATAATTATCTGCAGGTCCAACCCTTCCTATTCCTGGCCCAATATTTCCCAGTGTAGCTGCAACTGAGCCAATTGATGTTTCAAGATTATGGCCCATAAAAGAGACAACTACAATTCCTAAAACAGTTATTATAAGGTAAACAGAAATAAATGCCAGAACATTGGTAATCACCAGTGGACTTACTGCCTCTTTGTTAAAACGTACAGGAATTATAGCATTTGGGTGAATTAATCGCTTAAGTTCGAGAAACCCATTCTTCAATAATAAAACAACACGTACAATTTTAATACTTCCTCCTGTAGACCCAGCTGATCCTCCAAAAAACATTACAACCAAAAGCAACACCCAAGCTGAAGGAACCCAATTTAAATAGTTTTCTGTTGCAAATCCGGTTGTAGTAATTATCGATGATACCTGGAACAATGCATCTCTAAATGACTTTTCCAGTGCTCCATTATTAAATACAAGGATTCCGGTTATAATAAGTGTAAATGCACCTATAAATGAAAGATACCATTTTAACTCCTCATTCCTTCTGATTGGTTTAAACTTGAAATGCATTCCAAAATAAGCCAACGAAAAGTTTATACCTGCAATTATCATAAAAAGTGAAATAATATAATGTGTATAGGGCATATGATAATCGCCAATACTACCTCCTTTAATTGAATAACCTCCTGTTGCCATTGTTGTAAAGGAATGGTTTATTGCCTCAAACAAATCCATTTCTCCGATCCAAAGCAATAACACCTCGGCTAGAGTTATAAGACAATAAACAGCCCAAAGACGTTTGGCTGTTTCTTTTACACGAGGATGAAGCTTATCTGGTGTAGGTCCTGGAACTTCTGCTACGAATAGTTGCATACCTCCAATACCCAGAACAGGTAAAATCACAAGGGAAAGAACTATTATTCCCATTCCGCCTAACCATTGAGTCATGCTTCTCCAAAACAATAACCCATGAGAAAGGTTTTCAATTTCATCGCCACTAAGAATAGAGGCTCCGGTAGTTGTAAAACCTGACATTGTTTCGAAAAAAGCATCGGTATAGTTACCAATTCCTTCAGAAATATAAAAAGGTAAAGCTCCAAATAAGGAAAATACAATCCATCCAAGGGTGACAATCAAGTATCCTTCACGTTTACCAACGGACTTTTTATTTGTACGAAAACTCCCCCAAAGAATAAAACCTACTAGTACTGTAATAAATGCTGACAGAAATATGTAAAGCCAGTCGGAATCACCATAAATTATAGAAAAGGGAACTGAGAGAAACATAAATATCCCTTCGAGAATCAAAAGTACTCCCAGGATAAACCCTATAACTCTAAAGTTTATCATTTATGAAATTAATTAAAATATTTACCGACTTTGTTAATTGCCGAGGGTAATGCAAAAACAACTACCTTATCTCCGGGCTTTATTAGAGTATATCCATTTGCAATAAAACTATCATCGTCACGAATAATACCGCCTACCATAGAATCTTTTGGAAATCCAATTTGATTAAGTGCTCCCTGAGTAATTTTAGAGCCTGGTTTCACCTCAAACTCCATTACCTCTGCTGCAGTTCCGGTCAAACAACGCACAGCAGTAACAGAATCACTGGTAGTAAATCTAAATATTCTACTTGCAGCAATTAGTTTTTTATTAATGATAGTATCAATACCCATATTTTCAGCCAGTGCGATATAATCTATATTTTCAACCTCGGCTATTGTCTTTCTAACACCAAGTTTCTTTGCCAACATGCATGAGAGGATATTTATTTCTGAATCTCCGGTAACAGCAATAAAGGCATCCATCTTATCTAAACCTTCTTCCATAAGAAGATCATAATCTCTGCCATCTCCATTAATTACAAGGGTATTATTTAGCATATTTGAGAGTTTATAACTTTTCTCTCTATCCCTCTCAATAAGCTTTACATTATGATGAGCCCCAAGTTCTCTTGCAGCTATTTGAGCAATTCTACCACCTCCAAGAAGCATTATATTGCGAACATCATATTGCTTTTTGCCTGTTGAAACAAGTAAGGATTCTATCTCTTTCTGGCTGGAAATTACATAAACCAAATCGCCTTCCTGGAAAGCATATGCTCCATTGGGAATTAATGTCTCTCCCCCCCTGGTAACAGCCACTGCCCTATAATCGGTTTTTCCTTCTTTTGCTGCCACCTCATTAAGCGTTTGTCCAATAATGGGAGCCTTAGCCTCGAGTTTAAATGCAAAAAGAGTAAGCTTACCACCGGAAAAATCTGCTATATCTGTACTACCAGTTTGATGTAACAAACCAGCTATTTCCCGGGCAGCAATTCGTTCAGGGTAGATCATATAATCCACACCCATTTCAACAAAATACTGATTATATTTTGCATAAAGGTATTCCTGATTATCAATTCTGGCAATTGTTTTCTTTGCACCAAGACGCTTAGCCAATATCGAAGCTGTAATATTGATCTCCTCTGTTTTGGCAACAGATATAAACAAATCGCACTTTTTAATGTTTGTATCAAGTAAATCAGGAATAGATGTAGCTGAACCTGTTCGGGTCAAAACATCCAAATTTGCTCCTACTTGTCTTAATTTATCTTCATTGGGATCTAACAGAATGATATCATGGTTTTCCTGACTTAGCATTTTCGCTAAGTGTGAACCAACACCACCTGCACCCGCCACAACAATCTTCATCCTAAAAAAATTTCAATCGACAAAGTAAATATCTTTATACGTAATAATACAACGATGGATAAGATTTTTGACAATTAAGCTTCATTTTAGTATATCTACCCCCTCAAAAACCATACAGGTTCGACATTACAGACTACTTAGACATTTTATAAATTATCTTTCCAACATTATGAATCCATAATAAATGCCCCATTAATTTTTGTGTCGTGAAATTTAATGCCATTTTCAAGTGCATAATTAGCCCACAAACCAGATAAATAGGTATTCACGCTTCCGTCTACAATAACACAATGCGATTTCAACCTTGTTTTCGGTGGAAATGTATTTGCCCCAACCAATAAAATATCTCCACTAATGCTTTCTAGTTCTTTTTCGTTCATTCGTAAATTTGAAAATACAACAACCTTCTTTTTATTAATACTTATTGTTGAAATACGAACATTCCTAGTTGTAGTCTCAGCCCTACTTTTTAGTGAATCAGCAGAAACAATCCTGACTTTGTTCATTATTCCCAATTTGATCCAATGATTTTTTACTGCATAAGTATAATCCTTCTGTACATCATTTGCATTACTTACAACCAGATAATTCTTTTCGTTTGTATAGAATCCTACCGCAGATTGTTTTGCAACATTGTAAACAACAAACTCGTTTTTGTTTAAATGCCCCACATTATTGTTAATATTCACCGCAAATAATATTAGTATAGAAAATAGGCTTCCAATCAATTTAAGGTTCTTCTTATAATTAAGCCATTGCGAGAATTCATACATAAGAAAATACAAAATAACTAAGCTTATAAATCCGACTGAAATATTCTCAATTACAGAACCAGGCAACGAATCGACAAACTCAACCCATAGGTTTGTTAAATTTGCCAACCCATTTAGCACCCAACCTATTTTAATCGTCAAAAATTGACTCCAGGAAAAAGCAACAAAAGCAACTGACAAAAACACAAGAATAAAAACCAATGGAATAATAAGAATATTTGTAAGCCAAAAATAAGTAGGAAATTGATTGAAATAATAAATTGTTAATGGAGCTGTAATCAATTGTGCTGCCAAGCTTAAAGTAAATAGCTTATATAAATAGTCGAGAATTATATTTGAGAATGAGAACCAGTTATATATCAGAGGTTGAAAATAAACTATTCCTCCTACAGCTAAGAAAGACAACTGAAATCCAACTTCAAAAATATTAAGTGGATTTATTACTAACATTATTAAGGCAGCTCCGGCTAAAATATTATAAAAAGAAATATCCCGATTTAGTGATGTGCCAATATTTATAAGGGTAAACATAAGTGCTGCCCTAGCTACTGAAGGAGATAATCCGGTTATTAGAGCATACCCCCATATTACTATAATAACCAGAAAAGTTTTACATACTCTTAAACGTCTACTCCGATTCATAAACACAAGCAGATAATTAAGAATAAGATATATAATACCAACATGTAAACCTGAAACGGCAAGAACATGAACAGCTCCAGAATTAGTAAATGATGCTCTCAGGTCGTCAGAAATATACTCCTTATTACCCACCGTTAATGCAATAATTATAGCCTTTGCATTTTCTGAAAACATATGATTCTCAAATAGGTCAACAATATCAGATTGTATTCTTGCCGACATACGTCTCAATGGCAAATTCCCATGGTAGCCAAGATTCGCCATACATGAATCTGGAGCATAGGCCTGATAAACTACACCTCGATTATACATAAATCTTTTATAATCAAATTCAAAAGGATTCCCACTATTCCTAATCTTTTTAAGCTGAGCTTTGAAAATAATTTTATCTCCAACATTTAACTTTTCAATCAAAGAGGAATCTTTTGTTGTGTATAAGTTAACTTTAAAAGATTGGGGTGAGCTCAATGACGCTATTTCTGGATTCTTAACTTTAACGGGTATAAAAATGGAATTACTTTTTATTTGTGGCATGTCATATATTACCCCGGAATAACTTAACTCAGAGGATTTGGCTTCATATATATTTAGCTTCATGAATGTGCCATTCATTGCTAATAAAAACACAAAAGAAAATAGAAAAAAGTCGAAGAATCTCTGAAGTGATTTTACAAAATATAAGATTAAAGAAAAAATTCCGACAACAATAAATAAACAAAACAACAATTTCGTTTGTTTCAGAATAAATGAATTTAAGTAGTAAGCACATAGTATTCCAGCAATGAAAGGAACTAAAAATCGAAATAAAGGTACTTTCCCTAATCGCAAATGTTTACTCATTTTCCTAACTTTATAGTCGAATGTATAAAAAAAACTTATTAGCTTAGAAAGAATTTATTCAACAAAACAAATACACATACGAATATTAAAACTGAACAATATGATTAATCTAAAGACTAAGTATTTAGGCATTGAACTCAAAAACCCTATTATTTTAGGTGCCAGCAGTCTGGTAAATAATCTTGATAATGTTAAGCTAGCAGAAGAAAAAGGCGCTGCAGCTATTGTTTACAAGTCGCTTTTTGAAGAGCAAATACAACTTGAGCGAGCACAGCTTGATGACCAATTGGAAGAATATGCTGATCGAAATGCCGAGATGGTTAATCTTTTTCCTCAAATAGAACATGCTGGTCCGGCAGAACATTTATTTAATGTTGCTCAGGTAAAGCAAAATGTTAATATTCCTGTTTTTGCCAGCTTAAATGCTATTCTAAACGAATCTTGGATTGACTATGCTCAACAACTTGAAAAAACTGGAATTGACGCATTAGAGATTAACTTCTTTTATGTACCAAAAGATAGTGACTTTGCAGGTGCAGATGTCATTAAAAAACAAGTTGAAACATTACAAGCTATTAAGAAAAGTGTTAAAATACCAGTTAGTGTAAAACTTAGTCCTTTTTATGCAAATCCACTGCATGTAATATCACAAATGGAAAAAGCCGGAGCCGATGGTTTTGTTTGTTTTAACCGCATGTTCCAACCAGAAATTGACATTGAAAAAGAAGAGCACTATGCACCTTACGATTTAAGTAATGCTAGTGACAACCGGCTAGCTTTGCGCTTTGCAGGGCTTCTTCATGGTAATACAGGTGCTAGTATTTGTAGTAATACTGGAATTTATTCCGGAGCTGATGTAATTAAAATGATATTAGCCGGTGCCGATAGCGTTCAGGTTGTAAGTACAGTTTATAAAAACAAAATCGATTACATATCTACAATGCTTTCTGACATCACTTCATGGATGGAGAAAAAAGGATATAGTTCACTTGATGATTTCCGTGGAAAGCTTTCACAAAAAACTATTAGTGATCCTTTCGTATACAAGCGTGCTCAGTACATTGATTTGTTACTAAAATCAGATGAAGTAATTAAAAAATATCCAGTTATCTAAAAAACTGGAATTGAAACAAAAAAAGCGGTGATAATATCACCGCTTTTTTTGTTTTTGAGTTCCGCTCTATATATTAATTATATATAAATTCTTCATCTTCATCTCCAGCTCCAACAGTACCAACAATTCTAAATTCTGTTCTACGATTTTTTTCCCTCCCCGCAGCATTATCTGAACCATCTGGATTAAAGTTTGGTGCTACAGGCTTTGTGGCGCCATACCCTTTGGCAACTAAACGTTCGGTAGGAATACCTTTACTAATAAGGTAGTTTACTACACTATTTGCCCTTTCCTGAGAAAGTTCCAGATTATATTTTTTCTCACCAATACTATCAGTATGTGCACCAATTTCAATAATAAAATTTGGAGCTTCTTTTAATATTGCTAATAAGGTAGTATCAAGAACATTCTTTGCTCTCTGACTAAGCTCTGAACTATTAAAATCATAATAAATATCGGCAAGAACAATTGGTTTATCCGATAATACATTAACCCAGGTAGGAGGCATAATAATAGTATCCGAAAAATTAAAGAACTGCGTTGAAAGAAAACTTTGTTCGTCGAAATACTGGAAGCCTTCCATCCTAAACTCATAATCCTGATTTGGTTGTAGAGTAAAATAGAACTCACCATCTTCAGCAGTTGTATACCTATCCATAAATACCCATTCCTTCGATTCTTCTTCCAGTCTGTATAAAGCTATTTTTGCACCTTCAAGAGGTAATATACTTTCATCGGGATTCATAAAATCAAACCCACTTAAATCTCTCTGACGACCAAACCTATCTTTCTCAAACGGATAGATTTTTCCGGTTGCTACAATACGAACAAAGTTATTCCAACTATAATAGAAAATATCATCACAGCAAGTTTCTGCAATTAAAGTATCGGGTCTGTTAGACACAAAGAAACCTTCACCTCCATTTCTACTAACTGTAAAATAAAGATCATCATAACTCGAGTTCACAGGATAACCAACATTTTTCGGCTCAGTCCATTTTGTTCTTTCTCCAAACGAACTAAATACATCTAAACCTCCAATACCTGGCAAACCTGTTGAACTAAAATAGAGTGTTCTTGTAAGAAAATCGTAGTATGGAGTCATTTCATCTCCAACAGTGTTAATCTTACTACCTGCATTTCGTGGTCTACTATAAGCATTTTTACTCTCGTTCCACACAGTATACCATATATCCAATCCTCCTTTTCCATCTTCTCTATTAGAAGAATAAAAAATAATTTCTCGGTCAGAATTTGCCGTTCTGCCTAAAGCAGGTTGAGTTGAGGTATAATTCGGATCATTAACAACTGGAGGAAGTTTTACAGGCTCCGACCATTTGCCATCTACCAGAGTACTTCTAAAAATGGCACAAATAACTTTTCCCTGCCAGTTTTTATCACATCGGGTAAAATAAAACCTTTGTCCATCACGCGACAATACACCATTACCTGTTTCTACTCCCGGAATATTTATTGGCTCAGGAAATAGTTCTCCACCAATCCAGTCCATTCCTTCCTTTTTAGCAATATAAAACTGTCTGACAGGAATAGCTGTATCTGCATTATCATTGGTGAAATAAACTAGCGAATCAACTTTTAACGAACCATATACAAATGTATTATCATCAATTGGAACAGGTGACAATTCAATATGCGGACTATTTACCGTACTATTTAGGTTCTCAATATTAATGTCTAATGGATTATTAATTATCGATTTTGCAGAATCGCAACCAGTAATTTCATTCCTTATAAGTTTACTGAAATCTCGGTAGTCACCAGATCCTTTATAATTTCTTTTAAATTTATTAAACTGACTAATCGCTTCATCATATTCACCTGTAGATTTTAGCATTTGTGCGTAGTAAAACCTTGAAAGAGGAAATTTCTTTTCTGCCTTATTAGCTATTACTTTATAAAGATCGCGGGCATTTATGTAATTCCGAACATGCAGATGCAAGCCAGCAAGTTCATAGTTTAATTTAATATTATTGGGTTTAAGCTCCCGGTATTTCTCAAAATAATATATTGCTGTAAGCACATCGCCTGCCCTAACAGCATTTTTTCCAAATTTCTTAAGTTGGATTGGTGTCAACTGTTCAACACTGGTTATTTGTCCCTGAACATTAAATGTTAGCGAAAACAGGAACATTGCTATTGTAAAATATTTAATACCTCTCACAGGGAATTGAATAACTGTTTAATACTGTACTAATACTTTTATAAATTAATGCAATCTCAAAAGATCCCATCGTTTTAGATTGGCTAAGATTTGAAAGCCCCATATCATAACTAACTGCGATATCAATTCTTCCAACTGTTGCGCCGCCCTGAACCATAAATGCATCGATATCGGAAACTATTCCATTGCGAAGATAGACTCCTGCGAATATGCGCTTTACACTAGACTTGTTTCCAAGTAAATTATATCCTCCTTCTGCACCAACAATGGTAACATCAGCTGCTTGCTGCCCTGAGTAATATAATTTCGGAGTGGCGTAAATTTTGTCTGTAATTTTAGCCTTTGCAATGACATAAACACTCATCCTTAATGGAACATTGTCTGTACCAGAGGTAAATGTCTTTGTAGGCATGTTAATGTGCTGTATATTTAAACCAACTTCCGGCTCAAAAATATTAATATTCCTCTTCCAGATACCTCCCAGGTTAACATCAAGATAATTACTGTTTCCAATTGAATTTGGTTCATTATTGGGTAAATCAAACTGACCTGTTTGATGATTCCAGAGACCCCAGCTATTATTTATTGAACTAAAAACCATTCCAACTTGCACCCCAATATTAAAATAATTGTTATTAATATCCAGATTGTATCCTGCAGATGCATAAGCCATGTTTGTGTTCAATCCGCTAGCTCCAGAGACATCATTAACAAACATAAGTCCTGCACCAATCTTTTGCCCCATTAAATAAACAGGCATATCTGCAGAAACAGACATTGTATTAAACGGATTTGCTGTGCCGGACCATTGATTTCGAAAGTTTCCTGCAACCCGCCAGTCACCAATAAAGTTTCCAGTATTAGCCGGATTAAGGAAAATCGGATTAAAATCAAATTGTGTGAAATGTATATCCTGACCTTCTAGAAATGAGCCAGAACAGAATATCAGTACAATATACAAAACGATTTTACTCCTGATTCTATCAACTTGTTTCTTCTTTGCGTAGAGATTTATCATAAGCTTAATAGTAAAACAATTGAAAAAATAAGCATTATTATTTGTAAAAAGAAACATAATTATCGACAATTGACTCTTATAGTGAATATTTTTTATTTTTATATTACATTTAAAATGATAATTTTAACTTGAATATAACTGGCTATATTACCAGCTAATTGCCAAAAACTACCTTATGATAAACAATTACACTCCCGAGAAAATTATCAGATTAGAGGCTAACCAAAATAAATCTGGTTTAAGATTAATTATATCTGTTTTAACTTCTATAATAATTGTTTCTTGCTTTATTCCTGATGTAAATGGCCAACCTGTTGCAAACTTTTCAGTTGATGTAAACACAGGTTGCTCACCTCTAACTGTAACTTTTACGAACAACAGTACAAACGCAAGTTCTTACTTCTGGATATATGGTGATGGATATAATAGTAATGCAACCAACACTGTTCATACTTATACTTTGGGGAATGAATACACGGTCAAGCTAATTGCTATAACTGCTATGGAGCAAGATACTGCTTATGCAACAATTACTGTAACACAAACTGTTCCTGCAACTTTTACAACGCCTATTCCACCTGATGTCTGTGCTAACGAATGGATTGATTTTAAGTGGAATCTGACATTTAAGAATAATTTAGAAAGTGTAAAATGGGATTTCGGCGATGGAAGAATTTCAAACGATATGGCAACATACCCCATGACTCACAGATATAGTGCCAATGGAAGCTACAATGTAACATATATAACATATAATCAAGGCTGCAACGATACATCTATTACCCCAATAACTGTAAGCGGCCCTATTGCCGAATATAGTATCACTCCGGATAGTGCGTGTATCGACGAAACTGTAACATTTACAGTTACCAATTCTACAGATGTTAACCAATATCGTTGGTATACTGGTGAAGGCACTATACCCAGCGACTGGATTGTTGGTGACAATAAACCTTTTCAGCACCAGTATTTTTCCACCAACCCAAAAGATGTTATACTTGAATTAGAGGGTACTACCACGAATTGCTCACTTACTGACAAAGTTTATATTTTCCCTGTTGTTGCAGGTATAGAAAGCGACGTTCCTTGCGCTTATACTCCGATATTCTTCAACGATGCTTCTGAGGGTTCTAATCTCACCCATTTCTGGGACTTTGGTGATGGAACTACTTCAACCGATCGAAGTCTGTTCCATACATTCTCTTCAGAAGCTGAATTTTTAGTTACACACGTAATTAAAAATCCCAAAGGATGCACTGACACAATAGTGGATACGATTTATACATATACACCACCAATTTTAGAATTAGTTGATACCGCATGGTATATTTGTCGTGGCGATTCGGCTCAACTTAGTGCCTCTGGTGGCGATTCAATATTCTGGAGTCCTAATTTTGGATTAAGCAATCCAAATAGTTATACACCTAAAGCCGCACCAAGTTATACAAACCCTTACAATGTATTAGTTAAAGATACAGCGACACATTGTACAAAATCAAAAATAGTAACCGTTTTTGTACAACAAAATATCAACTGGAGTGCAATATCCACCCTTCCTATTGATAGTACTAATATTATTATAGGTGATACTGTTTTTATTAGTTTGAAAATTGATTCAACAGCAACTCCTCTGATTGATACTAATCGATTTTTGTATCAATGGACTCCAGATTATCAGGTTCTATCGGGTCTGGATAACACAAACCTTAGAGTTCTGCCACTTGAGTCAACAGCATATTCTCTTGAAATGAGTGATACCCTCTCTTGTTTTACACATGAATTTGAAGTATATGTGAAAGTAACAGAAGCATATAAAATAGGTGTTCCTGAGGCATTTACTCCAAACGGTGATAATATCAATGATGAAATAAGGGTTAATGGTTGGGGAATAAAAAGAATTGTTGAATTCCGCATCTACAACAGATGGGGTAAGGAAGTATTCTTCTCTGACAATGCTGGAACTGGTTGGGATGGAAATATAGATGGAAAGCCTGCAGCAATTGACTCCTATGCCTATGTTGTTAAGGCTGAAATGTGGAGTGGAGAGACAATTGTAGAAAATGGCACTTTTACTCTGATAAGGTAGTCAGCAAAAAGCTTATCACTTTGTAAAACTATATTTATATCGTAAATTTGAGCGGTATTTACAAAATATTTCTGTGCCAAACATTTATGTAAATATCTGCTTCATTCTTAATCCACCATCAGAGTGTGTAACATATGGTCAAAACAACCAACAAATCTTGCACAATCATAATAGTTTTCATTGGTGTTTTAGCATTAATACCGGTCAAAGGTTTATATGCAGATACTCTACCTCCAGATCTTGATAGTCTTATTTCAAATGCTCTAAGATTTCAGAATATTGACTTAAAGAAAGCTGACAGCATTGCTTTTCTGATAATTAATAAATCAAAAGAACTAAAGCTTTCTAATACTGAGGCCAAAGGATATTACTTTTTAGCCACAACTGAGCGATTAAGAAATCATAATATTGAAGCTATAAAGCATTATCAAAAAGCCCTTGACATATACAAACAAAACAAAAACAATTATGAAATACACGAAGTAAATAAATGGTTAGGATTATGTTATGCACTTGAATCGGAATATGAAACAGGCCTACTTCATATAGAATCAAGCCTCAGATATGCTGACTCTCTTAAACTCATCGATTCTAAAGCACAGATTCTATTAAATATGGCCCGATTTTATTACAGCATGGGCGATTTTTCACATTCCCTTCTTGTTTGCAATGATGCAAGGGCACTTCAAGATAGCATCAAGGATAAGGAACTTGCATGGAAAATCAACAATTTTACAGGCTTTGTACTACTCCTAAACAACGAGCATAAAAGTGCCCTGGAATTATTAACACAATCGTTTTCAGAACAAGATAAATTCATACACAATTCTACCGAAATTTATCGTCTTTATCATTACCTAGCCAGAATCCATATATTTTATAAGAATTATGATGTAGCACTTGAGAATCTATTCAGCACAGAACAAATTAGCTCTAAAATGTTAAACAGAGAACTTGGAGAATATTTCAAAGGTCTGTCTCATTTATTTATTGGTCACATTTTCAACCAGCAAAAAGAATATGATTCTGCCAAAGTATACCTAAAACTTGCTTTAAATAACTCTGAATTTACCAAAGATTTGCATGCACTTGGCCATAATTATTGTTATTTAGGTGACTTGTATTTCAACATCGGTCAATACGATTCTGCTATGTATTATTATAACGTAAGTGCTGACATTCATGAAAATAACAAAGAAATTAACAGATTAAGCTGGGCAAGGTTGGGTATTGGAAAAACCTATTTTCAACTTGGCGATTCTGAAAATGCGCTCATATATTTACTAGCTCTTATCAATAATGAATCTCAAAACCTCGAGATTACCTCACAATCATCAGATTACTTAAGCCAGATTTATTTTAAACAAAAAAACTATAAGAAAGCTTACAAATATTTAAAAATTAATAAAATTTCGAGCGAGGAATTAATAAATGAAGAAAAAATAAAAGAAATCACAAAGCTGGAAATAGAACATGAGTATAGAACAAAACAAAACGAACTAGAACTGGCTAGGGAACACGAAAGATCACTCTATATTGCTAAACTCAAACAAAACAGGCTAACCATATATCTTACCGGTGGAGGGTTTATTACTGCATTTATCATATCGATATTAATTTTTAGAAGTTTAAGACAAAAGAAGAAAGCTGGAAAAGAAAAAGAAGTGTTATTAAAAGAAATTCATCATAGGGTAAAAAATAACTTACAGGTTATTTCAAGCATACTTAGTTTACAAAATAAGTATATCTCTGATTCGAAAGTTAAAGATGCACTTTCTGAAAGTCAAGATAGAGTTAAGTCCATGGCACTTATCCATCAAATGTTATATCAACAAGACAGGTTTAGTGAAATTAATATGAGAGAATACATTACTGAATTGAGTAATACCATAAAAAGCTCTCAAAATGGTAGTAGCAATAACATACAACTCGAAACCAAAATAGAAGATCTGTGGTTTGATATTGACACTGCTGTACCACTCGGTTTAATAGTGAACGAACTATTGACTAATGCATACAAATATGCATTCCCTGTTAAAACAAAAGGACAAATTCTGCTCGAAATAAAACAAATAGAACCCAAACACTACTGTCTGAGTGTAACAGATAATGGTATTGGAATACCTGAAAAACTACTTACAGAACAGTCAACAAATACTCTTGGTTTAAATATGGTGAACATTCTAGCCAAACAACTAAAGGGCAATTTAACTGTTGCAAATACCCCGGGAGCAAGTTTTAATTGCCTCTTTGCTGAAATTAAGAAAACCACAAATTATAAAAACATAAACAACTAACTATGAGAGAAGATAGTAAAATAAGAATCCTTATTATTGAAGATGAGCTTTTAATCGCAGAAGATATGCGACTTCAGCTTAATGAGCTGGGGTATGATGTGGTAGGTATTGCATCGGAATATGACGAAGCAATTTCATTATTAAAAGAGAAAAACCCAGATATTGCACTTGTTGATATAGTAATTGAAGGTGAGAAGGATGGAATTGAAGTTGCTACTGAAATAAAAAACAGCTTTGAAATACCTTTTATTTTTGTTACATCGCATGCCGACAAACAAACTGTTGAAAGAGTAAAACATATCAAACCAAATGGTTATTTAGTTAAACCATTTAACTCAAAAGATTTATATACTGCTATAGAAATAGCTTTCTTTAATCACATTAACAAAACAAAACCAGCACAGGAGAAAGATGAGGAAGAGGAAAACTCCTCCTTTGTATTAAAAGATTGCATTTTTATTAAAAAAGATTACTTGTTGGTTAAAATAAAGTTTGATGAATTGAAATATGTTAAAGCTGAGGGAAACTATGTAGAAATATTTTGCGAAAACAAAAAATTACTTACTCGTTCAACATTAAAAGACTTTCTTTCCAAATTACCTCAAGATAAGTTTTTACAAGTTCACAAATCATTTGCGGTTAATATCGAGTTTATCGATGCTATCGAATACAACAATTTACTAATTGGAAAAGAAAGAATTCCACTTAGCCGTTCCTTAATAAATGATGTAAAAAAGCTACTTAAAATAAGCACATAAAAGATCTTTCAGAATAATATCATTATTTCTATATAAGAACTCATTTGAAATAGAATCTCCTATAAAATAGAAGCACTCATTCAAGTTAATCTTTAGTGCATATATGCATAAAATCCCCATACCTATCCCTTTCATCACTAGTTCATGTCATTCATCCCAATTATTTGAATTCAGGATATTTCAAGCTTAAATTTGACTTGCCTAAAAAAAAGAATGCAAATTAAAAAAGCTATGAAAACATAATTATGAAAAAACAAAGACTAAGCCTAGTAAATTTGGCTATTAGCTCAGGCTATATTTTTAGTCAAGAGATTACACGTTTGGTGCTGGTAAGCAACGGAGGAAACCTATCCAACAGCTCTGCCCAACTTTCTTTTACTTTGGGCAACAGATATCAGGAACATGTTCCACTTCATCATGTCATTTGAATCTTGGTTTTCAACAAGTATATATCGATGTATTATCAATTAATCAGGAGGTTACCATGTTTGACTTAAGTGTCTATCCAAATCCAGTCAATTCGTTTCTTAACATTGAAATTGACGCAACTATACAAGAAAAGTATAATGCAATCTTACTTGATTTAAATGGTAAGAAAATAGGAGAATATAGGCTTGATAAAAATGTAATGAATCTGGATGTAGGCAACCTACCCCACAGCATTTATATTCTTCAGATTTACAACGATAAAGGAAACATGCAAACGTTTAAATTAATTAAAAACTAAGCATTATGAAAAACTCGACCAACAGTTCTCCTACAATCGGAACAATATTAAAAAGTTGACCTAAAAGAGTTTCAAGATAAAACCAAAACTGCAATAGAAAAAAAAGAAAATACCAACTAATAATCTACATCTATCTACCTAATAATCCATCCATTAGAACCAAAAAGAAAGGGAGCTGGAATTCAGCTCCCTACTTTTTTTATAATTGAATTATTTCATCATGACTGGTTTGTGCATCAACAACTGTAATAGCAGCCATATCCACTATTTGCCTAACCGTACTCTCCATTTGAAGAATATGTATTGGCTTTCTAATACCAATTAATATAGGACCAATTATCTCAGCACCGGCCAATTCATTCATCAATTTGTATGCTATATTTCCTGAACTAAGATTAGGGAAAATGATGGTATTAACATCGTGATTACCAAGTTTTGTAAATGGGAATTTTCTTTTTCTAAGTTCCCTATTAAAAGCGTAATTTGCCTGAATTTCTCCATCAACAATTAAGTCAGGATAATCGCGATGCAGAATTTCAACCGCCTCCCTTACGCGTTGTGGGCTACCACCTCTAATTGCTCCAAAATTAGAATATGATACCAAAGCTATTTTAGGTTCAATATTAAACTTTCGTACCTCATTTGCTACCAAAAGAGTAGTATCAGCAATAGTTCTTCCCGAAGGTTGAATATTTACAGTTGTATCGGCAAAGAAAAAAGGTCCTTTCTTAGTCTGGATTATATACATTCCGGCAATATGATTCAGACTATTGTTTGAGCCAACAATTTGTAAGGCAGGTCGAATTGTATCGGCATATTTGGTTGAAAAGCCCGCAATAAATCCATCAACTTCTCCTGTATCAACCATCATAACACCAAAATAGTTTGGATCAAACAATCTGTCAACAGCTTCTTCGTATGTACACCCCTTTCTTTGTCGCTTAGCGTGTAACAATTTAGCATAGGTTTCCCTACGACCTAACTCCTTACCCTGACGAGAATCTATTATTTCCAGACCATCAATATTTAAAGAGTTCTCTTTTGATATTTTTTCGATTACTTCTTTATTACCCAACAAAACTGGTACGGCAATATTCTCGCTACGAATAACCTGTACAGCTTTTAATACTTTATAATTATCGGCATCAGAGAATAGAATTCTTTTTGGTGCTTGCTTGGCTTTCACATGAACATCGTCAATAAGCTTATTATAAATACCCATTCGCTTCATTAACTCTACTTTGTATGCATCCCAATCGGTTATTGGATAACGAGCAACCCCACTATCCATGGCAGCCTTTGCTACTGCTGGCGCAACAACAGTAATTAATCGAGGATCTACAGGTTTTGGAATGATATACTCCCTGCCAAACACCAGGTTTTTACTTTTATAAGCTGTATTTACCTTTTCCGGAACCTCCTCTTTTGTTAATTCAGCAAGAGCTTTTGCTGCAGCAAGCTTCATTTCCTCATTTATTGCTTTGGCTTTCACATCCAACGCTCCACGAAAAATGAAGGGAAAACCTAAAACATTATTTATTTGATTAGGATAGTCAGATCTACCTGTTGCAAAAATAATATCATCTCTTGTTGCCATTGCCTTTTCATAAGAAATCTCAGGGTTTGGGTTAGCCATCGCAAAAACAACAGGATCTTTTGCCATAGATTTCACCATATCTTCCGATAAAATATCTGCTTTTGATAAGCCCAGAAATACATCGGCACCTTTCATAGCATCTTTCAGTGTTCTTGCACTAGTTTTTATCGCAAATTCCTGCTTATACTTATTTAAATCGGTTCTTTCACTATGAATTACCCCTTTGCTATCAAGCATTAAAACATTTTCTTTTTTTACACCGAGACTTATATAGAGTTTTGTACAGGAGATTCCTGAAGCTCCTGCCCCATTAACAACAACTTTAATATCTTCAATATTCTTTTTTGTAATCTCGAGGGCATTTATTAATCCGGCCGACGATATAATTGCTGTTCCATGCTGATCGTCATGAAAAACCGGAATTTCCAATTCAGCTTTAAGTCGTTCTTCAATTTCAAAACATTCAGGAGCCTTTATATCTTCCAGATTAATACCTCCAAAAGTTGGAGAAATAGCTTTCGCTACCTCAACAAATTCATCGATGTTTGTCCTGTCTATTTCAATATCAAAAACATCAACATCGGCAAATACTTTAAATAATAAACCTTTACCCTCCATAACAGGTTTTCCTGCCAAAGCTCCAATATTTCCCAAGCCGAGAACAGCTGTCCCGTTTGACATTACTGCAACCAAATTGTTTTTAGCCGTATACTTATAGGCATCTTCCGGATTTTTTTCAATCTCCAGGCAAGGTTCTGCCACACCTGGTGAATATGCCAGAGACAAGTCGTATTGAGTACTGTAAGGTTTTGTTGGAATAACTTCAATTTTACCAGCTCTACCTTCGGAGTGGTATTTAAGAGCATCTTCTTTAGTAAAAGCAGCCATAATAGTAGAATTTGTTATTGTTCATGAGGAATTTACCCAATTTTACGTTCAAAAAAAATGATAAATGATACAGTTCATTTTATCATACACAAAGAAGTTTTAGATATCTATCGAATTCTCTTGAGTTTACACAATTTCAGAAACTCCTCCCTAAAATTAGTTTGCGATTGAAAAAAATTTTCCTGTAAGGATGGTTAAAATAATTTATAAGTTTATGAGTTTATGTAGGAATATGTATATTTATATTCTCAGATATTTCCTAATGCTAAATAAACCAACATTACATTTTGTCTTATTATTGCTATACTTCTCAACTGCTTTTTCGCAAAATAGTCAAATTGATTTTGACTATTTGAAAAATGAAGATGGCCTTCCGCATAATAATATAAACGATATTACACAGGATAGTAGCGGGTACATCTGGGTTGCAACAGATAATGGACTAGGTTATTATGATAATTATAAATTCCGCATTTTCCAATCTGAAAACAAAAAGAATAAAAGAATTGCCAACAACCATGTATACAAGATACACGTTGATTTATCGGGTAATTTATGGATTGGTACCAAGCACTCGCTAGAGTTATATAACAGGAAATCTGACAGTTTTGAACATTTCTTTGTTGCTAATTTACCAACGCATGAGAGAGTCCCTATCGTAGAAATAATACAAGAAAATGATTCAATCCTACTCCTGGGAACTGATGGTGGCGGCCTCCGAAAATTTAACACCAAATCTTTTAAAAATAATCTTTTCCTTTTTGACAAAGAGAAAAGGGAAATTACTAAACGTATATCATCAATCTATAAAGATAAGTTCAATAGATACTGGATTGGGACTATCGGAAATGGTATTATTCTTTATGATGTTGATTTACAACCTAAAGGTTATGCTAAGGAATATTTCAGTGAATTTCTGGCTAATACCGAAATTCGGGATATAATACAGTTAAACTCAAATGAGTTATTAATAGCAACTTACGGAAGAGGTATTTTTCAAGTGAACATTGAAGACCTATCGATTAAACCATTTATCTATTACAGTAAAAAAACAAGATCGGTTCTAAGAGTTTTTAAACTACTAAAACAAGACCAATTTTTATATATTGGGACTGATGGGAACGGAATAATCTGTTACGACTTGGAGAAGAAAGAATATTATACGTATATAAACTCCGGCATACATACTGAATCAATCAGTAATAATGTTGTGAAGACCATATTTATTGATAAAGAAAAAAACATGTGGATAGGTCACTATCAGGGTGGTATTAGCTTATCCAGAAATAAAAACAACTTTCGCAATTTAAGCTCCTCCCCATATAATAGAAGAACTCTTAATCATCCGAATGTTACATCAATATTAATTGATAGCCAGAATATGCTTTGGATTGGTACTGATGGTGGTGGCCTAAACATTGTTAGAGATGAAATTGTTTATAATAGTTTCAACAATAACCTTGTTGAACTGCTCGGCAAAAATTGTCCATTAAATATTTTATCACTATATGAAGATAGCAATGGACAAATATGGGTTGGTACATATCTCGATGGTATATTTATATACAACCCAAAGCGTAAAAAACTACTTCCTTTTAATTCTCTTTATCCGGAACTGCAAATATCAAACAAAGATATTAGATGTATAACTCAAAGTCGGGATGGAAAAATGTGGATAGGTACTAATGGTGGAGGAGTTTACATTATAGATCCTGACGTAAAAAAGATGAGTGTATTACAGCGAAATGAACACAAAACAGATCAAACATTAAGCCTGAATTGGATAAGATTCATTCATGAAGATAATTATGGCTACATTTGGATTGGAACAACCTATGGACTAAATGTTTACGACCCTATCAAACAAACTTTCAGGCAATATTTTCATAATGATTCCAATTCATTCTCTCTCCCCGATGATGTTCAATATACAATTGCAGAAGATGCCAATAATCAAATCTGGATTGGAACCTCTGCTGGCCTGAGTAAATATAATAGAAAAACAGATAACTTCAATAACTACACAATAAACAACGGCTTACCCAGCAATATAATTTATAGCATACTTAGTATCGACAAAAATTATCTTTGGATTAGTACAAATAATGGCCTTTCAAAATATGATATTGAGCATAATCTATTTACTAATTATAATGTTTCTGATGGATTAATTAGTAATTCTTTTCAGAATGGAGCCGGTTTCAAGAAAAACGACAGCATATTGTTCTTCGGCTCTGCTTCAGGACTTACCTCTCTGAACGTAAATAAAATAATTGATATCGATTATAAGATTCCCGTTATAATAAACGAACTAAGACTTTTTGATCAACTAGTAGAAGTAAACCAAGAAATTAATAATCGCATAATTCTTAAAGAAAATATTTCTACAACAAATACAATTGAGCTTCTTAAAAAAGAAAATGTTTTAACGCTGGAGTTTACTGCTTTATCATATTCCTATTCCGATAAAATTGAATATAGCTATAGACTTAAAGGATTTTCTAACACATGGAACAAATTATCAAACAAACATTCAGTAAGTTATACTAACTTGAAATCTGGTATATACTATTTTCAGGTAAAAGTTAGTAATATGGGAGCAAATCAACCTCAAAAGACGCTAAAAATAGTAGTCCTCCCTCCTTTTTATGAAACCTTTTGGTTCAAATTAATTGTTGTTTTTATCATAATATTTGCCGCCTATATTTTTTTGAGAAATCGTATTCAAAACATGAAAAGACAACAAGATATTATTCGACAGAAATATAAAATTGAGAAACTTGCGGCCGAAAAAGAGAAAGCTATTCTTACCAGCAAAATACAAGAAAAGGAAATGAAAATCAGACAAGATGAAGTGAATTTTAGAAGCTCTCAATTGGTTTTAATAACTATGTTACTGACACATAAGAATGAAACCATGAATAAGGTTAAAAATGAAATTAGTTCATTTTTGAAAGAAATAGGTAATGAAAAGAAAAAACCCAAATTAGAAAAACTGATTGATACAATAAATTCTGATTTTAAAGTTGAAGAAGACTGGAAAAGATTCGAAGAACACTTTAATAATGTACACGAGGATTTTTTTGTACGGCTAAAAGAAAAACATCCAGATCTATCAATAACATACCTCAGGCTTTGTGCTTTTTTGAAACTAAATCTATCAACAAAAGAAATTGCTTCATTAATGAATATTTCTTCACGAGGCGTTGAGAAAGCTCGTTCAAGATTGCGAAAAAAGATGTCGCTGGAACCTGGAGTAAATTTAATTAGTCATATCTCAACACTATAAACTCTACATTTTATTTTTCATACGTTTAAAGGGCTCCAACCAATTTTGTCGTAATTTTGTCATATATATTTTTTTTAATTGTCGTATACAGGTCGTAGGGTTTTATTTTGATTTCACCTTACGTTTATCGTATATTGTCTACTATTATTAACACACCTAAATTTCAGACATCATTTATCAGCTGTCTGAAAAAATTTAAAACCAAATTAAGACTACCAACAAATGAAAGACCACCTTTACTCTCCCATTTTAACGGGACAAAAAAGCAGCTGCAAAAGCTTCTTTATTAACAGAATAATCACATCTATTTTTGTCATTCTAATTTTTAGTATATCTACTGGGTTTATATTTGCCCAAACCCCAGTCGGTTTCAATGGAAAACTTAGTATTTCCGGCTCAAGTCTAGTAAATAAGAATAATGAGGCTATTCAATTACGAGGTATGAGTTCACACGGACCTCAATGGTATAGCGATTGCTATACTTTCAATTCCCTTAATTCATTAACCAATGATTGGGGGATAGACATCTTTCGAATTGCCATGTATGTAGAAGAAAACGGTTATGTAACCAATCCAACCTATTGGCGCAATTGGATTGATGACATGGTTGATCTTTGTGGCCAATTTGGCATCTATTGCATGATCGACTGGCATGTTCTAACTCCCGGAGACCCAAATACAAATTTGAACGAAGCAAAAGAATTCTGGGGATACATGTCTCAGAAGCATTCTGGAAAAGACCATGTAATATATGAAATCTGTAACGAACCTAATGGAGTAACCTGGGATGAAGTGAAAAACTATGCCAACGAAATTATTCCTATAATAAGAGCGAATGATCCTAGTACAATAATAGTCGTTGGTACACCTAGCTGGTGTCAGGAAGTTGATAAACCAGCTCAGGATCCTCTAGTTGGCAACAATTTGATGTATTCCTTACACTTTTATTCAGGAACACATGGATCATGGCTTTTAGATAGAGCTGCTGCTGCATTAGATGCAGGTATAGCTCTTTTTGTTACTGAATTTGGCACCAGCCAGGCCAGTGGTGATGATGGTCCATACTTAGCTGAAACCGATGTTTGGATGAATTTCATGCAGACCAGAAAAATTAGCTGGTGTAACTGGAGCTTTTCCGATAAATCAGAAGTATCAGCGGCATTAAATGAAGGTGCTTGTGGTTCCAATTGGAATAACACTTCAGTTTCTGGTGAGTATATTAAAAATAAAATTTTAAATCCAGCAGACTCTTGGGCTGGCTCAGGAGGAAATACACCTCCTGTTTCAAACATTACTTCTCCAGTAAATAATAGTTACTATGAAGTAGGTAACACAGTGAAAATTGATGCCACTGCTTATGATTCAGACGGTTCTGTTAGCCTGGTAGAATTTTATGCTAACAACGAGAAAATTGGTGAAGATAATACATCTCCCTACTCTATTAACTGGATACCTTCTTCTGCCAACACCTATACATTAAAAACAAAAGCTACCGATAATGAAAATGCCACTAATACATCTTTAGGAGTTAATGTAAATGTGGTAGTTGAAATAATTCAGAATCCATATCCAGATGAAAACTTACCACATAGTATTCCAGGAGAAGTATTAGCTGTTAATTATGACGATGGCGGCGAAGGAATTGCTTATCATGATACTGATGAAACCAACTTAGGAGTTGGGGGTATTCGAACAAATGAAGGTGTAGATACTGAAGGAGGTGATGGCCAGGGTAATGTTGGATATGTGGTCTCTGGTGAATGGCTTGAGTATACTGTAAACGTTAGCTCAGAAGCAACTTATTCTTTGGTACTGCGATTTGCATCTGCTGTCGGCGGAGGAATCTTTCATCTGGAATTCGATGGAGTGGATAAAACCGGTCCTATAAATGTAGGTTCAACTGGCAATTGGGATTCTTACCAGGAGCTAACTGTTGAAGGTATCCAATTAGAGGCTGGAAAACAGGTAATGAGAATGGCTATTGACAATGGAGATTTTAACTTCAGCAAGTTTACTTTCGAAGGTGGAAGTGAAGTTGTTCCAGTAACCGGAATAACAGTTTCTCCATCAACACTAACTCTGAATAAAAACGAGACATCAACGCTTACAGCAACCATAACGCCACAAAATGCAACAAACAAATCTGTAACTTGGAACTCAAGTAATACATCAATTGCTACAGTTAGCTCTAGTGGTCTTATAACAGCTATTGAACCTGGCATTGTAACTATCACAGGAACATCTTCAGCTCCTGATATTTCCGACAATTGTGTTCTTACAGTTACTGATCAAACAGTCGAAAACTATACTTTAACTACTCTTACTATTGGAACTGGTAGTATTGAACTTTCTCCTTCTGGTGGAAGCTATGCCCCAGGAACCTCAGTAACTCTAACGGCAGTTGCTGGAACCGGATACCAATTTAGTACATGGAGTGGCGATGCAACTAGCACTAGCACAAGTGTAACAATAACTATGGATGCTAATAAATCTGTTACTGCAACATTTACTGAAATCTCTGGTGGCGATTGTGACTCTCCGATAACAATAAACTTACCATACGAAATTGATGGAGAAGGGAATGTTTGCCTCGAGACTTCAGATGATATAGATTTTATCAACTCATGGAATGCTGACAAGATTGAAATTAATGGAATGGATATAACCAACGAATATCAAAATTCATTCCCTCCAAAAGTAGACGGAAAATATACAATTACTTACACAGCAACTGTTGGATGGGCTCATGTGGAAATTATGGGAAGTGGTGGAACGCCTGTAACAAATTATACTTTAACTTCATCTGTAAACGGACAAGGTTCTATCACCCCAGCATCCGGCACATTTGAGGAAGGCGCTCTTGTCTCTCTATCAGCTACTCCGGCAGATGGATGGCTATTTAATGGCTGGTCTGGAGATGCTAGTGGAACTTCACGTTCTACTACACTAAGTATGACAAAAGATATGAATGTTATTGCTAGCTTTTTGGAGGATACATCAAGCACTAATCCAGATTGCTCATTCGACATTCCACTTTCAACGGCTTTACCATCTTTAAATGAATCTTATAAAAATATTCATATTATTGGTAACGGCCCCAATCTCTCAAACTTAGGAGAGTTCACTATTAATTGGGCCCTGGCAAACAATGGACTTTATCAGCTTTCTGTAAACACAAACGATGGTTCTCCTGACTGGTTTATAGACTTACGGAGTAATGCAACACAAACCTTCAATGAAGTAAATCCAAGTTTAAGTATTACCGGGAGCAACATTGCCGGCTTAGATGGTAATTACTGGGTAGCTGTTGATGGAGAAAACTTCGTTCTTGTTGAAAAGACAAATGCATATAGTATATACTTTAGTAACTCTGTAACTGTTCCATGTACTAGTTTTAAATCTGTGGAAAAATCATTTACATCAGTTCAAAACTTTAAGGTTTATCCAAATCCGGCCTCTGACTGGATTCATGTAGCAGAACTTGAAAATATCAAATCACTTAAAATCAGTAATATTCTTGGAGGAGTAATCTACACCAACAATAATATACAAAGTGAATCTTTATACATTCCAATTTCTAAGATTAAATCTGGTAGTTACATAATATCTGTAATAGGTGCAGATGGTTTAACTCACTCTGAAATAGTATTTATAAAGTAGAAAGCAAATTTATTAATTTACCTTCCAGCACATTTCGTGTTGGAAGGACTTTCTTACTTTCATTTAGAATAGTATAAGATGTACGCTTCTATTTTTGAATTATTGCACCTAAACCATAGGTGTTTTACACTCAAGAGGTTAGCTGTGTGTTTTAAAAACAACTACCATTAAAAAAATGCAGAATATGATTACAACTCAATTAACTAAATACATTATGAAAAAAACAACTTTAATTCTTACGCTTTTATTTTGGGTAACATTAACTCCTTGGCTGTTTTCTCAGCATAGATATGGAGAAGTACTTCAAAAATCACTATTCTTTTATGAAGCTCAACAAGCAGGTAAATTGCCAGACTGGAATCGGGTAAGCTGGCGTGGAGATGCTGGTTTAACTGATGGAGCCGACAAAAACATTGATTTAACTGGTGGTTGGTTTGATGCCGGGGATCATATGAAATTTGGATTTCCAATGGCTTACTCGGTTACTACTCTTTGTTGGGGATATCTTGAAAATAAAGATGCTTATTTACAATTTGGACAAGATGAAATATTTAAAAATAACATTAGGTGGGTAACCGATTATTTACTTAAGTGCCATACAGCACCAAATGAACTCTGGGGTCAGGTTGCCTCTGGCGTTGATCATAACTATTGGGTACCGGCTGAAATGGTAGATGTTAGATATTTTCGTGAGGCATTTAAGATAGATGCCAGCAATCCAGGATCTGATCTGGCAATAGAAACAGCCTCTGCACTTGCTGCTGCTTCTATAGTTTTCGCCGATAGCGATCCCTCATATAGCCAAACCTTGCTTGAGCACGCACTTCAGCTTTATAATTTTGGCGATACTTACCGTGGCAGTTACCACGAATCAATTCCTGAAGCAGCTTCATATTATAAATCATGGAGTGGATTTCAGGATGAATTGGTTTGGGGTGCAATTTGGTTATACAAGGCAACCGGCAATCAAACCTGGTTAAACCGAGCAACAACAGAATATAATAACCTTAGCAACGAATCGCAGGAACAAGTAAAATCGTACGGATGGACTTTGGCCTGGGATGATAAGTCGTACGGATGCTATGTACTTATGGCTCAACTAAAAGGCGACCAAGTATATTTTGATGATGCAGAGAGACATCTAAAAGAGTGGATTGCCTCACAAAATCCGACCGGCAAAGGTCCTAATTTTACTCCAGCAGGCATGCCCGTTCTTGACGGATGGGGAACAAACAGATATGCAGCAAACACAGCTTTCTTAATGCAAGAACTAAGCGATGTAATTACTGATCCTGCAAAAAAAGCGATGTATTATAATCAAGCTAAATGGCTTATTGACTATATACTGGGCGACAACCCTCAAAATACAAGTTATGTTATTGGTTATGGACCAAAATCGCCACAAAATCCGCACCATAGAACAGCACATGGCTCATGGGCAAGAAGCGAGACAGAACCTGTTAATACCAGACATACCCTTTATGGTGCATTAGTTGGTGGACATAGCACAACAAGCGACACCGATTGGAAAGATGATAGAAGCGACTACATCCGTAACGAAGTTGCAACAGATTACAACTCACTTTTCACAGGTTGTGTTGCACGATTAGCAGCTGATTATGGTGGAGATATTGATGCTAATTTTCCTCAGCCTGAAACACCCGATGTAGAATTTGCTAACGAAGTGCGCATAAACTCAGAGGGAAGTACTTTTACCGAAATAGCTATATGGTCGCAAAATATGAGCTCGTTTCCAGCACGTATACCTCAACTATCTTTCCAATATTTTGTTGATTTAACTGAAAGCTTTGCTGCCGGATATACAATTAATGATATTGAAATTACAACTCGTAGTCAATCTCAAATTAGCACATCTGCTGTTCTACCTTGGGATGAAACCAGAAACATCTACTATGTAGAAATTACTTATGCCCCTGATGTATTAGTATACCCTGGTGGACAAGGAGAATTCACAGAAGAAACTCAACTCAGAATTGGTTTACCTCATGATGCTCCAGCTTCTGCCTGGGATCCAACAAATGATTTTTCTTTCCAGGAAGTGAATACTACCCTTAAAAGAATTCCAAACATTCCTCTTTATGGTAATGGTGAATTAGTATGGGGTAACACTCCTTCGGGCGGAAACACACCCAAAGCTGTAGCAGAAGCCAGTCCAACTTCAGGACTAGCTCCATTAACAGTTAGTTTCGATGGTTCTAATTCTTCTGATCCAAATAACGATGCGCTCACTTACACATGGAACTTTGGAGACAATACAACAGGTTCTGGTGCATTAGTTTCGCATATTTATGGCATTGGTAATTTTACAGCTACACTAACAGTAACCGATCCTGACGGAAACTCAAGCAGTGACGAACTTTCAATTACTGTTTCCGATCCCGATGGCGCTCCTACTGCTACTGCAACCGCTACTCCTGAATCAGGTAAAATTCCTCTTGTTGTTGCCTTTGACGGTTCTCTGTCAACTGACCCTGACAACGATCCCTTAAGTTACTCATGGACAATAAATGGAAGTTCTGCTTCAAATGCAGTGTCTTTTAATCACACTTTTAACGAAGTTGGAACATACACTGTTATTTTAACTGTTGAGGCTAATGGTAAATCAAGTAGCACTACACTTTCTATTGAAGCATATGATAGTATTGTTCCTCCAACAGTTAGTATAACTCAGCCTGGCAATGGTACAACAACTATGCTAAATGAAAGCCTGACAATTACTGCTGAGGCTTCAGATATTGATGGTACAGTTTCGCAGGTTGAGTTCTTTGCCGGAACAACATCAATAGGAGTTGACATTTCTGCACCATTCTCTGTAGCATACACTCCAAGCTCCCTGGGTACAGTAATTTTTACAGCAACTGCAACAGATAACGATGGTAACACACAGACTTCAGATCAAGTAAGTGTAACAGTAATTGAAGAAAACGAATGTAACTACGGAACTCCTACTGAATATCCGCTGCCAACAACAGGTCATCATCAATACCCCTATGTATTTATAAATGGTACAGGTGGTCCAACCTTAGATAACATGAATAACTTTACAATAAACTGGGATCTTTCTAACAATGGTCTATGGCAGTTTTCTTATCTAACTACAAATGGCATACCTGATTGGTATATTGATCTAAGACCAAATCTAACGTATACCTTTAATCAGGCACAACCAGATGCAATTCTTTCAGGTACTGGCATACCTAACTTCGACGGAGAATATTGGGTAGCTTTTGTAGAGGAAAGCGATTTTGTAATGGTTGAAAAATCTGGTGCTTATTCAATTTATTTTAGCTTAACCGGAACTCAATCCTCACCATGTTTAAAACGTGCTCTAGGTAGCTTAACTGCATCGAGCAATAACAAATTCAGTGTATATCCTAATCCTGCTAATACAGAAATTAATATCTCGGGACTTGAGCAGGCTAAGCGAATTGCACTTTTCACATTAACTGGTCAATTAGCATTCGAAAAACTAATAACAAATGAGACTTCATTACAGGTTCCTGTTGAGAAATATAAAGCAGGAGCATATATAATATCAGTTACAGATAAAAATAATCAACAAAAATCGGAACTAATAATAATAGAATAACCAAAAATAATTGAAGGGCTGTCTTGCAATAGACAGTCCTCCATTTCCACAATAACTATAAACTTAGAATAATGAAAAGTATGATTATTTTACCCTGGCATCGTTTTTTGCATGTTCGGTATCCTACGCTCAAACTTGCGAATAGAATTTTCTAACAGTTAAAGTAAACCAGATTCAATTAACCGGATTTATCTGGTTTGGCTTTGAAATTAATGAGCTGGTTGTTCTTGGATTATGGACCAGAGACATGAAAAGCTCTCTACAGCAAATAAAAGATTTAGGATTCAATTGTATCCGTATGCCTCGATGCAACAATATAATTGAAGACTCAGTAAGAATAAATTCATTTGGAGTAAATGCTTATACAGGTGTTTCTCTCATGAATAAGGAAGAGTAAATAAAAAAAGTCCATACTCAATTATTAATAATGTTAAAGATTGATTCAGGTACAATACTCCCGAATCTTTTTAAAACTACTACTATGAAAAAACTAATATCAATTGCTATTTTAATAAGTGCCCTCTCACTTCTCAATACTTTTTCTCAGGAAGTAAGGATACAAGGCAACAAATTCGTTCAGAATAATAACGAAATTTGGTTTAATGGCATTAACACTCCCTGGCATAAATTCGATGATTTTGGAAGAAATGATTTTGAGCCACAATGGTGGGCTGATGAGTTTGCCAAATATAAGGATAACAAGATAAACCTGGCTCGGGTCTGGATTCATGGTTCGGGAGAAATAAGTCCTGACATTGATGAAACAGGTCACGTATCAGGTGCTAATGCAAAATTCTGGGAACATATGGATTACCTCATGGAAATTGCCACAGCAAACAATGTATATGTTATACCTGCCCTACTTTCTTTCGATATTACTAAAAATACCTACCCCACTCATCTGGCATGGAGGGCATTTTTGCAAAGTGAAGCAAATATTCAAAGCTATATCGACAATGTATTAATCCCAATGGTGGAGAGATATAATGATGTCGATTATTTGTTAGGCTGGGAGATTTGCAACGAACCAGAATGGATGTTTGAGAATGATGAACATGGACCACAAGCTTTTAGCGACGTGCAACGCATGCATGCTATGTTGGCAGCGGCAGTACATGAAAATTCCTCAAAACCTGTAACTACTGGTTCTGCTGCACCAAAATGGAACAGCCCGATTTACGATAACTGGGGCGACAATGAAGGAAATATGTTTTCAGATGAAGCATTATCTGCATCGATAAATAATCCGAATGCCTTTCTTGATTTTTATCAATATCATTGGTATCCATGGCAATCAGAATGGCTGAGTTCTCCTTTTACAATGACTACAGCAGAATACGATGTTGATGATAGACCTGTTATTGTAGGTGAATCAGAAGGAAACAATATTTGTGACGCTTATATTTGTCAAACTGTTACTGAAATGTATGAAAGTGCCTATAACAATGGTTTCGATGGTGTTTGTGCTTGGAAAACACCTCAAAATGATGGTCACGGTACATTTGAAAATATTTCCGAAGCTACAAATGCTTTTTACAGTAACCATCCTTTACTGGTTTATCCTGATGGATCTGAACCAAAAGCAGTTACTGGAGTAAGTATTTCTGAAACATCTATTTCTGTAGAAGAACTTCAATCTATTCAAATTACTGCTTCTGTTATACCTGCTGATGCAACAGATAAAAGATTTACTTGGTCTTCCAGTAATACAAACATTGCTACAGTTTCTAATGGTTTAATAAATGCGATTGCCTTCGGAAATGCAACTATTACTGTTACCACTGTAGATGGTGGTTATACAGCTACTTGTGATGTTGAAGTTACAGAACGTGAAAGCCCTTGTGTTAATCCAACAATACTTACACTGCCACACACACAAGATGGTACTGGAGTTTTCTGTTGGGAAACTTCTGGAGATCTTCAATATATAAACTCATGGAATGTTGGTACACTTACTATTAATGGAGTAGACATTACTAATGAATACATAAATCAATTCCCTCCAAGAATTAATGGGAAATATCAAATATACTACGAATCATTAGTTGCTTGGGCTCATGTTGAGATAGCAGGTGCAGATAACGAAAATCCTCCGATTACATATACACTTAACTCAACGGTTGTTGGGCAAGGTACTGTTTCTCCTGCATCCGGCACATATGACGAAGGTACATTAGTTAATTTGACTGCTAGTGCAGCAGCTGGTTGGGAGTTTTCTCAATGGGGTCAGGATGCAAGTGGTATATCTCCTACTACTACAGTAACAATGGATAATGATAAATCTGTAACAGCAACATTTATCGAAGTTGTAAATCCTGTATATTTCTCACTTTCTGTATCAACAATTGGTGAAGGTTCTGTAACTCTTAATCCAGATGGAGGAACATATATCGAAGGTACAATTGTGAACCTGACTGCTAATCCGGCTTCCGGATATAAATTTGATAATTGGAGCGATGATGCCTCTGGGATTTCCACAACAACTACAGTAACAATGGATGCAGATAAAAATATAACTGCCAATTTCTCCGAAACTTCAGTTGCTGATTGCGATTTTGGTACTCCATCAATCACTCCACTGCCATCCATAAACTCTACTTTTAATAATATTTATGTTATTGGAAATGGACCAGACCTAAGTAATGTGTCAAATTTTACAATAAACTGGGATCTTGCAAATAATGGTTTATGGCAGCTATCTATGAGTACCAACAATGGTCAGCCGGATTGGTGGAAGGATATAAAAAACAATGCAACTCATTCTTTTAATTCTACACAACCAGAATTAATGCTTTCTGGAACCGGATTCGCTGGTCTAGATGGAACTTATTACGTATCTCTTGATGATGGAAATTTTGTTATGGATGAAGTATCGGGAGCCTTTACAATATACTGTAGCACTTCAGCCACTGCACCTTGTACCAAATCTGCTGAAGGTAATAGCTCTTTTACTCAAAATAGTAATGTTAGACTATTTCCGAATCCGGCAAAAAATAATCTCAACCTTACAGGAATAGAGGAAGTAAACAAAGTAGGTATTCATTCAATTTTAGGACATGCTAATATAGAACAGAACCTTAATGGCCAATCCGAAATCGTGCTTTCTATTGAGAATTTAAAAACAGGATTGTACATAGTTACTCTCTATAAGATAGATGGATCCAATCAAACCGAACTTCTACTAATTAAATAAATTAGGTGTTTAATTTAAGGTGGTTTCGGCTTAATGTCGAGACCACCTTTCTTAACAATTAATATTCGCTTTTACAATAATTAAATAACAATTGAGGGTAATGTACCATTTGTTGTATAAGTCGAAATCACTTTTACTACTTACTAAATCTAAGATGATGAAAAGAAAAATATTTCCCATAATAATCTTAAGTCTTTTGCTATTTAATCTGGCAAATAATGCCCAAACATGTAATACAAACTATTTAAATGCCATTGGTAACAAACTCTATGATTCCAATGGAAATCAGGTGCGATTAACTGGTGTTAACTGGTTCGGATTCGAAACCTCCATGGGATATTTTCATGGTATTTGGAGTCGCGATCATAAAAGTATGCTGAAGCAAATTAAAGATCAAGGATTTAATTGTATCCGAATCCCATGGAATAATGGAATGCTTAGTCAGGATATAAGTGGTCGAATAAATCCTTACGGTACTGATCCATATACGGGAGTTACACCCATGAATGTCGAGGAATCAACTAAATCAAAACCAATCGAGATACTTGATATCACAATAAAATGGTGTCAGGAAAATAATATGAAAGTAATACTCGACAACCATTCCAGAGAACCAGATGGATACATGGCGGAAGCATTATGGTACACAGCAGAAGTAAGTCATCAACAATGGATTGATGATTGGAAAATGATTGCTGATAGATATAAAGATTACGATGCTGTTATTGCAATGGACATAAACAATGAACCTCATGGAGCTTATGGAGCAGGTTCGCGTTGGGGCACAGGTGATTTAGCAAACGATTGGAGTATTGCAGCTCAGGAATGTGGTAATGCTATTCTTTCAGTAAATCCCAATGTACTAATAATGATAGAAGGTACCGAAGAATATCAAGAGACCAGCTATTGGTGGGGTGGTAACCTTCAAGGAGCCAGAGACTTCCCTGTTGTATTAACCAATCCGAATAAACTAGTATATTCTCCTCATGAATATGGTCCTACAGTATTTAATCAGGATTGGTTTTCGGATCCAGACTTTCCTGAGAATATGCCTGAAATCTGGGAAACTAATTTCAATTACTTACATACTAACGGCACATCTCCATTATTTATTGGAGAATTTGGAATCCGCGAAGCAGGTGGTAACGATGAAATTTGGTTCGATAAGTTTCTTGAATTTATGGGACAAAAAGGACACAGCTGGACTTTCTGGTGTTGGAATCCTAATTCAGGCGATACAGGCGGACTGTTAGATGATCAGTGGGCAAATATAGTTGAATGGAAAATGGCTAAATTAAGACCCCATTTAGCCGCTGAAATTCCAAATTGTGGTGGAACTACCGATATAATTCCTGTAACAGGAGTTGAACTAACGCCTTCCAGCTTATCGCTAGTTAATGGTGAAACAGGAACATTAACAGCTACAATTTATCCCTCTAACTCAACCAACAAGAGTTTAGTGTGGAATTCAGACAATCCCTCTGTAGCTACAGTAAATAATTCAGGAATTGTAACTGCTACTTCCGAGGGGACTGCTACAATTACTGTAACTACTGTCGATGGTTCTTTTGTTGATTCCTGCATCATCTCTGTTATTCCTGAGCAAAATACAATTCCGGTAACAGGTATTAGTGTTGCTCCAACCACATTTACTATCGAAGTTGGACAAAGTAGTAGTCTTGAAGCAACTATTACACCTGAAAATGCAACAAATACCAACCTCAGCTGGACCTCAGATAATACTTCTATTGCAACAGTAGATCCAAATGGTATTGTTACTGCAATAAATGAAGGAACCACTAGTATTACTGCTACAACAAATGATGGAAATTTTACGGCTTCATCAATTGTTACTGTAAAAATAGCAGATATAGTTAATTGCGATTTTGGCACTCCATTAATCACTCCACTACCATCCATAAACTCCTCTTTTAATAATATTTATGTTATTGGAAATGGACCAGACCTAAGTAATGTGTCAAATTTTACTATTAATTGGGATTTAGCAAGTAATGGTTTATGGCAGCTTTCGATGAATACCAACAATGGTCAACCTGATTGGTGGAATGATTTAAAAAACAATGCAACTCATTCTTTTAATTCTGAA
>JBNKCO010000051.1:0-6601 GCA_050287785.1 Bacteroidales bacterium
TACCCATAGCGACGGACGGCATAGTCCAACGATATTCTATCAACCATTATCAGAGCTTTTAATCAAACCCGAGGGCTGTTTGTTCAACTGGCCATTTTGATTTACTTTTGGTTAACGATTGATAGAATACTTATTAGTTAGGTGCAAGGCGCTAAGACGATGTAGAAAGTAGCACTTATTAGGAATTTTAATTAAACTTTCTTTTATGGCCACGCGCAAAGCAAGAGTGTTCTAGTCCTTCCCACAACCATACATTGCTATCACACACATGCTTTCTTTTCCAATGCACATGACTAAAATATAATACGTTGAAAAAATCATTTTAATTTAAATGTGGTTAAAATATAATTTTCTTCTAAGTGCGTAAAATTCTTACCTTTGATTTTTTGATTAATTGAACAATAATGGCAAGAGCAGATTTATTAAAAAAGCTTATAGAATCAAGTCTTTCTGGGAATAGTGAACTTTTAAGAAAGTCTATTCAGGCTATTATTGCTGAGGAAAAAAATAAGCAACACGATATACTAGCTAATGAGCTAGAAAAACTGCTAACAATCTATAGTCACCCTGAGATAAAAAAACAATTTAATAATCAATATAATAATCTAAGAGAGGTTGCTGGTCTTGTTACAGAAATATCACCTCAAAAGGTACTGGATGATTTATATCTTGAACAAGAATTGCTTATAACTATCCAGAAATACATTCAAGAGTATCATAGAAGGGATTTATTAAGGAGTTATAATATTGAACCAAGAAATCGTATACTTTTTACAGGTTCACCTGGTAATGGGAAAACCTCACTTGCAGAAGCTATTGCTAACGCTTTAATGTTGCCAATGTATATCGTAAAGTATGATGGAATTATTGGAAGCTATCTTGGTGAAACCGCTGGAAAATTAAAAAAGGTGTTTGACTATATATCAACACAAAATTGCATTCTATTTTTTGATGAATTTGATGCGATTGCGAAAGAACGAGGTGATTTGCATGAAACAGGAGAAATAAAAAGGGTTGTTAATTCACTTTTAATGCAAGTTGACAAGCTTCCAGACTATGTGGTTGTTATTGCTGCTACAAATCACCCAGAATTACTTGATAAAGCTGTTTGGAGAAGATTTCAAATTAGGATGGCTCTTGAAAGACCAAATAAAATTATTATTGAGAAATATTTAAAAAGTTTCTCAAATTCATTTGAAGTTGACTTGGGATATGATTTAAAAAAGCTTGCTCAAGAAGTTGAAGGGTCAAATTTTTCTGATATTGAAGAGATGACAAAGGAAATTAAGAGAGAATACGTTATGGCCTTACCAAAAATTAATATGAAAAGCATTACTAGTAATGCGTTAAAGAGTTTACTAAAAAAAAATAACAGGACATGAGTAATCCTCTACTAATATTCCCCAAACCCTTAAAAAATTTATCTAGAACCAGTCTTTCTTCCGCTCGTCCACCCAAATTCTATGGACCCTCAATAGATAGACAAAGTCAACGATTTGAGACAAAAATTACCAATTTAGATACAGCTATCAAAAACGAAGAGCTTAGGTTATCTCAGTCTATAGTGGGGCTTGAACCAGAACGGTTATTAGTTTTCGAAATAAAAGGTGATATTCAAGACTTTTATAAAGCCGTTGAAAAAACACCAGGTATGGAATTTCTTGGTGAGTCTTTTATTGGTGAGGACGACCCAAATGAAGATTTCATTTATAGGAAAAAAGACGAGGAAGGTAAAGAGGTGGATGATGATAAGAAAGTTCCAAAAAGATTATTTTTGACAATAAATAACCAGACGGCTCTAAATGAATTAAAACGTTATTGGAATAATTATAAGAATAAGGTTGGATTTGTATTTGGGACAACCAAGTTCAGAACATTATTTGAACACCTAAATGATATCAGAGATTATTCTGTTAAGGATAGATACGAAGATACTGGTATACTTGATTATTTCAGAGAGAGACAAGAGCTTAATGAGGAAGAGCTTTATTTTGAATTAGAGTTGACCTATAGAAATGATGACGTCTACTTAAGCAAAGTATATGCACATATAAAACACCTAATAGAAACCAATAAGGGCAATTTAATTGAATCTTCATACACAATTATTAAAGATATTAAATATCACGCAGTTATTGCAAAAGTGCCAATTAAACTATTTGAGGAACTGAAGGAGGATACAAATATTACATTCTTTAAATGTGAACAAGTATTATTCATTCGTCCAGTAGGTCAATCAATATATAATCAGAACATTGATGAAGAAACAGAAGAAATTTCTGAAATCAAAGAATTGGATAACTCAAAAGATTTAAATGAAGATACTATTGTTGCTCTTTTTGACGGGTTGCCATTGCAAAACCATGCTCTATTAAAGGGTAAATTAATAATTGATGATCCTGAAAATATTGAGGATAATTATCCTAGTAAAGCTCGCAAGCATGGCACTTCTATGTCCTCACTTATTCTTTATGGTGATTTAAATTCTAATCAAATTGAAATAGCTTCAAGAAAAATCTATATACGGCCTATTCTCTTTCCTATTTTTAATTCATTTACAAATAATTATGATGAAGTCATACCAAATGACAAGTTATTTATAGATGTTATCCATTCTGCGGTTAAAAGAATATTTGAAGGGACAGACAGTGTTAAACCATTAGCTCCAAATACAAAAATTATTAATCTTTCGATTGGTGATATACATCGCCCATTTCTAATTAATAATAGTAGTTGGTCTAGATTAATCGATTGGTTAGCTTTTAAATATAATATTCTTTTTATAATAAGTTCTGGTAACTTTACAGAGGATATAGAGCTTTCATTAGGTGATACCCAATTTTCGGAACTTACATCTGAACAAAAAGAAGAATTGCTTTTGTCGAGTATAATTGACGGTAATTTTAAAAGAAAAATAATTGCTCCTGCAGAATCAATAAATGCGATCACTGTTGGAGCTTTTTACTCAGATGAATATAATGGCGATATTGTTACTAACAATTCGCGTGTAGAATTACTTGATAACAAATCTCAGATAAGTCCAATTAGTAGAATTGGTATGGGGTATCAAAATAGTATTAAACCTGACATTCTAGTTCAAGGCGGTCGCCAATTATATAGAACAAATCCTTTAAATTCTGATATTTTCAAAATAGATTCTAATGGTTTACCACCAGGTCATAAAGTTGCCTTCCCTGACCAGAAGGATACAAATCAAGGTACTGGTTATATTCGAGGTACGAGTAATTCTGCAGCTTTAGCAACAAGATTTGGTATTCGTATACATGAGGTATTGGAAACTCTAAGTTTTGAATCTCTAACAATTCCTGACGAGTATTATGCGGTTATAATTAAGTCTCTATTAGTTCATGGGGCATCTAACCAGCATATGGAATTATTCTATAAAGTATTTGGTGAAACAAAAAAAACTAAATTACTTCCTTACATTGGTCATGGTCTAATTCTTAATGAAGAAAAGGTGTTAGCTTGTACAGAACAACAAGTTACTCTTATTGGATTTGGGGCATTAGGTAAGGATCAATCTCAAATTTTTGAACTTCCTCTACCAAATGAAATTTCCGCACAAAATATTAGTAAACAATTAACAATCACTTTAGCTTGGTTTTCACCACTTAATTTCACATCAAATAATTACAGAAAAGCTGCTTTATATATTGATAATATTAGAGGAGTTAATTCGGAAGAAAATGACATTGATTGGGATGGCAGTCTTTATGATTATAATGCTTCGAAGAGGGGGAGTGTCCAACATTTAAAATATTTAGGTACTGGAGCTGATGCATATATTGAAAATTCAACTTTAAAGATTCAAGTTAATTGTAGGGAAGATGCATATAAACTTGCTGAAAATATTAAATATGGTTTAGCTGTAACATTTGAATTAATTGATAATACAACGATAAATATTTATAATGAGATAAGGCAACGTATAGCACAGAAAGTACGGATTAAATAGTTGCTTAAATAGCCATTGCTTTCCTTAATCTTTCATGCACATTCTCAAGCCCCACAAGCCAATGCTAATGGCTTTGCTTGAAAAAGAGCATTCCAGTCCTTCCCACTATTGAGTATATACATTAGTTATATATAAGCTTTATTTAGGTTTTACTGGGTAATAGATTATTATTCATGAAGCCCAGCACCCAATCGAGTAGGCAGCCGCTAGGTGATACCTAGCGGAGAACCTCTCACAGCACCGTACGTACGGACCACGTATACAGCAGTTCGATAATTAACAGTTCACGAAATACGGAAAATTAAGTAATAATCAATAAGAGAGATATACCCTCGTTGTTTTAAACGGTCTATAGTAATAGTAGTACCGAGTATTGGACTACACGCAACACACCAGCCCGCCATAGAGGACTTTCACCTCCAAGAACTAAAATGCACACTCGTTTTGCTTTGAAATCAGAAATTTGTATTTTTCAAATTTTTATTAAGCTTCCAGATGGGTGTGCTTGCTCATGCAAGGCACACACAACGCATATAGCTTATGGCGGCTGAGCGACTTTCAGCAAGGTTTTCGCTTCATAGCTAGCATTAGTTTCGCTTAACAGGATAGTGCTTCGAAACCGCCACAAGTCATATGCAAAACGGTTTGGCGAATTTTGCCCTCTCGTATTGGTCTTGGGCAATAAAATATCAGGTTAAAGAAATTATTATTATGAGAAGAATATTTATGCTTTCGGTTTTTTTGATAGTATGTATAATAGTTTTAGGTCAGACAGATTCTATTTTAATAGGAGGCTATAGAAATATTGTTGAATTCAAAAGAAAGACTCCTACTTATCGTAGTTCTTTTACATTTAAGAAAAAGGAGCACCCTATGATTCCAGAATTATTTTATGCCAAATCAAATGATAGAAAGATTAAGGGGAGTATTCTTAAGAAATCAATTTTTATAATTTACACAGGAGAAAAATATTATATCAATGCAGAAAGGATTGGTATGGTGCCTGGTTATATTAAAATTGATACTCTTAGACATTATTCCTACTTTAAAGGTAAACCTATCAAAACAGCCTTCCAACAAGAAAAAAACAAAAATGCTTTCTTTTATTATGGAGTTGCTGGATATGCAATTTCAAGTGCTGAGACCTATTCTGAAATTTCAGGAAATATATATTATGTATTTAATAGCGAGACTGGTTCAGTTAACTTACTTAATAGACAATATTTATCTTTAATTCTTCAACCATATAGTGAGTTAGATCTAAAATATCAAATTGAGACAAATAAAGATTCTTTAGATGTTATGTTAGACTATTTGGATTTACTTAATAAGCGAATTGAAAGCGAATAAACTAATTAACTGTTACTAAAAAATATGAAAAGGCTTGTATTATTTTTTATTATTCTTTTTGCATTACAGTCTTCGTCCAAAGCACAGCATAATGTGATAGGAATTGGTACAAATGCTTTTTCTTTAGTGCCAAGAGTCACCTTTGAACGCTCATTTTTTAATACAGCTTCCGCAATAATTGGAATTGAAGGCGGAAAATATTCCTCTAGCTCAGCTGGAACTACTTCGTCAATGGAGGAGTATAGGAATATTAAAGGATTTGGTTTGATGCCTGAGATAAGATATTATCCTTTATCTGGAAATAGGCCTGCTCCATTGGGACTATTTATAGGCACACATTTTAGATATAGATGGTTAAAGGAGACATATATTCATGACTCATTTGATGAAGTAGCTCGAGCAAAAGTATATGATTATGGATTTAATTTTGGTTATAAATTTAATTCAGATATGCTCTCAATTGATTTTTTGGTTGGGATTGGGAAACCAAGTGGGACTGATAATTTTCTAGGTTCTGACGAATTGGATTTTACTAATTCTGTAAGATTAGAACTAAACATTGGATTTATTTTTCCAGAAATTCTATATTAGACTCATATTGCTATATTCTTTACTAGCCCAAAAAAAAATGTAAAAAAAATCACCTATGTTACTCCCTCTGGTCATAAGCTCACTAAGTTTGGTTCGGTGAACTCGCAAGCTCGTATGTCTATTAAAGGAATGGAAGCTTATCGAAGGCGTCACCGTAGCCATCGACTCGTTTAAAATTCGGGGAACCAATTCACTGAAGAACAATTTTAATGAAAGCAAGCTCAAACGTCATCTTGACTACATCGAAAACCAGCTCAAAGAATATGAAGCCGTATTGGATGCCAGTGATAAGGAAGAGGATAAAAAAGAGTTAGAGAAAAATATATCCAGCGCAAAGAAAAACAAGCCCATTATGAGCAGATTAAAACAGCTCTAATTGAAAGCGGAGAAGACCAGACGCGTAGAAACCCATCCAGATTACTATCGACAACGTCAACAAGTAACAGAACATATGTTTGGCACCTTAAAACGTCAACGTGGATTTACCCATGCCCTGATGCGAAGGAAAGACAATGTACTGGGCGAGGTTGGCCTGATGTTTATCGGGTACAACCTAACACGATGCATCTCTATATTTGGTGTAGAAAAACTAATTAAAGCATTGAAAGAGTGTTGTTTGCATTGTTTCGAGCTGTTAAAATGGCTAATTTTAAGCCTTTTTAAGGAACAAAAAGTGTATGCTAT
>JBNKCO010000052.1:0-61952 GCA_050287785.1 Bacteroidales bacterium
TCGACTGGCCATTCTCCTGATGGTTTTGGCTCAATTAATAATTACGTGGGGGTTATTATTCTGGCACTATTTAAGAACAAATCCCCGCAAAAAATCAATAACTATTAATTATCAACCGGTTACCCCACAAAAAAAACCTGAGCACAAACCCGATTTTTTCGATTTTATAAACCGGAATTTTCAAAATTCCGAACTGAGCTTGCAGATGATTGCTAAAAGCACGGGGATTAATAAACGTAAAATTGCTGAAACCATATCAGAGCAGTTTGATTGCAATGTAAAAACCTATATAAACCAAATACGAATTAATGAGGCTCAGCGATTGCTAAAAGAATCCGGGCTGAATATAAGCGAAGTAGCATATATGGTTGGTTTTAGAAGTCCTAGTAATTTCAACCGGGTGTTTAAAAATATGGTAGAAATGTCGCCATCAGAATATATGCAGCAAGCTCACAATTAATGTATTACATTTTTTGTAAATCAATTTTCATCTTTTGTAAATAGAAATTTTAGCAATTATCTGATCATTGTATGAACATATGAAAACAATAATCTTAAAAATTACTGAAGAATGAATTTTTTACGATTACCAATTGCTGTGAGTTTTTTCCTGGTTATTTCAGGAGCTAATAAAAATGTAAAGGCACAAGAGGCTTTTTCGAAAGGAGTAAACCTTTCAAACTGGTGATCAGGTGATAGCCTGAGCCGATGAATTAGCTATCTATATAATCATTGATAATCACACAACCGATGATATTGCCAGCAAAAACCCTCAACTGGAAACCATTTCAACAAAAGGCTAATGATGCCATCTGCCAGTTCGATACTGAACATACTATTATGGTTGGCGGGGCAGGTTTTAATAGTTATAGTGAATTAGAACAACTTCCGGTTTATACCGATAAAAACCTCATTTATACCTTATTATTTCTACAATCCCACTATATTTACCCATCAGGAAGCAACCAGGCTAATTCCTTCACTAGGGCTATTGTCGGGCATCCCATTTCCTTATTTATCCGACAGTATGCCTGTATTTCCCGATGTTTTAAAAGAATTAAATTTACAAACTAATTGAAAAACCTATGAGAAAAAATTTTTTTTATGATGCTCTGCTTAGCTATGCCTCATTAAGAGTGGGGAAAGCTATGTATCTAAGTATTTTATTGATACTACTGTGTGGTTATCAGCTATGGGCGGTGCCAAATTCCACCTCCATTTCAACGATAACACAGAATCAAACGAACTCAAACACCAGCGATGTTTTGGATGAAACAAAATATCAGACGGGAGAAGTGAAAGGAAAAGTAACAGGTGAAAAAGGAGCCCCTCTTGTTGGTGCTACAGTATATGTTAAGGGTACAACAAACGGTACCACCACCGGTATCAATGGCGAGTACGTGATTACCAATGTTAAACCTGAAGATATCCTGGTTTTCTCGTTTATTGGAATGCTAAGTGAAGAAATTAGCGTCGGTACGCAAACCACAATTGATATAATGCTGGTAAGCGATATCCTGTCAATGGATGAAGTTGTTGTTGTTGGTTACGGAAATATGAAAAGAAGCGATATTTCAGGAGCTTCGGTATCTTTAAATCCAGACAAATTAACAGGAGCCGGTAATGCGAACGTTGATCAATTATTAAAAGGCAGGGCAGCAGGTGTTACTGCTGTTTCAACTTCGGGACAACCTGGTGGTTCTGTTAGTATTCGTATACGTGGACAAAGCACCATCAATGCAAATGCTGAACCATTATATGTAATAGATGGCGTTCCTATGGTTGGAAATACTTCAAGCGGACATAATTTAGGATTGGGTGATGCCTTAGGTAATTCTGAAATGACAGGAATTTCTCCACTATCAACACTTAATCCTAATGATATTGCATCAATGGAAATTTTAAAAGATGCTTCTACAACTGCCATTTATGGTTCGCAGGGAGCTAATGGTGTAATAATTATTACAACAAAACGAGGGAAAAAAGGAGAAGCTAAATTCAGTTATGACGGTTCATATGGCATCCAACGTCAGCATACAAGAATTGACATTATGGATCTTCGCGAATTCGCTAAATATAGTAATGCAGTAGCGGCACAAACAGGTGGAAGGGATGAACGACCTGATTTTATGGATCCTACTTTACTTGGACATGGAACAGATTGGCAGGATGCTATTTTTCAATTAGCACCTGTTCGACAGCATCAAATTAGTGTAAATGGAGGTGGAGAAAAGTTAAGTTATTATGTTTCAGGAGGATATCTTAACCAGATAGGAACTATTCTGGGAACTGAAATGGAGCGCTTTTCTTTTAGAAGCAACATAGATGCAGATCTGAAAAAGTGGCTAAAAATGGGCGTTAAAATAAATTACACCCAAACAGCCGAACGATTAGGTCTGGCCGATTCTGAAGCTGGTATAATTCGTATTGCATTGCAAACTACCCCGGATATACCAATATACGATTTGGATGGTAGTTATACATCAATTGTCAGGGAAGGAACAACATCAGTAGCAAATGCAATTGGAATAGCTCTGGATGACGAAAACAGGCTAGGCAAAAATAATTATGTAAGTACTGTGTTTTTTGATGCTACAATCATTCCGGATTTAGTCTTTCATACAGAAGGAACTATGAATTTAAGTTTCTCCAAAGCGGAAGTTTTCAGACCGAAAATTTCATACGGAAACTGGTCAAGATCAGTCAATTCAATGCGGGCTCAAAACAACAAAAATGTATTCTGGCAGATCAAAAACTATTTAACTTATTCAAAAACACTCGATAAACACAGGGCTACATTGATGGTCGCACAGGACATGCATGAATCTGCCTGGCAATACGGATCGGTTTATAATACTAACTTACCAAGTAATGATATCCAGAATCCAGCACTGGGAGATGGAGATCCTCAGATTAATTATGGGTTTGGCAGCTTGTCAAATTTATCATTTTTAGGCAGGTTTACCTACAATTACGATGACAGATACATGATGTCTTACATTCACAGGCACGACGCATCTTCAAACTTTGGTCCTGAAAACAGATGGGCTGGATTTAACTCAGTCGCAGGTTCCTGGAGATTTAGCAAAGAAGCGTTTTTGCAAGGATTATCGACTATTATCACTAACGGTAAAGTCAGACTTGGTTGGGGACAGGCAGGTAACCAAAATATTGACGGTTATTTATGGGGAGCCAGTATCTCATTAATGGAAACAGGTTTGGGTAACGGTTATCGCCAGTCAAATATTGCTAATCCATTTATTAAATGGGAAAAGCAAGAGCAATATAATATCGGGCTGGATTTATCCATTATGAAATATGTTGATCTTGTTATTGATGCTTATAGTAAAACATCCAGTGATATGTTGATGGAACTTCAATTACCATCATACATGGGTACAAGAGGAAATACATCCAGTGCTTTATCTGCCCCCTGGGGTAACTTTGGAGAAATTAACAATAAAGGCCTGGAAATAGCCCTGACTACTCATAACATAAACGGTAGTTTTAATTGGGATTCCGACTTCCAGATTTCGTTTAACAAGAACAAATTAGTGGCACTTAAAGGAACGGCTTCAGCCAGTATTGAAGGTTATGGACAATGGTTTGATGTTGTTTCATTAACAGAGGTGGGAGATCCGCTGTTTAGCTTTTATGGATATGTTACTGATGGTGTCTACCAAGATCTTGAAGATCTTCAAAACAGCCCTAAACCAACGGCTTATCCTACTGATGGAGAATCCTTCGTCTATACAAATACAACTTACGTAGGAGACTTGAAATATAAAGACCTGAGCGGTCCGGAAGGGGTTCCCGATGGAGTAATAGATTCTTATGACCGTACAAATATTGGTTCTCCATGGGCGGATTTTACATTCGGGTTCAACAACACCTTATCCTATAAAGACTTCGAATTGAGTATATTCCTCGATGGCTCATATGGTAATAAAGTGATGAATTACACAGCTATTAATTTATCTAGCATGAAAAGTATTTGGACTAATCAATTGAATGTTGCTAACGATAGAGCTATTCTTGAAGCTATTGATGGTACAATACAATATCCAACAAGTGATTACAACAACTGGTGGGATGATGTTAGTAACGTTAGGGTTGCTAATTCTGGTACGGATATACCAAGAGCAGTTACTACAGACCCGAATGACAACGACAGGATATCGGACAGGTATATTGAGGATGGTTCATTTATCCGTATTAGAAGCATAAATTTTGGCTATACATTACCAGAATCGGTAGTTAAAAAAGTGCATCTGAGTACAGCTAAAGTATATGCAAGTATTTCAAACCTGAAGACCTTCACTAAATATACAGGCTTTGATCCTGAAATCGGAGCGAGTACACAAAGTGCAAATGTAGTTGGGCTGGATAACGGTCGTTATCCTTCACCTCAAATATTTACTATGGGTATAAAAGTATCATTTTAATACATATTTATAAGATGAAAAAATATTATATAACATTCCTTTTAGTTATCGGCATACTTATGTCGTGCGAGGACTTTTTAGAAAGGCCAGCTGAAGACTCATATACAATTGATAACTTTTATCAAAATAATGAGCAGCTTTTTCAGGCAGTAAACACGATTTATAATTCACCATGGTACGATTTTCAGAGAGGTTTTCTGAAAATTGGCGATGTAATGGGAGGTAACATAATTTTTGGTGTTGATGATGAATACACAAATTTTGCAATAACAAATTCTTCTGTTGATATAGCAAATGCTTCCGCTTCATTGTGGTCTGTAAATGCATATTGTAACGGTGTAATCGAAAATATCGAAACAAAATCCGGCCCTGAGGTTACTCAAAAGGCTAAAAACACAGTAAAGGGAGAGGCATTAGTTTGGAAATCAATGGCTTATTTCTATTTAGTACGTGTTTTCGGAGCCGTACCTATTGTTCACAATAATGGTGAAATAATTGCTAATAATACTTCCACAACTTTAAAACGTAATAAAATTGAAAATGTATACCAGTATATTGTTTATTTACTGGAAGATGCCATTGAGTTGTTACCAGAAGAAAACGAAAAAGGCAGAATTGATAAATACAGTGCCTGCGGCTTATTGTCAAAAGTTTATCTGACAAAATCGGGCTATGGAATGAATGGTACCCGTAATGAAGATGATTTAGCCCAGGCAGCTAAATACGCCAAATTGGTCATAGATAAGAGTGGACGTGTATTGGAACCGAATTACGAAGACATCTTTCAGTTGAAAGGTAATTTTTCTGAAGAAGGATTAATAACCTGGCGTTGGACTGTAGGTTCAAATTGGACCTGCCAGAACTCATTGCAGTCAGATTTATCTTTAACTAATTTTTCTGATGCAGTTCAATCATGGGGTGGCTGGGTTTATCCAACTATTGATTTACAGTCTGCTTTTAATGACACAGCATCAAGTTTGAGCAGGAATAACCAGGATTCCCGGCGTAAAGCAACCATAATGATGTATGGTGACCATTATGATTATTTCTGGGTTGAATTTGGTGGATTCGATTATAACTGGGATAATGCTTCCGATGGTACTTACGGAGGAGAACTTGCATTTGCAAACGGAACCGGTTCTAACTGCGCAAAACATATTGTTGGCCGAATTGCAGATGCTGAAGCCCAGGGATATAGTTCACTAGATCGTATGCATACCCCGCTCGCTACACATATTTTACGTTTAGCTGATGTTTATTTAATTTATGCTGAAGCTGTTTTAGGAAATAATAGTTCAACCAGCGATGCATCTGCATTAGCAGCTTATAATGATGTTCGCAGAAGAGCCATTGGTTCAGGTTATACAGACTTAACTTCAATAACTTTCGATGATATTGATTTGGAACGTCGTTTAGAACTGGCTATGGAAGGTGACAGGTGGTACGATCTGGTCAGATTACATTATTATAAACCAGAAGAAGCTATAAGAATTGTTGCAAATCAGGAAAGAGGTTCTTATAGTCTGGATGGACTTGATAATTTATATGTGAATGGCGATGATTCTAGTATAGAGTTGTATACCTATAAAGTAACACCAACCAACGATGATTTTGAAGTACCATTCACTGAAGTTGATTTATCGTTAAATCCTGGCCTAATGGATGATCCTGTAGATTTTGATTTTAGCTCAATTGGTTATTAACTTTTTATTAAAGTGCAATATGAAAAAGAATAACATAAAAAAAATATATACTTCACTTCTGATATTACTACTGTTTTCTTTTGTTACAGTATTTCAGGCGTGTGACGAATATCCGAATGAATATGAAATTACAGATGGTGTTCCTACTGTAAATTACATAAGACTGTCTGATCCTGATAAATCAGACTCTTTAATTGTTAGTGCATCTTTAAAACAACCGATTGTTTTAATTGGAGAAAACCTTACTAGCATTACAGAATTGTGGTTTAACGACCAGAAAGCTTTGTTAAACACAAGTTTAATTACCTCAACTGCATTATTTGTAACCATTCCAAGCGAGATACCCGATGTGGTTTCCAATAAGATTTATATGATAGCAGGAAATGACACTGTAGATTATGATTTTAATGTGGTAGTTCCGGCTCCTGCACCTTCATCCATGCTTTGTGAATTTGTTAAGGATGGAGATGAAGCTGTAATATATGGAAACTACATGATTGATGATCCGAACGTTCCTTTGCAAGTCTTCTTTTCAGGAAATATTGAAGCAGAAGTAGTAAGTGTAAGTGACAATTATAATGAAGTTACTGTAATTGTACCCGAAGGAGCTGAAGTGGGCCCTGTAACAGTTAAAGGTATCTACGGTTCCGGTCTTTCTTCATTTTATTTTAGAGATAATAGAAATATTTTCTTAGACTTCGACACCAAAACCGCAGATGGCAGCTGGCGTTCAGGAGTACTGGACAACACTGGTGGAATTGACGGTTCTTACGTCCTTCTTACAGGTTCTATTCCCGGAGACCTTTCTGATTGGAATGAAGATGGTTTCAGCTTCAATTACTGGCCTGCATCAACTGCAAGAACCGATGACGATGGACAAACTCTATGGGAAGGCGACTTATCAGAGGCGGTTCTTAAATTCGAAATTAATGTAACTTCAGCATGGAGTGGTAATGCTTTACAAATGATATTTACACCAGCAGATGTGGCTGGAACCAACAGCTTTATAGCAGATAATAGTCCAAGAGGTTTATGGTATCCATGGGAAGACGAAGGAAGTTTTGTTACTGATGGTTGGATAACTGTATCCTTTAGCTTAAGTGATTTCATTTACACTCACACAGGAACTGCAAGTGAAACAACCTTCACTAATTCTTTCTTAGGTGGATTAACACTCTTCGTTTATCATGGTGGTGTTGAAGGAACAGAATGTACTCCAACAATAATGATTGATAACATTAGGGTTGTACCGAAATAATGGTTAAATTTTAAAAGAAAAAAATATGCAAAATATATTTAAAAAATATCTAAAAATAGCACTTCTACCTTCGATATTAGTTGTGCTGGGTATATCAATACTTTTTACTTCTTGCAATAAAGATGAAGAAGATAAAAGTATAGCGCTATTTAGCTATGGCCCAATGCCTGTAGCCCGTGGTGCAGAATTGCGTTTCATTGGCAATAGCTTAGACCAGGTTACAGCTATTATAATTCCTGATGGTATTGAGATAGCTGCAGGTGACTTCACTTCTCAATCATCTGAATTGATTACATTAACTGTTCCGCAAACTGCAGTTGAAGGATACCTTGTTTTAAAAACACCGCAAGGCGATATTACAACAAAAACACCTATCGGTTTTTCTGAACCTATTTCTATTGCATCGTTCAGTCCTTCTAGCGTTAAACCAGGTGATACTCTTACCATTACAGGGGATTATCTGAATTTGGTACATGAAGTAATTTTTTTCGATCGTGTTTCTGTTAATGATTCAGTGGTTAGTTTTGGTAGTCAAAGCAGGGAAAAACTCACATTGGTTGTTCCTGGCAAAGCTCAAACAGGTAAAATAATTTTATCTAATGGAGCTGAAGATCCAATACTTATCTACTCAAAATCCGAATTATCAGTAACATTACCTTCTGTAACAGCGGTAAGCCCCAATCCTGTGAAAGCAGGAACTGAACTAACGATTACTGGTGTCGACTTTGATTTAGTAACCTCTGTTACTTTTGGTGGCGACCTTAGTATTGATTCGTCTGCATTTAACTCTCAAAGTTCAACAGTGATACAAGTTACAGCTCCGTTAACTGCCCAGGATGGTGATTTAATCATTTATCCCGCTTCTATGGTTGCTGTAACTGCTGCTAAATTAGTAATGCTTGATCCAACTATCACTAATCTTTCTGCAACAACAGTTAAAAATGGTGACACCATAACTGTTACCGGTACAGATTTGGATCTTGTAACCAATGTAACTTTTTCTAATAGTGTTGCAGGTACAATTGTTGAAGGAGGAAGTTCTACCAGTATTGATATTGTTGTTCCTGATGCAGCAGTTTCAGGAGATATTACTTTCACAACAACATCTTCTAAAACAGTAACAGCAGGTAGCATCACTTTGGTAGAACCTACTGTAACTGATATTTCGCCTAATCCGGTTTCTGCGGGAAGTGATATTACCATTACAGGTACCGATTTAGATCTTGTTGTTTCTGTAACTTTTGGTGGTGATGCAGTTGTTGATGTAACCCCGGTATCTACTACAAGTATTACTCTAACCGTACCTAATGATGCAATCACAGGTGAATTAACATTAACCATGATCAATGGCCAAACAGTTACGACATCTTCATTAACTGTAGACAAACCAGAATTCTGTTATATTACAGTTCTGCCTACAGAAAACGATACCATCAAGGAAGGTAAACTATTTATAACTGAAATTTCCAATGAGGATAAATTGACTGACGTTGAGATCAATGGTACTTCTGCACAATATATTCTGCAAGGAACGACCCTTTATATCTTGGTTCCTGAAAACACTTCTGGCGCTACTGATTTTACCCTGATATCTTCAAACGGCACAATTACTTACGAATTGAATGTTGTTGGGGGCGGAATTGTTGAAAAAATAATTTGGTCGGATGGGCCACTATTGATTACATGGTCAGATGGAGGACGTGTTATATTACCAGCATCTGCCTTTACCGATGTTCCTGCAGGAAGTAAATTGAGATATTACTTCTCCGACAATGATGGGGCTTGGGCTCAGGCTCAGGTAAATGATGGGCAGTGGAATGCACTCCACACCATAGTTCCATCTGAAGTTCCTGAGTACGATTGGTGGAATGTAATAAATACCGAACGTACTTATGATGATACTCTAACAGCTGATATGTTAAACACTATTAGTACAAATCAGTCTGCTGAAGGTGACGGTATTATTATTCAAGGTCAGGATTTGATATTCTCGAAAGTATCTATCATTATCGACAACTCTGCACCAACAGCTATTTGGGAAGGTTCGGCCGAAGTTTCAGGTTGGAGCACATCCTTCCTTAATTTGACCTGGGGAGGATACGATTTTAGCGGATTGGAGGTAGGGCAGACCATTTATGTCTACTATACTGCAGCTGCTGATGCTACAATGCGTATTGGCAACGGTAGTTGGGTCGCGTTTCCTTCCACAATTGCCATTGCCACAGCATCTGGCGATAGCTCGGGTGAAGGAAACATAAATATAGCTGCAGGCACTTCGAGCATATCGTTTACGTTGACCGCCGATGATATTTCATCTATTCAGAACGAAGGTGGTTTAGGAGCTTATGGTGGTGACTTTACTGTTACTAAAGTGGCAATCAAGTAGTCTGGTAATTTTTTTCAACATTAAAGCAAATATAAGGGGAGGATAATACCTCCCCTTTTGTTAAATATTATATAAGAAGATTCGCAAAGAATATAATTTAAAATTGTTTGTTAAGATTTCTGCTTAATGAGTGAGTATTAAAAAGTAATTGAATTTATGAAAAGTCTAAACCTAGTTGTAATTGGTTTGATGCATGTTGTTTTCCTGTTGCTTACAGGATGTGCGGAAGAAGATAGAAATAATCAGGTTGAAATAGATGCTCCAGTATTAGTAAGTTCAACACCTGAAAATGGAGCTACAGATATAGACACAGGAAATATTACAATTGTATTAACCTACGATCAAAATGTTACCTGTCCTTCTTCCGGTCACGGTTTAGTTACATTAGGCGATGTTACGATAAGCAGCATATCTGCTAATTTAAAAACAGTAACGATTGAGGCCAGTGGTTTGGAACAAGAAACATCATACAAATTGGTTATCCCTGCTGATGTTGTTTTAGGGCCGACTAAGGTTGGTGCACCAGCAGTGAGTATTAGCTTTTCAACCCTTACCATAACACCTTTTGAAGAGAATACTGATACAACATTATGTACTCAAAATCCTTCACAGCAGGCACAAAATCTATATAATTTTCTATTGGAAAACTACGGAAAAAACATTATTTCGAGTGCTATGGCTAATGTTAGCTGGAATATTAACGAGGCCGAATGGGTAAATTATCATACCGGGAAGTATCCGGCTATTGCAACATTTGATTATATTCATCTACCATTTTCGCCTGCTAATTGGATAGATTATACCGATATCTCAGTTTTACAAGACTGGTGGGACAACAATGGTATTGTTAGTTCTGGTTGGCACTGGCTTGTCCCAACTTATGAAGACTCAACAGATTATACATATAAACCGGATGAAACTACTTTTAATGCCTCCAATGCAACTATAGCAGGAACCTGGGAAAATGATATAGTAAATGCAGATTTAGAAAAAATCGCTGGCTATCTTAAATTATTGCAACAACAAGAAATTCCTTTAATATGGCGCCCTCTGCATGAAGCAGCAGGGAATATTTACGAATATACCAATGGGCATGCTTGGTTTTGGTGGGGTGCCGATGGAGCTGAAGCCTATAAAAAACTTTGGATCTATATGTTCGATTATTTTACTGAACAAGGCCTTAATAACCTGATTTGGGTTTGGACAACACAAACTAATGACAATGACTTTTATCCCGGAGATGATTATGTTGATATTATCGGGCGGGATATATACAATAATTCTGATATTTCTGATATTGCCGGTGAGTTTAAAGCTATTCAGCAAACATATCCGGCTAAAATGGTTACACTTAGCGAATGCGGCGGCGTTGCAAACATATCCGGTCAATGGGGAAGCAATGCTAAATGGTCGTATTTTATGCCCTGGTACGATTATATACGAACAGGGGATACAAGCAGCACAGAATTTGCCAGTACAGAACATGATTTTGCAAATGTAGATTGGTGGAAAGATGCTATGAACCAAAGCTATGTAATAACAAGGGATCAGATGCCCGATCTGAAGTAATTAATAAAATAAGACCATGCTAAATATTATTAATTACCGACTTCTTGTATTTCGATTGGATTCTTTGGTTTATTTTTAATGTCTGCATCAATCATAAATCAAAAATTATCGGAAGTTAATTACAAAAAAGATTTTCTTGTATAAGACAAGTATCGACTAAAATACAGATACATCCAACCTGAGATTAATTCAATAGTAGTTAAAATGAATGGAGATTCCTGTCGATTAATTTGCAGCTTTAATTTTTGGTTGCAAACTTCAATTGGACAGACTGTTAATTTGTGCAACTATAAAAGTAAAATGGGATTTAACTTTATTAAAATTACCTGAGTACGATCTAAGCAAAACTTCTTTCTAGCTTATTATCAATAATATCAATCTTTAGAGAAGGCTTTTTAGGAAGGAAAGAATATGCTATTATAGGATAAAGGAATTAACATACTTTATCGTTATTTAACAAATTGATGTTGGACATTATAATTATTTTACGGCAGATTTAATTGGTGGTATCCGGAGCTTAATTCAAGCTATTAGTCTTACTAAATATTCGATATTATGATTCAAATAAACATGAAAGAAATATTTAATAAAAATAGTAAATGGCAAATAATAAAAGGACTGTTTGTAGTAATTCTATATTTTGGCTGGGTTGTGTGGCTCAATAACTATTGGTTTCTTTTAGGCTTGCCTATAATTGTTGATATGTATCTTACAAAAAAAATAAACTGGACGCCATGGAAAAAAAAGGATCGTAAAAACCACTTTTTAATTGAATGGCTTGATGCTATTATATTTGCTGTTATTGCGGTTACTATAATTAATACTTTTCTATTTCAAAACTACAAAATTCCTTCCGGCTCAATGGAAAATAGTTTGCTTATTGGTGATCATTTATATGTTAGTAAGCTTACTTATGGGCCAAAGATTCCTGAAACCCCTCTATCTTTACCTTTTATGCAAAACACTATTCCCGGGTCAAGCAAAAAGAGCTACCTGGAATGGATAAAGTGGGATTACAAACGATTGAAAGGATTGAAAGATGTTGAGCGTTTCGATCCTGTTGTTTTTAATTGCCCTGCTTTAGATTCTGTAACCAAGAGTAATCCAACTTTCAGCTATAGAAGCGAACTTTTGAACGTTGCCGAGCAGTATCGTATGATGGATTTGAACCAGAAAGGGATTGCATCAAACGATAATTATTATCTCAAACAAGCAGAAAAGCACATTGCCTCTCATACTGAAATTATCACCCATCCGGTTGATCGTCGCGACAATTATATAAAGCGTTGTGTTGGATTACCCGGCGACAGCATACAACTTATTAATTCTAATTTATTTATAAATGGCAAGCCAGAAGAAGTACAACCAGGTCAATTGAAGAAATACCATATTTTTACAACTAGTCCGCTAAATATCAAGGCTCTCCAACGACTTGATGTTGAAACGGGGAATTTCAGTTCCCTCACAGGTAATGAATATATTATAAGTCTCAATAAAGAGCAAGTAGAAGCAATAAAGAAGTTTAGGAGTGTCAATAATGTTGAACTTATGGTTCAAAACAACCATTCGCACTTTAACAATACTTACCCTAACCATCCTGATTATAACTGGACGGTTGACAACTTTGGCCCTTTGTATATTCCTGAAAAAGGGGCAACTGTTAATTTAACTTTAGACGTGCTGCCTGTTTATAGTAGAATAATTAATGTTTATGAAGGCAATACACTTGAAATAAAAGACAGCACAATTTATATTAACGGTAAAATTGCTGACAGTTATACATTTAAAATGGATTATTACTGGATGATGGGAGACAATCGTCATTCTTCTTGGGATTCAAGAAACTGGGGATATGTGCCCGAAGATCATATTATCGGACGTCCACGTTTAATTTGGCTATCTAAAGATAAAGGGAAAAGCTTTCCTGCTAATATTAGGTTTGAAAGAATGTTTCGCATAATCAATTAAACTGGGGAAAGTCTCCAGAAATTGAAATCTTTCTAGATATTTCTGATTGCCGTTAACGGTTCGAGGTAAAACTCCGAATGGAATATGCTTTATTGGGGCTGTTTTGTATTCATAGAGGTGCTGAAATCAATCATCTTAAAGGAATTAGCGGCTTATTTTTTTTACAGAGATTATTAGTTAGGTTTATAAAGCGCGTTAGTTGTTTGTAACTTAGGACTTGTGAGCTTTAATATTATTTTAAAACGGTTGTTTTGTTTTATGGAGGGTATCTAAAAGAGTTGTTAAGAATAAAATTAAACCTAATTTGGAAAAGGCATTATTGTAAATGGATTTAAAAAATGGAGTATTAATATGATTTTATAGATGATTTACGGATTACCAATTCTGTTTTCATTATTACTTGTTTTGGTTGATTACTTTGCTTCTTTGTTAGTTGATCGACAATAATTTTAGCAGCTTCTTGCCCCATATCAAATGTGGGATGCATAATTGATGTAAGCTCCGGTTCAACCAATGTAGCATGGAATTCATCTGTAAATCCGATCATCGCAATATCATCCGGAATTTTGTAACCATGCCTTTTTAGCTCTTTCATAACTGTAAAAGCAACGCTATCATTAATAGATAAAATAGCATCAGGTAGTTTTGTTTCAAGCAACTTATGGGTTGCTTTAATTGTACTTTCAACAGACAAATCGCATGATGCCAACAAATTGTTGCTAATTTTTAATTTACATTCTTTTAAACCTTCAATATAACCTGTAAGTCGTTGCTTTGATATATTCAAATGTCCTGGCCCGTTTATAAATGCAATATTACGCAATCCGTTTTCGTAAAAGTGATGAACCGCCAATCGGGCAGCTTCAAAATTATCAGCCACAACCGATGAAACTTCGTTGGTTCGACAAACCCTGTCAACAAAAACCAAAGGAGTGTTTTCCTCAATTATTTTATCAAAATGTTTATAATCTGTTGTTTCCTGCGACAAACAAATAACAAGTCCGTCAACTCTTAAATTTAAAAGATTATTGATGTTGTTTATTTCCTTTTGATACGATTCCTGCGATGAAGAGATGACAATAGAATAACCATTTTCCTCTGCGAACCTTTCAATACCACTTATTATTGATGCATAAAAGTGTGTAACAATGTCAGGAACGATAACGCCAATTGTTTTTGATTCGTTTTTTAAAAGGTTTAAGGCATAGGGGTTTGGCCGATAGTTCATTTCTTTTGCCAGAGCCTGTATTCTAATGGTCAATTCTTCACTTATATCCGGATGATTTACCAAAGCACGCGAAACCGTAGAAATTGAAACCTGCAATTCTTTTGCAAGATCTTTTAAAGATACCCGTGATTTAGCCATAATTGAAAAAATACAAGAAATTACATTGCAAATGTATATTTATTATCAGATGTTAAAAAGTTATTTACCTAGTAAATAACATTATTCCGCAAAGCTTTGCGGTTTATTTAATGGCACGTAATTGAATTTTTTATTTTGCCCTAATTACATTTGTTTGTACCTAAAATGATGTAGATATGCCATCGGACAATACTCTTAATTTGCCTAAAATAATTTTTGGAACCAGTGCTTTGGGTAACCTTTACAATGAATTGCCAGAAAATACCAAGACTAAAATAGTTAGCGAGTGCTTTAGTAAAGGAGGAAAGCAAGTGGTGTTTGATTCTGCAGGAAAATATGGGGCAGGTTTGGCTCTTGAAACATTAGGGAATATTCTTGAAAAGCTGAATATACCTGAAGATGAGGTGTTGATTAGTAATAAGTTGGGGTGGTTACGCACTCCTCTACGTGGAAAAGAGCCAACGTTTGAACCAGGAGTATGGAAAGGGCTTAAAAATGATGCAGTGCAGCGCATAAGTTATGAAGGGATATTGGAATGTTTTGAACAAGGAAATCAATTGTTAGGGAAATATAAACCTCAAATGGTTTCGGTACACGATCCGGATGAATACCTGGCCCTGGCAAATTCGGAAGAGGAATATCAAAAACTTTTTAATGATATTTTGGAGGCCTACAGGGCATTGGCAGAGTTAAAAAATAGGGGATTAGTTAAAGCTATTGGTATTGGAGCAAAAAATTGGAAGATAATTTACGAATTGCATAAATGCATCGAGCTTGACTGGATAATGTTTGCTAATAGCATGACCATAATGAAGCATCCGAAAGAGTTGCTGGAGTTTATGCAAGAGTTGCAAACTAAAGGTGTAACAATTATTAATTCGGCAGTATTTCAAGCTGGGTTTTTAGTAGGTGGCGAATTTTTCGATTATAGTAAGATTAAACCCGATAGCACAGAAAATATTAAACGTTTTGAATGGAGAGACAAGTTTAATGCTGTTTGTAAATTATATAATGTAGATCCGATGGTTGCATGTGTCAATTTTGCATTAAGGGCGCCCGGTGTTCATGCACTTTCGCTTAATACATCAAAATTTGAGAATGTAGGTAAGAACATTAAGGCAATAAACACAGAGGTGCCCAAAGAGTTTTACACTGCAATGAAAGCAGAAGCATTAATTCAGGACCATTGCACTTTTGTTTAATAAGTTAATCACAATCAATTCAATTTTAATATGGAATATAAACGCTTTTGCAAAACAATGGAACTAAGGAATGATCCATTATTAATTGAAAAATACAAAAAAGCCCATGCCAAAGGAGCCGCCTGGCCCGAAATATCTAAAGGAATGAAGGAGGTTGGAATTATTGATATGGAAATATACCTATTTGGAAGTAAGCTTTTTATGATAATGGATACGGTGATCGATTTCAATCATGAAACAGCCATGGCAGAATTAGCTAAAAAACCAAGGCAAAGTGAATGGGAGGCTTACATGTCTCAGTTTCAGGATTCATCAGCGGAAGCTACGGCTGACCAGAAATGGCAGCTGATGGAAAGAATTTACAAAATGGATGAATAATGTTAACTTTAGGGAAAAGTGTGGTCCCCGATTTATCGGATTGAATACCCGTTGTTTTTCCATAAATTTTGAATAAGATGAAAGCTTTTGTAATAAAAGAAAAGGGATTGGTAACTGCCTTAGATGTAGCTGAACCAAATATTGGAATATCCGATGTTTTAATTGATGTACATTACGTAGGTTTATGTGGAAGTGACCTAAATTCATATAGGGGTTTAATGCCATTGGTTACCTTTCCAAGAATTCCCGGGCATGAAATAAGCGGTATTGTAACTAACAAAGGGGAAAATGTTCCTAATACTATTCAAATTGGAGATCAAGTAACCGTTTCTCCGTATACAAATTGTGGTACTTGTCCGGCATGTCGGGCAGGGCGCCCTAACACCTGTGAATATAACCAAACACTTGGAGTTCAGCGTGATGGAGCTTTAACGGAACGCATTGCAGTTCCATTTGAAAAAGTTTTTGTGAGTAAAAGCCTTTCTTTGCAAGAATTGGCTTTGGTTGAACCCATGAGTGTGGGATACCATGGAGCAAACCGTGGTAATGTTTGTGAAACAGATAATGTGTTACTAATTGGTTGCGGAACTATTGGAATGGGAGCCTTAGTTGCTGCCGTGCGTAAAGGTGCAACGATTATTGCAGTTGATATTGATGATGAAAAACTTACAAAAGCCCGTAAATTTGGCGCCACATATACAATAAATTCAAAAACCCAGGATGCACTTGAAGAAATTAAAAAAATAACAAATTCAGAGGGCGTGAATACCGTGATTGAAGCTGCAGGATCGCAGGCTACCTATAAGTTGGCTTTAGATGCAGTTTGCTTTGCCGGAAATATTGTATTTATAGGTTATTCTAAAAACGAGGTAAGCATTGAGTCCTCTTTGCTAGTGCGTAAAGAAGTAAATATTTATGGTTCGCGAAATGCTCTTCGGGTTTTTCCTTCGGTTATAAAAATGTTCGAGATGAAAGAAAAACCTTTTACCGATTTAATTACCAAAGTTTTTCCATTTAGTGAATCACCTGAGGCTTTTAAATATTGGGATGAAAATACGGGTGAGGTATCTAAAATATTAATTAAAGTTAAATAGATTTGTCATGAAGATTGACGCACATCACCATTTATGGCGCTATAATACAGACGATTACACATGGATTGATGATGAAATGGAAGTGCTTAAAAAAGACTTTTTACCATCTGATATCCAAAAGGAATTGGGAGATGCAGGATTCAATGGAAGTATTGTAGTTCAAGCCAGACAAACTCTGGAGGAAACCGATTGGTTGCTTGAATTAGCATCGGAAAATAGTTTTATTAAAGGAGTTGTTGGGTGGGTTGATTTATGTTCTGCGAATATTGAAAAACAACTTGAAAAATATGTTCCCAATTCTAAATTAGTTGGAGTTCGACATGTAATACATGATGAACCGGACGATAATTTTATGAATCGGTCAGATTTTCAAAATGGTATAGGTCATTTGGCTAAGTTTGGCTTGACTTATGATTTGCTCGTTTTTCCAAAACATCTGCCTCTAACCAAAGAGTTGGTTGCAAAGTTTCCGGAGCAACATTTTGTATTAGATCATATTGCGAAACCATTGATAAAAAAGCAAATTAAGGAACCTTGGGCTTCTGATATTCTTGAATTGGCTCAAATGCCAAATGTATATTGCAAATTATCGGGTATGGTAACTGAGGCCGACTGGAAGAATTGGACCCCATCGGATTTTGAATATTACCTTGACGTTGTTTTTAATGCATTTGGAACTGATCGGATTATGATTGGAAGTGATTGGCCGGTTTGTACCCTGGCCGGAAAATACGATCAGGTAATGTCAATAGTAAAAAATTATATTAAGAAGTTTGACATAACAACACAACACAAAGTATTAGGAACAAATTGTTCTAATTTTTACTTAACCAATTAATGCAGTATTTTAGTAAAATAGATATTAGGGTTCTGTATTAATTCATAAGATTCTTTACAGTATATAAATAAATAAGTCATGACAGAAAAACATAAAATGTTAGTTAAGCAAGTTATTGTACCAGCAAGTATGTTGCTGCCATTTGCATTAATTGTAATATGTTTCCCCTTATGGGGGTTTGCAAACGACATAACCAATCCTATGGTATCATCGTTTAAAACTATTTTGTTAATGAAAAATTGGCAAAGTGCCTTAATTCAGGCAGCATTTTATGGCGGCTACTTTGCCATGGCATTTCCTGCTGCCTTATTTATTAAACGATATAGTTACAAGTCAGGTATTTTAATGGGATTAGGGCTTTATGCTTTAGGCGGCCTAATGTTTATTCCGGCTAGTTATTTAGGTTTTTTCACACCCTTTTTGTTGGCCTATTTTGTGCTTACATGCGGACTGTCATTTCTTGAAACAAGTGCAAATCCTTACATACTACTAATGGGGCCTGAAGATACCTCAACCAGGCGACTGAATCTGGCTCAAGCCTTTAATCCTGTTGGTTCACTTATAGGCATGGTAACGGCCAAAAATTTTATTCTTAATAAACTTAATTCTGCAAGTTTTGACGATAGAATGGAACTGGCTTTAACAAATCCGGACCAATTGAATAAAATTACAATGAATGATTTGGCTATTGTTAGGAATCCTTATGTTATTATTAGTTTGGTAATTGCTGTTTTCTTTATCATTATTAAATTCACAAAAATGCCTGCTGCTTCTGAGGAAAAAGGAGTTCATTTTATGGAATCCATAAAAAGATTGTTAAAAAGCAAAAGATATACCTCAGGAGTTATTGCCCAGTTTTTTTATGTAGGAGCGCAAATTCTTTGCTGGACATTTATTATTCAGTACGGCGAGTCAATTGGGTTAACAAAGGCTGAAGCGCAAGGATATAATATAATTGCCATGATATTTTTTGTGGTAAGCAGGTTTATTGCAACCTACCTTATGAAATTTTTTGGTCCGGGTAAATTACTCTTTGTTTTTGGAATAGGAGGAGTGCTAAGTACCGTTGGTGCAATTTTACTACCTGATATGGCTGGTATGTATAGTTTAATTGCTATTTCTGCATTTATGTCATTAATGTTTCCAACCATTTACGGAATTGCCCTTAAAGGAGTTGGCGAAGATGCAAAGTTTGGAGCTGCAGGCTTAATAATGGCAATTTTAGGAGGGTCAGTACTTCCGCCACTTCAGGCATTAATATTTGATTTAGGTGGAACTGGATATACAGATATTAATTTTGCTGGTATTAATGAAGTTAAACTATCATTTATCATCCCTTTAATTTGCTTGCTTGTTGTTGCCAGATATGGATATATAACGTATACAAAATATGATTTAGAATATTCGAAAAGCTAATACAATAGTTTTTTCGTTACCATTGTAAAAGTGAATAAATAAGGTGTAGCTGAAGTTGTTGACTACTTAAGATGGTTTATGAGTATCTTATACTTTCAATTAGGATAAAAACTATTACAACGTTAATTTAGTTATGGTGCTTATTATGAATACATATTTCCTTTTTCAGGCAAAATCATATAAGTGAGTTGTTTCTAACTTAATAGGGTTAAATCCCGATAAAAGTCATGGCAAACAGGGCTTTTCGTCGGCTTGTAGAGTTAAATTTCATTTTATCCATGTTGTTTTCTTTGCAAATTATTATTTTGATGATAATCATTAAACTTTTTCAAGAAGGACAAGATATGTAGTTTCTCTTTTAAAGTCATTTCAGCTGCCATTTTAGAATAAACGTCCTTCATTTGAGGGGTTAACTTATCGGTTTCTTGTCTGCCTTTATTTGTTATTCTTACTCGTTTAGCTCTCTTATCCTCCTTGTCGTCAAATTCTTCAATAAAGCCCTTTTTTAATAGTCTTTTAATCACTTCAATTCCCGATGGAGCCTCTAATAAGTGGATATGAATCAATTCCATCTTTCTAAAACTATCAACTAAGCTCAGGTGATACAAAAAACTGTATTCATCGGGAGAATTGATATCGGTGTTAACTAAGGCTTCTTTACAATACATTTTGTAATATTTGCTTTGCATTATCAAAAGAAAAGTTAACTCCATGTCAATATCATTTTCATCATGACTGGATTCCAATGCGTGATGCTGCTCAAACAAAAATTGGTTTAACCAAATTATGAATTCCTTTACATCCTTCGGTTCTTGACCTTTTTCGTTTTCAAATCTTTTAACGTGTTCAATTAACTCTGTTATAATATTTAAAGAATTATTCATAGTTCAAAAGTACAAAATATTTCAAAAACATACAATACACCAACAAAAAGCTATGTAAATGAATTTAAATTCATATATTTGTATCGAAAACATAGTAAATAATATTTATAAACTTAAAATTTGAATAATATGAATGCAAAACCGTATTTAGTCTCAGAGAACTATTTTCCGAAAGAGGGACATTTTGATGAAGTATTGAACATATTAAAAGAAACTTCGGAAATGATTAAAGTGCAGGATGGTGCATTAATGAGCTTATCATTGAAACCAGAGCAGAAAAATGGACCAATCACTGGAATTTCTTTATGGACAAGTCGTGAAAAGTTTACAAATTTCATGAAAAGTGAACATGCAGAAAAAATAATGAAATCAGGTTTGTCTGATAAAGTTAAAAGTTGGACAACAGATATCAAGGCTAATCTTTATACTGTTGAACAAGCTTGGCATGTTGAATCACATGATTAAGTAATTTAAGCTGAAAGGTAGAATTCTATTTTATCTTTCAGCTTTTTCTCTTTATCAGAAGCACTATGCCTCTTTAGCATTATTTACAATGGTTGGCAATATGCGTAGCCCGCTCCAACTTATCAAATCATGATGAAGTTGGAGCGGGCTAAGACCTTCATATTTACTACTTTCCCTACTATTACTTATACAAAATGTTATGCTATGTTTGATTTTTTATTTATTAAACCAAACTGTCATCTTACCAACATCCCTGTTTGACCATATATAATAAGGAATCAGGGTTAATTCTTTTCCAGATACGGTTCCCTTAAGTATATTTACCTGATTTTCAAGAATATTCATTCTATCAATTGACAATGAGTCGTTTTTTGATACTTTAATTGATAATAAATCAGGATTATCTATTTCTTCACCACAATAAACAATAGGTCCGTATTCAAAGGCAACTTTATCTTGATCGGCTTTCACCTTTTTGTTTGCAATAACTTGTCTCACATGCATTGGAAAATCAATATCAATGACATCGCCCTTATCCCAAATTCTGGTTATTTCCATATAGCCTTTAGCAGTATTAGTCACAATTGATTGACCATTAACCAATAATTTCACATCATTTTTAATTCTATTTTTGTAAGTATACAAATCACTAGGGATTACTTCATTGTTAGCCCATCCAGGAATCCTTATTTTTATTGTAAAAGTAGACTTCTTTTCAGGATTAACAGTTAATTTAATCTTTCCATTCCAAGGGTATTCCGTTTGTTGCGCTATTTCAACATGCTTATTATTTAATTGTATATCTGCTTTTCCCGAGACAAATAAATTTATATATATACTATCTTTTTGCTTAGCATAAATAAGTCCCGGAAGGGAAGGTATAAAACGTATTAAATTTGTTGGACAACAAGAACAATCGAACCATGGTGAACGGGTACAAGACACATTATGATTAAACTTAAACTTTCCATCAGATTCTAAAGGATTTGGGTAGAAAAAATTTTTCCCATCTACAGATATTCCCGATATTAAACCATTGTAAAGAGTTCTTTCAATAATATCAAAATATTTAGATTCACCTGTTAAGAAAAACAAACGTTGATTCCAATATACATTTCCTATGGAAGCACAGGTTTCATTATATGCAGTAAGGTTAGGGAGTTCATAGTTATTTCCAAAAGCTTCGCCATCATGTTTAGCGCCTATACCTCCTGTTAAATACATTTTTTTTGACACCATATTATCCCAAAGAGACATGACCGCCTTATAATAATTGGAATCTTGTTGTAAAGCCGCTATATCGGTCATGGCAGCATACATATAAACAGCTCTAACAGCGTGTCCCACAGCTTCTGTCTGATTTATTACCGGTAAATGATCCTGACTGTATCCACCATATAAATTATGGGTGGTTGAATCGCCACGTGCATCAAGAAAGAACTTTGCTAACTTAAGATATTCTTGATTTTTTGTTATACGATAAAGTTTAACTAAACCTGTTTCTACAATTTGATGTCCGGGTGGAATCTGTATTTTGTTGGGACCAAAATTAGCTACTAACAAATCAGCATTTTTAATAGCTATATCTAAAAAATTTGTTTTCCCGGTTGCAGTATAGTGCATAGCAGCTGCTTCAAATAAATGGCCACTATTGTATAGTTCATGACTCGAAATCTCGTTTTCCCATCTTTTGTCCGATGCTTTTACCCAAGGTGCCGGAGGGTTTTTTCTGTCAATGGTAAACCAGGTGGTGATATAGCCGTCAGGCTCTTGTCCTATTTTAATTATGGCTATTAAGGAATCAAGGTATAAATCTAACTCCTTATTGGGGCTACTAATTAATGTAGTTGATGCACCTTCAATAATTTTGTATAAATCAGTGTCATCGAATGGCATTTTTCCCTTTGTTTCGCCTTCTTTCTGTTTTCCTGCTATAAGAAAATTATCCATTCTACCCTCATCCTCACATTTTTCAAGAGCAAATTTGATTGTTGAGTTTTGAATAGTCGTAATTTTTGGCAGCCAAAAATTGTCGTTGATTGCTACATTTCTAATATCAACAGCCGAAATAGAATAATCTGACTGAATATTTTTAGTTTCTGGTTTTGTGCATCCTAATAAAACTGAAGATGCAATACATAAAATAATAATTTTTTTCATCCTTTCAATCTTTTTAATGGCATAGCGTTTTGTGGTTTGGCTAGTAAGGGATTATTGCGCTACGCTCCATGAGGGCTTCGCCTTTGTGGGCTTCAACCGTCCACAAGGAGCTCACGACTGATAAGGAGCAACATAGCTAAACCCTTATTAACTATTCCGTGTGTTGTATGCTGGCGTTTATTCAAAGTCAATCTGTTAGTTAATTTTATAAAGCTAATATTTTTTTTCTATCCATCCGCACTGACCTTGATCTGGAGCACGAACCGGAAAGAAGTGGAGCTCAGTGCAGCTAATTTATTTTGCTTCGTGGGAGGGCAAATAAGCGAAGCGATTCATCCTTGTAGCTCCTATGTTTATAAAATCATAAGCTTAAAGTTAAAGAGTATTAATTAGATTAAGGTTTCAATCTTAAAAATTAACATCAAAAACAAAAGCTTAAGCAGACACAAGTTAAGAAATTGAATTTTACTGGTGAAAAAATCTTTATTGGTATGGATACCCTTAAAAACAGTTGGAGAATAAGCAAAGTTCATGAAGAATTATTGCTTAAATCATTTGTGCAGCCTCTTTGGCAAGTCTTGGTATGAGCGTGGTTCGTGCGACTTGCCAATGTGCATGCAATTGAGAGAGCAATATTGAATCTGTTGCTGAAAAATTAACCCTTAGTGCCCGCACTTTACAACGTAAACTCTCTGACGAACAAACAACGTTTAAAGACATTCTGCAAGAAACGCGTTTTGGAATTGCGAAACAATTGCTAAAGCAAAATCAACTTACTGTTTCTGAAATAAGTTACATGCTTGGTTACTCTGATTTGGGTAATTTCAGTCGATCATTTAAAAAGTATGTTGGTGTAAGTCCTGTTGAGTTTAAGGGATAGAATTCTAATTGTTTACCTACGGTGAGCTTCCTCTGATCGGTTGCAAATGTGCTGTTTTGTGGATTGGAGTTTTCAGTATAGTTATCAATTGTCCATATTTCAGAGGCTTCACATGTTGGTTTCAAACTGCTAAGAAAGTATCTTATTCCAATAATTACGGGAAGAAATAAAATCAGAATCACAGAGAAAGTCCAGATTAGTATCCTCTTAGCTCTTTTTTTTATTTATAACAAATAGTTAAGTCTGTCTGTATTTTGCAGCGGTAATCTCATCACCCGCTGTACGTAAATAGCGTATTAACGGTTGGCATTTATTTCAATCGTATCAATGTTTTCTCTAATTTAATTTGATTCAAGTTCAAATAATAATTTTTGGGTATCACTATTATTTGGATTTAATTTCAAGGATTTTTTAAAATTCAAAGTCGCATTTTCAATATCACCTGATGCTTTATAGGCTTTTCCTAAAAAATCAAAGGCTTTGTATGAATCAGGATAATTTACCGTGTTTAACTTAAACAATTCAATTGCTTTGGCATAATCAGTATTCTCAGAAAGAAAGTGTTTTCCTATCATCTCAATCAAATATTCAGGTGGTATAATGTTCATTCCATACGAATCGGAAATATTTTTATAAAACTCTTGGATAAATGGTATATCCGGAGAAAACTTTGGATTTTTAAATATGTAGTAATCAGGAAAAATAAATGTTAATCCTGCATACAGGCTTTTATAAGGGACAGTCATATGTGTTTCTTTCTCGAATATTTCAAATTGTGTATTGCTTACTCCTTTGTTCTTTAATTCTTTAGTAAATAATAGTTGGGATTTTCTAAAAGGACCTTTATCTCGTTTTCCTTCAGGAGCATTATGAGCCGAAGAAATGTAAAGTTTATTTTTAAAATTCGGTGCTTGACTTGGTAAAGATTTTAAAGTTTGTTCACATACAAAATTATCCCAGTTTAGTGCTGGATCCATTGAAATAAATCCCTTAAATAAATTGCTACGGGTTAAATATGCATATGTACATAGCAAGCCACCTAATGAATGTCCAGCCAATATCCGGTAAGATGATGCTCTATACTTTTCCTCTACCTGCACTATGAGTTCTTTTTCAATAAACTGCAATAGTTTTTCCCCTCCGCCACTTACTTTGGCTGCTTCACCTATATTTCCAAAAACATCTTGTGAGCAATGCGTTGGAGTAAGGTCATGGTTGCGATCTTTGTGAAATATTGCAACGATAATAAACTCAGGAATAATGAATTGAGAACTCATATATTCGGTTAAACCCGAGGCAAGGAAGAAATGTTCATCTCCATCTGTAATATATAAAACCGGATAGTTATTTTGGCCTCTATCATAATCCATAGGTAAATGAATCCAATATTCTCTATCATCTTCAAGTATTTCAGAGTGAATTAAGTTTTTTTCTCCCCAAAAGAGTTTGTTATCAGTCTGACTAAATAACAATTTTGAAGAAAATAAGGTGATGACAATTATTAGTCTAAATTTAAAAGTTTTCATCGCTTTATGTTTTTATCGTGCTTGCAAACTTGTCTCTAACGGTTTAAATATAGTGCATTTGGTATTTTGACGCACAAATCTTTCAAACCGTTACAATTTATATTAAATGTACCGACCATAAAAATTGTTCTTTTGTCTTAACTTTATTAATCATTGGCTTTATTTGTCCAAATTCCATGTACTTCATGATAGTCAATATTCTGCCAAAAGTGTGAACATCCATTTTTATAAGCAGTCTCTCTGCAATATGTGTCAGTTGTTTTGAAAATACTCAGCTTGATGATAAATGACTTCCTCAGTTCAGAATCAGTGAGCCTATTTTTAGCGTACTCATTAATAATTTTTTCAATCTCTGTCTTAAATTGCACGATGCTGTTTTTGCATTACCCACAATGTTCAGTATAAGATACGTAAGTGATTTCAAAGCTCTTGCTTATCAATTCGTCTTGAGCCAAATTTGCGATTAGACACGAATTCAAAGTTTTAAAATAAACCCTCAACCTTCAGCTCATGAGCACCCTAAAAAAATAATAAAATGTGAATAAATCGCAGATTTGGCAGAGCTGATTAAATGTGCAAATGTTCTGTAAACCACTGAGTCACTTATGTTTTTTTGTTGTTAGCTGCCATTTTTACACCTTCAATAGCAAATTTATTAAATTAAATTTACATATAGTACAAGTTCAGTTTACTCCTTGAAATGGTGTAAAATAGAATTTATGTCAGTTCGTAAACCGCATTGGAGATATTGTGGATTGCGTGTAGTTACAATTAAAATTCAGGATTATCTAACTCAAAATCTTCTACTGAAATAGAATTGCTACTCTTTATCAGCTGAACCTTATCAACACATCGCACAAGTTTTATGGTTGTATGCTCAAAACGAAAAATTGTATTTGACCAATCGTTATAATCATATTTAACCTCTAAAGTATCATCATAAGCAGCAATATCTGCAACAATTTTAAAATAATGATGAATAGCTTTATGAAAATCTTTAAATATTACTTCTTCTAAATAATATTTATGTTGATTGATTTTGATGTGCTTGCTTCTTTGATAGTTTCCATATTTTATCCATCTGATTTCTTTTTTTGATACATAAAGAAATATTACAATGACGATAAATATGGGTATCATTAAAGACATTATAATTCTTGTTGTATAGGTGGGTTGAATAACATTTTAGAGAGAAGAAGTTTACAAATTTATATTTCAAAATTTGTAAACCTTTATTCAAAATGTATTATCTAGTCTGTATTATAACGTCGGAAATGGCTTTTCTCAATGATGTTGTCGGTCTTCCAATAAGTTTTGAAAGTTGATGACCAGCATCAAATAAATCTCCTTTTGCGGTAGAAACATGTGTCCCTGCAAGAAATTGTGCTAATCCATCAGGCAAACCAGCTTTTACAAGTGCTTGTGTATATTCCTCCAAGGGTAAATTTACATATGGAATATCTTTCCCTGATTGGAAGGAAATTTCTGCTGCATATTCGCTCATAGTATAGGACTTATCTCCGGCAAGCTCGTAAATTTTACCTTCATGACCATCTGTGGTTAAAACTGTAGCTGCACCCTCGGCAAAGTCTTCCCGAGTTGCAGAAGAAATTTTTCCGTCAGCAGAACTACCATACAAAGTACCCAAAGCAATTACATCAGCAAGCGAGCTGGTATAATTTTCGGTGTACCAGCCATGACGCAACAGAACAAATGGAATTCCAGACTGTCTTAACGCATCTTCTGTTCTAACATGTTCATCGGCCAATACCAACGATGATTTATCAGCTCTGAGTAAGCTTGTGTAAGCAATTAGTTTTACTCCAGCATTTTTTGCCGCTTCTATAACACTTGTATGTTGTCTGGTACGTTGTCCTATTTCACTTCCCGAAATCAACAACAATTTATCAATACCTGCTAAAGATGCAGATAGTGTTTCCTGTTGATCGTAATCAAATTCACGTACTTCAACTCCTAAATCAGACGCCTTCTGCGGTGAACGAACCAAGGCTATGATATTATCTACTGATGTTTTTTCTTTCAGTTTTTCTACTACTAAGCGACCAAGTTGTCCTGTCGCTCCTGTTACTCCTATTTTCATTATTATAAAATTTAAATAAATATCTAATTGTTATTTGCTTCCTTAAAGTATTCTAATTACTTTTGGTAAGTCAAAGGTATTGTTTAAGTAACAAACAAACAAGAACTTACAATTATGTATGATAGTTACTTTTAAGTTAGTATTAGTATAAATCAACAAGTTATGAATGAAAAAAATATAGAAAAATATGGTAATCCGGAACTTTGCCCAGTGCGAAATGTAGTAGCCAGAATAGGTGATAAATGGTCAATGCTTATTTTATTATTACTTGCAGAAGAAAAAGTTTTACGTTTTAACGAGATACATAAATATATTGGAACAGTCTCACAAAAAATGCTTTCCGTAACGCTTAAATCACTTGAGGCTGATGGTTTGGTTAATCGAACTGTTTATCCTCAAATACCTCCAAAAGTGGAATATGAATTAACTCCAAGAGGAAAATCCCTCATGCCTCATTTGCTTGAATTGGTAAATTGGGCCAAAAACAATATGGAAGAAATTAAAACAACAAGGCAAAACTTTGTGAAACTTGATAGCTAAGGATACAAACCTTTGTAAACCACTAAATCCCCAACTGTTTTATATTGTGTTATGCCTATGTTGCTTATTTCAGTTACTTGCTTAATCTATTAAAAGCATATTTAATCTAAAGTTTAACTTGATACAATAATCCTCTACCAGCACATAAGTAAAATATTTTTCCATCCATTTGTGTTAATGAGCCCTCACATGACCAATTAACTTCAAACGTACTATACGAAGACAATAATTCGCCAGATAAAGTCATCTTTTTTATTAATCCTCTTGGATAAAACTCATCAACGATATATAAATAATCATTCACAATTAACGCATGCAAAGGATATTTAACTGGTGACTTAAATGTAGATAAAACTGTTCCATCAAATGACAGATTTATTATTTCTTTTTCTGCTCTTTTTTGAATCCATAATGAATTATTATAAGCAGCACATGCTCCAATCATTCCGCTAATAATTATAGAATCTTGCAATTCTAAATCCTGATTGTATCTGTAAATGCAAGATTGTGATACTAAAAATATATTATTATCATCATGTGCTATTTGAACATATTGATAAATACCTCGCAAGTCTTGTTTAGATATTAAATTCCATGTTTTATCGTAAACTGTCAATGAATCAGTGAAATCTAATACGAAGTATTTATCATTAATCATGTCAATATACCTACATGGTTTAAAAGGTAATTTCTGATAATCTATTACTTGCAGTGTATCAACTCCGTTGGGTATTGTATAAAACCCACCAATATGTTCATCATTTTTGTAAATTTGACCTTGATATAAGCTATCAGTGTATATTTCCAGATTATCCATTTTTAGTACAAAAGAGAAATCACTATTATTAGCTTTGAAATCCAACTCATACCATCTTAAAGAACCATATTGATTGACTACCTTTTTAGCCGTTCCTGTAAAATCTGTATTATTAAGATTAAGAAGATTAGCTGTAACCTGGCCTTTTACCATATCACCATTTATGTCAATATCAAAAGATATATTTTCATGCAACATTTCTCCTTCAAAAATGGTATATCTTCCATTTAGCTTTCCTTGCTTTGAGATAGAATCATTTTTTTCTTTTTCGCAGGAGGTAAGTAGAAAAAATCCTGCCATCAAAATAATAACCGTTTTTTTCATGTCTTAATCAATTTAGAGTTTGAATAATTTAGTAGTGTATGCTTTTTGCAATTTGTCACAACGGATTATTGTAAAAATCGTTGCGTATTCCGAAGCAAAAACCTATCATGCCGTTAAGCCGTTTATTAAATGTTATGTTTTAGTTACTTATTAATCCATTCAAAATTACATCTCCCCAAAATCTTAATATATAAGGAATTGCAAAATATAGAAACAGAATCAGGGGGTATAAAATCCATCTCTTTTTTCTTATTGCTTTATAAGCTATAAATGCCAATATCAATAATAAGAATGTGTAAATTATTTTTTCTCCAAGCGTATAATTATTTATATAATCAGGGATAAATGGTGTTGCGTTTTGTTTCTGAAAAATCAAGTCACGTATGGACTTAATAATATTGAATCCCAAAAAGAATATTATCAGCCAACCAAAAATCTGAATAATCCTTTCCTTTATTATGTAATTAGCTGTGGGAGCTTTTGTCTTTTTTTCATTTTTAAAATTATAGAGTTTTAATTGGTCTGCATCAATTAATTCTTTAAAATCAGAATGCTTAAATCCCTTTGATATCCATGTACAAGCTGCATCTAAACAATCATAAGAAGATAAATAGAACTTATCATCCTTATAAATATGTTGATGAATAATATCTCTGTCAAGGTTTTTTAATGTTAGATTTTCAATTAAGGCTTTCCGACTATCTTCATTGATAAGCACTTTTAAAGTCTCCTTGCGCGGCCAGATAGTCCCTTTCCTAACAATTTGTTCATCCTCAAACCGAAATTTTAAAAGATAATTCCCCAAATCATTATCAGCAACACCCTCAATTGACCAAATTGAATTATCTGGAACTAATGTCAATATTCTTTTGAAAAAAGATTCTTTATCATCAATCTTAATAACTGACCAAGAATTATTTACATCAATCTTCTTAGCTTTTTTCCTCATCTTTCTTTTTGCTAAAACACTCATATTAGCACTGCGCTGCAATTAAACACAACGGATTGCAATATGCGGAGGTCGGGATTTCGAATTTACAACTTATCAAACTGCTATGATGTTGAGTAAAAGTACTAAAGTTTAATTTACCCACAATCCCCGGCTTACTTATTTTGCGTATTAGGCCCTGGACTTTATTTATAATCAACAGTTTACATGACATTGCAGTACTGATTTTTGTTTTGTCAGGTTAGTAGTTATCTTGTCCTCGCGGGAAGGGCTGAAAAACTCTTTTTGCATTTTAGGATTACTCACAATATAATTAATTTTATTGATGTTCCTTAGGGCTTCACCGTTGAGGGCAAGCCTTGGGTAAAATATGAGGTATTCACCAATACCTATAGAAAACTATTTCATGAGTAATGTCAAATGTGCTTTGCAGCGAGCGATGGTTTTCATTTTTTAACGACGATTTCATAGCGTTCAACGAAAAAAATTGAAATCCATTTTTCCTTGAATTTATTTTGATGAAAAATTATTAACCATTAAAATTATCAGTTATGAAAGTAAAAATTATTTTATTAATCGCTGCAATTACAATCTTACTTAGTAGTTGCTTAGTTAATTCACTACATCCTTTTTATAACGAAGAAACAATATTTTTTGACAAGGAGTTAATTGGTACATGGCTTGACCAAGATTCAACCAAGTGGACATTTAAAACAAATTATGTATCATATGGCAAAGGTGCTGATAAAAAAGAGTTCTCAAATGGAGGCTATACAGTAAGATATACACCTAAAGGCATCTGGACTCAAACACAAGAAAGTTTACCTATGAAAAGGACTTCCGCAGACTTCGACGTATTTCTTTTTAAAATTAATAATCAGATATATGCTGATTTTAGTCTAACACGATTTCCAACTTTTAACACTTTCGGAGAAGATTTTGCAAAATTACACCAGGTAAATACACATACTTTGGCTAAAGTAATTATAAATAAAAATCAAATTGAACTAATTTGGTTCAACGGTATATGGCTTGCTGAACTAATTGAGAATAATAGAATTAAAATTTCTCATGAATTTATACCTTTTAATCAACCTTTATTGAAGAATGGTAAGGGACAATATGTATTAACCGCAAGTACACAAGAACTTCAGAATTTCATCAAAAAATATGGTAATGATCCAAATGCATTTGTTAGAAAGCGAGAAATGCCAAATGATGGATTTTATACATGGAATGTGGGTGCCGACCACTATACAGGTGAGATGACTTTTGTAAAAGATAGTATCTCATATAACTATAATTTAAAGAAACTCGATGATAGTAAAAATTAGTAAAATATTATTCTCTGTATTAAAAAGCAGGATATTTCAACATATCCTGTTTTGGCTTTTTTCATTTGTGGTTATTGTTAATCTTATTTCCAATAATCAGGTCAAACAAATCGACTTAATCTATGCTATCATTTTCCATCTTACTTTGGTTTCTATAGTTTACCTAAATATTAGTGTATTATTTCCTTTTTTTATCCAGAAAAAACGCTTTATCAGTTATTTTTTATTAGCTGCGTTTTTGTGCCTTATATTATCATTTCTTAATTCTTTGATTTTCAACAAAATTATTGACATTATATTCCCAAACTACTATTTTATCTCCATTTACTCAGTTATTGATTTATTGAAGTTTCATGCAATTTACATAGTTGTTACTTTGTTACTTAAATTTACTACTGAATGGTTTAGTCAGGAAGATGCAAAATTTAAATTATCCAAAATCGAAAAAGAAAAGGTTGAAATTGAATTAAAAGCTTTACGAGCACAGGTTAATCCACATTTTTTATTCAATAGTCTCAATGTCTTGTATTCATTGGCCTTAAAAAATGCAGTGGAAACTCCTGAAACAATCATTAAGCTATCTGATATTTTAAGATATGTAATTTATGACTCAAACAAAGAAAAAGTCAGTATTAATTCTGAAGTTGAATTAATCAACAATTATCTAAGTTTGCAAGAATATCGAATTGATAAATCATCAAATATTAGTTTTACTCCTGATATCCAATCAAATATCGAAATTGCACCAATGTTATTTTTACCATTAGTCGAAAATAGCTTTAAACATGGCATAAAAGGAGATGTCTCAAATACCTTTGTTAACATAAGGCTTAAAACAACTGATAAAATCGCACATTTTGAAATTGAAAACAACAAAGGGTCGAGTGAAAATCCCGACCAAAATAAAGATGGTGGGATAGGATTGACAAACATAAAAAAACGACTTAGCCTTTTATATCCTGAAAAACATGAATTGTTAATCAATGAGAATGAGCAAAAATTTATGGTATCACTAAGAATTAATTTATGAGTATAAATTGCATTATTGTTGATGACGAACCTGCATCAAGAGAGATTCTTGAAAAATATATATCTGATTGCACATCATTGAATTTGATTTTTTCTTGTGCTAATGCTTTTGAAGCAAATGAGATTATCAATCAGGAACAAATTCAGTTAATATTTTTAGATATCAATATGCCCAAATTATCAGGTATCAAGTTTTATAAATCTCTATCAAACCCGCCTTTTGTTATTTTCACAACTGCTTATCCAGAATATGCTGTCGAAGGCTTTGAAGTTGATGCGATTGATTATTTATTAAAGCCATTCTCATTTGAGCGGTTTTTAAAATCGGTCAACAAGGCTTTAAATATATTTAATCAGAAGGATAGTAACAATCACAATACTTTTGTTATACTTAAATCGGACAAGAAATTATTCAGAGTTAACATAAATGACATAAATTATCTGGAAGCACTCGGTGATTATGTGAAAGTCGATTTTTTATGTCAGTCTATTATTGTGCATGATACTTTTCAGAATCTGCTCTCTCAGTTAAACGAATCCAATCTTGTCAGGGTGCATAAGTCTTTTGCCATATCATTAAACAAGTTTGACCACATTGAAGGAAATATTATTAAAATCCAAGATAAATCAATTCCAATCGGTCAAAAATATCGTGCAGATTTATTGAAAATCATAAGCTCTCGTGCGTAGGCAAAGAAAGCAAGTGTATGGAAGCGATGGGATGGGACGTGCTGGAACACTCTTGCTTTGTGCGTCGGCAATCAGATATCTTTTTTTGTTCGTTAGCAAAACAAAATTCCCACAATTTATCACAATCGTTTCGGATCTGACAGCCTTGTGCCTAACAGTGGCGGTATGGTTAGTAAAGGATTATTGCGCTACGCTCTCCCTTATTAACGATACCGCGTGTTAGGCACTGGTGGTTTTATTCTCTATCATATTTGCTGTCAATCCATTGTTGCATCAAGGTCACAACGGATTTTTTAATTGGCAATAACCTAAAGAAATATTGATATTATTGAATTTTAAATGCAATAGGAGCAATTAAATCCATTTTATCAGGAAGTGTAATACTTAATCCTTCTTTATCAAATTTATATGAAATATTCTTCTCTCCGAGCATCTCGACTTTATTAAATTTTTCGCTATAATATTGGCTATCAGTCGACAGTGATTTAATCATTACCTCCTGTCCTTTAGTAGGTAGTTCCATGACCACAACATAAAGAACATCACCTTTTTTGGTAAATCTGATATCTTCTGAAGTGTAAGTTCCTCCTTTACCTTCATTAAATCCCTGTGCATTAATGGGATTTGCATTTTCTGCTATTGGTCCTTCACCATAAATTTGCCAGGGACGGGTTTCGAAAATACATTCGCTGTTAATATCCATCCATTTTGTAATATCCTCCACAACTTTTAATTCCTTTTCATCAATAGAACCGTTGCCGCGAACAGGAATATTCAGTAAAAGATTACCATTTTTACTGACAATATCGACCAATAATTGTATTACTGTTTTTGCTGATTTGTATCCACTTCGATTATATATCCCACGGTCGTAGTGCCAACCTCCAATACATGTACAAGACTGCCATGGTTTTACCTGAATATTATCAGGTGCACCACGCTCTACATCCCAAACCAGGCATTCTTTTTGTTCATCAGTAAGTATTTTACCAAAAAGAACAGCCTCCAGTTTACCGTCATGTAGTTTAATATTTGAGTTATAATAATGTGCTGCTATTTCAAGTCCAACATTACTTACAGGCCATAATGGTAATCCGGTGTCATCAAAATATACTAAGTCGGGATTGAACTGATTAATCATGTCTAGGGTACGATTATAAAAATTTAAGCAATATTCCTCTGAAGGAGGAGTAGCACCATTTTCCCAATTCCATTGTTTATGAATGCTTCCAGTATTAGCACTCTCAGCACTTAACAGGTGGTTTTGAGCATATAAATTTTGAGGATCCAGACCTTCCCACCATTTACCTTTACCATCTTCTTTCGTCAGTTTTCCATCATAAGGAATACCTGCATATTCTCCATCACTATCAGCCATCTGAGATGACTCATACCACCTCCAGGCATGAGCTGAATGAATACTCACTCCAAAGGGAAGATTATTATTTTTTGCTGCTTTTGCCCAACCTGCCAATATATCTTTTTGGGGACCAATAGCGACAGAATTCCATTCCTGATATTTACTGTCCCACAAGTCTAAATTGTCGTGATGGTTACCCATTGCAAAAAAGTATTTTGCGCCAGCTCGTTTATATAAAGAAACTAATTTTTCAGGATCCCACTTCTCTGCTTTCCATTCATTTATAACATCTTTAAAACCGAACTCGGATGGATGACCATAATGCTCCAAATGGTATTGATATTGCCAATGCCCCTGAGAATACATATGTCTTGCATACCAATCTCCTGCTTCGGGTTGACATTGGGGACCCCAGTGTGCCCAGATACCAAATTTGGCATCACGAAACCATTCAGGTATTTCGTACTGTTTTAAAGATTCCCATTTAGGTTCAAACTTTCCTGTTTGCATTTTTTCTTTTACATTCTCTTTACATGAAATCATTGAGATAATGCAAATGAATATTATAACAACACCTTTCATTTTCATAATTCGTTCATTTTAAAATGTTTAGTAGTCATATTATTTTATCGATTAAGTATCATTGTGCACAGTTCGCCGCTTGTGCCTGACGATGGCAATATGCGGAGAATGGAATTTCGAAGCTCCAACTTATCAAACCATTACTGTTTTTAGCAAATGTACATAAGTTTATTTTACCCACAACACCCGGCTTACGTGTATTGCGTGTTACCGGCTGGCTTTTTTCCATTCTATTTAAATTTATCAACTAATCCTATTGCTAAAAGAACAAAACTTTTATGGTTAAAGGAAATTGTATCAAGGATACCAATAAAGTTACTCTCAAAATATTTTTAGAAGCTGGATTATCCAATTCTTTCTTTCCTTTTTTTATTGCTGAAATATGAATAAAATAATGGAAAATTATAAATCCACTAAATATCAATGAATATATTAATCCCGATTGATGTGATAATTTAACTAATCCAAGTATTAATGCAAAAAACAATGGAATGTGTGCATAAACATAAAAATTATAAAGGGTAGTCTCTGAATATTTTTTAGGTGGTTTAAAATAATACCATTCCTTTACATATGTCCCTTGAAGTTCATGTATTAGCACGAAAATAGTATTTACAAAATAAAGCCAAAATATAATCTCAATCATAATTTATCTTTTCTTGTCAACATAATGTGTCGCATATCTATCTTCAATCGTTTTATCTCCTGACTTACTAAATCTTAATCGGTGTATTACTCCCTTACCATATTGATTGTATACAGTCCAAGAGCTTTTTAAGTCTAGTTCGGTTGAGTATTTTCTAATCAGTTTATTTATTTAAGTCAATCTGCTCTTTAATCCACTGAATATAACGAGTTTTTTTATAATCAAACCATTGTTGTCGAAATTCTCCTGAATTATCAATAAATAATGTATCTGTTACATTTGATTCTAAGTTGATTCGATATAAAGTGCTGTTAAATTTGTCTTTAAAATTTGACTGTGCATCTTTTAGTATCAAAACACAATTGCTATTTCTAGAATAAACAGGCATCATTCCAATTCCAAGATCTTTTATTTGATATGATTTAATATCAATCAATCTTACATATACATCTGGGTATAAATCAAAAGTGTAATACAAGAAGTATTTATTATCAATCCAGCTACCCTTTTCTATTGGATTAATATTATCTAACTCCTTAATTTTTAAATAATCATCGCCTTCTTTTTTTAGGAAATGTGTTACAATAAAAGGATTTCCTGCTTCGTCAGAATGATGAGAATATCCAACTTTAAAATCACCGATACCATCAAATTCAAACTTTCTTGTAACTGCAAAACTAGAAATCCAAGCACTATCAGTATCATTTACTTTAATATTCATCCAAGGATACCAATGTTTTATGTCAGCAGAATGTGCTGGTTTAACCTCAAGCGTGCCATCCTTTTTTAAAAATACTTGATTAGATAAAACAGAATCACCCCAATTTAAATATCCTAAAATCTCACTATCAATAGAAGGCTTTGAATAATAGGAAATAGAATCTCCAAAAACATAAAAAAATACTGAGTCATTAATGAATGATAAATGTCCATTCTGGTCATTGCCTGCCTGAACTAAATGATTACAAATTAGTATTAAAGTTAAATTCAAAGTTATTTTAATAATCCTCATTTGAGTATGTTTTATGTTTTGCAGTGTCGTAGCCTAATATTGCCAGGCGTTTGACAATATGAAACGGTTGGGTTTACTCCCTTTGGTCGTGAGCTCGTAAATTCGGTTTCGGGCTGCGTTCTTGTCCACCTACAAGAATGCTGAAGCGAGAACCATACTCTCTCAAACCACTGCCCCCAATTGTTTTATGTTGTGTGTTGGCAAGTCATTGTTTTTTTATACATTTATTCTCTAGTAAATATTTCAGCTCCGCTAGACCCAAAAATCCCAAAGTGCTTCTCATTCGGTGAAAATCCATATGTCAGAGTAAAATATTCAAGTCTTTCAAGTTTGATCAATTCAAAATTCCGCCAATATTCTGAATTATTATTTCTGTCTTTTAAATTATGCAATCCGACTATTTGTTCTCCAAGTCCGGGATGAAATGAGTCAAGACCCCAAAAATCAGAAGTCATATGATTTCCATTACCGCCTCTTAGTCCAAATACTTTTATTGACTGGTTTATATTGTCTATTCTAAATTCCAAATTGTCTTTAGAAAACTTATCCATTGCGGTATTATCTTCATCATGATTCATAGCTGTAAATCAACTACTTATAAGGCTGAAACAGACATTTTTTTCAAGGCGTTTCCGCATCTAATCACTGTAAGTTTTATTAATTGTATTCACCTCTCAAATTTAGCATCATCTGCCCAATAATCTATATTTTTTGTTACCCACATTAATATTATCAGGGAGTAATTTATCATCGTATCATAAATCTTTATTGTTATTATGTATCAATCTTTGATGCTCATCAGGACCATATAACCACTCATTTTTTATTTTGCCAAGTTTAATTAGAAATGGAATCAGTAATAAGAGTTCTAATCTGATACTAAAACCAAATCCTGGTCGATTAACAATAAATGGTAAACTCATCGAAAAGATACATATGACAATCCCTAATATGGCATCAATTTGACCAAACATAATTGCCCAATACTTTTCTGTCCACAATCCAAGGGCTGTAATCCCTTTAAGGATAAATAATATTGGTTATCCCCACACCAACAATCGACAATGGTTGGTTTGTTTCAAAACCATATATAGATAACTGAAATTGAAATCCTAATATCCCTAAAATGAAACCCACAAGACATAACACTCCAAATGCCATAAAAATCCATGCAAAAACCTTTATCCACCATGGGAGTATTTTTCTGCGTCTAACTGTAAATGTATCATTCTCTAATACTGAATCGATTATTTGATTCTCATCTCTAAGCATTGTTAGGCCTCGCTTTTATTTGCCATAACTCTGTCAATCAATAATTTACTAAAGTAAACAAAAATCAAATACGGAATTGTTATAATAAATCCAAATATTGCTTTTAAAGGCCATCCAATTCCCATTAAACTTGTCACTAAGTTATCAACTCTTTCTCTATCAACAGGTAATACTTTATCATAATTCTCTGAAATAAAGTTATACCCATAATGTTCTAAAAGGAGCATACTAGAAACATAATCCCAAGCTGCAAAAATCAACATCAACAATGACATTAGAAATAATCCAATAAAAAAATATTTGATCACTATTTTTTTTGTATTACGTTTTTTCAAACGGATAATTATCAACAGTGGCAATGAAATTATCAATCCGAGAATTACAAAGTTTATTGTTATAATTAGTGTATCCATATCTGTTTACTAATCGGTATTACGATTAATCAAATTCTCTTGAAGTCTTTTGTATTCCTTATTCGCTTTTTTATTAATCGTATAGCTTACTGTAAGTCTGTGTTTCCCAATCTCGTCTTCTAATGAATTTTTAAAAAACATTGAGTAGCCGTATCCTACATTAAACCACATTAATGGAATCCCAATTTTCAGCATCAATGTAGGACTATAATCTTCAAAATCAGTATAACTTATGAATTCTGCTCCGAAAAAACTCCCATGAGTCTCACCGATAACACCTAATTCCCAACCAATCTTTGGGCCAATTATCATTTTGCCAAAATCACTTAAACATATTTCTGATGACAAGAAAAATCCAGATGACGAATAAGGTAACATTGTTCCTAATTGTCGCTTTTGGAATCTTGTGTAAAATTGATTCAAATATAATCCCGCTTCAATTCCGTATCCTTTTTGACCATTAATACCAAATCGAGGGACAAGCCGAATTGAGTTATATACAGTATCATTTTGCTCCTGTCCGTAAGTCAGTCCGCAGATAATCAATCCAAATGTGAGTATTAAAATTCTCCTTATCATTTTAATGTAAAATCAACCTATATTTCCTGTTTGTAGTGTTGTGGCCAGATCTCGACTAACGTCAAATTTCATTGATTTTGTCTCGAATTACCTTAATATTAATCACTTTTGTCATTTTTATATCAACTTTTTCTTAAAAACACCTCAAAAATTTATGTTATTTTGAGAATTTAATCAGCTCTAAAAGATTTGATAAATTCTACCCTAATCTAATCTGTCGGTACTGTTTGTTTTATAGTGGCTAACGGCTTGAATACGCTTAGTGCGAGATTTTAAGGCACTTCAATGTCAACCGACCAAAGGGAGCCTCTCGAAGCGCAGCTAGTAAACCTCTACGCAGTTTATTCCTTTCAGTCATGAGCTCCGCTGCACTCCGGTTGAGCGGGTTGCAAGCCTTTATATTTGGCACTTTCCCTGCCATTACTTATTCAAAATATTAGCAACTGGGTTTTAGTATTTCATTCTCAATTAACTTAATAAATTCTTCAAGGAACTTAGAAATAAATATTTCATTCTTACCAGAATAATATGAGCCAATCGATAATGTTAATTCATTTTTATATGTTGAAATACCGATTTGAAATAAATTTGGATGATTAATTCCTCCCAAAATATTTGCTCTAACAGGTCTTACAGTATCAAAAATCAATAGATTATCTTTAATTACTCCCATATTAGTTAAACTCGGAGCACTGTCTGTTTTCCCTTCTTTGATTTTAGTGAATGCCTTTTGAAATATACCCTTAACTTTTCGATAAGGAAGTATTTTAAATAACAATGCCATCATAGGAAAATCAGCGATATTGTATTTCAACTGTTTTCTAATCTTAGTTTGGCTTGATATTGAATTCAATAATTCTACGAAATTATGTATTGTATTATTTATGTCAATAGTGTGTATAGCAGAATAATTAGAGAGTATGTCATACTTTTTGTCTTCCATAAAAACTCTCAAATCCGATGTATAAGATAATCTATTTGTTTTATTTGAGTTTCTAAGAATTGATTTTAAGGTTAAATAATATATTGCAAGAAATAAATCGTTAACTGTAGCTGAATGTTTCTTTCCAAAAGCTTTAAGCTTTTCAAAATTTATTGAGTTTATTGTATGAGTTTTAAAACCAGGATTCTGCAGGCTTGTTGTTTTAATATTTTTTGAGAAAGTAGGTGCTGGTTTTTGATTAGTCCCTAACAGTCCTAAAGCAGCAATTTTTTGATTTATTCCAAGTTTACTTGATAATACTTTTAAACTTCGAAAAGGAGGATTGTTCTGCTTACTAATTATATTCCCTTTCGATATTTGGCTATAATTATGAGCAATTTGGTAGGTAAAATTCATTACTCCAGCGGCATCAGAAATTGTGTGGTTACAATTTATTATCAAAGTATCGGTTTCAGCCCTAAGCAAAGAGATACTTAGCTGAGGGGTGGCAAATGTATCAATGCTATTTAGAATTTCTTTTTGTTGCAATTTTTCCAATTCTTGGGGTTGACATTTACTAAAAACAAAAATTTTATCAATATCAATTTCTGATAATTGCCATAAGGCTTGTTTTTGTTTTTCAACGTATTTAGCTCCAATAATTGGATTATTTTCAACTGCAATACTTATTGCTTTCTTTAAAACGAACTCATCAAGGGTTGTGTCAAAATGTAATAAAAACCGAATCTGGTGGTCGGTTATTTCTTTACAGAAAAATTGCATTTTGTCCCACATCGGGGTATTTATTGCTTTATTCATTGTGCAGTCTCTTTACCTTGCTGCTAGCAGACGTAATTTTTTATTGTTTTAATCATTGTAATCCTTGTCAATAAAATATTTGTCAATATCAGTGCTAATCCACCAATCAATACTATTATCCATAACATTGTACTTGTTACCTCAAAACTTAATCCTAATACATTTTTAATCATTCCAGCTGCTCCATTATCATATATTGCCAGAAATCCTGACGAGATACATACTAAAGTCATTATCAGGCCTGTGAATATTGAAACTTGATTTATAAGTTTTGAGTGTTTTTCTGATTCTATTTTATTAAAACAAATCCTATTGCCAAAATAATATCCTGCTAACAATCCTAAGAATGCATTGAATACTGGAAGTCCCATGAAAAATCCATATACAAAAATATTATAAACAAGATAAATCATTGCTATTATCCAAATTGGCAAATTAAACCTACGATTAATCCAACTTTTTAAAAACTTAAGGTCTATTAATCCTCCAAGAAATAATCCACTTACCAGATATATAAAAGGTCTACTCTCGGATTTATCAAACAGCACCCAAATTGTAACAGACAATAATCCTAAAGACAATGGAAATAGGCTTCCAATAATCAATCCATTAATTTTCTTTTCAAAATTTTTCATAAGCTCGATTTTTTCGTTTTTATACCTGCTAACAGAAGTCTGTGTAAAAACCCGATTTAGTAAAATAAATATATGAATTAAGTTGATTTAAGGTTCGTTTGGGGTGCCTTAATTTTTTCCATTACTCAAACCTTGATTTTTATTGCATACACTGTATATGTTGCATAGTAGTGTGTTTGGTATAATATACAAGTTACTGAACATCAAATAAGTTACCCAAAATATGCCGTGCAGGTTATAAACAAGTCAGAGAGTTTTTGCACAGTCATATGGTGGTGGTATGGTAAGTAAGGGATTATTGCGCTACGCTCCATGAGCGCTTCGCTGTTGCGGGCTTCAACCGACTGAAAGGAGCTCAGCGCAGCTAAACCTAAAACCGATATAATTTTGAAGCAGGCTTCAGCCCTTGAATGCCCATTTTGTATATACATTGTGTGTGCTGAAAATTAGTATTTTTCGATTTTAATATCTACTAACAATCTATCACTATTTACAGCTTTTGTTTTAATAACTCCTTTTTTGCCTGTAGATATTTCAAATAATATTGTGCCTGGAATAGAAGAATTACCAAAGCTATCGTCAGTTCCAGTTATGGTTAATCCAGATAATTGGCTATCATCAGTCATAGAATCAAAATCAGTTACAGAGATGGTAGGTGTTGATTCATAATTTACAACTTTTGTTTCAGTGGCATTTGGCACATTGTAGTCTTCAGCTGTTGGACTTTCAAAATAATACATTGTATTTGCCATACTTCCAAAAGCTAAATGTATAGTTGAACCATTACTCGCATCAATTTCGCTATCCTTATAAACTTGACCAGCTTCGAAAGAAAATAGTCTTCCATACGTTGCATCTCCAGCTTTGAGGCCAAATTCAATATCCGTATAAGTAGTAATAGCACTATTACCAGTAATTGTTACGGTTTTTGTCATTTCTTTCTCTTCATTACCGTTTCCAATTACTAATTTAACTGTCAAATCTCCGGCTTTATCAACTGTTATAGAATTTGGAGTTTCATCAGTCGATGAAGAAATACTAGTACCTTCACCAAACGTCCATGAGTATGTGGTCGCTCCGGTTGAGCTATTGGTTATAGTAATTTGAGCATTTGGCGCTTCACCATTTACTGTTGCTGCAAAGTCAGCTACAAGAGGTGTAGTCTCGTCTTCATCTTTAGAACATGAGAAAAACAATACACTTGTCAAAACTCCTAGAAAGAATAATTTCTTCATAATCATAATTTTAAAATTTGTAAATTTATTTATTTGTAAAACGTCTCCATTTTTTGCATAACAATTTAGGTCTGGTATCGTGCGGGATTGCGAAGCGATTTACAATCAGTTTACTCCCACTTTATTTACGAGCCACAAACGCTCGCAAACCTCTAAAACCCGCATGCACTATGCCATGTGTGTGTGCTTTGCATGAGCAAGCACACCCATCTGGAAGCTCAATAAAAATTTGAAAAATACAAATTTAAATTTTAAAAAGCGCCCCAGGCCGGTGGATTTTATCCAGAGGGTGCAAATCCCTTATTGGTGAGTTGGTGAAACCAATTAGCAAGTTGCAAGCTCGTTGGGGGTGACCCTTTGAGTGAAGGAACCGAGGACAAAGGACGAGCTCACGACCAGAGGGAGTAACATAGCAGGACTGCAAACTCCGGTATTGACAAACAGGAACGGTATATGATGCTACAAAATGAGGGTAAGCAAACACAACATTGCGGAGCTCATAGCCAACAATCTTTTTATAGTAGATACCGCAGGCATCGGAAGAAGGATAATGCTCTTACCAAGGGAAGTCTCCCAAGTTACGGGATAACTATATGGAGAAGTCAGCAGAATCCATAGTCCTATTCCAGGTACAATAATTACAATCGAACGGCTTAAACAACGTGGCTATATTTCTTTTCTAGATTACTATTCTAAACTTGGTCCATAATCTATTTGATGGTTGATGAACCGCCGTATACGTGGCCCGTAAGTACGGAGGTCATGACGATGAATGTCATGATTTAAAAATGTGAGAGGTTCTCCGCTAGGTATCACCTAGCGACTGCCAACGATTAGCAAAATATGCCTTCTATCTAACGTTCAATCCAGTTTTCTATAGATATTCCTGAGATTCTTTCAAATTCACTAACGTTTTCAGAAACCATTATCATATCATTTTCAACTGCTGTACATCCAATTAATAAATCAAAGTCACTTATCATATTTCCTGATTTTCTTAATCTTGCTTTTTCCTTTCCGTATCGATAAATAGAGTCAAAAATTGGCAATATGGCTACTTGTTCTGAAAAGTCTTCGATGATTTTATGGTTTTTTTCAGGGTTTGAACTGTTTTCAGCACCAAATACTAATTCAGCTAATGTTATCTCAGATATGGCGCAATTTTCTAGTCCTATTTTCACAAATCTTTCTAAAAGGTTGAATCTGCCACGAAAGAAATGTATGCATATGTTGGTATCTAAGAGGTAGGTCATTAAAATTCTTCTATATCTCGATTATTAACTCTTGAATCACGAATTTCCTTAATAATGGTATCTGAGTCTTTTTCATCCTCCCATTTTCCAAATAAAGCATTCAAATCAGACTTACGTTTCTCTCTTATCTCTAATGATTCAGTTAATTTAATAATCAATCGTTTCTTTGAATTATTATCAAGCTTCTTCAAAAATCCGAAATATTTATCTAGTGCCTTATTATTTAATGCTAAACTTCCCATCTCAATAATTTTTTCTAAAGATACGAATTTCTTTTATGCACGGCAATCCTGGCATTTTTGCTAATGTTGATAATAAACCGTCGTTTTAATGCGGTTTATTTATTGTGTGTGCATTGCATGAGCAAGCACACCCATCTGGAAGTTCATTAAAAATTTGAAAAATACAAATTTTGAAAAGCGACCCAGGTGGGTGGATTTTATCCAGAGGGTGCAAATCCCTTATTGGTGAGTTGGTGAAACCAATTAGCAAGCTGCAAGCTCATTGGGGGTGACCCTTTGAGTGAAGGAACCGAGGACAAAGGACGAGCTCACGACCAGAGGGAGTAACATAGCAGGACTGCAAACTCTGGTACTGACGAACAGGAACGGTATATGAGGCTACAAAAAGAGGGTAAGCAAACACAACATTGCGAAGCTCATAACCAACAATTTTTTTATAGTAGATACCGCAGGCATCGGAAGAAGGATAATGTTCTTACCAAGGGAGTCTCAGTAATCACGTGATGATAAAACCGAGAAGTCAGCAGAATTCATAGTCCTATTCCAGGTACAATAATTACAATCGAACGGCTTAAACAACGTGGCTATATTTCTTTTCTAGATTACTATTCTAAATTTCGTGCATAATCTATTTGATGGTTGCTGAACCGCCGTATACGAGGTCCGTACGTACGGTGGTGTGAGAGGTTCTCCGCTAGGTATCACCTACCGGCTGCCTACTCAATTGGCGTTTCGTTGTTGATTCTAAATTAAATTCGAAAAACAAATGATAAATATTTATAGCTTCGATTTCTTTCCTGAAATGAGAGGTAACAAATGAATTTTCAGCATTATCTGTTTTTGATGTAACAAAGTCATTCTCATAATAGCTTACTTCTTTACACTTGGTTTCTAGTGAGGAGCAAATACTTTTTATGTCTCCATCTACTACGAATCCCATCATTCCAGCATGCACTTCATTCTCTGAATAGTCCTTGTTAATAAAGCGATATAATCCTTCATCAATATATTGAGAACTTGCATTCTTCAATCTTTTACATTCAACTATAAATTCGATTCCTGAAATTGCAAAAGATAAATCAGTTCTACCTAAATCGTCTTCATTTTTAAAGACCCATCTTTCCCAATTTACGAAAAGAATATTCCTATTTATTAAAGCTTTGAGCAAGGTACTATCATGGTAGAAATCATAAATAAACCGATCTCTAATGTCATTTTCGATTCCAATATTTTTATCTATGCGATTGTATGTGTCGTGAATTGATTTGATAAAAAGGTTTTCAATTACATCTTGCTTAGATTTATAACCTAACATGCCTAACACATTTAATACAAATTGATTTTTACTATTCATTTGTGTCAGGAAGGTTTGAGAATAATAAATCAACTTCTTCTTTGGCATCTTTGAATGCCTGACGCTTAGTCCAGTCTTTAAACTGATTACTTTTTATAAGGTAAAAATGGGTTGGTTCATACAACTTTATTTTTTCTTCTCTCAACAACTTGTCTGTTTCGGTGAGTTGCTTGTTTTTTACAAATTGCAATACTTGGAGTGCATTGTCTTGTTCAATCTTTTTTTTAGAAGCTTTTTCTACTATTGAAATTTTAATAATTGCCCCCATATTTTGGGAAATAGAATAAGATGCATTTAATGTATGATTACCGGATAGAATAAACTCAAAAGATTCTTTGAAAGCTTCAAAATAGGTTTGCATATCCCTTGGTTGAACAAACTTCAATTTGTCGCTTGCCCGTTCAACTTTTACTTGGTAGAATTCATTGATGACTTCTTTTTCGTAATCAGTTAATTCATATAGATTATATACATCTTCATCTAGTTCATTTAATATAGAAGAGCCATCTAGTCCTTCTTCTCTTGCTTGTATGTAAGCATTTAATTTATTGGTTAAACGGTTTAGAGTTTTAGAATTTGATATTTTTTTTATTGGTAAGGTTTCTAAATCAACATTTCTAAGCTTTGCCCTTTTCTCTGCACCTTTACCCCATTGTGAAGAAACTTGGTAGAAATAGAAACTTAATAACTTTGAATTTATTAATGCTGTATAAGGGAAAGCATTTATATACTCATGATTATTTTTCAGCTTTAGTACTGTAATATTATCAGTAAATACGATTTCATCGACTAAATGAAGCCCCCTTAACCTTAGTTTATCATCTTTTAATGGTCTTACTGGAAGTATGATTCTAGAGCCTTGATAAATACTTTCATCTTTTCTTTTTCTATGAAGCTCTTGGTTCCAGTTGAATTTATCTAATTTTTTATTTTTTTGCCAAAAAGCCTCAAAATCAGTAGGTGATATTAGGTCTTTCATTAGAGGTTCACCTAATTGTTTCATATTACTTTTAGGCTGAAACCCAGCTCTAGCATCAATAATTAAATCATTATTTGGAAATACTTTATTGTTAATCAAATTGTAGCTTTCTAAATCAGAATTTACCAATACTCTCCAAAGAATATCATTTTCAATAAATTCAGACTTATCAATTAATGAAGATTCATTATTTGTATACTGTATAATTTCGAAATGCTCTCCTATTTTTGTCAGTTTAGGGGCAATGTAATTAATCTTGTAATTAGAATCATCTATATTTGGTTTAAATATAGCAATAGCACAGGGCTCACTAGCTCCAATTTCAATATTTAGCTTGGCAGATTTATAGTTTTTTTTCTTGAATAGAATTTTGTTGTAGTCTGATAGTTCATAGAAAGTTTCAAGCTTATTCTTTGAGATAAATTCTCTTCTGAAATCAACGGCTTTATCATTCAAAAAAATTGAATTTTTAACTATCATAACGATAGTGGTATCAGGTTTTTGCCAACGCTCTATTCTTCTTAAAAAAGCTTGTGATCGTTCATAATCTGCAACCTCAGTATATTCAGGATAGGCTCCTGATTTATTATCAATCGCTTCTCTTTCCGCAATGTGTTCTTTATCCCCATCTGTAGGAACTGAACCCCATGGAGGGTTCGAGATAATGAAATTAAATTTCTGACCTTTGAAAACGGAATCAATAAGAGTATTAGCATATATCAATGTACTTCCAATTAGGCTCGGAAGAATTGGAGAAGAAGTTTCAATTTTGTTTCGGATAAACTCAGAAGATTCATCCTCAAGCAATGCAAGATATAAACTAAAGGCTGAAATTTGTAAAGCATCTCTGTCAACATCAATACCCCACAACTGTTTTTGAAGAATCAGTTTTTTTTCATCATACGACAACTTGTTCTTACCTAGTTTTCTTGCTTGGGCATCCCTTATTATTTTGAAACTTTCAACAAGAAAAGCTGCCGAGCCCACTGCAGGATCGAACACAGTAAGGTATGGATTTTTATCAACTTTTTGTTTTAAACTTTGAGAAAGCATAAAGTTTACAACAAACGAAGGAGTATAGTAGACACCCTTTCCTTTTTTTGTGTTATCGTTTAAGAACGCCTCATATACATGACTGATGAGTTGTATTGGAATGTTATCAAACTGATAAGGAAATAATGTTCCCTGTCCGCTTTGATAATCGGCTGAAAAAAACAGATGCAATTTATCTAAATAATCTTCCCTAATATCTTCGAGCTTTAACCTGTTTCCTCCAAAAACATCTCCATTTATTTTGCATACTTCACCAAATGCAGATATAAGCCTATCAACAGATTTACTTGCTAATATTTCTGATAGATAATTGGATGTGAATATTCTCCTATCTTCTAAGTATTTTACAAATAAACACCTTAAGATAATTAAATGAATAACCTGTTCGTTTCCATTTTCTAATAAGTCATTTCTTAATGCGATAAGATTCAAGAGCAAATCTTTATCAACTTCTTGTTTCTTGCGTTGGTTCTGTTGTACAAATTGAAAAAAATAAGAGGAATCTATATAGCTCTTTGAAATCAAATCAATGTTAATATCTTCAAATCCTTCAGAATTGACTCCATAATAGAAAGTTGCAATGCTTTGGATTATGCCTTTTTGAGGTTTCTTCTTACAATCAACAATGAAGGTCTGGTCTTTTCCTACTGCAACAAAGACGTTAGCACTATTTCTATTCCATAATCGAAGATGATGTTTAAAAATATCCTCATCATCTTCTGTGTGAATATATTTTATCGCTGGGATGGAATGGTTGGGGGAGTAATTAAAAACATTTTCACATAAAAAACTTGAAAATTCAGCATCACTGAAACCTAAGTTTATCAAGTATTTACGAAAAATATCTTTAGTCATTTCTTTTCTTTCAAAGATAATCTAATAATTCTTTCTCTAAAATTTTCTAAATGCTATAATTATGCACAATTGCTCTTTACAATGAACACCAACTCGTTCATATCTATAACAAAGTTACAGAATTCTTATATGCATCAGGGGGTAAAACTGTAACTTTATTACCGTTTTGGGATAAAAGGGAAGACGTATTTTAAATTAATACGATGAAATTGGTTGACTTTCCTTGGTCCTTTCCTTTAAAAGAATACAAAGCTATTTTAAAGGAAATTTTTCAAACAAAATATTCCCGGAGAAGTATATCTTAACAAGCTATAGTGACATTGCAGAAACAAATTATCTAGAGCTTCGGTTCAACACTTAGTAAAGCAACTGGTTTGCAAGCGGAACGTTTGCTATGCGTTTATGATCTTCTACAGCAGAAAAGAAATACCAGATAAAAGAAAGCTCATGAGCGCCATTTCTGTTAACTGTTTGGTTGCTAAGTGAAGCATCAAAAGAATATGCAATTGTAAACTCTTCTTGTCTGAAGCCTACCATTAACACAATAGCTTTGTAAGCATAGTCTTTAGTATCAATGTTAAAATTGTGTTGGTGCCTAAAATGTATGCCTCCGTAAAAAGGCTGAATTGCTGCTGAAACTCCTGTAGAAATCTCGGCATATTTTCCATGTTGGACATAACAAAAAACCGGACCTACACTTGAATATGGTTTTAGACCTCCAAATTTACTAAACCTCCTTTTCGACGATTTATTCTTGTTTATTGGGTACAAAGCCCCAATAGCAGCAATAATCTTTATTGGATAGGTGGATTTCTCACCAGCAAAATTCTCTTTAGGTAAGTTAAGGTAGTCACCGGAAAAGCTAATCCATGATATTTCGTTATAGAACACAAAACCAGTGGTTAATCCGGGAAAATAAGAATTGTCTGAAAGTGAAGGTTCAGCAGAAGGATTTCCTGTGAATCCTAATATGTCGTATTGGTCAGGAAAACTTAGATCTGTAGTTCCAATACTTCTTTGATTAACAGAAATTCCCAATCCGGCTTTTACCCAATTCTTTTTTGAAAGTCTAATGGAGTGTGAATAATTGAATTGTATTTTAGTATGATTCAATACTTCGGTGTGAGAGAAGAATGTGACACCAATTCCACTACTGTGGTCAGTGAGCTTATAATCGAAATGTAAAAGACTATTTACAATAGATTTCGTTGGTAATGGTTTCATAAGTCGGGTAGTAAGGCCTGCTCTCATGAAAAATGCATCACCTGCAAAAGCTGGATTCAAATATTGCGGAGAATTGTAAAATTGCGAGAAATGGTTCTCTTGACTACTACTCTGGTAGTAAAGTGTAATAGAACATATTATTGTAAAAAGAATTCGCCTCATTCTATCTTATTAATGTTACCCAACCTTCATCAGAGTAGTTTGCCCCAAATTTATCAGTAAAATCTGCTTTCCAGTAATAATCCCCAATTGGCATGTTAACACCTTTCATAGTTCCATCCCATGCTGGCATATTTGGCGATTTTATGTAAATCAACTCTCCAATAGAGGAATATATTGAGATGAACAAATTATAGTATACTCCTTTAATTTCAAGCAGATCGTTTATGCCATCTCCATTTGGAGAGAATGCTTCAGCAACATATATTTCAGGGATACATTTATCAATTACGCGGAAATTACCAGTTGCTTCGCATCCAAATGGTATGCTTTCAATATAACTATACTCGCCTGGTTCATAAATGTCAATTTCCTGCGCGAAATCATTTAAGTGCGGCCAATAGATAGTATTATTAGTTTGATTTGCAGGGTTTATCCGTAAAAAATTCTCTCGCTCAAAACATAATACAGTATCGAACTCTTGCAGAACCTTTGGAAAATCATGAATTTTTACCTGATAGAAAATACTTCCGCTATTACATCCCGTATTTTTTACTTCAACAATTAGTTCAAGAGAGTATTCTCCGGCCGTGTTCCATATTAGTGGAAGCGAATTCGCCTGAAAATCTTCTCCGATGTTTGTTGTGGCTGCATCTGGAACAATCCATTTGTACTTATATGTATTATTGTATACAGTAGAATAATTAGAGCTGCCTTGTGGGCATAGTTCATCTGCTCCTGAAATTTCTGCAATGGGAATTTCAAAAAGCTCAATTATATTTGTATCGTATAAATCAGTTCTGCAATGTAAATCGCTTACCTTCCTTATATTAATAATCCCTTCGGTATTTAACAACTCATTTCTTGATTCCTTGAAGGTTTGAACAACTGCATTTCCGAAATTATTTTGGTATGTAAGTTTCCATGGAGGAGAGCCTGTAAAAACAACATCTATTGCTTCAATGGACTCATTTGCGCAAAATTGACCGCCGCCATATAGTGAAGCAGTTGGTGGATTTACTTCATTTACAATAAACGAAATATTAGTATCTATAGTAGTATTATTGTCAGAATAGGAGGTAATTGTGTAGCTTCCGGCATAATGTATATCAAATTTCAGCGGTTTAGTAAGCGAGGATATAGTTTTCTGGATTAAATTATTGTTGATGGTTATTTCGTAGTTTATTTCTATTGGAAGTTGACCAGAAATGGAAGCTTCGAGATAAATAGAGTCTCCAGGGCATATTACAGTATCGTATGCTGATAAAGCAATAGTAGGAGGGGTTTGCGCATGAAGGTTTGAGAAATTCGCACTATTGAAAGTAAGAATTATGCAAACTTTTATAAGGAATGTGAAAAAATATATTAAACTTAGTTTGAACATAACAGGTCTTCTCTTGTCTTTAAATAATATGTTTGCAGTATATAACGTTTCAGATGAAGAATCGTTTATAAATAAAGATAAAATATATCAACTTTTAAAGACAATTCTTTGAAATTTGATGAATGTTTAATAAGTTTTTTAAAATTAGAATTTCCTAATAGAATTAATTAATGAAAGTATATACAAAGACAGGAGATAAGGGAACAACAGCGTTAATTGGAGGTAAAAGAGTGCCAAAAAATCATGTGCGAATTGAAGCATATGGAACCTGCGATGAACTTATATCGCATATTGGATTTGTTCGTGATCATGAAATTAGCGCACATTTTAAAAAATTATTAACATGGATTCAGGAAGATTTGATGGTTGTTTCTTCAATTTTAGCTGCCGATTGTGATAATTGTTTAGATGAACTACCGAAACTTTCTAAAGAAAGCATCGTAAAGCTAGAAAGTGAGATTGACAAAATGGAAGAAGAATTACCCCCTTTAAGGGCTTTTTTAATTCCAGGAGGCCATCTTGCAGTTTCTGCCTGTCATATTGCTCGTTCAGTATGTCGACGGGCAGAGCGGACTGTTCTTACTCTTAATGAAGTTGCTGAAGTGCCAGAGGATGTAAAACAATATTTTAATCGCTTATCCGATTATTTATTTGTATTAGCACGCTCAATTTCATCAGAATTAAATGTTGATGAGATAATTTGGCAACCGGAGTTGCAGTAGTAAGATTAATTTTTATATTTGCAGAAATTTTAAAGAAAGATAAATTTAAATCTCAAAACTATGTATTGGACTCTTGAATTAGCGTCTAAGTTGGAGGATGCACCTTGGCCAGCATCAAAGGATGAACTAATAGATTTTGGCATTAGATCAGGTGCGCCTCTAGAAGTCATTGAAAACTTACAGGAAATTGAGGATGAAGGTGAGATTTATGAAAGTATTGAAGACATCTGGCCCGATTACCCAAGTAAAGATGATTTCTTTTTTAATGAAGATGAATATTAAAAAGGGGATTTTAAAAAATCCCTTTTTTAATTAAATATATCCTTTTTAGACTTAGGCCTATCTGCATCCAACCAGCTAAATCCTTTTAATTTTAACTCATTTGCAGGAGCCATATTTAGAGGGTATAGAACTCCTTTATTGTTTTTATAGAACATAATATCGTTTATCTCTCCGGCTATAAAAAACAGAGTCATATCTGTACAGTCAATTTTGTTTACACCTACTATTTCTTTTTCTTCTGAAACATAATAAACGGTCTGACCATTTGATTTAACATCAATCTTATCAATCTTATTGTCGGTGAAGAATATATCCATGTTCCTTCCTTTAATCTGGTCAAAACTATTTGTGTCTTTCATTGTAGTCATAAAAGAAGAGTTGTAAAGCTTCATCTTTTCAACTTGTTGATTTCGGGTGAACATTTCAATCTTCTCTGCGGATATTTGATTGTTTTTAGACCATAGAACAGGTTCGTCAAATAAACGAGCAACAGAATCGACAAAAGTATAAACTAGTGAATCACACATTCCTTGAATATTTTCCCTGAAAAACTTAACGTTGTGAAAGGCTTGCAAGACCTTTTGTCCACTTGTGTCAGGAAAAGTAATTAATGAGTCTCCATGAAGAAACAAAGAATCACCTTTTGCAAATTGAATGAATTGAGCACTATCTGTGATAAATGCATATTCTTTTATTTCATTATACTCGGCATAATTCCCTAGAAGAATAATATCTTTCTTATGGTCAATTATCTCAACATTTTCTTTAGCAATACCATCTCCTGCTAATTTATCATAGTAAATATATTCTCCTTTAACTGTTTGTTTTTCGTTTTTTGCCCAGGCATTTTTCTGAAGTTCGGATAAATCATTTTTTGTATCATACCAGCCATGTTCACAATAAATGTGACTACTATCGCCAATAATGTTAGTTGGGCCGAAAAAGTAAGCAACTTTTGTTTCCGTATGGTAATTTAATGTGTCGGCATAAATTATGTAATCCGGATTAACAATTACTACGCTATCTCTAAACTGAAAAGTCTTTCTTTTTGCAAAATAATAGCCAATAATACTTTCCAACGTATTTTCACCACTAACGATATGACCATTTTTGGTATAATATCCTATACTCTTTCCAAGATCATACTCCAATTCATCAGTTGTCAGCGTGGTTTCTTTATTTATTAATCTAACATTACCTTTAAAAGTAGCTAGTTTGGTATTCCCGTCATAGTGTAAGAAATCGCCAAATAGGTGAACGGTATCTCCCTGATTAATGAAAACATCCTCATATGCATCAAAAGTATTAGTTTTTGAATACATGTAAGCACTATCGCAATACATCTTAGCACCTGCATGGTCGAACTCAACATTGTTAATAAGGCGCTGGGCTCCATTACCAATGCTTTTTTTATACTCGCTGTAATCGGCTCTATAATTAATAATGCGTTCTTGTTTCTGGGCCAATATATTTGTTGGCAACAAAAAGACGAGAATAAATGCAGTTAGAACATAGTATTGATAGCTATTAAACATTATCTTTTCCAGCTACTATTTCGAAATTCACAATTATTATACGGTGGTTCAATTTTAACATAAACATCTTTTGCTTTTTCACTTATCCAGTCGTTTAGAATTTCTGCTTTTTTATTCTGGAGTGCCGCATTTTTAAGTAAATTAAAATCCTGTTTCAAATTAGCTTTATGAGGCTCAGATTTTGACTTAAGTTGAACAATTTTATATACAATTTTACCTTTGTCATCAATAGATTCAAAAGGAGCAGAGATTTCACCAATTTTTAATCGACGAATAATGTAATATTCAGAAGTCGTAAATTCATCAATCTTGAAACGAGTATCTAAAGTGTTAGGATTTACACGAACTCCTCCATTTAAGCGAGTATCTTCATCTTGAGAATAATATAAGGCAGCATGCTCAAAAGTAATGCTATCAAGGCGTATAATACGAGCAATACTATCTAACCTACTTTTGACTTTAGTTTTTGCGTCAATAGACACTTTTGGTTTCATAAGAATGTGACGCGTTTTTATCCTATCATCAGTCTTATCAATTAATTGTATTAGATGAAATCCAAATGATGACTCAACAATTTTTGAAACCTGACCCTTTTTAAGCGCAAATGCTGCTTTAGAGTATGCAGGATCTAAATCGCTGCGGCTTGCCCATCCAATATCTCCTCCTCTTGGTGCCGAAGGGCCTTCTGAATAGAGAACCGCCATTGTGTTAAAACTTTCTCCGTTTAGAATTCTTTCTCGCAGTTTAAGAAGCTTTTCACGTACTTCATAGACAGATTCTTCATCTGAACGAGGATAAATTACAATTTGATTAAGCTGAATCTCTGATTCTATGTTCGGAATACTATCGGTATGCAGGTTTTTATAAAACTGTTTAACTTCAGCTGGTGTGATTGATATGTCAGCTACAATTTCACCTTGCATTTTTCTTGTTAAACTTTGTTCACGCACAGCATCACGCATATCTTCTTTTATTTCAAGAATTGACTTTCCAAAGTATTCAACCAGTTTTTCTTCAGTTCCAATTTGATTTATGAAATAAGTAATCCGTTGTTCAAGTTCCATTTCAACCTCGGCTTCTGAAATCTCAATGCTATCAATGGCAGCTTGGGTAACTAATAGTTTCTGAGCTAATAAATCCTCGAAAAGCTGGCATTTTTCAACCTTATCTCCCTGAGCTGTGAATTGTTGATATTGTTCTTCAACTTCAGAATATAGAACTGCAGATTTACCGACTACAGCAACAATCTTATCAGCAATATATGCTTGCGAAAAAGAGTTGATCGTTAATATTGAACAAAAGAGTATTGTAATTTTAGTTTTTATCATCTTAGTAGATATTGAAATTTTCCCTATTCAGGGCATCGTTATATATTTCCGATTCGAGTCGGTTTATGTATTTAATTTTTCTTTTATTGAGGATAATATTTTTTATGTTATTCTCAACATTTTCTAGAGGATTAATATCTCCAGCAAGACGATAGTCATATAACCTAACGAAATAATAATAGGTTGAGTCTCTAACCTCAACGGTCTTTCTGAACTTAAGAAGGTTTTCGGTAGTTTGGTATATGCGAGGCATTTGATTTCTTATTATATCAAATTGCACCCAATCTTCTTCGAAATAGTCATATTTTTCAGCATTATTATAGCAATAGGCATCTAGCTCTTTTATATGCTCTTCGTTGTCGGATTTATACCATTTTCGAAGTTTCCAGATATCAGGAGCAGAGCGAGGTAATTTAATGAAAAGTGCTTTAACAATATTGTTGTTCAGAATAAAGTTTGAGCCATTTTTATTATAATATTCTTCTATATCTTCTTTTGAAATATTAGTATCTAATTTTTGCCGAATCAGGTTTTGTTCGTATTTGAATATTAACAATGAGGTTCTATAATCATCAATTTGTTTATCAACATCTTTTTCATCTTCCGTTAAGTTTCCCTCAGCTTTAGTCAGAATGAGTTCTTTTCTAACCCACTTGTCTACATAATCTTTCACCCAAGTTAAACTGTCGACCCCGGTTAGTCCATCGGGCATAACATTTTCTAACTGCGATGTGTACAGATAATTATCGTATACTCGAGCAATGGGCAGATCATCTGCATTTTGCTTTTGCTTATCGCAACTAACTATAATTAATAGTAGCAGGGTGTATTTTAATAACTTCATTGTTTAATCAGTTAATTTTGGATTTTATTCGACTTAGTTCATCCTGGTTTACTTCGACCGAGTACTTTTCACGCAATTTAAGTATCCATTTTGTTTCAAGGTAGGTTTGATAATCTGCAACATATAATCCACGAGCTTCATTGAGCTTTTTAGCTTTCGATGGTCTTATGTCAGATACAAAATACATATAGTTTTTGTCTTTTTCGCCTAATAAGGTATACGAGCCTACTTCCCAGTTTAGTTTCTCAGTAATTGCATCATTACCTTTTTCAAATGTCTTTTTTGAAAAACTAATACATGGCACTGTGTCAGTTGGACATAATTTTGATATTAGGAAGTCATTCCCAAGCTTTTTCTTTACTTGTTTTTTAGCCAGTTTTGGTAGCAAGGCTGTGAAGCTATTGTTTTCATACTCATATAAAACAACATCGATTCTGTCGTTCCATTTATATTTGTCGGCTTTTTCATAAAACTTTTCCAGACCAACAGAATCGATTTGAGCCTTCTGCCATACCTCATCGTTTGTTAAATTAAAAAGTAAAATGCCATCATGATACTCTTTAAGAAGATATTTGTAGTCAGGATAGTCATTAGGAAGCATTTCCATTGCATAATCAAATAATGCTTTTTCTGAATACTTTTCAAGTGCCGTGAAGATTATTTTGTTATAAGTCTGATTTACCTCAGAGTACTTATTTTTACTTAAATCTTTTGCCAGATCATATTGAGTGAACGATTTTGTCTCGAAGCTAATAACTGGTTTGTCCATTTTAGAGGCAAGTTCCGGATTCCAAGTTCCTTTGTAAACACTACTGTCAAGAACAGAAGCAATTTCCATTGCATTTTCCTTGTTCACAGTCATTTTGTATTTACTAACCAGTTCAGAATTCATCAGGTTCTTCAGAGCTTTTTTTCTTAGTTGATCGTTATCAATTCTATGTGATAGTTTCTCATATGCCTCTTCATAGCTTTCTAAAGGTTGTTTCTCAAGAATATATGCAATGTGAAATCCACCTATTGTTTGAATAGGTTTAGAAAACGAATTTACTTCAAGTTTGTAGCATTCATCAAGAAACTCATCGGGGGCTTGTCCAGTGTGCAACCATCCAATTTCTCCTTTTATTTCTTTGGTTCTAGGGTTTTCAGAGTATTTTGCTACAACATCTTCCCACTTCTCTCCATTCATTAAAGCCATGTAAGCCTCGTTTATTTTTTCTTTTGCGGCTTCTAGTTCAGGTGCAGATGCATTTCTTGGAATCCTTGTCATAGTGTGAGCAACTTTTACTTTGCCTCGAGAAGGTCTTTTATCATCTACCTTAATTATATGATAACCCTCTCTTGTTCGAACTGGTCTTGATATTTTTCCAACAGGAGTATTAAAGGCGGCAGTTTCAAACTGGTAAATCATTCTAAAGGCGGTAAAGTATCCCAGGTCGCCACCATTGTGTTTTACTGAAGGATCGTCTGAGGTAGCTTTAGCAACTTCGTCAAATGGTTCTCCACCTAATACTCTGGCTCTAATTTCCATTATTTTGCTATAAGCTTTTAATGTATCTTCAGGAGGAGCGTTTTCCGAACATTTTATTAATATATGCGATGCATGAACTTCGTATTTATATCTCTCATACGCTTCTTTTATGAGGTCTTCTTTAAGTTCTTCATTTTGCAAATAAGGTTTTGCTAATTGATTTTTATAACCGCTAAATTCAACAATAAAGCTATTTACGGTATCGTAACCCAGATTTTCTGCTTCAATTACCTTCAATTTATAATTTATAAATAAATCCAGGTATTCATCAATTGATTTTTTTTCACTCTCTGGAGTAATGTCCTTGTTTTTATTGTATACTCTAAGAAATTCTTCGCTGTCAATTTTCTGATTGTCTATTTTAATTAAATAGTTATCGGTTGATTGACTAAATGTTAATACACAAAAAAGTGAAAGGGTTAAATAGAAAAAAATCTGTTTCATGTTTATTTTTTGTTGGTTAGCGAAAAACGCGATTACTAAATATTTATTATCTACTATAATTTGGAGCTTCTCTTGTAATATCTACATCATGTGGGTGACTCTCACTTATTCCTGAATTTGTTATTCTTACAAATCGGGATTGCCATAGCTTTTCAATATTTTGGGCACCACAGTATCCCATTCCAGCTCTTAATCCACCAAGCATTTGGAACGCAACCTCTGTAAGCGTTCCTTTATAGGGAACTCTTGCTACAATACCCTCTGGTACAAGTTTCTTCATATCAGCTTCCGGATCCTGAAAGTATCTGTCTCGCGAGCCTTGTTGCATTGCTTCTACTGAACCCATTCCGCGATATGATTTATATTTTCTTCCATTATAAATTATTGTTTCTCCAGGCGATTCTTCAACTCCAGCAAACAACGAACCGGCCATTACACAGTGAGCTCCGGCAGCTAATGATTTAACCATATCGCCTGAATACCTTACTCCACCATCAGCAATTATAGGAATGTTTTTGCCTTTAAGTGCTGTTGCAACATCAAAAATAGCCGAAAGTTGCGGAACTCCAACACCGGCAATTACACGTGTTGTGCAAATTGAACCAGGTCCGATTCCAACTTTAACAGCATCGGCGCCAGCATTTGCAAGATGTATAGCAGCTTCAGCTGTTGCAATATTACCTACAACAACGTCAATTGTATCGAATTTACTTTTAACTTCTTTTAACACTTCAACCACGCCTGATGAGTGTCCATGGGCTGTATCAATAATAATTGCATCAACACCAGCATTAACTAAAGCTTCGGCTCTTTCCAAAGTATCTACCGCAGTGCCAATCGCTGCAGCAACGCGTAACTGACCGTTTTGATCTTTACATGAGTTAGGCATGTCCTTGGCTTTTGTAATATCCTTATAAGTAATAAGACCAATTAATTTACCATTATTCTCAACCACCGGTAGTTTTTCAATTTTATGCTGTTGAAGGATTGCTGCCGCATGTTCAAGGTCAATTTCCTGATGGGTAGTAATGATGTTTTCTTTTGTCATTACATCCTTGATAGCCCTATGCATATTAAGTTCGAATCGTAGGTCGCGATTTGTTACGATACCGATTAAATTGTGTTTGTCATCTATTACTGGTATACCACCAATTTTATATTCAGCCATTAAATTTACCGCATCGCCAACGTTTTGATCTTTGCCAATTGTGATGGGATCGTAAATCATGCCATTTTCAGCACGCTTTACTTGCTTTACTTGACGGGCTTGCTCTTCGATGGACATGTTTTTATGAATAACACCAATTCCTCCTTCACGCGCCATGGCAATAGCCATCTTTGATTCGGTCACTGTATCCATTGCAGCCGAAACTATTGGAGCATTTAGTGTTATGTTTCTACTGAATTGTGTTTTTAAGCTCACGTCTTTCGGTATTACTTCAGAATAGGCCGGTACAAGTAAAACATCGTCGAAGGTTAACCCTTCTGAAATAATTTTATCCGATACAAATGACATGGCTATATTTGTTATTTGTTTATATTCATCAATTAATAAAGGAAAGCTGAAAAATGAGCTCCTTAAAATTAAATGTTGCGAAATTACAAAAAAAGAAAGAATATCGAAGGTTATGGAGCATATGATTTATGCCATACTTGTTAAATATGAATATTGATCTGGAAAAATATCGGGCAATTCTAAAAGAGCACTGGGGATACGATGATTTTCGTCTGGTTCAGGAAAAAATAGTTGCTTCAATTGCAGAAGGTAAAGACACACTTGGACTTATGCCAACCGGTGGTGGTAAATCTGTTACTTTTCAGGTGCCAGCTTTAGCTATGGATGGCGTTTGTGTGGTAATTACTCCGCTTATTGCCTTAATGACCGATCAGGTTGCTAATTTGAAACAGCGAGGTATTAAAGCAGCTGCGATTCATTCTGGATTGGGCAGGCATGAGATGAAAGTAATGCTTGATAATGCAATGTATGGTGCCTATAAATTTTTATATATTTCGCCTGAAAGATTAGGTAATGAGGAATTTAGGATTCGAATGAGTCATACTCATGTAAGCTTTCTAACAATTGATGAAGCTCATTGCATTTCTCAATGGGGGTACGATTTTCGACCCTCATATTTAAATATTGCCCGAGTTAGAGAAATAAAGCCAGACATTCCAATATTGGCATTAACTGCAACTGCAACTCCTGAGGTGGTAGACGACATTCAGCTTAAGCTTGCTTTTCGCGAGAAAAATGTTATTCGTTCTGACTTTTCAAGAAAGAACCTGGTGTATTTCGTTCGTAAGTCGGAAAGTAAAATGGCTGATTTAATAAAGGTTGTTCATTCTATTCATGGCAGTGGAATTGTTTATGTAAGAAACAGGAAGAAAACAAGAGAAATTGCAGAGCAACTTCGGAGGGAAGGTATAGATGCAGATTATTATAATGCAGGAATAAGTTACGAAATCAGGCAGCAAAAGCAAGACGATTGGACTAAAGGTAGAACACGCGTAATTGCTGCAACGAATGCCTTTGGAATGGGTATTGATAAGCCAGATGTTCGTTTTGTAGTTCATGTCGATTTCCCTGATTCTCTGGAAGAGTATTTTCAAGAAGCAGGTAGGGCGGGTCGCGATGGTAAAAAGTCATTTGCAGTTTTGCTTTCTGGTAGTAGAGACAAAGCCAGCTTGAAACAACGTTTAACGAATAGTTTTCCGGAAATTGAATTTGTGAAAAATGTTTATAATGCCGTCTCTAATTTTATGCAAGTACCTATTGGTGGAGGAAAAGGAATAGCATTTGATTTTAAGCTGCACGATTTTGTTTCAGCATATAAGCTTCAACCTGTGCAAACATATAATGCCCTTAAATTACTAGAACAGCAAGGGTATATTGAAGTTACTGATGAAATGAAGAATCCATCTCGCATATTTTTTGTAGTTAATAGAGACGATTTATACAAGTTTCAGGTAAAGAACAGTAAATTCGATGGGTTTATAAAACTGGTATTGCGTTCGTATACAGGCGTATTCTCCGATTATGTTTCAATTAACGAGGAGGTCTTGGCAAAAAGGGCAGGAATAACCGGCGATGCTGTATACCAGTACTTTGTGCGTCTAAGTAAAATGAATGTGATAAATTATATTCCTGGAAAGAGAACAGCTTTACTTGTATATTTGGAAGAAAGATTGCCGGATAAATCGGTTTACATTTCACCCGAAAACTACCATCATAGAAAAGAGAGGTATGAACGCCGAATCAACGCTATGGCCGAATATGGTTTTAAAACTGATATATGTAGAAGTGTTCAATTGTTAAATTATTTCGGACAAAAAGATGTGGAAGATTGTGGGCAGTGTGATTATTGTAGAGACAAGGAGAAAGTCTTATCGCTTAGTGAAGAAAACAAAATAAGGACTGAGATATTAAAGCAGATTACCTTGGAAGCCTTGACTCCGGATATTTTAATAACAAAGCTTAAACACGATCAGGATTTTGTTATTAAAGTGCTTAGGAACTTACTCGATGATGAAATTGTGAAGTATGATGAAAAGGGGAGGGTGGGATTAGTATAGATTTCCTTATTCTAATTCAAAGAAGCTGTCATCTTAATATTCTAATTAAATAAATATTCTAGTGAGAGGAATCTTAATAAGTATCTGCATAAAGCATTAGTTTTCTTCAAAAAAACATAAAGGTCCAAATTGCCACACACGGTTGTTACCATGGTGAGTTATGTTGTCTAAAAAGCGAAAATTCTATTGATATATTAGGGCCGGAGTGAAAGGTTTTTAGGAAAAGTGAAAATTTCAAAAAGTTTAATTATTCTTGGCTTAAGTTTAATTTAGCGTTGTAGTTTCTAATAATTTTTGATATCCCTGGTTTATCATCAAATACCTGTTATGTGCTGTAATATCTTCCAGGCTTTTGTCAGTGAAGTCTTTTAGAAATTCTTTGGATTGCTTTAGTCT
>JBNKCO010000053.1:0-61831 GCA_050287785.1 Bacteroidales bacterium
CATGACTGATTTACGTTATTAACATCGTTGCTCCATAGGTATATTTGTCGCCCACTAGCGCCGCCATCGCCACCATCTAGAGCAAAACCATTGGCATTTCTTTTGGTTAAATGAACGGTTGTACTGACTCCGCCGTTTACATTTACAGTAAAATTTTGAGTGCTTTGCGCACCACAGGTATTGGTATAAGTGGCCGTAGCAGTTACTGAACTTGTAGGATAAATTGTTTGTTCGCGCGATGTACCGGACGTGCCGCCACCGCTCCATGACCATGAGCCACCTGATGTGGGCTGAGGGCCAAATTTAACTTTTGCACCAGCATCAACTGTAACACTTGCAGTTTGTTGCCAACTTCCGTCGTCAACCTGTAGGTATGAGGTAATTGTAGTAGGCTCACAACTACCATCGCTTGGTGCTGCCCATGTATATGTCGGAAGCCATTCGAAATAGGCTTGTGTACCTTCACGTGTTCCCAGAGTACAATTGGCAGGGGTTGAAGTTGCCAGGTCAACAAGATGATCTGCAATAAATCCGACAAGGAATTGAACATTTCCCTGGTTATCCATGGCGTTTTTTAGTGCATTGCCAAAACCAGCCGTAGTACCATTAAAAAGATTATCATATCCGGTTCCACCAGGAAACCAATAACATTCTGTTATCATCATCGGCCATCTGTCAGCGGCAGGTTTGTAGTTGGAGTTCCATAGGTTTTGCACTGCAGTTGCGTTATTGTATACACCGCCATACGCTGGGTAAAAATGTGCTGCAACTCCGATATTTGTGCCTGTGAAGGGATATTGCGCCCAACCGTGAGGCTCTCCCTGCCAACCCAGGCACGGAGTCCAGATAACATTATTTGAACCGGTGTTCCGAATATCATTAATAATGGGCTGAATCCAGTTTCTGAAAGCCTCAAAATAAATGGCGCTTCCACTGCCCCAGTCACCATTGCCTGGGTAGGATTCGATTTGTACCGGTTCGTTCACAAGCTCAAACATAATGTTGCTCGCGTTCTTAACACCAGTGGCATTGGCTACAGTACTCCAGAATGTACGCAGACGTGCCTGTTCTGTTACACCCGCGTTATGTGTGCCGTTATTGGGTGTCATCATCGGTCCGGTGGCGCAAAGCACCAGGTAAAGGCCACGAGACTTCAAATGGTTGGCATATGGAACTACGAAATTCTGTATCCAGCCGTTGAATTGAGCCTGGTCAACCAGTCCTGATTCCTGTGTCCAACCGCCAACAAAGTCACAATTGACGCGCACAAAACTAGCATACCATCCGTGGTCACTACCATATTTTGGGCTAACATCACTCATAACTGTAGCTTCATCTTTCAAAAAGTTCAACATGCCGGCAACATTGTTAGGGTCTGTCCAGTTAGTCGGATTGCTATACTGGTGCCCTCCTCCATTAAACCAGGTCTCTATAGGTTGCATCCATCCATGGAGCAGCACATTCTTGCCGCTGGGATCTTTTAAGTAGCGGCCTTCCACATGTAGCATTGGAGTTGGCATACCTTCCCATGCAAACATTTCAATAGGGAGAACCAATAGTACCATTAAATAAATAAGTAATTTCTTTTTCATAGTTAATTTAATTTAGTAGTTAGTAAATAAGCTTCTATTCTTAATTCACATCCTAAAAATAGATATACCAAAATGGAAGGAGTATTAAAAATAGGACAGTTATTGTAAATTACCGGCCAATTTGAACAGAACCCATTTTACTCAGATAAGAGCTGATATTCGGTTTGTATAGTTTTATTTTCAAGGGTACTGCATGAAATATATTCCGAAGGAGATTTTCCAAATTGTTCTCTGAAACATTTTGTGAAATATGCATGAGATGAAAAACCAACATTAAAAGCTACTTCCGAGATTGGTATTTTCTTGTTACTCATAAGTTCTATAGCAACTTTCAACTTTATGCTTCTTATAAAATCATTGATTGATTGATTTGTAAGTGCCTTAATTTTTCGGTATGCGTTGCGTCGACTCATAAATAAAAACTTGGCAAGGCCATCAGCCGATAGACTTTGGTCCGTAATGTTTTCATGTACATAGTTGATAGCCTTTTCAAGCACGTCCCGGTCTAATGGATTTGTTGCTATTTCAGAAGGTGCAACGTAAATATCATGACTAAATCGCTTGCGTAATTTTTTCCTGGTTTCAATAAGATTCTTGACTACCGATTCCAGGTAACGTAAATTAATTGGCTTTGTGACATAAGCGTCAGCACCTGTTTCAAGTCCTTCAATTTTATCATCAATTGTGGCTTTAGCAGTAAGTAGTATTATAGGGATGTGACAAATTGAGATGTTTTCTCTTAACTTTTTGCATAATTCAATACCTGAGATCTCTGGCATGAGGATATCGCTAATAATTAAGTCAGGCAAAAATTTAATTATTTTTTTGTACCCCGAATCTCCATTATCAGCGGAGGTAATAATGTAATTTTTCCCTAATCTTGATACCAGGTATTCTCTTAATTCTTGGTTATCTTCAATAACAATAATTTTCGGCTTCCCATTTTTTATAACTTGATTATATATATTTTTATTACTATCATCATTAGGAAGTCTTTCAAAATTATTAGTATTTGTTGTTTCAATTGGTTTTTCAGTGACCTCCGAAGGTTTGAAATGACTATAACCAATGGGCAGGAACACTTTAAAAACAGTTTTTTCCAGGGGCTCACTTTTTACAGTAATAAATCCGTGATGAAGCTCGGTAAGGCTTTTAGTTAATGCCAGTCCGATTCCTGTACCCTTCAAATGATTTAATTCTTTGTCCGGTACCTGATAAAACCTGTCAAATATTTTATCGATGTATTCTGGGGCAATTCCTGGCCCATTGTCATTTACAGAAATACAAACATATTCAGTATCTTTAATATATTGTTCTGAATACCCATTTAGTTCCTTTGATGTTAATTTATCAACAGACACAACAATTTTTCCCTTAAAAGGAGTAAACTTAAAAGCATTAGAAAGCAGGTTTTGAATAATTTTTTCGAGTTTTTCACTATCGAACCAGGATGTGATTTCTTTATGTTTTGTTATAAACTGATAGTCTATTTGCTTTTTAAGTGCCATCTCGTTGAAAAATGCAAAAACTTCTTTGGTGAATTTCACTATATTTCCATTTTGGACATTAAACTCCAATTTGCAGTCCTCAACTTTTGAAAAATCCATTAAATCGTTAACTAACCTATATAATCTTTCAGCATTTCTGTAAATTAGCTTTAGTTGGTTTTTCAAATCGGATCTTGCTGTACAGATAAGATCTTCAAGAGGGGACAGTATCAGACTTAAAGGTGTTCGTAGTTCGTGAGAGATATCTGTGAAAAATTGTAATTTCATTTTGTGCAACTCTTCGGATTTTTGATTTTCGATATGTTCAAGCATTAACTGGTGTTTCATATTGGCAGAAATAAGCGTGTACTTTCTGAAAAAATACAGCGCCATCACGAGCAATACCATATAAATAATTTTAGCCAACAATGTCCTCCACCAAGGTGGTAAAATGGTAATGGCCAATGTTGTATATTTATCGTTCCAAATATTGTCACTATTTGACGCTTTGACCTTGAATATATATTTCCCGGGATTAAGATTGGTATATGTAGCTTCTCGTTTATTTTCAATATAATTCCAATCCGTGTCAAATCCTTCCAATTTGTACGCATAGTGGTTTCTTTCGGTTTGTGCATAATGTAATGCCGCAAACACCAAGGTAAATACATTATTTCTATGAGAAAGTATAATTTCGGATTCGTTGTTTACAGGTTTTGAAAGGATTATATCACCGCCAATTTGTTCTCCGATTTTAACTGAGGTATTAAAAATTTTCAGGTCGGTAAATACAACTTCAGGAACAATAGGGTTTAGTTTAATATTGTCAGGATAAAAGGCATTAAACCCATTAAAGCCCCCAAAATACATTTTGCCATTTTGATCTTTGAAATAGGCATTATGCGTGAATTCATTACTTTGTAATCCGTCGCTTTCAATGTAATTGGTAAAGAAATTATTTTTAATGTCGAACTTCGAAATACCATTTGTTGTGCTTATCCATAAATTATCATGTTCATCTTCAAGAATACCTGTAATAAATTCGCTGGGTAAACCATCATTAATATGAAAGTTAACAAAACTAATTGCAGATCCGGGTAACATATTCTTGAACGTATTGTCTTTTATAATTGCTTTATTTAAACCACTGGTAGTACCAACCCACATAGTTCCGTCATGATCCTTGGAAATTACCTGAATGGAATTATTGCTTAGACTATTTGGTTTATTTTCGTTGTATTTGAAATTATAAAATTGAGGTGATTTTTTATTTTTTTCGTTTGCTGTTAAAATGCTTAAACCTTTATCGCGGCCTCCAATCCAAATATTTCCTGAGCTATCTTCTGCAATTGACCATATTACATTGTCGCACAAGCTTAAACTATTATACGGATCGTTTGTATAAAAAATGAAATTATCGGTATTGTCGTCATATCTCCAAAGTCCGGCGCCCCATGTGCCGCCCCACAGTATGCCTTGAGAGTCTTCATAAATACAAAACGTCCACGAATAAGGATAATAATTCTTAATTACCGGATGATTATTAATTCCCGGTTTTTCTGGAATTATTTTTGTTGCGAATCCTGGACTCCCTACCCAAACATCACCGTTTTTTCTTTGTACGAGGCACAGGACCCTATCATCGGCAATAGAGTTATAATTATTTGAGTCGTGTTTGTAATGTATTACCTGTTGCACTTTATTCTTGTTAAATAGAAACCTGTTTACGCCTCCGCCCAAATCAACACCAACCCACAATTCACCTGGTACTGTGCTATGAATCGAAGATATTGCATTATCCGAAAGGGAATTTATATCGCCCGGCATTGATTTAAAATGATAAAATTCCTTTCTGTACAAATTATATTTGCATAACCCCAGCGTATATGTACCAATCCACAAAACGCCCGAATGATCGGCACACAATGAAATTATGTTATTATCACTGATTGAGGTTGCGTCTGTTTTATCATTTGAAAAGTTCAGCAAACGATTCTCTTTTGGGTCATAACGGAACAATCCTTTATTTTCTGTACCAATCCAAACCCTGTCTTTATAATCGACCAAAATATTATTTGTAGTAACACCATCAAGTATGTCCAATTTGACAGATTCGTAGCTCTGGCTTTTTTTGTTATAAACCAGTTTTACCACCCCGTTTACTAAATTTCCTAACCAAAGATTTCCTGACTTATCTTCGCTGATAGACAGTTTTCCATAAGCATAGGTGGGTAATTTGATGGTTTTATGAATTCTATTTGTTTTCCTGTCAAGATAATACAGGTAATCGGCAAATAGTAATAGCCTTCCATATTTATCCTCGTAAGTTCTTAAGATATTTGCATTTGAAACCTTATTAAACCGCTTGAATTTAACAACGGTTTTATCACCTTTTTTTTCGTTCACAACCAGGTTAAGTGCATTATCAGTACATATCCAAATATTGCCGAATCTATCCTGCATTACAGAGAAGATAATATTGCTGCTTATACTTGTTGAATCATTTGGATCATTTTTATAATTCGTAAAAGATTCTTGTATAGGGTCAAATTTGTCTAAACCAGTGTCAAACCCATTAACTACCCATATATAGCCATCCCTGTCTTCAAATAAAAATGTTGTTCCATTATTACTTAAACTGTTTTTGTTGCCAACAATATTGCTATACGTTTTAAAGGTATAGCCGTCGTATTTGCTAATCCCCCCATTAGTGGCAAACCACATAAAACCTTCTTTATCCTGAATGATACAACTGATAGTAGACTGTGGTAAACCATCTTTTGTTGTAATTCTTTTAAAAATATCATTATTAACCTGGGAATAAGTAGCATTAAAAATAAACAATGAAAAAAAAACCGAAATAATAGATGTTAGCCCAGAGAATGAATATACCTTGTTCTTATTTAAAGTTTCGAAGTTATTTTTTAATTTCAGCAGAAGCCAGAAAAAATTAGCTGTTCTATGATTTATTATTGTTTCCAATCTCTTGGTAATAGCACAACACCTTTCAAATTCTAATATCATGTTTAGAGTGTTTTGTAGTTAGTTAAATCAAGAATGGGGCAATTAAATATTGCTGGTTGGTAAATACAGGGCAAAAGTTAGTTAATTTAATTATTAAAAAGAACACGTATTTATATCGTTCAATTACTTTTTCTTATCCATTTGCAACAAAAATCTGCCTCAGTGTAACATTTTAAACATTTCAATATTTTCGTAATAGTTTTTTAAGTATTCATTATTCATTACCTTAGGGGCATAAAACTCCCAACCTATCATGAAACAAGGATGTCTAAAAACAGGTATGCTAATTGTTTTTTGTATTCTTTCCTTCGGAGAAGCAATTGCTGAGAACAAAATAATAGTTGAGAATTTAAACGAAAAATTTGATGTTGAAAAATACCAGGTCAATTGTATGTATCAGGATTCAATTGGTTTTTTATGGTTTGGAATGGCCAATGGTTTATACAAATTTGATAATTCCGATTTTAGATATATTGAAACCAAAAGTGACAATTTAATAGAACATCCTTATATTAAATCAATCATTGAATTTAAAAAAGGGATGCTTTTATTAGGGACATATGACTATGGTTTGTTAGTGTACAATACTTTTAACGAGAAATTTGAGAAATTAAATATCAAATCAAATGCTGATGTTCGTAAAATAAAAGTCAACTGCATGTTAAAGGACCCGTCTGGAGTTATCTGGATAGGCACTAAATCGGGACTATTTAAATTGAATGAGCTTGAACATAATTCTGATTCCCTTGAAATTAAGCATTTCTATTCGCATCTAAATCCCGACTCTTCGTTAGCTGAAATAATGGAAATTAAGACAAGTAGCTCTGGTGAGGTTTGGTTTATTTCAATGTCAGGTCTCGGTATTGTAGAAAATGATTCTGTAAAACTTTATAGAACAGAAGAGACAAATAACTCATTTGTTTTCTTGAATGAGAATGAAATTCTAATAGCCAGCTATAAAATAGGATTAAACAAATTTGACAGGAAAAAGCACACCTTTGAGTTGTTTTGGGATTCGTCTCGTGATTTGAATCTTAGAGGAAAATTTATTTACAAAGATATGAATGGTAATATTTGGCTCAGTATTACAAATAAAGGACTGTTTTTACTGGATACTACTAATAAAAATAGCAAGTCAAATACTGTATCAAAATCTTTACATCAAATTAGCAATCTAAATTCAAATGTAATTATTTCGCTCAATGAATCGAGAGACGGAACCATATTCGTCTGTAGTGATGCAGGAATTAACACTATGTGTAATAATGAAATAGCTTTTCATTCAATATTATCGAACTTCAGCAATGATCCCGATTATTATTATGGAATTCGAGCTATCTCACCAGTAAGAAATGATAAAGTTCTTCTAGGAACAATGGGGTGGGGACCAAATCTGTTAGATTTAAATAATCATAAAACCAAAAATATAGTTCTAGACCCAAACGATGAAAACCGGGGAAAGAATATTCAGGCAATTCTAAAAGATCATAATAATAATTACTGGTTTGGTACCGAAGGAGATGGTGTGTTTTTCATGCAATCGGACATAACCTCGTGCGTAAATAGCACAAAACTAATTAATTACAGAGCCTTCCCAGATGCCTTTCCTGAAAATTCACTTATGAATGATTTTATTATGTGCATGATGGAAGATTCACAAAACAACATTTGGTTTGGCACCTGGTATGGACTAAGTTTATTGAGTAATTCTGAAAGATTAAAACCCGATCAAAGTAAAGCTTTTATTCAAAACTTTCTGAATAGCACCAATAACGATTCAACTCTTAGTAGCAATACCATATTATGCATGCTTCAGGATAATAATGGAAATATATGGGTTGGAACCCAAAATGGCTTAAATAAAGTAGTAGTCAAAGGAAATAACTATTTTTTCGAAAGCAATATTGTCGATATCTATGGGCAATCGCTTACTTCAAAGTCAATCACATCAATATTTCAATCGAAAAAAGGAGAAATTTGGTTTTCTACTCTAGATGGAGGAATATGTTTACTTAACCCTCAGAAAATGACCTATTCGGAATTTAACTCTAAAAACGGGTTTGCCGATCTTTTGGTTAATTCAATAAGCGATGATAAAAAAGGAAACTTATGGTTTGGCACAGGAAATGGAATTTGCAGATATAACCCGGTAACCAGAACTTATAATATATTTAAGAAAGAAGATGGTTTAAACTCAGATTATCTGCTTATTAATTCTAAGTGTAAACTGGATAACATGATTGTGTATGGTAGTGATAAGGGAATTGTATTATTCGACCCTGAAAATGTAAAGCGGGATAACTATGAAAAAAATCTTGTATTTACGGATATTAAGATTTTCAACAAAAGTTTGACTGTTGGATGTGAGGACTGTGATATTAAAAAGAGTTTACCAAATACCGAAATGCTTAAGTTAAAACATAAGCAGAACTTTATTACTTTCGAATTTTCTACATTGAATTTTACAAAACAAAAGGATATTCAATATTCATGTATTTTTGAGGGTATAGAAGATTCCTGGAACTCACTAGGCAAAGAACATAAAATTACTTATACCAACTTACCACATGGTTATTACACTTTTAAGGTATTAGCCTATGATTCAGGCTACCACACTAATGCCGAGGAAATATCAATTGGAATTAGGATATCCCCCCCCTACTGGAAAACAAAACTTGCTTACATTATCTATATCCTTCTTGTAATTCTAATTACATATTACACATACCGTTATTTCATAAATCTTGAAAAAAAGAAAAGTGCTGTAGCCCTGGAGCGGTTAAATACTAAAAAGGAGCACGAGATCGATTTAATGAAGCTCCGTTTCTTTATGAATGTTAGTCATGAATTCAGAACCCCTTTAACACTTATTTCGTCACCTCTGGAGACATTATTAAAAGGAAATGTCGATAAAGGAAAGACTCAATCATACTACCAGCTAATGTTTCAAAACGTTGTTAAGTTAAAGAGGTTAATTGACGAGATGCTGGAACTCAGAAAAATTGACGCCGGCTATTTGAAAGTGGTATGGAAAGTTGGCAATATTATTGAGTTTTCTAAGCGAATCTTTGATACGTTTCAGAATTATGCTGAAAAGCGAAACATGCAATTTATTTTTAATTCAGCATTACCTGAATTACATATGTTTTTTGATGCAGAAAAGCTTGACAAAGTCTTATTTAATCTATTTTCGAATGCCTTTAAGTATACCGAGAATGGAGGCGAAATTATACTGTCTATTTCAAAACTCAGTAAGGATTCGAAAGATCTTCTCGAAAAATCCGACGGATGGTTACTAGTAAAAATTAAAGATTCAGGTATTGGTATTCCTAAAAACACAATTAAAAATATATTTGAGCGATTCCAGAATTTAGAAGAAAACAGACCTGTTGATAGTGCTTCAACAGGAATCGGATTATCATTGGCAAAGGAATTAATCGATTTGCATAAGGGAGAGATAACAGTTGAAAGTGAAGAAAATATAGGTACTACATTCTGTGTTTACTTACCTATCTATAATACCGTTCCGGAAGTACAGGAGATAGAACCTCTGTCTGATGAAGATGAACATATTCATTGTTTAAATGAAAGTGATGAAGGCAAAGAGAATCAGCTTGAAATAAATTCGAATGAGCAAAAACCTATCGTAATTATTGCTGAAGACAATGAAGATCTTCGTGGCTTTTTAGTTAATGAGTTGCAAAATTTATTTGAAATCCATCAATGCACTAATGGTGAGGAAGGATTGAATCTAACTGTTCAAAAAATTCCGGATTTGGTAGTTACAGATATTATGATGGATAAAATGGATGGAATAACGCTTTGTAAAAAAATAAAATCCGATGAAAAGACAAGTCATATACCTGTTATATTACTCACAGCACATCATGCCGATAAAGTAAAACTAGATGGCTTTAAAATTGGTGCTGACGATTATATTACAAAGCCATTTAGCACCGAAATATTAAAATGCAGAATTAATAATCTGATAAAACAGCGTCGAAGATTACGCGCTAAATTTAGTTTAGGTATTGATAATGACCCTTCCTTAGCGGCTTCAAATAGTCTGGATTCAAAATTCTTAAAGAAGTTCAATAACTTAATACAAGTTAATATGGACAATGAAAACATTGATTCAACCTACCTGGCTTCGGAAATGGCAATGAGTAGAATGCAACTTTATAGAAAAGTAAAAGCCCTAACTAATCATACTGTCAATAATTATGTTAAAACCATTCGGCTAAATAAAGCTGCTCAATTACTAATGACTACCGATTACCAGATTTCGGAAATAGCATACAAGGTTGGTTACTCAGATCCCTCCAATTTTACAAAAAATTTCAGTAAACATTTTAATCAATCTCCTACTCAATTCTTGATATCTCAGAAAAAGAACCAGACAGTCCATTAAGATTTTTAGTACATATCATCTTTTTTGAAAAGAAATCCTATCTGTTAATTACAATTATCATTTGTTACTCTCATACAATTATATGTTACAAATGAATATCTGATTGTTGATTACATAATTTACATTAGTATCAATTTATACAGGTGTGCTAAATACCTGAAAAAGAGAATAAATTAATTTGCTTCTTGTTTAAAATGGTTTGAACTCTGTTATATTCTTTTTACAATGGAAGGAAGATATAAATATTGAGTAATACTCTAACTTTTTGAGACATCAAAAGTAAAATATTCTCAAATAATCAAATGTGTTTTTTAGTTTGTCAATATAAATGTTTTACAAAAAATATAATAAATATAAAAAATATGAATGATAGAAATTCGAACTCGGTAGTAAAAATACTAATCCTTGCAGCGATAGTTTTAACAGGACTTTCGTCGTGTAATAATCCTGCAACTGAAAAAACAAACGATGATTACGTTTGCCACTTTGACTACTTTTCCTATGTTGGAGATGACGATTACTATAAGGATAATCCTCTGCCTACAGAAGACTCTTACTATAATCCTATTCTGCCAGGCTGGTATTCTGATCCTAGCATTTGTTCAAACGGCGAAGATTATTTTCTTGTAACATCAACTTTTGTATATTTTCCCGGAGTTCCAATATTCCATAGTAAAGATTTAGTTAACTGGAAACAAATTGGCCACGTACTTGATCGTCCTTCTCAACTTAAACTCGATGGTCAGCGAACAAGTCAGGGAATTTTTGCACCTGCAATAAGTTATAATCCACACAACAAAACATATTATATGATTACCACAAATATTGGTGGTGGTAATTTCTATGTAAAAACAAAAGACCCATTTGGTTCATGGAGTGACCCCGTTTGGTTGTCTGATGTTCACGGAATTGATCCTTCTTTTTTCTTTGATACCGATGGGAAAGCATATATTTTAAATAATGACGAACCTTTGGGTGGTTCTACTTATGATGGTCATCGGGCAATTAGAATAAGAGAATATGATTTAGAAAATGATACAGTTGTTAGTGCTGAAAAAATTCTTTTAGATGGGGGTGTGCATCCTGAAGATAAACCAATTTGGATTGAAGGTCCACACATATATAAAATAAATGGTCAATATTTCTTAATGGCAGCTGAAGGTGGTACAAGTGTGGAGCATTCAGAAGTAATTTTGAGAGGGGATCATCCTATGGGTAAATTTGTACCCTATAAGGATAATCCGATTCTTACTCAGCGCCATTTGGACCCGAAACGAATTAACCCAATTACCTGTGTTGGACATGCTGATTTAGTGCAGGCAAAAGATAAGAGCTGGTGGTCAGTATTTCTTGCATGCAGACCCATTGATGGAGAATTTGAAAATCTGGGAAGAGAAACATTCCTTATGCCTGTTCGTTGGACAGATGATGGATTTCCATATATGACTAAAGGAGACGAATTAGTGCCTTTAATTGTCAAAAAAGAAGGTCTTACTCTTGGAGAGAATATTACTTTCGGAAATTTTTCAGTCCTAGATGATTTTGATTCTACAAGTCTTGGTCTTCAATGGATGACATTTCGCACACCTGCATCAGATTTGTACTCATTATCTGTGAAAGAAGGCAGTTTGTCCCTTAAAGCAAATGAGATTTCAACTACACAAACAAAAACTCCTTCATTTGTCTGCCGTCGTTTACAGCACCATAAATTTGAATGTAAAACAAGCATGAGTATTGATACAGATAATGAAAATGACTTGTCGGGAATGTTACTATATAAAGATGAGACACATCAGTATTTTCTAGCTACCAATAAAATGGGTAAAGAGTTAAATATCAGTGTTATTAAAATAGGTAAGAGTGGTAATGAAACAATAGCCTCATCCAATATTAAAGCAAAAGATAATAAAATCGACCTAAAGATTACTTCTGACGGTAAGAACTTCAACTTCTATTATTCAACAAAAAAGACTGATTGGATTCTTTTAAAAGATAAGGTTGAAGCATTTTATTTATCAACAGCAAGTTCTTATGGATTTACCGGAACAACTGTAGGTTTATATACTACCAGATTATCAAACTAGCTGGTATTAAAATAAAGCACATTTAAAATTTGAAAAAGCATGAAAATACAGAGCCTTCTTTGAAGTATCTTAAAATCATGCTTTTTCCTGTCCATTAAATTGAAGTAGTACATTTTATATATCTTGAACATTGAACATCTCAATAAGTGAATATCGTTTTTGAAACTATTGAGTTGGGAGTTATTAGTTCTGAGAAGAGATTATAAAGAGCATTTAATTTGAAAATTCAATTTTAATCGCATGAACAATACCTTTATCATACCGTGTAGTGCTTTTTATAAATACAGGGTTGCTCTTATTCCAATTTGTAACCTGTGCCTAGCTTCCGAATTGATAACTAAACTGCTAACAATTATTTCGTGGCATATTTTAAATAAACCGATAATAGCCCTAATATGAAAAATAGAATACTGCTTCTTTACATTTTCTGTGTTGTCTTAATGGCTTGTAATACTGAGAAGACAAACATGAAGTCCTTTTCAAATCAATTCCCTTTGGAGGATGTAACCTTGCTCGACAGTCCTTTCAAGCATGCACGAGATCTTAACATCGACGTACTTTTAAAATATAATGTTGATCGGTTGCTTGCACCATATCGTAAAGAAGCCGGGTTGGAGCCTAAGGCCCCTGCATACCCCAACTGGGAAGGTCTTGATGGTCATGTTGGAGGTCACTATTTATCGGCCATGGCAATGAATTATGCCTCTATCGGAAACGTTGAATGCAAAGAGCGAATGGAATATATGCTTGTCGAACTTAAAGAATGTCAGGAAGCAAATTCCGTAAATAATAAGGAGTGGGGAATTGGATATGTTGGAGGCATTCCGAACAGCGCAAAGCTCTGGTCTACATTTAAAACAGGCGATTTTAGCAATTATCGTGCATCATGGGCACCATTTTATAACCTGCATAAAATGTATGCCGGGTTAAGAGATGCATGGTTGTTATGTGGTAATGAAGATGCAAAAGCTATGTTTCTGAAATTCTGTGATTGGGGTATTCAAATTACATCGGAACTTTCAGATGAGCAAATGCAAAAAATGCTCGATGTAGAACATGGAGGTATGAACGAAATGTTTGCTGATGCTTACGAGCTGACAGGAGATGAAAAATATCTTATAGCTGCAAAACGCTATTCTCACAATCAGGTTCTTGATCCCTTATCCGAAGGAATTGATAATCTTGATAATAAACATGCAAATACTCAGATACCCAAATTTGTAGGTTTTATAAGAATTGCAGAGCTCTGTAATGATGAAAAATATTATAATGCAGCTAATTACTTCTGGGAAACAGTTACTACTAACCGTTCACTTGCTTTTGGTGGAAACAGCAGAAGAGAGCATTTTCCAAGTACAGAGTCATGTATAGACTTTGTAAATGTTAATGATGGACCCGAATCCTGCAATTCGTACAATATGCTAAAACTTACCGAAGATTTGTTCAAGGTGAAGCCTTTGGCTAAATATATCGATTACTACGAGCGAACTGTTTTAAATCATATGCTTTCTATTCAGCATCCGGAGCATGGCGGATATGTGTATTTTACTCCGGTACGGCCACGTCATTACAGGGTTTATTCTGCCCCGAATGAAGCTATGTGGTGCTGTGTAGGTACTGGCATGGAAGATCATAGCAAATACAACCAGATAATTTATACTCATTCAGAAGACACACTTTTTCTAAACCTTTTTATAGCTTCTGAGCTTAACTGGAAGGAGAAAGGAATTAAATTGAGACAGGAAACAAATTTCCCTAATGAGGAACAAACAAAGCTAATAGTAACAGAAGGTTCTTCAAACTTTAATCTTAAAGTTCGATATCCGGGTTGGGTAAATAAAAATGCTTTGAAAATTACAGTTAATGGAAATAAAGTTAAATATTCAGCCTCCCCTTCATCTTATGTAAACATAAACAGGAAATGGGAAAAAGGCGATGTTATTGAATTAAAATTACCTATGCATACTTCTGTAGAACATTTACCTAATGTGCCAGAATATATCGCTTTTATGCATGGACCTATTTTGCTTGGAGCAAAGACCGGTACCGAAGATTTAGCTGGACTTATTGCAGATGACAGTCGTTGGGGACAATATGCTGGCGGAGAATATTTACCTGTCGATCAGGCTCCTATCCTTGTTGAAGATGACATTGAAAACTGCGGAAATAAATTAGAACCAATCCAAGGTGAGCCATTAAATTTCAAGCTGAAATTGAAAATGATCAATCCAAGGCCTTTGAATCTTGAGCCTTTTTATCAGATTCACGATTCGAGGTACATGATTTATTGGCTGACACTTACAAATAACGGATATCAAAGGTATGTTGATTCATTAGCAAACCTTGAGAAAGAAAAGCTGGCTCTTGAAAAACGCACTATAGATTATGTGGCTACCGGAGAGCAACAACCCGAAACCGACCATGCCATGCAAAAAGAAAATTCGAAAACAGGCAATAATATGAATGAGTTCTGGCGTGATGCCAGCAATGGCGGTTTTTTTAGTTACGATTTAGCCACAAATTCAGAAGCCAATTTAAGCTTAATAGTACGCTATTGGGGAGCTGAATGGGGTAATAGAAAATTTGAAATCTTCATTGACAATGATAAATTAATTACCGAGGACAATACCAACCGATGGAACCAGTCAATGTTTAAGGATATTATTTATCCCATTCCCGATTCAATGATTAATACAAAAAGCCATATCCGGGTCAAATTTCAGTCGCTACCAGGGACTTCTGCAGGAGCGATATATAAAGTTGGTTTATTGAGAGTTGAAACTAAAAAATAAATTATTGATGAGAAAAATTAAGAATATTTTAATTCTTATGATGGTAGCTTTTGGAGTTAACTATTCATATGCACAAAAAGATAATACTTTATGGTATAATCATCCGGCAGAATATTTCGAGGAAGCTTTGGTGCTAGGGAATGGTAAAATGGGAGCTACTGTTTATGGTGGTGTTTCTTCAGATAAAATATACCTGAATGATGCAACTTTGTGGAGTGGTGGTCCTGTTGATCTTAATGCAAACCCACAAGTTTTAGACCTAATTCCCCAGGTTAGGGAAGCCTTATCGAGAGAAGACTATAAAACTGCTGAAAAAATAAATCAAAAAATTGAGGGAAAATTCACTGAATCCTATTCACCCTTAGGAACACTTTTTATTGAACATTCCGGGTTGGGAGTTGCTTCCAATTATTACCGAGAACTGGATATTAGTAAAGCTGTTGCTAAAGTTCAATATAATTTGAATGGCACAACTTATACCCGTGAATATTTTATTTCAAATCCTGACAAAATAATGGTCATTAAGCTTTCTGCGAACAAAAAGAAGAGCTTAAGCTTTAGTATAAAATTTAAGAGTTTACTCAAATATGAAACATCAATAGAGGATAACATAGTGCAGGTCCAGGGTTATGCGCCCAGCAGGGCTTATCCTAGCTATATGTGGAATGAGCCGGATCCGATCGGTTTCGACGAGAACAAGGGAACCCGGTTTTCAACCCAAATAAAGGTTAAGAACAATGGAGGAACGATATCAGTTTCGGATTCCTCGCTAAAAATAAGTAATGCTGATGAGACTATTCTGTACATTTCGGTAGCTACAAGTTTTAATGGTTTTAATAACGATCCCGTAAAAAATGGTTTAGATAGTAAGGTAATAGCAGTTAATCAGTTGAATAATGCTTATAAACAAACTTATGAATCATTAATGGATAAGCATTTAAAAGATTATCAATCTTACTTTAACCGTGTAAAATTAAATTTAAACGAAAGCACTTCACCTGATCTACCAACCGATGAGCGCTTGAAACGATATTCGAAAGGAGAATCCGATTATAGTCTGGAAGCTCTTTATTTTCAGTTTGGAAGGTATTTGCTTATTTCAAGCTCAAGAACGAAAGGTGTTCCTGCCAACCTGCAAGGAATATGGAATCCATATATCAGACCACCCTGGAGCTGTAATTATACCATGAACATTAATGCTGAAGAAAACTACTGGCTGGCAGAATGTGGCAACTTATCTGAGATGCATCAGCCATTTCTTACATTTTTAGAAAACCTGGCAGTAACAGGCAAACATACAGCAGAAGCTTTTTACGGTATAAATAAAGGATGGGCAGCTGGTCATAATTCTGATATTTGGGCAACAAGCAATCCTGTTGGTGAGGGTAAACTGCCACCCAGATCACCCTGCTGGAATATGGGAGGAACATGGGCGGTTACTCATTTGTGGGAGCACTACTTATTCACAGGTGATAAAGAGTTCTTAAAAGAAAAAGCCTATCCTTTAATGAAGGGTGCTGCGGAATTTTGCCTGGCTTGGTTAGTTAAGGACAAGCAAGGGTATTTAATTACTTCGCCTTCAACTTCTCCTGAAGCACATTATATTACACCTGAAGGATTCAAAGGAGCCACATTGTATGGCGCGACTTCTGATATAGCAATGATTAAGGAATGTTTTGAACAAACGATAAAGGCCTCACAAACGCTTAATATTGATGCCGATTTTAGCGATAGTATTCAAACAGCTTTGAATCAATTGCTTTCTTATCAGATTGGTAAAAAAGGCAATTTGCAAGAGTGGTATTACGATTGGGAGGATGAAGAACCCCAACATCGACATCAGTCGCATTTGTATGGTTTATATCCGGGGCATCATATTACTCCGGCAAAAACTCCTGAATTGGCGCAAGCTGCTCAAAAATCATTGGAAATTAGAGGAGACAGAACAACCGGTTGGTCAAAAGGATGGCGCATCAATCTTTGGGCCAGGCTCAGAAATGGCAATCAGACTTACAAAATGTTCAGGGAACTATTGACTTTGGTGGAAATCGACAAGACAAAAACTAATAGTTATGGCGGAAGTGGAGGTACCTATGCCAATTTATTAGATGCTCATCCACCATTTCAGATCGATGGGAATTTTGGAGGTGCTGCCGGTGTAGTTGAAATGTTGCTTCAATCTGATGATAAAAATGTTTACTTGCTACCTGCATTGCCAGAAGCCTGGAATTCCGGTTCAGTATCTGGTATTTGTTCAAGAGGAGGTTTTGAAGTCTCCATGAATTGGGAAGATGGAAAGCTTGTTGACGTAAAGATTTTATCAAGAAACGGAAACGATTGCAACTTAAATTATAATGGACAAACATCTGTAATTAAAACAACTGCAGGCAGCTCATATTCATTGGATTCAAATTTAAAATTGAAAAAGTAACTAAAGCTGAAATCTATAAAGTATCATGAATTGAATGATATATAAAAAATCAAAAATAAAAGAATCATGAAAAAAACTTTTCTAATTACCCTAAACTTGTTGTTCTCGATTTATTTAGTAGCTCAACAGTTTCCATATCAAAATCCTGAATTAAGTTCTGAAGAACGGGCCAAAGATTTAATATCACGATTGACTTTAGAAGAAAAGGCGACATTAATGTGCGACCAGTCGGATGCTATTCCACGCTTAGGAATAAAAAAATTCAATTGGTGGAGCGAAGCTCTGCACGGTTATGCCAACAACGATAATGTAACAGTCTTCCCGGAACCTGTGGGTATGGCAGCATCTTTTAACGATGAATTATTATATCAAATCTACGATGTTGTGTCAGATGAGGCTCGTGCCAAATATAATCAATGGATTAAACAGGGGAACGAGAACAAAAGATTTTTAAGTCTTTCAGTCTGGACTCCAAATGTGAATATTTTCCGGGATCCACGATGGGGTCGCGGACAGGAAACTTATGGGGAAGATCCTTACCTGACCTCACGGATGGGTGTTATGGTAGTTAAAGGATTACAGGGCCCTGAAGATGCTAAATACCGAAAACTGTTGGCGTGTGCAAAACATTATGCAGTTCATTCAGGACCTGAATGGAGCAGGCATGAGCTTAATCTTAATAATGTTGATCCTCGTGATTTATACGAAACTTATCTTCCAGCTTTTAAATCATTGGTACAGGAAGCCGATGTTCGCCAGGTAATGTGCGCTTATCAGCGCCTGGATGATGAGCCTTGTTGTGGAAACACCAGACTTCTTCAGCGTATTCTGCGCGAAGAGTGGGGCTATCAATATATAGTTGTGTCTGATTGTGGTGCAATAACCGATTTTTTTAATTCACATAAAGTTTCTTCAGATGCAGTTCATGCTGCTTCAAAAGGAGTTCTTGCCGGAACCGATGTAGAGTGTGTGTGGCAAAATTACCCATATAAAACCTTGCCCGAAGGCGTAAAAAATGATTTAATTAAAGAAGAAGATATCGATAAAAGTCTGATGAGGGTTCTGATTGGTCGTTTCGATCTTGGTGAAATGGACGATGATGCATTGGTTCCATGGACAAAAATATCTCCATCGATTTTAAATAATGAGGAACACCAAAAGCTTGCCCTGGAAATGGCTCGTCAAACAATGACTCTCTTACAGAATAATAATAACATTCTTCCTTTATCAAAATCAACAAAGAAAATTGCAGTTATTGGTCCAAATGCTGATGATAAGCCAATGTTGTGGGGGAATTATAATGGAATACCTGTTCGTACTATTTCAATTCTTGATGGAATAAAAGGTAAAGTGTCGAAAGATGAAATTTTATATGATAAGGGGTGTGATCTTGTTGAAGATAAAGTAACTCAAAGTTATTTTAAACAATGTTCGTTTGATGGAAAAAAGGGGTTCAAAGCCACTTACTGGAACAATCCTATGCGAAAAGGCGAAATAGTGACTACACAGCAAATTGCTGATCCAATAAAAATGACTACTGCCGGACAACATGAATTTGCTTCAGGAGTGAAACTTGAGGGGTTCTCTGCTAAATACGAAACAGAGTTTATACCTGAAAAATCAGAAGAAATTGTATTTAAAGGAGGTGCTACCGGATTCTTTGAACTGATAGTGAATGGTGATACTCTGAAAAGATACCGTACCTGGCGTACCTTACCTGCCAGAATTCCACTTAAAGTTGAGGCCGGTAAGAAATACAATATTGAGATTCATTATGCACAGTTGAATAATTGGGAAGCAAATATCGAATTTAATCTCGGTAAGGAAGTCGATGTTGATTATAGCGGGCTTATAAAAACATTGAAGGGAGTAGATATTGTTGTTTTTGTCGGAGGTCTTTCTGGTAAACTTGAAGGAGAAGAAATGCCGGTTTCGTATCCCGGATTCAAGGGTGGAGACAGAACTAATATAGAATTACCATCGGTGCAACGAAATTGTCTGAAAGCATTAAAAGAAGCCGGAAAGAAAGTAGTTTTTGTTAATTGTTCAGGTTCAGCTATTGCATTAACACCGGAAACTAAAAGTTGCGATGCAATATTGCAGGCATGGTATGCCGGCGAGTCAGGAGGACAGGCAGTTGCCGATGTTCTTTTTGGCGATTACAATCCATCGGGTAAACTTCCAGTAACATTTTACAAAAATTCAGACCAGCTTTTTGACTTTGAAGATTATTCTTTAAAAGGTCGGACTTATCGCTTTATGGAAGATGCTCTTTTCCCATTTGGTTATGGTTTGAGTTATACAACTTTTTCAATTAGTGAGGCTAAACTAAACAAAACAAAAATCAATAAAGATGAATCAATTGAATTAACTATTCCGGTTAAAAATACCGGTAATAAAGAAGGAACAGAAATAGTGCAGGTATATGTTAGCAAAGTAGGCGACAAAGATGGACCTATTAAAACTCTTAAAGGTTTTAAACGTGTTCAGCTAAAAGCTGGAGCAAAAGAAGATGTTTCAATAGTACTTCCACCTGATTCATTCGAATTTTTTGATAGAAATACAGTTGAAATGTCTGTTCAACCTGGCGAATATAAAGTGTATTATGGAAATAGCTCAGATATTAAAGACCTAAAAACTACAAGTATTGTAATTCAGTAATACAATGTATGATCTAGAAGAGGTTGTCCAAAAAGTCTATCATCATATCATTTTAAGCGGATCCGAAAAATCAATAGTATTGGGTTTCAACACATTTCGACTTCGTTTAATCTGACAATCCAGGTGATTATATGCTTTTTAGACAGCCTCTTGTTGCATATTGCTCTTCATGTTAACTTAAAATAATGATTGTACGCAAAATGAATAACAGACTATTTCAAGCTTCGTTTCAATCTGATGCAAATCATAGGTTGCAAAAAAAATTAATTGAACTGGCAATAGTAATTGCTCTTTTCCTTTTTCCAACACTGATTTACGCACAGTTTTCTAAAGCGGAAAGGGATAGTATCAATAAGTATACGCTCATTGATTTTCAGAATATGAAGAAGCAGCTTGGCATTGAAATTGAAAATCGCCCTGGTCCTTCCGGCGATCCAAATTCACCTGATGCAGCAAATTCCGATGAAAGTAAAGTAAGGTTATATGAATTACCCGATCCTTTGGTCGCAAATAATGGCGTAAAGATTACTAATGCAAATAGCTGGTGGTCAAAAAGAAGGCCTGAATTATTGAAGGCATTTGAGTCTGAAGTTTATGGCAGGTTACCAGAAAATATTCCGGAAGTAAAATGGGTGTTACAGGAAGTGAAGGATACAGTAGCAGGCCCTTTTCCAGTTAAAGAGAAACACTTAAAAGGAATTGTTGATAATTCGAAATATCCAGATATCAGTGTGGAAATTGAATTAGTTATTGGAATACCTGCTTCAGCTGAAGGTCCGGTTCCGGTAGTCTTGGAGTTTGGTTTTATCAAATGGCCCTTCGGAAAACAAGCTCCGGAGCCTAATTACTTTATATCACCCTATGAACCTCGCTGGAAACAGCAATTGGCTTCGAATGGCTGGGGATATGCTGTAATTGTACCTAACAGTATTCAAACCGATAATGGAGCCGGTTTGCAATCTGGAATAATAGGTTTGGTGAATAAAGGACAACCTCGAAAACCCGATGATTGGGGTGTGTTGAGAGCCTGGGCCTGGGGTGCCAGTAAAGCAATCGATTATTTCGAAACTGATTCGGAAGTTGATGCAAAACATGTTGGTATTGAGGGAATTTCGAGATATGGTAAGGCTGCGCTTGTTGCTATGGCTTTTGATTCCAGGTTTTCATTGGGTTTTATTGGCTCATCGGGTGCAGGTGGAGCATCTCTGTTGAGAAGAAATTTTGGTGAGTCTGTCGAGAACCTTGCATCAACAAACGAATACCACTGGTTCTGTGGTAATTTTATTAAGTATGCCAGTATTCTTACTGTCGATGACCTTTCGGTTGATGCGCATGAATTGGTTGCCTTGTGTGCTCCCCGACCTGTGTTTATAAGTGCAGGTTCGAACTTAATTGAGGGGAACTGGGTAGACGCTAAGGGAATGTTTCTGGCAGGTGTTTTTGCAGGTCCTGTTTATAAGCTACTGGGTTATAAAGGACTAGGCACTAATGATTTTCCATACCTGGGACTGGCGCTGGTTAATGGTGAAATAGCTTTCCGTCAACATGCAGGAGGGCACAGTACAGGTCCTAACTGGAGTACTTGGATTGCCTGGGCTCACAATTATTGGGATTGAACTAATTGAGATTGATAAATCAAAATATACAAGTGTTTCAATTTAAATTAAACAAAAGTATTATCAAATATTTCCAACTATGAGAAACCCAATTCTAATTGTATTATCTGTGGTATTTATTACTAGCGGAATTTGTTCCGCACAGTCTAAAACCAATATTGTTGAGGACTTCAAACCATCTTCTGTTAATCAACCGGGTAAGAAATTTCCTCAGGTTAATTCGCAAAGATGTGTTCGTGTAAGCATACAGGCCGATGAAGCAAAGAAAGTCCAACTTGATATAGGTGGTGTTAAATACGACCTTGTAAAAGATGATCAAGGAGTATGGACAGGTGAATCGGCTCCACAGGACGAAGGTTTCCACTATTATCAACTCAATATCGATGGTGCTTCTGTACCCGATCCGGGTAGTCAGTACTTTTATGGAGCTGGCAGATGGGGAAGCGGTATTGAAATACCGGCAGTAGATCAGGATTTTTATGCATTAAAGGATGTCCCTCATGGTCTGGTAAGCGAGAATATCTATTTTTCTGAAATCACTGGTTTGTGGAGACGCTGTTTTGTGTATACTCCTCCTGGTTACGAAATGGATAATTCATCTCGTTACCCAGTTCTCTTCCTTCAGCATGGAAGCTTCGAAAATGAAACTGGCTGGTCGGCTCAAGGTAAAGCAAACCTGATTTTGGATAATCTTATTGCAGAAAAAAAGGCAGCACCCATGATTATTGTTATGGATAATGGTTATGCTTTTAAGCCAAAGGAAAAGTCAGCCACAGAACAAGGTGGTCGTCCGTTAATGGTATTTGAAGAAGTATTAATTAATGAGATTATACCAATGATTGACACCCGGTTTAGAACTATCGCTGACCGTGATCACAGAGCAATTGCCGGTTTGTCAATGGGGGCAAATCAGACGATGCGAATTATTATGAGCAATCTTGATAAATTTTCTTATTACGGTGGTTTCAGTGGCACATCAAATTTTCCGAGTTCCGATGAAATTGATGTGGAGACCTTTTTAGATGGCAAATTTAAAGATGGTAAAGCACTCAGTAAGCAGATCAATCTTTTTTGGTTAGGTCTGGGAACCAAGGAGCCTGATCCGTTTCCTGGTTCGGTTGGTGCTTTTCGCAACATGCTTGATAAGATAGGGCTGGAACATGTTTACTACGAATCTCCTGAAACATCTCATGAGTGGTTAACATGGAGAAGATCACTTCATGAATTTGCAACTTTACTGTTTTAATAATATAGAGTTCTGATGGCATTTAGTATTCCAGGGTATTTGTTACTCTCTTTTTCGAAGTAATTACTAACTAAATAAGTTTAACAAAATGAAAAATACAAGATTTTTAATAGTTGCAATTTTTATGTCCATACTTATTTCTTGTACTTCTCAGCCACCGACACAGGTAAAAGTCGAAGGCGGTTTGGTGCAAGGGAAAATTGAAAATGGACTGGTTGTTTATAAAGGTATTCCATTTGCTGCTCCACCTGTAGGAGATCTTCGCTGGAAGGCTCCACAACCTGTAGAGAAATGGGAAGGAATTAAAGAAGCTTTTGATTTTGCTCCGGCTCCTTTCCAGGGAGGAAACCCTCCATCGGGCAAAAGCGAAGATTGCTTATATCTGAATATTTGGTCTCCGGCTAAATCAGCAAAAGAACAACTTCCGGTATTAGTTTGGATTTATGGGGGCGGTTTTAGCTTTGGCTCAAATTCTGATCCTGTATCAAATGGTGAAAAACTGGCTCAAAAAGGTGTTGTTTTGGTAAGTATTGCTTATCGCGTTGGACCATTGGGATTCCTGGCTCATCCTGAGTTAAGCAGTGAAAATCCAAACAAGGTTTCAGGAAACTATGGTTTATTAGATCAGATTGCTGCATTGCAATGGATTAAAAATAACATTTCAGCTTTTGGTGGAGACCCAAATCGGGTTACTATTTTCGGCGAATCAGCCGGAGGAATTTCTGTTAGCATGTTATGTGCTTCTCCACAGGCTAAAGGATTATTTCAGAGTGCAATTTCACAAAGCGGTGGTTCTTTTGGTCCAACGCGGCCAACTACTTTCCCTGGCGAGAATATGAAATCTCTTGAACTGGCAGAAACGGAAGGAATTGCATATGTTGAAAGAGCAAGTGTAGCTTCTATTGCTGAGCTGCGCAAACTTGAAGCTGAGAAATTACCCGGAGGATGGGGAATGGGAAGTGCCTGGCCAATTGTTGACGGTTATGTCATTCCCGATGATCAATATATTTTATACGAGAAAGGTGAATTTAATGATGTGCCGGTTCTAATAGGATACAACTCTGACGAAGGAGCTAGCTTTTCCAGAGAAAAAACTCCCGAAGAATATTATAAAGGAGTTAAATTACGCTATGGCAAGTTTGTCAATAATCTAATCAATGCATACCCGGCAGGGGAAAATAATGTTCCAAAAACAGCTCGAGATTTGGCACGTGATGCTGCTTTTGGCTGGCAAACATGGAGTTGGGCGCGACTACAATCAGAGAAAGGAAAATCAAAAGTGTTCTATTACTATTTCGATCAGCATCCAGAGTATCCTGAAGATTCACCGCTATATGGTTATGGATCACCACATGCACAAGATGTTCCTTATGTTTTTATGAATCTGGATACATTAAATCCAAAAACCACTCAATCAGACTTAGAGCTGTCAGAGTCAATTGGTACATACTGGACAAATTTTGCTAAACATGGTGATCCCAATGGGCATAGTGTTCCTAAATGGCCAGCTTTTAGCCTTGATAATCCAAAAGTAATGTATTTGGGGCCTACTCCACATATTGGTCCTGTACCAAGTGAAAAATCACTCGAGGTATTAGATGATTACTTTGAATGGAGAAGGACTAAGGAAGGAAAAGAATGGGCGAAATAATTAATATTAATAGAGATGGGACTGTTTTAAAAGCAGTTCCATCCTATTTATGCGAGTAGAAATTAAAATGATTTTATTTTTAACAGGATGATGATATTTTTGGAGTTATTGCCTTGTACTTGCCGCTTAGGTGCATCAGGCTAAACAAATAAAGAATTCCATCATAATAAGGGTCAAAGTATCCATCTTCATAAGGTTCAAGTTTAGCATTCCACAAAGCATGAACGAAATCAAGACTACTAGTTTCAGCCTTTATAAGTGAAGTTGTTGCAGCGGTAGAAACTAAACCAATAGAATGTCTTAACTTTCTGTATCCCCCGGCGGGAAGAATATCCTTCGGTTGAGAACCATCCAGATTGAATTGGTCCAAAAATTCATCAATGCCCTGCGACCTTAAAAAATTTTGAAATTTTGTGGCATAGCCTTCCTGCCATTCAGTGTCTTTCCGATACCATGAATAATCCATGGCAATGTTCATTGGAACTCGCCAGGAGTCAAAATGAAACGCAGCCGGCATCCATGGAGTTGATAAAGGTTCACCACTAAACTCAGTATAATCGGCATTTAAACCGGTAACAGGATGACAGGCCCTGTGCAGAAATATTCGGGATGTGTCGGCACAATCTCTGTAAAATTGTTCATGACCATCATTGGCATATTCTGCCCAAATTTCATAAAAGGCAGGTACATGGTAAGATGGATCGGTCCAAGTGGCACCTCTTCCTTCCGGAACAAAAGTAATCTGCTTATGCTCTGTATTTATCAGGTTAAAAACATTATTGGAACCATTCTTTTTCCACATAGCATCAAGAATAAATCTGGCTTCTTTATAGTAATTTATTCCGGTATTATTACCCCATTGGTTAGATGCAAATAACAAGTCGGTAATAAAATACAACTCACCATCAGATGCTGAACCTTCAGAATTACGGCTCATTTCTTCAGGATTGTAACTCCACGCAAAATATCCCTTCCTCGGTCCTTCCTGGTGTTGCAGGTAATGTTTTGACCATCTCCATATCCGGTCAAAAACTTCCTTTTTATTTAACTGAACAGCTATCATCATACCGTAAGAAAGACCTTCTGTGCGAACATCATGATTTTTTATATCCGAGATATATGCCATTGAATCTCCAACCTCGAAATAAATTTTGTCAGATCCTTCAAATAAATCGTAATAGGCTTTTTGTATTTTTTCTTCAATTTCAGAAGCTTCATATCCTGCCTCGATAAATACATTTCTATACACCTTAGAGTTTAATGATTGTTTTATGGATTCATTTTCATCTATTTCAGTTGTATGTCCGAAAACATAGGTTAACACTATCGATAAGATGCCGATAAATAGTATAATCAGACTGGTTAGATAGGCAGTTCTTTTGGTTTTAATGATTCTCATACAAGTAATATTCTTTTAACAAATATTTATGTTATGTTTCTGCAGTATCTTAAATACTGATAGTTCATGAATGTCCCCCAACACACAATAAACCATACATTTTGATTATTCGTTTTTTATTTCAATTCTTCATTTGTAATAATACCAGTTCTGTGCATCCATTGAAACAAAGGGTCGGTCCATCCTTTATGTTTAAAAATAAAACCATGTCCACCTTTAGGATAAATATGCATCTCTACAGGTACGTTGTTTTTCCTCAACTTTTCGAAGTAATTAATGGTATTATCCACATCAACAAGGTTATCGTCAGCTGCATGCGTTAAATAAGCTGACGGACAGCTTGTATCTGTTTGTAGCTCGTTTGAGAAATAGTCAATTACTTCTTTTGAAGGATTTTCTCCAAGTAGTTTAGTTCTGGAATCGGCATGTGTCAAATTATCCTGCATGCTAATTACCGGATATACCAGGATTTGAAAATCAGGTCGTAAACTGGTATTGTTATCGTTCTTAATAAAAGCTTTCTTATAGTGTGTTGCTGCAGTAGATGCTAAGTGGCCTCCTGCCGAGAATCCCATAATGCCAATTTTAGTTACATCAATGTTCCAATTATCTGCATTTTCGCGAACAATTTTTATTGCTTGCTGAATATCTTGTAATGGACCAATCGTTTTATCCGGCATTGTTGAATTATCAGGTAATCTGTATTTTAGCACAAAGGCAGCTACGCCATTTTTAACAAACTCCTTAGCTGTTGAAATACCTTCTCCTTCATAAACTACAACACTATAACCACCTCCCGGACAAATAATTACTGCCGGTATTTTACCTTTTGTATTTTTAGGAAGATAAGTCTCAAGTGTTGGTTTTGTAACATTCCTATACATTCCCTGAAAATAGACTTCTTCAATATCTGTCTCTTTTGAATTCGGAATGTCGTCTTCATAAATATTGATAATTTCCTGTGCCTTGCCGGATAAATTCAATACAATAAAGAGGATTATAGCTTTATATAATATTTTCATTTTATTGATTAAATAACAAGGGGGCAAATTGATAAAGACATCTTCTCCAGGTTTGCCATTCGTGCGCAGTTCCGGGAGATTCGTAATAAGTATTTTCAATTCCTGCATTTTTCAGGGCATCGCTGAGGCCTTTCATACGTTGTCCTTCTTCAGTGCCAATTCCTAAAAAGAAAGCATGTACTTTTTTGTTAAAATTGTCAGGATCAGCAAATACTCCATTGTAGACAGTTTTTAAATCAGTTGCCGGATTAAACATACCAGCGCCACTAAATCCACCGATATGAGAAAACTTATCGAGGTTGTTTAATGCAATCTGAAAAGATTGAAATCCTCCCCACGACAATCCGGCCATTGCTCTGTTATCTCGATCTTTTAATACTCTGAAATTAGCTTCGGTATATGGAATGATTTCGTTAAGTAGAAGTGGTGTGAAATCGGCTCCAAACCTTTTGCGGGCTTCATTAACATCTTCACCGGCTTTAGGTTTGAACATTGCAGCAACACCACCATCGCTTACAACAATAATCATAGGTTTTGCTTTACCATCGGCAATAAGATTATCTAAAATGATGTTAAGCTTGCCCTGCGTAACCCAACCTGTGCGGTCTTCGCCCATTCCGTGCTGTAAATACAATACAGGATATTTTTTCGAAGGGTTTTTTTCATATTCAGCAGGAGTATAAACATAAATTTCTTCGAATTTATTTCGCACTTGCGATTTAAAGTAACATTTACGGATTTGTCCATGAGGTACATCCCTGGGAGTGTAAAATTCCTGATCGTCGGCCGGAATATCAATACCGCTCATTCTTCTTCCCACTCCAAAGAAGGTTTCACTTGCCGGATCGGCAAATCTGAAGCCATCAATCATTAGGTAGTAATAATGGAATCCTGAGGGAAGAGGTTCTGTTGTTGCTGTCCAGATTCCATCTTCGTCTTTAACCATGTCGTACATTTTAAGTATGTCGACTTGAACTTTTTGAGCATCCGGGGCTTCAACTCTGAAGATTACTCGGTTTTGGTTGTCAATCCTGGGAAAATCAACTCCGGGAACATTAGTTTCCGCAGCTTTTGTATTTTCAATTAGTAAGTTTTCCTGTGCACTGACTAAATAATTGGTCATCAGAGTTAAGATTATAATTATCGTGTTGATTTTCATAGTTGTACTTTATTAATAATTACTAGGTTTTAACTTATACTGAAAAAATTATGAATATTGAGATATGGTTTCGTGAACTCATTCTGCTCGATTACTTTCAGTGAGCTCGCTCTGCTCAGTTACCGCGCTTTCGTTCCTCAGGCTCGCATTGCCAGTTCTTAGAGGAAGTAATTACGAAGCAACCAAGCTTTTAGAGCTCAACACAATTAATCGGTTATATTGTAAAATGTTTTTTTTTGATGGGCTATTATAGCATGTCATCATCTTTGATTTTACTTGACTATTGTTGCCTTTATTTGTACAAAAGAATGTGCCGGAAAATCAAAAGTCAACATATTTTTGTTTGTGTTGATTTGTTTTTCTTTCGGTATATACTCATCTTTTTTATCGTATGAGAACTCTTCATCAAGCGAATGGTAATTTACAATCTGAGCGTATGCTTTTCCACTAAATGAACCAACAGCTGCAAGGATGTCTGCAGTAATAACCTCCTTTTCATGGCGGTTAATTACATTGATGTAAACAGTTTTATTGTCTTCGGCATAAACTGTGGTAACATCGAGATATGGTATTTCTTTAAACTGCTCGGTATCAAATGTTTTACAATCTACATAGGTGTCTATAGAGTTTCCTAAGCAATTATTAGAGAATAGTTTAAAGGTGTAGAAAAGAGGTGTTTTGTACGTGCCTTTTTTTGGATCGCTACTTAAAAGTGATGTTAGCATAGTAAAATTGGTCATTTTTACTACGTCTGCATGTCTGATGAAAGAGTTAAAGCATTGAGCAACAGGCAACACATTTAGGAACTTACGGCTAAAAGAACCCCACTCATCAACCGATATATAAATGGGGTTTTTAAAGCCATTCTGAACTGAAGAAATATCAATCTGCTTGGCAGTTAACCTGATTTTTTCTTCGAAATCAAGAGCGCTTGCCCCCATGTATGCATAATAATCATCAGCTCTTTCCCAGTAACGGTGAATAGATATGTAACTAATTTTATCTCCCAATCCATTAAGAACTTTACGGTTCCAGTCAATCCAGATACCTGTTTCCTCATAATATGACGAGCCAGAAGCAACTAGTTTAATGTTTTTATCTACAGCAACCATTGCCTTTGCAGCTTCTCTAGCTATCTTAACGTAATCATCGGCATTTTTATAGCCAAGTTCCCATGGTTTTCCGTCAACTTCATTTCCAAGGTCCCATATTTCAACTCCATAAGGTTCTTTATGACCATTTTTAATCCTTAAGTCAGAATAATATGTTCCGCTTTTGTAGTTGCAATATTCTACCCAATCATGTGCATCTGTAATGTTTCCAAGTCCAAGGTTTACGCAAACAATATTTTCGCTACCAATGGATTTATTTAATTGCATCCACTCGTCAGTTCCCACATGATTACTTTCCAGCCCCCCCCAGGCAAGGTTTATCCGCGTTGGTCGCTGATCTTTTGGACCAATACCGTCTTTCCAGTTATATCCCATTAAAAAATTACCACCAGGCCAACGCATGTTTGATACTTTTAACTCTTTCATAGCATCAATATAATCTTTACGGAAACCGTTTTCGTCAGCAAGTGGCGACTCAGGATCGTAAAGAGTTCCGTAAAGGGTGTTAAAATCAACATTTTCAGTCATGCCCAGACGTGCTCCACTGAAATGAATAGGTTCCATAAATACGCCATAAATTTTAGAATCTATTTTACCAATGGTTCTGTTGATATCAATTTTAATTTTAGCCGTTTGAGCAGAAAGTAAAATTGGAAACAAAAGAATTACTATTGATTTTAGTTTTTTCATGATAGTTGGTTTTTCGTGATATATATTGACATAAGGTTTTATTTGGTTTTCAACGGAATTCTGAAAATTGTAAAGGAATTTCCAGGGAAATCATGCTTTAGTTTATTTCCTTTAAGCTTAATTTCTCCAGTTTTAGGAAATACTTTAAAAGGTTCATCCAGACTGTTTTCATCCAAAGGATTTGGAGAGGTTAGAACCGTTGTTTTTCCAGTCCCTGAAAGTTTCTCAACACCTGCAAGATTGATATCTGAAGTAACCGATTTGTGAGATGCATTTACAACTTTGATAATAACTTCATTAGTTAATTCATTAATAGAAGCACTTGCACTGAGACTATTTCCATTCATTCTTGAATCTGTAACATACTGAATAAGTTTACCATCGAGATATCCTTTAACAGAATTTCCTTTGATTTCTAATTTTATATCATACCATTTGCCTGATTCAATGCCTGCTTCAACACTCTCAGATATAATACCCATGTCCATAAGGTGTATTGAATTTATATATCCTCCAAGATCCCATCGAACACGTTGATTAAGGTTTAGATTTCGGAAGTAAATCTGAAATCCATTATCGCCATGCAACTTGCGTGCTTTTAAGGTTATCGTATAATCTGTCCATGAGGTATCTCCAACAAAAGCAGTTATATTCTGAGCCAATGAAGATTGTCTTAAAACACCATTATCAACAGTCCACTCACCGGTTTCTGTATTGGTCCACTCATCAATTCCTTTAGAAAAGTCTGTTTCATAAAGTATTTTACCTTCCGGAGAAACCACTTTTAAATCTTTAAATTCAGCAGTATTGTTCCATGTACCAAGACCTATACGACCTTTAGAATAAGGAGGTACTATTGATGACGAATTTTCAATTTCTACAGGTACTGAAATAGTTCCCTGATTAAGCGCAAACATTTGCTGAACATAGTAGCCTGGAAGTCCGTACCAGCGATAGCTATCAAAATTAATCAGGTTTACCGGCCACCTTTTATGATTCGAATTACAGAAAAGAGGAGCATAAGCAGACATAACAACAACATCAGAATTACGTTCCATTCCGGTCATCCATGCTGCTTCTCCAATTGCAGCACGTAAATTACCATTTCCTGCATTCTGATTTACAGCATACTCACCTACAAATATTTTAGGACCGGTTCTATCATAATCATCGTATTTGTTTGAATTCCAGATAAACCATTCCGGATTATTGTAATAATGCTCATCAACTATAGAAGGAACAGGATTTTTCGGGTGACTGCCAGCCCATTCATTTGCGATAAGAATTATGTCCGGATATTTTTGTTTTATGGCTTCTACAAACATCTTCCAACGTATAGCATATGGTTCCTGTCCGTTTTCATTGCCTATTTCTAGATATTTAAGGTTGAATGGTTCAGGATGCCCATTTTTAGCACGGATGCTTCCCCATACTGAGTTTATAGGGCCATTAGCGTATTCAATAGCGTCTAATGCATCCTGAATCCATTGTCCCATTTGATCCATAGGTACTATTTCTTTGTGTGAAATGCCTGCATTTATACAATATAATGGCTCTGCACCAAGGTCTTCAGAGAGTTGAAGATATTCATGATATCCAAGACCGTTGGTTGCATTGTATCCCCAGATATTATACAGAGATGTGCGTGTATCTATATTACCAATGGTTTGCTTCCAATTGTTCATATGAGCAAAATCATCACCTTCTACCCAGCAACCACCCGGGAAACGAAAAAATGCCGGATTAAGTGCATTAATAGCTTCAGCCAGATCAATACGTAAACCATGATTTTTCCAGGTCTTATCTGGTAGTATAGAAATCATGTCCAGATATAGGTTTCCTGTTCCGCTTCCTGAAATCTCGAGGTGAGCCTGAGTATCACTCCCTGAAGATTGCAGGATCAGTTCATAATATTTCCATGTTAATCCAAAATCTTTAATCTCGCCTGAAGCTAGCTCCTCGCCTGTAGAACTGATTAACCTGATTTGAAGCGGTGAATTAAATTTATCAGCTACGCGAGCAGCTAATTTGAACGAATAACTATCACCTTTTATAATATTCATTCCCCAATAGCCCTTATTTAAGAGCTTGAAGTCACCATTTGCCTGAATATTCAGGGATTTCCTATTAAAAGGATTTAACGGAGGAATTGGTGGTCCTGATTGAACATCTGCCAACTTTATAGAGGCCAAACTTTTTCCATTACTGCTAATAAACTGCCAGTTTTCCGGGGTATCCGCATCTTCAAAGGAACGATTCCGGATAAATTCCGGATAAATTCCGCCATCTGTAGATAGATTGATGTCCTCAAAAAATATCCCGAAGAGTGTTTGGGGAATTTTGTGGCTGGGCTTATTTACATCAACAGTTAAAGTTACATTTTGACTTTTTGATACCTGTGCTTCTATATTAGTTGTTAGCAAGACAAAGAGCAAAAGAGTTGACAGATTCAAAATTTTTATTTTCATAGGACACGATACTTGATAGTTAATCAATATAATTTGGAACTTATTCTTCGGTTTTTACTAATTCATTTATAGCTGCAGAAAGAACTATATATTCTGCTGAGCCTCCAATTGTAACTTCATTTTCGCCCCATAGGAATGGCCAATCGTCTTTATTTTCAAGAAAATCTGGCTTTAGAAGTAGTAATCCGGGAACAATACCCCCTGCAATGGTTGTGAAATCGGCCCTGTTATTTCCGTAAGCAATTTTCTTGGAACGAACTCCAACAGCATTTACGAAAGATATATTTGAATATGGATGGCAACCAAAAATAAAATTAGCACCTCTTAAAACATGTTCTTTTTTTATAATATCAGGGAAGGCTTTATGAGCATAATAGTTTGTAATTGCTGCGTTGACAGTCATTCCGCTACCACCCCAACCACTACGTGAGATAGGTAAACCATAAGGGTTGTTTTTTTCCATTTCTTCAATAGATTCCTTATACTTAACTATATAGCTTTTTAGCTTAGTCTTGAAGTTATCATCCATGTATGGAATAGCTTGAAGTGCAGGGTTAAGACTTCTGCTTAAAAAGAAGAATTGTCCAAAATCATGTCCACCGGCAGGCTGTTTGAGTATAGACCATATTTTTTCCTGGAATCTGTCTGAATATTTCTTATCTTTTGTTGTAATAAATAATTGAAGTACTGTATTTACGTCAGCTCCTTTACGCATCATTCTCATCCAGGGTTCTTCATCTTTTTTATTATTGTTTTTCATTGCTTCGTCTGCTTCTTCCAGTAGTTTTATTGCATAAGTCAGACTTTTCGCAGAAAGCTCATCGTTGTAACCTTTTAGAGCACGACTTGCGGCTGCTAATGCTGCAGCTGTCTGGTAGTCGAGAAAAGAACTTCTGTTTGTAAAAGCCCATCGATCATCCAGAGTCCCACTAGATAAACCATCAGATTCGTATGGTTTTAAATTTGGATTATATGGAAGATTGTCTGTTTCAGTAGAAGCATCTCCTAAATGGTGATACTGGTGAAGGTTTGGTACAATAATACCACGTACCGGATGGCCTATATTTTCTACCTGGGCAACAAGGTTTAATGTACCGTGTTCAATTTGCTGTAAGATATCTGGTTTTCCATCGGGACGATGAATATCAACATAGCGGGTTTCCTGGTCAATGTAGGTTTGATCCCTGTTAATTTTAAAGTTTTCCCATAAATCAACAAAACTTAAAATAACACTATTATGCGAACCTGTTTGGATATCGAAATCTCCGGCATCAAACCATCCCCCAACTGCCATTCCGGGAATACGCTCAAGCGGTTTGTACTTTGTTTCGGTTGTTGGTCCTTGTTTGTAGCCATCGAAATGCATATGATTTATCGGAGCCTGCAGACAATCATCAAGATAAGGAACTCCATGCCAGGTCCGATAAGCTTCATTAACCGCCATGTGATCCATTTGTACAGGAAACCAAACATCTAAAGTTGGATGCCAGATTTTTTCATAAACATCGGTTCCAATAGTGAAAATATTGGTCTTTTGATTTCCATATTTGATATAATATATTCCAGGTTCTTTTACAGAAGTGAAATCAAATTTTGCATAATTATAGCGCAGGTAATCGCCCCAAAGGGTCACATCATTTGTGATTTTTTCAATATGCTCACCATTTTGATTAACCTGATAAACAGAAGCTGTTTTATTAGGTGTATCATTTTTATCTAGTTCAATTACTGCAATTTTTTCCTGATTTGGAGTATAACCAACCTGGGAGAAACCTATTACCGGTTTTCTTATCCAATTAGGCAGTGCATTTGGTTCAAGATACCATGAAAGCACTTTACCTGTTTTATTGGCGGGGAGCAAACTTCGCACTATAAACCAGCCGTTTTGAGCAAGGTTACGGCCATCAAAAAGCATAAGTTCGGCATCTGCACTATTTATCTTTACCAGTCGTTCCTGATCTTCTGGCGCAAGCACCAGCGATTTACCGGTTGCCAAAGGAAATGGTATTATGAACTCATCTTTACCCCTGTTGTCGAATGTTGAATGACCAGCAAATTGTTGAATTTTTTTGCTGTTAGATTCAATTCTAGTATCGCTGGAAGGGTATCTTGGGAAAATACCAGGCTTTCCATCAATTAAATATGTTTTTTCAAAATATGCGGAAGGTAAAAATTCAAGATTAAATCCCGCTTTTCCTTCTAATTCTTTTGGAAGCGGATTGTCTAAAACGACACTAATTTCTACTCCATTATTTTTCGCTTCTACTATTAATGTAGAATTAAAATTAAGCTCTTCGTAACTTAATTCTACAGTGATTTTATTATTGTTTTTATCTATTTTTCGGTCAATAATACCAGGGACAAGATCCCATTGTTCAGGAGTGTTTTGAAGTCTGACAGCTCCACCTGTTGCAGTTCTGACACCATGGTGAATAATTTCGATTCCGGCAGTTTTTTCATCGAAAAACATTCCGTTGTATTGATTGTTGAAAACGAAAATATTTACACCTTGTTTTTTAAAATATTCTAAATCGTTAATTTTTAATTCCTGACCAAAAGAATTATTGAGTAAAAGAAAAAATAGCACAATTGGTAAGGCTTTTTTTGCCAGTAGAATAAAACCTACTGCTATTAATTTTAAGTGGTTCTTCATGTTATCCAGTTTATAAATATTTTATTCACTTTATGGTTGTAGTTTGGTTTGAATGGCTGTCCTAATCAATTAATATTTAGAATTAAATTTTAAAATCATTCTCAGCAATATAGTTTCCGATAGTATATTTAAAATGTTTTGCTTTTGGTTACTTAAAGTTTTTTCAGTGTTTTATTTTCAGTATTTCTTAAAAGCTGCAAGAAATAGGATTGTTACAACTGAATAATTTCAATGTTTGAAATTTCAATTTATTAAATGTTATAATGAGACTTTATTTGCTCTCCTTTTATTTTGTATTAAGTGTAAGAGTTGTGTATTCAGCGTGTTAAGAATTATTTCATAAAAGGGGAGTGTTTAGAAAATCCCGGCAGATCTAAAAGATCTGCCGGAAAATAATTAACCCTAGAAAAGAATTACAATTATCCCCTTAATTTATGTTAGGATTTGCTGTTACTTCTTCAAGTGGATAAGGTAATAAAGCTTTAGCTGGATTTGTAGCTATATATGCAATAGGATCTGGATTAAGAGTAGAGAATTTTCCAAGTTTTCTCCATCTTGCAAGTTCAACAACTCTTAATTTCTCGTTAGAAAACTCAACCATAGATTCGTGCATAATAGCTCGCATCATTTCATCATAGCTATCACAAGGATAATTGGTTGTTGGATACCCAGGCATAGCAACACTGACACGATTCCGTATATCATTTAGATATCCCATAGCACGGCCTCTAGCTGCAGCAGAATTCTCAAGTTCATTTTCGCATTCGGCTAATTTCACAAGAACTTCTGCATAACGCATATTGCGGTAGTTAATATTAGAAGTATAATAGCCACCAGGATTTAATTTATACATAGGTGAATATTTTTTCCAACTACACTTTACAGTGCTACCATCAAAAATTGAGGAATATCCGTTTTGATCTGAATCTTTAAGGGTATCAGGATCTGCCGGGTCACCAAAAATATCTCCTGTAAAGTAAACAGTCTCAGTCAAACGAGGGTCTTCTTTGGCGTCTCCATTTGAAGGACGTTCAAAAGAAGCTAACAATGCATTTGATGGAATGCAGTTTCTCCAGGCGACTGGGCTATAATCCTGAAACATCACATGTGATCTGGCATTGGTTGAGTTCGCATCTCCAGCCCATGTAAAACCGGTACCAGCAAAACCAATCTCAAAAATAGATTCATTATTGTATTCGGTTTCTTCCATAAAATTATCAGCATAATTGTCGACAAGCATAAAAGGTCCATTATTATGAATATCAAGTAAAACTGTACGGGCTTCAGCGAATTTGCCCTGTTGCATATAAACACGAGCTAAGAGCAATTTTACAGCACCCTGACTTGCGCGTCCGGCATCATCTCCTGTATAAGTCCAATCCAAAGTGCTTTGAATATCAGTTAATTCTGATTCAAGGAATGTATAAATTTGAGCTTCTGTAGAAACTGGTTTTACATCTTCGGTTGATTCTGCAACTTCTGTGTAAATAGGTATTTCTCCCCAATGAACAGTTAAATTGAAATATGCCCAGGCACGTAAAAATCTGGCTTCAGCAACACGTTGGTTAAGCAAAGCTGGCTCAATATTCTCAATTTCGGGTCCGTTTTGAATTACAGCATTAGATCGGTGAATTACTCGGTATAGCCCTCGCCAAGCTGCTTGGATTGGATAATTTGCATTATCGTATGAGCCATCAAGTAATTGAGCATTGTGTGGTTCTAACTGGGTCCCACCTGCGGCATGTTCATCGGCACGACAGTCTGAAAAATATTGCATCATTCTCCCAAACAAATCAGCGCCTAAAAACTGGGAATAAATTGCATTTGTTGCTAAAGTTAACTGGTCTCCATCTATATAGTAAGATTTAGATGTAAATTTATTCGGATCAGTCTTGTCAAGTATGTCTTCATTACAGGCAATCGCTAGAATAAAAACTAACAAGAACGATAGTTTATGTTTTATTTTCATTTTCATGTTTTTTAATATTATGTAATTAGACAGTATTTAAAACGACATATTCACACCAATAATAAATGTTCTTGGTTGTGGATAAAAACCAAAATCTACACCTTGTAATAGGGTTGCATTTGTACCAGAATAGTCAGAAGAAGCTCCAATTTCAGGATCATATCCGGAATATTTAGTTAATGTTAAGAGGTTTTGTGCTGTGCCATAAATACTTAGATTAGAAACAACGCCTTTAAATAAAGATGACATTGTTTTTTGTGGTAATGTGTAGCTTAAGGTTAGATCTTTAATTCTCATGTAAGAACCATCTTCAACAAAACGGTTTGAAGTACGGGTATTATGATTTGGGTCACCACTAATCGCTCTTGGGAAATCGCTGCCTGATCCTGGAGTCCATGCATTAAGTACTTCTTTTTCGGAATTAAATAGACGTAACATACCTTGTGTAAGTACTTTTGTACCGTTATAAATTTCGTTACCTTTTACTCCCTGAATAAACATTGAAGCAGTAAAACCTTTGTAAGAGGCGCTTAAATTCAAACCATACATAATATCTGGTATATAACTACCTAAATATTCTCTGTCATAATCATCAACAATACCGTCTGGTTGTCCAGGTAAGAATTCATCATTTGCACCACGTCCGTTTATGTCTCTAAATTTAATATCACCAGGTGCTGTGTTTTCTGTTTGGTAATAAATACCACCTGCAGCATCAGGATTTAAAGCATCTATTTCAGCCTGAGTTTGGAAGATACCATCGGTTACCCAGCCATAAAAACCCTGAATAGGATAACCCGCTTCGGTTCGTGTAATTGTATATCCACCATAGTCTGCTGTTACAGCACTTTTATCAATTGTAGGCTGTCCTGAACTTAATTTTAAAACTTCATTATTAAGGAATGTTATATTAGCATCAACCGAAAAAGTAAAGTCGTTAAGGGCTTTAGTATAACCAGCAGAAAATTCATAGCCATAGTTTTTCATAGAACCTATGTTTGTTGCAGGATTAATTGAGTATCCTAAAGAAGTAGGTAAAGGATTATCAACAATTAGGTTATCTGTCTGGCGAACAAAATATTCAGCAGACAGGCTAATAGAATTATTTAATAGCGCTAAATCGAAACCAACATTGGTCATGGTCGTAATTTCCCATTCTAAATCTCTGTTTGGTAATTTGTCGAAATAAGCACCAACATTGTCCTCATAATTATTATTAAATACAGCAGTAGTATTAGTAGATATAGAGGATTGCCATGGATAAGCACCAACAGCATTAAATCCTAGAGTTCCATAACTTGCACGTAATTTAAGGTTTGAAATTACATCAAGGTCCTCAATAAAGCTTTCTCTGCTAAGCACCCAACCAACTGAAGCTCCCGGAAATGTTCCCCATTTTTTACCAGGGGCAAAAACAGAAGAACCATCACGGCGAACAGAGAAATTAACCAGGTATTTATTATCATAAGCATAATTTACTCTTCCTGCATATGATATTAAGGCTGTTTCTTCCTTATAACCATCAACAGTTTGTGCTGAAGAACCACTTAATTGGTCAATTACATTATTTGTCTGTTTACCAAAACTATTAAGAACTGCTCTTTTGGTTGTCTGCTGCTCAACAACTGCAACGGCATTAATTAGGTGTTTCCCAAGTTGTTTGTTGAAAGTTAACTGATTAGTAAATACAGGTGAGAAATAAGAGAAACGATTATCAGTTAATTCATGTTCTACTCTTGAGTTATATCCTTCATCAAATATTGGTAATCTAATTAAATGTCTATCCGATGTATATTCCATTCCAACGCTGGAGCGGAAAGTTAACCAATCAGTGAATCTTAAATCGGCATATACATTACCAAGAAGGTTAACAACACGAGTTTTATCAGTTTCATAAGTTGCTATACGAACAGGGTTTTCTGCATCACTACCGTCTGCAGTTTCTGGTCCTCCAAATCCTCCAGAAAGGTTTGCTGGGTTGTAAACCGGCACAAAAGGGGTCTGGTTTACAATATGTTTAGTTAAAGTCCGTCCACCAGCAATTCTTTCATTAGATTTTTCGCTATAAGATACTTTAATGTTTTCTCCAATGGTAATTAGTTTACTTAACTTACTGTCGGAGTTGATTCTGAAACTATTTCTAGTATAATCAGTACCTAGCATAATACCATCTTGTTCAAATCTTCCGTATGAAGTGTAATATCGGGTTATATCATTACCTCCAGACATATTTATGTTGAATTGAGACATTGGTGCAACGCGATACATTTCATCTTGCCAATCTGTATTAGTTTCGGCAAAGGTTTGAGTAGCACCTTCATAAATAGGTTCATCCATGTGTGTAAATCGATACGGTAATTCCAATCCTGCATTTGTTTGAAGTTCAGTACCATACTGGACATATTCCTCGGTATTTAATAAATCGAGCAAGTTCCATGCTTTTTGAACACCGTAAGATGCATCAACATTTATAGTCAATTTATTGGTTGCTTTACCTGTTTTTGTAGTTATCAGAACAACACCATTAGCTGCACGTGAACCATAAATGGCTGCTGATGCAGCATCTTTTAGAATACTAACAGATTCAATATCCTTAATATCAAAATTGTTAAGGTTACCTACTGGCATACCATCAATTACATAAAGTGGATCAGATTTATAACTAACTGAGCCTATACCACGAATACGTACTGTTGGAGCTGTTCCCGGGCTACCAGTATTTACTACTGAAACCCCTGACACCTGCCCTTGTAAAGCAGATTCAATGGAACTCACTTGTTTTGATTCAATTTTTTCCGACGATAATTTAGCAACGGAACCAGTTAAGTTTTGCCTGGCAACTGAACCGTAACCAACAACTACAACATCCTCAAGATTAACCATGTCTGGTAATAGAGTAACACTGATTTCAGTTTGTGAGCCGACAACAATCTCTTCGGTTACCATGCCAATAAATGAAAAAACTAAAGTTGCATCTGATAAAACATCTGCAATTTGATAATGTCCATTTAAATCGGTAGTGGCACCTCTGGTAGTACCCTTAATAAATACAGATACCCCTGGCAAAAATTCACCTTCAGGATTTGTAACGACACCTTCTATTTGCTTTTGTGCCATTGTCTGTATGACTAAAAGCAAAAGAAATGACTTAATTAATAGAATTCTTTTCATAAGTTTTCTAGTTTTAAAAGTTAGAGAATTAGTAAAACATAGTTTTTCATTTTGAAATACTGAAAGCTAAAGTAGACTCTTAGGAAATCAGATAATATTCTGTGAGTAACCTTTACAGGTAGAATAGTAACATTTCGCTTTAAATATGTCAGAAAGCGACTTTTTCCAATTAAAATTCATTAAAAAGAAGTGAAATTTTGATTACTTGAGAATGAAGTCGGAGGGCTAATTATATTTTATCCTGATGAAAAAGCAATGCTGATATAATGAGAGAGTTAGAAAATATTCTATATCTCTTTTCATATCATAAAGCAGCAAATAAATTATATAACCTTCTAACTTCTATCCTACAGCCCGAGTCGCCAGGATACAAATAATGTATTTGAGAGTTAATAAGACTTTATTTATATTAGTGGTCAAATTGAAGTAGCAAATCAAACGTTATTAACAATAATAAAAAAACTCCAAATGAAATCTAATTTATTAAAACTCCATTTTGCTATATTGTTGCCTTTCTTGATAATTGCTTTTGGATGTAATGAACAGACACCTACCAACGAAAAGATTGAATTAACAAAAATCGATAGTTTACAACTAGCTTATTTGCTGCCTTCTCCTTCAACAAAAGGGAATATTACTGTAGAAGAAGCCCTACTTAACAGAAGATCGCACAGGAATTTTCAGGATAGAGCAATTTCTGCCGGGAATTTATCTCAGATATTATGGGCAGCATATGGTGTAACGGTTCCAAGGACAGATTATTCATCTTTGAGAGGTGGATTACGGACTGCGCCATCTGCCGGAGCGTTATATCCGCTTGATGTTTATGTTTTAATTGGAAACGTAAAAGATATTGAACCTGGTTTCTATAAATATATTTCTCAAGAACACAAAATAGTTAGACTTATTGACAAGGATGTAAGAGTTGAATTATGTGATGCTGCACTGAATCAGGAAATGGTACGCGAAGCCCCTGCTGTTTTATTTTATAGTGCGGTATATAGTCGATGTACTGACAAATATGGCAAACGTGGTCGTGAAAGATATGTTTGTATGGATTTAGGACATTCGGCTCAGAATGTGTATCTCCAGGTTGAAACGCTCAAATTAGGAACTTGTGCAATTGGTGCATTCAACGATGAAAAGGTAAAAGAAATATTACAATTGCAAGCCGAAGAAGAACCTCTTTATATGATGCCTTTTGGTTATTATTACGATAAAATTGAATTCTAGCATACAAAAAAAGGTTAAGTAAAACATTTTTTGTAATCATCTTACATATGAAGCTGGTATCGGAATTGGTTATCGGTATTACTTAGCAAAAAGTGCTGGATATGCAGAAAACAGAGGCGAAGCTGCTGTCAACATACATTTAAGAATTGGATACCGATTTAAAAGTAAATAAAAAACGTTTTGCAATAAATAGAACTCTTACCCCAGCAATGAGTGCTTGTTAACTACATCTCGACTAATTTTGCAAGTTATTTCCTGCTTATCTTAAGTAATCGGTGTTTATCTGCAATTGTATTACTCATTTGAGAAGATATTTCGATGGCCTTTGCATAATTGCTCCATCTACTAACAATATCGACAATATTCTTGATTATTTCGCTTCGATTTTTTATGTGATTTTCAGCACCAATTTTTAAAATATCATCGGCAGAAAATTCATCCCGTTTTCCGTTAATCGATAGCTGGTGTACATTTGTCCATTTCCCTTTTGGATTATATGAAAAAGACAAATCATAGGCAGGAGAAAGGCTCCACTTTCCATTTCTATCCATCAAAAATGAAATGTTTTTGGTATGATCGTCCTGATTTCTTGCAACAACATTAAATACCATTCTTTTATATTGCTGCTCGAAATCACTATATGGAAGTCTCATTTGTCTTAATACAGTAAAAACCTGTTCATAAGAATATGCATTTAATACTCGATAATCCATTGCAGCTATTCCGGAAAGTGTCTGCATGTGAAGCTTTTCCCCAAAATCATCCCTATCGAATCGTTTTGTTATAAAATGGGCTCTGTTTCCTTCTGGTATCAACCGGCAATCGGTCATATCAATACCACAATCCTTTGCCATTTGAGAATATACATACTCAATTTTCCCATATTCTTCGGGGTCACCTAAAGCTTGATTGTTAACTCCATCGAGCTTTAGAAGCCAATAACTATGTCCTTTCCCATGCAATACATCACCGGCTTTAAATTGATTTTTCTCTTCATCAAGAGCCAGTAAAGCCTTTGCCCTTGCTCCCCCGGCTGAAGTTCCTATTCTAATTAGTTTTGTTAAAGCATCTTCATTAACATCTTTAAACTTCAGTTCGCCCTTAAATTCAAATACTTTATTTGCAACATTTACTAGTTCCGTAATATTGATATTGCTTTTAAGTGAGAGCGATTTATCAAGTATAGGTTCGTATTCTAATGCCCCCATTCCTCTTGTTCCAACATAGCTAAGTCTTTCTGTTGGTTTTAAATCCTCTATTTTTTTACCTTCCCTCGACAACCAAGCATTCATCATGAAGTTACCAAAGTCATCTGGTAGCGAATCAGATATCATTGGAGGCAAGCCTTTGAATGAGTTAAATGGCAGAGTGGAGAACTCGAATATACGTCCTCTTTGAAGTGGCATTAATAGAGGAGAAACATCCAACCCCTTATTTATAAAGTCGCCATTATATTCAAATATTGCCATTCCTTTTTCAGCATCCCAAAAGAGAGAGCCTACAAGATTACCCCAAATATTTACCTTTAATACCATTTACATTTTCCTTTTCTTTGATGCTCGTTTTTTTTCTTTCTCTTGTTTCTTTAATAAATCCATAGGACTAACTTTTGGGACCTCTAATGCCTTATCAAGCAACTCAAGCTTGTTTAATGCCCGTAGTATTCTCAAAAAACTAACCATCGTTATTGGCTTTCCATTTTCTGTTCTGGAGATTTCTTCCGGTCCCTTTCCTATTAAATCACCAACCTCTTTTTGTGAAAGATTTTGGTTTAGCCTAATTTCTTTGAGCCTTTTCCCGACTTCCTCTATAATTTGATCCTCTGTTAAACTATACCATGGATGAAAATTAATCATAATTTAGCTTTAAATATGCGTAAATATACAATTTATATCAATAAATGTCAAATATATTGATTATTTAAACAAGTTGTGATGTTTTTAGAGCTTTCGTGAGAACTTGGCACTCCATCCTCAAATATGCATTAAAAAGGCAAGCAGAAAACCAGGAAGCTCTTTGCTCTTATTTTTGTAGTAGCCTTAGCTTATAGAATATGGTAACTTGATTACAAATGTGGCATACGTATTGCGCTAAAGAGAACAATAGCCCATTGAAATCTCATAATTCTCACTACCTATTCATTCTTTTCACAAACCCATATTTTTCTTGTAAATTTTGCATTTCCTGTTTTTTTTATGCTGCAATAATCTAATATTCTAAATCCTATGTTGCTTATTAAGTTTGTAATATCTGAGGTAGATACAATAACAAGCCGATTTGTGATTTCTGCTGTCGACTCAATTATGTGTATGATATTATTTTCGTTTGCGTAGCTGAATAAATTGTATGGCAGGTCAATAATAGCAGCATCATACGTTTTGCCAATGTTTTTTATATCGGTTTGATATACTTTTGCTGCAAAGTTGAAGTGAGAAAGATTTTCTCGTGCATCCTTACATATCTTCCAGTTTATGTCGCAACCTTCAATGTTATATCCTGCAAAACAGGCTTCTAACATTATTGTGCCAACACCACAACATACATCTAACAGCGTTTTCTCTTTACTCGCCTTTGCTGCAATACTTACAAGAGTTTTGGCAATACTCGTGCTTATTGAGTTACTGTATGAGCATGGTTTCTGCTTGTGTTTATGCCATGCGAGATTGTCTTTAATCAAGATACCAAAATACCAAACACCCTTGTAATAGCATAAACCATAAGTAATTGTTGGGTAATAATAGTCAGGAATGCCTTCAATGCTGTAACCTATATCTTTTAATTTTTTAAGCCTCTCGGCATACCCAGTTATATCTCCATCTAAAACTAAATATTCAACTTTGAACCCTTCAATGCAGATTTTTTCTTTCTTGATTTCATTTATTAGCGCAGAGTAATCTTCAGAAAATGAAATAATTTCAATTCTTTTTTTTATGAAAGCACTACTTGAAGGTTCTGCCTTTATATCAGAAAATAGCAGTTTATTCTTTTCTTCCTTATTAAAAATAAGTCTGGATTCGAGCTTGCATAAATCACTTTCATTATTGTTATAATTAAAGTAATATATATAGTGTTTTGTCCTAATTTTTGCTAACACTCTTAGGTCTTAAAAAATTCATTTAAATGTAGTTTTCTTTTTTTCAATCTTTCAAATTTATATCTCTATTTAGTCCTTATATCTTATTATAATTCATTTAATAGTTGATAATGCTATCAAACATTTGGTTTACCTATATCCTCATTCCATAGTTCGGAATTATTCTTTATGAAATTTTGCATTAAATCAACACATTGTTTATCATTTAAAACTGTTACATCAACTCCATTTTCCATTAATAATTTCTCTGACCCTAAGAAAGTTTTGTTTTCTCCTATTACTACTTTAGGAATACCATATAAAATAATTGCTCCTGTACACATTGAGCAAGGCGATAAAGTCGTGTATAAAACACTTTCTTTGTATACAGATGCTGGTTGTCGCCCTGCATTTTCCAGAGCATCCATTTCTCCATGCAATACAACACTTTTCTGTTGAATTCTTTTGTTATGCCCTTTCCCAATTATTTTTCCTTTGTGGACTAGAACTGAACCAATTGGTATTCCACCTTCTTTAAGTCCTTTTTGAGCTTCTCTTACAGCTTCCTTAAAAAATTCATCCATTTTATTTGCCATATATTTGTTTTATGAGACAGTTTTCAGCATTTGGTAATTTAGTGAAAAAATGCAATTAACTAATATGCTTTACATATTATTGGGTGTTGGTATTATTCGTTTGGGTCTTCATCATCAATTACTTGTTCCTGCTCATCATGGTTCTTTGTATCGTTTATCATCCTGCATTCGTCATAAAAGGCATTTGTAAAACCTATCATTAATGCAGCCATAATTATGAACAACAACCGTCTAATCCATTTTAACAAGCATTTAATTCCCTTAAAAAACAGGAATGTTTTATTTTTTGATTTATCCATCTTCTTATGAGTAAAGAATTGCACATCATATTTCTTATTTCACAAACATTTTCATCTGAAAGACAGCATTTTGCGAACAACTCTTTCAGCTTAAGAAATAGGATGATACTCAATGGATTTTCGTGGAATATATGATTTATTAATTAGTAAATTAAAGGGACTAATCTCATAAAACAGGTTTGTTTGAGAGATTAATTTTACATTCACTCTTTGATTGTAAAATTTAATGTACTCCGTTGACCACAGTTTTATATTCAAATTTGTGGCGGCAACATCTAAGTATTGATTATAATAGTAACATTTTGAATGCTTTTCTATCGAATTGGTTGTATTAACCCATTCTGTTTCTTTATAATATTTTACATTGGGACAAGAAATAAAACTATTCTCCCCAAAGCCTATCAGACTGAGGATTATTAAAGAAGGAAGAATAAATTTAAATCGACGTATCAATGAGTTTTTAATTTAAATGTTACTTAACACAGAGCTTTATCTTTACGCAAATAGTCAATTTTATGATTTTTCAATATTAACAATTGTAATGGGTAAATTCAAATCTTAAGCATTTATTTTCAAACAAGCCTTTTTAAAGCTTATAACAAACGAGATGTATTAATCTTCTTCAAGATAAAGTTCTTTGGGAATCCATTGCCTACTAAATTTTTCCATCAGAATACCTTATGTGGCATCTCATTTCACATTGAGGTCTACTGCATTATGATCTACCGATTTAGCCTTTTAAATCGTAATTTATAAAATTATCAATTTCTATTCTTCAACAATCGTTTTACTCAAGAACTTCAGTCTTACGTTCTTGAGTTCTTCAGTTCGATTTCCTGTTTTTACTTCAAGCGAAATAATTTTATTTTTATTATCAGTAATTGGAGCGAACTTAAAGTTAAATAATCCTGTTTGCCATTCATTAAGATTTCTCTGATGAAAATGTATCAAATATCTTTCATGCCTATAGTAATTGGATTTTTTACTTGGGTTATTAATACTCAACGCTATTTTTGTATCATTAGCTTCATCAAAATCATTATCAATTAACACTTGAATTATACTAACCTTATTAAAATTTAGAATATCAGAACTATTAATATTAAACACTATTGTATCTGAATTTTCTGGAGAAAGAATATCTCCAACAATAATTTCACCAAGAGTAGTGTATTGATTTGCATTGAAGTTGCCTTTCCATACAAGACCTTTATATCTATCCTCGGTTTTTAAAAATACTTGCCAATATTTTTCTTTATCCATATAAATCCAATGAAGAATATATTCTTTGTATTGATATGTTTGAATAATATTTAACGGTATTGTAGAAAGTGATAGTATCATTATTATTATTCTTGGCACTATTCTGATTCTATCTAACATAAGAGCAAAAGGAATTAAAAATATTGCATAATAATCAATATATGCTCTAAGACCATAGCTACAACCATAATACCAAGACCACCAAGATGAAAGAAGATAGGTTAGTAAAACAAAAAAACCAACCCAAGAAAAAAACAAATAAAAATGTTTGTTAAATGCAAACCAGATTATACTTAAGGTTGCAATAAATAGTACTGGTGTATAAACAAAAAGTCCTTTCTTATAACTAAATAAAATGCTAAAAAAATGTGGTTCCAAAAAATTAAAGCTTTCTCCTTGATATGAATACACAAAGAAATTCCCCGTTTGCAAATACCAAAGAATTAATTGAATGGAACTTATTCCGAAAAACAATACAATACCTAATACCGTACTTTTCTTATTTGTAAAAAGTGATGTAAGCGCAGTTACTATATTTTCTTTAGATCCAGCTAAAAATGGAATAAATAATACGATAAAAATATTTGGCTGACGTAATAAAAACACCAATCCTAGAAAAACAGAAGCTAATATAAAATGGTTTGCTTTTTTATGCTGTAAATATGATTTGATGAAATAAATAAAAGCTGTAACAGCAAACAGGGAGTATATATGACTAAATCCGGCTTCGAAATTAGCATAGTGAGTAACAGAGGTTGAAAAAACTAAAATTAATTGACAGAAAATTATTACATGTTTTTTTACATCGTACAGAACAAGTATCTTTTTTAAAAAGAGAATACTTAGAAACAAGTAAAAAATTGCAGCATAAAAAACTGCCTTATGAAAAGGTCTTTGATACCCATCATTAATGCTTCCTTCCAGATTTGAAGTTAAGTAGGCATAAGTAAAAAAAGGAAGTTGCAAGATTGCCGTTCCACAAGGATACTTATTCACCTTAAAATTATTATAATCTACATACACTTCTGTCGAGATTACCCTCTCATATAGACTTGGATTTTCTTGTAAAGAATTATTCTTTCTTAATAAATCATGATGTATAAAAATTGATGGCAAATATTCATAATAACCTATTCCGTCAGCTTTAATAGTACTTTCAACATTTCCAATATAGCTATTAATTAAAAAGATAAACCCAAAAACAACTATAACCTCTGGTATAAAACTTTTCAGAATTGATATTAAGATTTTCATAATGACTAATTATTGCCAAGAAGTGCATAAACACAATACTGAATTAATTATTATTACTGTTCCGTGCACATAGCTAAATAAATTTTACGCCGCAATTTAACAATTTTATTATCTAGCTCAACTAGCTCACTTGCGAACACATGAAAAATCAATTATGATTGTGAGTAAATAGAATAAAAAAGCACAATAGAATTATAATTAATTCATTTGTGCCTCAATAAAAAGGAGAAACATTTAGGGAAATGATGAATATTGCTTTATTTAATTCAATCATCAAACAGCCAACACTTTCGTTGTCCCGGCATTATTCTATAAAACTATTTTCATGCTTCGGTTCTTCATTATCATTCTCTTTTTTCATAAAATTAATATGTAACCATTGGTCTTCTTCTGTATCAATTGTTGAGAACAGAACATTACCTTGTTTATTTTCGGTTATCTCTAATTCTGTGTGCTTATTTACTTTTTCTTTTTTTAATTTTGGCGAAGCTAATTTAATGTCTCCTATAAAACCATTAACATCTGCTACGCTTGCATAAGAAACACTATCTTCAGAATATTTTGAAATTGCCTCAGTCATTATTGACTCCTTTATTTTTGGCCATATTTCATTAAACAGTTCTTTATTGTTATAAATATCTACCCCCATTATTTCTCCATTAATGGCATAAGCATAACCTATTATATTCGTGTCGTTCTCCATTAGGCTTTGGAATTTATTTTCCATATTTTTTTTTGCCTTTTTTAATTCTTCACTTTCTAAGCTTAACTGCAAACTCGATTTAGAAACCTCTGACGTTATATCTGCATTATAACCATTGATTTTAGAAACACCAGAGTTAAGTTCTTTTTGCTGCTCCGCAACATTGTTCCATACCTTCTGTTGGCTTTTATCATACCTTGCGGCCAATTTGAGCTTTTTTGAAGAAAGCATTTTGGTATTCGACTCAAAAGCCTGAACATTTTCGTTTTCCCTTTGCTGCCATCTTCCTTGTTCAACGCAAAAGCTTTGCAGGGGTATTTCTTTTGTCTTCGGTGGAACTATAATATCATGAGCTATGGCCCTATCCTGCTGACCCCCTTTAACAATATCTCCAGAATGTATGAAAACATATGCGTCGCTGTTATTATCTATTGATAATTCATTTACCGATCCGGTTTCTTTTACAACAACTAATTTGTTTTTTAGTGCTGCTGATAATGATGTGTATTTTTTTTCTTTTAGCTCCTCCTTTCCTGTTATTTTAAATACTTGCAATCCGCCTTCAGAAACTGGTTCGCTAATTGTATAATTAACATTCATTTTCTGTTCCCCCTCTGTAAGGCTGCTTATTGCTATTTCGCCTCCTATTTCTTTAGAGTCGACGAATTTTGCTGAATAATTACAAGCACTTACAAGGAGTACTATTACTGATACGATTAATATTTTTTTCATGATGTAATTGGTTTAATTTTTTCTTAGAATGATTTAAATATGCGATTATTGAAAAAAGACATTGAATAGCGACCTCATAATAAATCGCCATTGCTGAAGAACAAAATTGAAGCTCATCGAAATCATTCTACCACTTCTTCAACAAAAGTTTATCTTCGATGAGCTCCGTTTCCCTCTGGCTGTTTCGTTCTACTCAATAACTGTAGAGGAATATTCTTGAAAGTCTATTTGAACACAAAGTTTTTTGATACAGCCTGTTCCTTAATTGCCTTAATCATAACCTTATCAAGCATAGCATCGTCACCAGATTCCTTTTGTTTTTCAGCCACATATTGCTGTCGCTTTTTGTCAAGCTCTTTTATTTCCTTCTGAATTTTGGCTCGTTGGTCAGCTTTTTCATCAATATACTTCTGTTTCTCTTCCAAAGTTTTTCCTTGCAATTCTTTAGGAAGCTCCTTATCTGCAACTTCTTCCAATTCAAAGCTTTGATCTTTTGAGGCATCAACCAAATCCCATTTTGCATTATTATAAAAATGCGACGATTTTGATACGGCTCTTTTCACTGAGTTGGCTTGACTTATGCTTCCTGCATTATTATCTTGCTGAACTTGTGCTTCCTTCTTAGCATAACCAAATTGACCGTACCCAATGTATGTTTTATTTAAATCGTCGTTTAGTTTAGTAATTCTATCATCGTATGGAGATGAGATATAAACTGTTTTTCTATCTTGCTCTATGCACATATACTGACCTCCTGCCCTATCTGCTCCATCTTTCCACATTCCTTGTATGCCTTCATCAAAAGAACCACAATGAATGGTATTTACAATAATGTTTTTCTCTTTTGCATTAGCACATGCCGATTTGTAATTAACTCCGCCTTGTGTAAATTCCTCATTTCCTGCAATAAAGATTATCTGCAAATCACCACTAGCCCTGCTCCAATCTTGCTGATTTATGGCTGTTTGTATTACTTGTCCACAAAACTCTGATCCTCCATTAGTAGTTAATGCAAATAAGTCTTCCGAAATTTGATCCAAATCACTCGTTAACGGAGTTACCTGCTTAATGTAACCTTCTCTGGCAGACAAACGATCATTTCCATATTCATACAGTGCTATTTCTAATCTTGGATTTTCACCATCGCATTCAGCCTTTGCCAATTCATTAACCAATTGCCACAATTGCGATTTTGCCTGCTCAATTAGTCCATCCATACTTCCACTTGTATCAAGTAGCAAGGCTATTTTAATGTTTTTCTTATCAGAATCAGGGGCCGAAACTTCTCGTTCATCTTGTTGAATTTGAGCATTCGATGAGTTGTTTGAGCAACTTGCCATAATAAATACAAATAGAAAAGAAAGTGCTCTTATTTGTATGCCTATTGATTTGTTTTTTAATGCTTTCATAACTTTAAACTTTAGTTTGATAATTAAATTATGCATTAAAACTAGAGGTAAAAAAATTGAAGAAAAATATAGAATTAGTAAACGAGCCATTCTACTTAGTAAAGTGGAAAGTTGATTTAGCCAACCCTACTTAACAACTCTCAAAATGTCTGCTATTTAAAGGATTGAGAAGAAAGCCATTTTATTAATAGGGTTTTTTATAGTAAGTTTACTTCAGAATATTGCAACTAATACAGAAGTTTAATTAATGATTAAAACAATTCAATATTGCCTATTCATATTATTACTATGTATTAATAATAATCTGACTGCACAGAATAAAAAAGTCTCGAGTTTTAGCAAGTCCGAACTAGATTTTGCACTTGATTCTGCCACAAATTATGTTAATACTAATCCTGCCCTTGCGTTCGATTATATTGAGCAAGCTTTAACTAGTGCCATTAAGAATAAAAATCAAGAAGCCGAAGCTGAATGTTACGCTGTAATTGGCGAAATAAATTTTGGCGTACAACAATACGATCTGGCTATTGACAATTATACAAAAGCTATTATTATTTATGCGCAATTGGGGAATACTAAAAAAGAGTATGAGGTTAAAGAATTGCGTGCAAAAGCCTATGAATTAGAAAATGAGCTCGATAAGAGTGAGGCTCATTATAAGGAATCTGCAATTCAGGCACAAAACACTTCTGATGTTAGAAAATTAAAAAGTTCAAAAAAGAGTCTTGCAAATATTTACCAGAAAAAAGGCGAAGACGCAAAAGCTATTCAGGAGCTTGAGGAAGTTAGACAGATGGATATTTCCGGAGGAAATAAACAAGACCAATTAACGACAAATGAAAAGTTAATTGAAGCTTATTCGAGTTCTAATACTTCAAGAGCCTTGGAATTATCCGAAGAAAACGAAGAAATAGCAACCAAATCAAAAGATACAACCGCATTAATAAACACCCTACAAGATAGAGCTGAGGTATATGGTAACATTGGTAATTCTAACGAAAAGTTAAACGTTCTACAACAATCGTTGGAAGTTAGAAAACTTCAAAAAGATATTTCAGGACAATCAGAAGATAATTTGAAGATAAGTGAAGTCCTTCTCGAACAAGAAAAACTAGGTGATGCAATTGCCTACTTAGAAGAAAGTATTGAGCTTTCGAAACAAACTGGTAAAATAGAGACTAGAAAAAAAGCTTTAAAATCATTGTCGGTAGCGTATGACAAATCTGGTGATTTTAACCGCGCATTAATGGTTTATAAGCAATATGTAGAAGTTGCAGAAGAATCGGCTTCTTTACGTGAGCAAAAAATCCTGGAGAATCTTGAATTAATGCAATCACTAACAAAAAGGCTCCAACGAATTGATATGCTTGAGAATCAGAAGTTCTTAAACGATAAAACAATTGAACTGCTAAAACGCGAGCAGTTTGTTAGAGAGAAATCGTTAAAACAACAACAAATAATAATTGCCTCTCTCGCATCTGGAATGCTTCTTCTGTTTATTACCATTTACCTTGTTTTTAAAAGTTCGCGCCAAAAAAGAATAGCTAATCAGCTTTTGGCCCTTCGTTCATTAAGAAGTCAAATGAATCCACATTTTATCTTTAATGCATTAAACTCCGTTAACAGTTATATTTCGAAAAGCGACGAGCGGTCGGCTAATAAATATCTCTCCGATTTCAGTAAACTTATGCGTGCTGTTATGGAAAACTCAAAATACGATTTTGTTTCGTTAGCCAGCGAAGTTCAAATTTTAGAGTTATATCTTAAACTCGAAAATCATCGATTTAAAGAAAAATTTGATTATAGTTTTATTGTCGATCCAAAGATTGACCAGGAAAATATTCAAATACCACCGATGTTAATTCAGCCTTACATAGAAAATGCTGTGTGGCATGGTTTAAGGTATAAAGAAGAAAAGGGATATTTAAAAGTTGAAATTATTAGTGGCGAAAATTTAAAGGTTATAATTGAAGACAATGGCATTGGCAGAAAGAAATCCATGGAACTAAAAACAAAGAACCAGCAAGAAATTGCCTCTACTGGGTTGAAAAATATTAATAATCGCCTTCAAATAATTAACCAAATACACAAGACTAATCTGCAAGTTCACATTGATGATGTAAATAAAGAAAACCATACAGGAACACGTGTCACAATAGACATCATTCAAAGTAATTAATCCGCATAATGCAGGAATTTTTTATTGAGAAACGTTAAATCTCTGATTATAAAGAAAAATGATTGTAGCATCAAAAAATTACCATAGTCCATATTTAACTCCGTTGAGCTTGCTTGTTAGAATGGGCATTACAAATACACTCCTAGGGTACTGTAAATCATTTTGTTATTACCAAACAATATGATTTAGATGATAATTGGAGATAAATAAGAATTTCGGAATATGAACCTAAAAGCAATTATTGTTGAAGATGAAGAGGCAAGCCGCGAAACGTTGGCGAATTACTTAACAAAGTATTGCCCCGATGTAGAATTACTTGCTCAAGCCGATTCTGTTGCAACTGGTATTGAAGCAATAAAGCTACATCAACCCGATATAGTTTTTTTAGATGTAGAAATGCCCTACGGCAATGGATTTGATTTATTGGATGAAGTAGATGAGATTAATTTTGCAACTATTTTTGTAACTGCATATAGTAACTATGCAATTAAAGCCTTGAATTTAAGTGCATCTTATTATATTTTAAAACCAGTAGATATTGACGAATTAATTGCTGCAATTGAAAAGATTAAAGAAGAAAAGAAAACTAACAACCATAGTTTTTATTCAAAGATATTGGCCGAGAATTTACAAAACGTAAATAAACAAGAGCATAAAATTGTATTGCCTCTAATGAATGGCTTTGAGGTTATTCGGGTAAAAGATGTTATTCGTATACAAGCAAACGATAATTTTTCAGATTTTCATTTAACAAATGGTTCCCGTAAAGTTATTTGTCGCACTTTAAAGCATTATGAAGAACTACTTGCTGAATTCGACTTTCTACGCGTACATAAATCACATTTGGTGAATATTCAATACATTACTCGCTATATTAAAGGCAAAGGTGGACAACTAATTATGAGTGATAATTCTGAGGTTGAAGTCTCACAAAGCAGAAAAAAGCAACTACTAGAAAGGTTTTAAATTCCTAAATATTAATCTGAAACAGCAAGCAGAGCTAGCCTTTTATAATTTTTCTGCTAAAAAGCTAAAATTTTATATGTATTTATATACATATATACATAAAAGGTTATATATTTGACTTAACTTTTCACAATTACCACAATTAATATCAATACTAATTTAAAAACTTACTACTATGAATTCAACAATTCTAAACACTTCAAAGGTGTTTCTATTTGGTATGTCATGTACCTTTATTTTGCTTACTGGATGCAGCAAAGAACCTGAAGTATTATCAGAAATAAATCAGGAATTTAGCAAAACCGCTTTAAAAGCTTCAGACAATATAACGAATGAAGAAATTTCAAGTCTGATGTTTATGGTTGAGGAAGAAAAATTGGCTCGCGATGTTTATCTAGACCTTTTTGATTTATACGGTTTAAGGATTTTTGATAATATTTCGAGAAGTGAAATGAGACATGTAAGTGCCGTATCTATGCTTATCGATAAGTATGGATTAACTAATCCTATTACAAATAAACCACAAGGTGAATTTGTTAACCAACAACTACAACAACTTTATAACGATTTAATTGAATTGGGACATGTTTCTAAAACAAATGCTTTACAGGTTGGTGTGCTTATCGAAGAAAAAGACTTAGAGGACATTCAGCATTACCTGGACTCTTTCGTTGTAAGCCCTGACATAACGAGAGTATATTCTAATCTTCTAGCTGGTTCAGAAAATCATTTGAACGCATTTTTACGAAATCTTAATTAAAAAATTCATGCGATTAACTTTTATCTAACTATCTCTGAGTATATTACGGCATAAATAAAATGCTTATAATTATTCGCAAAAAGAGAAGCCTTGTTCCAATACCCAGGAACAAGGCTATTCTTTTTAATTCTACATAAACTCAACTAAAAATGATTTATTTAGAACAGGATTGTAAAAAAGTTAATTAATCACAAAACCATAGAATGCTTCCATATTTTATCAAAATGTCATTAACAGAAAGGAATCCATTCATTTCTTTGGCAAATATTTTGTGTATATCATAAGAAAGCCTGAATAATGAAATCGATTAACCCCTTTTTTCACTATATTGGCGACAATTATGTATTATAGGTAAGCATTTAAGTGTACCATTAAAATTCTGTATTTCATGTTAAGCAATAAACAAAGCATCTCGATCTTGTTACTTTTATTTTTCATTGCATTTGCCCATGATAAACTTTTAGCGCAAAACGATAGCCTCCTTATTATTCTTCAGGAAGAGCTTAATCGCGAAATGAGTGCCCTTAATAAAGAAGAAGAACCTCCATATTATATGTCCTTTCGGGTTGATCATATTACAACAACCAGTATTGTGACTTCTTATGGTAATGTTATGTTGCACGACAAAGCTACTAATAGAATATTTACTCCAGACATTAGAATTGGCGATTATACTTTTGACAACACTCATGAATTCGACCAGAATTTTAATGGATACGAGGGTGGGTACTTAAATCACGGAAACACTGAATTACCTTTGGAGAATAATAAATTAGCCATTCAACATTCCATCTGGTTATCAATAGACAATGAATATAAAAGCTCATTACGAGAATTTCAAAGAAAGAAAAACAGGAAAGCTGAAGCACTTAAAGATACAGTAAACGATTTCTCGAAAGAAAAGCCCTCCATATATTTTGAACCACAATTTTCCGATAAGGAATTAAAAGTTAATGAAGAGCTTGTTACCAAAATACTCAAGGAATATTCACTTAGACTATGTGCCGACTCAGCCGTTTTTTCTTCCAAAATTTCTTTAAGATATGGCAACAACAGAAAATACTTTATTTCAACTGAAGGAACATCTATTGTACAAAACTCTATACTCTCCCAGTTGCAAATAATAGCTATGGTAAAAAACAAAGACGGAAACGTAATTCCTCAGCACCTTTCTATTATTGGCAAACATCCGGAAGAGCTTTTGTCTGATCCAAAAATTGACATTCAAATCACTGAAATGATTCAGCTATTAGAGAAGCTTAAAAGTGCTAAATCGGCCGAACCTTATGCTGGGCCGGCAATACTATCAGCGGAAGCTTCAGGAGTATTCTTTCATGAAATTTTTGGTCACCGGGTTGAAGGTCATCGGCTCGAAAAGGCATCCGATGGACAAACATTCACTGATAAAATAGGAGAAAAGGTTTTACCTAAGGACTTCTCTGTTGTTTGCGATCCCACAATTAATTCATTTAACAATAAAGAATTGATTGGCTCTTATATCTTTGATGACGAAGGAATAAAATCGAAAAAAGTAACCTTAGTTGAAAAGGGTTTGCTAAAGAATTTTTTAATGTCACGAAAACCCATGAGTGAAATTCCTACCTCAAATGGCCATGGCCGAGCTCAGGTAGGCAATAAACCGGTTTCAAGACAATCAAATTTAATTATAACTACTACTAAAACATATTCTGATAAAGATTTACGTAAGCGTTTAATTTCGGAATGCAAAAAACAAAACAAAATATATGGATATTATTTTAAATCAGTAATTGGCGGGTTCACAATTACCGATCGATTTAACCCAAATGTTTTTAATATTATTCCATCAGAAGTATATAGGGTATATGTTGACGGAAGACCAGACGAACTTGTTGTTGGGGTTGAACTAATAGGAACTCCGCTAACTATGTTCTCAAACATCTTATATGCAGGAGATAAATACGGATTTTTCTCCGGATTTTGTGGCGCTGAATCAGGATATTTACCTGTATCAGCAGTATCGCCAGCAATTTTTGTCAAGAAAATTGAAACACAAAAAGGAATGGAAATTAAATCTGAATCTCCATTATTACCTTCACCATCATTTACTAAATAGTATATAAATCTCATTTTATCTATCAGTTATGTTATCAGTTAAGATTAAATCATACATTATTATTACTGCAATCACGGGCTTTATTTTGTCTTCTCACATAATGGCTCAATCTGCAACCGATAGTATCTTCCTTTCAGCTATGAAAGATGAGTTGAACAGAAGCATGAATGAATTAGAAAAGAAAGATCATGATAAACCTTTCTTCATTAGTTACACCATTGCTGATATACATACCATAAAAGCAACTGCAAAATATGGTGCACTTATTAGTTCAGACAAGAATAATTTTAAAGATTGGAACGTAAGGGTAATGGTTGGAGATTATGAGCTAAACGATGAAAACTTTATTCCCGACGTACTGCAAAACCAAGATAACCGATTGGTTTATAATATGCCTCAGGAAAACGATTATATGGGAATTCGAATGGCTCTTTGGTCTCAAACCGATATGGTGTACAATTCCGCTGCAAAATTATACAAACAAAAGAAATCGTTAATTGAAAACAATAAGGTTGAGGAAAAACTACTGGGCAAAGCTGACTTTACCAAAACACAGAATGTTAAAATACTTATCCCTAGTGATAACAACACTCTTGATTTATCCAAAATTGAATACAGAGCCAAAGAGATTTCAGAAATATTTAAGAAATATCCTGAGGTTCATAGTTCAGGAGTATCAATAAATCAAATTCGTGCAAATATATATTTCTTAAATAGCGAAAATAGTGTAGTCGTATATCCTATTGGTTACTCAACAATAAATGTTTTCTTAAGTGTTATTAATTCCAAGGATGAAAATTTGCAAAGAAACCTGAGTTACAATAAGCTTTCTTCAATCGACCTTCCTGAAAACCAAATCATCTTTAATGATATAGAATATATGGTGAATGATATTAAAGAATGTCAGGAACTTAAACCTTATGATGATGATTATTCCGGGCCTGTTCTATTCTCTGGCGATGTTGCTGTTGATGTAATTGAATCGGCACTTTTCTCTAACGGCATAAAACTTTTAGCCTCTAGAAAACCACTAAAAAGAAATGACCAGTACACTCTTGACCTCAATTATCAAAAGAAAAACAAAACATGGGAAATTGGAGAAATAGTCATCGATAAAGATATCTCTGTAACCGACTACAGTACAATAACTGAATATCAGAATGAAAGGCTTTGGGGTACATATAAAGTAGATGCCGAAGGAGTTATTCCCGCTGATAGTCTTCTGTTAATTAAAAACGGGATATTAAAAACAAAATATAACGATCGAACACCAGCTGATGACGTTGACCATTCAAACGGTCATAAACGCTTTGCTGTTAGAAGCCAAGGAGTATACAGTAGTCTTGCTCCAGGAATATTAAAAGTTAGTTCATCAAACACTATGACAATTGATGAGTTAAAAACAAAACTCATAGAAACTGCCCGCGATGATGGCTATGAATATGCCATATTTATAAAATCGGCTACAGTTAACTCAAGCAATCCTCCTGCCCAGATCTATAAAATTGATGTTGAAACAGGCAAAGAAAATCGATTGCGAGATGCTTCATTCAATTCAATTAATGATAGGGAATTTAAAAACATTGGTGGATTTTCGGACCAAATAATTGTTAAAAACAAAACCTTCGGAGTCAACCGTATGGCCACACCAGATTTTTTCATAATGCCTTCAATAGGTGGTGGAGTTCCGGTAACTTACATAACTCCATCAGCAATTCTAATTAACCGGGTTGATATTTCAACAAAAAACATGAACATGCCAATAAAAAAACCTATTGTTGAGTCACCTTTTATTAAGAATTAGAGGCTGATAATTGCAAAACATATTTATACAACAGAATTTATAGAAAAAAAACTGTTGCAAATTGCTCATACATGAACATCTTGCAACAGTCGAAATCTTAGCCTAACATTTCTTTTTTTTACGCATAACGGAAAATGTGTTTTTAAAGGGTTTTCAATTTCTGCATACTAATAATGCTCTTAAGAGATTGCTAAGTAACATGTATCTACGATTGTAAAACAACAAAAAAAACCACTAACTATTTTAGGGTTGTTGTGTACCCCCCTTCCCGTGTTGTGAAATGTTTGTTTTATGTAATAAAATGAACATATTTGTTTTTCAAAAACCAAAAAATAGCGTGCATGCTTAGGCAAATCACCATTATTCTTTTCCTGTTTCTGGGATTTTCTGTATTTGCCCAATCATATAATTATATTCACTACACACCAAACGATGGGTTACTAAGTTCCGAAGTATACCATGTTTTTCAAGATTCTAAAGGATATATATGGTTTGCAACCGATAATGGGGTTAGTAGATTTGATGGGTATGAATTCAAGAATTTCACCGTTGAGGATGGGTTACTAAACAATACAATATTTGAGATATATGAAGATTATATTGGTAGAATCTGGTTTCTTGGACTACATGCAAAACTATCTTACTTTCAAAAGGATAGTATTCATCAATTCAAATACAATCATTTACTTATTGATAGTACAGGTCTACCACCAATCCCTTTAAAAAAGACATTCTATATTGATTCTTTAGGAACTATCTATTATTGTGATAAATCCAAAGGAATAAAATGTATTTCAATTAAAGGTGAGGTACATGATATTGAAAAAAAAATAAATCTCATTAAAATTAATAACCATATTCTAATTAATCAAACAACAACAACAGAAGAGACTTTAACTATATTCTACAATAATAAATTTGGAAAATTGGACATTAACTTAACTGAAATTCCAGATCATGGTTATTATAGAATGGCAGTCACTTTTCAAAATAAAATATTATATACAGCAAGTAATAGACTATATATAATCTCAGATTCAAGCAAAATAAAGACATATGATTTTCCAAATCAAATAATCTGGCTCAGTTCCCATGAAGATAAAATTTGGATTGGTACTTCAAGTGGCATCTATTTAATTAAGATTAAGAAAAATAATGAAATACTAATCCTTACTCATCTATTGAAGGATCTGACTGTATCTTCAGTATTAGTCGATAATGAAAATGGAATATGGTTAACTACATTAAGTAATAGTGTTTTTTATATCCCTGATTTTGGTATAAAGACACTTACAAAAGAGAATTCTAGTTTAACAAGTAATGTTGTAACAAAGCTAGCGAATGATTCATCTCAAATTTGGTGCGGACTAGACGATGGTTATTTACTCTACTATGATAATAATTTACATAAATCGATTAAGCTTCACCGCAATAATCGAAATCTGCCAATTACCGATATCAATATTACTAACAAACTAGTCTATGCTGCTAATAGCGAAAAAACAATATGGTTTAAATCATCGACCCCTCAAGAATTTAACTCATCAAACTATATTAATAGAGGTGCAAATTCATTATTTAATAATTCAGACTCCACATTATTGTTAGCAAATGAGAGGGGTATTGAAAAAATTGTGAACAAAGAAATTAGAAATAGATATTCAAAATCAGAAAAAGGAAGTTTCATAGCATATTGCATTGTAAAATTATCAAAACAAGAATATCTTGTTGGAACTAATATTGGCTTACTAAAATTTAATGAATCTACACTAAAATTTAATGACCTATCTTATTTACATGAAAATCTAACTGATAGGATTAACATAATTCAGATAAGCAACATAGACAGCTCTATATTCATAGGCACCAAAACTAAGGGATTAGTAATACTAAGAAAAGACTCTACGTTCTGCATAAATACAGCAAACGGAATCGACAATAACAATATTACATCACTTTTTCAACACAAAAACAATCTATGGATTGGTACTAAAGGCGGTGGAGCATATAAACTAACATTTTATAATGAAAAACAAAATACTTTTGAGCTGGAAAGAGTTAATGTTTTTCATGGGCTTTTGTCAAATGAAATAAATGATATTGTTGCAAATGACACTGCTGTTTTTTTAGCTACATATGGAGGAATTAATATTATTAATTATGTCGATTATAAATATAATCTTAATCCACCTCCGATCTATGTAAAGAACATAAAGATTAATGGTAAAGATACAATTGTTAAGAAAGAATATATATTGGACTATAATGAAAACTCTTTTGAGATAGAACTATTAGGTATATCTTTCAAACAAAAGGGAAATGTAAAATACAAATATCGACTATCCAGCAAAAACCCGTTAACTTCCTGGAATACAACAACAAACCACAACATTACATTATCTTTTATCCCTCCTGGAAACTACACATTCCAGGCAAAAGCAATAAATGAAAATAATATTGAAAGTGAAAGGCCTGTCGAAATAGAAGTCAGAATTAAACCTCCTTATTGGAAAACCCTTTGGTTTAAAATCTTGGGAATAATATTGATAATATTGTTCACAAGTCTAATATTATATGCTTTTTATAGAATACGAATTAGAGAAATTGAGAAACGTAATCAGCTTGAAAAAGAATTTATTGAAAACAAAAACCTACTACAACAAGAAATTGAGAAATTCCGTCAGCAAGCTCTTTCTCAACAAATGAATCCTCATTTTATTTTTAACTCTCTTAATTCTATTCAATATTTTATTTACCAGAACGAAAAAGCACTTTCAAATAAATACCTAACGAAATTTTCTCGTTTAATCCGCATTATTCTAGAAAA
>JBNKCO010000054.1:0-255812 GCA_050287785.1 Bacteroidales bacterium
ACTACTGACATAATTAAATTTGAACAACTGGCATGAAGTACCGTAATAATCCCACAGTTGAAGGTTCTGATTACCATCCATAACGCAATTGGGAACATCCCAGCTTTTTGCTGAATTAATTTTAGAAACAATTTTGTAGTAACCGTTTCCAACGCTGGTAACCTGCCATGCCTGGGCATCATTGGTGTAATTATCCCAAAGTCTAATGGAAGTGCCGTTTGTAGTGCTGGCATTTGCAAGGTCAATAACACGGCCTGAGGCACTTGCATTAGATTTAAAGCGCCATAAATTAGTACCTGCAGAAACAGCTATCCACTGCTGGGCAGTTGCTCCATTTTTAGTCCACGGACGAATTGCTGTACCATTAGCATCCGTACCATTCATTAAGTCAAGTACTTTATTGGCATCTGTTTGGAATTCAATTGTATATATTCCATTATCAACCAGTTCGGTTGTACTTCCAATAATACTTACGTTAAAGTTTTGAGTGCTTTGAGCCCCACAGGAATTTGTATAAGTGGCCGTAGCAGTAACTGAACTTGTAGGATAAATTGTTTGTTCGCGGGAAGTACCTGATGTGCCGCCACCGCTCCATGACCATGAGCCACCTGATGTGGGCTGCGGGCCAAATTTAACTTTTGCACCAGCATCAACAGTAACACTTGCAGTTTGTTGCCATGAGCCATCATCTACTTGTAGGTATGGGGTAATTGAAGTAGGATCACAAACGTTACAGTTTGAAGCTGGCAAATTACAGCATGCATATTGCGAGAACCATAATTTACTTGGTGCGGCACAAGCTTCCCAGTTATTATTAAAGGCTGTTGTTACCGAATAGGGATCTCCATCGGTTATTAAGTCTTCCGGGCAAAGCAAGTTCCAGCTTGCATTTCCCGAAGCATCAATTCGGCCCTTCATATTAGCTCCAAAACCGCTTGTGGTGCCCTTACCCCAAGTTCCATTTCCATCTGGAGACCAATCAGTTTCAGTGATTACTATAGGGGCAATATTAGCAATAGGTTGTACATGATAGTTCCAAGCGTTGTTAAAACTAGTAGGATCTTCTGCATTCGCACCCCAGTAACCTGGATAAACATGCACAGCATAACCTATATTGCTGCCGGTAACCGGGTTGTTTGCCAACCCTCTGTATAGCGACTGCCAGCCAAGACCAGGTATCCAAATCACATTATTAGCCCCATTGCTCCGTATCTTGTTCGCAATAGGCTGGAAAAAATTTTTCAGGGCATCATAATATTTCTGGGCATCACTTCCATAAGTTCCGTCCGAAGCCCGAATTTTAATCGGTTCGTTTGCCAGTTCAAACATCACATTGTCTGCATTCTTTAAGGCAGAATGCTTTGACAAATAATCCCAAACAATAACCAGGTAATTATAATATGCATCATTCAAGGCTATTTGCTCTGGACAAACTCCCGGGGGACGGAGGATTACATACATACCCCTTTCCCTGGCATGGTTTATAAGCGGGATGATTACCGAATTAGTATAGGTAACAAGCCTGTTATAATCAAAACATGATATATCGTTCTCTCCTCCAGATGAACACCCTGGAGTATTGGTCCAGTATGGATCAATATGAAGTCTGATATAATTCAGAGACCAACCGTTACTTGTATTGGTAAGCGCATCCATAACGGCATTGTTATAGGCTAAACAACCGGCAATATCGTAATTATTCCAACGACATTCTCCAATCGCACATCCATTAAACCACGGACTTGGAGTTATGGCCACACCGTGCAATAGTACTTTGTTATCACATGGATCTTTTAGAAAGCGTCCATCAACATGTAATGTTGGGGTTGGCATTCCAGGCCAACCAAATGCTTGGATCGTTGATAATCCAAACAAAAAAATAAATAGTAACTTCTTAAGTTTTTTCATAGTTTAGTTGTTATAATAAATTTAGATAATAAAACAACAACCAGATATTTAACAGCAATGCCGTCAAATGTTAAGGTCATTGATTATATTACAATTTTGAAATGCTCGCTAAAAATAATCACATAACGTTTATCCTATTTATCATTGGGTAACAATTGATTATCCCTGAGTAACAATTAGAGAATAATTCTGAAATTTAATTCTATAAATTAAGAATTCGAAGTCTCGAACTAATAAACTTCAACTGGAACAGATGGTTCAGGAAAGAACCAAAGAGTTGAATGAAAAATCGGAAACACTGAGTTTACAAACTAAGGAATTAAAAGATAATATTATAAATCAAAACACTGAAAAATATTTTTATTCCAATTAAACGGAAAAGCTGATAACTTATTGGTGTATTCAGTATCAGACTTCGACACCATTAAAATTCCAGTTGAATTAAACAAATAACTTTGCCTAACAGGCGTAACTATTACACAGCACCTTTTTTTTAATAAATAGATTGATTCAATCCGGGTTTCTGTAAGAATAAGTGCTTTTTTGATTCTTAATATGCAAACACAAAAACAAAAGTTGAAGCTTTTAAATAGCTAAAATAGTTGCTAAGTATCTCTAAAAACTGATTAAACAGCAAATATTGTTTTTTAGAATAATCAGCCTGCTGTTTAGCAAATCCACTATTAATCTGAACATTGATGAATTATTAAAAATTATTGCAAAATTTATTTTTCAGCTCTTGCTGTATATTTATTTTCAGCCTAATATTGCACAATTTTTCAAAGAGAATGAAAGCAATATACACAATCGCATTATTGGTATTGTCTAATACCTTCATGACATTTGCCTGGTATGGTCATTTGAAGTTTAAAGAAATTAAATGGTTTGAAAGTCTTCCACTGCTTGCTATTATATTAATCAGCTGGGGCATTGCACTCTTCGAATACTGTTTTCAGGTTCCGGCAAACCGGATTGGATTTAAACAAAATGGCGGGCCATTTACTTTAGTTGAGCTAAAAATAATTCAGGAAGTAATTACACTTGTTGTTTTTGTAGTTTTTTCTCTGTTGTTTTTTAAAACAGAAACCTTCAGGTTGAATCATTTGATTGGCTTTGTATTTTTAGTGCTGGCAGTATATTTCATTTTTAAAAAATAATTGTTTTCTGCATTACATAAATAGAATGGCTCTGTGTTTACCCGACGTCTATCTAAATTCAAATGCAAATTGGTAAATCTTTACTATTTGTTAAACCTAAGCCCTTTGTTGTATAATTAAAGTTATTTTTTGAAATTAGTCAGGATGAATGAGATGCTGTTTTTAAATCGCCAGGAATGGAGAGACTGGTTAGAAAAAAACCACGATAAAGAAACTGAAATCTGGCTCATTTTCTATAAGGTAAAAGCGAAAAAAGTGTCGGTGAAATATGTTGATGCCGTTGAAGAAGCACTATGCTTTGGTTGGATAGATTCGACAGTAAGAAGAATCGACGACGAAAAACATATGCAAAGATATACCCCGAGAAAAGCCAAAAGCAACTGGGCCGCAACAAACAAAGCCAGAGTTAAAAGATTAATCAAAGAAGGTTTGATGACCGAGTCTGGGTTAAAATCTATTAAAATTGCAAAACAAAATGGCTCGTGGAATAACCTCGACAACATGGAAACTCTTAAGGAAATTCCTAAAGAACTGTCAGAAGCTCTTAATAGCAATCATAATGCGAAAGAGATATTCAAAAAACTATCTCCCTCGCGTAAAAAACAAATTTTCTGGTGGATAGAAAGCGCTAAACGAAGCGAAACAAAAGTCAAAAGAGTTAATGAAACTATTAACTCTTTAATTGATAACTAAGCACTCTGGAAGCATCAGTCAAATGGCTTAATATTGATGCTTCGTTAATTCCTTTTATTAAGCAGGAGATCGAAAAATTAAAGTTTCTTGATCTACAAAATAGTGATAATTCCCAAAATATGAGGATGGATTTATCCTAATGCATAATTCTTCCTATTCAAAAATTCAAAATTAATTTCTATTGATAAACTCAAGTATCGGGTGATAAATCGGTTGAAAAGTGATAGATTTGATAAAATTGTATGTTGTTGATTATAAAGCTGTATTTCTGATTTGAGTCAGAATTAAACATTACAGTGTGATATTAACAACAGATTATTAAAATAAAACTAATGAATATAAATTTAGCTGTATTAATTGATGGCGATAATATACCGTCAGCATATGTTAAGGAAATGATGGAAGAGATTGCCAAATATGGTAATCCAACGATTAAAAGAATTTATGGCGATTGGACAAAACCTAATTTGTCAAAATGGAAGAATATACTTTTGGAAAATGCTATTACTCCTATTCAACAATATGGATATACAACAGGAAAGAATGCAACAGATTCGGCAATGATAATTGATGCTATGGATATTTTGTATTCAGAAAAAGTAAATGGATTCTGCATAGTATCAAGCGATAGTGATTTTACAAGATTAGCAACTCGTTTAAGAGAGGCTGGAATGCAAGTAATTGGAATTGGTGAAAAAAAGACACCTAATCCATTTATAGTGGCTTGCGATAAATTTATATACATTGAGATACTGAAAACAAAGTCTAAAGAGAAGGAATCTGAAGGTGAGAAAGAATTTGAAAAGGAAGCTTTCGATATAATTACTGCGAAAGAAATAAAATTAATTGCAACAACAATTAATGACTTGTCAGATGATGAAGGATGGGCTTTTTTAGGAGATGTTGGTGGTTTGTTGCAAAAGAAGCAACCAAATTTTGATCCTAGAAACTATGGTTTTCAAAAGTTGACACCATTAATAAAGTCTACTGGTAAATTTGTAATAGAGCAACGAGAAAGTCAAAAAGGAAAGAATAAGTTAATTTTTGTAAAGAATAAATGAAGTGCATTGTCAGAAGGGTATTCGCTTTTATAGCAGTAAAAAACAAGTGTATTTGAAAATCAATCAACTCCTGGCCAAAAGGGAGCGATTGATTTTACTCGCCCTTAAGCCTCATGAGCTAAAGGTTCTCTCGCTGAGGTAAAAAGAGGAACCTTTAGCTCATGAGCAAAGCAAAGCGATTTAATGACAAAAGAGGAATAACAAATCAAATTGCTGATACTCATTCAATAGCGATTATTTTATATAATTAATAATCCGATTTAGTTATTATAAGATTTTGAGTAAGAATGGTGCCATTTTCAAAGATTATCTGAATCTGATACATTCCTGGTGTAAAATCTTTCGTTTGTAATTTGTGTTCTTTTTCATTCAAGCGATTGGTACTATATATGTTTTGTCCCATCGAGTTGAAAACTTTTACCTTATAAGTACTTGAATACGGATTTTCCACAACAATATTACAGGCTTTACTGGCTGGGTTAGGATAAATCATTACCTTATTCTCTTGGCTTTTGTTTTGTATTCCATTAGAGGGTGCATGATTTACGGTAACAGTCCATACTCGTTGACTTACTCCATCTTGTGCAGTTACAGTGTATTGTACTGGTGAACTAAAATCTTGTTCTATTCCTGATGAAGGATTAATACTTGCATTTTCAGAAATGCTAATTGTAGGCGTTAAGTTTGTGAGGTTTGATAATGGATCAACATTAATTTGAATGCTATTTGTCTCGTTATTAATAATTGCATCTCCAGTTTGTTCAGGTAAAGTAAAACTTAAAATGGCGGCCTGACTCGATGGAGCTACACTTACACTTACTGTCCAGGTTATTTGGTTAGATTTATTAAGTGAAGTTACAGTATATTGTTGGGGCGTTGTAAAATCTCGTGCGACACCAGATAGGGGATCTATTGTTGCACCATAACTTGTAGTTATTTGTGGACTGAGGCTTGTTAAAGATGTACCATAAATAACATCGATTTGTACTGTATGATTATTAGTATCTATGGTAGCTGAACCTTTTTGTTGTGGCAGGGTGAAAAGAACAATATTTGCAGCTGTAGAATCTGGATCTGCATACTCAAATGCACCAATAGAAGGATTTTCTATGATTCTAGGTTTTCCTATAAAATCGTATTTTCCAAGTGTATCAACCTGGCCAAAAGGGTCTGTAATTATTTTGGTTAAATAAATCCCGGCTTCTCTCGCAGCAGAAGTATCTGTTAGCTGATAATTCTTGGTATTGTAATCGATAAAATTTGGGTTTTCCGGAGCAGGTGAATGCTGTTCAAACAAGGTGTTTTCGGTAAGGTAATCGTTCCATTCTGTAGTTCTCCAATACCCCATACCTCCAGTACTATTCACAAGGTGCGCAGAAAAATTTCTATCATTTTTAGGAAACAGAGAATAATACAAGTTGTAATCTTTTTCTCCAAAAATACCGGTGAAATCCTTGTAGATGAAAACCCCATGATTTTGCATATTGTTGTCCGGCAGATTGTCATACAAAATATTGTTCTGATAATATGCCACAGCCTCATCTGAGTTCCATGCTACATTGTTGTATGGATTTTCTGTTATATTTGGATTGTGCCCAACAATGGTATTGTACCATACATAACTGGTATCCACACCTTCAAATAATATATTTCGGGCAGTAGACTGAATAAATATATTTCCAATAACATAAATATTATTCAGATAACTTTCATCACTACCATCCTGAAAAAACACCTGATTTGACCCACAACCAGAACAAATATTCTCAAAATCAGAGTCATCAACAATATTGTTATAGAAATATATATTTTGAATTGTATCAGTAGATGTTTGTTGTGAACTTAAGTCTAATGCTGTAGTATGATAGCCTCGTTTAAACACATTGTTTCTAATAATAATATTGTTTAAATTTCGTTCCTGGCCCGGATCCATTTGAAGGTATAAATTTATTGAAATGCCTCTGCGTCCACAATCTGTAATTGTATTGTTTTCCGCAAGAAAATTGCTATGCCATGCTGCAATTCCATATCCGAAATTAGAGGGTTGAGCACCTACATATCCAACGGTACAATTTCTAAATATCAAGTCTGTGGCTCCTCTTTCTGCTGGATAACCAGCATCGAATCCTGCCAATCTCGGAAATTGAAGGTCGATTCCATTAAATTCAAGATAACTTTGCATAGTTCCATCAGGGATGGAAATACATCGAGATCTTTGAGTTACTTCAATGCGATCGTATTTTGTATTTGGGTTATTAACAGAGAATACATAATAAGTTGTACCACTAATGGTATATTGGTATTCTTCATCTAAAGATGTTAAAGCAGCATTCGGTCCTTGATATTGTCCCCAAGAGACAGAGTCATTTTCCACAAAAAATATTCTGCCAGAATTATATTCATCAGAATAATTATCCAGGGCTGTACCAGATTCCCAAACATTAGGAGTTCCTGTAAGTGTCCAGTTTTCTGCCATTTCAGACCCCAATATTTTAGGATTTGCACCTGTGCCATATCGGGTGTATACAATATTGTTACCCGGAGTTCCGGATTCCGTTACCAAAAGTGTTTCACGCCAGACACTATTTGCCTCAAAGAATACTGTATCACCAGCTGATAGCGAGATTGAATTTATTTTATTTATCGTTTGCCAGGCAGCAGTTGAGGAAGTTCCAAGGTTCTCATCATCGCCATTATTGCTGATGTAATAGTTTGTGGCAAAGAGGCTGATGTTAGTACTTAAAAGAAAAAGAAAAAAGATGCTTTTTTTTAATGGGAGGAATTTCATAATGGTTTGGTTTGGTTAGTAATGTATTGTATCTTATGTTACTATTTGTATCGAAGATAACCTAAAAAGTTTAACTTCCCATACAATATATATTGAAGTTATTACAAGTTTACGTAATAAAATAGCCTTGAATACCAGCATATTAAATACTTCCCAATGAATTTTCTCGTTTGTTATTTGGGATTCACGAGCTCACTTTGTTCGGTACAAATCGTATTGAAATAAACGGTTAAAATATCTCTAACCGTTTATTTTTTATTTACCCTTATACCTGAACTACTAGGATAGTTTATGCTTATCTAGAAGGTCAAATTTATTTTACCATAAATACCAGCTCCAGGCTGCATAGGAAGAGTATTCACCCAACTTCTGCTAAATTCTGTATAGTGATATGTAGAGTTTAATAAATTCTGAGCATAAACGCTTAACTCAAGTGGGAGTGTTATTGGCAGTTTATAAATTAGATTGATGCTTATTAAATCCATTCCAGTAGCTTCAGGATTTACTATTGCTCCATTATTTTCTTTTGGTTTTCCAAAGTAAGTATTATAAATACCTGCAGTTAAACCAAAATTTGTTTTATAAAATGCTCCAATTTTCCCCATAAATTTAGGGGTGTAAACCGCAACAGTTTCTTCATCTGCATTATTCTGAATAGTGGCAGAACCCTTGATAAATATGTTAGAAGAAATGGTGACTTTGCCTTCCAATTCAAAACCGTTCATGTGCAATTCACCCTGATTAATATATGTAAAAACACTATCAAGGATACCTCTGGTAACTGAGTTTGTAAAAAGACTATTGAAGTAAGTGATTGACCCTTCTGCCTTTTTTGATGAATAGAAAAGCTGAATATCTAAGGTACTAATTTTCTCAGGTTCCAAGTTTGGATTTCCAACTATGTTAGGATTATCAAGAAATTGTTCAATTGGCCATGGAGACCTGAATGCACTTGCGTATAATGTTTTAACACCAAAATTGTCAGTAAAGTTAAAAATTGCACCAACTCTTGGTACTATATCTATATCACCTACATTGGGTTTGTTAAGTTGAGCCCCGACAATAAGTTTTAATATTTCAATTGGCCTGTAATCTGCCTGAATGTAAGCTGATAAATGTGTTTGATTGTATTTTATAGGAATTGCATCATTAGGTCCAATATTATTTTTATTTCTTGTATCAATTACTCCACCTACAACAAGGTTTAAATTTTCCAAAAGCGAACCATTTACAGTCAGTTCAGCTAGATTATCCGAATTTTCCTGATGGTCAAATGGAACTATTGCATCATCATTCACCCTCCAATCAGAGCTATTATGTGTCAAATTAAGAGAAGCTTCCCAAGCATCACTTATTTTATGGGTGTAACTTATATTCAGGAATAAGCGGGACATTTTATTTTTACCTTCCCACGATGCATATGGAATAATTCCCACAATTTCCTGATTATTGAATGTATAGAATCCGGTAAATGATAGTCCTTTGTAAGATAAATCAGCGGCAAGTCCGGTGTTTTGTCTACCGTACTTCTTATCAATAGGTAAGTTTGGGAGACTGGGATCGGGATGAACTGTAATTGCACTATAATCCCAACCTTTAACCTTATCCAAATTGACATTAACTTTAGCTTTGAAATCATTTTTGGCATAAGTACCATGTACACTCCCGCCCATTGTGCCAAATGAACCGGCAGTACCATTTATTCCAATCGAATTTTTATCACTATTATCTTTCGTAATAATATTGATTACACTAGTAAAAGCGTTAGAGCCGTAAAGTACCGATCCTGGCCCTCTGATAATTTCAATTTTTTCAATCATCTCAACTGGTAGACCTAAATAAATCGGGTAATTAACACCTCCCGTAACCCCATCTCTTATAGGTCTGCCATTAATAAGAAGCAGGGTGTGATTATCATAAAGAGACCTTAAATCACCTCTCATTGCAGAACTATTATTTGGCCACAAATGAGAGCCAATTGTTTGAATGGAGGTTGCCCTTTCAAGCACATCATTTAAATTATTGGCGCCAAAATACTTAATTTCTTCTTTAGTAATTGTAGAAATAATACCCGGTGCATCTATGCTTTTTTCAGCTTTTTTTGAAGCTGTTGTAACTTCCATATTCAACAAATCTTCCAAAGATATATCATACATGTTCTCAGTTCCTACTTTTGTCATTTTTACATCGATAGTATTATAGAGACCAACTGTTGCACTTGCATCTTCCATGTCTGGATAGGAGAATCTTAGAGAAAGTACTGAATTAGGGACAGAATCAATCTTGTAATACCCATTTTCATTAGTGCTTGATAATATTTTGGTCCCTTCAGCTTCAACTTTTACACCTTGTATTGTATTTCCTTTATCATCCCTAACAGTTCCTTCTAGTGTGCGTAGTTGTCCAATAGCAGAAATTGAACATACAAAAATAAGTATGTGCATTGAAATAAAAGCTTTCTTCATAATTTTCCTCCTTAGATTGTTTAGCATATATAAGTTAGGGATAATATTTATTACCTCAAAATGAGATTTATTTAAAAGGCAGTAAGAATTTATTGGATTCTAGTGTCTTAAGCAAATAGAATATAAACCTTCAGCACAAACTGCACAAAAGCTATAAATTATTAAAGACTAGTCACCCTTTACAATTTTTCAAGGTCTCTCATTTTTTGCTTAAAAAGCCATCTTTTTTACATACTATATGCAAAAACTACCCACAAGGGTAGGAAATATTTCGCCTGAAACTGAAATATTTGCACACATAAAAACGAGGGAACTCCTTTCTGATATTGCACCTAAAATTCTAGGATTATTAAAGAAGGGGTTGTCCAATAAATTATTAAAATCAAAATTATCATGAAATCAAATTATTTATTTTATCTAGTTATTATTTTAACTCTCGGATTTTCATCTTGTAAAAAAGATGATCCGGTTACAATACCTTTGACGACAAATATTGTAACTGTTGATTATAATATATTTGAACCGAGAGTTTGGTACTCCGACTCAATTTATGTAATAACCAACACAGTTAAGATAGATGCCTCCTTAACTATTCAAGCAGGCACAATTATTAAGTTTCATCCTGATGCCGGACTTGAAGTATGGAGCAATGGAACTATTAACGCAATAGGTTTAGCAGACTCACTAATAATATTTACATCTATTAAAGACGATGTTGGTGGCGATTCTAACAAAGATTTATTAACAACCACACCTCGTGCCGGCGATTGGTCTCTAATAGATTTAGGTAGTCAAAATGGCTCACATTTTAGTAATTGTGTTTTCATCTACGGTGGAGATGATAATAATACCGGAGTATTGGAATTAGGAGAGAATACATCTACTGTTGAGTATTGTCTTTTTGCCAATAATAACTCTTATGTAAGTTCCAATATATTTTATGGTGCTCTCGCAGCACAAGATGCCGCTTCTTCCACAATAATTCGGCACAACACCTTTTTTAACAATACTGTTCCTTTGAGCATTAACGGGCATCTTAGCATTGATAATTCAAATAGGTTTATTAATCCGGATGATTCAACTGAAACAAACACATACAATGGAATATTTGTACATGGACAAGATATTATATCAAACAGCACAACCTGGAAAGAAACTGAAGTAGCATATGTAATCCAATACGATGGATTTGAAATATGGGAAAATTATACGCTTACACTGGGCGATGATGTAGTATTGAAATTTCTTACCGGTGGCATGTTAGATTTACAAACTGGAAATGAACTAATAAATGGCCAAGGAGAAGGGGTATATTTCACCTCTTTTAAAGATGATAATCTGAAAGGAGATACTAATGGAGATGGTAACACAACTTATCCTCCACTTGCAAATGATTGGCTGGGCATATACAATAATACCGATTTCTACACATGGAGTAATATTCTTTACTCTAAAAATGATTTTTAAAACAAGAAATTAATAAGGTGAAAAGATTTTATTCTTTACTAATTCTAATTACTCCATTAAGAGCTTTTTGAAAAATAAGCATAGGGCAGAACACACAAAACATCAAATTAAACGGTTTAGCTTCTCAACCCTCCGGTTAGGGAAACTAAACCGTTTTCACTTCGAAAATTTTAAAATACCCATTTCACCTACGAACTTCATTTGGGCAAAAAGGGAACACCATCTACGGCTACTTTCAAAAGTGATTATCATTACATTAAAACTTCTTTTTTATAAAGCAAACCACTTTTTAAATTCACTTACCCTGGCCCTGCTTACCACCACATCCTTTTCACTGAGAGGTTTCAGTTGTAATTTTATTTTATAATTAAAGTAATTATGCACTTTTACAATTGATTCGGCTGAAATTATAAACGCCCTGTTTGCACGCCAGAACTTATCGGGTTCCAATTCCTGCTGAAGATTTTCGATGGTATAATCAATGGAATGTTTTTCACCAGCAAATGTAACCAGGTATACTTTTTCATTTTCAGTAAAAAAATAAGCGATGTCTTTTACAAAAACAGGCAGATAACCATCTGATTTTGTTACTAAAAACCTACTGCGATAAGTATCTGTTTTTTGATTAAAAGCAGCCATCAGTTCCCCTAGTTGTTTTTCAATACCACCGGCTGAGAACAGATGCTTATATTTTTCAATTTTTTCAAGCGAGTGTTTTAACTTTTCATTTGATATCGGTTTAATTAAATAATCGATACAATGTAGCTCAAAAGCTTTTAATGCATAACCGTTATATGCTGTAGTAAAAATGATTGGTGAGTCCGTTTTTACCTGGTTAAAAATCTCAAAGCTAATTCCGTCAGATAATTCGACATCTAAAAAAATCAAATCTGGGTGCGTATTTGATTGAAACCATTTCACGGTATCCTCAATGCTATCGATAATGGCCTCGATTTTAGCATCAGGGAGGGCTTCCAATATCATTTTCTCAAGCCGTTGAGCTGCAATTCCTTCATCTTCTATAATAACTATCCGCATAAAGGTTTAGATTAAGGGAAGTATTACTGTAAATTTTTGTTCACTTTCAATTATTTCTGGTATATTATTACAAAGGTATTTATATCTTTCTTTAATATTTTCTAATCCGACGGAAGCCGATTCAACATGCTGTTTTTTTTGTTTGTTGTTTTCAATAACAATAGAAGAATCGTTTATGCTCTCAATTGTAATTATTAACGGATAACTGTTTGATATTACATTGTGCTTAATAGCATTTTCAACCAACATTTGGACCGTAAGCGGAGGGACTTTTTTAGTCAGCAGATTCTCTTTGATTTTGTATTCTATTTGTAGATTATTATTAAAACGTACTTGTTGAATAAAAGTATATTGTTTAACTATATCAAGTTCTTCTTTCAGCGTAATACTTTCTTTTTGCTGGTAAGTGAGTAGATATTTAAGAAAATCGGCTAGTTTTTGTGTGTATTCGCCTGCTTTTTTGTCATTATTTTCGATGAGACCTATTAACGTATTTAGGCTATTAAATAAAAAATGGGGGTGCACTTGTTTTTTTAAAGTCTCATATTTTGCTACAAGGTTTGCTTTTTCCATCTTTTCGGAACGGATTATGTAGTTTTTCCAATGAGTAAAAAAATGATTGGCTTCGAACAAGGTAGTAATCATAATAGAAACTATCAGACTGAACAGTGCAATTTCGCCAACGCTAACTATTTCCCCTATCTGAAGGTATTTAAAAACCAAAAGCAACAAAAAAGATAATATAGACCCTATTAGGATTTGAAGAAAAACAGATAATAATTTAACATTATTCGAAGCATATGTATTGTGTATTACCTTAATAATTAAATAGTTGATGTCTGAAATTAAAAATAAAAAACCATATAAGAACAGGAAATTTGCTATCGACAATTCTGAAATAGGTTTAACTAAATCAAATTCTGAAATTGCCAAAGCGGTAATAAGGTAAATTAGTTGTCTTAAAAAAAAATTTCGTATATTTTGTTTAAGATTTGATAAGTCCATTGAATTAATACTTACTCTGTTTTGCAACTAAAAATAACTATTATATTTTGTTTAATACTGATTAGCTTTAAAACTAATGCCGATAGCTATGATTCAGTAAAGTACTATTATCAGAAATCAACATCAAATCCCGAGTATCTTCATAATCTATATCATCATACATTTCAGGTTCACAGGAAATCACCTGATACAACTATCAAATATGCTTTACTAGGAATAGAAATATGCAAACAGGAAAAAGATTCTGTTGAGCTGGCTTATTTTTATAAAACTATTGGGATAGCTTTTTCTGTTAAGGGCGATTACCAAAAGGCATTGGATTTTACCGCTAAGGCTTACAATTTATGCTCTATAACTTCAATAGAACCTAATTTTAAGCCTAGTGTATTAACGAGTATGGGCATCATATATGAATATCTCGGTAGGTATAACGATGCTGTTGAATGCCAGACTCAGGCGGTTGAAGAATACAAGAAAAATGGATACCCAAAAGGGGTGGCAACCTCATTAAATAACCTGGCAATAGTTAATCTTACATTGGAAAAAAATTATGATTTAGCTTTAAAATACTTTCATGAATCGCTCGAAATACGTGAGCAAATTAACGACATTCCTAAAATAGCAAGTTCATTAAACAATATTGGTGAAATTTACATTTCTATGGGAGAAATGTCAAAAGCAATAGAGTATATCAACAGGGCTACACAACTATACCTTGAGCTTAACGATAATTATGGCCTGGCAGTTAACTATTTAAATTTAGCAAATTTTTACTATGAGCAGAAAAACTACATCAAAGCAAAGGAATATTCTCACAAAAGCATTGTATATGCCGATAGTTTAGACCTCAAGTTTCCTTTACAAAAAAACTACAAATTACTGTCGGATATAAACAAAGCACAAGGTGATTTCAAAAAAGCTTATACAAATTATGTTCTATATTCAGAATTAAAAGACAGCACAATTAATGAAAAGAATTTAAAAAAAATTCGTGAGCTCGATACAAAGTATAAAATCGATAAAACAAAAAAAGATATTCTTATTGCGAATAAAGAAAAACAACTGAAGGAAATTGAATTAAAAAAACAAAAGAATTCCAGAATTGCCCTGCTTGTTATAATTATTCTTGCCTTAATTATTTTATTATTGGTTTTCAACAGGGCTTCACAAAAAATTATGTCAAAAGAATAATAATTTAAGACATTTCACTTCACCCCTTCAATTTATTCACTTCACTATTCATATTGCCTGCTTAGCCTCCATCTGTATTTTATGGGAACATCGGGCCATGTATTTTCACAGCAGTTTTACTTAAGTCGAACAAATTCTTTTACAGGTATGAAAACGCAAGCAAGGGCTTTAAAAAATCTAGTAATCGTATTCATTCTTATGTTACCTATTACTATAGATGCACAGGAATATAGTCTGGTCGATGATATAAATAAAAGCAATAATTATAGCTATGGCTCTTCTTATCCCGGATTTTTTACTGAATTTAACGGTAAAATGTATTTTAGTGCAAATTCAGGAAACAGCAATGGTTTATGGGCTATAGATACCGCCGATAACCTTGAATTGGTTATGGACGGTTTTTATTTTGATGGTGGGGAAGATAATGGTAAAATAACGGATTTAATTGTATTTAACAGCAAACTTTATTTTAGTGCTGGCACACCTGAAACCGGACGCGAACTTTGGGTTTACGATGGTACTAATCCTCCATTGGTTGAATATGAAATTGCTGAAGGTGATACCAATTCAGATGTTAAGAACTTAGTTATAATTGAAGATACATTATATTTTATTGCATTTGATTGGGATTACGGCAATTATGGATTTTGGAAATACAATGGTACAATGGCGCCACAGTATTTAACTAATATGGCGGTGCATCCTGGTGAGTTTTGTGTTTTTAATGACACTTTATTTTATACTGCAAATCCATCTTATTTTGATCCTGAACAAGTTTATTTTTATGATTGGGTAAATGCACCTCAAAAGCTGAAAGATAAATATCCAGGAACTAATTATAACGATGCAGGTTCCTTAACAATCTTTAAAGATAAGTTATATTTCCACGCAAAAACAGGGACTTATGGCTACGAGTTAATGGTTTACGATGGAATAAATCCACCAGATACGGTTGCCGATATTAACCCTGGTTCAGCATCTGGAGGGGCAGGATATATTACCGTTTTTAACGATAAATTGTATTTCAGTGCCAATAATGGGACAAATGGCTATGAACCAATGGTGTATGATGGTGTAAATCCTCCTGATACATTGGCTGACTTGGTTAAAGGTTCAGGCAACTCGTATCCCTCCCAATTCTATGTATTTAATAATAAACTTTATTTTGGAGCAACAACCAGTTCAACCGGAGAGGAATTATATATCTACGATGGAATAAATAAGCCTTCTATGGTTGCTGATATAAATATCGGTTCAGCCAGTTCATATCCTGGTGACTTCTATTCTTTCAACAATAAACTCTATTTCTCAGCAAGAAATAATAGTGATAATCATGAACTCTGGTATTACGATGAAGTAAATCCACCACAACAAGCGGCCAATATTAATAAACAAAATGATGGTTCGAGACCTGTTTACCTTACGGTTTTTAACAACAAACTATATTTTGCTGCTGACAATGGTAGCAATGGTAATGAGTTAATGGTTTACAATGGTGAAAACCTACCCGATACTGCTGCTGACATCAGGAAAGGTTCAGCCAGTTCAAATCCTGAATACCTGACAGTTTTTAACAGCAAACTATATTTCAGTGCAGATAACGGTACAAATGGCGCTGAATTAATGGTATTTGATGGTGTTAACCCACCCAATGCTGTGGCCGATATAAATAGTGGTTCGGGCAGTTCAAGCCCTTCACATATGGCAGTTTTTAATAATAAACTCTTTTTCAAAGCGAATAATGGCACAAGTGGTGCTGAACCTATGGTGTACGATGGCATAAATCCACCTGATACAGTTGCCGATATTAATACAGGAATAAATAGTTCGGAACCTCAGGAATTTACTTCATTTAACGATAAACTCTATTTTTCTGCTGTTGATAGCACCGGAAGTAGGGAGTTGTGGGTTTACGATGAAATAAATACACCGAAGAAAGTTACACATATATATCCTAAAACTGATAACGCTGATGTTTCTGACTTAACAGTGTTTAGAAATAAACTTTTTTTCATAGCAAATGACAGCATAAATGGATATGAGGTTTGGGCCTATGATGGAATTAATCCACCTGATACTGTTTTTGATTTACGTGCTGATGGAAATGGCTCTGACCCAAATTCATTAATTGTTTTTAATGATAAACTATATTTTTCGGCCGATGATGGAGTTCATAATGACAACCTGTGGGTTTATGATGGTATAAATCCTCCAGAGTTGGTGACTGATAAATTTTCCGGACACGAATTTAGCCCATATAATATTACCGCTTTTAAAGAGATGCTTTATTTTACTGCATGGACAGACGACTATAACTATGAATTATGGTGTTATGATGGGGATACTCTTTTTGAAATGGTTACAGATTATGAGAATTATTACAGCTATCCAGAAAATATCACTGTTTTTAATAACAAAATCTATTATAGTACCGATGATGGAATTTCAGGCTCTGAGTTATGGACTATCTGCCCAAAAACATACAGTGAAATAGAAATTGAAATTTCAGATAACTTTATATCGCCATCGGGTAAAGTACTTTCAGAAACAGGCACATATATCGATACTATTCAGAGCGTGGCTGGTTGCGATAGTATAATTATTATACACTTAACGTTAACAACAAATGTTAATGAAATTAAGGAAAAAGCTTTCATGCAGTGTTATCCAAATCCTGTAAACAGCGATCTGCATATTGCTTTTAATAAGCCATTATCGGGTACTTTAACCTTGTTCGATATATATGGTCGCGCAGTCTGGTCAGAAAAACTTTTCAATGTTCAACAGTATGAAATACAGGTTGAAGATCTCAACCCAGGTATTTATCGTATGGTATTATTTAATGAAAATACGCAGAATAGTGTGAGTCTTATTAAGCTTAACTAGAAGGTATGCTTCCTAAAATAAACTAGTGTTAAGTCAACTATGAAATGACAGTTCAAACTAATTGGGAAACACTATAAACAGAGGGAGATGCTTCGCCTTGTCAAGTGTGACGCGTCACTAGCAATATCTATGTCATATTGGTTTTTGAAAAACATTGCCATCTGATGAATTCGACTTAAAACAAACCTGACATGAAATAAGAAAGATTGATAAATGTGTCTTGATAAACTAGAAAAAGTTTTTCTATAATTAATTCATCAAAAGAAAATCGTAATTTTAATTATACATCTATCTACTATTACTATATCTAAAAAAAGAGATATTGAATTAATTATCAAACATTTAAATTAGGTAAAATGAAAAATACTATTGTATGCTTTCTTGTCAGCATTTCTTTTTTATACTCAGCCCAATGTCAACTGGGTGGGTTAAATAAATTAAAAGACAAAGCTAAATCCGCTATTAATGAACCATCAAAAGCAGAAACTAAATCAAATAGTAATGGAGAATATATTAAAAGCGAAGAATCTGTTTTTAATATAAAAAAAGTGGATATGACAACCTTGGAAGAAGCACCCGAAGGGACTTTTAAGCAAGGTGGATTGTTTATTGGAGCAGGTTACCCGTACATGAACAATACCAAGGGAATGATTATGAAATCAAGTGATGGTCGGCGTTGGGAAGAACTGTTTACTAATGGAGAGGCGACCTGTGCAAGTGTTGCTTATGGCGAAGGTAAGCTGGTGGCTGTAGGTGATCAACAAATTCTGGTCACTACCAACGGTAGCGATTGGAAAAGAATATCGACTACAATTAATCATCAGTTTTTTGGTGGTTTTGAAGACGTTTGCTATGGTAACGGTATGTTTGTGGCTGTTGGCACACAATCGCTTTTGGTATGGTCGAAAGATGGCGAAACATGGGTAAGTTTTCCCGGGCAGACAGTTGATCCGGATACCCGTGCCGCGTCAACCCACTTGTACGGTGTCGATTTTATCGAAGGAAAGTTTTATGTAACTGGAAACCGCAACAGGGTAATGATTTTAGTGCCCGATGAAAAGGATGGAATTTATATCGAAAAGAACATCAACCAGGATCAAATTATGTCGCGCCTGAATGAAATGGTTTATGGCAATGGAAAATACATTGCTGTTGGCACCAAACAGGATTACATTTCAACCGATGGTCAGAACTGGAATGTTAATGCTCCCGAATGGCAAAATTGGGGAGCCATTTATGCCGACGGAAAATTTGTAAAAGTATGTGGTTTTGGACGAATATTCACATCAACTTCCGGTGAAAGCAATAGCTGGAAAGAAACCTTGTATGCCATGCGTACTATGCTTTGGGATATTGCATATGGCAATGGCAAATATGTAGTAACAGGTAAGGATGGAATTCTATATACTTCTATTGATGCCGAAAACTGGGAATCGGGCTCTATTAGCCCATCACATACACTTAAAAAGCTTATTTATATACCCTAGTATTTAAAAGAATAATATTATCAAAGTATTGAAACAAGACGCGCTATAGCCAAGGAGGAGGTATATATTTTATACCTCCTTTAAAGATGATAATCTGAAAGGAAATACTAATTGAGACGATAACACTACTAATTCGCCGCCTGTAGATGATTGGATAGATATATACAATTAAGCAAAGCCAATAAGAGCGTTTTATTATTTAAGTAAATTACATAACATACAAGATATCAAACTAAACCGTTTTAAGTTAATAGCAAACTATTTTATTGCACATCGAAAGAAAAATATCCGAAACGCTTTGATGAATTTACCGAAAAAGCCAAAAAGATACTTGAAGAATTGAGGATGAGGTAAAATCAAATTACAACAGCATATAATAGGAAAGAGATTAATATTCTGATTGTTCGCTTTTATACTATCAAAAATCAAAAGCCATAGAAAATCAATTGTTAATTCTCTAGCTTATGTGCAAAGCGAATAATACTGAAGTATTCAAACATAACTTCTCGTAACACCTACAAAACCTTATCGGAGAAACATTGTCCATTAACCCCAAGATTAAAGATTGTATATTTTAGTACGACTAAAGTTACAAGGTTTGACCTTAATACCGGAGGACTAGTTATTAATGGTGTAAACTTAGAGCCTTTTCATTTTATGGTGAGATTTAAAGAATCTGGCAAAAATCGATTTAAAACATATGAACCTAAAGACGTAATTGGGTTTGGTTTTCTGGATGCCTCGGTAAACTACATATTTGAAAGCTTTAAGATTGAATCACAAAGTATTATAAAACAAGATAAAGAATTATTGAAATTTTTAAACTTGATATTTCAAGGAGAATTAGCCATTTATAGAGATATTGTTCGCAGGCCCAATAATATGGATACTGGATCTTTAGGTCTTAACGACAAAACGGTTGTGCATTATAATTACTACTTATATAGTGAGAAGCATGGATTAAACAAAGTTGTTTGGTCGAGGGATTATAAAACATTAAAAGAACTATTGTCACTATACGAGTTAGATAGGAAATATCTAGAGCAACTTTCACCTGATATTCGGTTTAGGGATATTAAGGAGCTTCTTTTAGACTATGAGAAATGGAAAGCAGATAAAAATATAATTACATATAAAGTATAGTAAGAACTTGACACAGCAAAAACTGTAATAGCCAATTTGTACAATTGGATACTAAACGTATCTTGGTGCAAAAATTGAAATCAAAACGAGCAAAAAAGCCTTGTATTTGTGTTAAATAGAACTCAATGGTCAATTTTAGAATTCATGTAAATATTTTTTAAGTTATATTAGAATGACCAGAGACGAACAACTAAAGTATTGTAAGAATTCACTTGTAGTTGGAATTACTTCACCCTTAGAATAATGAAGAGAAAAATTGAATTACTAGCACCAGGTGGAGATGTTGATTCCCTAAAAGCTGCAATTTTTGCAGGGGCCGATGCCGTTTACTGTGGCTTGAACAAATTTAATGCAAGAAACCGGGCATCAAACATAAGCTTTGAAGAGCTGCAGGGCATCATTAGATTCGCACATAAAAACAATTGTGAAGTATTTCTAACCCTTAATATCATTATACTCGACAGCGAAATTCGAGCCTTTATAAAGTTGCTGAACAAATTGGTTAATACTCACATCGATGGTGTAATTGTGCAGGATATAGGCATGTTCTATCTGTTGTCTAAATATTTTAAAGGCCTAAAAATACATGCCTCTACACAGCTTACTACCCATAACAAAGGTCAGATTGAGTTCTTAAGCAAACTGAATGCTCAGCGGGTTAACCTGTCAAGAGAGTTGAATATTAATGAGATAAAAGCTTTAACTGATGTTGCACATAAAAGCAATGTTTTAACAGAAGTTTTTGTTCATGGATCTTATTGTATCTCTTTTTCGGGCATTTGTTATATGAGTTCTGTTCAGGGAGGTAATTCAGGTAATCGTGGTAGATGTAGTCAGCCATGCAGAGACAAATATTTGAGGACTTCTGAGGGGAGTGATTATCCACTTAATCTTAAAGATAATTCGGCATATTTTGATTTAAAGGAACTATATAATGCAGGGGTTGATTCTCTAAAGATTGAAGGACGAATTAAGGAGTATGAATACGTATATACTGTGGTGAATGCATGGAGAAAACAGATTCAACACTTTAATGATAAAAACAGTCTGAGCAATGACAATAGTGAACTTTACAAGGTGTTTAACCGCGATTTCTCAAATTCATTTTTAAAGGGAGACATTAATAAAGATATGTTTATTGATAATCCTATGAGTAATTCAACCAAACATCTTTCTGATATCAACACTTATTCTTCGAGTGATAAAATGATAGAGGGAAAAATGGAACTTTATGACGAAAAAGAAAAACTCAGAACCTATATTAAAAGTGAAATTGAACAATTTAACACAAGCAAAATCCCTTTAACATTATGTGTTTCCGGGGCATGTGGGACTCCATTAAAAGTATCGGTAAAAACTCCGGACACCTCATTCGATATGTGCTCAGGAGTTAATCTGGCAGATGTTGGAACAGAGGCTTTAAACCACAAGATGGTACTAAAAAGACTGAAAGCAATAAATGACACTGAATATTTCATTCAGGATATGGAGTTTAATCTTGACTCAGAGCTATATTTGCCCTTTAATGAACTCACCTCAATAAAGAAAAGAATATTGTTCATCTTGAATGGCTCAAAGGAAATAGTTGCCCCCGTAAATGTTCCAGTTTTAAAGAAGCACAACACCCAAAAAAACAAGCCTGTTCTTGCAGTATTAATATCCTCACATAGTGATATCGACATTTGTAATGATGCCTCTGTAGATGTTTATTTTCAACTTCCGAATAGTTTTAAAATGGAAGATGCTGTGTTGATAGATCTCTTCAAAAAGAATAAAAACCTAATACCCTGGTTTCCTTCCATTTTAATTGGTGATGACTATCTAGCTGCCGTTGAATTTCTTGAACAGCTTCAACCAGAACATATTGTAACCAATAATTCAGGAATAGCTTTTGAAGCCTTTAAAAAAGAAATATCCTGGATTGCAGGACCCCACCTAAACATTGCCAATTCCTATAGCTTACTATGCTTAAAAGAAAAATACAATTGTTATGGTTCATTTCTTTCAACTGAAATAAGTAAACAGCAGATAATGTTTATTAAAAAGCCTGAGGATTTTAAACTCTACTACAGCATCTATCAGCCAATGGTACTCATGACGAGCAGGCAGTGTTTGTTTCATCAGGTAACCGGATGTAAAAAAGACAAAACTGATAATAGCTGTATTCAGCAATGCGAGAAGCGTTCAAGTATTACAAACTTAAAAAAAGAAACTTTCATTATCGAGAAAACAAAAGGAAATTATCATAGTATCTATAATGCGTCTAACTTACTAAATACCGATATTGTTACAGATATACCTAATCTATTTTCCAGCTTCTTTATTGATTTAAGAGATATAAGAACCGAAACTAAAATTGAACTTGACAAAGCAAGTTTAATTAAGATTTTTAAAAACCATCTTAGTGGAAATTCTGAATCAACACAGCAACTACAAAGTATTATTTATCCATCAAATAATATTCAATATAAAAATGGTATCTGATTCTACTTCTAAAACCAAATGGTTGTAGGGAGTTTAGTAGACAAAAGATAAACCATGTTACGAAAGAGCTTTCCAATTCTTTTAATAACACAAAATATAAGTAAGCCAGGGTTTGCAAATTTTTAAAACTTAGTACATTTACCACAAATCAAAATGTTGGCGGTAAACTAAATGCCTTAACAAATAAAACTAAATATGATTAAACTTATTAAAGACACGTATGCAGATCTATTTCGATTTATTAAAAGGCCTGCCGATGAACAGGCAGTTAGTCAAACGATTAAAGAGAAGGTTGCTAAACTAATCTTGATTATAATATTAGATATTATAATTAGTGGCATTTTTATTTTATTATTTTCTGTTCTTGAATCTTACGGACTGTTTTCTAGTGAAAATCATAAAGTAATCGCGCTGTTAAATTCAATGCCTAAAATCACCGTGATTTTTGTTTTCATTGTTATTGTACCTTTAATTGAAGAACTCATTTTCAGGTTATATTTAAGGTATAAGAATAATTATCTTCTTCGATTCTTTATTTTTCTATTTCGTTTGTTTGGAAAAGATTATAAACAACGCATAGAAAAGCGAATTAAGAAAATATGGTATAAGAAATATGCGTATATATTTTATTTCTCCACAATTCTATTTGGATTTGTACATATATTCAACTTCGATACGAACAAAAACATGCTGCTATTATTTCCATTAATAACAGCTCCACAAATATCTTTTGCGGTTTTTGCAGGCTATTTACGTGTGCGTTATAATTTGATTTGGGGATATTTTTTACATGCCATTCATAATTCGATTGTATTATTGCCCTTACTTTTATTTGGAAATACCACAGAAGCATTAACAACTAGTCAGAATGATTATAAATTAAGAATAGAAGAAGCCTCCAATAGCGAAGCAAATCAAGTAGCTAAATTCTTTCCCGATTCAGTCTATTTTCAGAATTATAAATTAAAGGATATTCTTGCATTCACCTCAAATAAGGTCTCGTGGCAAATAGATGCAAACAATGAAGAAAAAATGAACATGGCATTAAATCTTAACTATAAGAATAAATCAGATTCTTTCTTCGTTGATAGAAAAATTATCGAAAAACACTTAGCAGACTTATACAAATTTAAAATTGACAAGGAGCAAAGAGTAGTAAATTCCTGGGAATTGATTGTTGAAGATTCTTTAAAGCTGATTCAATATAGAACAGATTCCATAAGAGGAAATTATTATAGATATTCAAACGACAGTGCAATTATACATAGATCGAATTTAGCTGGAATTGCTAGTGCTATACAAAACTCAAAAAGAAAGAAAGTGTTTCTAAAAAATAATATTGCAGGTAGATTTGATATAAAATTAAATACTACAGATACAACAGATCTTAAAAGGCAATTAGATTCAATTTATGGTCTTAAATTAGTTGATTCTCTTGCTACAATAGAATACTTAAAAATTGATTTTGAAAATATAAAATAACGGTATCTACCACTAGTAATAGCACATTTTGCCTTGAAGTAGGGTTAGGAGCTTTAAACAATTTTTTAAAGATGGAAAGGAAATATAAAATGCTGAAATACTCACAAACCATAGGCTAACGTTAATAAAAAGAGCCCAGTGGCACAAACAGTATAGCTGATAAGGGTTTCATTGGTGGGCTCACTTTGCTCAGTTTAGTTGTTTTGTAGTCCGCATCAACAATTGTAAGTATATCCTGTTTTAACAATTTCTTGGCTATTCCATATCTTGGTTCTTGCAAAATACTTTTAAAAGTTGCTTGTTCATCCCTAAGTTTTCGTGGAACCTTAAATATGATTAAACAGGTATTATTAATATCGTTGCAACTCTCTGATTTTACTTTCGTCAAAGTATTCATTTATATTCAAATGAATAATGCGGGTTGAAGGGTCTTGGTACTCAAATTAAGTTTTTAGGTAACTTTTTCTATGTCAGGGAACTGATATCTAAATAATGCATAAAGTATTTGTTTAACTTTATCGGAACCCTTTTTGCATTGGTTTATTTGCTTTACCTGCGATGCTTATATTTGCTCCTCACCTCATTTTAAGAAAGAAAAGGTGAACCATAGGAAATTGTTTACTAAAAAACATTGATTATGCGGGTAAAAAAAGCCTGCGAGGATTTAACTCGCAGGAATACTATTATTTTAGGAAAGCTTATTCAGAAATCTGGTTGTTATTCTACTTTATTTAACAATTAGTTTCTTAATTGTTACTTTGTCTTCTTGTAAAACCTCCAATATATACATACCAGGTTTAAAAGACTCTAATGATACGTTATTTGCACCATCATTAAGAGTTTGATTTTTTACAAGTTTTCCTGATGTATCAAATAATTTAATGTTTGATTTGCTGGTAACCATAACATTAATAAAGCTATTCGCAGGATTTGGATAGATAAAAATGCTATTATTAGCTTCTAACAAGTTTTTAGAATTGGGTTGGGTAACAGTTACTTCAACAGTCCAGTCTTGTTTTGTAACTCCATCAAAGGCAGTAACAGTATAAGTTTGAATATTAGTGAAATCTCTTTCAACACCTGATGCTGGATTAATAGATGCTCCAATACTTGTGATAATTGTTGGTGCTAGTTTTGTTACATCAGTTCCCCACTCAACTATAATTTTCACGGTGTTATTTTCATCGTCAATGATAGCCGAACTAACCTGTTGTGCTAATTCAAAACGTTTAATTTTGGCAGAAGCAGGGTCGTAATCGAACTCAATAGCACCTATTGTTGGAGTAGCAGGGTCGCGAGGATTGCCATAATAATCGTCAGTTATGAATGGCAAAGATAGAGCACCCTCAATTGCAGGTGACCCCAAATTTACATGAAAATCATGAGGAGCATATATAAACATAGGGTTAGTTGCCTCCAAGTCATCAGGATTGAATTGTGGTGAGTGTTCCTCAAAACTAAAGGTTGATACGATGTAGTCCCAGGAGGTATATGAATATATCCACCAACCACCAGGTGCTATCGTATCGGGGGTAGCTAATATCCGATTTTCCTTATCTGTTGAATAATGCAGGTTATAGTCAATTACAGAATTACTACGCAGTCCCGGAATAGTAATGTTAATGGTGAGCAAATCTTGACTGGGATTTGTTGTCTGGTCATCGTCATTATAAAAGATATTGTTTAGAACTGTATTTCTTTCAGAACTTGCACTTAAAGATATTAAGCTTTGTGCATTTGGCAGTGTTGGGTTCATCCCATAAAAAGTATTATTACAAATGTATGAATCATCAACATTTTCAAACATTACTGCTTTTCCATGAGTATAGGTAAAAATGTTGTTGTATACATAAACACCGGTATATGAACTGGTGTCTCCTACAACATCTTTTGCCTTGGCTGATAAAAAAATATGGTTTGAATTTTCGGCATTTAAACCATTGGTTAAGTCTACTTCCGGGCTTCCCTCAAAGAAATTATTTCTTATTATTATGCTATCAACCACGTCACCTGCTCCAATAATCCCATCAATACCGGTAGTGTGCCATCCGTGGTGAAAATGATTATGTTCTATCACGACATTCTCCATGCGGCCATTATCAAAATTACCATCAAGAATAGATAGAGAAAGGCTTCGGCGTCCACAATCATGAATTTCATTATAAGCATAATACGCATCTGAATGACTAAGATACACTCCATATGCCTTTGGCGATCCTTTATATCCAATATGATGAATGTAACAGTTAGTTACTTTTAATCCCTTTTGATTTAACATCGGATAAGAATCGCGTATTCCTGATAATGAACAAAATGCAATCTCCAAATTGTTGAAAGCGATATAATCCTGATGATTGATCTCAATGAAATTGGTTGTTTGAGGGGCTTCTGTATATTCAAAATCGTCATTAGGATTTCCTGAGTAATAAAGCCATATTACACCTTCATTACTATAAGTCCATTGGTAATCCTGATTCATTTCAGTCGGGTCTTGGGAAATAAGAATATTTCCCCATGTTATGGAGTCTCTATCCATGTTATCTACTGTGCCGGTTTTATGCAGAAACAATTGTGCAATTGCTCCCCCAACACCAGGATAATCGTCGAAATCGGCATTAACCCATACGTTTGCTAAAGAAGCATGCTGAGTCCAGGTTGTAATCGGCCTTGACCCTAATAGCTTTGGTTTATCACCAACTCCATAACTGGCAATGGTTATATAAGCTTCCGGAGTACCAGATTGATTGATGTTAAAGTTTGTTGTACGCCAAATATCACCACACCTAAACAAAACAGAATCACCTGGTTGCAGAGTGGTAGTTAAAAGATTATAGGCTGTCTCCCATGCTGTTTCAGGACTTAATCCATTCTCCCCATTATTCCCATCGTTGCTGATGTAATAATTAGTTGCGTAAGTGTTGTAAAAACTAGAAAGCATAAATATGATTCCTAAAACTAGAATCATTTTCTGAAAGAAATGATGTTTTGTTTTCATGTTGTGAGTTTAAAATAGCTTATAATCATGTACAAGCCTTTGGTTATTGTTGGATTTAAAAATTAGGATGAAAGCTCAGATGTCTTTTTACAGTTATGTAACAAAATCCTTTTGATATGTTTGTAAATATACTTTTTTCAAAATAATGCTAGTATTGTTAGAAACTAGAAGTATTAACAAACAGTTTTGCATTCATTTATCTTTGAGTATTATTTGTTTGCAGTATTATATCTTGTCAAAACAATCATAGTAGAGCCTTGTTTTCCAGGAATTTATTGAGGCAGATAAAGAAAACTTTAATGAAATGAGAATTGTGATCAGCAATAAAAGAACAAGCTAATTTGATTTGTTAAAACATGTTGTTATACATGTTTCAGAATAGTCAAAAGAAGCAACAACAAAGACTGTATATGAGCATACATTTAAAGACATTTATTTTGAACTTACTATTGAAATTCTCTATCTCACATTGAGAGAGTAAAAATTAATGTGTAGTGATGAGTGAACCTAATGAATTAATCTTGTATTTAGCCTTTTTTTCTTTTCCGGCTATTTTATCGTAGGGAGCTCCCAATTCCTCTTTCTATATTGACCATTTGTTATGTTTGGTATTGTTGACATATTACATTTATTTTGAATAGTAAATTTCACTTTTTAAAAAATGTTAATGCAGAATTCAGATAAATTCAGAATATTTGCATTCTCCTTATATTTAATAAATAAAACCTATGAAAAAACGTCTATTAATCCTATCCATTCTAATTTTATCATTTAATGGATTTGCACAAACGGTAAATATAACTGTCGATCCAACGCAAAACAGAAAAAATGTATCGCCTTATATTTACGGAAGAAACAATTCCCTTTCCGCTAATTCTTCCGATCCTTTATCAGCTGCAGAGTGGCAAAAGCTTAAAGATGCTGGAATAAAGCTATTTAGAGAAAATTCAGGAAACAATTCCACAAAACATAATTGGCGCTTAAACCTAACCAGTGCACCTGACTGGTATAATAATGTTTATCCCTCTAACTGGGATTACGAAGCGCAGAGCTTGCAACAAAACATGGCTGGAGTAAAAGCAATGTATGCATTCCAGCTAATTGGGAAAGTAGCAAATGATGCCAGCCACAACTTTGATGATTGGGGATATAATAAAGCACAATGGTGGCCGGGAGTTGCACAAAATTTGGCAGGTGGAGGCACCGTAAATACAGATTGGAATGCTACCAAAGCGCTTGTAGAAGGCGACCCTGATTTATATACAAAAGACTGGCCGGCTGATTCAACTGTGGCTATTTTAGATAAATGGTTTGGAAGCAACCAAGGTAGCCTTAATCTAGATCAAGATATGTTTCAATACTGGAACATGGATAACGAACCAGAAATTTGGGAAAGTACTCACGATGATGTTATGCCACACCAAATTTCAGCTGAAGAATTTATGCAAAAATATTTTCAAGTAGCAAAAAAAGCAAGGGCTAAATTTCCAGATATTAAATTAGTAGGTTTTGTACCTTGCTCGGAATGGTTTTGGTATGCATACCCAAATGGCGCTGGAAATAGTGGAAAAATAGAATACAATGGTTCCAGTTATACTTGGATAGAGTTTTTTATTAAAAGAATTGGCGAAGAACAACAGGCAACAGGCATAAAATTGATCGATGTAATTGATTTACACGCCTACCTTAGTATTAATAATGATGCATCTTTTCCTTCACCTATCGAACAATTATTACAGGCACATCGGGTATTTTATGATGAAACTTATGATTATCCTGCTGCCAATGGAATCAGACTTCTCAGTCCAAGTGGTTGGGATAACAGTATAACCAAAGAATATATTTTTAAAAGAATTAATGATTGGTTAGATCAATACCTTGGAGCAAATCATGGTGTTACAATTGGATCAACAGAATCAGGATGGAATAATACATTTGATCAAATGCCCCAAGCCCTTGATTATGCTTCCACACTTGGTGTTTTTGCGAATGAAGGTGTAGAATTATTTACCCCGTGGTTTTGGAGCCCATCCTATTGGGAAGTGGTGCACCTTTTTAGCCAATATAGCAAAACAGTTGCTGTAAAATCTACTTCAAGCGACAACAACAACATCTCAGCTTATTCGACTGTAAATGAAGGCAATGACTCGTTAACAGTTGTATTAGTAAACCGTTATACCTCTTCAAAAAATGTTCAGGTTTCTGCTGCGAATTTTGATGTACCAAATGGCACTTATCAGGTATACACGCTTAACAATTTACCTGATGATAATTCAACCGAAACTTTTGTTTCTCATGCTGACAATGCACTGGAATCATCTACAATTACGGTAAGCAGTGGAGTATTTTCAACAACATTACCTGCCTATTCTATCACTTCTGTAATCTTGAAAGGGGCAAGTGGTGATTACCTGGATGTTACTCCTTCTACAGTTGATCTGGCTTCAGCCAACAATAGTTCAGATGAAATAGCAATATCATCAAATGTTAACTGGACAGCAAGCAGCAACCAAACATGGCTTACAGTTAGTTCTTCGTCTGGCTCAAATAACGGAAGTATAACAGTTACAGCAGCAGAAAACACTTCAAATACAGCGCGCACAGCAACAGTGACAATCACTGGAACAGGAGTAAGTTCAGAAACAGTTACTGTTACACAATCACCTCAGGAAATACTATCGGTCAGCCCATCCACAATTGATTTGGCAGCAACCAATAGCAGTGAAACTATTACAGTTACTTCAAACCTTTCATGGGCGGTTTCGAGCAACCAAACATGGCTTACAGTTAGCCCTTCAACAGGTAATGATAATGGTACTGTTACTGTTGAAGCAGAAACAAATCCGAATGCCACAGAAAGATCGGCAACAGTAACAATAGGTGGTTCGGGGATTAACAGGACAGTAACAGTAACACAGGAAGGAAACCCAACAACAAGTATAGAAGATATAAAACTTAACGGAAAAGTTTTCCCTAACCCTGTAAAAGATAAATTAAATATTGAGCTTGAAAAAACTATTACAAAAGTTGAGATATATAATTTGAACGGTGCTCGATTACTAGATGAAAAAGTTAATAAGTCAACCACAGAAATCAATGTAAGTAAATTAAAACCAGGGGTTTATATTTTAAAAGTTTGCACAAAAGATAATTTTTTTAAACGAAAAATATTGAAAGAGTAAAGTAAAAACAAACCAAACATTCAGGTAGGTCTCTATGAAAATCCGGAGCTATATCCATTCTCAGTATTCTTGGTTGAGTATAGATACCTACCTACTTTTTTATAATTGAATAATCTTAGCAAGATTTGCCTCCAATACTTGTGATATTTGTTGGTGCTAGTTTTGTTACATCTATTCACCACTCAACTATAATTTTCACGGTATTATTTTTATCGTCAATGATAGCCGCACTAACCTGTTGTGCTAATTCAAAACGTTTAATTTTGACAGAAGCATGGTCGCGAGGATTTTCATAATAATCGTCAGTTATGAATGGCAAAGATAGAGCACCCTCAATTGCAGGAGAACCAAAATTTACATGAAAATCATGAGGAGCATATATAAACATTGGGTTTGTTGTCTGGTCATCGTCATTATAATAGATATTGTTTACAACTGTATTTCTTTCAGAACTTGCACTTAGAGATATTACGTTTTGTGCATTTGGTTGTGTTGGGTTCATCCCATAAAAAGTATTATTGCAAATGTATGAATCATCAACATTTTCAAACATTACTGCTTTTCCATGAGTATAAGCAAAAATGTTGTTGTATACATAAACACCAGTATATGAACTGGTATCTCCTACAACATTTTTTGCCTTGGCAGATAAGAAAAATCGATTTGGGAGAAACTTTTGATAGTGAGTTTGAGAACTTTTAATTAAAAATTTTTGCAAATAAGAAAATACATGTATACAATGCGTTGAAATAGTTTATAGTCATAGACGGCTTGTGCAAATTTTAGTGGCCGAATTAATAGCATTTTCGTATCCGACCATTACTAGTTTTAGTAAATATAAAAAGCTATGCAACAGCATCACCCCGACCATTAAGTTTACATTTTGTTAGGGGGAGTTTTTTTCTCTGGTATCCAATATCCCTTTATCCCTTTAAAGAATTGTTTAATTGAAATTTCAAGGTACTGATCATCCTTTTTAATTTTTTTTAATCTGTTTGCTTTCCTAATAGCAGCCTTAAGTGATCTTGCAGCCAAAGGAGATCCTTTTTTACTTTGCTCCCGATAGTTTTTTACGCTCCCATAATCCCAATATGAAATTGATATAGTTTTACAATCAGGATTAACTTTGAAATTGTGAATAGCTATAAAATGTGCACCAAAAATCTTATAGAAAAGGTTTTTATGTCTGTCTGCAGTTAATAAATGATTCTCCATTACAATTGGCATTTTTCCTGAATCGATGGCAGAGTTTATCTGAGTAAGTATTTTCTCTTGGTTCTTATATAGTGGATAATAACTCTTAGTTATATTCCTAACTCCAATTATCCTAAAATAATCATCCATCTCCCAAGGCATTGTATTTGCAAATATAAAATTACCAACATTGGATTTCTTATGTAGCGATTTTTTCCAAAGTAATCCGAACCTTTGAATGACTTTCTCAGAATACACTAATGATATACCTACTACAAAATCACTGACACTAATATTTCCAATATCAGCCCGGATTACTCCTTCGGTGCTTAGAATTTGAGTAAAATCAACATTGTTTGTTAATGAGTGGGGTAACCTTACTGTTTTTGATCCATTTGGAAAAGTTGTTTCTCCGTAAAAGGTTAAATCTATCATAGCCTTAGCATACTCATCAGGTATATTATTTAGCATCCAGTTTAAAACTACTACTATACCGCAATAATATCCACTATCATTTAGTCTGGTTGTATTGGGATTATTTACCATGAAATGTAGATCATCAAGCACTTCCATTTTAGATAATCCTATCAAGGTTAAAGTATCATCATTACAAATCAACGCTCTATTGTTTTCAATAATCTTTTCTGCATATATTTTCCGCAAGCTATCTTGATTATAGATAGTAGGACTTTCACCTACATAATAGCAATCAGAGTCTTGACTCATAACAGGAAATCCTGCAATAAAATCAAAAAGGATAAAAACAATAAAAATAAATATTTTACAATATTTTATTAAATTACTACCTCTCATATCACTGCGATCCAAATTCTGACTAATGTAAAAATTAGTCACTGATTATCAATTATTTATATTTTGCTCAAATTTATCATTTTTCATCTTATTTTTGCTATGCATTTAACGTTATCAAAAGGATTTAATAAGAACTGTATGAATAGAATTAAACTTTATTTATCTATTCATACAGTTCTTACTGTTGGGAATTACCCCTAATTTCAAAATAAACAGACTCTGTTGTGCTTTTGATAGTCGCATCTATTTGTTTTGTGTAGTAAGATCATTGCAAACTAATTAGAAATTTTTTTTAATGCGATATATAGAAAGAACAAATTTTGATCTTATCTCTTAACAAAGAATGACATACAGGGGAAAGGGTTGGTAAAATATAAAAATAGTTCCTCGGAAACGCGGGTGTATTTTACTTTATCAAGCTAGTTTTTTTTGTTTGTTAGATCGTAATATTTACACTCAAAATACGAAAATTTCCCCCTGTAAAAATACCTGCCCAATTAATTTATTTTATACCCATAACTAGCACTATTAGTTAGTACTTTTTGATCATAAAACAAATTTTGTTGAAGGTTAAAGTTGTATAAAGTTAAAATGTTTAGAATAGAAGAATGGCGATGTGAGAATTGGTTCCTAAATTTTTAATTGCCATTCTTTTTAAACTTCATTCTGATTAAAAGTATAGCAGAAAGTTATTTTTCTGTGTTTACAATTCGGAATTTCAACGAACAACACTATTGTTTAATATTTCAAGTAGTTGTGTTCTTAATTCGGCTATAAATCGCATGTCAATAGAGATAGTCATTCATCAAACAATTCTTTAGAGTAAAATACAAGCGACAAGCTATCTCTGCTCAAATTCGAAAATATTTAAGGAGGTTAATTGGCAAAGAAGATGGACATTATTTCTGTAGCCGATTGAGATTCAATAGTTGAATTTTATAGATTTCTCATATTATGACTTTTTTGTAATGCCGGCATATCAGTTTATTATAAGAATGTCTGTCATTTTTATATCGATGTGGTCATTGGATCAATTTACTAAAAAGAAAGGAGGTTGAACAAGCAAACAAAAATAACTAATCCTAACCAAGTGAAGATTTTTTAATTATTAACTAATAACTAAAAACACAAATAAAAAAGGCACGAAACTTTTTTGCAGTAATGCTGCTATTTACTATTATGTTTTAGGATGTTCCAAAGAATTAATGGAGGAGGTTTATCCGGATATCCAATTGAAAGCCTACAGTTCGGGCAAAAACACTCACTGGCGGAAGATCAAATTGTAGCTATCCTTGCGATGATTTTTTCACAAAGGATGGAGTTTCTTAGGATGCCTATCCTGAGCCATCGGCACAGCTTAAATACTGGCTCGACTCAGCTAAAACCGGTCGACTTGTTACTGACGGATATGATCCATACAACTTTAATTCAAATTACTGCGATACGGTCTGGAACTTCCTTTCATCTAACAGTCTGGGACTTAGTAAGGCTTGTCTGGATATTTAGGAACAAATACACGTTAGTTATGGCATTCCAGAAATATAGTTCAAAAAAACATTTCCATTAGAGTAATTCTTAATCTAACTTTCGGGAAATATTTGTATTATGAGAGTTCACTTTATTGCAATTGGAGGGGCAGCAATGCATAACCTTGCCCTTGCATTGTATAAGAAAGGCTATATTGTAACCGGTTCTGACGATGAAATTTTTGAACCCTCTAGAGGCAGGTTAGCTAATGCAGGTCTTCTTCCTAAAGAGTATGGCTGGTATCCAGAGAAAATATCGGTAGCGTTAGATGCAATTATTTTGGGAATGCATGCCAGGGAAGATAACCCGGAATTATTGGAGGCTCAACGCAAAGGACTTCGAATTTTTTCTTATCCAGAGTTCTTGTACGAACAAACCAAAAATAAAACTCGTGTTGTAATTGGAGGTAGTCATGGTAAAACCACAATTACATCGATGATAATGCATGTACTTAAAGAAAACAAGATTTCTTTTGATTACATGGTAGGTTCTCAGATTGAAGGCTTTGAAACTATGGTTTCTCTTCAGGAGGAAACTAAGATTGCTGTTTTTGAAGGCGATGAATATCTTTCATCACCAATAGACCGCCGTCCCAAATTCCATCTTTACAACCCGCATATTGGATTAATAAATGGGATTGCCTGGGATCATATAAACGTTTTTCCAACGTATGAAATATACAAGGAACAATTTGAAATTTTTATTAATAAAATTGAAAAGTCTGGGGCCCTTTATTTCAATGGAACCGATTCTGAAACTGTTGAAATTGTAAAGAATAATGCCAGGGAGGATATTGAAATAGAGGAATATAAGGAACACTCCAATAAAGTTATAAATGGAACATGCTATTTAACACAAGAAGGTACAGCTGATATTCCTTTGAAGATATTTGGCAATCATAATATGCAAAATTTGTCTGGCGCTAAAGCTATTTGCAATAAGCTTGGCATTTCAGACAACAGTTTTTATAGTGCTATAGTGAGTTTTTCTGGTTCTCAGAAGCGGCTACAGAAATTACATGAGGATGAAAATACGGTTGTTTATTTAGATTTTGCTCATGCACCATCAAAAGTTAAGGCTACCGTAGAGGCGGTAAAACAACAATATCCTGAGCATTCAATTATTGCGTGTCTTGAGCTACATACTTTTAGTAGTTTAAACAAGCAATTTATAATTGATTATAAATCAACCATGGATTTACCCGATGAGGCCATTGTGTTTTATAATCCTGAAGTTGTAAAGCTTAAGAAGCTTCCAGAAATAGATCCAAATGAAATTAAAGAAGCATTTTCCAGACAAGATTTAAAAGTTGTTACTAATAAAGCGGAGCTCATTAAAGCTATACAAATTAAACAATTGAAAAAACGAAGAGTCTATTTGTTTATGAGTTCCGGTAATTTTGGAGGCATGCAAAAAGATGAGATGAATCAATTTGCTGTGGTTAAATGAAATAACGTTAAAAAGGTTTTCAGAATAAATTTTTTATTATCTTCAGCATAAAAACCAAAATATATGGAAGTAAAGGGTACGGCTGTGATAGCTATTAGGGATTATGTAAAAAAAGAGCATAGCTCTGATTATAGTCGTTGGTTAGACGTATTAACGCCAGAGGCAAGAAGTATTTACGAATCAGTCATAGATTCTACAAAATGGTATCCAATTGAGGAGGGAGCGAAAGATCCGACAGAAAAAATTGCTAAACTTTTTTTTAACGGGAATGTGGGAAAAGGAGCCCTGGAGTCTGGAAGATTCAGTGCTGATAAAGCTTTAACAGGTATATATAAAATATTTGTTAAGGCTGCTAATCCTCAGTACATAATAAAAAGAGCCTCGCGTGTTTTTGCAACCTATTATCGACCAGTTGATTTAATAGTTGTAGGTGAACCAGACAAAGGTGTAGTTGTTGAGCTCTCCAAGGTTCAGACTCGCCATTTGGCAATTGAACAAAGAATTATCGGATGGTGTTACAGAGCTCTTGAAATATCAGGGTGTAAAGACATAAATATTACCAATAAGCATATTAGAGATGAAGCAGATGGAATGGTAATTGAAATTGATATGCGTTGGAATTAGTGAGTTGAATTAAAAGGTATTAACTTATAATTGGAGCAATTAATTGTATTTCAACGATATAATTTAGAGGTCTATTTATAAATATTTTGAAGAGTTAAATTAATAGCTTTTGATAGCAAAAAAAATTAAAAAAAATTTGCAGCAATAAAAAAAACGATTACTTTTGCACACCGATTTCAAACATGAAGTCATTCTAGGTCCGTTCGTCTAGGGGTTAGGACGCCAGGTTTTCATCCTGGTAACAGGGGTTCGATTCCCCTACGGACTACACTGCCCTCCTTTGCATATGCTTTGGAGGGCTTTTTTTCCCCCATCCTGCACTTGTTGTAGGGTGGGGGTTTTTATTTTGTGCTGACTTTTTTAGTAGCCCCTAATTAGCACAACAAATAAACAATGAGACTAAGCGGTAGCATTTGCTACAGAAAAGTACTGTTAGAATGAATAAAAGAGCTAATGTAGCATATTGAATACTACGCTGAGTATGGGTGGGAGAAAATAAAACTAGATATTAGTTTGGATGATGGACTTGAGAAGGCGAGTGATAGGTTTAAGGAGAAGTTGGTGAGGGTGTTTAAATAATAATTCAATTATACTGTAGGGTAATTCTTGTTTTTCTCTCTTGGATGAAAAACGCCCTTAATACAATTGGGATTAATAACACAAATTTGTATATGAGTCTTTTCATGAAATCCAGCGTTAGGTTAGATAGGATTCCCTTCAATGAATGCAGCCCTTATAGAATCAAAGGGCTCAATACCATCTTTCATCATTAAAGTATGTATATACACAATTACAGCACAGTCTAAAAATCTTAAAATCCGATCTCCTTTATTTTTTGGATGTTCTAGGTTTTCAGGAATAGTGATATTTGCTTACTTGAAATCACTTTCAAGTAATTTATGATACTTCTTTAAGGTTTCAATATTGGTAGAGTCAAGTAAGTCAAAACAACGACCTAAATCGATAACCGCTCCCACGACAGCAGGTTCTTTAAGCGTGCCAGCCTTTTTCTTTTGCAAAGCCCATTGATGCGCACGTTTCTCGTTTGCTTCCCAGAAATACATGCCATGTCCAAGCCAGTCAAAAGATTCCTGACTTTGTTTAAAATAGGTTTTGCTTGTAATTAGTTTATCTTGATCTTTTTTCTCACAGCCATGAAAACCAAGAATAAGATTAGATTTGGTTGAATACAATGCTTAGGAATTAGATTTGCTCAAGAACTTCTGTGTATGGTTCCATAATTTTACCATCTTTGTCAACGATACCAGCACTTTGCAATGTCTCAAGTATTTCTTCTCTACTACGATCTTGTTTTAAGGCCTTGGTTGCGAGGTCGCTAATTCTTTTTTGTTCCTCTCTACTCATATACAATTCAATTATGAATGGTTTGTAAATATACGTATTATGCAATAAGATGTTATATGCAGTTCAATTTTTTTGATTACTTGTAAAATATGATAGTTAAAATACTTTAATGCAATAAAACACCAAATGGATAAACATTCCCTACCTGAGCATTCCATGCCTAAATAATTAGTTCAACACCACGACAAAGCTCTAGGTGTAGTTTCAAGAAATACAACCATAAACCTATATTGAGAGCATGTTAACGAAAGAATTAGGTGTTGTAATTAAATTTGCAGTATTTTTATATTGAAGGTAATAGTAGGATTAGAGAAATAATGGTAAAAAAAGATGCAATTGAAAAGAGTAAAATTCTAGTACGTTCAGTTGTATTTCAAATTTCAGATTGAGACAGTTGGAATAAAAGTATTTGAACCTCAAAAAGCAATTGTTATAGTTAAGAAACTATTTAAAACCGAATGATGAATTACGAACAAATTAAGCAAAGATTAGCCCCTTGTGGATTACATTGCGGAAAATGTTATGCATTTATAGGTGGAGATATTTCTCAAAATAGTAAGTTGCTAAAAGAGTCATTGGGCGAATTCGATATTTATGCAGAAAGGTTTGTAGATTTGATTGATGAACCTGTTTTTAAAAAATATCCCGATTTTAAAGAATTATTAGATTATTTCACCACAGTAAAATGCGGTGGTTGTCGCAAAGAAAAATGCTTGATATTCAAGGATTGTCGAGTTCGAGATTGCTTTGAAAAGAAAGGTGTTGATTTTTGCTTTCAGTGTCCTGATTTTCCATGCAAAAACACAGGATTTGACAAACACTTACATAATCGATCAATAAAGATAAACCTTCGGATGAAAGAAATGGGAGTTGTTAATTATTACAATGAAATAAAAGATAAACCAAGATATTAATTGAATAATGTATTGGGCATTAAAAATGTAAAAAAGCTTAGCGATAAAATTCTGGATTTGAGGAGTAAAAACAATTCCGATTTCTATAGGGAGATAAGTGGGAACTTTAAAATGCCAAACACAACATTTTCAAACCGTATCACACCATAATAATCCATCGTGTACTAAAAAACAGATATTATATGAGACAGAGTAAATTTTTCCTTTCGCTATTAATAATTTATTGTTCAAATTCCTTTGCGCAAACAGTAGTAAGCGAATTGGATTTATGGAAGTTTTATAGAGGAGAAAACACTTCTGCCTCACAAGTTGATTTTGACGATTCCAATTGGGAATCGGTTTCAATACCTCACGATTGGGCAATTTATGGTCCTTTTGATAAGGAAGTTGATAAGCAAATTGTTAAAATAGAACAAAACAACGAAAAAGAAGCTACAGAGAAAACAGGTAGAACAGGATCTTTACCTTTCATTGGGGTTGGTTGGTACAGAACCACCCTAAACCTGCCTGAATTTACAAATGAAAAGCAAGTGTTGATTTCCTTCGACGGGGCCATGAGCAATGCAGAAGTATATGTAAATGGTATAAAAGTAGGAAATCATCCATATGGTTATAGCTACTTCTTTTTCGATATTTCTGATTTTATAAGCAAAGAAAAAGAAAATGTTATCGCTGTCCGTCTTGAAAACCAACCGTTTTCTTCCCGGTGGTATCCGGGTGCCGGATTGTATCGTAAAGTTAGGGTAATTATAAAAGAAAAGGTAAGTTTTAAACATTGGGGCCATTTTATCACCACGCCATTTATTTCTGAAGATCTTGCTAAATTAAATATCCGCTCTCAGGTACAGGGTGAGAATGTTAGGATTATTGCCAGCATTAAAGATGCAGATGGGAAAGTGGTGGCTGAGAATATGGCATCTGAAAGATTTGCCGATGAAATAGAACAGAATATTGCGGTTAAAAATCCAAAGCTATGGAGCCCTGAAAGTCCATATTTATATACGGCTGAATTGAAACTCTATCAAGGCGATTTACTTAAAGATACAGAGCTTATTCGTTTTGGAATACGTGAAATCAGCTATTCTGCATCTAAAGGATTTGAGCTTAACGGCAAAGTGACAAAATTTAAAGGGGTTTGTTTGCATCATGATTTGGGACCTATAGGTATTGCTGTAAATAAAGCGGCACTTAAGCGACAATTAACCATCTTGAAAGATTTGGGATGCAATGCCATTCGCTCTTCGCACAATATGCCTTCAATTGAACAATTGGAGTTATGCGACGAAATGGGTTTTCTATTCTTAGCTGAAAGTTTTGATGAATGGAAAAAACCGAAAGTAAAAAATGGCTACAATCTGTATTTTGATGAATGGGCAGAAAAAGACGTGGTAAATCTAGTACGTGCCACACGAAATCATCCGTGCATTGTGATGTGGAGTGCTGGTAACGAGGTGCCTGACCAATGGGGTAACGTAGGAGTGAAAAGATTAAAATGGCTTCAGGATATTTTTCACAGAGAAGATCCAACAAGACCGGTTACTGTTGGAATGGATCAGGTAAAGGCTGTAATGGAAAGTGGCTTTGGTGCTATTTTAGATGTTCCGGGTTTGAATTATCGAGTGCATTTGTACGAGGAAGCTTATAAAAAATTTCCTCAAGGACTTCTCTTAGGTTCAGAAACAGCTTCAACAGTAAGTTCAAGAGGAGTTTATAAATTTCCAGTAGTAAATAAAGCCAACAAAATTTACCCTGATTTACAATGTTCTTCTTATGATCTGGAATATTGCAGCTGGTCAAATATTCCTGAGGATGATTTTGTATTACAGGACGATAAACCATGGGTAATTGGTGAATTCGTATGGACAGGTTTTGATTATTTAGGCGAACCTACGCCTTATGACACTTATTGGCCTTCCCGAAGTTCCTATTTTGGCATCTGCGATTTAGCTGGTTTACCTAAAGACAGGTATTATCTGTACCGTAGTCGTTGGAATACAGAAGATGAAACCTTGCATATTCTTCCACATTGGAATTGGGAAGGACGTGAGGGCGAAATCACGCCTGTTTTTGTGTATACAAACTACAATAGTGCCGAGTTGTTTGTTAATGGCAAAAGTCAGGGGGTGCAAAAAAAGAACGATAAATCTAAGTTAAATCGCTATCGGTTGATGTGGATGGATGTAAAGTATGAACCGGGAACATTAAAAGTAGTAGTTTACGATGATCAGGGGAACCCAGTTGTAGAAAAGATAGTTGTTACTGCCGGCAAAGCTCATCACATTCAACTTAAAGCTGACCGACAAACCATTACGGCCGATGGTAAGGATTTGTGCTATGTAACAGCCACTATTGTTGATGAAAATGGGAATCCTTGTCCTAAGTCTTCGAACAGGTTGCATTTTGAAGTAAAAGGGAAGGGAAGATATCGGGCAGCTTGTAATGGTGATGCAACTTCATTGGAGCTATTTCACAAACCTACCATGAAAGTTTTTAATGGTAAATTGGTTGTTTTGGTTCAATCGTCTACCCAGTCAGGAAATATTGAATTAACGGTTTCTGGCAACGGACTTAAAAAAGAAAAAATAACAATATCATCTCTAAAACAATAAAAGTACACCACGAATCCTAGTACTTGTTACAATGAGACAAAATATTAAGTTTAATTTATTTATAGCTATAGTTTTATTTTGGGGATGTCAGGGACAATTTCAAGGTTCTTATCAGGCACCAAAAAAGGAGATAATAATAAAGGCACATCAACTTATTAAAGAATACAATAAGGAAGCAAAACCAGCAAACAAGGTTGTAAAAGTTGTGTATTTTCATGGTAGCGACCAGAAACCATTAACCAATTGGAAAGAACGATTAACAAGAACCTTAAATGATGTAAGCGAATACTATAAAGAAGGGTTTTCTAAGTATGGTGTTGATGTTGAAGGAATTCCTTTTGAAAAGAATAATGGAGATATTGTTTTTCATATGGTAGAAGGAGATTCTATTTCACGTAATTATGACAAAAATTCAGGTGGTCGAATCCAACAAGAAATTAATAACAAAACCAAAGGGCAAATTGATCTTTCAAAAGATCATGTTTTGGTAATTACTGGTTTATGTTATCAAAGAGAAGATGGGACCTATGTATTTCATTCTCCATATCATGGGAGAGGTTATTATAAAAATGGAATTTGCTTTACGGCAGATTGCGAGTTATTAGATTCGAAGTATTTAAATGACACTATTCAACGAATGGCATTCTCAGAAATGATGGTAGCGTATAAGGAATGCCTTGTAGCAGAATTTAATAGTTGGTACATTGGAGGCATTGCCCATGAAATGGGGCATATTTTTGGACTTCTTCATGATTTTGGGAATCCTGGCGAATTAGATGAATCAAGCATCTCATTAATGGGGCAATATGGAAGCCGACATTATAAAGAATATTTATGGAATGGAGATAAAAGTTCTGTTTTTTCCTTAGCTTCCATTTTGCAGCTAGCTAGTCATCCTCTCTTTACCCAAGCCAGCAAATCGGAAAAAATCAATAGTAGCTTCAAATTATTAAATCTCAAATTTGATAAGAACGAAAAGGGTATTCGATTAAATACAAACTTTCAGACTGAAGTACCACTTTATGGAGCTGTTGCGTTAATTCGGCCAAAGTCTGAGTCAGAATATTATAACCGAAGTTTTGCTAATCTCGTTTCGGGTGTTGATTCAGTAGGTATAGAATTTGGCGAATTAGCTATGGGAAAATATAAAATTCAGTTATTGTATTTATTTCCTGATGGCATAGTTTATAGATACAACGGAGATGTAATTGTTGATAGAAAAGGAAATGCAGAGGTATCTAATATTCCAATAGATAATATTGTTGATATAGAAAAACTCTATAAGAAGCTGAAAGAAAAAAAACAGACGAAGGAAGTCCAAATGAAATTGGAAATAGTATCAGGAATTCTAAATCCACCTACACCTATTGATCCCCAAACTTATAACGGAACTAAGTTAATTTTATCCGACGCCAAATGGGAGAAAGCAAGTGTTGGTTGGGAAAAAGTAGCCAGAAACTATTTTACTTGTGAATCAGAAGCAGTTTTTTTTCTGCAACTTCAAGGACAGCTATATAATAAAGGGCTTTACGCTCATTCTCCATCATCATATGTGTTTAATTTGGATAAAAAATGGAAGACATTTTCTGCAACTGTTGGCTTAAGAGATTTTGCTCACTCTGAGGGATCTGCCAAGTTTTCTGTAATTGGCGACGGTAAAGTCTTGAGTCACATATCTGCGCTAAGAGTAAATCAGAAAGAGGTAATTATGGTAGATGTCTCTGATGTTAAAATTTTGGAGCTTAAGACAGATGGAACAGAAGGGCATAATCATAATTCATGGGCAATATGGCTAAACCCTATTGTCGAAAAATAAACGAATTATTAATTCTCCTAAAAATGATGATTTCCATCAATTAATTTCCTGTTTCTGCAACACGCAGATTTTACATAAATGTAATTCCTAAAATGATAGTATTACATAAATGTAACAATTGAATTCGTTTGTTGTCAGATAATCAATCAGATACAAATTTGGCATAATATTTATTAATAGAATTTCATGAAAAATCCATTCTACCTGGACAGCAATTTTGAGATTAAAAAGGGAGATAAAATCTTCTTGAATGCAAAAAGGATGGATTTATTAAAAGCCATTAAGAGGAAAGGCTCAATCAGAGCAGCTTCGGCGGAAATTAAAATGTCATATCAGCAAGCATGGTATTTTGTAAAGGAAATAAATGAAATATCGCCATTACCGATAGTAATAAACAAAAGAGGTGGAGCTAATGGTGGAGGTGCAGAATTGACAAAGTATGGTGAATTGGCTATCACTGAATTTGAAAAGATAAGAAAACAATTGAATTCTTTTAATAGTAGCTTATCTGAAAACTTATGGATTTGTAATTTTCTTTGAAAGTCGTTATTCATTATAATGAATAACGAATAAAAACAATTTATATAATTATGGATACAATTACAATTAAACCAATTGGGGTTATCAGAACTCCGCACAAAGATGTAGACAACGTTCCAATACAGCCGATTGCTGCTGAGGGAATTAAAGGCTACATTGAAGTATTACCCGAATATGTTGATGGGCTTTTAGATGTTGATGGCTTCTCGCATATCACGTTATTTTATCATTTTCATAAAATTGATGGTTACGAACTTTTAGTAACTCCATTTCTGGACACAAAAAAGCACGGTATATTTTCATGCAAAGCGCCGAAACGCCCGAATGCTATTGGAATGTCAACTGTGAAGTTATTGTCTGTCGAAAAAAATATTCTACATATTGAACAGGTTGATATGCTCGATGGCACTCCATTGATTGATATAAAACCTTTTTACCCAAGATACGATAACAGGGAAAATGTAAAAATTGGGTGGCTGGCAGAAAAGGCTCAAAATGTTCCTTTGGAAGAATTGCGCTCAGACGAAAGATTTAAATAGTTTTTTAACAAAACGTTATTCATAATTACGAACAACGAAAATATAAACCTTGTGTTATTATGAAAGGTAATAGAACAGTAATGCTCACTATTTGTGTGGTATTGAATTACATAGTAGTAAGTGCTCAGATTAGCAATGGTGATAATAAGTTTCCACAATTGGAGCCAATTGCAATAGCCGAGATTTGGTCAACCTACAGTTATGGCGAAAGTATGAACAACGAAACATATGCTAACCAATATGATATACATTTCCGCCGCTTAAGATTTGGAGCAAAGGGCAAAGCGAATAAATGGCTGAAATATAGCTTTTTAATCGACGCTGACAGATTGGGAGAAAACAAGTTTGCCTCCACTAAAAATAAATACCAGGGTGTAGGTTTATGGTGTGCGATGATGTCTGTTAAGCTAAGCAAAACTTCAAATCTCATGAATCTTCATACAGGTTACTACAATATTGCAGTAAGCCGGGAATCCTATACTGCCTTTAAAACACTTGGTACTCTAGATAAGGTACAGCCAGATTGGTATCTACGACAATTTATTACGGGAAAAGGCAACGGGATAGAAACAGGCATAGGTTTGGCGGGAGATAAATATTTTGACAAATTTGGATTTTCCTATCGAACGTCAATATTTATACCCGAGTCATATCACAGTGCAACAAATAATAGTTTGTTATGTACGTATAGGGTAATGGCCTCAATTGGAGATAATTCAAGTAAAACACACAGTTATTTAATTAAGAATCAAAATTGGAAAAACCAAAAGCAAATTGAATTTGGTGTTGGGGGATCTTATCAGCATAATGGTTATTTGAATGATTCTTTGACTTTTAAAAAATCAGGATCCTTTGGGTCTGATATATTATTACATTACCATAATTTTATTATTGATGGTTCATACTATCGTTTATTTCGTGAAGCAAATTACATACCTGACTTTTCGGCTTTTATTTGGCATGTTCGGAGTTCTTACAATTTCATGCTTTTTCAGGAGCATTTGGAGTTTTGCTTGAGCTATCAGGAATATTCAGGCAACGGAAATAAGGTGTTATACAAATACATTGGTGGCGACCTAACAATTGACTCAGGTTTTAATTGGTATGTAAATAATGAAAAAGTAAAAATAGCATTGCATTATATCAATCAGTCAGGCGATGCAAGTATGAATGTTGGGGATTATTTTGCCTGTTCTATTCTAATGACCTTTAATTAAACAATAGCTTATGAGGTATTTAAATATTTTATGCATCCTTTTATGCACCTATAGTTGCAATAATAAGCACAAAGCAGATAATAAAATAATGGTATTTGCAGGTGTTGGAATGAAAGATGCGGTTACTGAAATAATAGATTCTTTTAACATTCAAAATCCTAATATCGAAATAGTTGTCAACTGGGCAGCAAGTGGAATACTCGCAAAGCAAATAGCTCAGGGCCAAATACCTGATGTTTTCATATCAGCCAATAAGAAATGGGTCGACTATATTGATAGTCTAGGATTTATAGTTGAAAACAAGAAGATGAAGGTGGCAAATAATGAAATAGTTTTGGTTGTTCCGCTAAATTCTCCTTTAGACACAGCAGTATTTGACAATAACATAAAATTAGACAGAATTATAGCCAAGGGCTATTTATCTATTGGAGACCCTTCTTATGTTCCTGTTGGGGCATATGCAAAGCAGTCACTTGAATATTATAATCTGTATTCAAAAATTAAGGAAAAGGTATTACCTGCAAGAGATGTGCGTTCTGCACTATGGGTCGTGGAACTTGGTGAAGTTCCTGCAGGAATAGTTTTCCGTTCAGAGGCATCAAAATCAAAAAAAGTCAAACAATTGGCAGTAATTCCATCAGAATCACATAAACCTATAGATTTTATAGCAACATTGTGCAAGAATAATGCTTCATCAAAAAGTTTTTTTCGATTTCTGGATACAGAAAAGGCCCGTAATATATGGATAAAACATGGCTTTTATTAACTGAAAAGTATTACGTGTAAAAGCTACAAATACCTGCATGCAATTTGTCATCAGACTGCCTAATAATCTTATGAGCCAATTTGTATTTCTTAAAACATTAATATTTAAGAGGTATTTTTTAATTAGGCTTATAGTTTAGCTATGAAAAAACCCTTATAGTGATTAAAAATCATAGATATAGTATCAAATAGCAAGAATAAATTCAGTAATACTATCAATCTGTAAGAAAACAAGACGGTAATAGCATTCAAAAACACGAATTAAAAGTAAAATTAAATAATTAACACAAATGAGTAAGATAAAATGTTAAAAATGTAACAAAACGAAAGAAAAAGTAGTATAAAACTAGTAAAGTATCTATATTTGAATTGTTAATTATAAAAATCATTATTATGTGTGGATTTACAGTTTATACAGGGGGCGATAAAAAAACAAGGCTTAATGTAGCCAACGATTTTAGTAAGATTAAATATCGCGGTCCTGATAATTCGATTGTAAATGATTTTGGAGATCAGGGATGGATGGGCTTCCACAGGTTAAAAATCATGGATACATCAGACAAGGGGAATCAACCACTAGTGTATAAAAATATACATCTTGTTTGTAACGGTGAGGTATATAACTTCATTAAGCTGAAGGAACAATATAAAGACAAGTTTGATTTTAAATCAGACAGCGATTGTGAAGTAATTATTCCAATGTTTATTGAAAAAGGAATTTTTAGCACTGCACTTGAACTAGATGCTGAATTTGTCTGTGTAATTTACGATTCTGTTCAGAGAAAGTATTTTGCTGCACGTGATCCAATCGGAATTAGACCATTGTTTTACGGATATACAAAAGAAGGCGACATTATGTTTGCCAGCGAAATGAAATCGATACAGTCTCAGTGTAAGGAAGTAAAGCCATTTCCTCCGGGGCATGTTTACGATGGTGAAAAATTCGTATGTTATTATGACATATCAAAGGTAGAGAAACATGAAGTAATCAATGATGAACTTGATGACATTTTCGTAAAACTTAACACACTTCTTACAAATGCTGTTGAAAAACGACTTCAGGCTGATGTTCCAGTTGGCTTTCTATGCAGTGGAGGTCTAGATTCAAGCTTGGTTTGTGCTATTGCAGCTCGAATGCTTGATAAACCAATAAAGACTTTTGCAGTTGGAATAGAAGATAGTGCCATTGATACGAAGTATGCAAAAGTCGTAGCAGATTATCTTGGAGCTGATCATACTGAGGTTCTATTTAAGAAGCAAGATATTTTTGATACTCTGGTTGAATTAATTTACAAGATTGAAACTTGGGATATTACAACTATTCGTGCATCCATGGGAATGTATCTGGTTTGTAAATATATAAGTGAAAACTCGGATGTTAAGGTTCTAATGACAGGAGAAATTAGCGATGAAATATTTGGTTACAAATACACTGATTTTGCCCCATCTCCAGAAGAATTTCAAAAAGAGGCTGAGAAGCGACTTAGAGAAATTTATATGTACGACGTATTGCGGGCCGATAGATGTATTTCATCAAATGGACTTGAAGCACGTGTTCCTTTTGGTGACCTTGACTTTGTGGATTATGTCATGAAGTTAAGTCCAGAGAGAAAAATGAACTTTACTGGAGTAGGCAAGTATCTTATACGTAAAGCTTTTGAAGGCGATTACCTTCCACAGGATATTTTATATCGTGAAAAAGCTGCCTTTTCTGATGCTCAGGGGCACACTGTAGTTGATTACCTTAAAGAATATGCTGAGGAATTATATTCAGATGAGGATCTGAAAGCAGCAAAAGATAAATATTCTCATGGCACGCCGTTTACTAAGGAGTCGCTGATGTACAGAGATATTTTTGAACAGCATTTTCCAGGCAAATCAGCTGTTATTAAAGATTTCTGGATGCCTAACAAAGAATGGGACAACTGTGATGTTAATGATCCAAGTGCACGTGTTCTACCCAACTACGGGAAAAGTGGAGAATAAACTAGCTACACAAAATATGGAAAAAGGCCGGAGATTTATTCTTCGGCCTTTTTTTTAAGATTTGTACTTAAAGCTTTTTCAATAGTATTAAAATGAAAATGGAAGCCTTCTTTTAACAATCGTTCCGGCTTAACTGCCTGGTCGTTAATGAATACTTCAGAAAAGTCTCCCAAAAAACGTTTTGTTAGTTTGTTGTTTATTCTGATATCAATGGTTTTGTGTCCAAAATTTCTTGCAATAGTTTTTTGAAGTTTATAGATACTGATGGCTTCAGGAGCCACTGCATTTAGTAGATTAATGTTGTTTTTGTTTTCAATACAGAATTGAAAGATATTCGTTAGGTCTTCGATATGAATCCATGAAGCTTTTTGACTTCCGCTTCCAAAAATAACATTAAGCCCCATTTTGAATTGTGGATTTAATTTTCGTATAAATCCTTTAGTTTTTGTGAGTACTATTCCAATTCGAAGAATGGTTGTAGGAACATTGTTTTGTATTAATGGAATGGTTTCGTTTTCCCATAGTTGGCATAATTCAGCCAAGAATCCATTCCCAGCATTACTTGATTCATCTAGTATTTCTCCAGGGCGGTGACCGTAAAAGCCTATTGCTGATGTGGAAACAAACTTTTTAATTGTGGGATTATGTTTAATAACAGCATTAACTAGTAGTCTTGTTGAAAGTACACGACTATTAATAAGTTCCTGTTTTCTTTTTCTGCTCCAAAGTTTATCTGCAATTCCGGCTCCGGCAAGGTTAATAATATACTGGTTTTCTGTTATAGCATTTTGGTCAATCTCATTTTGGTTTGGATTCCAATAATATGTTTTATATTTGTTTAAGCTAGTTCTTCTACTTAGTATTGAAACATTGTACCCATTTTCGGATAGATGATTAGACAGAGCGGAACCGATTAATCCGCTTCCACCAGCAATAAGTACATTTTTTGGAGCTCTAACATTCATGTGGAAATAACAACATAGAAGATATTTAGTTTACTTTATAAAAATTCAGACTAAAATATGAGTAAGGAAAAAGTTTTACAAGCAATGAATCAGGCAGGAAAACCATTAAAGGCCGGTGAAATATCTGAACTTTTGGGCTTAGATAAAAATGCTGTTGACAAAGCTATGAAAGAGCTTAAAGCAGAAGATTTAATTACTTCGCCAAAGCGTTGTTTCTGGGAACCGAAATAATAGAAGATAATTTTATTTATTGATTTTTAGTCCGTTTTTTGGAGGATAGTCCAGGTTATAATGTAAACCACGACTTTCTTCGCGGTGCATGGCCATTTTTATTATCAGGTAACCGACATTAATTAAGTTACGGAGTTCACAAAGCTGAACGGATAATGTGGATTTTCTGTAAAGTTCTTCTGTTTCAAGGTAGATTATTTCTAATCGGTCTAATGCTCTTTTTAGTCGTAAGTTAGATCGAACAATGCCAACATACACACTAAAAATCTGTTGCATTTCTTTATAATTTTGAGTAATCAGAACCATTTCTTCCGGGTGTGTTACGCCTTTAGCATCCCATTCCGGAATTTCTTCATTAAATTCATACTCATCAATTTTTTCTAATGCATGTTTGGCAGCCAAGTTGGAGAAAACAATTGCTTCAATAAGTGAATTGGAGGCAAGGCGATTGGCTCCATGTAATCCGGTCGAGGATGTTTCTCCGGCTGCATACAAACGATCTATCCCTGTTCGTCCGTTTTTGTCAACCTTTATTCCTCCACACAGATAATGGGCTGCTGGTACAACTGGAATATAATCTTTTGTAATATCGATACCCAGACTTAGGCATTTCTCATTAATGTTTGGAAAATGCTCAATTAGTTTTTCTGAATCTAAATGTGTACAGTCGAGGTAAACAAAGTCATCTCCACGTACTTTCATTTCATTATCAATTGCCCGGGCAACAATATCGCGAGGAGCCAGCGAACCTCGAAAATCGTAATTGTTCATGAATTCTTTTCCATCAGAAGTCTTTAGAATTCCTCCAAATCCACGCATGGCTTCAGTAATTAGAAATGAAGGGCGTTCACCTGGATTATACAATGAAGTAGGATGGAACTGAACAAACTCCATATTTTCAACAGTTCCCTTTGCCCGGTATACCATGGCAATGCCATCGCCTGTTGCAACAGGAGGATTTGTTGTGGTGGAATACAAATTTCCGGTTCCACCAGTAGCCATCAAAGTAACTTTAGAATTTATAGTAAAAACCTTTCCTGTTGAGATTTCCAGTGCATATATTCCATAGCATTTAATATCATTATGTCTTCGTTTTACAAGACTACCCAAATGGTGTTGAGTAATAATATCAACAGCAAAGTAGTTTTCGAATACATCAATATTTGGATGTTGAATAACTTCTTCAGAAAGAGCCCTCTGAATTTCAGTACCAGTATTGTCCTTGTGGTGTAGTATTCTGTGTTCGCTATGACCACCTTCTTTTGCAAGATCAAATCGGCCATCCTTTTCTTTGTCGAATTGAGTTCCCCATTTTACTAATTCATCTATCTGTTGAGGACCTTCATTTACAACTAATCTTACAACTTCTTCATTACACATACCATCACCAGCTATAAGTGTGTCGGTAACATGTTTTTCGGGATCATCTGGTTTGTAGGTAACTGCTGCAATTCCACCCTGAGCATAGGATGTATTAGTTTCGTTTAATGAAGCTTTTGTAACAACAGCTACTTTGCCCTTATGGGCGACTTTCAGTGCAAAACTTAATCCTGCTAAACCCGATCCAACTACCAGGAAGTCGTAATGTTTTCTCATCTACTTTTGAACTAGACTATTGAGTAGTTAAAAATAACTAAAACAAACAATAATAATACAAGCTATAAATAAATCTGAAGGTCGAAACCGATATCTTCTCGATAGTTTTTACCTTCAAAATCGATAATATGAACATTTTTATATGAAGCTTTTAAAGCATCGTTGAAATTGTCGCCAAGAGAACTGATGGAAATAACTCTTCCTCCATCTGTAACTACCTTTTCCCCATCTAGTTTTGTTCCAGCATGAAATATAAGACTACCAGACGTTTTATCCAGATTACTTATTAGTTTACCTTTTGGATATCCTCCCGGATAACCACCAGATACAAGCATAACAGTAACACATGCCTGGGTATCAATTTCAACTTCCTTCTTATATAGTTCTTTTTTGCCAGTAGCTTCAAAAAGTTCAATCAGGTCAGATTTAAGTCTTGGCATTATTACTTCAGTCTCAGGATCACCCATACGCACGTTGTATTCAATGACCTGAGGCTCACCTTTACAATTCATTAATCCAAAGAAAATAAATCCAACAAAATCAATATTATCTTTTTTTAGACCTTCAACTGTTGGCTTAATAACTTTATCTTCTACTTTCTTTAGGAAATCTTCTTTGGCAAAAGGAACGGGAGAGACACAACCCATACCACCAGTATTTAAACCGGTGTCGCCTTCACCAATTCTTTTATAATCTTTAGCTTCCGGCAATATTATATAGGAATCTCCATCAGTTAGAATGAAGGTTGACATCTCAATCCCCGAAAGAAACTCTTCAATAACTACTTTTTCGCTTGCCTTGCCAAATTTACCACTTAACATCAATTCTAATTCCTTTTTGGCTTCGTCAAGAGATTGTAAAATTAGCACACCTTTTCCGGCAGCCAGACCATCTGCTTTTAGCACATAGGGAGGTTTTATCTGCTCCAAAAACTTTTTACCTTCATCCAGATTATGTTTGCTTACAGATAGATATCCTGCTGTTGGGATATTATGTCTTTTCATAAATTCTTTTGCAAACTCTTTACTGCCTTCTAACTGAGCTCCTGTCTTATTAGGGCCAATGCAAACAATATGTTTTAGCTCTTCCTTCTCTGAAAAATAATTGCTTATGCCGTTTACCAATGGATCCTCAGGGCCAACTACAATAATGTCAATATTCTTTTGGATAGAGAATTCGCCTAATCCTTCGAAATCGTTTACTGATAAATTTATATTTTCGCCAAGCTCAGCAGTACCAGCATTTCCTGGGGCAATATATAATTTTGACAGTTTTGAACTTTGCGACATTTTCCATGCCAAAGCATGTTCGCGACCTCCTGATCCTATTATTAGAACATTCATTTTCCCTGATAATTTGTTTGGTGCAAACTTAAAAAATACCAAGCAGAAAGGGAACAAGCACGATAAAATAATTATTAATATATACGATAATTATTATTTTTCATTGTGAGTGTCCTTCTGACACAAGAAATGAGAGTTTAACCTCAAATATGCATTATAAAAGCATATTTTACTCTACGAGCCGACGAAAAGTCCTGTTTACCATGACTTTATTGGGGTTAAAGCAGATGAAATAAAAGTATTAATGTGGGATTATCTAATTACAGGTCAAAAAAAAAGCCGTCCTGCAAAGACGGCCTTGAAATATATAAAAAAGTGGTTTATTCAACTATTATTTTAGTTGTAAGAACAATTCCGTTTACTTTCAAGAGATATATTCCTTTTGGATGATTTGAGATATCAATTTTAACCGGATGTTTTTCTCCGGAATATATCATTTTAGTTTCTTCAAAAACCTGAATTCCGGTTAATGAGAATACTTCAACGTGAAACTCACCATCAGAAGGAGTATCAAATTCTACAAATAGGTTGCCTTGTGATGGATTTGGATATATTTTGGCAATAGCAGATTCTATATTTTCAAGAGAAGAAGAATTAACTGTAATTGATTCACTAGTAGCTGGGCTACAATTATTAGCATCAGTTAGATAAGCAAAGTAGTCGCCACCTATTAAATCTGAGAAGATTTTTTCAATCTGCCAGTTTAAATTATCCAGAGAGAATTTATACGGAGGAGTACCGCCACTACCATCAACTATTATTGAATTCCCGTCAACTTGAGTCAAATTAAAGAATAATTCGCTAGGTTGATCAATTGTTATTTCGATCGTTTCAATACAACCTTCATTATCTTTTACAGAAAGAGTAAAATTACCAGCAATAAGATTTGTAAATACAGAAGATTCCTGCCAGTCATCGCTATCACCGGTAATCGAATATTTATAATTTCCCCAACCCCCAGCTGGAATTGCCTTAAATGCGCCAATATTACCGTCGAAGCATATATTATCTTCGTGAGCATCTACATCTTCTATAACACTTAAAGCCTCTGCAGGATTCTTTACTTTAAAAGAATAAATGCTATCGCCACAACCTCTGGAATCGCTAACAGTTACCGAATAAGAAATTGGGAAAAGATTTATAGCGAAATTTGTATCTCCGGCAGCACCAGAAGTCCAGCTATAGGAGAATGGAGGAGTTCCTCCTTTCATAGATACGCCAAAGAATCCATCGCCAGAGTTCAAACATGAGATATTTCCAGTATCAATACTGCTTAATTGAAGCATTGGAGGTTCGTTAATTTGATATGACTTATTTTGAATACAACCGTGGTCGTCAGTTACTTGAACCTCATAAGTTCCTACAGTTAATATTCTTGCAATTCGAGTATCTTGAGAACTGTTATCATCCCACAGATATTGGTATGGTGATGTTCCACCAGAAACAGAAGCTGTTAGTTCTCCATTATTATTACCGTAGCAGGTAATTGATTGAGTCTCGGTAATACTGATAACAATATCGTTGGGTTGAATTGTTTCAGAAGAGTCAATCAATACACAGGAATTTGCATCGGTAATTGTAAGAATGTATTTGCCAGCCGGCACATTGGAAATACTTTCTGTTTCGGCGCCATTAGACCAGGAGAAATTATATCCCGGCTTACCACCAGAAACCATTGTTGTAATTGAGGTTAACTCCCCAAAGCAATTTGCAGTATCAGGATCAAATGATACGCTAATTGAATCTGGCTCAATAATAAGAACACTATCCGAAGATGTTTCCGCAGAAGGCAGTTCAGTCAGGTTAACATAATACCAACCAGGTACTAAATTAGACTGACTTGAATCGGGGCCTATATAAATTTGATTTTTATCTGCATCAAGAAACTCATATGTATAAGTTTCAGATGCATCTTCGCCAGATGCAATACCTGCTCGTATTATTCCATTGTTTGCATTCTTACAGGTAACATTTGTTCCCTCAAGTACTACCCTTAAAGCAACACCAGGAACAATAATATTGGTATCGTAGGTACAAAGATTAATATCTTCAATATAGGCAGTATATAACCCTTCCTCTAAACTAGTTAAAACATTTGTACTACCAGGAAATGGAGAACCTTCAAAAGTCCAAGAATAAGAATAAGGAGTTGTTCCACCAAGAACAGTTAGGTTAATTGAACCATCAGATAAACCAGGGTTCTCTTCACCAACAGCAGCAGTGGAACTAATTATAGCAGGTTGAATGACTTCTGTAGAATCATCAACAAAACAACCATTTTCATCTGTAACAGTAACAAAACATTTGCCTGCACTTAAACCACTTTGGTCTTTTGCACTTATTATTATACCCGGTGCTCCGCTCCACACATAAGAAAGTATTCCGGTACCACCACCAACAGTCATTGCAACAGCTCCATCGCCTGATTGATAGCAAGTAAGATTTGTTGAATCCAGATCAATCGTAATTGCAGGTGGTTCTTCAATAACAATTGTGCTAAAAGCGACTGAGTCGCGACTATCTGTTACGGTAACAGTATAGGTTCCGGCAGGTAGGCCAAATGCTAATGAGTCAGCAATGTATGTTGTATTGCCGCTCCATTCATATGTGTATGGTCCCTTTCCAAAGTAAGTTGTAGCTATAAGCCCTGTTGAATCTCCTGCACAAAGAATTTCTCCTGTTTGTAATAATGAAGTTCTAAATGGGTATTGATACGAACCAATAAAGCCATCTCGCCCATCTGAAAGTGTTGAAGTATTTGTATAATTTGAATCTCCAATCTGGATTGTTGAAGATGTGAAATACCCTGAAATAATTGTATGACCGTTATTATCAAAGCGCACAGCCCGACCAACGTCTTCTCCAACTCCGCCTATACTTTTTCCTCCAACCTCGTTTCCTTCAAGGTCGAAAATAGCAAAACCAGTGTTAATATCTGTTGTTCCACTACTGGTCAATGTATCGGTGTTAATAATTAATGTATCTGCAAAGTTGCCGCAAAATTGAATTAGGTTTTCAGAAATATCTAATCCAAAAGCATCATCATTTCCATCGTGACCTTTACGCTTAAACCAAAGTAAACGGCCATTTGTATTATATTTAAGAATATATAAGTCTGAACCTAAAGCACCCGTTTTTACGGATGAGTTTAGTACATCAGTACTATCAAAAACAATATTACTTTCTATTTTCCCGGCAACGTATACATTACCAAACTCATCAGATGTTGCGGAATTGGCATGGTCGCTACCTGTTCCACCTCCTGTTCTTATCCAATCAGGATTTAAATTTTTGTCCATTTTAAAAATAAGAGCGTCACTTACTAATGTACCTATAAGGGAATCATTCGGTGTTCCGGGAAATATTAGTGTGTCGAAAAGGTCACCTGTAAAATAATAGCTTGTGTCGGGAGAAACGTTTATATCTTTAATAACACTTCCGTTATTGCTTTGAAAAGTAAATGCAGAATAAAAGTTAGTAACTACACCAGCAGTACTTGCTTTAGCAAAGAATAAATCTTTTCCTCCTCTAGCAACAGGATTCGTAATAAGGCTGGTTCCATCAAAATATGTTATCTCAGTTTTAAAAAATCCGGTAAATACAAGGTTGGAGCTGTAAGGGTCATACGTCATATCCTTAATACGCTGAACACTTATGCCGGAAAAAATCTGTTCAGCAGAATTGAAATTGCCATCTAAATCGTAACTGGCAAGGTATGCATCATAATTATCATCATGATTTAATGTGTCATTAACAGTGAAAACTAACCTATCCTTATAGCTTCCTGCTACATATACAGTACTACCTACAATTACAATTGAAGCAGCTTCATCACGATCTGGACTATGAATTCTATTTAGCCAAAGCAGATTTCCCTGAGGGTCAAACTTGCAAACAAAGGCATCCCAATTTCCCGAATTAGGATAACTAATACCTTGTATGGTTAGATCTGTTCCATCGAACTGTCCACAATGATAAATATTGTTTTGATCATCAACCTGAATATCAGTGACAATTGTACTACTTGGATATAAATCACCATCGGTCTTCAATTGATTTGACCACGTCCATTCACCTTGTCCATATGATAGTTGAATTGATAATAACGCTAATAATAAAAAAGTAACTTTTTTCATAATAATAAATTTATACGGGTATACCTTTAAAGTTTATACGTTGCTAGATGAGATTGAGTTTACATTTTAGCAATTTATTTTTAGCACTTCATTCGAGGAATCATTGTGATTATCTAATTTATTATATTTATACAATAAATACAACGACATTGATCCAATGTAACCATAAAATTGCAGTAATAATAGTGTTTTTTGGCCAATGGCCAAATTGGATCCACTACTTTATAAAATCCTGCAGTAATAGTTCAGATTTTCAATTCCTCATATTCTCAGACAACCAAATTCCGAAAAGGTTTAATAACATCACTTGTTATGAACTTTCTTTAGATGAATTTTCGGAGCTTGTTAGTAACAAATTAGGATTGAAAGCTGTTATTAATGAAGCATACAAAGTATGTGATTTTAAGCCAGCTTATGGTAAAATATTTGAAGATTATTTAAACGAATATAGTTTCTGGGGATATTCTGATGTTGATTTGATATTTGGAGATATTGTTTCACATGGTATACATTCTTTATTAGATCAAAATGATGTGCTTTCATTTTATTCAGGATTTGCATCTGGCCCGTTTATCTTGTTCAGGAATCGGACAGACATTAATTTGCTTTATACACTGGTGAAAAATTACAAGACAATTCTTGAAAACCCCAAATACATGGGTTTTGATGAGCATATTATTAAGCCCGAAAATATTGGTTTTAACTTTAAAAAGTTAATTCTTTTTCTCGCGTTTGTTCCACAATTTCTTATTAGTTTGAAAAAAGGTATGCGAACGTTTAGTCAATTTAAATACGAATTTCAATGGCATGTTAAGAAGAAGACTATTAGCAAGCCAGTTGATATTTCGGAGGTGATTCTTTTATTGAATTCGCAAAAGAAGATTAAGGCTAGGTTTAGGAATGGAATTTTTAATGATTCTGATTATAATAGAAACAGCATTTCTAACTGGGAGGTGTATTACAAGAATAGAAAACTTACTGATAATATAGGGAATTCACATGCAATTTTCCATTTTATTGAATCGAAAAAAAAGGAAGATTTTATAATTGAAGAATTTAAAATCAACACAGAAAATTTTAAAATTAGCACAAATGGTATTGGGCCAATCTAGTGTATGTTTTATCATTCCTTGGTATGGCGAGTATCCTTGGTGGATGGGTTATTTTCTCAAAAGTGTTGAAAGCAATCCTGATTATAACTGGTTATTGATCTCAGACAAACTCCCAGAAAATAAACTACCATCTAATATTATTTTTGTTGAATATTCTTTAGGAACACTTGAAGCTCTAATATTTCAAAAAACGGGGTTGAAGCCAACTATTAAGAATCCTTATAAACTTTGCGACTTCAAACCAGCATATGGTGCTATTTTTAGTGATCTCATAAAAGAGTTCAACTATTGGGGCTATTGCGATATCGATTTAGTTTTTGGAAATATATCTGATTTTATAAATCCATTTTTAATAGATGGGTTTGATGTTTTTTCACCTGATGAGGAATTCTTCCCAGGTCATTTTTGTCTTTTCCGTAACTCAAACAAGGTAAATAGCTTATATAATTTAGCAAACACTGTTAAAGAAGTTTTTACTTCAGAGAAGGTTTTTCTGTTTGATGAATTTTTATTTAGCAAAGGCATTACATGTAATCAAAGCTCAATAAAAAGAGCAGTAAAAAATAAGCTGGAAAGACATAAGTTCTTATTGAGAACTAAAAGACTAAATATTTTAAAACCATTCGGTAAAATATATAGAACATTTTATAGTATACTAAAAACAAAGTCACTCATTGATTTCAATTCGGTATTAAAAACTCAGGTTAAGAATAAGCATTTAGAAGTAGTAAGGGAAACGATGTATTTAAGCGACAATCATTTTTTTTGCGATAATAAGAATAATTGGGAGGTAAAATGGTGCGATGGAAAACTGAAGCATGAAGATGAATTATTATACTTTCATTTTCAAATATCAAAAAGCGAAAATGATTTTAAAATCATTGATAAAGAAAATGGCTTTACACTTTTAAAAGAATAATTTATATTCCCGAAAGAACGTTCGAATCTTTCTCAAGAGAATTTTTAAAAGAGATTTTTTCTTTGCTGGGATTAATAATCTCTTGTGGTATTTAGCCAGATTGGCTAAAGTTGTTTCGTTTTTTTGCATGCGCTGCAATACTGTTTCAAGAACTTTTTCCAGAACAGGAGTTTCTTTTTGAAGCTCGAAAAGTCTTCCAAACAAGTTTCTGGTCATGTCACCACGATTTATGTTGAAACTATACATACCATCCCACAAAGGAATTACTTCGTTGTTTTTCAGCTTTTTTAAACGCTCATTATTTAGTTTAAGATCGTACATTAATAGATTAGTTGCCCATAACTTTTCAAAGTTTGCAATCATAGAAATGTACAAAGCATTTCTTTTTTCCGTCGGATTTCCATAGTCAGAATAAGTGTCTGCAATAGAGATTAACCATCGTGTATCAAGTCCGTTGCAAACCTGTTCGAGATTATCTTCAATAAGTTGTTTAAAGATTGGCCAATGTTGTTCCGTATTATTTTGCCTTCGCAGTTGAACAATTAATGGCTTTATTTCCTCTAATATGAATTTATTTGAATCAGTCATTAAAAGAATAATGTTTTAGGAAGGAATATTTATTTATTTTGTTTTGCACTTGTTGTTTAAATTCTTCGGACCATTCAATTTTATTTCGACTTTTATGCGGTGTTTTATATGTTGTTGAGGCACATTTGTCAAGATATCCATCTACATCATTCAACCCGATGAATTGAATTATTTTCCCCAATTCCTTTTTAGGATTTGCAATAAATGCTTCCTGATAAATTTCGATAATTGAGTATTCATTATTTGCACGTAGAATGTTGTTGATTTCAACCTTTTCAAAATATCGATCAATTTTACTTTGGAATACCTTATCGTCAAAAGGCAAACCTCTTTCAATATATCTTAAACACATGGTGCTTATATTATCGAAGGGATTTCTTATTATATGAATTACTTTTACGGGTAGTTTTGTTAGCTTTATTAACTTTTCAAATAATTCGGGTTTTTCTCCAAGTCGCAGAGTACTCTTCCCACCTTTTTTATCTCCTATTACAAGTAATTTATTAAATTTTCCTTGCGAACTTTCAGGAACGGCATAGGAGTATCCCGTCCAAACATTTTCTAGAACTTTTGTGAATATCTTGGCGTTATTGGCAAGACAGAAAAACAATTGATTTCGGTTATAATTCAAATCAACCAGATTAAGGGCATCAACTTCCATTCCAATAGCTGTGTTTGGATGGGCATCTAATAAAGCTCCAATATAGCTGTGGCCACTACGTTGATAACCAATAAACATGCAATAACTAATCAGATTTTTGTAATCTTTCCGATGCAATTTCCCCCAAATAAGCGATTTCCAATATCTTCTAGAGAGTATGTTTTGAAATTTAATCATGAGTAACCTTTCTAATGCGAAATAGAACTCTTTCAATAAGCCTTTTAAAATAATATCTAATGGCTTTAGAAAGAAATACCAAATATAGCTTAAGATATTTTATACCTTTTTTATTTACAGTGTAGCCGAGCGTTTTTAATTTTTTTTCAGAAGCAATTTCTAAAATTCTTCTTTCCTTATTATATAGTTTTTTTTTCCAGTCATCTATTCGGTCAACCTGGGGAAGTGATTTGATGTTTTTATGAATGTCTTTATGGTTTTCAGGTAGTCTGGCATAAATGTCTCCTTTCGCGAAGTCAAATTCTTCTTTCTTCAAACCTAGTTTATTGACCAAACTAAAAATTGATTTGGGGAATTCTGCAACTAAGTTTTCATAAAAAATGCATGTGTCAAGTGCATTTTTTTTGTTGGTAATTGTTTTTACAAATGAATTCCAGAATAGTGCGCAATTTACAGGCTCAAAATTAAATGGCTTTCCAGTTTGTGGATTTAAAGTTTGCAATTGTGAATTATAAACAGCTCTTACATCACGCACAAGGTAAATAAATTCAACATTCGCGGTAAGTTCTTTGTGCAATTTAAGTCCTTTGACTAATTGAAACATTCTTTCAGCCTTGAACACAACAATTTCTGCTGTAAGTCTTTCTTGATTTCTATAATTTTCCAGAATGCTATGAAATAATTCAAAGTTAGTTTTGTAATTATCAGGTAGTGAATTTAAGTCTAAATTCCACTGTGAGAATTTTACGTCAGATTGTATCTTTTTAAGTATCCCTTTGTCTGAGATCGCTTTTTGGGGATTAACAAGTAATAAATTAGCCAGAATATCTGCTTCAGGGCAAACAAGAACCTCTTTGAACTTACTAAGTTGCTGACTTAAAAAGGTTGACCCAGAACGGTTGATATAGCAAAGTAGTTCAATCTTCATGTTGAAGGCTTAATATGTTGTAAGAAAATCTCTCTCATTCTGGCTTCTTGCTTGGGAACATTAAATTTTTCAAGATATATTTCCCTTGATTTTTGGCCCATGGCAAGCCTCAATTCTTTTTCCACAATTAGTTTTTCAATTTTGAGAGCCAGGCTTTCAGGATTTTTACTAGGTATGAGAAATCCATTTTCGCCTTCACTCACAGTAGTACTTATAGCACCAATATCGGAAGCAATTACAGGTAATCCGGTAGAAAGAGCTTCTAAAATTACCAATGGCATGCATTCTTCTTTAAACTCACTTGGAAAAACAAAGAAATCAGCTGTATTGAATATATCACATTTTTTATCTCCATAAACTGCTCTGTGAATTTCAAGTTTATTTATAAGTTCTGGCTTTTTAACTGCAAATTCTTCTAATAGTTTTATGGACATATTTGTAGGAGCACCAGCTATAATAAGCTTAATGTCAATTTTTTTTAAATGTAATAGCTCGATTGTTTTAAGTAGGGTTTTTAAACCTTTATGAACAAACAAATTTGAAAAAAACAATACTCTTATGGGTGAGGTCAGTTTCTTCTTTTCTATAAAAATGTTGTCAGGAACAGAATTCGAGCAAACATATATAGTAGCTATTTCTTTAAAAAAAGGAAAGAGTTCGGAACTCGCCAGGTTTTCTGACAGATGAATAATACTCGTATTTTTGAATACCAACTTATACATAAAGCGATTTGCAGCCTTTTTGTAATATGTAGGTATCCCCCGATTATGAATATGAAAAATAATTTTTATGCGGAAAAGTTTTATTAAAACAACCAAAAAGGAGTCTTTCCAAAAACCAAATCCGACCGGCATAAAGGTGAAGTATACAAGGTTTGGTCTGTAAAAAAGAAGCGAACCCAGCAGTTTAAAATAAAGTTGAATAAATCTCAAGAATTGGATAACACTACGTTGTCGAAGTTCGCTGATTTTGGTTGAAAGATTTAGCCTGATTAAACGTTTTCGATAACCTTGATTAACAATTTTACTTTCATATATTAAGGTACTAATAATGCTAACTCCATGTATTGGAGGAGGCGTATGTATCAAGTATAATATTTTGTTGTTGTTTTTCAAATGATTAAAATAAAAAAGCTTCTAAATTCTTTATTACTACACTGAAAGAGGCATTCGACAAAATGAAATCACGAGCATTATTGGCTATCTTTTTTCTTAATTCCTTATTTCTTTGCAGTTCAATTAAAATAGTAATTAGCTCATGTTCATTCCTGTAAATTAAGCAATTTTCTTGGTCTTTTATTATTTTGTCAGTTAGGCCTTTAATTGGCGAAGTAACAATAGGAACACCTGCAGACATTGCTTCAAGAAATGCATTAGGAAAACCTTCTATTGCTTTTCCATGGATAAAAACATCAGCGCTCTTAAAATACTCGTTAATATTTGAGACAAACCCCTTGAATTCGCCTTTTTTACCTAGATTTATTTTTGCTTTTTCGTAGAGTGCAGAAGCTTCATTGTTTTTTTTTTGTAAAAAGTGATTTCCCCCAAATTTGTAATCTCCAACATGAATATATCTGAAATTTAAATTCAGATTTGCCAAGGATTTAAATACCTCGCTGTAACCTTTGCGCTCTATTAGAAAGCCACTACTTAGCAAAATGTAAGAGTCAGTATCTATATTTAAATTTTGTCTAATAGTTTTTTTCTCTTCAGGAGATTTAGCGGGTAAAAATTTATTGTGATCCACACCTTGCGGGCTTTTAAAAAGTATCTGCGGTTTTTGCATTATTTCAAGCCAACTTTCCGAAAAGAATTCATTTATCGCATGATAACAGTCAATTGAATTTAAAAGTTTTTGATAAATTCTTCTTCGAACTCCGCTTACCTGAATTATAGTTTTTATATCGTCTACTCCGGGAAGAAGCGATTGGAATACAATTTTAGTTCTAAAAATCTTTGCTAGAATTACTGCAGCTTCCCAGGCAATGATTTTATTACCGTACACTACAAGAACATTTGTGTTAGGTATCAGAATAAAATAATATAGAATTATAATGGGCAAGCTAAATAATTTTCCAACAAAGGTTTTTGAGAAATATGGTATGCGAATTACAAGTGAATCTTTTTTAGTTTGGAAAGATCTTTTAAAACTCAATACTTTGGCATTTTGCTTTTGTTGATTAAGAGCTTCTGCAAAATTATAAGCATTAATTCCACTGCCAGAAGAATCAGGATAAGTATACGAGTTAAGCAGAAGAAATTTTTTACCAGGCATGAGATTGCAGATTGCAACAAAAACTATGTTATTGATTCAAATGTATAGCCTTTTTCCTTAAAGTGTTCTATGTATCTGGGAAGTGCATAAAGCATATTAGGAGAAGCTTTAACTGAATCGTGAAAAACTACAATTGAACCATTTTTTGTACAACGGATAATGTTCCTTAACCCCATTTTTGCAGGTATCTTTCTGTAATAATCATGACTGAGAACATCCCACATAATTATGCGAAAGTCTTTTTTAATATATAGCGATTGTATCTTTTTAATTCTTCCATACGGGGGTCTAAAAAGCTTTGATTTAATATATTTCTGAGCCAGATTTACATCATGTAAATACATTTTTGTGGGGGTGCGCCATCCCTTTAGATGACTATAGGAATGGTTGCCTACTGCATGTCCTTTTTCGACGATTTTATCGAAAATATCTCTATGGCGATCAACATTTCTCCCCAAGCAAAAGAAGGTGGCTTTTGCATCGTATTTATCAAGCAACTCAAGAACCTCTTCAGTAATTTCCGGTGTAGGGCCATCATCAAAAGTTAGGTAAATGGTCTTTTTCGATCTGTCTCCATGCCATTCAAAGCCCTTAAATATTTTTTTAACAAATGTTGGTGTTTTCCAGTACATTATTTCAATTGATTTGACAAGAGCTTTGAGTAGTCTTGTAATTCTTTTTCATAGGTTAATGCTGTTTTGTTTTCTCCAATTTTATTTGCCAACTGCGAAGTCTGGTTCAGTATATTAAGTGCAAAACGCTTCTCATTATTCATTAAATGGTTAAATCTGTCAGTTAATCCTTTATAATACTCCAATTCCACAATTATATTTTGATGTACTTTAATTAATACTTCCACTGACTTTTCTTTTTCGCCGGCAAGATAATATGATTCAGCCATTGATAAAGCTATCATATCATAAGGAAAAATCTCATCGGGAATTATTTTCTGAACTTTATCCAAAAGCTCAATTGCTTTTTGGTGTTTTTTTTCTGATACTAATTTTGAGGCCGAATTTATAAAGATATTTCTAAGATTTAATAGCATATCAGATGTGCTATTGTCGTAAAATAAATCAGGATTTCCAAAATCTGTATATTGAAATTGATTCATTAACCTATCATACATTAATTCTGAGTTTATACCACCAAAGAGATAAAAGTTGTCTTTCATCTTTGAAGGAATTACCCTATAGGTTAGTCCGGCCATTTCAAAGTAATCTGCTAATCCCAGGTAATTATTATTCGGTACAGTAATAGCAAAGTAAATAGGTCTATCCCAATTATTAGTGGCCAATAAATCGAGCATTATTAAATGGTTTTTTCTTATATATCCATTCGCTATTTCAAAGTTAACTTCAGTAACAATCTTATTTGCAGCATATGGTTTTACAGTACCATTTTTCAAGATTTTTTCTTTATTAGCAGGAATAAAAAATTTATTCTGGGGAATATAATCAACTTTTTTATCTGTCCATGGAATGGCTTTATACTCTTCCTCGTCATGGGAAACAAAATCTATTGCATCTCTTAGGCTAATGGCAGAGTTAACAATTTCAACCAATTGAACATTTTGACGTTTGTCATTTTTATATTTCTCTTCGGTTAGGCTTAAGGGGAGAGGCTCTGATTTATAATTCTGTTGCTCCATTTGTTGAATATACCAACTCGCATTTAGGTAGCTTAGGTTAACAACACGAACATCGGTACGGAAACCTTCTACCTGCTGAATATATAACAATGGAAATGTATTGTTATCCCCACTTGTAAAAATAATCGCATTTTCTTCACAAGAGCTCAAATAATTTTTGGCGATGTCTTTGGTAAAATATCTTCCTGAACGGTCATGGTCATCCCAGTTTTCAATGGCTAACAAAACAGGAGAGGGAAGAACTAGTAATAATGAAATTCCTGCGATAATCAGCTCTGATTTTGTTTTTTTACCCAGAAAATAGATTGCACTACCAAAAATATATAAAAGTAATGTAGCAAATATTGCAGATGGTGAGAAAACCAATCCTTTATTAATAATTATATCGGCAGTAATTACTAAACTCAAAACAAGTACTGCTGATATATGGTACTTTCTACCCTTGTGAGCTATTCCCTCACGACCTATTTTAAAAAGAGCTATCAGCGATAACCCAATCCAAATTGAAAAGGCATAGAAAGAACCAGCATAAGCATAATCACGTTCACGAGGTTGTAACGGATTTTGATTAAGGTATAGTACAATAGCAATTCCGGTGAAAAAGAAAAGAGCGGCTACAACCCAAAAGTCTTTTCTACTTTTCTCAAATTGAAATATTAAACCAATAAGACCAAGGATTAATGGAATCATAAAGTATTTGTTCCTTGCTTTATTTTCACCATACTTTCTGGGCATATTGCCTTGTGGACCTATTCGTTGGTTGTCGATAGGATTAATTCCGGTTATCCAGTTACCTTTAGTTATTTCTTCTTTGTATTGCGATTGAATGTTGTTTTGTCTACCTGAAAAATTCCACATGAAGTATCTGAAATACATATGGTTTAATTGGTACCTCAAAAAGAAAATTAAATTTGATTTAAAGCTGGGTTTTTCTTTCGGTTTCTCATAATTATACACAACATTCCCTTGTGCATCTTTTACATCGGTTCCATCCTTATTTTTAAGAGTATTAAAATAATCTCCTTTATCCAATCTGGCCCAATGTATATATGCATCTATATGGCTGTTATTGCTACTCCACATTCTGGGGAATATTGTTGAATACTCTTTCGAGTACTTTGCTTTTTGTTTATAGGAAACTGTAGCATATCTACCATTCTCTGGAGCGAAAACGGGTTTCTTTTTATTTGTGGCTGTTACTGGAGAATTGAAGTACTGACCATAAATCAATGGACGTTCTCCATATTGTTCTCGATTAATATAAGAAAGCAGATTAAACACATTCTCCGGATTATTCTGATCCATCGGGGGATTTGCATTTGAACGAATAATTACTGTTGCGTAGGATGAGTACCCTAGACAAATCATAATAATAACCAGGATGACAGTGTTAAGCAAAACTTTTTCGTAGCGATGGGAGAGTATCAACCCTGAAACCAGTAATATTGATAGAAGTATTAAATAAACAAATACGCCTGTTAAATACGGAGAACCGAGTCCATTAGTAAACGCTCGTTCAAATATTGTTGCAAGTGTTATAAAGCCAGGGATAATAATGTACATTATGCCAATAAGTATACCGAACGAAATTAAAATTACCAGCAGAATACCTTTCACTGAGATTTTATATTTCCTGAAATAATATATTAGTACAATGGCTGGCAATGCTAATAAATTCAACAAGTGAACACCAATCGATAGTCCTATTAAGTAGGCAATTAGGATTAGCCAGCGATTAGCATATTTTTCATCAGCAATATTTTCCCACTTAAGGATTGCCCAAAAAACAATTGCTGTAAATAAAGTAGATGTAGCATATACTTCTCCTTCGACAGCTGAGAACCAAAATGTATCTGTAAAAGCATAGCTTAGACTCCCGATAAGAGCACTTCCTATTACAGCAAATTTCTCTCCAGAAGAATAGCTTTCCTTTTTACCAATAAGCTTTTGAGCCAGATGAGAAATTGTCCAAAACAGAAACAAGATTGTAAATGAACTTGCCACAGCCGACATAGAGTTTATCATTATAGAAACATTTTCTGTGTTTTCTCCAGCAAAAAGCGAAAATATTCTGCCCATAAGTAAATATAAAGGAGCTCCCGGAGGGTGACCAATTTGTAACTTGTAGGAAGCGGCAATAAATTCACCACAATCCCATAAACTAGCAGTTGGCTCTATGGTTGTTAAGTAAACTAGCGATGCGAGTAAAAATATACCCCATCCGAAAATTATATTAAGTTGTCGTAGCTTATTCATTATAAACCAGTATTAATGGGCTTAATAGTCTCAATTATTATTAGATTATAAATTACTCAAATTTGAATTTAAAACCTTATATCTCCATTCAATATTTTTCCAGAATTCTCCGGAATAGTCAATTCCTACGCGTGGACTGGTATTGTATTTTGGTTTTAAGCCATTATCAGCCAGCCAGATGCGTTTTGAAATAGTTAAATCGACTCCATAAAAAGATTTATTTATATCTAGTTTTTTTGTAAGTCTACCTGGCCCGGAACAGTTTTTGATTCCTCTAATTAGTGCAGCCTGAGGTTGGTCAAGTTGACCCGTAACAAAGTTTAACATCCAATACATACCGTAAACTAAATATACATATACAAAACCTCCGGTATTGTACATTATTTCAGTTCTTTGTGTTCTTCCTTTGCTTGCATGACATGCTAAATCTTCTTCTCCTCGGTATGCTTCAACTTCAGTTATTATATATTCATTATACACGTTTTTATTAGGCATTACAATAGTTTTGCCTAATAAATCAGGTGCGACATCTAGCACGTCACGGACAAAGAATTCTCTTTTAAGCTTCTTTGTCATATTCGATGTTTGTTTTTCGTCCAAAAAGAAACAAGGCAAGGTAAAAGCCTGCGATTGATGCACCAGCTTGTGTTTCCAGTGTATCTTCGGCGAGCATAGATAGAAACATGACAATTAAAAATGCAAGAGCCATATTGTCAATGAAACGCCTGGCTTTCCATAAGCCAATTACAATAGAAAAAACTAAAGCAAGAAATCCAACTATACCAAAAGTTAATAAGAAACTTAAATACTGATTGTGCGATCTATGTTGCCATTTCTCATGCAATATCGAATTATCTTGCTTGTATTGCATAATAATTTCATCGTTTATATCACCAGTTCCTGTTCCGAACCAGACATGCCTTTTCCAAGCATTAACAGCATTTTTAAAGTATTCAATTCTTAAAGTTAAAGAATGATTATTTGGATCTCCTGATTTAGTGTACTGCTCGATTTCCCAAAATAAACTATATAATCGGGGATACAACGAGAACCTCTTTTTATATATATGATTTGTATATCCTTGTTCAATTAGCTCTATATCTTCCTTATCTAAAAGAGAGATACCAACAGAGTCTTTTTTGTAGCCCAAAGAGGTTAGATATCTAATTAAAGTATGCCTAATAAGTTGCCCCTTTTGATCAGTACCGTTAATTTTAATTTCACTAACCTTATTCCATTCAGTTTTTAATTCTTTCTCGCAAACGTAGATCCAAACCAAGTCTTTGTTTTCATAATCATCTCTTTCGAAATGCTCATACTTATTACCATTCACTGTTTCTTTATCCAGTAAATTGAAATTTACAATGTTCCTATTGTTAAACTTTATGAAAGAGCCAATTCCAATAATCAATACTACTGTAAATACAATGCCAATACCTAGAAATGAAAATATTCGCATTTTATTATTATGCTGAGATTTTAACCAAAAGATGTAATACACAGGAAGTGTAGATATCAACAAAATAATACCGGTAAAAGCACCAAGTCCCACAATAAACACGAATAGCCAGATAAGAATCAGAATGTATATTTTGCTAATAGTTTTATATTGATAGGTTTTGTTTAGAATAATGCTTGCTAGAATATAGAATGAGATAACATTAAGAATTGCAAATCGGATATGAGACATAAATAAAGATGCCTCTCGTGGATCAAAAGCTGGATGATCTGTGAACCCAAGAAAAACATAGCTGCTGATACAAGTGGCTGTAATAGCTGAAAGAAGAACCATATGCAGCACTAACTTAATCTCTTTGAGGCTTAAAGGGGGGTGTGAACTAAGGATTAAAGGAAGTGCTAAAAGAGGGAGTTTAATTTTTATATCTCTTAATGCGTAAGGCAAATTACTGGTATTTATCAGCCATAACACATGTATTAGGAAGAGGAAAAGAAAAAACATCAGATAGGGGCGCTTTTTTATTTGCACCCATTTTTGCTTGAATCGAAACTCTAACAACCAGTTTCCAGCTAAAATAAACTGACCTTGACTAATAAGAAAAGGAGATAGCGATAATCCCCATATTAGAGTTATTATACCTATAATATATATATACCTGTGCCAGATCGGTCTAAACATAAAAACGGCAAAACTTTTTGTTTGTAAATTATATAGTAAAAATGCCTACTTTTATTCTTCTTTCAAAGGATAAAACAAACAAATATCAATTCGCCCGAAAATTCATCAGATTATGTTTGTTTATTTCACAAAAATAATTGTATTTTTGCACTCCATTTATTTTAAGGTGGATATTAAAGAGTATCAAGGTATTAATTAAAATATAAAAAAGTGGATACACTGAGTTATAAAACGAAGTCTGCAAATAAAGCAACAGTAAACAAGGAGTGGTATGTTGTTGATGCAACAAACGAAGTGTTAGGTAGACTTTCGTCTAAGGTGGCAAAAATATTACGTGGAAAGAACAAGCCTGATTTTACTCCTCATGTAGATTGTGGAGATAACGTAATTATTATTAATGCTGAAAAAATCAGATTGACTGGAAATAAGCTGACTGAAAAACAATATATTCGTCACACAGGGTATCCTGGAGGACAGAGGTTTACTTCGCCAGATGAATTATTAAAGAAGAAGCCAGAGCGCATTATTGAAATGGCTGTTAAGGGAATGCTTCCTAAAGGTCCTCTTGGTAGAGCAGTTGGAAAAAACATGTTTGTATATATTGGTTCCGAGCATCCACATGAAGCTCAGCAACCCAAAGAATTAAATTTAAACGATATTAAATAAGCATCATGGAAGTTGTTAACACAATAGGTAGAAGAAAAGCTGCTATTGCCCGCGTTTATGTTAAAGAAGGCAAAGGAGAAATTTTGATTAACAAACGCGATTACAAAGAGTACTTCCCTCTTGAGCAAATTCAGTATATTATTAATCAACCATTAGAACTTACTGAGAGCATAGGGAAATTTGATATTCTTGTTAATGTTGATGGTGGTGGAGTAAAAGGACAAGCTGAAGCAGTTCGTCTTGGAATTACTCGTGCACTTGTGAAAATTGATGCTGAGAGTAATAAAGATGTACTGAAAGCAAATAAATTACTTACTCGTGATCCACGTCAGGTTGAACGTAAAAAACCAGGTCAACCAAAAGCGAGAAAGAGATTCCAGTTCAGTAAACGTTAGAGATTGTATAACTCATTGTTTAGTATCTAAACTTTGGAGACTTCCGATGTGTCGGGACTACTTCAATGTTGCATGTTAAAGAATGTAAACAAGTAATAAAATGCCAAGAACGAATTTTAATGAATTATTAGAAGCAGGTGTACATTTTGGTCACCTGAAAAGAAAGTGGAATCCTCAAATGGCTCCTTATATTTTCATGGAGCGTAATGGAATACACATTATTGATCTACACAAAACAGTTGTTAAACTTGATGAAGCTGCAAATGCATTAAAGCAAATCGCAAAATCAGGTAGAAAAATTCTTTTTGTAGCAACAAAGAAACAAGCTAAAGATATTGTAGCTGAGAGTGTAAAAAACGTGAATATGCCTTATGTAACTGAGCGCTGGCCAGGAGGTATGTTAACAAACTTCCCTACTATTCGTAAGGCTGTTAAGAAAATGTCTACAATTGACAAGATGGCTACTGATGGTACTTTCGATAATATGTCGAAACGTGAGCGCCTTCAGGTTGGACGTCAAAGAGCTAAACTTGAAAAGACTTTAGGTAGTATTTCTGACTTAACTCGTCTTCCAGCAGCAATGTTTATAGTTGATATTTCAAAAGAACATATTGCAGTACGTGAAGCGAAAAGACTTAATATACCAGTTTTTGCTCTTGTAGATACAAATTCAGATCCAAATTCAGTTGATTTTGCAATTCCTGCAAATGATGATGCTTCAAAGTCAATCTCTCTTCTAGTTAATATTTGTTGTAAAGCAATTTCAGAAGGTCTTGAGGAAAGAAAGATGGAAAAAGAAAAAGAATCGGCATCAAAAGAGAAGGAAAAGAAAGCGAAATCTGAGAAGAAAGAAAATACAGTTAAAGAGCCAGCAAAGAAGACTAGTGAAAAGGCTGAACCTGCAAAGAAAGCTGCTGCTGATAAAGTAGAAGAGAAAGCAGAAGAAGCTCCTAAAGCTGAGGCTGATAAAACTGAAGTAGATAAAAAAGAATAAAAACTTTAAACACCAAAATAAAATGGCACAAATTTCCGCTGCTGATGTAGGAAAACTTAGAAAAACCACTGGGGCTGGTATGATGGATTGCAAAAAAGCTCTTCAAGAAGCTGATGGTGATTTCGATAAAGCTATTCAGATAATTCGCAAAAAAGGTCAAGCAATTGCTAACAAGCGAGCTGATCGTGAAGCTAGTGAAGGAGTTGTTCTTGCCAAGCCTAGTGCTGACGGTACTTTTGGAGCTATGATTGCCCTTAACTGTGAAACCGATTTCGTTGCTAAAAATGATGACTTCGTAAAGTTTGGTTATTCAATTCTAGAAAAAGCAATTGAAACTAAACCAGCTGATGTTGAAGCATTAAAAAATGAATCAATAAATGGTAAAGCCATAGCTGAATTGATAGTTGAGCAAATTGGTGTTATTGGCGAGAAAATTGATCTTTCGTTTTACGAAAAAGTTGAATCGGCACAAGTTGTATCTTATATCCACCATGGAAATAAATTAGCAACACTTGTTGGATTAAACAAAGCCGTTGAGGTTGAGGTAGGAAGAGATGTAGCAATGCAAATTGCTGCTATGAGTCCTGTTGCTATTGATGAAGATGGTGTTTCTGAAACTATAAAGGAGCAGGAATTAGCAATTGGTCGTGAGCAAGCTATAAAGGAGGGCAAACCTGAGAATATTATTGATAAAATTGCTGAAGGTAAACTAAATAAATTTTACAAGGAGAATACACTTTTAAATCAAGACTTTACAAAAGACAGCAAAAAGACAGTTCGTCAATTTTTACAAGAAACAGACAAAGAGCTTACTGTAACTGCTTTTATGCGTCATACCTTAAACTCGTAATGTAGAAAATACATTTTCACAATATATTAGAGGGCCATAATTTTTATGGCCCTCTTTTTTTTGAAGAAAACTGTAAATAGTATAATTTAGTTCAATATTTAATTTATATATAATGCTAAAATACAAGAGAATATTACTAAAACTCAGCGGAGAAGCGTTGCAAGGCGATAGAACCCATGGTATTGATGAGAATAGATTAGAAGAGTATGCAGTTCAAATAAAGGAACTGATTGAAATGGGAATTGAGGTAGGAGTTGTAATTGGTGGAGGAAATATTTTTAGAGGAGTTACTGGTATGGAAGCTGGCTTCGATCGTGTTCAAGGCGATTATATGGGGATGCTTGCCACTGTTATTAATGGATTAGCTATTCAAGGAGCCATTGAGAAACTTGGAGGTAAGGCTACAGTTTTTACTTCCATCGAAATGTCTCCTGTTGGGGTTCGTTATACCAAAAGAGAAGTTTTGAACTGTTTTGAGAACAATAAAGCTGCAATTTTCGTGTTTGGAACAGGTAATCCATTCTTCACTACTGACTCAACAGCCGCCTTAAAAGCAGTTGAAATAGATGCAGAACTTCTTCTCAAAGGAACAAGAGTAGATGGTGTTTATACAGCAGATCCAGAGAAAGATCCTAAAGCAATAAAGTATCAATCACTTACTTTCGATGAGGCATACAGCAAGGGACTAAAAATTATGGATTTAACGGCTTTTACCATGTGCAAGGAGAATAATCTTCCAGTGATTGTATTCGATATGAATACAATGGGTAATCTCAAGAAACTGATTGAGGGTGGCGATATTGGTACTATTATTACAAATGATATTTAAATTTAATCCTTGTTCATACATGAATTTATAATTCGATTGTTTTTTTATATTTTTGTTTTAATTCAATTAAACAATTCATAAATGGAAGAAGAAGTTCAACTATATCTTGATGATGCTAAAGAAAGGATGCTAAATGCTGTTAAACACCTTGAAGAAGAACTTTCAAGAGTTAGAGCAGGAAAAGCTAACCCGAGTATTCTTGATGGCATTAATGTTGATTATTATGGTACAATGACACCTTTAAGTCAGGTTTCTAACATTAACACACCGGATGCAAAAACTATTGCTGTACAGCCCTGGGAAAAGGCAATGATTGAACCAATTGAAAAGGCAATACAGGCAGCCAATCTTGGATTGAATCCTATTAATAATGGTGAGTTGATTAGAATTAATATCCCGGTTTTAACTGAAGAGCGTAGAAAGGATCTTGTAAAGCAGATTAAGAATTCTGGAGAGAATACAAAGGTTAGTATTAGAAATACTCGAAGAGATGCTAATGATGCTTTTAAAAGGATGAAAAAAGAAGGATTAAGTGAAGATCAGGAAAAAGATGCTGAGGCTCTAGTTCAGGAAATTACCAATGAATACATTGCAAATGTTGATAAAGTTCTTGAGAAAAAGGAGAAGGATATAATGACAATCTGATTTGAGTTTTCTTTTTGAGGTTTTTAAATGTTAATTCTTTGATTTTGTGAGAACCTTTCAAAAACATGTTCATTAATATTATCACAATAGTTATCTTCTAAATAGCAGTTATAGATTATTATAGAAAAACTACTAAAAGAGAAAAAAAAATGCTAGTATAGATATTTAAGCATTGCTTAAACAACTTTTTTAATTATATATTATTAAATCTCATGAAGATGAAAAGAATAATTTTTACATTATTTGTTGTCTCAATACTTTCTATTTCTTGTGGAGGAGCCAAGCAGGAAACTGTAGATAAAATGGCTGATGAACTGTGCGCAGCAATGAGTTTGCACGATGAGTCAAATCCTATGAGTTCTATTGAAGTAGTTAGTGCTTTAACAAAAGTTCAGCAGAAAGTTGAAGAATATGGAAAAGTTACTGAAGACCAAATAATGGAAGCCATGAAAAAGAAGTGTCCGGATGGACTAAAACTTTATAAAGAATACACCTCACAAACCTCTGAATAAAAGAATAAATCACACATAGTATAAAAAAGAAGCTGTCAGATATTTATATCTGACAGCTTCTTTTTTTATTATTGGGATAGTGTTTTATAATCTTTGAATAAAGGACATAATGCCAACAGCAGAGCCAGAACGTCCTTCTTTAAAGGAAATAAAAATATGATAAACTCCTGTTTTTTGACATTTAAAATCAAATGAAGGGAAGTCTTTTCCTGTTACTGCATTATAAGTACTACCTGTTAATTTGTTCATCTCAAATAATTGAAGCATGCCCTCACCATCAGAATCAGGAGCAGTACAAATAGTAAATCTGTAAGCTGTATTTTTACTTAAAAGCATTGAGAATTTTGCAGAAGGTGGCTTACCGCCTGGTGTTCCTGCATCAAGTTTAACAGGAAAATCTTTCAAATACGTCACATCACCGGCACTTGCAGCACATTGTCCAACAAGCTCCATATTATCCTGAGCATGAAGCATATCAGACACACCTAATAATAAAAATGAAATAAAGAGTGCTTTTATTAGTTGTCTCATAATTATAGGCTAATTAACTTGTTACGAATCTTTTCAGTTTTTTCAGTGATACTAATAACCAGTTCATCTGAAATTTCAATAATACTTACATCGTGTTGGATAAATTCTAATCTACCATCAACTTCTAAAGCTTCTGTTTCACCCAACTCAATAGTAATTTTAACTTGCTTAAGTTCTTCATGCAAAACTTCAAGCTCAGTAATTAAACTATCAAAATAACTGTCGCCTTTGAAGTTTTTCAGGAACAACATAAGTTTATCAAGAATAATTTTTTGTTCGCCAATTCTTTCTTTAAGTTGTGGATGTGGTTTATCCTTGTATACCTGAGTTGCAAGATACATTCCTTCCATCCAGACACCGGTTACAATTAACACACTCAAATTGGTTCTATCGTTATCTCTTAGGTATCTGTCCATTCGGTTGAAACTTTGAACAGATATTAACATTAATGAATCAAGGTTTTGATTGTTTTGTGCTAGTCTTTTTAGGGTTGTAAAGTCAAAAAACTGACCAACATTAACACCATCTGCTAAAGTCTTAATAGCACTTATGTAGTCGATAACTGTATTAGTTTTGTTATACATATTAAGATACCCCAGATCGGCACTGTATATTCCCAGGTTGAAGGCCTGCTGAGTATTTGTAGTAAAATCTTCAATGTTATCAGTATTGGCAAGATACTTATTTGAAAAATCAACATCTAGATGTTTGATAAGTGCAGCCATTTCTACTGGTGAAGACATATTATCTACAAATTCTGTAATATCGACAGGATTAATATCTAATCCTTTGTTTTTAACCGAATCAGGAATTTCAAATCCTCCATTAGATCCTCCATTTTGTTTGCAAGATCCGCAACTATATAGCAATAACACAACTAATAGTAAATAAAATATATTTCTAACCATAGCGTAATATGTGTTTATCTTAATCGAATTATTTATATCTATAAATATATTAAAAATATGTGTTTCTAAAAATCTATTTTTTCTTCAACTTATCACCTAGTTCCAAAACTTTTTTGAAAATCTCGAAATATAGAAAAATATAAAGAATGCCAGTTAATATCCAAATGGCAATAATATTATAATTAAATGTGTCAAAGTATCTGCCAAACAATGGTTTACGAGGAGCAAAAAAATGTGTTCTTATTTGGAGTCCATGCATTGGAATAGGATCTTGAAAAATAGGATCAATATGTTGAATTAAATTATGTTTGTATTCTAGTATTTTATTTTTTTCGTACACCTTCTTCATTATATCAGAAATACTCTCGTTGCTGTATCTGTCACGAACTTCAATATACTTATCTGGGAAATTTTCCATCAGATAGGCAATGTTGTTTTGTCTTATTTGGTTCGCAATATTAAATATCTGACCATAGTATTTGTCGAGCTTTTTCAAATATTCATGAACTTTACGACCTACCTTTGAGTTAAATTTCGCAGGAGTAACAAGCTCAACATCCTTAAAAACAAGAGGTTCGGGTAGTTTAACATCTTTATACTTTTTGTCAACGGCTCTTTCTTTGAGAACAATCTCGGTTCTTTTATTTTCTTTCTTTATTTCGTTATAAATAACTTCTAGATCTCCTTCAGTAATTTCAATCTTGTTTATATTTCTTAGCTCTTTGTCAATTCTTTTTAGTCTTTCTTGTAATTCAGGAATGGCATAAACTTTTTTGAAATCAGCTAAACTTTCATCTTTAAGCAATTCATAAAACTGCTTATTAAATTTGTTGTCCTTAAATTGTTTTACCATTAAAGCTTCGTATGACCACTTAGTTGGCATAAATTCAGCAATAATAGGCACTTTATCGACTCGGCCAATGGTTTTATTTAGTTTATCAAAGCTAAACATTGCTCCACTTAATATCATCATGGGAATCATGACAAGAGGAATCAGAATATATATTGTGACTGCAGAGTTAAAAGTTGCAGAAATGTTAAGTCCTAACATATTGGCGAAAGATGCGGTAGAAAAGAGCGCTAACCAGTAGGCGAAATTCATGCCTTTAATTCCCAATATACCATTCCCAATAATAACAAATAGGAGAGCCTGAATGGCACTAATGAGAAACAATATCCCAATTTTAGATAGCAAATAACTTGAACGGCTTAGATTGAGGAATTTTTCTCGTTTAAGTATTTTTCGATCCTTAAATATTTCTTCGGCACTTACCATAAAGCCGAGGAAAAGAGCGACAATAAGGGCCATAAAGATATAAACAGATATGTTCTCGTTCTCGCGGAATATGTAAATATTAGAGTTAGGATCTTCGATATATCTGATGATATAGGCTAAAATAAATGCTAAAACAGGGGCTTCAAGCAAATTAAGAGATACATACTGTTTGTTTCCAATTTTAGCAAGGAAATCACGGATTCCATAAATCTTAAACTGTGTAAACCAGTTTGGGATATTCAAGGATTTAGGAGGGTTCTCTTTTACAGTTTCAACCTCTTCATGAGAGAAGTTATTCTGATAATTCTCTTCCCATTTGTCGGGTGCAACTTTTCGTATATCTGTGTAGTTTCCGAATTCATCAACAACATGGGCTTCAATAATATTAAACAGAAGTTCAGGATTAACATTACCACAAGTGGGACATTCGCCCACATCGCTGTTAACTTGAACATCCATTCGTTTGAAATACATAACAGCTTCAACCGGATTGCCATAATAGATCTGGTATCCTCCTGTATCCAGAATTATCATTTTATCAAACATTTTATAGATGTCTGATGATGGTTGATGGATTACAACAAAGATAAGTTTACCTTTTAATGCTAGTTCCCTTAGCAGGTCCATAACATTTTCTGAATCTCGTGAAGACAATCCCGATGTTGGTTCATCAACAAATAGTATGGAAGGTTCGCGGATAAGTTCCAGAGCAATATTTAACCTTTTCCTTTGTCCACCACTAATAGTTTTATTCATCGGAGAACCTACCTTAAGTTCTTTTCTATCGAAAAGCCCCAGACTATGTAAAGTTTTATCTACGAGTTCTGTTATTTCTTTATCGTTTTTATCTTTAAAACATAGTTTAGCGTTGAAGTACAAATTTTCAAAGACGGTTAACTCTTCTATCAAAAGGTCGTCTTGTGGAATTAATCCGATTACACCTTCAAGCTGTTCCTTTTGAGTATGTAAATTGAAATTATTAATAAGTACTTCACCTGTTGTTGGCGAATCTATACCTGATAGAACATTTAGCAAGGTTGTTTTTCCTGCTCCACTGGCACCCATAATACCAATCAAGCGGCCATGTCCTTCAGAAAATGATATGTTTTGAAGTCCTAAATTTCCATTTGAAAATTGAAAACTAATATTGTGTACATTAAATGAAATTCTACTTGAAGTTATATCTGCCATATAGCGAGATACTACATCACTATAATATATAGGGGCACCTTTCGGAAGTTTTACTGTACTTCCATTGGCAAATAGATATATTCTTTGATTACTAATAGGAAGCCCATTAAGAAAGAGACTTTGATTCCCAGTATACTTAAGGAAATATAAATCAACACTTTTTACACGTAGGATAAAAATGTTTGTATCTAGTTGTTTTGTGTGAATTCGTTTAGCTTTTTCGTATCGTTCATGTTTGTCATTAATAATAAGAATGTTATCGTCATCTTGCTCTGTTGCTTCATTTTTTATAACAAATAGCTCAATACTCTTGAATTCATCTTGTGGTATATTAAAAACTTCAGCAACAGTATTAATGATAGCCATTCGTTGATCAGAGAATTTGCGATCAACATTTACGATTTCGAATAGACGTACGAGTGCGACTACTTTCTGCTTTTGTGTAAGAGTTTTATTAATTTTCTTACAAAGGCCAAGTATTCTCACCGAATCTTTTACAGAGGTAAGTTTACTTTTTTTAGGAGCATCTTCAGTTAATCCGGCATTTTTTTCAAAAAGAGCAAAATATTCAGCAACTTTATCTGCAGTGATTTGCTGATCAAGGAAATTTCTAACATACTCAACTTGTGTTTTCTCAACTCCTTCGTCTTGTTTCGCGATTATCGCAAAAAGCTGCATTAAAGCCTTCAGAATCTCTTCACTCATATTATAGCCAGTTTAGTAAATATGAAAAGCAGTAGTTGGTTATCCAGAGTAAGGTACTTGTTCAAAAGGTACGTCTACAATGTCAGCATATTCTTCACCAGCTTCTTCCATATCTTCATCATCTTCCGGATAATGCCAGCGAATTGTCACTTCATTTCCAGCTTCATGTAATTCTTCAAGTTTCATTAGAACGTCAAGAATTAGCTTAGATGAAGCAGTGTTAAAATACACTAATTTAAAATTAAAAACTGTTTTGGCATTTGGAGAGTCTTTGTACTCATCCAGCCAGTTTAATACCGGCTCGTAGAAAGAAACGACATCCTCAGGAAGTGAACGCCCTGAAATCTCCATTATCTCACTATCTTTGTCCAATGTAACCTTTGGAGTATCTTCAGTGCCTTGTATTTTTATTGTTTCCATAGCAACTAAGTAAATAATTTTTAATTATATGCAAATATTTTAATTCTTAACTATTCTTCTCTTCCAATAGTCGAAGTTAATAAAAAGAAGGAAGTATCGTCTGAGATAGGGAGGAAGTGATATTCAAGGTCGCGACCTGTTTTACGTTTAATATCAATAAATCCTAATCCCGCTCCTCCTTTATCCGAAAGGCGTCCTTCTTTCATCTGTTTTTTGTAAAGTTGTTTGAGTTCTTCTTTATTCATGCGATTGATATTCTCAAGCATTTCGGTTAATTCTTCGATGCGATCATTATCAACAGCATTTCCGGTAGTAACGCTATATTCGTTATCACCTTTACTTACAAGAAAAATACCTCTTCCAGAAAAAAGAAAATCACTCGAAGTAAAATCGTCTGCATGTTTACTAATATTTTGAAGACATTCGACCATTACGTGGAATACTTTTCTTTGTACAGTACCAGGCTCGTCTTCTTTAGCCATATTTGACTCAGTAAGAGACGTAAATGCCTTGGTAATTTGATGTGTTATTTCACCCTCATATACAAGGGTAATTTCATGGGCTTTCATGGATTTGTAAAACTCATATACAAACTCCAGGAAGCCTTTTACATCTTTTTTATTATCCATAGTTAACCGTTTTAATATCAACTTAATTCAATTCCTATAAGTAATACATCATCAATTTGTTTATGATCAGCTTGCCAATCGGTAAAATCTTTTTCAAAGAAAGCATTAAATTCTTCCATTGTTAAATCTTTGTTCTCAACAATGTGCTCTCTTATTCTTCGTGGAGAGTACTTTTTAATTTCTGGTCCACCTAATTGATCTGGCAATCCATCTGAGAAATAGAAAAACTTATCGCCTGTTTCATAGTTTATCAAGTGGTTTGTAAAATCTTTTTCTGCCTTTTTCCTATGTGGAATTCCGCCAATTGCTTTTCGGTCTCCTTTATACTCAATTAATTCGCCTTTTCTAAGAAGATATAAAGGTCTGTGAGCTCCACTATATTGTATTTCTTTTTTTCCTTTATCGATTCGACAAATTCCAATATCCATACCATCGCGAGCTTCTGCATTGCTATGATCCTGTTTAAGAGTAGTTCTTACCTGATGATGAAGATCATCTAATACACTGGAAGCAGTATGAGCTTTATCGTGGTCTACTATATTGTTTAAAAGGAAATATCCAATAAACGAGAGTAATGCGCCCGGCACACCATGACCAGTACAATCAACAGCTGCAATATATGTAATGTCATCTTTTTGGAAGAACCATGGGAAATCACCACTAACAACATCTCTAGGGCGGTAGAACATAAATGATTGAGGGAGATAATCACGAATAAGGCTGTTATCTGGTAAGATTGAAGTTTGAATCCTTTGAGCGTAATTTATTGAATCTTCAATTTTTCGGTTCTTATCCTGAATTTCTATTTCAATTCGTTTAGCTTCTGTAATATCGTGACCTACAAATAGAATTGTCTCAAGTTCATTCTCATTAAACTCAGGAATAGCAGCAAAGCTCATAATACGCTCTTCCTTAACACCATTAATATCAATTGGAATTGTGATTTCAGCAGTAGCTTTAACCGGGTTGGCTTTAATTTGTTCGATAGTCTCGCGGAAGTAGTTAAAAAGAGCATCTGCAAATTCTACTTCATTTAGCGTTTTATTAATAAGATCGGAACTATCAATGCCAATATATCCTTTTGTAACCGGATTCGCATAAAAGAATTGTCCAACGGTACTCAAACGCATTATCATATCTAAAGAGTTCTCAGATAAAGCTTGCATTTTACTCCGCATCCGTTCTTCTTTCTCAGCTCTTTTCCGCTCCGTAATATCTGTTGAATTGAGGATAATTCCCTTAATAGCATTATCATGAAGTAGGTTTCGTCCAGTTGATTCCAAAAAGATCTTCTGGCCGTTCTTTTTCATGTAGGTATATTGAATGACAACAGGTTTTTTAGGATCCTTAATAAGTTGTTCAAACATTTCTCGCATGGCTTTTTCACCTTTGCGGGTAAGTCTGTCCATGTCTTTACCACTCATCATCTCTTCGGGAGAATATCCAAGTATATTAACAACAGATGGACTTTCATAAGTTAATTGTCCGTCTTTGTCATATATTGCAATGATCTCTGAAGCGTTTTCTAGGAGAGAGTGTAGCCTTTTTTGTGCATCTTCAACTTTTTGAATATTGGCTTCAAGCTGTTCGTTTGATTTCTGGAGTTCCTCTTGGGTTGCACGCATTTCTTCTGCGTTCTGCCTTAATTGCTCTTCGTTTTCTTGCAATTCAGCAGTCATTTTTTGAGCTTCTTGTAGCAGTATTTCAGTACGCTGATTAATTTTTAAATTGAATACAGTACGTGCTATAACTTCACCAAGTTCTTTGAGAAAGCGAATGGTAAGTTCATCAATTTCTTTTTCTATAGAGGCAAATTCAATTACACCTTGAAGTTTTTCATCGGTAATAAGAGGTACTAAAAGAATGCTTTTTGGTTTTTGTTCTCCAAGTATTCCAGATGTTATTGTAGCATAGTCGTCAGGAATTTCTGTGCGGTAAATAAAATCCAACTCATAGGCACATTCACCAATTAATCCATGGCCAACCTTAAATTCCTGATTTATATGTTTTTTTCGGTTATAGGCATAAGTGGCAACATTTCGCAGCAAATTGTTCTCTTCGTCAAACAAGTACAATGCACCTTGCACTACATTCATGTATTTAACTAATTCGTGGATTACCTTCACAGAAAGTTCTTCCACATTGTTGTTCATACGTAGAATATCCGAAATGATTTCTTTTCCTTCTGCAATCCAACTTTGTTCGGTTTCTTTTTTGTTGGTTTCTGTAAGGTTTTCGCGCATTATCAATAACGATTCAGCTAATGCACTCTTAGAGCCTGATAATTCTAGTTTTACATCAAAGTTTCCGAGTCCAATTTGTTTTGCAAAATCGGCCATTTTATCCATGCGCTGGTCGCGCTCAACTAACTGAGATTTAAGACTTTGTTTGTAGCTAGTCCAGATATGGCTAAAGTAAATTATTAATCCAGTAAGAATAAAAGGAGTAAGGTCAACAATATAAAGCACCAAGTTGTTTTTATGTAATAGGCCAATACCCTTCAGGGTGACGGGAATATTCTGTGATGCAAACTCAATAGTCCATGAGAGAATTGGAAATACTAAACTTAATATAACAAATATAGTAGGAGACTTTGAATCACCTTTAAAAGTATTTTGATATAATTCTTTTATGCTAACCATAAAGACTAGACCTTGAATAGTTGATTTAAATTGTTTGAAACAATATCGGAAAATTTTTCCAGAATTTTTATGTTCTTTTCATTAATTGGGCTAAATGAAGCCATTTCAATTAAAGCAATTGTCTTATTATCAGATAAAACAGGTAATAGCACAAGGCATTTGGGTTTACTATTTCCAAGACCTGTAACTAATTCAAAATAATCTTCAGGAACATCCTCTATTACCATGATTTCCTTGCTTTTAGCCGCCTCTCCGTTAAGCCCTTCGCCGTCAATAAAGTCAGGGATTGGCTCTTCGTTAGTTAAACCATATCCGGCAACGAAACTAAATTTTTTCGTTTTAGCAACATTTTGGTATAAAATAGCCTGACCAAGATTAAAATAACCTGCAAGATTTGACAATAGTTTTTTGCTAAAAGTATCAGCCTTTTTAAAACTTCCTCCAGGAATAATACTTTTTTTAATCTCTTGCTCATCTACGACTTCGGTTTCTTCTTCTGCAGTATTATCTTCTGTCTCTTTTTTTATATTAGATAATATTAGGTTCTTTTCTATATTTATTTGTTCTTCAATATATTCTTTTAATGTTTCTGTGTTGGTTGCCTTTGTTACCAACATATACATGTATATAAATGAAGCAATAGAAAGAAGAAAAAAGACAAATGGAAAAATTCCTACTGAATCTTTGTGGTTAATAAAGGCATTCCAGAAGGAGATTAGGAGTAAAACGATAAATAGCAGTCCTAATCCAAATGAAATATTTATTTTATTTTTATACTTTTCCGTTTGCATACTGCTATTTTATTTTCGATAAGAAATTAATTATTTCTTCAGTCTTAAATACATGGTCAACTTCTGTAAGTTGCATTGCAGATTCTGTCATAGTTTTCACTTCACATTCTAAAGGATCTTGCACAATGGTTAAGCCTCCTTTATTTGAAACCGCTTTTAACCCTTGGGCTCCATCTCTGTTAGCCCCGGAAAGAATAATACCAATGAGCCCATCTCGGTATGCATTTGCAGCAGTAATAAATGATAAATCAATTGCTGGCCGGGAGTGGTTTACAGATGCGTCGGTAGACAAAGCGATTCTATTTGCTAGTTCAACATACATGTGATAGTTGGCTGGAGCTAAATATGCTTTGCCAGGTTTAAGCAGGTCTTTATCATTAGGCTCTTCAATTGGTATATTTGATTTTAACAAAAGAGCTTCGACAAAACCTGAGCGAACATGTTTCAGTCGATGAAGACATAGTAGTACTGGGATAGGAAAATTATCAGATAATGAACTTAGAATTTTTGTTACTACCTGAAAACTACCAGCTGAACCTCCTATTATGACTGCTTTGTACTTCATTTATAAATTAAATCTTTCTTTTATAGACACTTTCGTTTTCATTCATTATTTCGAAGCCTAAGTTATCTGGGTTTTTAATACTTTCTTTTATACCAACAATTATATTTCCTGCAGCCGACATTTGTTGATTCATTTTTTTCAGCATGCTTATTTGCATAGAAGGATTGTAGTATATCCCTGAATTTCTAAACAACAAAAGTTTAACGTTCTGCGGAGCTTTGCTAAAGGTAATGTCATCTTTTATAAATTCCACAGAATTTATTAACGAGTTATCCCTAACAGCTATATTATCTATTAAGGTATAATACTGATCGAAGGTACTTGTGCCATGAAAACGTTTATAGTTTTCAATGGATATTTCAAGTTTTTTCAAAGGGTATTTACCTTCTTTTATATAATTAAGACTATGGTCAGAAAAAACAGTGGCAAATATTCTTACTTTATCAAGAATATCTAGTTCTTTTAAAAGAATACAAAGTGTGTATAGTTCTGCTCCACTATTGTTAATAGGAATCCACACTTTAAAGTTATCGAAATGTCTGGGAGGAAGACTTGGAAAATAATCTTCTCTCAGCCAACGCCACAGGGATGGATCCCGAAACATTTCTGTTGATGGAACAAATAAACCAAAAAGGAAAAGATCGAAAAATGTAGGGTCATCGCTAAGTTTTCTAATTAGTCCTTCACTATTAGTTATTCCATTCTGAGCCATCACCCTTTCAAGATTGTACTTGAAGGATGTTAATGCGAAATCAGAAAAGTCATAATTATGAAATTTTCTAATAATTCGTGTTATCTCTCGTATGTCAACTATTCCTAATTCCACCATAAAAGCCATTTTCAGCTATTCTTTTTCAATATCTTCAATTGTAAGTAAATTAAGTATTTTTACAACTTCACCATTCCTTGTTAATATTGGTGAAAGAGTATGGTTATATTTTAACTCTTTACTTCCCCAGGCAAGAGTTTCCGTTATTTTCCTGGAGTTTTTTGTTTCTATCACTTCGTTTAACACATCGGTATTAATTAATGAGTCGCTTGAAAATACACTTTGATGTGACGATCCAATAATTGATTCAATAGGTTGTTCTAAGAAGCTTGATAGGCTGGAATTAATATTCTCAATTAATCCTTCGTTTGAATATTCAATTAAGTGAAAACCACTGCCAACAGCATCTATTATACCTTTCATTTCATCTTCGCGCCTTGTCGATTCTTCCTGTGTGGCTTTTAACTCTTCCATGTTCTGGCGCATCTCTTCTTCTTGTTCACGCATTTCTGCAGCCTGTTGTTGAGATTTTTCGAGAAGTTGGGCGGTTTTAGTATTATTCCTTACTGTAATGATAGTTGATGCCAGGTTTGAGGCTATTTGTTCTGCAAGTTCAATTTCGTGACTATTAAGTATTTTAAGACTTGCTAGTTCTAATACTCCAACAAGGGTTTCTTCATGTTTTACGGGTATAATAAGTATATTATTTGGAGGTGTATCTCCCAGTCCTGATTTTATTGCAACGTAATCTTTCGGAACTTCAGTTATATTAATGGTTTTTCCTTCAATAGCACAGGTGCCTACTAAGCCTTCTCCTTTTTTCAGGGTTTTGTTTAAGTATTTTTTTCTGTCAAATGCAAATGCTGAAACTAGATTTAGCTCAGCTTCGGCATCCTCACTAGTTAAGAATAAACCTCCTTGCAGTGCACCCAAATATTTAACTAGTTCTTTTATCAGATTATCGCCTAAAGCTATTGTGTCGTTACTATTGTCACGCATTATATCAGCAAATTTTGCAAGACCTTCATTAATATATGTGCGTATTTTATTTTCAACATTTTGCGATTTTTGCACTTCCATCTCTCTTATCATTCTGGCTTTAAGAGCTTTCAAGTGGGTGCTTAAGTTATCGTTTTTGCTTTTTAATTTTATGTCACTACTAAATGAGTTTTCCAATAACTGTTCAACAAAAAAGCTTCTCTCATCAATATATGATTGAATATTTTGCAGATCAATATTTATACCTTGAAATTCAAAATCGCCTGAAGTATCAATTTCCCTTTTTGTGTCGCCAGACAAAAGTATTTTACTATTTGAATCGATATTTCTAATATTTCTGATAATTCTTGAAGAAAACCAAACTAAAAATATAGCATATATAGCAGAGAAGATTATGGTTGATACGATAAATAACCAGTTCCACCATTTGTAGTACGAGTTTATTTGATTCTCGATTTCAATTATAAGCTTTTGACTTGCAGTTGCCAATTCGTTAGTTGCACGTTGCAAATCATAGATTTGGCCGGTTTCATCTACTTCATTCCTTATCCGTAATATAATTCCTTTGCAATCTTGCAGGTTTTTTGTTGATGTTAAAGCAAAATGTTCTATTTGACTATAATCAAAATCTGGATATGTATTGAAATTGCCTGAGACCCCATTACAAAACGAGATTAATTTCTCTATTGTTCCCATTGAGTATTTGGTAAGAAAATCGGAGGTAAGACCTTTTAACACTCTATACTGTTCTCCATTATCAGGAGCTTCAGATAGCAGATCGGCCAATGCATTAACTGGAACTAAGGCGTTATGAACTTTTCCACCATATTGATTCCCTAGTTCTTTGAGTGATAAAACATATTGCTTATAGCTACTTGCCCCGGTCTTAATAGTGAAAAGCAGGCTGTCTCCTATTTTTGATTGTGAAAAATAATTTCTAAGAAAATGAATGTCTGAAAGTTTTTGTATTTCAGTGGTAAGTGAATTTGATAAAATTTGGCTTTCTTCTAATATTTCATCGGCTTTAGTTGAAACAAAGTCGGCATTATTCATGTGAATAGTAGATGCATTACCAGATGCTTCATTTACAAATGCTATCTGATTTGTAATTGCCCCAACTATTTTGGTAGCCTTCAGTGCTCCTTCTTTGCGTTTTGAAGAAAACAAAAACACAAATAGGAAAAATCCTATCACAAACAATGTAAAAATGATTTGTAATAGAAATCTGGATGCTATATGTTTAAGTTTAAAAGTCATTTTGCTGCTGGTTTAATTCCTATAGTAAACATGTCCTTTTTTCTGGTACTTAACAGAATACGAACCAAGAATAGTCTCATGTAAACCTAAAACAAGAGCTCCTGAATCATATAAATTTCGGTGGAAAAGATCGAACACTTTACTTTGTAGGTTATAATTAAAGTAAATTATAACATTTCTACAAAAAATAATATCAAATTTCACATACATTATGTTTCCATCGCGAACTAGATCGTGTTTTTTATATATCGGTTTCTCGCGTAGGAGATCACTCATTTGAATTGTATCGGTAGGTTTGTCAATAGAAAAATACTTATCATAGGCAACATCATAGAATTCTTCGTAATTATAGGGGTTTTCTTTTATTACTTTATCAAAATTATCAAGGTATCCAATATTAAAACGATATTTATATTCACCCTTTTGGGCTTGTGCCATTACATCTTCGTTTATGTCGGTGGCATATATTTTAGCTTTATCCAGCAAGCCCATTTCATTAAGTATTATCATCATTGAATATACTTCCTGGCCAGTTGAACAGCCAGCATGCCAGATGTTTATGTTGGTATTGTTTTTAAGTTTAGGAAGAACGGCATATCTAATAGCATGCCAAACCTGAGGATCGCGAAATAGTTCGGTAGTGTTAACAGTTATCTCCTTAACTGTTTTTTCAACAAAAACCGGATCGTTTTTTATCTTATTTACTAATGCAGTGATATTCAGCTTGTTATCCGTAAGTACTTTGGCTAAACGTCGCTTCAATGATTTTTCTGAATAATCACTGAAATCATATTTCGACGATGTCTTTAGCGCAAACAAGAACAACTGAAAATCCTGTTCGGTTATTGTCATAAAAGTTAATTAATTCAAATCTACCTTACTCTTTTATTCGCAATCTTAAATCTATTAAAACTTGGCGAATATTTAAAATAAAAGTATAATAATTTCGGCAAGCTTCAAAAATTTGCTTTTTTTTACTCAAAATGTTTAATAAATGTTGCATAAATGACAAGAATAATTGGCTGTTATTTCATCCCTGATATAAATGATGATAAATATCCTTCGTTAATACACGATCATAATCTGGCGATATATTGTTGTGGTAGAATTGAAACATATTTGCATCAAGAAAGAATAAGCAGAATAAAATACGATGCTTCAATTGGAAATACCTTCGAAGAAATTTCCAGAGAACTATCATTAATACCTGCAAAAAAAAATATTTTTGTTTTTGTAGATCATGAAATTGGTAGAGCAAGTATATCAAGAAAGGGACAAATTAGACTTGAATCTACATGGAAAGAAGGATTGGAAAACACTCTTGAACCGGCCAGACTATATTGGTTTGGTGAATGGCCTGAAGCATATATGCTGAATCATGAGTTGGCTCATTTGTATAGTTGTATTCCTTTTTATGGTATGTTTAAGGAGAATAGTTTATTAGTACATTTTGATGGAGGGGCTAGTCAAAGCAATTTTTCTGCATGGACTTTTCTAGAGGGAAAGATTAAATTAGTTGAAGCACATTATGATTTAAAGTGGCTTTCGGGATTGTTTAATGCTAACGCCTTGGTTTTTTCGATGGTTGGAGCAAAAAAGAATGAGCAAAACGCTGTCCCAGGAAAGTTTATGGGGCTGGAAGCATATGGTGAATATCGGAAAGAGATTGAGAATTGGCTTATTGATGAAGATTATTTTAAAGATTGCTGGTCATCGAAAAAACACTTGTTTGATTCGATAAAACGCAATTTCGGTGTTGAACTAAAACACATTGATATCAAGAATAAGTTTATACAGGATATAGCATCAACTATTCATGCTGTATTTATTCGTGAAAGCTTGAAAGTATTTAAACGTTTACAAGGACAGATCGGTGCAGACTATCTTTACTATTCAGGGGGTACCGCACTGAATATAAAACTAAATAATGCAATTTTGCAATCAGGATTGTTTAAAAATATTTTTATTCCACCCAGCACTAACGATTCTGGGCTTGCAATTGGTGCAGCAGTTGCTGTTGCAATCCATAAAGGTGAGAAAGTAGGAATTACAGGACCTTTTCTTAATAACTACAAGATAGAAGGATATAATATATTTGAATATTCTCAGAATGATTTACAATTGGCAGCTAAGGAAATTATTGAAGGGAAAGTTCTGGCTATTTGTAATGGTTACGGTGAGGCTGGGCCACGGGCACTGGGAAATCGTAGTATAATTGCGAGAGCCGATAACAAGAAACTAGCTCAAAAAATCAGTCAGGAATGTAAAAAGAGGGAGTGGTTTAGGCCGATTGCGCCTGTTATTTTAGAAAAGAACCTGGAATTGCTTACTGGAGAAGAAACGGCTCCTGAAATAGCACAATTTATGTTAACTGAGTTTTCAATAAAAAGGAGTGGAGTTTCTCTGATTGAAGGATGTGTTCATGTAGATGGAACATCGCGAATACAAGTTATTAAAGAAAGAAGTTTCAATCCTTTTTTGTATGACTTGCTGACATATCTTGATGTAAGTTATGGGTTGAAAGCACTTATTAATACATCTTTTAACAGGCAGGGTGAGCCAATTGTACATACTCGTCATCAGGCAATTGAAAGTGCAAAATCTATGAAATTAGACGGTGTAATTATTAATGGTAAGCTAAAGATATTATCTAATTAGCTTTTTTCCCTCTCCCAAATTTTGCAGATATCCAACGCGGGAATATTATTGAGCCAATAAATAAATACGGATAGTAGCTTAATAATCTCCATAGCAGCATTAACATAATTCCGAACGAAGCTTTTAGTTCAGGGGTGACAGGAACCATATTTTTAGTGAAAGAAACTAAATCTATAAAATAATTCTCAAACATTATTTCAACAAAACCACTACCACCAGGTGTTGGAAATACAAGCATCATTATCCAGGCAACAAGTTGTCGGCCGAAAAGAAGAAAGTGATCAGGAACAATGAAGAAGGCAATGAATATTGCATTTATCACCCAATATCTCGATGTCCAGGATAAAGCTGTTGCAGCAAATGCCTTCGCCCAAAATTTTAATGGCTTTCTTCTTAATTCCACAGAGCTTGTAATTATCTCGTCACCTGCCTTTTGTGCTCCTTGTCTCCATTTTCTTAGAATGGGCAGTTTAAACACCCATAATAAAAGCCATTTTAGACCACGAGGGTTTTTGAAAAGGCCATAGCTTAAAAATAATGTAAAGATTAGTTTTACAGAATATCCAATAACGGCAAAGTAGAAGAATTTGTTTGTAAATGACATTCCTTCCGAAGCAAAGAGTTCACCGCCACTTAGAAATAGTATGAGTATAGGAAATACTAAAATAAAATAGAGTTCATCGAGAAAAGAAGTAGCCATAACAATAGCTGAAGATCGTCCCAAACTCAAACCTTCTTTGTTTACAAAAATTATAGCTACACTTGTTCCTCCAATGACCGAAGGGGTGATTGCTGAGGCAAATTCCCAAAGCATTATTATTTTGAAGGCCTGACGAATATTAATTTTTTTGTCAGACAAAACCATTAAACGAAGCATATAGCCAAGGTCCCTTAGCATCATAAGTAATAGAGCAAAAAAGAACCAAAAAATAACGATTGGAGTGAATTCGATAATTTTAAATGCTTGTGCGTCAAATTTTTTATAAATCAAGAAAAGCACTACTCCCATACCAATTAGTATCGGATAAATTACTCTTCTGGTTCTGAAAATATTTAAAGCGCTCCTTTTTGCCAAAGCCAAACAGGTTTTATATTAATAAAGTACAATTGATAATTGGAAGACATTCTCAAGAATGTGTCAAATCACACAACGCGGTGCAAAAATAGGTTAAAAAAAATATCTTTTTTAGGGAGAAGCTTAAAATTAAGAGCAATCCTTTTTTTCTGAATTAATGTATGGGATAGTGAAGTAAAATCGCGAACCTTTTCTGGGAGTAGATTCAACATATATATTACCACCTAACATTTCGACTAAACCTTTACAAATACTTAATCCCAAGCCAGTTCCACCAAATTTTCTTGTAACAGATTCGTCGGCTTGTCTGAATCTTAGAAATATTTCTTTTTGATCCTTAGTTGATATTCCTATTCCGGTGTCTTGTACATAAAATGTAACAGTCTTATTGTCAAGGGTATATCCGAATTCTATTGTGCCTTTTTTAGTAAATTTGATAGCATTTCCTATTAAATTTCCTAATACCTGATGTAACCGGTAATCGTCGGAGTATATAATATCCTTATCATAAGGAAGACCAGGATTACTTTTTAGTATTAGATTTGCACCTTTTTCATTAATCTGGCCTTCAAAGATTACATATAAGTGATCTAAAAGGCTGTTCATCCTGAATAGATGTTTCTTAATTGCAACCTGGTTGCTTTCTATCATCGATATATCTATTATATCATTTAGAAGCATTAATAGTTGTTTGCCATTATTATGTATTATATCCAGATATTTGTGTTGTTTTTCAATTGAATGTGACTTTTGCTTGAGAAATTGACTGAATCCTAAAATTCCATTAAGAGGTGTTCTTATTTCATGACTAAGATTAGCTAAAAATGTAGATTTTAGTTTATCTGCTTTTTCTGCTTCCTTTTGCGCTTTCTTTAAAGATCTTTTTTCATTAATATGTTGAGTAATATCCCGTCCCATGCCCATTAATCCGACAATCTGACCGTTTTTGTCAAGCAGTGGTACTTTGGTGGTAGAATACCATTTTGTTTCATTATTAATAATGACCTTTTCCTGCTTATTCAGAATTGTAGTACCTGTTTCAATTACTTTTTTATCATCTTCAAAGTAGCTTTTTGCGTATTTCTTAGAAAAGAAATGAAAATCATTTCTACCTAATAACTCATCCGAGGATTTGACACCCATAATTTTCGTAGCCCAGTTATTGGCCAGGATAAAATTGCAATTAGTATCTTTTATAAATATATTATCAGGAATGGAGTCAATAAATTGCTGAAAGAGGTTGTATGTACTAAATGTGTTTTCGGTTTTTGCAGATGCGAGATATAAGGATAAATCTGAATGGCTATCTATTAAGGTAAGCTTAATATTTACCATCATATGTTGACTTTTGTTTATTTCAGCAGAAACAGTTTTTACTTTGTTCTTCAGATTTGTCTTAAATTGTATTGCCTGTTCTTTTGGGGAAATGAAATCTGAGATATTTTGGCCATTTGAGATTTGAGGAAGGCTTTTTTTAAATTCCTGGTTTTGGTCTATTATTATGCCAGAATCATTAATAAAGGCCAAAGCTGATGAAGAGGCATGAATGATCTGACTTGCAGAAACCTTATTCAGTTCATCAAGAAATACGGATACAATTTTATCTTTAGAATCTGGCATGTTTGAGCGATAAGCGATGTTAAGATACAGAAAAAACTATTTGTAAAAAGCATTTTGTCGGCATAAATTAGAAGCCCACTATTCTTTAAGACTATAAAAGACTTCATGCTCACTAATTCTAATATCGATTATATTAATACTTATAAAGTTTGCTAAAATCTTTTTTGCGAGATAAGGTTTAATTTTGCAGCTCTTAATGAAGTCTTCAATTTTGATTTCCTTTTTTTCATTCAGGAGATCAAACAGTCTTTTCTCAAAGTCATCATATTTAACAAAAACATGCTTTTCCTGGTGTTTGATTTTCCAAACTTCAATTAAAACATCGTTGGCTACGAAATTTTCGTCATCTACTCTTACGAAAGCCTTGTACGAGCCATCTTTCCATGGTGCAGTATGAGGTTTAGTATTACTTTCGGGCACAATAACTTCAAGAATTGTATTGTCTTTAACTTTATGAGGTAATATTTTGTATTGAACTGGTGGCTTACAATAAATGTGAGCTGATGATTCAACCATGTATGCTTCTTCGTCTGTTCTTATTCCGGCTATATTTCCATTATCTTTAACTCCAATTAATAATCTGCCACCATTTGTATTAGCGAATGCGGCAAATGTTCTTGCAATTTTTGGTGCATCAGCAATCTCAAATTTAAAATCGAGTTTTTGGTTTTCACCTTGTAATATCAGGTTGTGGATATAATGGCTCAAGACAAATGATATTTTTTGTTAACGCTTTCGAAGATAAAGATTCTATTTAAAATGGTTTTTAAAAATAGATGGCCCTAAAGTTTAGTTTAAAAATTAAAATTATTCGGATCTGCTCCTATTCTTTCATTCTTATCAAGGCCATCAATTAACAGCATATCTTCAGGTGCCAGTTCGAAATCAAATATTTGAGCATTAGAAATTATTCTTTCCTTTTTTACTGATTTTGGAATAGTAACAACCCCTTTCTGGAGGTCCCAACGTAATACAATTTGGACTTCAGATTTGTTATATTTTTTAGCAAGTCGGTTTAAAAGCTCAATATCTAAAACACGGCCTTTCATAATAGGGCTCCAGGCTTCGTATTGAATTTGGTTTTGATTACAGAAATCTAATAAATCTTGCTGAACTAAATATGGATGAAACTCCATTTGGTTGACCATTGGTTTTATTGTTGCTGATTCGAATAAATCAGAAAGGTGGTGTTCTAGAAAATTGCTCACTCCAATAGATTTTACTAATCCTTTTTTATAAAGGAATTCCATTGCTTGCCAGGTTTCCTTGTACTTTCCTTTTACTGGCCAGTGAATTAGGTATAAATCAAGGTATTCCATCTGAAGTTTATCGAGGCTTGTTTCTAAGGCTTTTATTGTGCTGTTGTAGCCCTGATCTGCATTCCAAACCTTACTTGTTATAAAAATGTCCTCTCGTTTTACTCCCGATTGTTCAACTCCTTTACCAACTCCTATTTCATTTTGATAAATTGCTGCAGTATCAATGTGTCTATAACCTGCATCAACGGCAAATTTTATAGCATTAATTACTTCTTCACCATCTTGAGACTCAAAAACTCCAAGTCCTAATATGGGCATTTCTATTCCGTTGCTGAGTTTTACTGTGTTTTGAATTCCTGTAATTTCCATATCATTATTTTATCTTTTACGATAACATATTTATTAATTGTTTTGTTTCCTTAAATTAATCTAAATGTATCTAAAATAAATTTTATTGAGTTGTAAATTTAAGGTTTTATCATCTCCAAATATATGACAATAATAACAAGCAAATGCCTAAAGTGGATTATCATGAAATCTTATTCTCTCACTGCCTACACACACCCATACGGTAAAAAAATTTTATAATCCAGATCAAATATCTTCCTTTAAATAGCAAAACTAACGTTTAGCTTGTTAATAACTACCAATGAGTTTTATTATATATTTGAACATCTCCCTTACACATCGAGCTTCTGGTTTTGTTAGGTGACAAGATAACTTGAGAAAGTAGCGACTAATTTTTGTTTTGTACCTGTTTTGTTAATGCATTTAACATAAGCTGGTTTTTGCAAGTTGATTTTTTTTTGTTCGCACTTTAAAAATAGCTGCTTTAAACCAGCTTTCCTTAACTATATATCAACCAAATCACCCATCCATATTGCTATACAGAATTTTATGCCCATCTTCATGCTCTTTGGTTTTCCTTAGGGCTACTCCTATACATTAGCGCGCTTTAAATGTTGTTTAGGTAAGGGAAAACTTCTCGATTCTGATCAGAGCTATCCTTTTTTTTAGTTTGTCACGAATGTTGTCGATTGCCAGAAAACAAGACTAATCAATTAAAAAAAATGAAATGTAGGATAGAATAAGTTTTATATCCAAGCTCAATATTTATTCTCATTTAAAATCGTCTGTGCACATAAAAATAGATTTCTATTGCAGGTTTTTTACGAAAAAGTATATGTGTTTCAAAATCTAGCACATACAAGGTTAATGTGGAGCGTATTTACCTTGTTTTTGGGATATGATTACCTAAAATGGAATATATGTAACCGCTATTAAGAATTTCTATGTCCTTTGTTCTTTCCAATATATAATACATTAGTGTTTCAGAACTATCTATGAGCTATGAAAATTATAAAAAACAAAATACATAGTTATTCTTTACTCATATTGTTAGGTATTGTATTAGTAATAGTAGCATTATTAATCCTAATCGAAACAATGACTTAAAATAGAAATTAACAACCTAATTAAAACACTAAATGAAACTAAGTAATTCCACAATGAAAAATACAAATTTGTTCAGATGGCATAAGCAACTAGCCTTGTTTCTGTTAATCTTTACTATTACAGTCTCAGGAGCTTGGGCTCAGAAGAGTATTACAGGGTATATATCTGATTCGGAAAACAATCCTTTGCCAGGAGTTAATGTTACAATTAAGGGCACCCTAACCGGAACAATTTCTGATCTTGATGGAAACTACTCTATTGAGGTAAATTCTGAAGCAGATGTTTTAGTTTATTCTATGATGGGTATGCTGACTTTGGAAATTGAAGTTGGTTCGCAGTCGGAAATTGATATCCAAATGGAAGAGGATTTGATAGGACTCGACGAAATTGTTGTTGTGGGCTATGGAACTATGAAGAAAACTGATGTGACAGGTTCAATTGTTTCCATAAAAGAGGAAGACTTTTCGCAGGTTAAAACAATCAATGTTGTTGAAGGACTTCAGGGTAAAGCCGCAGGAGTTGATATTTCGAGATCATCTGGTGAGGCTGGTTCCGATTTCTCTATTAGTATTCGTGGAGAAAGATCTCTTTCCGGAAATAATAAACCATTGTATATTGTTGATGGTATACAATATGGTAGCGGTATAGATATTAACCCAAGCGATATTGCTTCTATTGAAATTCTTAAGGATGTTTCTTCTACAGCAATTTATGGAGCAAAAGGTGCTAATGGAGTTGTAATTATTACAACGAAGAAGGGGATTGAAGGCAAAACAAAGGTAACTTTTAGTACTTACCACAGTTGGAATACACCACTGGGTGAACTTCCATATATGAATAGCAGTGAATACCTGCAATTTAAAGAAGATCTCGCAAAATTTGAAGAATATTATAATACTGGTGAATGGCCTGATGAGGTCGATGTAACACTCAAACCATTTGAGCAAACAGGAGTTGACAATGGAACCGATACGCGTTGGATAGATGAGATTTCTCGTACAGGACACCTTAGAAATTACTTTTTGTCGGTTGCAGGTGGTAAGGCTGGTTTTACATATAACCTGTCCCTCGACCATACGAATGAATCTGGTATGCTCGACAAAGATGAATTTAAGCGTTATGTAATTCGTGGAGGATTTGATGTAAAAGTTACCGATTGGTTAAATATAGGTACAAATTCTATTCTGTCTTATAGAGATAGGAGCAGAATGAATTTTCCGGAAAAAAGAATTCGTCAGCAAAGCCCACTAGCCGTTCCTTACGATTCAACAGGAGAATTATTAACTAATCCCACTCCATCGCTCGATGCAGTAACACCACTTTGGTATTTTGAGGAAGGATATTATGAAAATCAAGAACTGAAATCAAGAATTTTCTCAAGTGTTTATGCCGATTTTCAGATTTTAAACGGACTAAAATTACGTACAACATTAAATGCCGACCTTTCAACTAGCCGAAATGGTAAAAGTGAAAAGGCTGGTGAAGCCAATACAAATGTTGAAATGTGGATTTCACCCTCCAGAGATATTACCTGGTCGAATATATTAACTTTCGACAAGACCTTTGGAATGCATCATTTCCAGATTACAGGGGTGCATGAATTTAAAAAGGAAAATCAGGAGAGATACAGAATATCCGGTATTAACCCTGTGATACCTGATTCTCGTTGGTATGCACTTGATGGAATGGATGAAATTTCGGTAACATTAGACCCTGATAAAGAGGGAGACGATCGCTTGCCATATACAGAAAGTAATTTGTTATCCTTTATGGGACGTGTAAACTACACGTTAATGAGTAAGTACATATTAACAGCCAGTGTGCGTACTGATAGAGCTTCTCAATTAGCAGATGGCAATAAGTGGGCGTACTTCCCAGCTCTGTCTGTTGGATGGAATCTAAGACAAGAGAACTTCATTCAATCGATTGATTTAGTTTCTTCGATGAAATTACGCTTAGGATACGGTGTGTCAGGTAATTATCATGTACCTGTATATAGTTCTATCGACCAAACAAATACTTCTCCCCTTTATTACGAATTTGGAACATCTGAATCTGTTTCGTTCGGATACCGCCCTGTTTTTGCAGGAAATCCAAATTTGACCTGGGAAACTACGGCTGCTTATAACTTTGGTTTCGACTTTGGTATTATTGATAACCGGATTAGTGGTAATGTTGATGTTTACAAGGCTAATACAACTAGTTTATTACAAGACAGAAAATTACCTGCACATGCTGCAATACCTAGTATATATGATAACATCGGAGAGGTTGAAACCAAAGGTGTTGAATTAATGTTACATACAGTAAACGTTTCGAAATCGGGTGATGGTTTTAAATGGAGCACTGATATCTCATTTACTCGTAACAGAGAAAAAATACTCGAAATCGCATCTGGTGTAACAGAAGATGTAAGTAACGGCTGGTTTGTTGACCACCCAATTAGAGTTTTTTATGATTATGAGAGAACAGGTAATTGGCAATTTGCCGATTCAGTTCAGATGGGACTATTTAACGACAAAGGTGCTGGTTATCAATATGGTGATATTAAACTGGTAGATCAGACTGGAGATACTCTGATTACTGAAGCCGATCGCATTGTTGTTGGTTCTCGACGTCCCGATTGGTACGGAAGCTTTAATAACCGATTCGAATATAAAGGTTTCGACCTTTCTGTTATGATAATGGCTCGCATGGGGCATATGATTAAGGACAATGTGATGACTCAATCACAGGTTCGTGACGATTATGGTGAAAATGGTATGGCAGTAGATTACTGGACACCGGTAAATCCTACCAATGAATCTCCAAGACCCGATCCATCGTTTTCATCAATAGCTCTTTATCCTAATTCCTCTACTTTAACCTACACAGATGGTTCTTGGGTTAAAGTAAGAGATATAACATTGGGTTATTCACTTCCAACAGAATTTTTAGGTAGGGCAGGAATATCATCTCTTAGGGTATATGCAAGTTTAAAGAATTATTTTGTTCTGTATAGCCCTTTCTACAATAAAGGAAGATATGACCCTGAAATGAATGATGACACTGATCCTAAAAAGTCTGGATTAGGTACTAAGTGGCCTGTTCCAAAAACAATAATGGTGGGTTTAAATCTAGAGTTTTAATAAGTAAAAGCTAAATAAAATGAATCTAAGAAATAGTATTTTTATCATATTACTTGCATTGATGTTATCACAATGCGAGGACTCCCTCAAAGAAAATTTTTATAGTGGTACTGATATTGAAACTCTTGTTAGTACACCAAATGGATTGGAGAACCTTGTTACTGCATGTTATGTTTCAAACAAAATGTGGTATGGAAAAGAATATGGTTGGGATTTAACAACCAATGGTACCGATTTGTGGACATATGCTGGCGATGCAGACCAAATGGTAGTTATGTCTTCCTATTCGCCTTCTTTTAACAACCAATATCCGAGTAGATTAGGTGTCGTTTGGGCGGAATTGTATAAAGCTTTAAATACATGTAATACTGCTTTATATTATATTCCATTAGCTGATATTGACGAAGATTTAAAAACAACCCGAACAGCCGAGGTGTCTTTTTTAAGAGCATTATACTTATGGAAAATTGTTGAAACATGGGGTAATGTACATTTTTCTACTGAACGTATTACATCGCCAGAATTAAGTATGGAACGTAGTTCTGTAAAAGACTTTTACACTCAAATATTTAAAGACCTTGATTATGCAGTAGAGAATCTAGATGAAACATTAAGTGCATCCGATTATGGTCGTGTACACAAATATGCTGCCTTGGCTTTGCGTGCACGTACACACTTATATTGGGCTTCAGAATATATGACTGCTGGTAATTCTTTCGATGGCGTAACTTACGATGCCATTAACGGTACCAATCATAACCAACAAGCTATTCTTGATGCTCAGGCTGTAATCGATGGCGGTTACAAACTTTACGACAAATACAGTGATGTTTGGTTAATGGAGAACAATGCAAGTGCAGATGGTAATACCGAAAGTATATGGGCTATAAATTATTCACAGTCAGAATATGCCTTATTAAATGTTGACCCTGATGAATACGATAATATTTTAGGTGGTAGCGATCCTAAACCTTTTGACGAACGTGAAGGCGGAAACGATGGACATATGATGTTTGGTATGCGTTGGTTTGCTGTGTATACTCCTTCTTCGGTTATGGTTAAAGATGATGGTGATGATATTACAGCAACTGAACCTACACGTCCTTTCTGCAGGTATATGCCTACAAAGTACCTTATTGATTTGTATGATGCTAATATCGATCAACGTTTCTACGGGTCCTTTAATAATGTATTTTATTCGAATAACCCAGATACAGCTGCTAATGATTGGCCAAAATGGCGCAAAAAAGAAAAATCAGGAGAAGGAATTCTTGAGGAATTGGATCCTGCATTGGTCGGAAAAAGAGTCTTAGAGTATGGCGACACTGCGTTCTATATTTATAAAGATGAAGTAATTCCTGGAGACCAGTATTATATAAAAACAGGTACAGGTGACTGGCGTATTCACAAAACAAGACATCACTTCTTTATTGACATGAGTATGATTTATGACTCTGAGGGTAATGTGCTTTCTAGTACCTCAAATAATCGTAGAGCATATTTCGATTTATCAAAATGGTACGATTATACTCGTCCACATAATGGAGAAAATCAAGACATTGTCGGTTCGCAAAGAGGACAGCGTGACTTTATTGTGTTTCGTTTGCCTGAAATGTATTACATCATTGCAGAGGCTAATCTTGGAATGAACAACAAGCAAGGTGCCTATGATGCATTGTTAACAATTGCAGATAAGCGTGCCATTGATGGCGATGGAACTGCTATGATGACTGCCTATGGAGTAGCAGGTCCGGACGATGTAGATATCGATTTTATTTTAGATGATAAAGGTCGCGAAATGGCTGGTGAGCAGCAACGGTGGTTCGATCTAAAACGTACGGGTAAAACCCTTGAGCGTATTCGTGCTCATAACCCAGATGCTGCAAATATTGATAAGAAACATATTATTCGTCCTATCCCTCAGGTGGAGCTTGATGCAATAGAGAATAAGAGTGATTACATCACTGGATATGGTATTTATTAGTAATCCAGTTACAAGCATTTAAAAAAACACAACCTTATTTCTTCATAAATGGAGAAATAGGGTAACTCTTAAGAAGAATTATTTATAAAAACAATAAACCCAAAATTTTAATATTAAATACTAATCTTATGAAGAAAATTTACGCTATGTTATTAGTTCTGGTTTGCAGCCTTACGATGTTGCAGGCACAGGCATGGTACGTCTACGATGGTAGTGAAGTACCCGATCAATCTTCCGATTGGTTAAATAGTTCTAATAATCCAGGTCCAAATATGATCGAGGATGTCATTAACGATCCTTTTATTTCTGGGAATAAAATTTTCCGGTATGTTCAAGCTGACTTAAATAGAATTGATAATACCGGAACTGCTCGAAAATATTACCGTCATGATTTTAGTGTGACTAGTGACGATATTACTATTGTGGCTCGTTTAAGAGGTATTGATATTGATTCACTAGTAGATGAGAAAGTATTAAACATTGAATATAATGTTTCTGGTACAGTTAGAGATGCGTTGGTAATTAATCCTACCGACAGTACAGTAAGTCTTGAGCGTGTTAGTGGTAGTGCGGTAAAAGTAAATGCTGATTTAAATATGTGGCACACTTACCGAGTCACTTTTACGGGAGCAGATAGTATATCAAATATTTATGTTGATGAAGAAGTTGTTGCTGTAGTATCAGGAAAAACTACTTCAAGTACCACTTCAAATAATCTCCGTATGGGAGATGGTGGCAGCCCTCGTATTAGTGGTATGACAGATTGGATTATAATCGATACAACCGGTGCTTATGCACCAGGTGCTGGCGCAGCTATTCCTGATTCCTTATCAACAGATGTTGGTCAGGATCCTGAAGGCAAACCCGGTGCTTTTTCTAATTTAACTTTTGTTAGTAAGAAATCATTATTAGATTCTAATGGATACTATGCAGACTCAATGTTTGTTGTTGCTTTGCAAGATGCCGGTTTTAATGTTACAATACCCGATTATGCTGGGTGCAAGTCCTTATCTGATGATTTTGTAGCAGATGTTAATAGTGCTGATGTAGTTGTTTTAGGTCGTACCCCCGGTAGTGGAGATCTTGGTGACAATAAGAACTTTTGGAATAAGTTAAAGATACCTATTGTCTCAATGAGTACCTATGGTACCTCTAAATTGGGCTGGGTTCCCGATTCTGTAAAAAAAGTTTATGGACAAGTTTATGGAACACAAGAAGGTCATGTTGAAGTGCTTGACGATACTATTTTCCATAATGTAACTGTTCCAGGTAGCGGAAATATTGAATTCAGTAAAGATTTTTTAAGTTTCATCATTCTTGATCCTGAAGAAGTTGCAGCTATAACAGGAGAGTCTATTATTACTATGGTAAATGGTGTTGAAGCTTATAACTGGAATAGAAAAACTGATCCTTCGCTTGTTGACACTATTCAATTTAGCGATTACGATGGTTATCCACTAATGATACGTTGGAATCCTCATGTTTCAGATACTATGTTTACCGGATCAAATGGTGCAGCTGCTCGCGCATTCCATTACCGTACCTTATTACCTGGTGGAGACGATCACTATGGTAGGGCTGTTAATGACACTGTTGATGAAACAGTATATGGTATGTATTATTTAACAGAAACAATGAAAACTGTTTTTGTTAACGAATGCGCTTATCTTGCTGGCCTTGAAGGTCTTGATGTTAGTGACGTAAATACACTTAAAGCTATAACAGTAAGTGTTGGTACTTTAACACCTGCATTTTCTCAAGATGTAACCAATTATACTGTTGATATACCAGCAGGTACTAATTCTATTACCATCAATGCTACAGCAACTGATCCTACAGCTACTATAACAGGTACGGGAACAATCAATCTTGAAGGTAAGAAAGACAGTCTGGTTGCTATTACTTGTGTTTCGGAGGCTGGTACACCTATGGTTTATAGTGTGCTAGTAAAAGAGGAAACTGTTGTTGCAGGTAATCTTATTCCTCCAGGAACAAATAAAATTAGCGAGTACATTGCTAAAGGTGAATACGATGAATACCTACTAGTAAATGGGGGAATATACGATGAATTAGATCCTTTAATTATTAATCGTAAAATTACCCTAAAGGCACAAGATACTGTTACTCTTCCTGCTCTTGATAACCTACCAATTATTAAAAATGAGAATGCTGTTATTAATATGATTCAGTTAGAAGAAGGTGCCGATCTTACCTTATTTGGTATTGATATCGATGGTATGGGTGCTGCTACAAAAGCTATTTCTTTCCTTTCAGAACCAAACGGTATCATTATTGATGGAATTCGCCTTATTCGTTGTCGTATCCATGGTGTTACCGGCGATCTAATTGGCGGTACTAAGGCCGATACAGTTACTATTAAGTCTGCTATTTTTAAAAATACTTTTGCTTATGATGCTGGAGCGCATGGACTTTATATTAAGGATAGCTATGCCGAAGATGGTAACAATAATAAGTATGTATTTAGCGGATTAACTTTTTGGAACCTTGGTCAGCAACTAATATGGATACAAATTCTTACCCCTGATTGTGTACAGGATTGGGAATTCGATCACATGACTGGATGGAATCTTAGTACAGATGCTGGTAATCCTAAGGAACTTATTGGGAACTCCGATGGTGGTGGCCAGTATAACATACAGCTTACTAACAGCATTTTCTCTAACCAGGTTTCTAGTACTGGTGATGGTGAAGGTTCATTAAGGTTCACAACTGAAAATGCAAATGGTGCCGATAATACTTTTAATATTAAAAATATCGTGCTTCATGAAACACGGCCAATCCTAAATCGCCCTGGTTCTGGTGATATTACTACAGAAAATGTTTTAAATGCCGATCCTCAGTTTGCTGACGTTGCTTCTGGTGACTTCACTATTGGTAATGCTGATTACTTAACTGCTGGTGACAATGGTACTGTTTTGGGTGCACTATATTGGGCTCCTAATTTTGTGGATGATTATGCAGATTATGATACTAATAATACTTCTGTATCTAAAATTGAAAAAGAAAAGCTATCTATTTCTGTGTATCCAATGCCATTCGAATCTGAAATTAATTTCAAATTATCACTAGAAAAGGCTGAAATAGTTTCAATCGCTATTTTTGATATAACTGGTCGTACTATTAAAATAGATGAAAGAAGTCTTGATTCTGGCGTAAATCATTTTAGTATTGATTCTCGAGATATTCAGGCTGGTACCTATTTCTATACTATTTCAACAAATGGGAAAGTAGGAACTGGTCAGATTCTAAAAATTAAATAAGTAGAATGAAAGGTTCGGTATAGCACCTGGTTATACCGAGCTTTCTTTTTCATAATTGTTGATTAGCAGACTGTTTGAAAGTTAGTGCTATATAGATATTCAAGTAATCCTTTTTTTCAGGAAAACCTGACAAACGTTTTCTTTTAGATGGGCTTAATAAGAAAACTAAACTTCAAACAGTCTCTTTTCTTCTAGCTAATTCATGAATAATTAATGAAACTCTCCCTTACTATGCGATGGAATATTGTATACTATATATTAAGCGTAATGTTTTTAAGTGCGTGTTCTAATTCTAATACTGATTCAGAAGATAAATTATTTGACAAGCCCTGGCAGATTGCTGATGAGATTGTCAATAGCATTGTTATTCCTGAATTTAAAGATAATAGTTACTTAATAACTGACTTTGGTGCAATTAATGATGGCATTACAGATTGCAGCAAGGCTATAGCTGAAGCCATTACCGAATGTAACAATGCAGGGGGTGGAAGAGTTGTTGTTCCTGTTGGAACATATCTTACTGGAGCAATTCATTTAAAAAGCAATGTAAACCTTCATTTATTAGAAGGGGCAGAACTTTTGTTTTCAACCGACAGAAAAAAATACCTTCCTATAGTTCATAGTCGGTTCGAAGGGATGGAATGCCTGAATTATTCTCCACTCATCTATGCATATAAGCAAGAAAATATTGCTATTACTGGAAAGGGGAAAATAAACGGACAAGGTAAAAATTGGTGGCGCTGGAAAGGAACATGGTCAGGTTCAGTTAACAATGGGTATAATGGAGATTCTAAAGAGAGCCAATTGACCGATAATGAAATTCTAACAAACATGGTTGCTAATAATACTCCTTTGGAAGAAAGAGTATTTGGAGAAGGACATTTTTTAAGACCTAGTTTCATTCAACCATATTTATGTAAAAATGTGCTTATTGAAGACATTGAAATAATTGAATCTCCTATGTGGATTATTCATCCTGTACTTTCTGAAAATGTTACAATAAGGAGAGTGAAAATAGAATCATTAGGGCCTAACAACGATGGCTGTGATCCCGAATGTTGTAAAAATGTTCTTATTAAGGATTGCTATTTTAACACTGGCGATGATTGTATTGCTATTAAGTCAGGTAGAAATAATGACGGGCGAAGAATTGGCAAAGCATGTGAGAATATTGTAATTAGAAATTGCACAATGGTCGAAGGTCACGGTGGTGTTGTAATGGGTAGTGAAATTTCTGGTAATATAAGAAATGTATTTGCTGAGAATTGCATTATGGATAGTCCAAACCTTGAAAGAGCTATTAGAATTAAATCCAATTCATTGCGCGGAGGAGTTGTAGAACACATTTATGTTAGGAACATTGAAGTTAAACAGGTTCGGGAAGCTATTTTAAAAATTAACATGTTTTACAGTGAAGAAAAGGGAGGAAACATACCAATAGTTCGCAATATTTTACTCGACAATGTAAATGGTTATCAATCAAAATATGGAATATGGATTGATGCATATAAGGAGCAACCGGTTAAAAATATACTCATTAAGAATAGTAACTTTTCTAAGGTTGAAAAAGATAATTTCATTAGAAATGCTGAAAATTTAATTACACAAAATGTGGTTATTAACGGAGAAAAAATTAATAAATAAAAATATGCTAGTGTGCTTAAATAGAACAATCCACTAAGTATAAAAGCCATTCACAAATGAAAGTTTTAGATAAAATTATAACACTGACCATAATACTATTGCTTTGTTTTTCTTGCAATGTATCTAAGAAAGATGTTGTAGAAGATATACCAGAAATAAAGCAACCAGAGTATAAGTACGCCAGACAAATGGCTGAAACAGTGCTGGAAGAATATCCTGATATCTGGAGCATTGAGGATAGTAATCAACCGAAATGGACTTATACATTTGGCCTTGTTGCAAAGGCAATGATTGATTTATATGAGCAAACAAACAACAAAGACTATCTAAATTATGCTATAAAGTATGTTGATGCCCTAATTGATGAAAACGGAATTATAAAAACCTATAAAAAAGAAGACTATAACATTGATAAGCTTAATTCTGGGAAAGTACTATTTCCATTATTTGAGCTAACAAAAGACCAAAGATATAAAACAGCTATTGATACACTTCGTGTACAAATAAAAGAACATCCCAGAACTGAAATAGGTGGATTTTGGCACAAACAACGCTATCCGCATCAAATGTGGCTCGATGGATTATATATGGGTGGACCTTTTTATGCTCAGTATGCCTTGGTGAATAATGAGACAGAAAGTTTTGATGAAATTGCTGAATGGTATAAAAACATGGAAATGGTTGCAAGAGATCCGGCTACCGGACTTTTGTATCATGCTTGGGATGAGTCTAAAGAACAAGCCTGGGCCAATAAAGAAACAGGTTTGTCTCCCTGTTTTTGGGGACGTGCAATGGGTTGGTATAGTATGGCCCTAGTCGATTTATTAGACTATTTCCCTAAAGATCATGCTGCCTATAACGATATTTTGCAGATTATAAGCAGAACTGCAGAAGCTATAGTAAAAATTCAGGATTCTGAAACCGGAATCTGGTATCAGGTTCTGGATCAGGGTGAAAGAGAAGGGAATTACCTTGAAGGTTCTGTAAGTTGTATGTTTTCTTATTTTCTCCTTAAAGCCATTAACAAAGGTTACCTGGATAAAGAAAAATATGAAGCCTCTGCGAAGAAAGCATTTACAGGAACCGTAGAAAATCTTGTAACTATTAAAGACGATAGTACTCTTGTAATTTCCCCGGTATGTGCTGTTGCCGGCTTGGGTGGAGAACCATATCGCGATGGCACTTATAAGTATTATATAAGCGAGAAAAAAAGAGATAATGATCCTAAAGCAGTAGGGCCATTTATTATGGCAGCCATTCAGTACGAACTGCTATTTCAGTAATACTTATTTTCATAAACAGAGTTAACAATAATCTATCATGCTAAAAATAAGCTCTTATATTCTTTTATTTATATTAAGCTCTTGCTTTTGTGCAACGAATCTTAATGCACAGGTAATTTATGAAGCTGAAGATGCTTTCTACTCATCAGGTAAGGTTGATACACAACATAGTGGATATACTGGAGATGGGTTTGTTGACACTGAAAATGAATCGGGAGCCTTCATAGAATGGAAGGTGAATAGTTTAAAAGCTTATAATGATACCTTAGCTTTTAGATATGCATTAGGCAAAGATGAACACCGAACCATGCAGGTTTATGTGAATGAAACCTTAACCGACACTATCGATTTTGATAATACTGTTAATTTCACCAGTTATATTTACAAATACACTATTGGAAACCTTATAGCAGGAGAAAACACTATTCGCCTTACTGCAATAAATATTGAGGGAGCACCAAATATTGATCATTTGTCGATTAAACTTGACACGAACTACTATCTGAAGATAGACACCCTCTCGATTGGCAATGGAACACTAAACGTTTTACCAATAGCTGATTCTTTTTTATATGGCACAAGGGTCAAGGTGCAAGCTAACCCTGCTAATGGCAATAATTTTGACAAGTGGTCAGGAGATTTTTCAGGATCGAATAATCCACTTGCCTTTACGGTTGACAAAGATTTTACAATAAACGCTCATTTTATTAATTTACTACGTGCTTTTCCTGGGGCCGAAGGGTTTGGCAGCAATACCACTGGAGGTCGTGGTGGAGATGTGTATGAGGTTACTAACCTTAACGATTCTGGACCGGGTAGTTTACGCGATGCTATAGAAAAAACAGGCAAACGTACAATTGTGTTTCGGGTTGCTGGCACTATCTATTTAAATTCGAGGCTTAAAATTAATAATGATAATATTACTATTGCAGGACAAACAGCTCCTGGCGATGGTATTACCTTGGCTGGCTACACTCTTAATATTTCGGCTAATAATGTTATAGTGAGATACATTCGCTCGCGTCTTGGCGATGTAAACAAAGTTGAAGACGATGCCATGAATGGATATAAACATCAAAACATCATTCTCGATCACTGTACCATGAGCTGGTCGGTTGACGAGGTTGCCTCCTTTTACGACAATACCAATTTTACTATGCAATATTGTTTGTTAAGCGAAAGTTTGTACAATTCAGTGCATAGTAAAGGAGCTCATGGTTATGGAGGTATTTGGGGTGGTAAGGGGGCTACTTTTCATCATAACCTACTTGCACACAATACAAGCAGAAATCCGCGTTTTTGCGGTAGTCGCTACAGTAACCAACCTGATTTGGAAAAAGTCGATTTCAGAAACAATGTTATCTTTAACTGGGGAGGAAACAGTATATATGGTGCCGAAGGTGGAAACTACAATCTGGTAAATAATTATTATAAATATGGTCCTGCTACCAGTTCAAGTGTTAAAACTCGAATAATTGCTCCAAATGCTGATGATGGCTCAAATGATCAACCTGCAGGAGTTTGGGGAGTATTTTATGTAGACGGAAATTATGTTAATGGTTATCCTGGAATTACAGAACAGAACTGGGCTGGAGTTCATGCAAGTATTAGTGATAAGGATGATATTAAATCTTTAACGGAATTTGATTGTGATTCAGTTACAACTCATATTGCCGAAATAGCCTTTGAGCATGTTATTGCTCAGGCAGGTGTATGTATACCAAAAAGAGACATACTCGATGAACGCATTATTCAAGAAGTTATTTCAGGAAAAGTTACATATGGTGGTGATTTTGGCGAAGGAAAAGGGATTATTGATACTCCAAGTGATGTAGGAGGGTATCCAGCATTGGAATCCGGAACTGCTCCCGATGATACAGATAAAGATGGCATGCCCGATAGTTGGGAAACAAATCGAGGCCTAAATCCCAATGATCCCGAAGACAGAAACGGGGATGATAATAATAATGGATATACTAATCTGGAAGAATACTTGAATGAATTGGTTGAAAACAACACATATATTATCCGACCTTTTAACTTTGCTGTCAAATCATTTACAGATACTGAAGTTGTTTTAGAGTGGGAAGACGTTACAGATAATGAAACCGGATTTCTTCTTGAGAGAAGAGCCAATTCGGATAATTATGAGCAAATTGCTCAGTTGGCTGCAAATACACAAACTTATACCGATAAAAATGCTACAGCCAGCCTAAATACATACAGGTTAAGATCATATAATAAAGCAGATACTTCCCTCTATACCGACACAGTTTCTGTTGGAGTTGCAGTTAGTTCATTAGGTAATACTCATGATAAATCAAATATATTTGTTTATCCAAATCCGTTCAGAGATAATATTACCTTTCGGCTTTCTGATGGTGAAAAATCAGAGCCTGTTTTTGTCAGAATTATAGATCTTACGGGTCGAACAGTATATAATAAATTATATCCTGAAGCAAATGAAGAGCAGATTACAATAGAGCTGAAAAAAATACCCAGAGGACTTTATCTCTTTTCTATACAAACCAATAGACATACAATAGTAAAAAAGATAACAAAAAATTAGACTCAATAGCTGGGGGAGTATTAGTCGAATTGGAGATGCACAGCCCTATGATAAATAGAAAATTGTTTCTACTATGACAATTGACTGATTGCGAATTCAAAAATATTAATAATAAAATACTGGTTTATGATAAAGCTTAAATACTTGTTCTTTTTTGCAGCAGCATTAATTGCAAAAGGCGTAATGGCTACTGATTGGTCTGTAGATGTAGTCGTGGCAAAAGACGGATCAGGAAATTACACTACTATTAATGAAGCACTGAGCGCCAATCCTAACGATGGCTCCAATTATGTTATTTTCATCAAGAACGGAGTGTATGACGAAAAACTGTTTATCTCGCAAAATAATATTACACTCTTGGGAGAAGATAGGTATGAAACTATTATTACACAGTCAATACTCCGAAGGATTTTTCGAGAAAACAACGACAGCGATTGGGGGGGTGCAACAATTAATATTGCAGATAATGTAACTGATTTAACACTGGCAAACCTTACTGTTCGAAATAACTTTGCAGATCTAAATCCTGACGTAGAAAATAATAATGATCACACAATGGCTATTAGAGGAGGCGGAGACAAAGTAATAATTGTCAATTGTAATATTTTAGCTACAGGGGGCGATACCCTCAGCTTATGGAATACAAATGGTGGAAGGTTTTACCATAGCGGTTGCTTTTTTGAAGGATATGTAGATTATGTTTGTCCACGTGGGTATTGTTATATCAGTAATTGCGATTTCTTCGGACACAATAATAATGCGAGTATATGGCACGATGGTAGTGGAGGAAAAGATCATAAGCTGGTTGTAAAAAATTCCTACTTTGAAGGAGTTGAGAATTTTGCTCTTGGACGTTTTCATCGTATGGCGGCATTTTATTTGCTGGATTGCGATTTTTCTAAAGAATTACGCGATAATGGTGGAATTCTTTATGTTGGTGATTCTTCTGTTCAAGATAGAGATAAACTTATTTACGGAGTTCGTACCTATTATGACAGGTGTAGCCGCGAAACAGGAAATTATGAATGGCATAAAGATAATCTGGAAACTGCTGATGGTTCACCTTCACGGGAAGAAGTAACAGATAAATGGACTTTTAATGATACCTGGAACCCGGAAAAAGATATTGATGGGCTACTGGAATGTGCTTTTTTACCACAACCAGGTTATCGGGCAAAAAATGTTGAGCTTTTACCAAATCTCAGATGGTTATCAGGCAAAAATGTTGAGAAGCATTTGGTATACTTTGGGAATAGTTCCGACCCAGAATTTCTTGGAGAAACAACCGACACAAACTATTTACTAACAAATGAGCTTGCTAGTGCAACACAATTTTTTTGGCGTGTTGATGAGGTTTTAACTTCCACCGATACCGTAAAAGGAAGTTTATGGTCTTTTTTTACGGGTGTTTTTGTTGCACCTGGTCAGGCATTTAATCCTTACCCTCCTGTAGATACAAACTTCTTTCTTTATACATTACGCCTCGATTGGGAAGCAAACTCTCTGGAAGTGGATAGTTTTTTTATTTATTTCGGGAGTGCCGATAATCTTGAATTGCTAAGCAAGCAGACCGAAGCCGGGTATTATTTATATGGCCCGGAAGGAGATTCTACTTATTACTGGAGAGTTGATACTAAAAATGAATATGGAACAACACAAGGCCCATTGTGGTTTTTTAATTATAAACCTTCCGAAACCTTATTTCTTGGGCAAGAGGTTAAAGGTTATTCCCACCTGAAGCTTTATCCTAATCCGGTTAAAGAAGAATTAACCCTGAGCTTTAATTTTCAAAAAGAAGAAGTCGTAAATATTTTTATTTATAATTCTACAGGACAATTATTGCATACTGAAAATTTGGGGATGATTCCAAAAAATCAATATGATTATAATCTTAAAATAAGTGATATTGTAAAAAGCAGATCAGATCAAATATACATTTTGAACATTGCTTATAATGAAAAGATTGAGACCTTTCCAATACTGCTCAGGTAAACGATAAATTATAGCATTAATTTCTATCCATTGGTGATTTCATATTATTAAATATTTGAAGTGTCTAATGATTTATTATGCGCAACCTTTGTTGTTAATAGCTTTATTCCTGGGGTTATTTTGTTATTTTTATTGATTGAAAAAGCAAGGAGAAAGGTTGGATGGAATCTCAAATCAGATATAAATATTTTGTTTGTGTACTATTAATCATATTTATGGTTAGTACCATTAATGTTTCTTCTCAGCCGGGTGGTGCATTATTTACAAATTACTCTGTGGCCGACGGTCTAAAAGACAAGACTATTCATTGCATTTTTCAAGACCGCAAAGGATGGGTGTGGATTGGCACAGATTTCGGTATTCTTAGATTTGATGGATATACTTTTAAAGATTTCTTAATTGACTCTGAAGAAAGTGAGATTCTTTCAAAGTCCCTGATTAGAACAATTATTGAGGATAAAAATGGTGTTATTTGGGTAGGAACAGAATTAAACGGAATATTTAAATATGATCGTAGGTATTACAAAATAGAACAGATTAAAGACTCTTTATTAACAAATAATTCTGTTTGGACAATTGTTCCCGACAATAAAAACAAACTTTGGATTGGTACCGAAGATGGGTTATGTTATTTCAATCCGGAATCAAAAACTTCAATAAAAAAAATAACTCTTGAAACACATCCAAATCTGCTAACCGGGAGCTTTATTCGTAAGCTCATGATTGATGTTAATAATCGCCTGTGGGTAGGTACTAATAATGGTGTTACAGTTTTAAACGATGATTTATCATTATGGAACAAGTTTCTGAACAATGCACAGATAGAAAATGAGCTTGAGAACGAGGTTTGGGAAATCTATCAGGACAATAAAGATTATGTATGGATTGGTACATACCTTGGAGGTTTATACAGATATTCAATATTCGAAAATGAACTTCAAAAGTTTCCTCTAGATGAGAAAAACGAGCGAGCTTTTACTGTTCGTTCAATAGTTCAGGATAAACGTAATAACTTGTGGGTTGGTACACGCGGAGGCTTATTTTCTATAAGTAAAGATAATGAACTTAACCAGTACAATAATAATCATCTGGATGAATATAGTTTGATTCATAATTCAGTTTTAAACCTCATGCTCGATGCAAAAGGCGATTTATGGATTGGTACGAGAAATGGTATTAGTTACCTGAATTTCGAACGAAAAGCATTTACCTATCTTAATTCTCTCAATAGTGGAAATACCATCATGAATAATAGTGAGGTTTATGCTCTGTGGGAAGATGCAGAAAACAATCTGTGGATTGGTACCGAAAGCGGAGGTGTAAATATTTATAACAAGGAGAAGAACTCGCTTAGATATCTTACCACTAAAGATAATCTGAGTAATAATTGCATTAAAGCAATCAGTCCTGATGGTGAAGGCAATGTGTTAATCGGAACATACCTTGGAGGATTGAATCTTTATAATACTCAATCAGGTAAAAATAAAATATTTATTCATGAAGAAGATAATGAAGCATCTTTAAGTGATAATTCTGTCTGGGCAATATATACAGACTCAAGAAATAGAATTTGGATAGGAACATCAGCAGGTGTTGATATTTTCGACGGAAAAAATGAGAAGTTTCAACATTTTGGAGAAAAGTTTGAGGTTGGTTGGGTATCACTAATTTTTGAGGATGATCAGGAACGAATATGGTTGTATTCAGTCGATTTAAAAAGGTTAACAATGATTTCTCCAGGAGGTGCGGTCCAACATTACCCCTATCAATCAAGAGCAATTACAAATAGTACAAATGGTAAGGTTTGGATAAGTACTGTTGGAAACGGACTTATAGAGCTAGATCCCTCAAATGGTAAATCTAATGATTACACAATAGCAAATGGTTTGTGCAGTAATGTTATTTACGGGATGGTGAAAGTTGATAAAGAATTTCTTTGGTTAAGCACAAACAATGGCCTTTCTTGCTTTGATATTGTTAATAAGACATTCAAAAATTACTACATTTCAAACGGTTTGTTAAACAACCAGTTTAATTATGGTGCAGCCATAACCTATTCAAAAAACTATATTGTTTTTGGTGGTAAAAAAGGAGTCGACATTTTAAACCTGAAAGAACTACACGAAAATGAATACATTCCTCCGGTTGTTTTAACAAATATTAGAATATTTAATAAACCAGTAGCTATTTCACCTAACAAAAATAATGATGCTCCTTTAAATAATCTTATTTCTGAAACCAAGCAGATTACGTTGCATTACGATCAAAACATGATAACTTTTGATTTTGCTGCTCTTAACTATGCTAATTCAGAAATGAATACATATAAGTATAAGTTAGAAGGTTTTGACAAAGAGTGGAATGAAATAGGCAACCAACATTCAGCTACTTATACTAACCTTGATTATGGAGAATATATTTTTAAAGTTATTGGAACCAATAGCGATAATCGTTTTGATCCTGAAGGATTAGTATTTCACGTAACAATTTTGCCTCCGTTTTGGAAAACATGGATTTTCAGAGGGATAATTATTGGTCTGATTGGATTACTTTTTTATTCGATTTATGGTTTTATTGTAAATCGAGAGAAATTAAAGCAACAGCTAATTTTTGAGCGGAAGAATGCCAGACAAATAAAAGAGCTTGAGAGGTTAAAACACAAGTTCTTTATGAATGTTTCCCATGAGATACGTACCCCACTTTCATTAATTATAGGCCCCTTAGATAAGCTCATGAAAACTGAGATGTCTCCAGAACAACAAAAAGCACATTTTGTAATAATAAGGCGAAATACAATCATTCTTAATAAACTCGTGAGTCAGCTTTTAGATTATCGAAAGCTTGAAACAGGGAATCTTAAACTGGATTTAAAGCAAGGAAATCTGAATGTTTTTATCGAAAATATCACAGACTCATTCAGACACCTTGCTGAAGACAAGGGTATTGAGCTGGAATATAATATTGCACATAAATCACTTTTTTTTGCATTTGATTCAGACAAACTGGAGAAAATACTGAATAACCTACTTAGTAATGCTATTAAGTTTACAAATTCTAAAGGAAAAGTAATTCTATCAGTTTCACTTACCTATCTGGATGAGCTTGAGTCAACAGTTAATTATATTCCAACGGTAAATTTCGAAAATAATACCGTAAATCAATTTGTTAAAATAACAGTTCGCGATACCGGAATTGGCATTCCAAAAGTTCAAGTTAGCAGAATTTTTGACCGTTTCAGACAAATAGAAGGTAAAAAAAGTCAGGCTTCAGGTACAGGTATCGGGTTATCCCTAACAAAAGAGCTTGTTAAATTACACAATGGACATATAAAAGCTAAAAGTGTTGAAGGAATAGGCTCAAAGTTTATATTGTTAATTCCTTATATTCAACTAGATGATTTGAATAAAAGTGTTACTAATCTACACGATGAATTAGGAATAGAAATTTCGACAGGTGATATACTCTCAACTCAAGAAGGAAATGTAAATCATAAACATAAGCCAATTTTATTAATTGTTGACGATAATCACGATATTAGAACATTTGTAAATCACCATTTTTTACCAGAATACGATGTAGTTGAAGCGGTTGATGGCAAGGAAGGATGGATAAAAGCTTTAGAGCTTATTCCGGATATAATTATTACAGATATAATGATGCCGCATATTGATGGAGTAGGATTGTGTAAAAAAATTAAAAATGATGAGTGTACCTCACATATCCCCGTATTAATGCTAACCGCACTAACAGCAAAAGAGAAACAAATTGATGGGATTTCTGCTGGTGCCGAAGATTATATTGTAAAGCCATTTGATGTAACTGTACTTAAAGCTAAAGTCGATAATATCCTGTATATTCGAAAGTCGCTTAGAGAAAGGTTTAGTAAGGAGATGCTTCTCAAGCCTCGAGATATTGTTCTCGCCTCGCCCGATGAAAAATTTTTACGAAAAGTTATTCAAGTTATCGAAAAAAATATCTCACAGCCAAACCTGGATGTTGATTTTCTTGCCAAAAATGTAGGTGTAAGCCGAACCCAACTTTATAGAAAGTTAAGTGCATTGACTGACATGGCTGCAAAAGAATTTGTTAAAGATATTCGACTAAAACGATCTGCTCAACTTATACCTCAGAATAAACTTACCATATCAGAAATAGCCTACGAAGTTGGATTTAATGATGTTTCCTACTTTCGAAAGTGTTTTAAGGAAAAATACGGAGTAAGTGCAAGCCATTACACAAAAAACAAGAACGATACTCAGGATTTCTAAAATAGTGCGAGTTTAATAAGAAGGAATCTTGCCAACATTATTAGTTTTAAATATCTGTAAAACTATTAGGAATGTGAGGTTTCGTGGTTTTAGAGAGATTGTATAAGCTTCAACTGAAAAAAAATATTCTTGATGTATTCTATTTCATTCATTTTTTCAGCATTCGAAATAAATCATAACTTTTATCTGAAAATTTAAGGAGTGGAGCATGTATTCCAACAAAAAAAGCCCTTTCGGGCCCTTCGGGTAAATAAAGTTTAGGTTCTGAGTGGAGCTAAGGGGAGTCGAACCCCTGACCTCTTGACTGCCAGTCAAGCACTCTAGCCAACTGAGCTATAGCCCCAACAATATCAAAACTGTTTGCACACAGTTGCGGAACAAAAATAGTAAAATTCATTAAAAAGTAAGTTTTCAAATAGATTATTTTGGCAAGATGTTTGCAGTTTATTTTTTCAATTAAAATACAGACACATTTCATTTGGCAGAAATGGAGAATTAACTTATTTTTACGATCCGCAAATATATAAACACATGGAACAGAAGAAAAGTCAAAAGGCAAACCTCGAGAAAAAAAGAATGGTTTTCGTCGAGTTAGGACTTGTAGTTGTATTGGCAGGAATGCTTCTTGCATTCGAATGGGGCACAAAATTATCTGACGATAGCAACCTGGTTCTTGCAGAAGTTGTTGCAGAAGAAGAAATGATTGTTACTCGCCAACAACCTGAAACACCACCACCACCACCACCACCACCGCAAGTTATCGAACAATTGAATATTGTTGAAGATGATCTGGAAATTGATGAGATTGATTTCGAAAGTGTTGATGCTGATGAAGATATGTCTCTTGAGCTAGTAGTTTTTGAAGAAGAAGAAGAATCTGGCGAAGAAGAAGTATTTGTTATTGTTGAGGATATGCCAACATTTAGAGGTGGTGACCTTAATGATTATAGAAACTATGTACAGACGAACCTGAAATATCCGGAAATAGCTCAGGAAAATGGCATAAGTGGACGTGTTTTTATCCAGTTTGCTGTTGATTCAAAAGGTAATGTTGTTGATGCTACTGTTGTTCGGGGTGTTGACTCTTCTCTTGACGCAGAGGCTCTTAGAGTTGTGAGAAATTCACCTAAATGGTCACCAGGGAAACAACGCGGCAGACCAGTAAAAGTACAGTTTACTTTTCCAATTGTATTTGTACTACAATAAAAATATTAGCTTATTATATTGAAAACCTTTCTGTTTTGCAGGAAGGTTTTTTTTTCTAAATCAATTCGAAATTGTCTTTCTAAAATAGCTGAACTGGACAATTAAATATCCATGAAAGCTATTAACTGTAAAACCAGAAGAATACTTTTTTCTAGAGAAAAAGTTTTTAGTATTCTATTGTTTTAATGAAAAACTTAGATTACTCTGTTTTTTTTTGTAAATTTTCGATAGTATTAAACAATTAGGATATGAAAAAGTCAATACTTTACATTTTCACGATAGTTTTTATTTTAGCTTCATGCAAATCTTCATCCAAATTGGTTGAACAAGGCAACTACGATAAGGCTATCGAGAAGTCAATAAAGCAAATTTTAAAAGGAAAAGCAGATTCTGATGACATTGATATGCTTGATCGGGCCTATAATCTTGCAAACACTCAAAATCAGGAGAGAATAAGGTTGCTTAAAAGTGAAGGTAAGCCTGAAAATTGGGAGCAGATATACTTTCAATATTCAGCATTAGATAATCGTCAAAAACAAGTTAGAAAGGTTTTGCCAATTAATAGTAAAGGAAGAACAATTAACTATCCTCAGACAGATTATACTAATGATATTGTTGAAGCTAAAACCAAAGCTGCAGAGTACTATTTCAACAATGGGAAGAGACTTATGGAACAGAAAAACAAATTTTCTTACCGTGATGCTCATAACAATTTTTCCAAAGCATATAAATACAGAGCAAGTGCCTTCCCTGATATTGAAAACTTGTTAGCAGATTCTAAATACTTGGGTACAAGTCGTGTTGGAGTTGATGCAGTAAATAGCACTAGATTTAGGTTACCAGGAGACTTTTTTGACAAATTACTATCATTCAACACAAATAATTTGAGTAGTAATTGGGTTGAATACCATATTGGACGTGGTAATCGTGAAGTTGAATTTGATTATTTAATTACAATTCGTTTGCAAAACATTAATATTTCACCGGAGCGATTTGATCAAAAAGAGATATTAAGAACTAAAACTGTGGAAGATGGTTTTTCATACGCTCTTGATGCAAAAGGCAATGTTATGAAGGATACTCTTGGGAACGATATTAAAATTCCGAAGTACAAAGATCTGAAATGTACCTTGGTTGAACGTCATCAGTCGAAAGAAGTTACCGTTGAAGCCCAAATCGAATACCTTGAGTTATATCCTGACCGAAGAGTTACAAAACTAATTCCTATTACTGCCACATCAAAATTTTCAAATGTTTCTGGAAAAGCCGTTGGCGATTTAGAAGCATTGTTACCTGAAGATAGAAAACTTATAGAACGCCGTTCTGTTGCGTTTCCTAACGATGAGGATATGATTTACGATTGTACTGAACCTCTCCAGAAAGTTATTTCAGATGAGCTACAGGCTAACAAACAACTAATAAGGTAGATTGTTAGGTTCAGTAATTGAACTTTATTAAATATATTGTATTTTTGCCGGCCGATACCTGAATAAAAGGTAGGTCGGCAATTTTTATATGTTAGAAACCACAACAAAAAAAGTAAACGAGAGAGCAGTTCTGGTAGGTATAATTCATGCAGACCAGGATGAAGCAAAAGTTCAGGAATATCTTGATGAATTGGCATTTCTAACCGATACAGCTGGAGCAATTCATGTTGCAACTTTTACTCAAAAGATTGCCACTCCAAATCCGAAGACATTCGTTGGAAGTGGAAAGCTGGAAGAAATTTCGCAGTTTGTAAAGACACAAGAAATTGATCTGGTAATATTCGACGATGAATTAAGTCCCAGTCAACTTCGGAATATTGAGCGTGAATTGGAGTGCCGAATACTAGATAGAACAAATCTTATCCTTGATATTTTTGCAGGAAGGGCTCAAACTGCACATGCTAAGACTCAGGTTGAATTAGCACAGTATCAATACTTGCTTCCACGATTAACTCGTATGTGGACCCATCTTGAACGGCAACGAGGTGGTATTGGAATGCGTGGCCCCGGGGAAACGGAAATCGAAACAGATAGAAGGATAATTCGCGACAAAATAGCTAAGCTTAAAGATCAGCTGTTAAAAATAGATAAACAGATGGCTACGCAGAGGAAGAACCGTGGCAAAATGATTCGTGTATCTCTTGTTGGTTATACTAACGTTGGTAAATCAACCATCATGAATATGTTGAGCAAATCAGAGGTTTTTGCGGAGAATAAATTGTTTGCCACATTAGATACAACCGTAAGAAAAGTAGTAGTAGGTAATCTTCCATTTCTTCTTTCTGATACTGTTGGATTTATTCGTAAACTACCTCATAGTTTAGTTGAATCGTTTAAGTCAACACTTGATGAATTAAGAGAATCAGATATTCTTTTGCATGTTGTAGACATTTCGCATCCAAATTTTGAAGAGCAAATAAATGTAGTAAACGAAACTATTCATGAAATAGGGGCATTAAATAAACCAACTTACATTGTATTTAATAAGATTGATGCCTATAAATATGTAAAAAAGGATGATGATGATTTAACTCCAAAAATGATGGAAAATTGGTCATTGGATGAGTTAAAGAAAAGCTGGATGGCAAAAACTGATAATCCTTGCATTTTTATTTCTGCAATAGAAAAGCAAAACGTCGAAAATTTTAAGCAGCTTCTATATAATAAAGTTAGAGAAATTCATATTACACGCTATCCTTATGATAATTTATTATATGAGGATGTTTATTAATACTTAGTATAAGCCTTTGTTATATTAAAGTGAATTCCTTACTTTTCTCAATTATAAATCAATAAAAGAATAGATGGGAATTATATATACAATTATTGTAGGTGTACTTGCTGGATTTCTGGCTGGACTGGTGATGAAAGGGAAAGGATTTGGCTTTCTAATAAATTTAATAGTAGGAGTCGCAGGAGCTGTTATTGGATCTTGGATTTTCAATATGTTACACATTCATATATTCCATGGGTTTAAAGGTGAACTCCTACAAGCATTTATTGGGGCTGTTGTATTACTCGCAATTATCAATGTTATAAATAAGAAGGAGTAAAATTTATATAGCTAGCTCTCAGGTATAATATCTTTTCATATATATTCGCTATTATACTAATAAGTATAATCAAATTTCATTGCTAATGAGAAAGTTCCGATCATTTAACTTGTGTTATACAATTAATCAGGTTAAATATAATTGGACTGAATAATTCATTGTAAATCACAAATAATTTAGAAGTCAGAGCTATCTTTGAACAATAGAAAATAAAAACTGTTCGAGCAATCGAAGTATGTTAATTCAAGAAACACAAACTATGAAAGATATAAAAATTACGAAAGAGTTTACATGGTGCATGGCTCATATGCTTGCAAATCATAATGGGAAGTGCAGAAATATTCATGGTCATACTTATAAAATGCAAGTAGAAATTACTCGGAATGAAGGAGGAGTAATAAAGAATTTAGGCAATACTGAACACGGTATGGTTCTTGAATTCAACGATTTAAAAACAATTGTGAACGAAATCATTGTGGACAAGCTTGATCATGCTTTTTTGTACTGGACAGACTCCACAGATCCGATGGAACATGAAATTGCTGGAATTTTAAAGAAGTACGACAGGAAAATGGTTGAGATTAATTATCGACCCACTGCCGAAGAAATGGCGATAAATTTTAGAGACCAAATTAATAAGCGCATTGAAGAACATGGAGTTTATGTCTCTAGTCTTATTGTTTGGGAATCGCCCACTAGTTTTGCAAAAATAAGCTGAAATGGATTCTTTAATCAAAACTTTCACTGAAACCAGGATACCAATTGTAGAAATTTTTCAGAGTATTTCGGGGGAAGGATTATCTTCAGGTAATATAGTAAGCTTTGTGCGTGTCGCGGGTTGCAATCTCAGATGTATTTGGTGCGATACCAAATATAGTTTTAAGGAAAGTGGTGGAAGTGTGAAACAGTTATTACCTGATGAGATAGTTAAAAGAGTAAAAGCATTTGGTAGCAATGAAATTATATGTACCGGAGGGGAACCTTTAGAAGAAGAAAAGTCAAAAAGATATTTGCCGCTATACTTGGCATCAAATGAATTTTCTGTTCATATTGAAACAAGCGGCGGAAGTGTTTTGTATAGTTCGCAGGAACTAGAAGCATTCAATGTTGAGAGAAATGAAATCTCATATTGCATGGATATAAAATGCCCAGGTTCGGGAATGGACAAGCATAATATTTTCGAAAATATTCCCAAACTAGCAGAAAAAGATGAGCTTAAGTTTGTTGTAAAAGATGAGGCTGACTTGGATTTTTCAATAGGGGTAATTGAGAAATATAAGAATCACCTTGCTGTTGAAAATATAGCCCTAAATTTCTCCCCGGTATTTGAATCTATTAAGCCCGTTAAAATAGTTGAGTTCTTAAAACAACACAATACCTTCTTCGAAGAAAATGAATTATGGCCTCGTCTGAACTTACAGCTTCATAAGTATGTATGGCCTATACATCAGCGGGGGGTTTAAAGGGGTGTCAAGTTTGTATCATTTAGAATTATGTTGTAGGGTGATGTAGGTTAAATTGAGAAGAAATTTTAAAGACAGCTTTTTTTCAATTAATTGAGGATTTAATCCTCGTTGCTCGCATAAATTATAGGACTTTGTTTAATTGGAGCATCAACAGCAGAATTGTCTTCAATTAATTCATTCTTTAGACTTTTTCGAGCGATTTCTTTAATCTGCTCAAAACTGCTGGTGTTCAACATGTCATTAATCGTTTTCTGATTACTATTGTACTCAGCATTTTTAAACTTTTCGATCATTTTGTGATTAATAATTGTTGATTGAGAGGTTGTAATTGCACTGTGCTTGCTTGCCACCTTTTCACTTGATGTATTGGTATTAGGTCGGTCTGTGCCATAGAGGGGCAAAGTAAGCAGAAAAATTCCGATAATAAGACTGAGGCGAAACATAATATATATACTTAAGGGGTTATGTGAACGTATACGTAAAATTTGACGAATGGTTACATTTCTTACACAAAAAGCTATATAATTAGCACGAGTAGTATGAATTTAAATTTCACAAGATATTCTAAAGGCCCGCAACCGCCTAACGTACAGACTGTATATAACAATGCAATTTTTTTATCAAAATAATTTAGGGTAGCTATGTAAGTTGCAAGTTTTAGTATATAACGTGAGAATGATTAACCTTTCTTATAATACACTCTTGCCAGTAGGATACCAACAATTGCACCTGCAATATGAGCTTCGTATGAAATATACAGTTTATCTGGGATTAATCCCCAAACTAGTCCTCCATAGGCAAAAACTACCGCAAGAGATAATGCAATGCTTAGAAACTTTCGTTTATAGAAGCCAGCAAAAATTAAGAAAGAAGCAAAGGCATAAATAATTCCACTCATGCCAATATGTATTGCAGGTCGTCCGAATATCCAGACAATAATTCCGGTTAAAGAGATGGACCATAAAAGAATCTTGAATGCATGTTTGTAATAGAAGAGAAAAAGTAACGATCCCAAAACCAAGAATGGAATAGTATTGGAAATTAGGTGATAGATATTTCCATGAATAAAAGGTGAAAGAATAACACCACGTAAGCCTATCAGTTTTCTTGGAATAATTCCATATTCAGCAAAACTTATTTGAAAGGTAAATTCAACAAGGAATACTGCCCAAATCAGAATAGTTAAGAGGATTGCAGGTTTAATTTTGTCCATTTTTTACTAATTCATAATAATCGTTGTTGCGTGCAAAACGACGCAATCTGTAGTTCTCAAACAAACAGATTACGTCGCCATTCTTCCTTGTTATGATATATTATCAATTGCTTTATAGCAACTTATTCTCAACTAAATACTCTGCAATTTGCACTGCGTTAAGTGCGGCTCCTTTTTTAATTTGATCGCCAACACACCAAAAGGTTAGTCCATTTTCATTTGCTAGGTCTATACGAACACGGCCAACAAAAATATCATCTTCCGAGGCGCTTCCAAGCGGCATCGGATAAGTTGTCCCATCTTCAAATAAAGTTATTCCTGCAGCATCTTTAAAAGCTTTCTTTGCTTCTTCAACAGATATGGGTTTTTCTGTCTCAATCCAAATTGCTTCAGAATGATTTCTCATTACAGGAATTCGAACACAGGTTGAGCTAACACTAATATCAGAACCCAAAATTTTACGGGTTTCATTAAACATTTTCATTTCTTCCTTTGTGTAGTCATTGTCAGTGAAGACATCTACCTGCGGAATAATATTGAAAGCTAGCTGATGCGCAAACTTCTCAATGGTTGGTTCTTCACCATTAACCAATTGCTTAGTTTGAGCAACTAATTCGTCCATAGCAGCTGCGCCAGCACCACTAGCTGCCTGGTAGGTTGCAACATGAACCTTCTTTATATGCGACAGTTTTTCTAAAGGTTGTAAGCAAACAACCATTTGAATAGTAGTGCAGTTCGGATTTGCAATAATGTTTCGAGGACGATTTTTCGCAGCTTCAGCATTTACTTCTGGCACTACAAGAGGCACATCGGTATCCATTCGGAATGCAGATGAGTTATCAATCATTACTGCTCCGTGTTTTGTTATTGTTTCTGCAAACTCCTTTGAGGTACTTCCACCAGCCGAGGTCAAAGCTATGTCAATATCCTTAAAGTCGTCGTTGTGTTTTAATTCCTTAACCACTAATTTCTTACCTTTAAAGGTGTATTCTTTACCAGCACTTCTGCCAGATCCAAATAATACTAGTTCATCTAGCGGGAAATTCCGCTCTGCGAGTACCCTTAGGAACTCCTGACCTACAGCACCACTGGTGCCAACAATTGCAACTTTCATCTCTGTATTTTTTTAAAGGTTTAGATGAAACTTTTCAAGATATTGAAATAATCAGCTTGTTTGGCTTGATATTTAACGAATCTATTAAGTTTCATTTTGTAATTAAAAATTAGCAGTTAATATTAAAAATTTATTTAGCCTACCTTCTGGAGGTTAAATTTGTAATAATTAGGGCAAAAATCGGAATTATTTTCTTATTGTGAAACAGATAGACTAATTTTAATTCATGTATTGTACCAATTAAAAAACTTTTTCTATTTTGCAAAAACCTTAATTTTCAACAAATGCGGATATTCTCATTTATAACGATTCTTTTTTTTGCTCAAATCCTTTCATCACAAACATTAAACTTTAGTTTCGAATCAGACAGTCTTAGTGGTTGGCAACAGGGTGTTTCCGGAAGGTGGGGAATTGATTCATTAACTCCTATATCCGGACAAAAATCCATGCATCATATTTATGACTCGCCAGAAGGTAGTTATGATGTAATTGCTCGACAGCATGATATACTTTATTTTGATTCAACAGCAACGTCCTGGGAGTTTAAGATTCGATACAGCTATACCCCTTCCTCAAGTAATAATTGGGCCTTTTGGCTTGCTTCTGATCAAGGAGTTACAGGAATGAATCCATCGGGTAGTGCATCTGGGTATGTTGTTGGAGTAAACTTCACTGGATCAGATGATATGCTTAAAATTTGGCTTCAAAATGAAAGTAGTACATCTGTTATATTAAACACTAATTTTAATTGGCAGGATTCAATAACTGCGGGGGATGATGTGGCATTAAAAATTGAGCGAACAATTAGCGGTGAGTGGACAATATCAATAAATGAATTATCAGAAGGGCTATGGAATGAATTAGGTAAGGCAAGTGAAACATCTATTGTAAAGTCGGAGTATTTTGGAATTTATTATGAATATAGCTCTACTCAGGATCGGAAACTTTGGATTGATGATATTTCAATTCAGGGGCTTTTCTATAAAGATGTATATCCGCCAGCAATAAAAACTTATAATGTTGTTGAAAGAAATGAAATACAAATATTCTTTACGGAAGAAATAGATACCTCAAAACAAATACAGTTTCTTCTTAATTCTGTATCTCAACCAGTATCTATTATTTGGGAAGGTTTAGCTCAAGTAAAGTTGAAATATTCAGGAGTATTTAGTTTAGACAATGATCTCGTAATTAGCGGCCTTTATGACAACAAAGGAAATTTGGCATCTGATAAAAGCATAACTTTTAACTATTATGAACCGGTTATTTACGATGTTATAGTAACAGAAATACTTGCAGATCCCTTTGATTCGGTTGGAATGCCTGAATCTGAGTTTTTTGAAATTTTGAATAGGGCAAATTATCCAATTAACCTCGAAGGCTGGGAAATACGTGTTGGAGAAAACAGGATCGATCTTCCTAACAAAAATATATATCCAAATACCTATTATATAATAACTGGCGATAAAGATTTATGGGGCGATTATATAGACTCTCTTGTTATTAATATTTCATCATTACCCTCTCTGCCAAATGATGGTTCAACAATTCAAATATATGACAGATATAATAAGTTTATCTCAGGGATTGAATATTCATCTGGCTTATACGAAACAGAATATAAGCAAGAAGGAGGGTGGTCGCTTGAGTTAATTGATATTGAAAATTCATGTCTGATTGAAGGGAACTGGAAAGAAAGCCATGGAGAGAGTGGGGGCACACCGGGAATGATGAACTCTGTAAATGGTTCTGTCGATAAAAATGCCTTACCCGAAATTCAAGAGCTTACTGTTCTTGATTCTTTTACCATTAGACTTAATTATTCTGTCCCGATGGACAGTTTAGTTGTAGTAAATCAGGAAAACTATATGCTTGATGTAGAAAACAATATTGTTTCCATTACTACGGCTCCTCCATTCTTTCAAGAAGTACAAATAGTATTTGAAAAGCCTCTGGAAGCAGATTTAATATACAATTTATCTATTTCAGAAGATGTAAGTAGTTGTTACGGTAGTCTGTTAGAGCAAATAACCATGCATTTTGGCTTACCTAAAAAGCTGGAGGTTAATGAATTAGTGTTTAATGAAGTGTTGTATGAATCGAATGATGAGGTTCCGGAATTTATTGAGCTATTTAACCTTTCGGGATATACTATAGAATTAAAAAACTGTGCGCTTGCCTTGCTCGACTTGTCTGTCGATGATTATTCAAAATCGGTGCTTATTAGTTCTGAGCATCTTCAGGTTTTGCCAGGAGAGTACTTGGTATTTACAGAAGACAAAGAACAATTGTTACAGTATTATCCCGATTGCAATAAAAGAAATACTTATGAGCTGGATAAATGGCTCTTACTAAGTAATGACGGTGCGATTTTAGTTTTAATTAGTGATGTAGGAGAAAGAGTTGACTTAGCAGTTTATTCACCTGATATGCATTTCTCACTTTTATATGAAACTAGTGGAGTCTCACTTGAAAAAGTGTCTCCAAACAGATCGGGTTTGGATGCCAGAAACTGGCATTCTGCATCATCAGATGTAAACTATGCAACACCTACATTGAAGAATTCGCAATTTATTGAGGACACTGAAATAACTCAGAGTTTTCATTTGTCACCTAAAGAAATAAGTCCTGATAATGATGGAATTGATGATATGCTGAATATTCAGTATGAATTTCAAAAACCGGGCTTTCTCGTGACAATCAAAATATTCAACAGAAATGGACTATTAGTAAAAGATTTTGTAAACAATGAACTATGTGGAACTTCTGGGAGCTTTACCTGGAATGGATTAAGCGAAGATGATACCAAGTTGTCAATGGGCTATTATATTGTAATGTTAGAGGCAATTCATCCCGAAGGTGAAGTAATTCAGGAGAAGAAAACAATTCTGATGTTACCGGAAAAGAAATAGCCCGAAGACATAAGTCGACGGGCTATGGAAATATTGTGAAAAATGTTTTATAAGCTATTAACGTGCTTTGTTAATCCTGACTTGATGTTAGCAGCTTTGTTCTTGTGAATTGTATTTCTTTTCGCAAGTTTATCTATTAAAGCTGAAACTTTAGGAAGCTTTGTTGCTGCTTCTTCTTTGTCAGTTGTTGTTCTTAAGTCTTTAATCGCATTACGAGTACTTCGTGCATGAAACTTATTCTCTACTCTTCTGGTCTCGCTTTGACGAATCCTTTTAATTGCTGACTTATGATTTGCCATTATTCTATTTTATTTATTTCTAATGCCTAATTATTTTGGAGCGACAAAATTAGTATATTTTTTAAATACCAAAAATTTTTAGGGTATTATTTTAACAGATAGCTGTATTTTAATTAGTATCATCTATCTTTCTTCGTAAATTGAATAGTAAAAAGGCCTTTTATGCTTCATATACACTTTTCGTTTCATTTCTCTTTAATACAACAGCTGTTCTTGGTGGCAAATAAAGTTTCAGCCAATCATTGCCACTAACACCACCTTGTCTTAGACTGAGGTATGTGGTTGTTTCGTCAATATTATTAAAGCCTCCGAATACTTTTGAATCAGTGCATAAAACTATTGAATATTTGCCTGCAGGAGTTTGAATGCCATAGTCGGTAAAAGCTTGGGAGGGGTTGAAGTTGAAAACAAACAAAAGTCCTCCACGGCTAAATGCAATAACCTTGTCAGCTGAATTATCTGTTATCTTGTGGCTCCATTCATCTTTTAAGAAATTATAATTCTCATTTAGATGAATCATTGCATTGTCAAAATTACCCAGTTGGCTATATCGCAAGTCATTGTTTTTTGCAAGGCTCCATTGTCGGCGTGCATAGTGATACGACCAGCCGTTACCCTCTCTGGGGAAATCGATCCATTCAGGGTGACCAAACTCATTACCCATGAAATTGAGGTATCCTCCCCCGTTTGTTGCAAAAGAAATAAGTCGAATCATTTTGTGTAGAGCTATTCCCCGATCAACAATAAGGTTTTTCGAATCATTATTCATATGCCAATACATATCCTTGTCGATTAACCGAAAAATAATTGTTTTATCACCAACAAGGGCCTGATCATGAGATTCGCAATAGCTTATTGTTTTTTCGCCGACTCTTTTGCTGGTTAATTCATGAAACATTTCGCTCATGTCCCAATCATCGTCTGCTCTTTCCTTAATGAGTTTAATCCAATAATCAGGCGTACCCATAGCCATGCGGTAGTCAAAGCCATAACCACCATGTTCTACAGATTCTGCCAAACCTGGCATACCACTCATTTCTTCAGCAATACTTATAGCATGCGGATTTATTTCGTGTATTAATAAATTAGCCAGTGACAGATAGTTTATTGCATCAGCATCTTGTCCACCGTCGAAGTAAAATTCATAGCTCGTAAAATCACGTGAAAGGCCATGGTCGATATAAAGCATGCTGGTTACACCATCGAACCTGAAACCGTCAAACTTGAATTCTTCAAGCCAGTATCTGCAATTTGAAAGCAGAAAATGAAGCACATGGTCTTTGCTATAGTTGAAGCACAAAGAATCCCAGGCAACATGCTCGCGTCTTTCATCACCGTGAAAATACAAGTCCGGTTTCCCATCAAACAATCCTAAACCCTCATTTTCGTTTTTTACAGAATGAGAGTGCACAATATCCATGATTACTGCAAGTCCTAATCTGTGCGCTTCATCAATCAGTTCTTTTAATTCTTCAGGCGTACCAAAACGCGAAGAAACTGCAAAGAAATTAGAAACATGATATCCAAATGAACCATAATAAGGATGCTCCTGTATAGCCATTAGCTGTACAGTATTGTATCCGGTTTCTTTTATATGCGGAAGTACATTTGTTTTAAACTCATTGTAGCTACCAACCTTTCCTTCTTCTGTAGCCATACCAACATGAGCCTCATAAATAATAGGATTCTTAATTTTACCAACCGGACTAGAATGCTTCCATTTATATTCATCCATTGGCCATGCCACTGAGTCAAATAGTTTTGTGTTTTCATCCTGAATACAACGGTTTGCATACGATGGAAGTCTTTCTCCAAAGCCGGTTCGCCATTTAATAAATAATTTGAATTTATCGCCTTTGTTTATCTTTTCTAAAGGAAGCATAAGTTCCCAATTCCCGTCTTTAACCTTTTTAAGTCGAAAGTCAATATTTTGTTCCCAATTGTTAAAATCTCCAATGAGGTAAATTTCAGTTGCATTTGGAGCCCATTCTCTAAATACCCAATTACTATTTGTTTTATGCAAACCATAATATAAATGCCCCGATGCAAATTCTTTTAAACTTTTATAGTTAGAAGTTAGCTTATCTTTTAAATTAAGAACCGATTTAGCACGAGCATTAATTATTGGACTATATGGTTCCAGCCAAGGATCGTCTTTAACTATTTTTAGAGTTTCTGCCATTATTGCATAATTGATTTGAACCAAAATAAAGATAGATATTATCCATGTAAAACTGTATAGATAAAAAAAGAGAATAAAATAAAAACTGCAATTAATTAAAAATGATAGAAATGCTTGCAAGAAAACAGGAGTTTAAGCTTTGCAGAGGAAGTAAAATTTGTTTCTTGCAGGCTAATTAGGATAGAGTCTAGTCATTATTGTCAATTAAGTTGTTCTAATAATAAGAATGAATTACCCTAATGTATGGAAAAACAACTAATTACATTTTATCTCACTACCTATATTTCAAAATATATCGATCTATTAATTGTAAAACTTTCTTTTTATTAAATTTGCAACTCTTAATTATCAGGTATATTGAAAGTTTATAGAGATTTATCAGCAAAATTTATTCCCAACACAGTAGCTACTATTGGAATTTTTGATGGTGTACATTTAGCACACCGACAAATTATTCAAAGGCTCTCTGAACTTGCTAAAGAACGGGCCACAGAAAGTATGCTAATTACTCTATGGCCGCATCCCAGATATGTTTTAAATAAGGACGCAGATGACCTTAAACTCATAAGTACACTGGATGAAAAGCTATACCAACTAGAAAAAGCTGGTTTAGATAATGTGTTGTTAATTCCTTTTGATAAAACATTTGCGAGTATGCCTTTTGATAAGTTTATTAAAAGAATATTGGTTGATAAACTACTGGTGAAATATATGGTAATTGGGTTTAATCATCATTTTGGGAGGAATAGACAAGGTGATTTTTCGAATCTTAAAAAATATGCAGAGAAGTATGGATTTGGAATTGAACAAATGCCAAAAGTTGAAATTGATGATGTAGGAGTAAGCTCTTCTGCAATAAGAGATAATATAAATTTGGGAAATATCGATTTTGCCAGCAAGATGTTGGGGTACGACTTTCAGTTGGTGGGCAGAGTTGTTCATGGAAGTAAAATTGGGAGACAGCTTGGATTTCCTACGGCAAACCTGGAGGTTCCGGAAATTTACAAGATACTTCCTGCTGATGGAGTATATGCAATACGAGCAGAGATTCACAGCAAAATTTTCGACGGTATGCTAAACATAGGCACTCGTCCAACAGTTGATAATCGTGGATTAAAGGTGATTGAAGCAAATTTCTTTGATTTTGATGCAAATATCTATGATATAGATATAACAATTCGTTTTTATAAACGTATTAGAGAAGAAAAAAAATTTAGTTCAACCGAAAAATTGATAGAGCAGATTCATATTGACAAATCGGAAATACAAGAATACTTTTGTAAATTTGATAGATAATAGAGTAATTTAAAACAAGAGAATTTAAATAATTATTAAACAGATAAGAGAGATTAATTTACTTTTGGCGATTACTTTTAACGAATAAAAATTAAAATATAATATGAAACGGTCATGAGCAGATAAACATTATTTCGCACATGAACAAGATTATTAGCAAGTGGTTAGTTCCATCTGACCATTGAAAATAAATTATAAACAGATGAAAAACGAAACTATGACAGATTTGTTAGCATATAAAATAGCTGACATAAACTTAGCTGATTGGGGGCGAAAAGAGATTGAGCTTGCTGAAACAGAGATGCCTGGATTAATGGCACTTCGCGAAGAATATGGCGCTCAAAAGCCTCTAAAGGGAGCTCGTATTATGGGAAGTTTGCATATGACTGTTCAAACAGCTGTGTTAATTGAAACACTTGTAGAACTTGGTGCTGATGTGCGTTGGGTAAGTTGTAATATTTTTTCTACTCAGGATCATGCAGCGGCTGCCGTTGTAGTTGGGAAGAATGGAACTGTTGAGGATCCCAAAGGAGTTGCAGTTTATGCTTGGAAAGGCGAATCGCTTGAAGAGTACTGGTGGTGTACAGAACAAGCTCTTCAATGGACCGATGGTGGCTTCCCAAACCTAATTCTTGATGATGGTGGCGATGCAACCATGATGGTAATAAAAGGAGCAGAATTTGAAGAAAGTGGAGTTATTCCTTCTTTCGATGCTGACAAAGAACCAGAAGAATGGGGAGTGTTTTTAAGTACTCTTCGCAAAATTCAAAGTGAAACTCCAGATCGTTTTAGAAAAACCAGGGATGCTATTGCCGGAGTTTCTGAAGAAACCACCACAGGTGTTCACAGACTTTATGAGATGTCTAAAAAAGGAACTCTGCCATTCCCAGCAATAAATGTAAACGATTCTGTTACAAAATCGAAGTTTGATAATTTATATGGTTGTCGCCATTCGTTAATTGACGGACTTAACCGGGCAACAGATGTCATGATGTCAGGTAAAATTGCAGTTGTTTGTGGTTATGGCGATGTTGGTAAAGGTTGTGCCCAATCCTTAAAAGGTCAGGGTGCGCGTGTTATTGTTACCGAAATTGATCCTATCTGCGCACTACAGGCAAGTATGGAAGGTTATGAAGTTAAAAAACTTGATAGTGTTATTGGATTAGGAGACATATTCGTTACAACAACAGGTAACTTCGATATTATTACAGCAGACCATATGTTAAAAATGAAGCACAGAGCTATTGTTGGTAACATTGGTCACTTTGATAACGAGATTGATATGGCTGGTGTAAAAAGAATTAAAGGTGTTTCACACAGAAATATTAAGCCTCAGTATGATGAGTGGATTTTCCCAGATGGACATAGTGTATTAGTTCTTGCTGAAGGTCGTCTGTTAAACCTTGGTTGTGCAACAGGTCACCCAAGCTTTGTTATGAGTGCAAGTTTTACAAACCAAACAATAGCTCAAATTGAGCTATGGAAGAATTCACAAAACGAACCTACTCTAGCAGGAATTGAATACAAGGATGGTGAAGTTTATACATTACCAAAAATACTTGATGAAAAGGTTGCTCGTCTTCACCTTGCAAAACTTGGCGTTGAGCTTACTGTATTAAGTGAGGAGCAGGCAGATTATATTGGTGTGAAAGTTGAAGGCCCATATAAGCCAGAACATTACAGATATTAGTAAATATAGTTATAGATATATAGAGCCTCTGTTTATTGACAGAGGCTTTTTTATTTTTCGTAGATTTATCCTTTCCTGTGTTTTACTATTTTCAATTGTCCTTTACAAATAACTTATCAAAGCTTATTCCAACAGTAATAACTAACATCTGTATTTTTGATGAAGTAGTTTCATAATTAATTGATGAGTCTTCTACTTTAATTCCATCTTTTTGAACAAACTCAATAGTTGGACTATAATTGTATTTAACTTGCAGGTTAATCCAATTGTAAAGATTTAATCCAACTCCTGCATATAAGTTGTGTCCGTAATCATGAAAATCTTTCACTTTTACAGTTTCTGTTACATCTTCAGCCTCCCAAAGAAATACTTCAAGAAATGTTGCTTCATCTACAATTTCGTAGGATGTTTGAGTAGAAGTTATGTTTAGACCATACCCTAATTCAATATACGGACTTATTTTACTTTGTTTTGCTACTCTGAACCTTGAGATTGCATTAAAACGAGAAATTGTACTAGAACTATTTACTTCTATTCCTTGCCAGGTATCATTTCTATTTGAGCTGGGAAGAATCTCTATTTGCACTCCGGTTTCGAAAAACTGAGCCTTTTTAAAAGGAGTAATTACACCATCTATATTAAATCCCCAAAGATTTTGCTTAGAATAGTTGCTCCAAAATTCTTGCACAGGATTTCCTATAAATAAGTTTATTGTGGGATAGAAGTTGAGTTTGTTATCAAAACCTGAATCACCCTCTTGACCAGTTAGATTTTGATGATTCGTAAGAATAGCAATAAAGCAGAAAAGTAATAGCTTTTTCATATTAGGAAGATCTTTTTTATACATGCCAGTTTACAAAAATATTGCCAAAATTATCATACGGTACATATCTTATTATTTAATCCTTGTAAAATAACAGTTTCTTGTAATTAGTTAAAATTCATTTTTATCTCATGCATAATATCTCAAACCAAGTTTATATAAACAACCGAGATACGAGCTTAACGAAGTTAACCTTCTATTATTAAAAAAAATAGAGTAATAAAGTTCTTGCATATTTGGAAGACAAACATCATATTTACTGCCTTTAAGAAACAATAATTTAGCGAGAATAGATAGAGGTTTTTGAGATGAGTGTTTTTGATTCAATAGCTAAAGATTACGATAGCTGGTATAAAACTGAATTAGGTGCTTTTGTTGATGAAGTAGAGAATAAACTTGCTTTTAATTTAGCACCTCTAAACGCAGGAATGAAGGTTTTAGATGTAGGTTGTGGAACTGGTATCTATACCGCCCGTTTAGTTCAAAAAGGTTGCGATGTAATAGGTATAGATATTTCAGAAGATATGTTATCTATTGCCAGAAGCAAGTTACCTGAAGTTTGCTTTGTACAATCAAGTGTTTACGGATTGCCGTTTCCAGAAAATAAATTTGATTTTGTTTTCTCCATGGCAACTTTTGAGTTTATCGAAGAATTTGAAGCTGCATACTTCGAAATGAAACGTATTGTTAAACCCGGAGGGTACATATTTATCGGAACTATTAATGGAGATAGTTCTTGGGGAGATCTATATAAAACTAAAGAATTTCAGGAAGGAACAGTCTTTGGTAAGGCGTTTTTTAAAACTCCTGCAGATATAAAATCACTCGAACCTTCTGATTTAGTAGAATATGGAGAATGCCTGTACTTTCCTCCAAATACTAAAGAAAATAAGTTAGATTGGATTTTTGAAAATGAGCTTTCTTCAACTGAGAGGCCTGGGTTTATTGCCGGATTATGGAAAAAGAACGAAATATAGCCTGCCAGTTAAGTTATTTGCCTGTAAATAGTGCTGACCTTACACGTGAAGTAGAAGAAGTGTTGTCAATTATAAAAAGCTACTTTCCCGAATGCGAAGTAGGTGAATTATCAACCGTGGTAAAAGGATCTCGCACATTGGTTTTTCAAATGGTTGATGATTTATTTCAAAAAATGGATAGTCGGGGGAATAAGTTCAATATTCAGATGAGCTTGTCAAATATTTGTGGTTGCCCAATAAATTAACTAACTTTTAGTGTTGGTAACTTATTGGGACAAACATGAAAAGAATTTGTCCTTCGCAATATCTCGGGCATATGGATATCAGCACAAAAATATTTCGTTGGGTCGAAATTCTGCTTTTATATATAGGAATTCCATTAATGTATTTCTTTGATTTTTTGCCTGTACACAAGCTAGTTCCTCTAATTATTGTGTCTTTGGTTTATCTGTATGTTATTTTAAGAGATAAAAGTTTTAAGCGTCATCAGTTAAAACTGAATGGCTTAAAAGCATGGTCAATGATATTTTTCAGAACTTCAATTATTATAGTTTTTCTGCTGGTTTATGTATGGAAGACATTTCCAGAACAACTTTTTCAGATGCCCTCAGAAAGAACTAGCTTTTGGATTGTTCTTTTAGTATTATATCCTCTATGGTCTGTTATTCCTCAAGAATTTGTTTACAGGGTGTATTTTTATCACAGGTTTTCAGGTTTACTAAAAAGTAGAAATCTTCTTGTGATAATTAACGCAGTACTATTTTCTTTTTCGCATATAATATTTGAAAACTGGGTAGCTCTTATATTTACTTTTGTTGTTAGTATAATGTTTTCTCTTACCTACCTTCGTTATCGGTCATACTCCATGATAGTTCTTGAACATGCATTATACGGGAGTATGATATTTACAATTGGTCCAGGGAATTTCTTTTATATTCCATAGGGTTAATATTCAACTAAGAAGTTGTCTTTTATATTCAAATAGATATTTAGTGTATCAATAAAAGTCTTTTGGCTGATTGGTTTGCTTAGGAAATCGTTGCAGCCTGCCTCAAGAGCTTTCTCTTTATCTTCGATTCTGGAGTAGGCAGTTTGAGCTATAATTGGAATATCCGGATTTAATTTTCGAATTTCTTTAGTAGCTTCAAGACCATCCATACCAGGCATTTTTATATCCATAAGAATTAAATCAATATTATCATCCAATTCAAATTCGCGGATAGCTTCTTCACCTGTTTTAGCCCTACGTACAATATAATTGTTTTTCAGCTTTTCGAATAGAACCTCTAGATATAGAAAATTAACCTCCTCATCTTCAGCTACTAATATTGTAAATTCTTTAACTTTTTTCATGTCGCTTAAAAGATCATCATTATCTGAATTGGAATCATGTATCTTTTTGTAGGGTATTGTAAAATAAAAAACAGAACCTTGACCTTTCACTGAATCAACACAAATACTACCGCCAAGTAATTCTGAGTTTTCTTTGGCAATGGAAAGGCCGAGTCCTAATCCTCCATATTGTCTTGAAAGACTTTTATCTTCTTGTGAAAATCGTTCGAAGATCAGGTGCTGCATTTCAGGCTTAATACCGATACCCGTATCTTTCACATAAAACTTTAAGGCAGCATTTTTCAATTCATATCCGACTTCTATGTATCCTTCGCTAGTGTAGTGTAATGCATTGTCAATAAGGTTATTCAATATTTTGCGAAGTTTGCTTTCATCTGTATATATAGTACTTTCTTTATCCTTAAGTGTTATATTTAAATAGAGTGGAGTATTATTTTCTTTTGCCTTTGTATCGTATAATGCGAATAGCTCTTGAAGTAAACTATTGATGCAAACCTTAGTATATACCACTTTTATTTGTTTGGTTTCCAGTTCAGAAATTTCGAGAATATCATCGATAATTCTTCTTAATTGGTCGCTACAGTTTGCTATTATACTGGTATAGTATTTTATAGTAGTATTATCAATACCGGGCTCATTTAACATTTCGGAAAATCCCATTATTCCATTCATCGGAGTCCTTATTTCGTGAGACATGTTAGCCAGGAATTCCGATTTTAGTCTATCGCTATATTCTGCTTTTTCTTTAGCAAGTTTTAATTGTTTATTGCTTTCTCGTATTACTTGTTCAGTTTTTTGTCTTTCGGTAAGATCTCGAAAACTGGCAATCAGATAGTTTTCATCTAAACGTTTCGAGTTCATTTCAATAAGGATAGGAGTTCCTTTTTTTGAAATAATTTCACGTTCTATGATAATTGGTTGTCCATTATTCAATAAATCAAGTTGAAATGGATTGTTATTCAATGGTTCCTTGCAAAACAATACCTTGAGGTGCTTGCCAACTAGTTCGTCATGTTTATATTCAGTCAATTTACAAAAACGAGTGTTAGCTTCAACAATTATTCCCTGATTATTCCCTATTAATATTCCGTCTCCGGAATGTTCGAAAATTGATTTGAATTTTGTTTCACTTTCGTAAAGTTCTTTCTGCGCTTTTTTTCTTTTACTAATATCACGTACAGCTGAAATTCGAACTTCCTTACCTTTATACTTGAGGTTTCTCCCCTGTATTTCTGCATGAAAAGTTGATCTGTCTTTTTTTAAGCCAATAACTTCGTAAGCTTCTGAATTACCCTTTGAGATATTATCTTTTACCGTTTTTCTATCCTCTTCTGCAATAACTTCCAAGGCATGCATGCCAATAATTTCATGATATGGGTAACCAAAAAGCTGACAGCCGGTTTCATTTGCTTCTATGCATATCCCATTGTCTAGAAGAAATATACCTTCAAAACTGGCATTCGAGAGAACCTTAAATCGATTTTCGCTCTCAATTAGCTTTAGCTCTGCTCTCTCAGCATTAGTTATATCCATAACAATGGATGTAACACTTATAACCTCTCCATTGTCGTTAATTATAGGTGTATAGTACCATTCACAATATACTTTTTTGCCTGATTTAGTGATATTGTTTGTGACAATGGAAGTGTTAACTTTCTTAGTTAATATTTTTTGCCAAAGTTCAGCAACTTGTTTCTTTGCCTCTATGGGAACAATGAACTCCTCGGCTTTCTTTCCAATGGCTTCACTACTGGAATAGCCAAAAAGTTTTTCTGAAGCTTCGTTCCAGAAAGTCACCTGAGAATCCAGATTCCAATCAATTATTGGAAGAGATGTCTGCTTTGAATGAAGTTCCAGCTTTAAATGCTGTAAACACTCTTTTTCGAACCTTAATTGCTGAGTATTCAATTCATTCTTAAGACGAATTATTTCTTCCTCAAATTCTTCGTAAGATTTGTTTTCATTCATGAGAAGTAAGGTAGATACCATTTAACACCAATTAAAAATAACAGTTTATTTAAGAATAACATGAAAAAAATCAGGAAAATATTGTTAGAATAGTTTATTTTAATAATAACTCTAATAAAATACCGTGTGTATATCCAAAGCCATTCTTTCTCGGATATTCATAATCACCATCTTTAAATTGGGTGTTTTCAACCTTATATTTTTCTAATAACTCACCTGTTTCTTTGTAGATTTTATTGTTTGTATTTATCCAACGTTGTTTGACTATTTCAGCCAGACTATTAACGCCATAATTCTCTAGACCGATAATTCCTATATATTGAAGTGGGGCCCATCCATAAGGAGCATCCCATTGAAGACCAGTTGAAGAAAGAGATGTAACTAAACCACCAGGTTTTAAAAAGTTATCTTCAGTGAATGTGGCAGATTCTTTAGCATATTTATTTGGAGCAATCTTAAAAAACAAAGGATACAAACCTGCCAGGTTATGTGATGTACTGTGTTGGGCATTTACAAAGTTATAGTCGCAATAGAAATTGGAATCTTTGTCCCAAAATATTTTATTAATTGCATTTTTTCTTGTGGCGGCAAGTTCGGCATAGTGTTTCGAAGTTTTCTTATCCTTCTTCAGGTTATATATTTCGCTTAACGTTTTTTCCAGATTATATATAAGGCAATTCAGATCAATAGGTAAGATATTTGTTGTTTCAATCGTTTCATATTTATTTTTATCTCTAAGCCAACGCGAACTATAATCCCAGCTTGATTCGCATGCGGCACGAATATTTCGATAATCAACAGAATCTGGTAGGGGAGACTTTCTTGCTAATTCAATGTCTTCTAAAAAAGCTTCAGGTCTTGGTTGAGCAACATTGTCCCAATATCTATTCAGGATTGTTCCATCTGGAAGTCTAACAACACGGTCAACCGCAATAATAGAGTCAGAAAGCCTATCCGAACCTTTCATCCAGAATTTATATTCTTTTTCGAGATAGGGGAGATATTCAATATTAATTTGTTCTCCTTTATGTGCCGAAAGCAATTGAACCATTAAGGAAAAGTAGGGAGGTTGTGAACGAGACAAATAATAAGTGCGGTTACCGTTTGGTATGTATCCAAAAGTGTCAAGCATCCAGGCAAAGTTCTTAATTATGTTCTCAATTAACTCGATTTTACCTATTCTGGCAAGGCCTAACATTGTAAAATAACTATCCCAATAATAAACTTCCTTAAATCTTTCTCCGGGTATAATGTAAGGATAGGGTAGTGAGATTAAGCTACTCTTTTTACTTTTAGGATCAACGAGTAACTCTTCCAAAGTATTATTGATATGCTCTTCGATACTAAAGCTTGTATCGCTCTGATATTTAGAAGAACTTTGGACCGGAATCACAAAGTAGGTTTCAACATAATCTTTCAAATTGAAGCCATTGGTTTGTTTTTCTACCAGGTAACAACTATCGATTCTATGTTTTGGCAAAAGAGGGATGCAATTTGGGAATATTTTAGAATTTGGAAATATACTTTGAGTTTGAACGTCGTAAAATAATATTGGATAATCTTTATGAGGTGATAATTGAGAAAAAGATTCTAGAGACAAAAATGTAATCGACAAAAGTAGTAGAATAGAACGTACCATATCCGTCATGATTTTTTTACAAGATAAGAGAAATCAACTAAATTGTTATCAAAAAAATAACTTTTGCTAACAATTTAGTACACCGTATTGACCGATAATTCCATACGACTCACCGAAATTCAATTATCAGTCCGAATTATTCCAGCTACTTTTACTTAAAATATTATAATCAATGAATAAAAAAATTCTGGTTATTGGAGGCACAGGTATGCTTGGGAGACCTGTGGCAAAGCAGCTCAAAGAAGACGGCTTTGATGTAATTGTTTTTACAAGGAACCCTGAAGAAGCAAGAATTAAAATGCCAACCAGCTTTAGTTATGCAGAAGGAGATGTGGAAGATATCCCATCATTAAAAAAGGCTATGGAAGGCGTTTACGGAATACATATTAATCTCCATGGGGGTAAAAAGGGAGACGATTTTGATCGTGTTGAAAGAAAAGGCACAGAAAACATTGTTGAAGCAGCCAAAGAATCTGGAGTACAGAAAATATCTATTATTACTGGAACCTCAGTTAAGGAAGAAAACACATGGTATCCGATGACTTGTGCTAAGTACTTTGCTGAAGAAGCTATTCGTAATAGTGGTGTTGCCTATACAATATTCAGACCTTCCTGGTTTTTCGAATCCCTGCCTCTTTTCGTTAGAAAAGGTAAAGCCACCATAATTGGAAATAATAAAAATAGATATCACTGGTTGGCGGCATCCGATTTCGCAAAACTGGTTTCTAAATCTTTTAAGAACGATTCTGCAGACTATAAAACATTGTTAGTGTATGGTCCAAAAGAATACACAATAGAAGAGGCGATTAAAAGCTATTGTCAGTTAAAGAATTCAGGAATAAAAATATCTCATGTTTCAACTGGCATGATAGGATTTATTGGAACTATTACTTTCAACCCGATGTTGAAATTCATTAGTGGATTCACAAAGTATTTTGAAGGAATATCTGAAGAAAAAGAAGATGGAAAAGAGATTGAGAATCTTTTAGGAAAACCAGAAACAACATTGCAAGAATGGGCAGCAAAAAATTAATAGGATAAACAAAGAAGCTTAACAGAAAAATTAATACAAATATATCGTCACGGGATTAGATTTTTAGGATTTAGTCCCGTTTATTTTTTAGTTTTGATGATGTAAAGAATTCAAACTCCCCTACATGATAGGATACAGCAAAGACCGATTTACGAGCATTGAGAATATTCATTTACCAGCTGATTCAATAGCAGTAAATCGTGGTTATGCAGCCTTCGATTTTTTTGGAATTGTTAATGGCAAACCCTTTTATCTTGAAAGGCATCTTGATAGGTTTTTTAGAACAATGGAAATTATGCGGCTTGAAATTGCCTTTTCGAAGCAACAGGTTAAGGATATTGTTTCTGAAATTGTGAGTCGAAATCAATATTCAGATTTCTTTATAAAACTTTTTGCCCATCCAATAGAAACATTTTCTGAACCCACAATAGAGAGTGAGTTTTATGCAGTTCCAGTTATTATAAAATCTGACAGTAGTTTTGATTATGAACATGGTATAAAGCTTATTTCAAAAGCTTATCAACGATTTTTGCCAGAAGCGAAATCAACAAATTATTTACCTTTGGTTTACTGGCAGAGTGAAATAATTGAGCAAAAGGCTGTTGATGTTCTTTACTATTCTGAAGGATGTATTAGGGAAACATCTAGAGGTAATATTTTTATGGTAAAAGATGATATAGTTTATACTCCTCATGAGAAAATATTAAAAGGAATATCCAGAAGTATTGTTTTAGACATATTAAGAGAAAAGGGAATATCATTTATGGAGCAAAGTATACCTCTGAAGTTTATTGAAGCTGCCGATGAAGTTTTTCTTTCAAGCACAACTAAGCTTATTTTACCTGTTACTACAATTGATAGTGCTAAAATTAGGGATGGTAATGTGGGGGTTTATACAAAAGGCATTATGGAAGCTTTTCATTCAATAAAACTTAACTGGAATATCAAATAGAATTCATTATTTCTTTGAAATCTGATATTGCAGATCACCGGATTAGGTAATGCTTTGATATTATATCCCTTGATTAAGGTAGAAAACAAAATCTGCACCATCATAACATTTCGATTGATTATCTCAAATTAATAGTTATGTGTAACAAAGTTAGTGGAGCTTAGAGTATAACGAACAATGAAAAGCTCGTTCTTCGAATTTAGTTCATGAAAATATTTTTTGTTTTTGAAGGTAAAGTAATTATTCAGCCAGTAGAATCTGTTAATATTCTTAAAATACAGGAAAGAACTATTTATTCAATTAACCTTATTAAGTAAAGAAGATTTCTAATTTTGGATTAACATATCCTAAATATTAGAATTTAAGTTTAATGAAAATAAAAACCTTTCTTTTTTTACTGTTTGTTTTACAATTCAATTTATGCTTTGCAAGGCAATTTAATTCTGATAGCCTTCTTAAAACAATAAATACAAGCACAAATGATTATAATAAAGCAGAGTTATATAACCTGTTGGGAAATACCTATAGAAGAATTAACCTTGATTCGGCAATTAAATACACAACTCTTGCTGAACAAATCTCAGTTAAAAACAAATACCCTGACCAGTTAGCTGAAGCATATATCGAGAAAGGAATTGCTCTGTATAAAAAAGGGATTCCAGACTCCTCCTTTTTTCTTCTTGACAAAGCATATGAAGTAGCAAGCCAAAGTGGTGACTATAGAAGAATGCTAAAAAGTCTAAATAGTATTGGACTTCATAGACACAATGAGAAAGAATATGAAAAAGCTTATGACGCATTTAATGAGGCATTAGAGTATGTTAACTTGATTAATGACAAAGAATTAATTTCTATGTTATTTAATAACCTTGCGATGAATCATCGAGCAACTCATAAAACAGACTTGGCTCTTGAAACCTATCATAAAGCTCTAATAATAAGCGAAGAAAGAAAGGATAAAAGAGGAATATCAATTATCTCAAGTAATATGGGGCTTTTGTATCAAAGTCAGGGAAAAACCGAATTAGCTCTAAGTTATCTAAATAGGTCACTTCAAATAAGACAAGAGAATGAAGATATCAGAGGGCAAGCTATAGTACTAATCAATCTTGGAGTTGTATACGAAGAAATAAAGGATTTCAATAAAGCTCTTAATAGTTACAGAAAAGCTCTTACATTAAAAAAAGAACTCAATCTAAAAAGAAGTGTCGCAAAACTTTACAATAATATAGCCATTGTATATAAAGAAATGGCTGTTTACGATTCAGCTTTTTACTATTGCAGAGAATCTTATAAACAACGACTTGAGTTAAAAGATGAATCTGGTATAGCACATACACAAACAACTTTGGCTCAATTATATTTTTTGCATGGCGACTATATTAATGCCCAACTGAATTTTAAAGAAGCTTATGTAATAGCAAAAAAACATAATGATTTGCGACTGTTGCATCTTATCAACAAGGGACTATACAAGACCTCATACAATCAAGGAGATTATAAGCAAGCTTTTCACCATTTAATTAATTTTCAAACTGTACAGGATAGCCTTTTTAATATAGAAAGCTATAAAAACATTGAAAATATAGAAGGCAAGTATCAGAACCTTAAAAAAGAGAAGGAAAATCAATTGTTGCAAAACGAAAATCAGCTAAAAGATGTAAGAATTAAACAACAATTTCGTATAGGTATTTTATTAATAGTGTTAGCCCTATTAGCTCTAGCCATACTTTTGCTTGTATACAAATCGAGAGAACGGGTAAGAAACGTTAATATCTTACTTAAGCAGAAAAAACAGGAACTTGAAAAGCAATCAATGAGTCTCGCTTTATCGCTCGACAAGCAAAAAGAGTTAATGCAACTTAATGAGAGTATTATTAACATGATTGTACATGATCTAAAAAACCCTTTAAATGCTCTTATTAATATATCTGCTATAAACGACACGAATAATAAAGATGAATTAATTCAGAATACTGGGCGCAATATGCTAAACATGGTTATGAACTTATTAGATGTATATAAACCAGACAAAGAAAAATTATTGAAACAAACTAAAGAAATTTCTCTTATTGATTTACTAAATAAAGCTGTTGCTGAAGTAGATTTTCTTATAGAGAGTAAGATGTTAAATATTAAATATCCAGATTCTGTAGATTGCAAAATAAGCTTAGACGAGAGTATAATCCACCGTGTTTTAACAAATCTACTAACTAATGCCATTAAGTTTTCTCCCCAAAAAGAGTCAATTGAAATAAAGATTATACCCCTAAAGAATAATTTTGTTCGAATTAGTATTATTAATCAAGGGAAAGGAATAAAACCAGTTGATCAGGAAATAATTTTTGAGAAATTTTCACAACTCGAAAAACGAGATTCAGGAGACGTAGAGTCCTCTGGCCTGGGACTCACCTTCTGTAAAATGGCTGTTGAGGCGCATGGAGGAGAAATAGGTGTAATTTCGGAAACGGAAACAGGAGTAGAGTTTTGGTTTACCCTACCTAACTCTAAATGGCACCAGTTCAAACAGAAAGAAGACATACACTACGAGAGTAATTCTAACAACTTTACTGAATCCGAAAAGAAATATTTAAAGGGTTTTTCAATAGCATTAGGAGACATTGAAATCTTTGAAATATCTGCAATAAACTCAATATTAAAAACAATTGAACCTAAAACTAAAACCATAGAATTTTGGCTTGCGGAGCTTGAGAAAGCAGTTTATTCTGGCAATAATATTAAATACAAAGAATTATTAAAGCTATAGTATCTATATTAATAGAGCCAAATTGCAAGAGAGTTATTAAACTTTAGCATAAAGATGTCTACTATTATAGCATCTTTCTGTTTAAAAATGTATTTTCAGTAAAGAATGATTTATAGCAATGGAGCGATACAAAATATTGATTGTTGATGATATAATTGAGAATTTACGAATAATGGTTTCTGTATTCGAAAAACACCTGCCTCATTATGAATTGTTTCAGACAAACGACCCTGAAAAGGCTCTGGAAATAGCAAAGCAGATTTTACCAGATTTGGTGATTACAGACTGGGACATGCCTAGGTTATCAGGTATTGCATTGATTCATCGGCTAAAGAGATCATCAGAAACAAAGGATATACCTGTGATTATGGCCACTGGGGTAATGCTTTCACCAGATGATTTAGAAAAAGCTTTCAGTGCCGGTGCCATCGATTATTTACGAAAACCTATTAATGCTACTGAACTTATTGCACGTACGAACTCAGCATTGCTTGTCACCAAATATTACAAGCAAATTGTTGCCCAAAAAGACCATGAATTGACTGAGAGCGCTTTGTATCTGGTGAAGGTTCAGGAATTCAATAACAGTTTTGCAAAAAAACTTGATGCACTAAGCCAGTTAGTCACAGTTAATCCCGAATCGGTAATATCTCAATTGCAAGAGCTAAAAGAAGATATGATTCAACATAGCAACCAAGAAAGCTGGTACCGATTCAACTTATCATTTTCTAATGTACATAAAGATTTTACAAGAGAATTAACAGAGAGGCATCCAACAATTACCCCTGCAGAATTAAAGCTTTGTTCGTTTATCAGATTGGGAATGGCAAATAAGGAAATAGCTTCTTTACTCAATCAAACTTCTGATAGTATCAAAGTTAGCAGTTATAGAATTCGAAAAAAGTTCAATCTTGAGGGGAATATTAACCTACGCTCATATCTGTCACAATTTTAAACCCGCATTATTCATTTGAATATAAATGAATAACTTGACAAAAGAAAACCAGAGAGCTACAAGGGTATTATTAATACCTGTCTGGTGATTTTCTTGGTCAGGGTTAAATCCCGACAAAAGTCATGGCAACAGGACTTTTCGTCGGCTCATAGAGGTAAATATGCTTGCTTAATGCATATTGGGGATTAAATGACTAATTCCAAAGAATAAGTATCACTATCAATTAGTTTGTTTTCAATTCGTCACTAAATAAGCTCAGTTCCCATAAAAAAGGGAGTAGCTTACTTTTTGCTTACCAATCAAATAAAACCACTCAGCATTCTTAACGTACTTTTATAAGTGGGGTAGATAGAGAGTTACTTAATAAGCACTTTGTGGATTTGTCGGAAAATCGACAATCAAAAGTGGGGTAACTACCTAAATATTATTTGCGTATATCAGGAAATAACCTAATAATTAAACCATTAACAATACAGAATCAGTAAAAATTTCCATATGAGAAAATATAAAAGTTTAAAAAACAGCCAACGAATAAATATTTTTAGGTTCTTAATATTATTATTGTTCCTTGGATTGGGAATAGGTTCAATTTACGCCGAAGGAATTAAGGAGCTGGCAAATGGAACAACTAGCTATCCAATAACAAGTTTTGGATCTAATGGTTGGGCAGATCCTGGGGCTCCCGATAATTTAAAACTATTTATATACATAGAAGATCCTACTTCAGAAAGTATCTATTTGGGTTTTTCTTCATCTGGTGAAGACTACGAGATTTTTGATCCTAATGGAACTTTAGTTTATTCTAATACTTCTAATGGGAATGCAAGTAATGTTGCTGAAGCCATTGTTGGGCCAACACAAGTAGTAGGTGCCGGTGGATATACTGCACAGGTTTTTACATTGCCTCCAGGGTCACCTGCGGGTAATTATTATATTGAATTTGATGGCTCTGCAAATAATGACTACTGGGATATTTCAGTTGCAAAAGCAGGTAATTCTTATACTGAAATTGGACGAGTATGGTCTATGATCTGGTGGTTTAATATGGGAGGCTGGACTTCAACGGATGCTTTTGAAGCGACTTTATTTGCATATTCAACAGAGGGGTTTGTTTCTAAGGTTAATTATGCCGGATCAAACTTTCGACCATTTGTATTTTCTGTATACTACAATGCTAACGGTCCAGGTAGTTCAGGTAACCTTGAAGAAGACAGGAAATCTGTAAATAATGCAAATGCCGGCACAGCATCTTTTCCTGTATTCTTAAATCCTCCTCCTGAAGAGATAATGCCTAGTGCATCATTTGGCGATTTGGTTGGTGTTCCAACAATAACCCGAACTGCAGCTTCAGGCCCCAATAAGTTTAGCTTTAATCTCTCCTCTACACAACCCGGAACATTTAGAATATTACTAAATGTTTATAATAATACAACTCCCGATTATTTCGATGATGTTGTTAATACTACAGATAGAGTTTTAGTATTTGATGTTGATCCAGCACCCGGAGAAACACCTCCATATGTGCGTGCTTTGCCATGGGATGGTTTAGATGGTAATGGTAATACACTGGCAGATGGTTATAACTTACACTTTACTGTTGGATATGCCGATGGAAGGAGTCACTTCCCAACATACGATGCAGAATATCTTGCCGATGGACTTGATGTTAGTCAGGTTAGGCCTTCAAATGCCTATGATATTCAGTTGTTTTGGGACGATTCAAATATTCCCGATGATCCGAATACATCTACACATGCCGATTTTATTGATGGCACTACAGGTTATAATCTTGAAATGAATGGAGCAGATCCACCAGCACATACTTGGGTTAATACTGCTTATGGAGATAATAATACAATTAATACATGGTGGTATTGTAGTTTAAAACAAGATATTGAGAGAACCATACCGCTTCCAGCAGTAGCTGGTTCAGCACCTACGATTCAGGCTACCGATATAACTTTTTCAGAGGTTGGTAATACAGCAATGAAAGTTAAATGGACGAATGGGAATGGTGTTCGTAGAGCTGTTTTTATGAGTACTGCTACTACAGGACAGCCATATCCTATAGATGCTACCTCGTACACAGCCAGCTCTGTTTTTGGAGATGGCGATGAGATAGGTCCGGGATGGTTCTGTGTTTATAACGATGCAGCTTCACCTCAGGTTGTTGTAACAGGTCTTACCCAAGATACTGAATACAGAGTAATGGTATTTGAGTATAATAATGGTGGTGGAATTGAGTATTATAATACATCCACAGCAACAGGTAATCCGGCTAATGAGTCAACAATTATAATTGATCAGGCAACCAATGTAAACTTTACAAGCGTATTATCAAACTCATTTACTGTTAACTGGACAAATGGTACAGGTCCAAGGAGAGCGGCATTTATTAAGCTAACTTCTGTGGCAGGTGATGCCTTACCAGTAAATAATGTTACATATAATGCTTCAACAGTTTATGGGGTAGGTGATCCAATTGAAGGGACACAATGGTATTGTATTTATGATGGTACTGGTTCTTCGGTGGATGTCTCAAATCTCGCAAAGAATACAGATTATACAGTAATGGTTTGCGAGTATTTTGGTTCTGTTGGAAACGAAAATTATGTAACAGTAACAAATGCTACAGATCCAAATAATCAGGTAACATTAGCTGAATCTCCTGCTCATCATATCGTATTTAGTAGTATTACAACTAACTCTATGCAAATCGGCTGGACCAATGGTGATGGTATTGCCAGACAAGTTTTTGTAAAACAGACTTCATCTACTTCAGATGAGCCAGCTCCTGTTGATGGCATTAGTTATGCAGCCAATACAACTTTTGGTTCAGGAGAACAGCTTGGTACCACTGGGTGGTATTGCGTATATGAAGGCTCAGCTTCAACTGTTTCTATATCAGGTTTAGCACCTTCTACCGATTACCGTGTAAAGGTCTGTGATTACACAGGAGCTCATAATTATATTGTGGGAAGTATCCCTACGAATCCTTTAACCCAGGCAACCTATGGAGTAACTCCTACAGTACAGGCACATGATATTACATTCCCAAATACTGGAGCAATCCAAATGGATATTAATTGGGTAAATGGAAATGGTACAAGAAGAGCCGTATTTGCTTCACAAACAGAAACTGGAGAACCTATACCAGTGGATGGAACTAACTATAATGCAAACGAAGGTTTTGAATTGGGAAGCCAAATTGGTTCAAGTGGATGGTACTGTATTTATAATGGAACTGGCACATCAGTAACAATGACAAACATTCTTGAAGCAACTATCTATCGTTTTATGGTTTGTGAATATAATCAAGATGCTACTGGTCCTCTTTATAACACATCAACCGCTGTTTTAAATCCTCAGAATGATACTTCTCTAACAGCTGGAATTACAGTTTCTGCAATTTCACAAAATACAACAGAAGGTGGACAAACCGCGACCTTTAGCATTGTGCTTAATACACAGCCAACGGCTGATGTAACCATTGGACTTAGTTCTGATGATACAGGGGAGGGAACAATTGCTATTACAGGCGTTACATTCAATTCAAGCAATTGGAATGTTCCTCAGGTAGTAATAGTATCTGGACAGGATGATGCTGTTTATGACGGAGATATAACATATAATATTATTACTGCTGCAGCTACAAGTTCTGACATTAAATATGATGCCATGAATCCTGATGATGTAGAAGTAATTAATGAAGATAATGAAAGCTTACCAAGTATTACTATAAACAATCCATCAGTTGCAGAAGGTAATTCAGGAACTACAACATTAACATATACAATAAGTTTAAGCGGAATTAGTGCCAGCGATGTTACCCTTGATTGGGCCACAGCCGATGGTTCAGCTACCGCGGGAAGCGATTATGTAGCAGTAACCAGCACACAGGCCACAATAACCGCCGGAAATACTACCGTTGATGTAGATGTAACCGTAAACGGAGATGTCGTTCTGGAAGGTGATGAAACCATCCTGGTAAATCTAAGTAACCCTTCGGGAGCAACAATCTCGGATAATCAGGGAAGTGGAACGATAACAGACGATGAAGGCGTTCCTACTGTAACACTATCTGTTGATCTAAATACAATTATCGAAGATGCCGGAGTATCTGTGTTAACTGCAACATTAAATCATCCTACAACAAGTGATGTAACAGTTACTTTAGCATACTCAGGTACAGCAACAGGGTCTGGTACTGATTATACTGTAGCATCAACAACAATATTGATTGCTGCTGGAGATTTGACTGGAACTGCAACAATAACTTCAGAAGATGATATTTTAAACGAAGGCGATGAAACTGTAATCGTAGATATTGAAAGTGTTTCCAATGCTTTAGAAAGTGGAACTGAACAAGTGACTATCACTATTACTGACGATGAAATAAATAGTAGTCCTGTTGCTTCTAATGATACTGCTACAATATCTGAAGGTGGAACTGCCACAGGAAATTTACTAGATAACGACAACGATCCTGATGGAAATAGTCTGACAGTAACAACAACTCCTGTAAGTGGACCTTCTAATGGAACTGTTGTTATTAATTCTGATGGAACTTATTCTTATACTCCTGATACTGATTTTGTAGGTACAGATAGTTTTACTTATGAAGTATGTGATAATGGAATTCCATCTAAATGTGCAAGCGCTACTGTAACCATAACAATTAATACAAAAGATACAGATGGCGATGGTATTCCTGATGAAATAGAAGGTACAGATGATCCTGATAATGATGGAATTCCTAGTAATGAAGATTTAGATTCTGATGGTGACGGTATTCCTGATGAAATTGAAGGAACTGATGACACTGATAATGATGGCATCCCAGATTATAAAGATGAAGACTCCGATGGCGATGGTATTCCTGATGAAGTAGAAGGTACAGATGATATAGATAAAGATGGAGATTCTAATTATCGCGATACAGATTCAGATGATGATGGAATACTCGATAGCGATGAGGCTACTGGTGATTGTGATAACGATGGAATAAGTAATGCCTATGACCCAGATGTATGTCTCGGAACTGAAATATTTATTCCTGAAGGATTCTCACCGAACAATGATGGAGAAAATGATTACTTTGAAATTCCTGAGATAGCCCAATTTGATCATGTATCTATAAAAATCTTCAATCGTTGGGGGAATATAATATTTGAAGCAGATAACTATGAGAATAATTGGGATGGCACTTCTAATGTGAATTTTTCAATTGGAAGTGAGTTGCCCACCGGAACATATTTTTATCAGTTAATTATACACGATACAGACGAGATAATAACCGGATATGTATACTTGAATCGCTAGTAAAAGCAAAAACTACAAGAAAATGAAAAAACAAATATTAATAATATCGATAAGCTTACTGGCTTTTGGAGCAACTAGATTGAGAGCTCAACAAGAACCTCAGTATACACAATACATGTTCAATATGATGTCGGTTAATCCAGCTTACACTGGAACAAGTGAATCTTTGAACGCCTTATTTCTTTCACGCATACAGTGGGTTGGAATAGAGGGTGCTCCACGTTCGAATACATTTGCAATACATACACCAATTAAAGATAAACGCATTGGAGTAGGGGCATCTGTAATTGCAGATAATATAGGACCTGTAACAAACACGTATATCAATTTAAATTATTCACACAGGTTTAATTTAACAGAGAACATAACACTTTCTTTAGGTCTGAAAGGTGGAATTTATAACTATTATGTAGGCTTGTCTGGTTTAGATTTGAATGAAGCTGACAACAGTTTTACAGAGGACTTTAAGAAAAACTTTCAGCCTAATTTGGGAGCCGGCGCATATTTATATGCAAAAGATTATTATGTTGGAATATCGGCGCCAAAACTCTTCAATACTGAATTGGAAAGTTCTGGTACTGGTGACGGATTTAAATCAGAGTTGAAAAGGCACTATTTTTTAACAGCAGGTTATATATATGAGTTAAACAGCAATTGGAAACTTAAGCCATCTATTCTAAATAAAATAGTTGAAGGTGCTCCACCATCACTTGATATTACGGTGCAGGCATTGTATAATGACAGGTTCTGGTTTGGGACTACTTACCGAATAGGAGATGCAATTGCTGCTCTTTTCCAGATGCAGGTGAATCGTCAGCTAACAGTTGGGTATTCATATGATATAACAATTTCAGGAATGAGTAATGTTTCAAATGGTAGCCACGAAATTCTAATTAGTTATGATTTTGCCGGTTTTAGTAACGATAAGGTAAAATCACCACGTTTCTTCTAAATCCAAAAAAACAATGATAATGAGAACATCGAAAATTAAATATATCCTTGTAATTGTTGCTTTTCTGGTATCTGGTAGTCATCTTCAGGCAAGCAATTTTTTCGGGAACATGAAAGCAGAAATAGATACTTTCATGATTACCATTCAACACAAACAAGCCGATAAAAAGTTTGAGGGTTTAGCATATGCCAAAGCAATAAGTAAATACGAAAAATTGGTTGAGAAAGGATGGTCACCAGATTCATTACGTCAGAATCTTGCTTTGTCATACTTAAAAGTAAATGAAACCATAAAGTCGGAAGAGTTATATAGTGTTTTGGTTGCTAATAACGAAGCCGAGACAATGGATATTTATTACTATTCACAAGCATTGAAGTACAACAAGAAGTATGAAGAGGCTGATAAGTGGATTGAAAAATACAGAGAGCTAAAAAATGAAGATACCAGAGGTGAACTGCAACATGAAGCTGCTCCTGTTATTAAAGAAATATATAGTAAAGAAAAATATAAGATTGAACCTGCATATTTTAATTCTGAATACTCTGAGTTTGGAGCAATAGTAGAAGGAGACCAGGTTATATTTTCTTCTGGCAGGAGAGATCAGTCAATAATTCAATATGAATATTCATGGAAAGGAAAACCATATCTTGATGTCTTTGCATCTGATATAGAAAAGTCAGCCCTTTACAAAGAGCCTGAATTACTTTCAAAAGGCATAAACTCAAGATATCATGATGGGCCAATTGCATATAATTCTGGAGGAGATGAGGTTTTTGTTACACGTAATAACTTTCATTTGGGAATGCCAAAGTACAGCGAAAAGAAAGAAAATCATTTCAAGCTTTATCTAAGAAAAAAAGAAGGTGAGAAATGGGGCGAGGTTGAAGAGCTACCTTTCAATAGCGATGAGTATTCTTGTGGCCATCCATCAATTTCAGCCGACAACAAAACACTTTACTTTGCTTCTGATATGCCTGGGGGATACGGGGGTTCAGATATTTATTATGTAACAAGAACAAGTGAAGGTTGGTCGGAGCCGGTAAATTTAGGTGCCGATATAAATACCGAGGGCGATGAAATGTTTCCGTTTATTAGTAAAGAGAATCAATTGTACTTCTCGTCGAACGGACATCTTGGTCTTGGTGGTTTGGATATTTTTATTGCCGAGAAAGCAGTAAGCGGAAGCTATCAGGTCCTTAACATGGGGTATCCATTAAACAGTTCATCAGATGACTTTAGTTTTTATTTGAAAGAAGATGGAGAAAGCGGATATTTTGCATCGAACCGAGTAGGCGGTAAAGGCGATGATGATATTTACGAATTCACTATGTTGAACAAACCAATATTCACATTATCTCTTATAGGTACTACAATAGACAAGAAAACAGGTGAAGCTATTCCATCAACAGAAGTTACAATTTCTGATGAAAATGGGAAAGAATTATTTATTGGCAAGAGTGATAATAGGGGTAGGGTTGAAATAGTAGTTAATCCCGGTGAGACTTATAAAATTTCAGCATTTAAAGAGAAATATTCTGAAACTAAAATGCAGTATTTAGCAGACAAAAGTAAAGCTGAGAATGAAATTGTAAAAGTTGATATTCCTTTGAACGAAATTGAAGAATGGGGAGTATTTGGGTTTATCTTCGAAAAAGAGTCTGGTAAAGGTGTTAAGGATGTTGAGATTTCGATACTTGAAAAAGGAACAGACAATATAATTGCAGATATTACTGATGGTAGCGGCAAATTCAGAAAGCTGTTAAAACCAGAAACTGATTACGATATTTTATTAAAGAAAAAGAAATATTTTACTCGTCGGGGCAATTTTTCAACAAAAGGAATGGCTCCAGGCTGGATTGATGTAAAGGAATTTATCGAGGTGGAAATGGAAGAAATCGTAGTTGGGAAAACAATTGAGATTCCGAATATATATTACGATTTAGGTAAATGGGATATTCGAGAAGATGCAGCCGTTGAGCTAGAAAAGGTAATACAGTTCTTAAGGGATAACGAAACGATAACCATTGAGCTTGGTTCCCATACCGATGCTCGCGGTAGCAATTCTTCGAATCAGGCTCTGTCGCAAAAGAGAGCAGAGTCAGCAGTAGATTTCATCGTAAACAATGGAATAAGCACAAGTAGAATTTCAGCAAAAGGTTATGGCGAGGAGAAAATAAAAAATCGTTGTGCCGATGGCGTGAAGTGTTCTGAAGAAGAACATCAGGTAAATCGTAGAACAGAAATAAAAATTGTAGATTTCTAAGAGATAGAGCTTAATATGTAATTCAAGCACGCTTCAATCATTTGAGGCGTGCTTTTCTTTTAAGTGAGGGCGGACAGCTTTAGCTGTCCGGAAGGGTTAACTTTTTCTATACTGGTCGAAAGGTTTTTTCTTATATAATTAATATGAACCTAAGTCTTTAGATATGCAATAGTTACTACTACCTTCTGTACCTGGAGCCTGATTGAGCTTTTTTCCTATTCGCAAAAAATTCTTGACGCCTGCGAGCTTTTTCCTTTTCAAACTCCTTCTTTTCAGCATGGGTCATTGGTTTATCTGTTTGCGGATATGGATTATCTTTTACAACCTCAATTTTCAGATTGATAAGTTTCTCAATATCTTTAAGGTATGCTAATTCTTCCGGGTCGCAAAGTGAGATGGCATTTCCCTCTTCTCCAGCTCTACCCGAGCGCCCTATTCTATGAACATACGATTCTGCTTCATTGGGTATATCATAATTGATTACATATTTCAGTTTATCAATATCTATTCCTCGTGCTGCAATATCTGTAGCAACTAATACTCTAATTTCTCCGTTTTTAAATTTCGCAAGAGCATTTTGACGCTGATTTTGAGCTTTATCACCATGTATTGCGGCTGAGCTAATACGTTTTTTCTGTAAGTTTCTAGCAATTTTATCGGCGCCATGTTTTGTTCTGGAAAACAATAATACCTGTTCGATATCCTTATTTTTAAGAATATGAACCAACAAATCCTTTTTACTTTGTTTATTTGTGAGGTATACAAATTGCTGGATTGTTTCAGCCGTTGATGACACCGGGCTTACTTCAACCTTTTTAGGATTATTTAATATGGTTTTCGATAAATCAACAATATTTTGAGGCATAGTTGCTGAAAAAAACAAAGACTGTCTTTTCTCAGGAAGTATTTTCAGAAGCTTTTTAATATCATGAATAAATCCCATGTCAAGCATTCTGTCTGCCTCATCCAGAACAAATATCTTAATTGAGTCTAGTCTAACTATATTTTGAGATATTAAATCTAATAGCCTGCCTGGTGTTGCTACAAGTATATGAACTCCTTTCCTAAGTTTTTCAACTTGGCTAAATTGCTTTACACCTCCGAAAATTACTGTGTGCTTTATATCTGTGTATTTGCTATATTCTCTAATATTATCATCAATTTGTATTGCCAGTTCTCTTGTTGGTGTTACAATTAATGCCTGTAGGTGTGGCTTAAACTTTTTGAATTCCACTTTTTCATGAATATGTTGTATGATTGGAATTGCAAATGCAGCCGTTTTACCTGTTCCGGTTTGGGCACAACCTAATATATCATGCTTCTTTAGGATAAGGGGAATTGTTTTGTTTTGGATTGGTGTTGGTTCCGAATAATTTTTATCTTCAAGAGCCTTAAGTATAGGCTCGGTTACTTCTAATTCTTTAAAGGTCATTTTACTATTTGAAATTGTTTGATTTTTTATTTTGGGAAGGCTAAAATTTGTGCAAAGGTAAGCATAATAATCCGATAAACCTTTTATTGCTTAATGTACAAATACTTATTGAAGTAAAAGAAGGTGTTTATAATGTGCGAATAGTTAATAATTGCGATTGAATCTAATAACATTGATTTGTACTTTAGTAATACGTTTTCACTAATAATTATAGCAAATTGATTTATAGGCTATTCCTTAAAAACCTTTTATTGTTTGTTGCAACCTTAATAGGCTTCTTTTCTATTAGTATTATGGCACAAGAAGGTTTAAAAGTTGATAGTCTCGAATTTCAGGCGCGTTCGCATATTTTTAATAATAATTGCGATTCAGCGATTGCTTGTTACATGAAATCACGTGAGATCTTGGTTAAGATGCATGGTGGAAATCACCTTTTAGTAGCACAAACCTATAACAATTTAGGAAATGCATACGAGGAATGCGGAAAGTATGATATGGCTCTGGATTCTTACAAAAAATCGTTGAAGATTAAAGAAGAGTTGTTTGGAGAGAATCATTATAGCACAGCTCCTACATATCATAATATTGGTGTTGTTTATCGTAAGAAGAACGATTTAACACGTGCTCTTCAATATTACCAAAAGGCCCTTGATATTAAGATTGTTAAATTAGGAGCTTATCATAAAAGCGTTGGTGTTACATATAATAATATGGGGCTTGTTTATAATCAGAAAGGTGAATTCAGCAATGCTATTGAGTATTTTAATAAGGAGCTCAAAATAAAATCAAAGATTTATGGCTGGAATCATCCAAAAGTAGCAGATTCATATAGCCTGATAGCAAGTACGTATTTCAATTGGGGGAAATACCAGAAATCAATTGAGTATTATTTAAAAGACTTGAAAATAAACAAGGAAATTAATGGCAAGGACGATCCTTTGGTAGCTCAAACACTTAATAACCTCGGAGTAGCATACCGACACAATGGAGAGATGAATAAAGCAATAGAATGTTATAATGCATCTCTTGAAATAAAAAATAAAGCTCCGAAAGCTTGGCATCCAGGAAGAGCACAGACTTATAACAATCTTGGAATTGTGTACGAATCTATGCGTAAATACGAGTTAGCCTTGGAGAACTTCAACATAGCATTAGCAATATATAAAGAAAAGGCCTTACCAGAAGAAAGCATGAATATTAAGGAACTAGAGGGGCATATTATGGCTTGCGAAAGCAGGCTAAAGGAATTTTAAATCGGTGAGACTTTAACCCTTCCAAAGAAAATCACCAAACAGGTATTGTTAATGCCGTTGTAACTCTCTGATTTTCTTTCGTCAAATTATTCATTTATATTCAAATGAATAATGCGGGTTTAATTACAGGAACGATAATGAACTGTAACTATCTAGTCAATCCGGCACAAGTATTTGTTGGGTATTTGAATGACATTCCTTGTCTTAAAGGAATGTCATTCAAAAAGAATACTTTAAACAATTTAAATATTTTGATCTAGAAAAGATATTGAACTGTTGCGCCAATTCTTACATATGAACCTTCCGCAAGCGAGACTCTAAACTCAGGAGCGAGATTAAGTTTATCTGTTAATCCATAATTCATACCTACTCCAAGGTTTAATCCAACACTTGAATCTGTTCCAGTTGTTTCCCCTATTACTCCGGGAATGCCTGGGATAGTTACTTTTACAAAATTTATTGATAATCCTGCTAAGCCGTAAGCATTAAATTTACCTTCCTCAGTATAAAAGATGTAATGGCCATCCAGATCAAGTACATTCCATGTCAAATAATCTTTTTCAAAGAAATGAGTGAAAGCAACCGCAGCTTCCCAGTCGTAATTTATTTCGTAGGCTCCATTAAAGTTTAAACCCACATTGTTTATGTCAGAGGCAAAAAACAAACCTGCTCCTACACGTAATTTGTTAGTTTCAAATCCTTGGCTAAAACTTACCATAGAAATAAAAATACAAATTGTAATAATTGATAATTTTTTCATGATAATTGTTTAATGTTAATTTTTTGTAGTTTTTTAGGCGAGGAAAATTAATAATTTGAACAGTAAATAGCAAAAAAAGATATCAGCTGCTTGGTTTAGGAATGAGCCGGCAATAATAGTTAAATAACTTTTAGGATTCTCAGCTTTCATGAAAATTGGGCAAAGGGCTGTATGCTTGGATGCAAAAGGAATATTTGCCAAGTTTTTAGCATGATGTAGTATTATAGTTTGTTGGTTTTGTTCACTGGTTATTGTTTGTTACATCTTAAACGAAGATATAAGTATCGTAGTCGAAAAAGTAATTTCAAAAGAAATATTCAATGTAACATTAATCTATTCGAAACTTTTATCCCTGTTGTTGGCATCAGGAATTTCATCCCAGAAAACTAATTCTCTTGTATACTTTTATTAAAATTGAATCATAAATATATGTTTCAAATTATCTTTGTCTTTAGAAAATTTGTTAGAATGGCAAAACGAGAAAAGAAAAACAAGAGTAGGGGTTCATCAGGGAATAATCGGAAAACTGGTTCAGATTATTTAGATAAGAATAGAAAGAAAGACGGAATAATCGAAACAGAAAGTGGATTGCAATACAAAATAATAGAGCAGGGAACAGGCAACTGTCCACCTGAGAATGCATATATTACAATTCATCAGCGTTGCCAATTGGTTAACGGAACAATAATTGAAGATACTTACCGGGAGAATAAACCCTCAGAAGTGAAGATGGAAGAGCTAATTGAAGGATATAAGGAAGGAATTCTGCTAATGAACAAGGGAGCACGATTTAAATTCTATATACCTTCTGAATTAGCTTGGGGGAAGAAAGGTTCGGGAATAAAAATTCCACCTAACAGTGTTTTGCTTTTCGATGTACGGTTAATTGATTTTTACTAAGAAGCTACTAGAGCCTTAGACCATAAAAGCGAGAATTTTAACATTTCAAAACAAAATGATTTAATAGTAGATTTTCGATGTCCATAAAAAAAAGGTTTTCAAAAGGAGAGGAAATAGCAAATGCAGTATCGCATGGTTTGGGTGCAGCTTTTGCAATTGTTGGTTTAGTTTTACTTATTGTATTTGCAGTAAAATATGGGTCAGGAAGACATGTTGTTAGTTTTGCAATTTTCGGATCCACACTTACAATTTTATATTTGTCTTCAACATTAAATCATGCCCTTGGACAGGGTAAGGCAAAAGAGTTTTTCCATAACTTCGACCAGATTGCTATTTTCTTGCTAATAGCTGGTACATATACACCTTTGGCTTTAGTTGTATTGAAAGATGATTGGGGTTGGACTATGTTTGGCGCTCAGTGGGGTTTTGCTGTTGCAGGCATAGTTGCCAAGATATTTTTACCTAATAAGTTTGAAAAAGGAGTAAATATATTTTTCATAATCTCCTTTATAATTATGGGATGGATGTTATTGCTTTTCTTATTTCCCTTGCTCAGGAATATGTCGCCAATGGGGATAGGATTTATTTTTATTGGTGGAGCTTGTTATACTTTAGGCACTATCTTCTTTGCAATGAAGAAACTACGCTATTCCCATTTGGTCTGGCATATTTTTGTAATTGCCGGAAGTGTTTGTCATTGGGTGGCTATTATACGTTTCGTACTACACTTAAATGTCTAGTATACTTTATTCTCCAATCATTCATCATATATTTTATTAGTTTAAGGAGTTATCAAATAATTTAAGAGAAGGCTATAAATAATGTAGGTTAGATTAAACATTTATCGGGCGATGCTGGTTCTAGTAGAGAATTCAGATAGTAAGCTATGTTGGAACGATTTAAGAAAAAATGGAGGATTGACTCAAACTTAAAAATAGTATTAATTCTTTTTGTGTTTGCTATTACTGGTTTTTCGGCGGTATTTGTTAAGGATATGTTTTTTAGACTTATCGGAATAAATGAACAAACACCTTTTTATTTAAGGACTATCTTCTATATAGTAATATTATTTCCATCATATCAAGTATTATTGAATTTCTATGCACTACTGTTTGGACAGTTCAAATTCTTCTGGAGATTTCAGAAAAAAACTTTTCAACGGTTCAGTTTTAAAAGGAATAGTGAAAATCAATAATATTAGTGAATAGCTTCAAAATCATGTAAGTAAAGGAGGGTACAAGATTGTCTACATTTGTATAAACCAAAATACTCATACATGAAAACTAAAATAAACCGTAGAAATTTTATCTCGAATGGTGTGAAAGTATGCGCAGGTGGCTGTCTTTTATTAGCATCCTCAAAAATGGGCATGGCAAATTCATATTTAAGACAATCCGATGAAGAAAAGAAACCTAATCCCAAAGAGTTGAATTATTGTGGCTATCAATGTCCTGCCGATTGTAAATTTAAAATAGCCACACTTGAAAATGACCTTGAAAAGAAGAAAGAGGCGTTTGAAACATGGAAAATAACAGAGCACTATGGAATTGAGTTTAGTGAAGATGTAGCCTTTTGTCATGGCTGCAAATCTGACGGCAAACCTCTTGGGGCAGTTACAGGTAACTGTACTGTTAGGGCTTGTGCAATTGAAAAGGGATACGATTGTTGTATTGAATGCAAGGAATTAAAGACCTGTGATAAAGATTTATGGAGCCGATTTCCAGATTTTCATAAAAGTGTAATAAAGATGCAGGAACTATATCTTTCATAATGTAGTTGTTTGTAGTTGATTTTTCCTTCAGATAAGGAATCTTCTTCAGTATGTGACTAAAAAGTGAGTTCCTGAATAATTCTAAAATAGTTATTATAAATAATATTTTAGTTATTTATGGAAGATCAAATAAATCATGTTGGGAAAAGACAAAAACGAAATATTGTAGGGTTAATATAAAAAACACTGCCGGTGTCAGGGCAGTGTTTTTATTCAGTAACTAACGCGCAACGCATTTCAATAAACTTGCATTCTGGCCTCTACTTATTAATTGCATTTGAATACAATTTGTAACCAACATTTTTGATTTTTTTTTGATAAAAGTGCAAAAAGGATGCCAATTTGATAAATGAGTAATAACCATTGATGAATGGCATCTTTACATGCTAAGTATTGTTGTAATTTTACAACATGCCGATTAAATATCACATTTATGAAGATCTAGGTTTATTGTGCACCCTTTTCTACGGAATGGTGGATAAAGACGATACGTTTGAATATTTGACTTTAATTAATTCTGACTCTAATGTAAGTCAAGTGCAGAGATCTATTGTTTTGCTAAAGGAAAGTGAGTTAATCTTCAATATTGAAGATGTTGAGAGTTTTAGCAGGAAATTAGTATTGAGTAAAAGTTTAAAAAAACGAGATAAAATTGCACTTCTAATTGAAAACCCCACTGATACAGTAGTTGCTACAATTTTTTCCCAAATAGTAAGAACCCTCCGAAAAGAAATTTCCGTTGGATTATTCTATACTATGGATGCTGCAATTCAGTTTTTAGATTTGACAGAAAAGCGAGCAGAAGTTGATGGAATATTATCAGAACAATTGCATCAAAACTCAATTGATACTGATATATAGTTATTCTTTTATTTCAGTAATGAAATCATTGATCTTTGTTTGCAGATTACCATCTTTATTCAAGGCTTTTATAAAAGCACTTCCAATAATAGCTCCATTTGCATAGTTGCATGTTTCATTAAAGCTCTTTTTATCTGAAATTCCGAAACCAATTAATTTTGGATTTTTAATGTCTAAATTCTGTAATCGCTTAAAATATTCAAGCTGATAATCGGAAATGTCTTGCTTTGTTCCTGTAGTAGCAGAGGAAGATACAATGTATAGAAATCCAGTTGACCACTTATCAAGTTGTATTATCCGTTCATCACTAGATTGCGGGGTAACCAGAAGAATATTTGCTAGCTTATATTCTTCGAAAATATCACGATATTCGGTATTATAAAGTTCTGGTGGCAAGTCTGGAAGAATCAGTCCATCAATACCTATTTGGGCACACTTTGAGCAGAAATTTTTAACTCCATATTGCATAACAGGATTTAAATATCCCATAAGTACAATTGGAACTTGAGTTGATTCCCGAATATCCTTAAGTTGATCAAACAAGAGCTTGAGGTTCATGCCATTTTTAAGAGCTCTCAGGCTGCTTTCCTGAATTATTGGGCCGTCAGCAACAGGATCAGAAAAGGGCATTCCAACTTCAACAATGTCAGCCCCAGATTTATCAAGGGTTTTAATTATGGTTGCAGTATCGTTTAAATTTGGATGGCCAGCAGAGAAATATACCGCCAGTACATTATCTTTTTTCTTACTAAATAATTTATCTAGTCTGTTCATTTATAGTGTTTTTAAGAAGGATTTTTTATTAGGGCACGAAAAGTTAGTATGGTTTTACTTGTTCTTGTAACTAGTACCTGACTATATTTTATTCATTTCTTTAATATATGTATCCATGTCTTTATCACCTCTTCCTGAAAGATTCATTACAACCACATCATCAGGTTTGAAGGTCATTTTTTCAAGTAGAGCAAAAGCATGAGCTGATTCCAGAGCTGGAATTATACCTTCCAGTTTTGTGAGTTTGAAGGCAGCATTAAGTGCTTCTTGGTCGGTTACATGGTCGTATGTACCCCTTCCGCTTTTAAAAAGATGAGAGTGAAGTGGTCCAATTCCAGGATAATCCAATCCGGCAGAAATGGAATATGGCTCAATGATTTGTCCATCATCGGTTTGCATAAGCATTGTTTTTGAACTATGCAGAACTCCAGGTGTTCCAATAGCAAGTGTCGCGGCTGTTTCTTCAGCCTTTGCAATACCCAAACCAGCAGCTTCAACGCCCACAAGGTTTACCCGTTCATCATCTAAAAAATGATAAAATGCTCCGGCTGCGTTACTACCGCCTCCAACGCAGGCCAAAATGTAGTCAGGATAATTACGTCCAATTTCTCTTTCAAGCTGCCATTTTATTTCTTCACTTATTACAGATTGAAGTCGGGCTACCATATCTGGATAAGGGTGTGGTCCAACCACAGAGCCAATGATATAATGTGTGTCAACAGGATTATTTATCCAATCTCGAAGAGCTTCGTTGGTAGCATCTTTCAATGTCTTGTTGCCGCTGTGAGCAGACACAACCTCTGCTCCAAGCATTTTCATTCGAAGAACATTTGGCATTTGTCTTTCAACATCTACAGCGCCCATGTAAACGACACACTTAACACCAAAAAGAGCACAAACTGTGGCGGTTGCAACACCATGTTGACCAGCTCCGGTTTCTGCAATAATACGTTTTTTGCCTAATTGTTTAGCAATAAGTATTTGGCCAATTGTATTGTTTATTTTGTGCGAACCTGTGTGGTTCAGGTCTTCTCGTTTAATATAAATTTTAGTTTGAAAATGCTCCGAAAGTCTTTTTGCAAAATATAGGGGCGAAGGCCTTCCTACGTAGTCTCTAAGTAGTTTTTCAAATTCCTGTTTAAAGGAAGGGCTACTCATTATATCCTGATATTTTGCTTTGAGTTCCTTAATGTTCTGATACATCATTTCCGGAATATAGGCTCCGCCAAATTCCCCATAAAATCCATTATTATCAACCTGATACTTCATTTGCTTATAGTGGTTTTAGTTCGTTAAAAAAAACAGAAAGCAATTGCATGTTTTTAATTGCTGGTTCTAGTTCAAATCTACTATTTACATCAATAGCATAAAGATTTTTAAGTTTGAGTTTCTTTATTTTAATAACATCTTCAGAACCTATTCCTCCACTCAGAAAGAAGGGTTTCTCTCCCTGATAATTCTGCAATATTTCCCAGTTAAATTTAGTGCCTGTTCCACCGTAATCTTGAGATTTGGTATCGAATAAAAAATATTCGCAGGCATCTTTATATTTTTCAAGAGAGTTAAAATCAAAATTGTCGGTTACTCCAAATGCCTTAATAACAGGTAGGTTTATATCTTTAAATTCGCTGCAATAATCCGGAGATTCATCGCCATGTAGTTGTATATAGTCCAAATTGAATAAATGGGCAATTCTAACAATTTCAGATTGGAGGGTATTTACAAAGACACCTACTTTTTTTATTCCTTCTGGTATTTCCTTTGTAATGTTCTCAGCTTCTTCTTCACTTACTAATCGCTTTGATTTTGGGAAAAATATTAATCCAATATAGTCGGGCTTAAGTTGAATTAGATCCCTGATGTTTTCAGGGTCTCTCATGCCGCATACTTTTATTTTCAATGTTGGATTCATTAAATACGTAGGTTATAATTGTTTGACAAAATTATTGAATGCCAAACCAGGATTACTGGTTTTCATAAAATTTTCTCCGATTAGAAATCCATTAAAGCCTTCTTTTCTGAGTTGGATAATTGTTTCCGGAGAGCTAATACCACTCTCGGCTATTTTAGGTATTGATTTGGGCAATTGCTTCACTAAATTTATAGATTGCTCGAGATTCACTTCAAATGTCTTAAGATTCCGATTATTTATACCTATAAGGTCAGTATTACCGTTAATTTTTTGAAGCTCTTCTTCATCGTGAATTTCTAGAAGAACCTCAAGTCCCACGTTGTTTGCTACGGTATATAAATTGCCTATCTCCTCTGCGGAAAGAACAGCAGCTATTAGTAAAATGGCATCGGCTCCATAGGCTTTTGCTTCAATGATTTGGTATTCATCAATAATAAATTCTTTTCGAAGAATTGGAATATGATTTGCCTGCCGGGCTATTATTAAGTCATCAATAGAACCACCAAAAAAATTGAAATCGGTTAGCACAGATAAACCTGATGCTCCAGATGCAGCATAACCTTGTGTTACTTCATTAACAAGAACTTTGTCGTTAATTATTCCTTTCGAAGGAGATTTTCTTTTAAACTCGGCAATAATACCGGTTTTCATAGGGTCTAGCACAAATGTTTTTAAACTTAAAGCTTGTCTGCTAAATGTTGGATTTGATTCATGTGCCTCAATTGAAAATAATTCCTTACAGCTTTCAACTTCTTTCTTTTTGTATGCGATTATTTCGTCAAGTATGGTCATTGTAATTAGTTGTTACTGTAATTCAATTAGTTTTTTGAGCGAGTTTAGCGCAGAACCACTTTTTATTGATTGCTTGGCTATGTCAAGGCATTCTTCGAAGGATTTTTCCGGATAAAAACACTTGATGCCAAATATTGAGTTTGCAAGTACAGCACTTTCTTGTGCTTTAGTTGCTTTGCCCCCTAGTACATTTAAGAATATTTCTGCAGATTCCTCTAATGTGGAACCACCATCAAGTTGAGAAGAGTCTAACAATTCCATAGACACATCTTCAGGAGTATAAATCTTCTCGCCTTCTTTTGACAACACTCTAAACTTATCTGTCAATGAAATTTCATCGTATCCATCCAGATTATGAAGGATGAAGTATTCAATATCGAGGTTTTTGTATACTTCGTTGTATAAATCTTGCACTTCTGTATTAAACACGCCAACAATTTGTTTTTTCGGCTGTACAGGATTTACCATTGGGCCTAAAAGGTTAAAGAATGTTCTTAATTTCAGGCTTTTTCTAACTCCTGCAACATGTTTCATAGCAGGGTGAAAAAATGGAGCATGTAAATAACAAATATTGGCCTCGTCTAACTCCCTTTTCAACTTTTCCTGATCGTTAGAAAATTTATAACCTAGATGCTCTAGCACATTTGAACTTCCTACTGAAGATGATACACCATAATTACCATGTTTAACTACTTTTATTCCTGCGCCCGCTAAAACAAAGGAGGTGAGGGTAGAAATATTGAAAGTATTTTTCTCATCACCACCAGTTCCACAGACATCTATTAGGTTTGTTCCATCAATATTAAGTGGAACACATAGTTCAAGTAATGCATCGCGAAATCCAGCCAATTCTGCAGGCTTAATTTTCCGCATTAGAAAAACTGTAAGAAACGATGCAATTTCAGGCTCTGAATAAACTCCTTGTCCAATTTTAAGAAGTACGTCTCTTGCTTCCGATTGAGTTAAGGTATTGTTCTCAAATAAGTATGTTAATGTATTTTTCATCGCTATAGTGTATAATGGAGTAGATAATTTGCTTTAGATATTTATCCAGTTTTCTATCATTTTCATACCATTTTCTGTGAGCACCGATTCCGGATGGTATTGCACACCTCTTACATTATATTCTTTATGGCTCAAACCCATAATCAGACCTGATTCGTCTAGTGCGGTAATCTTAATGCATTCAGGAAGGTCATCTTTAGCAACAATCCATGAGTGATATCTTCCTACTTCCAATCTTCCGGGTATATCAACATAAAGTGGATCTTCCGGTGCAACAATATCAATAAAAGTAGAAACACCGTGGTAAACTGAATCAAGATTTATTAATGAGCCTCCAAAGGCTTCAGCAATTGACTGATGGCCCAAACAAACGCCTAATATACTTTTGGTTGGTGAGTATTTCTTAATTACATCAAGACAAATTCCAGCTTCTTCTGGTATTCCAGGTCCCGGAGATAGAAGTATCTTATCGAATTGGTTAACATCCTCCAACGATATTTCATCATTTCTATAAACACTTGGTTTTACACCGGTTATATTTTCTATATAATGAACCAGGTTATAGGTAAATGAGTCATAGTTATCTATTACAAGAATCTTCATGATTTATAATTCTTTTGCAAGGTTAATAGCTTTTTTTAATGCTCCTAGTTTGTTATTTACTTCTTCAAGTTCACTTTTCTCTTCGGAAACTGAAACAATTCCTGCTCCTGCCTGGTAATACAGCGTTTTGTTTTTGCTTAAAAAGGTTCTAATCATAATTGCATGATTTAATGATCCGTCGAACCCGATGTAACCAATTGCACCACCATAATATCCTCGATGTTGATTTTCGTATTTGTCAATTAGTTGCATTGCTTTATATTTTGGAGCGCCGGAGAGTGTGCCAGCAGGGAAGGTTGACATCATCATATCCACAACTTTATCCGGATTATTTAGTTTGCCAGAAACAGTTGAAACCATGTGTAGCACATGTGAATAATATTGAATTTCACGATAGCTATCTACTCTCACATCCGAAGAATGTCTGCTTAAATCGTTTCGTGCAAGGTCGACAAGCATAACATGTTCTGCATTTTCCTTTTTATCTTTTGCTAGTTCGCTGGCAAGAAGTTTATCCTTCTCGTCGTTGCCTGTCCGTTTAAAAGTACCGGCAATTGGATTTATAATAGCCCTTTCATTTTTAATTTTAATTTGAGCTTCCGGTGATGAACCAAATATTTTATATTCTTCGTAATCGAAATAAAACAGGTAAGGAGAAGGATTGATCGATCTTAAAACTCTATATACATTGAAATCATCTCCTTCGAATTGTTGCGAAAACTGACGCGATAAAACGATTTGAAACACATCGCCCCGGTAGCAATGTTTTTTACCTTTTGTAACCAGATCCATATATTCTTCATTGCTCAGATTGGATTTCTCATTATCTAGAATATCAAATTTGGAAACTGTATGGTCTTTATTATTAATAAGGTCTTCTATTTTGTCAATTGAGCTTTCCTCTCCATTGAGCAGGTTTTCAATAATATGCAAGTCGTTTTTAAAATGATTTATGGCAATAATATATTTGTAGAAGCCATATTTTACTTGCGGTATGCTATATTCAGATTCATGCTTATTCTCAAAAGAAATTGTCTCAAAGTATTGAATAGCATCATATTCACAATAACCAAAAACACCATTTATTGGGAGTGTTTCATTTGTTTGAATATCGAAAGAATTTATGAAACTTGTGAATGCATTTCGAAAATCAGTCGGGCTAGTAATTTGCTTACTACTACTTTGTCCATTAGGGTCTTCTATTGTTAAATTTCCATCTTTTACTGTAAAAGTTGAAATAGGCTGTAGGCAGATGAAGGAAAAGCTATTTTCATTCCCGTGATAATCAGAGCTTTCCATGAGAATTGAGTTTTTGTATAATTCTCTTGCCTTAAGGAAAATACTTACCGGAGTTACCAGGTCGGCAAGCATGTGTTTGGTTTTTGAGAAGATTTTCGTTCGAGTCATTTGTTGATTGTTTTGGACTTGTTACAAAAAAAGCGGCCTGTCGTGAGTTCGACAGGCCGCTATATTTTATTTTCGGACATTAGGGTCGTTACCTCACTATTTCATTTTGAAATTGAGCCACCAACACCAATTTATGCGAAAGTTTGTATTCATTTCTTACTTTGCTTATACAAAGATAAAGTATAAATTTTCAATAAAACAAGACCTAAGCAACCTTAAGTCTCTTAATGTCTTGTTTATCAATCTTATCGTGAACGTATTTTTTTGTTATTGTTATTTCTTTTGTTTCTTTAGATGGCATTTCAAACATCGCATCCATCATTATTGCTTCACAGATTGAACGTAATCCACGAGCACCAAGTTTAAATTCAACGGCTTTATCTACAATAAATTCAAGAGCCTCTTGCTTGAATGATAGTTTAATATCATCCATTTCAAATAGCTTGACATATTGTTTGATAATTGAATTCCTGGGTTCTGTGAGAATTAGTCTTAGTGTATCTCTATCAAGAGGATTTAAATACGTTAAAACTGGTAGTCTACCAATGATTTCAGGAATAAGGCCAAATGCTTTTAAGTCTTGAGGAGCGATATACTGCAATAAGTTTGAACGGTCAATAGCTTCATTGCTGCGAACAGAGTTATAACCAACCACTTGTGTGTTTAATCGCTGTCCTATTTTCTTCTCGATTCCATCAAAGGCACCACCGCAAACAAATAAAATATTTTTCGTATCAACAGGAATCATTTTTTGATCTGGATGCTTTCTACCACCCTGCGGAGGAACATTTACAACAGAACCTTCAAGAAGTTTTAGAAGACCTTGTTGAACACCTTCACCTGAAACATCTCTTGTAATAGATGGATTGTCTGATTTGCGAGCAATTTTGTCAATTTCATCAATAAAAACAATTCCTTTTTCAGCAGCTTCAATATTATAATCTGCAACCTGAAGAAGTCTTGTTAATATACTCTCGATGTCTTCTCCAACATAACCGGCTTCTGTAAGAACAGTAGCATCAACAATAGTAAAAGGCACATGTAAGAGTTTGGCAATAGTTCTGGCTAATAAAGTTTTACCTGTACCTGTTTCGCCAACAAGAATTATGTTTGATTTGTCGATTTCAACATCTTCTTCTTTTTTAGCGTGATGCATCAATCTCTTGTAATGGTTGTAAACAGCTACCGATAAATACTTTTTAGCTTCATCTTGGCCAATGATATATAAATCAAGAAACTTTTTTATTTCAGCGGGTTTAACCAACTGAATAGAATTGATGTCAAAATCACTGTTCTTTTTCAACTCCTCCTGAACAATATCATATGCTTGCTCAATGCAGTTATCACAGATATGTCCTGAAATACCAGCTATCAACAAGTTAGTGTCACGTTTTTCCCTTCCACAGAACGAACATCTATCCATAAAAATTATTTTTTAGTTCTTGAAAGAACTTCATCAACCATACCATAGGAAAGAGCCTCTTCTGCAGTCATCCAATAGTCTCGGTCAGAATCTTTCTCTACATCTTTAAAAGGTTTTCCTGAATGCTCAGAAATGATACTATAAAGTTCTTTTTTTAATTTAAGTATTTCACGAGTAGTGATCTCAATGTCAGAGGCTTGCCCTTGTGCTCCTCCCATTGGTTGGTGAATCATAACTCTTGAGTGCTTCAGAGCAGAGCGTTTTCCTTTTTCTCCAGCACAAAGCAAAACTGCAGCCATTGAAGCAGCCATACCAGTGCAAATTGTAGAAACGTCAGAATTAATGAATTGCATTGTATCATAAATTCCAAGCCCTGCATGTACAGAACCACCTGGTGAATTGAAGTATATTTGAATATCTTTTCCCGAATCTGCTGAATCAAGGTATAATAGCTGAGCCTGAATAACATTAGCCACATAATCATCAATTGGCAAACCAAGGAAAATAATGCGATCCATCATTAATCTTGAGAAGACATCCATCGAGGCAATGTTTAGCTGTCTTTCTTCAATAATAGTTGGTGAAATATAACTGTTGTATGCTGAGCTAATGTTGTGCAGAGACAAGCTACTGATGCCCCTGTGTTTAATTGCATATTTTTTAAAGTCGTCCATGTAATCCATAATAGAAAATTCTTTTTACAAAGTTACGCAAATTTCATTTATAGTAAAAAAATAAATCCTAATCGATGAGGATTAGGATTTATCTTTTAATTAAAAATTCTAAGAGTCTTTATTTATCTTGTTCCAGTAATTTCCTAAATTTTTCACTGGAGATGTCTTTTTCGTCAATTTTGGCATTTTCGCGAACAAAGTTAACGATTTTATTCTCAATTGCACCTTCAGCTAACTTGCGGGCCTGCTCTCTATCTTCTAGTGTACGCTGGGCAAATGATTCGAGATGTTCGTCGGGCACATTGTTCATGCCGTAATAGCTAAATTGAACTCTGGCGTTTGCTATAGCAGCTTCTTTCAAATCAGCTTCTTCAACTTTTAATTCATTGTCGGTCGAGATTTTATCCTTAACAAGCTGCCATTTCAAGTCTTCTGTAAATTTGTCCCAATCTTTTTCAATATCTTCCATAGTGAATTTGCCTTCGTTGATCGCAAACAACCAACGCTTTAGAAACTCATCAGGAAGGTTGCTTTTGAATTTGTTAACTAAAGCAGCTCTAACATCCAGCTTAAATTTATACTCGCTATCTCTTTTTAGACCTTCAGCAGCCTCTTCACCTATTTTAACTTTGAACTCTTCTTCTGATTTTACATTTCCTTCGCCGTAAATTTTATCAAACAATTCTTGGTTTACTTCAGCAGGTAAGAAACGTAGGATGTCATTTATGGTAATCTTGAAGTCACCGGAAAGGTCTACAACTTCATCCTTTGGAATGTTTAACATACTTGAGATTTCAGCATCTGAAGGATAAGCTTTTTTAAGGTCGATAGTTAACACATCTCCTTTTTTAGCTTTTAGAATCATATCTTTTGATGCATCATCTTTTATTACATCAATAGCAATTCTTGTTTCTTCAGTTTTTATTCCATCTGTTTTTGCTTCGCCGTTTTCGTCTAATTGTTCAACGGCAACGGTTAATACATCTTTCTCTTCAATTGGACCGTCAATACTTTTATTTTCACCAAAACGTTGCGTGTAACTCTCAATGTATTTAGTAATTACCTCTTTGTCAGCTTTAATGGTGTATGAAGGAATCTTGTCGCGAGCAGTAACTTTTAGCTCGAAATCAGGGGCAATTCCTAAATCAAATTTAAACTCAAAACTAGTGTCGGTATCCCAGTCGATTTCTTTGTTGTCACCTTCGTGAGGTAGGGGCTCGCCAAGAATATTTAGCTTTTCATCTATTAAATATTTTGAAATTGATTCAGAAACCAGCTTATTAATTTCTTCAACTAATACAGGTTTTCTGTACATTTTATTAATCATGCCGAAAGGAACTTTACCTGGTCTGAATCCAGGGATATTTGCTTTCTTTTTGTAATCTTTTAAAACAGTTGTAACACGTTCGTCATAATCTTCCTGAACCAATTCAAGTGTTAAGACTGCATTTAAGTCGTCAATGTTTTCTTTGGAGATATTCATGCTTTAAAGACTTTGTTAACCCTACAAATTTTAAAAACCGCCAATACTTCGACAATTACTGCGAGCATTAGCGGTTTTTTGCTTTTTTGTGCGGATGAAGGGACTCGAACCCCCACGCCCGAAGGCACTAGATCCTAAGTCTAGCGCGGCTACCAATTACGCCACATCCGCAAAATTGGAGTCGCAAAGATATATTATTTTTTTTTAATACAAAGCAAGGAAATAAAAAAAAATCAATGATTTTTTCAATACGCTCATGTATAGCGATTAAGTAACACAAAAACAGGCAAATAGACAAGCAAAAACTATTTGTCTGAGCAAAGAAAAGTAATTATTAGTCTTTTCTTTATGGTTATTGGAACAACGTGGTTTGTATGTTAAATTTTGGATGAATAATCCTTTAACAGGGAAACAAAGGAGATAGATGTCCGGGGAATTATCAGTGCATCTAAATAGACTGCTAAGCTATTGATTTCATATTCTTTAATACCTACTTAAAAATATTGACATAAATAAACAGGGTTTTGTTGCTGATATGAAAAGAGCTGTGAAAATTGCATTTGAGATTGATTTTGAAAAATTGAATCTTAAAATGGTCGAGGTATTTTAAGGATGGAGTTTTCTTCAAAAGGAGGACTAAGAAATTGAAGTATAATATATTTATTTCTTTTATACATTGAATTTTAGTAACTTAAATCGATTAAATCAATGGATCAATGAAAAAGAGGAAACCAGTTGCTCCAGGCATCTTATTAATAGGTAATAATGGTGAGAATATCAAACTGCTTAGCAATACTATTTCAGAGCAGAAAATTAAATCTATTGAGTGTAAGGCCGAGGACAACATAAAGGATAAGCTCAACAGCTTAAAAGTTTTTCTTGTAATTTTTGATATTGTAGATATTAATAAAGATGTATTGAGCGAAAGAATAGCCGAAGTGGTTTCCTTAGAACTTCCGCACATTGTAATTTCAAAACAGAATGAATTTGACGAACTATATAAGTCTGGCATTTTTAATAGCTCGGCTGATTTTTTGATTCATCCAATAAAAAAAGGCTTATTAAAAAGTAAAGTTATAGGTCAAAGAGATTTATATGAGCGTCGACAAGAACTTTTATTTGCAATTGAAGATTTAGAGATTAAAAAACAAAAAATAACAGAAGATAAGAATAAACTTAAAATACTTACGGCAGCAGTAAGTGAACCTATCATATTTGTAAACCAGGACTTAATTGTTACTTTTTGGAATCAGGAAGCCCAGAATGTTTTCGGATATAGTTGGTATGAAGCAGTATCGGAAGATTTTCTACATTGGATGGTGGCCACAAAATCTCATGAACAGATAAAAGATATTTTTCAAAAAGTATCAAAAACAGGTACCAAACAATTAAAGCGTACTCAGCAATTTACAATGCGAAATAAACTAAAGGTTGAAATTGAAGTAGAAGCCACTGTTTCGTACCATAAAATTGATGATAAGGAATATAATCTGGTGTTTGTAATTCATGATAGGACAAAAGATAAGCGACTTGAAAAGGAGACACAAAAATCGAGGGAGTTAAAAGAAGAGAATAAGCTTATTCGTGAATTTATTAAGCACATAGGTATGGATATTCAGACTCTTTTGCATGTAATGCTTGGAATTTCTGATACTTTAAGAAGTTTTGATGCCGGAAACTTAAACCAGCGGCAAATTGAAGGTCTGAATATTATAAACCAGAGAGGCACTCACATGCTTGAGCTTGTTAAGGATTTATGGGATGTATCAAAATTTGATAGTAAGAAGCTTAAAGTAAGCAATGAAAAATTCGACTTTGATAAAATGCTGGCAAGGCATAAAAGTCAGACTTACCAGCTGATTAAGGATAAATCGGTTAAGTTGTTGTTTAAAAGGAGTCCATCAATCCCCAATGAATTAATTGGTGATTCAAGAAAGATAAACCAGGTATTGACCGAACTCTTGGCAAATGCTGTTAGATATACAGATAAAGGTCGCATTGTACTTTCTAGTCACTTTGTTGAGAATAAACTTTTTATTGAAATAACTGATAATGGCAAAGGAATTCCTGGCAATATAATTAAGAATCTTAATACCCTTACTAAAGATTGGCCCATAACAGATATAAAGTCGAGCGGAGCGGAATTAGGTTTACACATTGCTCAAAAACTAATTGATTTAATGAAAGGCGAACTGGCCATAGAAAGTGTTAAAGGAATGGGGTCAGTTTCCAGATTTTTTATTCCAATATCTACAGATGTTAAGCCAAGACAAACTGGTGTAGTACTATCAGATATTAGCAAAGATGTAATATCTTATGGTTTTGTAAAAGACTCAAAACTAATACTAATTGTTGATGACAGTCCGGAAAACGTTTTCATATATAGGGTTTTGGCAGAGGACCCAAAGTATTCTATTCTTCATGTTAAAAATGGGAAAAAGGCTCCGGCAGCCATCCGGGACTTCGCTCCTGATTTATTAATTATTAAAATGGAAATGTCAGGATTACACGGAGCTTCAATTGTAAGGGAATTAAGAAATAAGCTAATTAAAATACCAGTTATTGCTGTGTCTCAGTTTAGCAAATTACCAAATCTTGCTGTATACAATGTTCAATTAATATCAGAACCATTAAGCATCGAAATATTAAATAATACAATTGAGAATAAAATTCGGTGGTTTAAAAAGAAATCGCTAAAAACCTTAATTGTATATGAAGAGGAGTCATGGATAAAAAAAGAAACAAATGCTGATATAGACATTAGGTTTATTGATAATAAGATTCCAGAATTATCATTTATTCAAATCTCTCAATTGAATCCCGAAAATCTTGTGTTTGAGAATGTAGAGAAGACTTCAAATTCATTACCCTTATTGCTAAGAACAATTTCTGGACTAGGACCATCTAATTTCCGTGGAATATTTTTACAATACGAGGGTGTTCCAATGAAATACTTAATTCAAAAAATTGAGGAGTATCCTAATATTCAAATACTTTCGAAAAAAGACATAGTTAAGTTGGATATTCTTTAACTCAGGATAAATACTTTTAACGAAGAACAAAGTTCTGTCCCAGATAAACACTTCTTACACGCTCATCTTCAGCAAGTTCTTGAGCTGTACCTGATTTCAGTATTTCACCTTCAAATAATAAATAAGCTCTATCAGTTATTGTCAGGGTTTCGTGTACATTGTGGTCAGTAATGAGAATTCCAATATTTTTATTTTTCAGTTTAGATACTATTTCTTGAATATCTTCAACAGCGATTGGATCTACACCAGCAAATGGCTCATCAAGCAAAATAAATTTTGGATCAATTGCAAGCGCCCGTGCAATTTCTGTTCTTCTTCTTTCGCCTCCAGATAATTGAATTCCCAGACTCTTTCGGATTTTCTTAAGTCCAAACTCTTCTAATAGTGATTCAACTTTATCTTTTTGCTCTTGTTTTGAAAGTGTTGACATTTCAAGGACAGCCTTTAAGTTATCTTCAACACTAAGTTTACGAAAAACACTGGCTTCCTGGGCTAAATAACCAATGCCTTTTTGAGCTCGTTTATATACTGGCTGATGCGTAATTTCTTCATCTTCGAGAAAAATCTTTCCTGAATTTGGAGTAATTAAACCAACGGTCATATAAAAAGTAGTTGTTTTACCTGCACCATTTGGACCCAATAAACCAACAATCTCTCCTTGACTAACTTCAACAGAGACCTCTTTAACAACAGTTCTTGAACGATAACGTTTTACTAAATTTTCTGTCCTGAGTTTCATGTCTGAAAAAGTATTTTGTGTTCAAAAGTAACCATTTTTGTTAAAATGTAAGTTGAATCATTGCCCTAAGTCCAAAGATTTGAATATCTGGATTATTTAAATAGGCAAGTCGCCATGTTGCCTCAATCCGAAATAGCTTAAGAATATTTTCAACTCCAATGCCTGCTTCAACATAAGGTTTTGTAAGTTCATTTAGATTCTCTGGTAGAGCCATTAATTCTTTATTTGCATCGCTAAGACTGCCTTTAATAGCTTTTGCCGAAACAACTTCACGCCATTCTAGCCGACGTAGTAAAGGTATTTTATTAAAGAAGAATCCTTGAAAATGTTGTTCCATTGCCAGGGAGATATACGCATCGGAAGCAAATTCGTAATAATTCATCATATTAAACGCATACATATCGTATGCATATGTTTCATTTCCATCATGAAGTTCGAGAAAAGGATATGGTGCCTGCCCAAATATTTTTCCGGCAGTTAGCCAGTATCGGGTATGCCCAAATGGGTTTATTTCAATTTTATCACTTATTCGAGCCTTTAGTTTATAGTATTCAAATTTATTATCTAAAATACCTTCAGGCGAATATGTGATATCAAAATCCAGAATAGGGTATTTTGAACCAAGACTCTTTCTTTCAAATTTACCTAATAGAAACTTTTCTCTGTATGCGAAATGGAAATTAAGGTTTACCTCTGTAGTGGTTAATGATAATAAAGATTCATTTCCTTCAACATTGTTGGTAAAAGTAAATGGTACATATTCAGTTGAGAATAATGTCTGGTGAGATATTGAAAAAGTATTAGAAAATCCTTGAAACCACTCATGCTCATAAGAGATGTTATATTGCTCAACAGGGGTTAGTTTGTAGTTTGGTTTTCTGCGAAGAATAGTCGAAAGAATATTATCATCTAAAAAAGCGTTTTGGCTTTTCCCGAGCTGCCTCATGTCATTAACGTTAGAAACAGTTAAACATCTTCGGGGATTTCTGTCAAACATTATTTCACCATTGATGCCATATTTTACTTTTTCATCCAGCGTGCCGTAAGCAATATGTCCACCTAGCCTGTACTTAGTACTAAAATTTTTGCTGGTTCTTCCACCCAGTCTAAAACGATGGCCTTCAATGGGATTGTAGCTATATATAGTGTAGTAAGGCCCTAATTCTAATGGACCAACAACATAGTAATAGTCAGCGAATAGTTCAATCAAACTATAAATAGTATTAAACATCGGAACCTTAGTAATACTATCGACCATTTCATAAACATTTATTTCTTGCGTATCAAGTTTTACAAGCCTGTTTTCGTTCCAATAAGCCTCATCTTTTGAGAGACTGTCTTCTACAACATATGTATCCGTGCGTATCTTACTAATTTCAACAGGAACAGGTTCATTGAGTTTTACATCGTCATATATTGCTTGTTTTCTTCCAAAGAAACCATAAGTTTTGTCAGTTATATTAAAGTCAATTAATAGATCTTCCTGCTTCAAAAACCATGTAGAATCATTGAGTTTTTGGTATTCATTAATTGCTACCAAATCATTCATAAAGTTAATATTGACATCTTTTGATACACGGAGCTGTATTTTTTTTATTGCCCAAGTTGTATCAGCAACCCAAAAATATCCATAGAAGGTTCTTTCTTGACTTCTTTTAGGCTTGAAAGAAATTTTGTAGCACCACGAGTCATCAATACTAGCACTGTCTTCTAAACGATATTTATAATACATTCTACCAAAATCGGCGATAGGACTTATAAAACCAGGTTCAAACAAAGTAATGAAGTTGTCGTAAACATTTAATCTTTGATACATTTTGCCAGAGAACTGAGAGATGCTATTATTCTCGATTCCCGAGACTTTGAAAGCTTCAATCACTTCCTTATCAATTGCCGGATTCTTTTGATAGTAAAAGTTTGAAACGCTTTCTGAAATCAGAATAGGCAGATAATTTTTTCCAAATACCTCAGATGTATCCATATGATCGAATACAAACTGGAATTGCTTTAATAGACGCTGTTTTTTAAAGTTGCCATCGATATTATTTAAATCAAGCCGAAGTTTATTATAGGTTTTATATTGATATGAATTGAAATGATCCGGATTGTTGATTTTTTTTCTGGATTTAACTTCTCTAAGTATTCTGAAAGCAGGATTCTCGCCTGGAGTAACAATAACTTCTTCAATGGACATAGCACTAGGTGATAGCCTGAAGTCAATTGTTTGAGTACTATTTTTTTCAATTCTTACTTTTTCGGCAGTATAACCAAGACTTGTAGCAATTAAAGTGTCAGATGGCTTATTTGTGCTTATATGGTATGTTCCATTTATGTCAGTAATTGTTCCAACAGTACTATGCTTAAAAACAACATTTACAAAAGGAAGAGCTTCGTTATTTTCTGAATCGTAAACAGTACCGGAAATAGTCGTTTGTGCAAAGGTGTTAATTGAGTTAAACATTAACAGGAGAAAAAGGAAAATTAGGTTCTTATTTTTAAGCATAGCATTATTAACAAAATTATTTAACGAATATTTTAACAATTAAGTATTGTCAGAGACAAAAGAATATTTAATAAATTGCATTAGTCTGATTCTACAGAAGACATGTCTTTCTTTTTTATAATTCGCCTGGATATTCCAATGCTAATTTCGTAAAGGATAATTAAAGGAACACATACTAATATTTGACTAAATACATCAGGAGGAGTAATAATTGCAGATAACACCAACATAACAATAAGTGCATGTCTTCTATATTTCTTAAGAAATTTAGGGGTAATAAGTCCTATTTTACTTAAAAAGTAAATAATTGAGGGGAGTTCAAATAAAATCCCGCTAGCTAAAGATATAGATGCTACAATTGATATATAGGACATTAATTGAATATTATTATCAATCTGATCAGATAAATGATAATTGTATAGAAAATTTATAGAAAGTGGAGCAATAATGAAATAACCAAAAGCAACACCTAGAAGAAAAAGAATTGAAATAGCAAGTACAGCTCCTCTAGCATGTTTTTTTTCCTTGCTATATAATGCAGGACTTATAAATTTCCAGAATTCAAATACCAAATATGGGAAAGCTACAATAATACCTGCAATCAGTGAAATTTTGATATGGGCGAGAAATTGTCCGGCCATATTTATATTCTGTAAGTTGATTGCTTCTTTATTTAAACACAATGCATCAGGGTTACTTCCTTCTCCTCCCCAGCTAACTATGATATCGTGCAATAGGTGACCAAAACTGCATAGTTGTCGGGTAGTAAAAAAATCTGCCTCCGAGGGACCCATCAATATTATATCAATAACAAGATGCTTAAAAACAAACACTGCAATAGCTGAAACCATTATTGCTAGTACTGAACGGACTAAGTGCCAACGCAATTCTTCAAGGTGATCCAGAAAGGACATCTCAGATTTTTCTTGTTTTACCATATGTTAATTAACGATTATTAAGAATACTATTTGGTGCAATTTGGAAAAACTTTATTAATTTTAGATAAGAAATTTTTAATATTCGACTAATTTATACATAGTACGAAACTTTTTTTGTGTGTCATCGTATAGCAATAAGCAGGCAGTCTACGCTCCTAAGTTGATTATTAGCAGGAGATTAAAACATTGATTCAAACATGAGTGAGGAATCGGATATATCATTAATAGATATTTTAAAGGAAAGTTTTGGTTTTACAAACTTTAAAGGTAATCAGGAACTTGTTATTAGGAATATTCTTGCAGGACGGGATACTTTTGTTCTTATGCCAACAGGTGGAGGTAAGTCGCTTTGCTATCAGCTTCCATCAATAATACTTGAAGGTACTGCAATTGTAGTTTCGCCTTTAATTGCCCTAATGAAGAATCAGGTTGATGCCATGAGAAATTTTAGTGATGACGATGGTATTGCCCACTTTTTAAATTCATCGCTTACAAAAACTCAGATTAATCAGGTTAAATTAGATGTTATTGAAGGGCGAACCCGTTTATTATATGTTGCACCTGAATCATTAACCAAGGAAGAAAACATTAAGTTTCTCCAACAAATTAAGATATCCTTTTATGCAATTGATGAAGCGCACTGTATCTCAGAATGGGGACACGACTTTCGTCCTGAGTATCGCCGAATCAGACCTATCATTAATACAATTGGGAATGCCCCAATAATTGCCTTAACTGCCACTGCTACACCAAAAGTTCAGCACGATATTCAAAAAAATCTTGAAATGTTGAAGGCGAATGTCTTTAAATCATCATTTCGTCGAGATAATCTATATTACGAAGTTCGCCCCAAGAAAAACATTACCAAAGAAATAATCCGATATATTAAAAATAATGAAGGAAAATCTGGAATTATTTATTGTTTGAGTCGGAAGAAGGTAGAGGAGCTTGCAGAAACTCTCAAGGTTAATGGTATTAAAGTACTACCGTATCATGCTGGTATGGATGCCACGACGAGGGCAAATAATCAGGATGCCTTTCTGATGGAAGATGTTGATGTGATAGTAGCAACAATTGCTTTCGGAATGGGAATTGATAAGCCTGATGTCAGGTTTGTTATGCATTATGATATCCCTAAAAGTCTGGAAGGTTATTATCAGGAAACAGGTAGAGCAGGTCGAGATGGTGGTGAAGGACGATGTATTGCGTTTTATAGTTATAAAGACATACAAAAGCTGGAAAAGTTTATGCAAGGCAAACCTATTGCAGAGCAAGAAATAGGGAAACAACTTCTTTTGGAGACAGTTTCATATGCTGAATCATCTGTGTGTCGTGCAAAACAGCTTCTTTCCTATTTTGGAGAGGAAATGAAAGGGCAATGTGATAATTGTGACAATTGTTTAAATCCTAAAAAGCAGTTTGAAGGCAAAGAGTATGTAGTTAATCTACTTCAGGCGGTGAAAGCTGTTAAGGAAAAATTTAAAGCCGATCATATTGCAGCTTTTCTTACAGGAACCAGAAATAGCGCGATAAAATCATACAAGCATCATGAACTTGAACTATTTGGTTCAGGACAAGATAAGGATGAGAAATTTTGGGGAGCCGTAACTCGACAGGCATTAATTGCCAGACTTTTATCAAAAGACATTGAAAATTATGGTTTGCTTAAGGTAACCGAGCGTGGACAGGAATACTTAAAGCATCCTAAAACCTTTATGCTTGCAGAGGATCACGAATATCTGGAAGATGACGGAGATGACGCCATTATTAATTCTCAGGCAAAAGGCGGAGCAGCAGACGAAGATTTATTTAGAGTATTAAAAGATTTAAGAAAGAAGGTTGCTAAGCGGAAGCAAGTACCTCCATTTGTAGTATTTCAAGATCCATCTCTTGAAGATATGGCTACACAATATCCAATAACCATTGAAGAGCTTCAAAACATTTCTGGAGTTGGAACCGGAAAGGCAAAACGTTATGGAAAAGAATTTGTAGAGTTTATTAAAAGTTATGTTGAAGAAAAGGATATTATTCGGCCTCAAGATATGGTTGTAAAATCTGTTGTTAACAAGTCAGGAATGAAGGTGTTTATTATTCAAAGTATTGACAGGAAAATGCCTTTTGACGATATTGCAAACGCTAAAGGCCTTGAAATGTCAGCTTTGCTTGATGAAATTGAAGCAATTGTAAACAGCGGGACAAAGCTTAATATAGATTATTATATTAAACAGGTAATTGGAGAGGAGCATCAGGATGAAATATTTGAATATTTCATGGAAGAGGCTGAATCAGAATCAATTGAAGATGCATTAGAAGAGCTTGGAGAGGATGAGTATTCTCTTGACGATATACGGTTGATGCGAATTAAATTTCTTTCAGAATTAGGTAACTAATTTAACATTTACTTAAATAATAGTTCTTAACTTAGTAGTAGACATTAGATATTATATATGAACCTAAAATAACTCCAAAATTATGAAAAGACATATACTTTTTTTTCTATCTACAATATTTGTAGGTACAGTAATGGGGCAACCAGTTTTAAGTTATGAGAATCAAAGTTTGCTTCCGGGTATAGATAATCCAATGACGCTTTGTGAATATATGGATCCTGGTCAGGGAGGTTCTGAAATGGTATGGGACTTTAGTAATATTAAGGCTAAAAATGAATTTGTTGGCAGAATTGTTTATTCATATAACGAAGATGAATTCGAGAGAGCTAATACACGTTTGGTGGAATTCTCCACTAGTTATTTTTTCAACATTGATGAATCGGGTATATACCAGGTAGGTTATGCTTCAGAAGATGGTAAAACTCGAGTGAAATATGAACAACCATTTGAGAAATTAAAGTTTCCTTTTGCTTTTAAGGATAACTATACAACAAATTTCTCAGGAGAGTATTTATACAATAGTAAAAAAATAGGTGATGTTATAGGAAATGGTACGGTTGAAGCTGATGGATGGGGAGAATTAAAACTTCCAAATAATAAAATATATGAAAATACCATTCGAGTCAAAACTGTAAAAAACTATACAATTGTTTATTCAAACAATAATTCAAGTTCGGTTGAAATACTAACATACCGTTGGTACAATGCTTTGCATCGCTATCCATTGTTAGTTCTAACAGAATTTAAAAATACAGCTGGAAATAGTGGAAATGTGAATTATCAGGCTGCCTATAACATTAATGCTGTTAGTAGCCCAAGTACTATTAAAGAGTATAGTTTAGACAAACAAATAAAAGTATATCCAAATCCATCTGAAGAAGAACTTTATCTTAATATTGCCTCAGACAATGAAACAGTTGCCTTTGTATCAATAATTAGTATTACAGGAAAGCAAATAATAAAGGAACAAGAATTATCTCTTGTTACGGGAAATAATACCATAGATTTGTCTGATAAAATTCAAACTCTTAATGCAGGTGCTTACATTTTGAGAATAAGAAAGGATAACCAGATAGTAAATAAAGAAATTGCTGTTTCGAATAAATAAGCACGACATTTATTTCAATTCAATAAACGACCCTTCCATTGGAAGGGTTTTTTTTTGCTCCATATAGCAGTGTAAACGATATATATAGGGTAAAATACTTCGATAACAGGAACAAGTAATAGGTCAAATAGTCTAAGTTTAAAAAAATGTTTGCAGCTCAGGAACACGCTCAAATCAGCAATGAGTTTTATACCCATTCCTAAGAACAAATAATTAAAGGCACTATGAATTAGTAAAGCAATGTATGCAGAAAGCAAAACCAGGTTTGTAATAAAAACCAGCCAAGAGACAAATATTGCATCTTTATCGGTATACTCCGAAGCTTTTGAGGCCCAACGAATACGTTGGCGTAGGAATTCTGATAGGCTTTGAGGTGGGGCTGTTTTTACAAGGTGATTGGTGTTTTTCAATAGTTTTATTTTTTTCTTTTCCTTTTTAAAATTATGAAGTATAAAAACATCGTCACCAGAAGACAATTTGTTATTAAGATCCACATTATTAATGGCACTTTTTTTTACAGCAAGATTAGCAGCATTATTAAAAATTGGACGTTTATAATATGATGCGCCTACAGAAGAAACAAGAAGTGAAATAAAATCTAGTCTGAAGAACCTTTGAAGCATCCCAGAAGCAGGAGTCATATCTACTAAGCCGTTAATCATGTCAGGCTTCCCTTCGTATAAATAGTAACTATTTAAAGTATAGAGCCATTCAGGCTGAATTCTACAGTCGGCGTCTGTAATAGCAATTAACTCACCCTTTGCCGTTGCAAAACCTACACTTAGTGCATTTTTTTTACCTGTTGAGTTTTCCTTCAGATGCAAGAGTTTATAATTATCTAGATTTTGAATTTGTTGATCTATTATTGCAACACTAAGATCATCTGAATGGTCATTTACAAAAATTACTTCGTATTTAGTTGTGTTATAACTCTGCAACGTTAAAGAAGAAAGTAATTCAGGAAGATTTTCTTCCTCATTTCGAACTGCTATAATAATTGAGATGAAAGTCTCAGTGTTAATATTATGAGTTTCAGGATCAAATACTGGGGTTACAATCCAGCCATAAGCAAAAAAAGAAATAATTAGGAGATAGGAAAATAGTATTACGAGAAGAATACTAATATAGATGGTCATGACTTTTCAACTCCTTTGGCTAACCAATGTTCAATTTTCATGAAAAGCTCTGTTATGTTTATTGGTTTTGTCACGAAATCATCGAATCCAGCCTCAAAACATTTTTGTTTTTCTTCAGCAATTGCATTTGCAGTTTGAGCAATAATTGGTAGTTTAGGACGAATTTCTTTAATTTTCTGTGTTGCATCAAGACCATTCATTTCTGGCATTTGTACATCCATTAAAATAATATCGATATCTTGATTTTCTGTAACTATATCTACAGCCTTCTGGCCATCATCGGCATGAAGAATGCTTGCATTAGTTTGTTTCAGGAAGCCTTCAAGAAATTTATAACTAAAGAAATCGTCTTCGGCAACCAGAATAAGTTTATCTGACCAATTATAGGTCGATTTGGCCTTTTTTACTCCGGCATCTTCCTGCTTTATAAACTTAGCTTTCTCATAAGGAATAGTGAAGCAAAATGTAGAGCCTTTGCCAACCTTGGATTTTGCCCACATTTTACCTCCAAGAAGCTCAGAGAAGCCTTTTGAAATGGCTAAACCTAATCCAGAACCACTGTACTTTCTTGATCGTGAATTATCTGCCTGAACAAACCGCTCAAATATGACACTTAATTTTTCAGGAGGAATTCCAATTCCGGTATCTTCAACATAAAATTCAAGCATATTGTCGCTTCTCAGAGAAAAACCAAATTTAATATGTCCCTCATTAGTGAATTTATATGCATTACCAATTAAATTGGTTAGAATTTGTCGCAATCGTATCGGATCAGTTTTAATGTAACTGTCTTCATCTGCTAATCCATTAGCAAATATTAGTTTTACATTTTGTTTATCCTTCTTGAAGCTTCCACCCATATATGTATTATGGATTTGTTTAAGAAGAGAATTTATTGAAAAATCATGTTTGACTATTTTTATCTGACCAGCTTCAATCTTAGCAAAATCAATTATATCATCAATAAGATTAACTAGAAGTTTTCCATTGCTATTTATAACCTCAATGTAATTTTTCCTTTCCGAATCATTTATTTTGTCATCGTTTAACATTTCGGCGAAACCAAGAATACCATTCATTGGTGTTCTAATTTCATGGCTCATATTTGTCAGGAAGGCTGTTTTTAGCCTATCGGATTCTTCAGCCTTTATTTTAGCTGAAACAAGCTCGAATTCTAATTGCGAACGATGTAGAGCCACAGCAACCTGATGAGCAAATGTTTCGATTATATGCTTAAATTTAATTATGGTTTTATTGAGGGTAACAATTGCAATACTACCTAGTAACTTATTGTTTCTAGCTAGAGAGATGTTGTATGTTTTGTTTACCTTAAGAAGTTTAAGGATATGTTCAACAGAATGGAATGTATCAATAGGTGTGGCCAGATATTTCTCAAGGTCGATTATAGGAATTATTGAACCTGCGTTTTCAATTGGAGAAGCTTCTGATTTCTTTTTAAAAACCATTCCTTCAGGTTCTCTACCTAAGATTTTTTTAACTTCCTCGATATGTTCTCCAAGGCCTGAAATTTGCTTTACAACAAAGGAATCAGATTCTTCGTTGTATGCAGAAACCATGATAACTGCATGTTCAAGAAAATGAAAGAGCTTCTCAGAAATAAACTTGTAAATATCTTCTCTGTCAGATAATGATAGAAGTTCAAGTGCACTGTTGCTAAGGAAAATCAAGTTATTATGGTAAGCTTTTTCCTTTAATTCAGACATTTTGCGATCCGAAATATCCCGAGTATTTACAACGATTCCACCTATAGCTGGATTATGCAGGTGGTTCGAAAAAATACTTTCAACATAGATCCATTTTTTGTTTTTATGTAGGCTTCGGAATTCCTTTTTTATCTGTCTTCCCGGGTTGGTTAAAGCCTCATTGAATGAATACTCAAACAAATGTATATCCTCCGGATGGATAATATTTCTAAATGGTTTTCCAATAAGTTCTTCAATGCTAAAATTTAGAATACGATTTTTTAAAGATGACTCAAATGTGATATTCCCATCCTTATCTAGAATTGTGATAGCATCGGAAGAATATTGTAGAAGAGACCTGAAATGCTCTTCATTTTTCACGATTGCTTCTTCAAGTTTTTTTCGGTCTGTAATCTCTCTGGAAATCCCTGTTAATCCTATTAAATCACCCTTTGCATTAAATATAGGTGATTTATAGATCTCAATCCACTTTTTGCTTTCTGATGTTTCGCTAACATCCTCAACATGATTTCTTTTGCCAGTTTCGAATACTTCAAGGTCGGTTTTATAAGATCTCTCAGCTAATTCTTTAGGTAATATTTCAAAATCTGTTTTGCCAATTATATCTTCAGGTTTAAGATTGTAATAATCAGCAAAAGGAGTGTTTACAGATATGTATTTCCCATTTTTATCTTTTAGCCAGGCCAGGAAGGGGATATTATCGAGCAAAGCTTGTTGTTGAGAACGAGTTTTTGTTAAAACTTCTTCGAGCTGTTTTTGCTCAGTAAGATCGCTGGTTACAGTAACATAGCGGTATATTTTACCTTTTATGTTATAAACAGGAAAATGCCTTGACCATATTAGCTTAGAGCCTTTTTTACCCCACTTTATAATGTATTGTTGATTGCGTGTTCTGGGCTTGCCATTCGCTTCTTTTTTTCTGTTTCGAATGAAGCGTTGTCTATCAACATCCTCAATGCTTTTTTCGATAAGAGTAGCATCATTCATTGCGTCTTCAACCCTGATTCCAAAAATCTTTTCAAACGCTGGATTTGCATACAGAACCCCTGTTGAATCCCAAAGAATAAAAGCATCACTTGTATTTTCTGCCAGCTGCCTAAAGCGTTCTTCACTTTCTCTTATTGCATGTTCTGCCAGTTTTCTTTCTGAAATATCTGCTAATATCACAGATATGCCTGAAACAGTATTTGATTTATCGAATATTGGATTAATGGAACACTCAAAAAACAGAGTTATTCCTCGTACAGTTAAAGTTAACTCTTCAAATAACTGCTCACCCTTTAGAGTTTTCAAATAGGTGTTTTTCCAAAACTCTCTAACTTCATTTGGGAAAATATCACTTATTTTCAGATGAGGAGCAAGTTCGATATTATAATGAGTTTTAATAAATCTTGAAAAAGAAGAGTTAAAGGTTATAAGCTTTAATGACTTGTCTACCGACCAGATAAAATCGGTACTACTATCTATTATGGCATGAAGATTTGCTTCACTATCGATAATCTTCGTTTCCGCTTGTTTTAATTCAGTTAAGTTACGCCCAATGCCAATCAGTCCAGATATCTTGCCTTTATTTGTAATGGGGTATTTAGCAAGGCTGATATATTTCTTCTCATTAGTTTTATCAGATACTTCTAAAAAAGCATCAGGAATTCGCTTGCCATTATTAAGAATATCTTCATCTTTTTTAAAAAGCTCTTCAGCAATAACTTGGTCAGCGGAAGAATCCGAGAATCCTCTTCTTTTCTCAAGAAGTTCTCTTACTGGTTTATTAGCTATTAAAATTGTCCCTTGAACATCTTTAAAATAAATGTAATCAGGAAGGTTTTCAATGAGTGTAACAAGGGTTTGCTTTTCATGAATAATTGCCTGCTGGGAATTGAATTGAGAGGATATATCTTCAACTAATCCGACTACAAATTTCTCTTTTTTTTCGCCTTCAATTAAGTTTAGGTTTATTCTAACGGGAATTAAAGTTTTATCCTTTTTTTTAAACTTAGTTTCGTGGGTTACTATATTATTTTTATCTAAGAGCTTCTTTATGAGATTTTCTCTTTCACCTTTAACAGAATAAATTTCATTCGAAATATCTAGTAATTCAAGTAAACTTTCAGCATTATCGTAACCAAGCAGGTGAGCAAGAGTGTCGTTTACCTCAATATACCTCCCTTTTAGGGTTGAAGTAAAAACACCTAAAGGAGACTTATAGAATAAATCCCGGTAGTTTTCAATATTTAAAGTTTTAATACCACCCATTTAAGTTGCCGAAGCAAATAAAAACTAATATGATGTGAAATTAATAAAAAAATCAAGCAATTGCCCCAATAATGGTTGCTGATAATAGAGAAGCTAATGTTCCTCCAAGCAATGCTTTCATTCCATACTTGGTTAAGAATACCCTTTTATTTGGTGCTAACCCCCCAATACCGCCAATTTGAATTCCAATTGAAGCAAAATTTGCAAATCCACACAACATGTAAGTAGCCATTATGATAGATTTGTATTGTGTAAAACTTCCAAATAAAGCATTACCGTTTGCTTTTAGATTTGCTAAACTGGTATATCCAACAAATTCGCTGGCTATAAGTTTTTCTCCTAGTAAACGTCCGACCAATGTCATATCTTCTTTACAAACCCCTATGACCCACATTAAAGGAGCAAACAAATATCCTAAAATGAATTCAATTGATAATTTTTCATATTGCCCATCTGTAGCATTAGCTATTAATTCATTTAGATGTACCCAAGATCCAACTTTGATAAAAATAAAATTGACCATTGCAATAAAAGCAAAAAACACCAATAACATGGCTCCTACATTGGCTGCTAATTTTAATCCCTCAATGGTTCCATTAGAAAGTGCATCTAAAAAATTCGAACCAATATTTTCCACCTTTACTTGAATATTCTCACTAACTTGTTCTGTTTGAGGCATCAATATCTTTGAAATAATTACTGCTCCGGGAGCTGCCATTACAGATGCAGTTAATAGATGTTTAGCAAATAAAATCCTTTGTACTGGGTCATCTCCTCCTAAAAAACCAATATATGCAGCTAAAACTCCACCAGCTACTGTAGCCATCCCTCCAATCATAACTAAAAGCATTTCGGAATTATTCATTTTGGGCAGATAGGCTTTTATCATTAATGGCGATTCTGTTTGTCCTAAGAAAATATTCCCAGCTACAGATAAACTTTCCATTCCGGAGAGTTTCATGGCTTTTACCATTACCCATGCTAATACTCTGACAACATGTTGTATTACTCCCCAATAGAATAAAACACTGGTTAATGCCGAAAAGAAAATAATTGTTGGAAGTATTTGAAAGGCAAAAATGTATCCAATTGAGTTTTCGTCTAATAATGGGCCAAATAAAAATCCACTTCCAGTTTTTGTAAAGTCTAGAACTTTAACAAAAATTTTTCCAACGAATTCAAAAAAATATGCAACAAAAGGAACATACAAGATACTAATAGCTAAAATAATTTGAATTGCAAGGCCTTTTCCCACAACAAACCAATCAACCTTTTTTCTATTTGAACTAAAAAGCCATGCTATCATAATTAATACAAGCATGCCAAATAGGCCCCTAATAATTGAAATTATGCTGAAACCTGACTTCTTATCACCAGTAAGTATCAAATTAGATTTTGCAGCATCTTCTGCATCATCATTTTGAACCTTCTCAACTAATTGAATTGGTTCTTCTTGTAATTTAACTATAGTTGTGTCTTCTGTCTTTGTATTTTTCTGAGCTCTGGCGGTTGTTCCTGAGATAATAACTCCTGTAAGTATTATAACAAGAGAAAAGAGTATTAGCAATTTCTTCATAATGTTATTGTAAGGTAGTATTTTGCTTAGATTTTTATCAATTTCAAATATGAATGATTTCTGTTTGAGTGATTACAAAACAAGTGGCATCGTTTTGTGTATAGAGGCTAAAAACAACTGGATTACTATTAAGTAGGCTGAAAAACGTTTTAGCATCATGTGGTTTTATTTTCTCCGATTAAGTTCGTCTCTGATTTTTGAAGCGCGTTCATAGTCTTCTGCTTTAACTGCCTCTTCAAGTAATTTCTTTAAATCTTCTATATTCAGGCTTAAAAGATCTTCAATTGGAACCTCGGCGATATCGTCTTGTTCAAGTTCAATTTCAGCACCCTCTTCACTAGAATCTTCGGCATCCTGCTCGAAATCTATAATTATTCCAGCCTTTGTTAAAATATCTTCAGTTGTAAAAATAGGACATTTAAACCTCAAGGCCAGAGCAATGGCATCGGAAGTTCTGCTATCTATTTCAATTGTGTTTTTTCCATCGAAGCATGTCAATTGAGAATAAAAAACGCCTTCTTCCAATTTGTGAATATTGATTTCAAGAAGACTGATTCCAAACGTATTCGCAAAATTAAAAAATAAATCATGGGTGAGAGGCCGCGCAGGCTTTAAACCTTCAAGTTGAATTGCAATTGCTTGTGCTTCAAAGCCACCAACAATTATTGGGATACGTCTGTTTCCGGATTCCTCAGCTAAAACAAGTGCATAGGCACCAGTTTGGGTTTGGCTATATGAAATTCCAAGAACGTTTAATCTTACCTTGTCCATTCTTCAATTTAACAACAAAAATTCTACACTCCACGTTACTATTAATTACAAACCTGCATATATTTTTGCCAATTTACAAGAACTTGATAAAAAAGATTTAAAGACTAAATACAGGTCTGCTATTAATTTCTGGAATAATTAAAATACACACAAATATATATATTAAGGTGATAATATAAAGGACTTGTTGTCAACCAAATCTAAAAGATCTTGATTTTTTTAAAATAAATACTCCTAATTATTTGGAGTTCATACAAAATTTATATCTTTGCAGTCCAAATTTTGAGAACAGGTTAATACTTATAATAAATGTACGCAATAGTTGACATAGCAGGCCAACAGTTTAAAGTTGAGAAAAACCAGAAGGTTTTTGTGCACAGAATTAATGCTGAAGAAGGAAGTAGCGTTGATTTCGATGAGGTACTTTTAGTCGATAATGATGGTAAAGTACAAGTTGGTACTCCTACTGTAGCTAATACATTTGTATCAGCAAAAGTAGTAAATCATCTTAAAGCTGATAAAGTTAAGGTCTTTCATAAAAAGAGACGCAAGGGCTACGAAAAGCTAAATGGGCATCGTCAATATATGACAGAGATAGTAATCGAAGACATTAAAGAAGGTAAAGCAACTAATAAAATTGCTTCAAAGTCTGCGGCTGCTCCTAAGAAAAAGACCATTGCTGAAAAGGAAGCTACTGCTCCTAAGAAAGTGGCTACTCCAAAAGCTGAAGAGACAAAAAAAACAGCTGCCCCTAAAGCAGAAACTGCTGAGAAGCCTAAAGCTAAAGCAGCTCCAAAAGCAAAAGCTGCTCCTAAAAAAGAAACAGCTGAACCCAAGAAAAAGGCTGCTCCTAAGGCCGCTGCCAAACCAAAAGCTGCACCAAAGGCTAAGGCAGAAAAAAAGGATACAAAAGAAGATAAAGCAGAATAATAAAAAACATTATAAGCCATGGCACATAAGAAAGGAGCCGGTAGCTCAAGAAACGGTAGAGAATCGGAAAGTAAACGACTGGGTGTTAAAATCTTTGGCGGTCAAAAAGCTAAAGCTGGAAACATTATAATTCGTCAGAGAGGTACTCAACATCATCCAGGTGAAAATATTGGAATGGGTAAAGACCATACTTTGTTTGCACTTATTGATGGAACTGTTGAATTTAGAAAGAAAAGTAACGATCGTAGTTATGTTTCTATAATTCCTGTTGAGGAATAATAGCAAGATAGTTCTTAAAGTATATTATATTTATCTCCTGTAATAAATTTGCAGGAGATTTTTTTATTAAAACAAAGTATAGTTATGCTCACGCTAAATCTTATCCGCGAAAACACTGAAGAAGTAATAGAAAAACTCAAAATTAAAAATTTTGAAGCTGAAGACATTGTAAGGAAGATTATTGAGAAAGATAAACAACGTCGCGAAATACAACAAACAAGTGACTCTTTACAGTCAGAGATGAATCAGCTATCGAAACAGATAGGGGTATTATTTAAGGAAGGCAAACAGGCAGAAGCAAATGAAGCTAAAGCTAAAACAGGTGAGTATAAAGAAAAGATAAAAGGTTTTGTAAAAGAAGCATCTGATGTTGCAGCTGAGCTAAATAAGTTATTAGTTCAACTACCAAATATACCGCACGAATCGGTTCCGACTGGGAAAGCTGCCGAAGATAATGAAGAAATTCGATCGGGAGGTGAGATTCCAAAATTAATAGAAGGCTCTCTTCCTCACTGGGAATTAACTTCAAAATATAATATTATTGATTTTGAACTTGGGAACAAATTAACTGGAGCAGGTTTCCCTGTATATAAAGGTAAAGGAGCGCGATTTCAACGAGCTCTTATTAATTTCTTTCTTGACGAAAATCAAAAGGGCGGATATAATGAGGTTTTACCTCCATTTTTGGTAAATGAAGATTCTGGATTTGGAACTGGGCAACTACCAGATAAAGAAGGGCAGATGTATCATGTTACAGCTGACAATTACTACCTGATACCAACTGCAGAAGTACCTGTTACTAACATCTACCGCGATGTTATTTTGGGAGAACCTGATTTTCCTGTAAAACTTACTGCATATACTCCTTGTTTTAGAAGAGAAGCAGGTTCGTATGGTAAAGATGTTCGTGGATTAAACCGGCTACATCAATTTGATAAAGTTGAAATTGTTCAAATTCAGAAACCAGAAAACTCTTATGCTGCTCTGGAAGATATGGTGAAGCATGTGGAAGGTATTGTTCAGAGTCTTGGCCTCCCATATCGGATTTTAAGGCTTTGTGGGGGAGATATGAGCTTTACTAGTGCATTAACATACGATTTTGAGGTTTTCTCAGCAGCTCAGGAAAGATGGTTAGAGGTTAGTTCTGTTTCGAATTTTGAATCATATCAGGCGAACAGATTAAAACTAAGGTACAAAGATACCGAGACGAAGAAAACTATTTTAGCACATACCCTTAATGGAAGTTCGTTGGCATTACCTAGAATTGTAGCTGCCTTGCTTGAGAATAATCAAACACCTGATGGTATAATAGTGCCAGAGGTTTTACGAGCCTATACTGGATTTGACATTATTAACTAGCTAATAATATCGGGAGTTTGATGTAAGGGGCATTGCTCCCAAATGGACGTGAAGGTGAACGTCTCAAATTTTTCTTTGCTAGTTTGAAATGTAAGGAATAAGGATGTTGGGAACTTTGCATGGCTTGCAAGTCAATTTCAATTAATACAACGATATGCACTACTTCGCATTATCTTATACTTAATTAGCGGAAAGAGCAATATCTTTACCCCCAAGTATTTTTTTCTCCTCCTTGTTATTTATGTGGTCAACTGCCCAAAGAGTAATCACTCCATTGTCAGAGCCAAGCCATTTTACAGGTATTGGAGTAGAATACACCAAGGTTTTACCTTTGTTTATTTTATAGTAAATAGTTTTTACACCTATTAAATTGTCTTTGGAAGTCAATTTTATTTTTGCTTTGGAAGAAGAGATTTTCTCATTTATCACTCCAACAACTTCATATTCTGAAATTGGAGCTGAATTGTCAACTATAAATGTTTTTTCTTCAACCTGCTCTCTATTTCCAACCTTATCGACACTATAATATTTAACAGTGTATTCACCATCCTTAGAGAAAGATAACGTATCATTAAATTCAACAAAAGTTTTTGAATCAATAGAATAATATGAATAATCAGTGCCTGAAATGGCATCTTTTGACTTTAATATTGCTTTTATAGATCCACTATAATACCTTTTACTCTGCAAATAACGGGTGGTGCCATACATTATTTTTAAGTCAGAAACCGGAGCTCTTCCATCTGCATAAACCTCAAAAATAATATCTCTGAGAGGGAAAACCGTTCTCTTCGTGTTTGTGTCAACAGCCGATGGCGAACGTAGAGTGTTGTAACCTTCGGTGTCAAAATACATTGGATTAGTGTATCGTATTGTAGAGTCGCTAAGTAGTCTGTGCTTTACCGAGCCTTCTTCAGGTGAGGTGGATAACCAAAGATAAATTCCTAAATCTTTATTTATGTAGATTTTACCATTCTGACCCATAGAAACTTTTCTTTCAGTTGGCAACTGATCTTGCGCATTTGTTAGGTTAAAAATAAATAGAGATATAATGCTGATTAATAATAATCTATTCATAGGTGGTTTATTTGATATCAAATTACAAAAAATCTCCTGTACAGAAAAGTTTTTTTTCGTATACGAGATAATATTCAAGAAAGGTTTAAAATCTTTATTTCTTTACTTCACCTATTGATAAAAACAGCATAATACCTGATGAAAAGTAATATTTGACTTACTCATTTAGATAACAATGCATTATCATCTTCAGTACTACAATATTGGACTAAAAAAAGAGCATACTTACTGGATATTGTTGTTAGTTCTTATAAAATTCCTCAAAAAAATATTTTCAGAAAAGATTAATTTATTCGTAATAGAAATTTTAAAAATTATTTAATACCTTGTTACAGGCTTAATAATTAATTTTTTAACTATGAATTTACAAGAGTTTTTTACACCACCAGTAATTTGGTTTTTAATCGGATTAGCATGTGTTTTATTGGAATTAGTAATTCCAGGTCTAATAATTATATTTTTTGGAGTTGGCGCCTGGATAACTTCTTTATGTCTGGTAATATTTGATCCGGGTCTTAATCTTCAATTGCTGATATTTTTAAGCACTGCTATTTTAAGTTTATTGGCTCTCCGAAAATTCCTGCGGTTGAGGTTTTTCGGCGCTACCGAGATGGAGCCCGATAGTCTTGAAGACGAGTTTCTCAACAAAACATTATTTGTAGATTCTGATTTTAAGATAGGGGTACCCGGTAAAATTGATTTCAAGGGAACTAATTGGACTGCTGTATCTGATATCGATCTTAAAAAGGGCGATCAGGTTAAGATAGTTAACAAGGAAAGTTTAACATTACACATAACTAAAATCAATTAATTTAAAAGTTTAGGAGGAATTAATATGGACGCATCAACCATTATCTACATTGGACTTATATTTTTAGTACTAATTATAATCTTTTCGAATATAAAAGTTGTTCCGCAACGTTCTGCTTTTATTGTTGAAAGATTAGGAAAATATCGTGGCACTTTATTAGCAGGCTTCAATGTGCTATTTCCTTTCATTGATAAAGTTCGATATAGGCATACACTAAAAGAACAAGCGATTGATGTTGCATCTCAAACATGTATTACACGAGATAATATTTCTGTTGAAGTTGATGGCATTTTATACCTGCAGGTTATCGATCCTAAAAAGGCATCGTATGGTATTGACGATTACAGATTTGCTTCAATACAAATAGCCCAAACTACAATGCGTAGCGTTATTGGTAAACTTGAGTTGGATAAAACATTTGAGGAACGTGATACCATTAATACAGTTATCGTTGATGCTGTTGATAAGGCTTCGGATCCTTGGGGAGTTAAAGTCTCTCGGTATGAAGTAAAAAACATTACTCCTCCGCAGAGTATTAAAGATGCAATGGAGAAGCAAATGCGTGCTGAGCGAGAAAAACGAGCTATTATTGCAGAATCGCAAGGAGAAATGCAAGCAAAAATTAATGTTGCCGAAGGAGATAAGCAGGAATTAATTGCTCGCTCCGAAGGTGAGAAAATGAAAAGGATTAATGAAGCTGAAGGTCGTGGACAGGAAATTGAACGTGTTGCAAATGCAACAGCTAAAGGTATTAGAGAAATTGCAACTGCTATTGGAGAAAAAAATGGTATTGATGCAGTGAACTTAAGAGTTGCAGAACAATACATTAAAGAATTCGGTAATTTAGCGAAGGAGAATAACACAATGATTATTCCTACGAATATGGCAGACCTTTCTGGTTTAATAGCGACGGCTACTTCAGTAATTGAAAATTCCAAGAAATAATATCTTAAAAACATTTTGTTGAGCCTGTTTGTAAATAATACAGACAGGCTTTTTTTTTCTTCTTGCATTAGTTTTCTTTGTATTTATATGGATGAAAAGAAAATGAAGGAGAGGGTAATTCTTGGAATTGATCCGGGAACAAGCATTATGGGTTATGGCATATTAAAGGCAATAAATAATAATCCTATGATGGTGGATATGGGGCTGGTTAAAATGAAGAAAATTATTGATCCATATCTTAAACTTAAAGAAATTTTTAATTCTACTACAAATCTAATAGATAAATATTGTCCTGATGAAATGGCTATTGAGGCTCCCTTTTTCGGTAAAAATGTTCAATCTATGTTGAAGCTGGGGAGAGCACAGGGTGTGGCAATTGCAGCAGCTCTTCAAAGAGACATTCCGATTTTCGAATATGCTCCCAGAAAAATCAAAGTAGCCATAACTGGTCAGGGTGCAGCTTCAAAAGAGCAGGTAGCCGCAATTCTCAAGAATATTTTAAATTACACTGAAGATCCTGAAGATTTTGATGCATCCGATGCCTTGGCTGCAGCTTTGTGCCACTTTTATCAAAAAGATTTATCATCAGGAACTAGTTATAGCGGATGGGGTGATTTTATTAAGAAGAATCCTGAAAGGAAAAAATAAAAAAAAACCTCCAAAATGTGGAGGTTTAATCTTTATAATTTGATTTAATTTTTTCTGTTATTATCTCAAAATCTTCCTGACTGAACTTAAGCTTTGGATTCGCAAAATTCAAATCACCAATAGAGTTAATCGGCACAAGATGAATATGTGCATGTGGCACTTCAAGTCCAATAACAGCTGTGCCAATACGTTTGCACTCAACCGATTTTTCAATAGCTCTAGCAACCTTTTTTGCAAAGACATTTATTTCTGCCAGTAATTCATCGTCCAAGTCGAAAATATAATCTGTCTCCTGCTTTGGAATAACCAATGTATGTCCTTTTGCTAGTGGATTAATGTCCAGAAAAGCCAAAAACTTGTCGTTTTCTACTATTTTATAACATGGAATTTCTCCACTTATAATTTTGGAAAATATGGTTGCCATGGTATATAATCTTTATTAGCTTGAGATTTCAACTACTTCAAAGGGAATGGTTCCTGATGGTACTGTTATTTCAACAACATCTCCAACAACTTTGCCTAAAAGTCCTTTAGCTATTGGAGTATCAACAGATATCTTTCCAGCTTTAAGGTCAGCTTCGCTTTCGGCAACAATTGTGTAAATCATTGTCGAATTATTTTTTTTGTTTTTAATTTTAACCTTACTTAAAATTTGAACTTTAGAGTTATCAAGCTTAGATTTATCTATAATTCTTGAGTTTGCAATAGTAGTTTGAAGCTTTGAAATCCTTAACTCTAATAGTCCTTGAGCTTCTTTGGCTGCATCGTACTCAGCGTTTTCAGACAAATCACCTTTATCTCTCGCTTCAGCAATTTGTTGTGAAATAGAAGGTCTTTCTACGTTCATTAATTGCTCTAGATCATCTTTTAGTTTCTGTAGGCCTTCTTCCGTAACATATGAAATTGAAGACATATATAATCCTCCTAATAATTTTTGTACCTATTGTATAAAAAATAAAAAAGAATCCCGGCACATTTCGGAACTCTTCAATATGCAAATTTAACAAATAATCTTTTACCAATACAAGTTAAATTATAAATAACAGATACCAGATTTGGATTAATAATTTGGTCTATTTATTATTTCAGAATAGATAATAGCTTTCTTTAAATCAAAGTCATCAATTGCATCTTTCCTATTACCTATTTCCTCTTGAAAAATTATGTCAGTAATTGGAGAACTTTCTTGTGCAAAAGGATCAGAAATTGAGAAGTCTGGTTCAAACATATTATCAGAGACCAATTCTGTAGCTGTGTTTTGAAATGATGGGGTTCCTTCTTTTAAGATAATGTCTAATTTGGAGCTTGCTGATTGGTATTTATTTTCGGGTATTTTTGGTTCTTCAACAACTTTTTGTATTGGCTTAGGTTCTGGTTTGGTTTCTTCAAGTTGTTGCCTAATAAATTCTTCAAATGGATTTATTCGCGGAGATGGTTTATATTCCTCTTGTGGTTCAGTTTGATAATCTTGAATATCTGTATCATCAAATGCCGGAGGAGGTGATTGACGTTTACCTTGTTCAGCTTTCTTTTTAGCATAGTTTTTATATAAACCGCCAACTAAACTTAGAGCAATGAATATTATATAAATTATCAGTTCAAACGAATCGTCCATACTATCTGCGTTTTTGTTTATTCGATCTTTTCTTCTGGTCTTTTTTTTGTTTTCTTTTTTTTAAAAAACGTTCTATAAGGCCATCTTTCTGTTTCTTTCTATAGTTGTCTGAGTTCTGCTTCGACCTTTTCATCGAAACTTTTGTAGTCTCAGATTGGTTGTTGTAATGTTGTTTTATAGCTTTTTCTCTAGACTTCTCATTGGTTCTTTCTTCACGTAATTCAACTCTCTTTGCGTTTTTCTGAGCCTTTTTAATGGTACGACTTTGTGAGTACACTTCCGAGCTAAATAACACTATAAATACAATAAAAAATAATCTTACAAGTTTTAAAAATTGTACTTTTACCAAAATAAAAAACTTTTTGTGATACGAAATTCAAAGTTAATTCATTTTTTCTTAATCTTAGTTTTTATAGTGTTATTCTCGATACGCTGTGATGATAAAGAAACTATGCCTATTCCCTATGTCCCAATGGATTTAACGATAAATCTCAATGTAGACCCCGAATTTAATGATTTACGTGTTCCAGCAGCTTCTATGAAGCTTACAAAGCATCCTGAAGGGAGAACAACTATTGGTTATGACAATAATGGATTAATTCTATATCACTACGAGTACTGGAAAACTTTTTATGCCTTTGATGCCACTTGTCCGCATGATTTACCCGAAAGTGTTTCTTTAGAGGTTGATGGAAGCTCTGCAGTTTGTCCAAAATGTCATTCGGTATATGTTTTAACTAGTGAAGGACAGCCTGCGGTTGGCAGTGTTTCAAAGTTTTTTTTAAAGAAATACAGAACAGCATTTAATGTAAATAGTGGCGATTTGCGGGTTTATAACTAAATAATTTTTTTACTAAAATATGTTTCCGCCATTGTTCAATAGTAGCAATTGGAATAGCATTATTTTTTAATAATATTGGAATGTTAGAACAAGATATAGAGAAATCAGAAGAACTAAATTTGCAATTTGACTCGAAAGGACTCTTACCTGCTATTGTTCAGGATGAAACTTCGGGACAGATATTAATGTTGGCTTATGTAAATAAGGAAGCAATTAACTTGTCGATTGAATCAGGTTATGCTACATTTTGGAGTCGTTCAAGAAAATCTATTTGGAAGAAAGGAGAGACATCCGGTAATCTTATGAAGATTAAGAATATTTTTATTGACTGCGATCAAGACTGTCTAATATTCATGGTTGAACCCTCGGCTGGAGGAGCTTGTCATACTAAGAACGATAATGATGAATATCGAAAATCATGTTTTTATAGGAAAGTAAACCTTGAGTCAAAGAAGCTTATTTTCACTGAAAAATAGCTTGTAAAGCTGTCACTATGACAGCAAAAAATATTGGCATTCTTATTGATTAACTTTTAGTACCTGTGCATGAATTGTTCATGTTGATTATAAAAAATTATAATTATGCTTGAACATCAAAAGATTTTAATAGACAAACTTAGTTACGATAAGAACCTTTTTAAAAAGGAAATTGTTAAATCAATAAAATGGTTGAAAGTTTCAGATTTGTATAAGCTGTTTGATTGGCTTAAACAGAAATATTGGAACACACACCAGGATATTATTGTGAACGTACTTCAAACTCTATAGTTAGACCTTTTATTATAAAATTCAAATTGTTATTTTTGAATAATTTACTAGGGTTTAACTTAGATTTGCTCATTATGGCTAAAAAAATAGAAACATTAGAATTTATCCCCTGTCAGGAAGCCTGGAGAGATGGATTTTTAATTCCTGTAAGAAACAGGCTTAATAATATGTTACAAAGTGAGTTTTTGCCCGAGAATTTTAAAGATAAATATATAGAACACTGGGGAGAGAAAATAATATACGATGACCAGTTTCTTGATTGGTATTGCAAACTAAAGAAAGAGGAGTAGCCTGTAATAGCGCCCCTTATATCAAACAGGCATATTTCCTTAAATTTTCTTTTTCCCCTTCTAAGAATTAGACAATCTTAGCCTTCGTTATTTACTATTGCCAACACCGCTCCAAATTTTCTTTTCACCGATAATATTTATCTGTCTACCGAATTACACTATTTCTGTGTATCATTTAGAAATATATTAGCATAGTTAATCAGGAAGTTAACAATGAACGATACATGTACAGGTAGTTGTATCAATTTATTATTTGGCCTGAAGAGTTAATGAAACAGTAATGTTAAACCCGAGCTAATACAGCTTATTAGATGGGTATTGTGAGTTGCTATGGACAATAATAAAGTTTTGCGTTTTTTTTAATTCTAAAAAAGAATGCTGGCTGAGATTTATTACCATTAAGAATTCTAATTGCTGTTTGAATAATTACAATTAATGGAATTCATGATTAGTTGAAGAAAATTCTATGCTCTCATTTTTTAATTAAGCGGATCAATAATTTTTAGTTGAAATGCGTTTATTTATAAAGCTTAGCATTTCGGGTGCAACCTATTTCATTTTATCTGTCTATTGGTATAACCATCCAGGCTGACAATTATTGAAAGATAAATAGTTGTAATTAATGGTTGGAGCCAGTAAATTATTAATCTTCTTTGTAGTGAAAGCAATGACATCAAGCCAAATCCGAATCGTATTTTTTCTTTTAAGTTTATATGGAACAATAAACTTATTCTCGCAAGAAAACTTCAATAAGAAGATAAATAAAAGCAGTAGTTTGCAAATAGGTCATATTCAAACTCGTTATAGTTTTAAAAATGAATTAAATGTCATTTCTGGTTTTTCTGTCCAGCATAGTTATTGTTTAGTGCCTGGCAGAAAATTTGGATTTGGTGTTGGCGTTGGCTTTACTAAATATCCGAAACACACTTTTTTGCCATTGTTTTTAAAAGTTACATCTGGAATAAATCAGAGGGTTTTCTTTGACTTCCAAGGTGGTTATTCAACCGGATGGAAAGGTTACAGTTCAATGTATGATGGGCTTTCTTATAGAGGAGGTTCATATGGAGAAGTAGGGTTGGGTCTAAAGCTTAATATGAAATCAGATTACAAATCGTATATTAAAGCAAGCTATCGTTTCCAGCTCTCCGAACTTAAAGAAGAAAAACTAACAATCTCTCATGTTTATTACAATTCCTTCGAAGTTAGTTTTGGGATACTTTTCCAGCAGTAAACATTGAAAAAAATGCTTGTTGCATAGTATTATCTAAAAAAAATATTCGATAGTTTTATACCTTTAGACAGACCAAGTATCTCTTAATACAATGAATAGAACTGATAGACTTTCTGCTATTTTAATAATGTTACAGACAAAAAAATTAATTACTGCAAGGGAGATTTCAGAAAGGTTTGATATTAGTTTGCGTACTGTATACCGAGACATGAAAGCTCTTGATGAAGCTGGTGTTCCTTTAGGTGCCGAAGTTGGATCTGGTTATTATCTTGTTGAAGGTTACCATTTACCTCCTGTGATGTTTACACCTGAAGAGGCAGGTTCTATGTTAATTGCAGGAAAGTTGGTTGATAAATTTAGTGATCAGTCTGTAAAGAGCTATTTTAACTTGGCAATTGACAAGATTAAATCAGTATTACCAGACTCGCATCGCGATTTTATTAGTCAAATGGAAGGGCAGGTACATATTTTTCACAACACAAATATTCTTGCAGCTGATTTTTCGAACAATTATATTACTACCATTCAGAAGGCTATGTCGGCGAAAAAGTGTTTGAATATTAGATATTTCTCCAAATATAATAATTCAAGCAATTCCCGGGAAATCGAGCCGCTTGGTTTATGCTTCTATGGGTTTAAATGGCATTTAATTGGCTATTGTTATTTGAGGAATGATTTTCGAGATTTTAGACTTGATAGGCTTCAGGAGTTGGAAATCTCAGAAAGACCTATGGAACACGACAAAAATTTTTCAATAGGGGAGTATTTTCAGAATAGTTTTGAAAATGAAGAAGTATTCAATTTAACAGTACGTTTTAATAAGGATAAAGTCTCATCGCTTAATAGTTCCAGATATTATTTTGGTTTCTATGAAGAATTAGTAACAAAAGATTATGTTGAGATGAAATTTGCTGTAAATGAATATGAATATATTGCTGGTTGGTTAATGAGTCTTGGCGATATGGTTCAAGAGATTTTAAATACTAAGATGTTAGAATATATTCAACAACAAGTCGCAGAATTATCCAAACAATACCTTGGCATTAAAGTTTAAATGCAAATTATTTCTTGTTTGTTACCGGTTCTGGTTCTGGTTCTTTGATGTTCTTTACCTTAAGTAAATCAAAATCGGTAATTGAGAATATTTTGCTCATATTTAAAAGCATTACAAAGCTTTCATTAACCTGAGCCATGCCGGTAATAAATTCAGTTTTGTAGTTTGTGCCAAGGGTTGGAGGTGGTTCTACCTGGTTTTCATCTAATTCTAGTACTTCAAGCACCTGATCAACAATAAAGCCAACATGTATTATTCCATCTTCACTATTTAAGTCCATAACTATAATGCAGGTGTTAGTGGTGTGTGCTTGTTCCTCCATGTTAAACTTAATTCGAGCATCTACTACAGGTAACACCATACCTCTTAAGTTAATAACTCCTTTCAAGTAATTAGGAGCATTTGGTATGGTGGTTATCTTGGTCATTTCCAAGATATTTAATACCTCGTTTACATGTACTGCGAATGATTCTTCTCCTAATTTAAATGAAAGGTAAGAGCCCGATTCAAACTGTTTGGCAATAGACATGACTTATAAATTTAATGATTTACACTAATAAATATAGTAAATTTTAACTGTTATTACAAGATTATTATGATGCGAAAAAGAATTAAATTTTAATTCTACTGACATAACGTTGTCACTCAGTATGTATATTTTACAAAAAAAAATAGACTATATGAATTCAATTAGAATCGACAAACAGAAATTAGTTGCTTATTGTGGCTTATATTGTGGAAATTGCAAGCAATTCAAAAAAGGTAAGTGTCCTGGATGTAGAGAGAATGAGAAGGCTAAATGGTGCAAAATAAGAACCTGTTGCATTGAAAACAAATACGATTCCTGTGCAGACTGTAAAAACGAGTCAAATGTTAAGGATTGCAAAAGATACAACACATTTGTTTCAGGATTAATTGAACTATTTTTTCGTACAGATAGGTCTGATTGTATTTCTGTAATTAAAAGAGATGGGAAACAGGAATACGTAGAACTGATGGAAAAAAGTGGTAGAATGAGTCTTCCTAAAAAGAAGAAAGCTTAAAAATAATTGTTTTCCATAATTTTTTCAGGTTAAGAGCTCTAATGCTTTGCATATAAAAGCGACTATGGATCAGGTAGGTAAATCAGTCTCGTAAAAATATTTTGCATAATGCGAGTTAAAGTAAGAATTATTCTATTTTTGCTTCCCCAAAGATAAAATTGAATGAATTCGATCTGGTTTTACACCTTCTTAAGTATTTTGGTTGTCAGTCTGGTATCTCTTGCCGGAATAGTATTTTTAATCTTCGCAAAGAAGTTTTTTGAAAAAATACAAACCTTGCTTGTAAGTTTCTCTATTGGGAGCTTGCTGGGGGGAGCTATCTTACATTTAATTCCGGAATCTTTTGAGCATGGACATGGTGAAGTTGCGCCTATCCTAATTCTTATTAGTATTGTCATCTTTTTTATACTTGAAAAATATTTAAACGTTCATAGCCATTATCATCCTAATGAAAGCAATGTAAAATCGTTCGGACCATTAAATATTATTGCAGATGCATTTCATAATTTTCTTGACGGAGTTTTAATTGCCGCAGCCTATAAAGTTGATGTTTCTGCTGGAGTAGTTGCAACACTGGCAGTATTGGCACATGAGTTGCCACAGGAAATTGGTGATTTTGCAGTTTTGGTTCAGGCAGGTTACACTAAGAAAAGAGCACTCTTCTTCAATTTTATTTCTGCCTTAGCATCATTTGTTGGTGCTGGCCTGGTTTTTATCATGCCTTATCAAAGTCAAGAGCTGTCTCACTATGTACTTCCATTGGCAGGAGGAGGTTTTATCTATATAGCACTTGCTGATTTGGTACCAGAACTAAACCATTCAAAATCAATTAAGGCTTCTGTGTTGCAATTGGTGTTTTTACTTAGTGGTTTGGCAATAATGTGGCTTCTTTTAGACATACATTCAATGCAGCATTGACAGGTTTTCATACTTTGCATACTTTTTGACTATCTATAGATATACTTTAAAAAGGTAGATATGTTTGTTATTTTTACCTAAAGTTGAAGCTATTTGTCATAATGTCAGCATTCAGAAGATGGAAATAAAAATTGCAGAGAAAAAACAAAAAAGAGTTCTTGATGCAACTCTTAATAATAAAATTCTTGATTCTATTAAGGAAATTTCTGAGCTTGTTTATACAACGAGAGATGGAAAGTATATTTCTGAACTTGAGAATTTAGAACAGACATACCGAAACATTCTTAAATATTCATTTGGTTATGCAACTGACCCTGAAAGAGAAAAAATATTTAAGAGTTTAAAAAGGAAAATTATTGAACTTAATGACGATGTTGTCGCCAACATTGTTGAGAGTGGAAATAACTGGTATGCTATACAAAAGAAGTCCGACATAGTATCTCTGAAGCTAGGAGAGCAAGAAAAGTCTGAGCTTATCGATGAGATGAGTGTTGAACGGGAGTTTTCCTCCTTTCTTAAGGAAGTTGAATCTATAGATGATTCTAATCTTGAAGGACAAACCAAATACAATAATACGCTAGAACAGGTTTTTCATATACTTTGGTTAACAAATCGTTATAGTGAAGGTGAAAAAGTATTGGCAAAGAAAACTATCGAAGCTAACCATATACCAGTTTATGATAAATGTTTAATTGTAAGTGCTATTACATTGTCGAATTTACGGCATTTCGATCATACGAAAGCAGAGATTCTTTTTGATTTATACTCTTCAGGAGAAGTTGTAGTTAGGCACAGAGCATTAGTTGGACTAGCATTTACTATTTTGCAGTATGAAAACAGATTAAGTCTTTACCCGGAATTAATGAATAGGCTTAAATCCTATGTGGATCCAAAGGAGTTAGGTAATCAACTGGAGCAAATAATTTTACAGGTAATTCGTGCCCAGGAAACAGAGAAAGTAACACAAAAAATTCAGGAAGAAATTATTCCAGAAGTAATGAAACTTCGTCCGGACATAGAAGAAAAACTAAAGTTGGATGAACTGCTGGACAAAGATAACATGGAAGATAAAAATCCCGACTGGCAGGAGTTTTTCAGTGATACGCCGGATGTATATAAAAAGCTCGAAGAGTTTTCAATGATGCAAATGGATGGTTCAGATGTATTTATGGGAGCCTTTTCTATGTTGAAGCGATTTGGTTTTTTTGAAAAACTAACAAATTGGTTCTTGCCCTTTTACAAAGAACATCCGGAAATTCAAAAGTCTATAAAAGGAGTGGAGGATAACTTTGATTGGGATGGTTTCTTTGAAGGAATTGAGCAAGCTCCTGTAATGTGCAACTCTGATAAATATTCTTTCAGCTTTAATATTGGATTCATGCCCGACATGCAAAAAAGTATGATGCTGGATATGTTTAGTGCTGAATTACAGCAAATGAAGGAAGTTACCATGGAAGAGTCAAAACACAACTCAAAAGCCCAGGATAAAATCTATTTCACGCAATATATTCAGGATTTATACAGGTTTTTCAAGTTGCATCCACAGAAATCAAGCTTTCTAGATGTTTTTAAACTGGATCTTGACATTGCAAATTCAGAGGTATTTAGTCTTGTTCTTTCAGAAGAAAATATACGGAATGTAGGAGAATTCTATTTTCAGAATGACTATTTCGAAAAAGCAAAACAAATATTCTTTAAGTTATTGAAAAAAGAAAGGAAGTTCGAACTTATAGAAAAAATAGGTTTCTGTTTCCAGAAAATAGGGAATTTTAAAGAAGCAATCAATTACTATAAACAAGCCGAAATAATTGAAACAAACCGTACATGGCTGCATAAGAAACTGGGCTATTGTTATCGTAGCATTGGAGAGTTTGATAAGGCTATTGAATATTATACAAAAGTTGAGTATTTAGAACCAGAAAATCTTGAGGTTCAGATTTTATTAGGACAGTTAAATATTGATAAAGAGGAATATGATACTGCTCTTAAATATTACTTTAAGGTTGAATACTTGAAGCCTGACCTTGTAAAGGTTCAACGACCCATAGCTTGGTGTAGCTTTCTGTTGAACAAAACGGAACAGGCAATCAGGTATTTTAAGAAAGTTATTGACACTGAAGGTCAGCGATCAGACTTTTTGAACCTCGGGCATTGTTTGTGGGTTAAAGGTGATATTCAGGATGCCATAGGAAATTATCGTGAAGCTGTGAAACGATCAGGAGGTGAAACGGGGTGGTTCTCAAAAGCAATTTCATCTGATGCTCTTTACCTTAAAAAATTTGGAATAGATGCTCTTGATATCTCTCTAATGGCAGATTATGTTATAATCGATTAGAGTTTAATGATTTGCGCATAAGACTTGCTGTATAAGGAGTTTAGCGGTAGAAGATCTAACCTTTCGATGATAAATATCACCATCAACTATTTTCAAATGGAGGGTTAATTTTTTATATTAGAGTTAAACTTAAAATTTAACTTTAAGTATGCTAGACCATCAAAAATCCATTTTAGATCAGCTCAGTGGAAACAAGGAGCTCTTCAGAAAAGAAATAGTAAAATCTTTTAAATGGCTAAAATCTTACGAGATTCTGCAGCTGCATCAATGGTTAAAAGAGAACTATAAGGATACACATGGTGATGTAATTAAAGACATCTTTCAACACATTGCAGCTTAGCAGTAAACAGAAATGATGTTTAATTGTCCCGATCATTGCCTACATCAATTGGGGAATTGTACTAATATTAGGTAGAGGTCGGGACTAAAAAGTAGTATTTTTTAAACACTAATTATTCTAAGGGCCTCATTTACTTTTTCTTCTTCCGGACTCATTCCATCTATCCAGTTAATTTTGATTCCTTCACGCTCCATTTTCCGAAACCAGGTCATTTGTCTTTTTGCAAACTGATGAATTGAGATATTTAATTTCTGTACCATTTCATCATAAGACATCTCTCCAGTTAAATAAAGTGTGAGGTATTTATATTCCAAACCGTAATATATAAGGTCTTCAGGCTTTATTCCCTCATTTAAAAGAGATTCTACTTCTTCAACCATGCCTTCTTCCAGCCTTTTTGTTAGTCGATCTGTAATTCTTTTTCTGCGTATTTCCCTATCAACCTTAATGCCCAGGTATATGGGGTTTATTTGAGGCATGGTGCTCTCGGCTTCTTTATTATTGGAATAGAATTCCTCAATTTCAATTGCTCGAATGGCTCTTTTTATTGTATCTGTATCTGTTTTATTATGCAATCGTTTAAAGGTTTTTAGAATAGCTTCCAGTTCATCAAGTGATTTGTCTTTTAGTTCATTTCTTAATCTCTCATTTACGGGCACAGAAATCAGTTTGTAGTCTTTTGTTATCGACTCGATATACATTCCGGTTCCACCGCATAAAATAGGGGTTGATTTCCGTTTATTAATTATCTCATAAGCTTTAATGAAATCCTTCTGGAATTCGAAAACATTGTATTTAACACCGGGTTCATGAATATCTATAAGATGGTAGGGTATTTCCTTTCCATTTATTATATAATCATCCAAATCCTTGCCTGTTCCTATGCTCATACGTCGATATATCTGTCTTGAATCGGCACTGATTATTTCTCCGTTAATTTTACTGGCTATTACTGAAGCAAAATGCGTTTTTCCTGTTGCTGTTGGTCCTAAAACAACTATAAGATTATATTTAGGATTAAGTCTGCTCATTTGTGTTATTGAATTTACACAAAAATAGTTTTACTTTGCATTCTTTAAAAATTGTAGCTAATTAATGGCAAACAAAATTGATATAAGGAATAAGAAAGCTTCGCATGATTACGAGTTTATTGAGAAATATACTGCCGGTATAGTATTGTCAGGTACCGAAATTAAAAGTTTACGTTTAGGTAAAGCGAGTGTATCAGATGCATTTTGTGGTTTCAGGAATGGAGAGCTATGGGTAAGAAACATGAACATACAAGAGTATGCTAACCGTGGTTATTCAAATCATGAACCAATGCAAGAACGCAAATTATTGTTGAATAAGAGTGAGCTTAGAAAGTTAGAGCGAAAAGTAAAAGAAAGAGGTTTGACTATTGTGGCGTATCGCCTGTTTATTTCAGATTCGGGTTATGCAAAAGTTAATATTGCACTTGCAAAAGGTAAAAAGGATTACGATAAGCGAGAAGATATAAAAAAGCGTGATACAAAAAGAGCAGAAAATCGCTTACTCAAAATGTAATTGTTTTTAATCTTACTGAGAGAAAAAGAACTCGTTGAGTTCGTAAACATCTTCTGTACCGAGTTCGGAGTCAAAATCAAAGAAACCATCTATAGCATCCATCATTTCATCAAATGAGATATAACCATCTTCATTAGCGTCAGCAGATTTGAATTTTTCAGGAATTTCTTTCGATGTTAATTTTTTATAATTAGCATATGACGAAGGTTCCCTGAGGTACTTTGAAACATCTTCTCTGGGAACAGCATTTGTTTGGTCCAATCGTGCTATAACATCTTCATCAGACATTTCAACACCCCGTTCATCTACCATTGCGCCAGCTCTTGAGTTGATCTCATCGTCTAAGTAATCTGCAATGCCATCAGAATCGGTGTCGATTGCGCAACCAGCAGTATCTACCTGAACACCCCATGGAGTTCCTGGACAATAATCATAACCATCCCTTATACCATCATCATCTTCATCTCCGTCTAGGGTGGGATCAAAATCCATATCGACATATAATTTATTCCAATCAAGCTCTCTGTCACTCGAAAACAGGTCAAGATGAAGAGAGAAATAGGAAAATAGAAAATCGTCTCCTCGTTTGTCTCCAACAGGGGCGCCAAGATCGGGATCGTTTTTGTGGCTTACGTGATCTATTGCATCAGAAAACACTAAATTATAACATGTTCCTACTCTAAACATAACTCTGTCTGATAACCAGAAATCCAATCCGGCATCAAATGGCACAGCAAAGGTATATTGTGGATAATCACCAAGACCCCAATCGAAGTTTTCTCTTAGGCCAGTTTCATAGTTAAAGTCACGTTTCATTAGTGGTGTGCCATCACCACTTCCTTCAGGAAGGCTTCTTATTGAGCCATCGCTCCAATAATTATAGGGCGTATTTTCTGCACCAATTAGGTCTGTTTTTGAGTCGAAGGTTATAATTTCAAAACCGGCCGAAATAAATGGGTGGACTGTACGATGTTTTTTTATAAAATGGTCGAAGTCGTAGTTCAGGTTAACTCCAAACATTAAAAGGTCAGACTTAAAATTTAGATTTCTGTCTAGTTCGGTAAAAGATCTTTCATTACCAGACATTTGTCCAAGCATAAAGAAGAAATTTGCTTTTATGTAGTTTTTGTTGTCAACAAATGTAGATAGGTTTACCTTGTAGCCCATTGAGCCATTAAAGGCTGATAAATTCGGATTACGTACATCACCCAAAAAATTAAAAGACCCTATACCTACTCCAACAACAGGCTTATAAACCATATTAACGTTCTCAACCTTTTGGTACAGGAGATCTTCTACATTCCCTTGCCCATAAGAAACGAGCACTAAGCAAAAGCTTAGTAGTAGTAAAAAGTATTTTGGGTGAATAATCCTCATATTCGTTTATACCAACTTGTGAAAATAAAGTTTCTTATTTATACCATTTTTGGTTAGCAACCATTAAAGCCTCCTGAACAGTTATTTTATTACCATCGTTATATGCCGAGACAAAAGCATCATCTATTGTTGTTGTATTCCAGATATGTACGCGATAATCACGTGCAATTTTATATTCAGGAAAGGAGCCAATGGAATATTTATACCAACCATCATGTTCTTCTTTTCTTACTTCTTTATCAAGTTTATACTTTCTGAAGTATCTTTTAATATTTACGGGTTTATGCCCGGCAGCAAGCTGAACACGATAATAAATTCCTTCTTCGGGTTCTAATACGTACTTATTATTTGAGCGAGGTTCCTTTATTTTTGTAGTTGTAGAAACATCAATTGTTTTAGTTGTAACACTGTTGTTTGCCAGTGGGGGATTTGATAAGCCAAGTAATAAATTATGAAGATCGTCCGGAGTGTTAATTGAGGCTAAATCCTGTTCAGTTTGCAGAATATCAATACTCATAGTCTTCTTTTCTTCCAAATAAGAAAACTTTCCATCTATTTGTGGGCCTGAAGTATTTCCTTCTGTTGGAATTAGTTTGTAGGAAACTGTAAAAAAAGATGTTGCAGGTAAGTTTAACCAAACAAATTTAGCCATGCCATCTTTTACAAAGAACTGAGCATCCCTTTCTGTTAGCTTTTCAGCTTTAAAACCAGCTGGGATTTTTTCTTCAATTTTGGCGAATTTTTCTTTTCGTTCCTTACTAATAATAAGATTTACTATGTATCCTTTTCCATCAGGAGAAAGTTCTGGCAATTGCCTGATACAGGCAATTTGAGGATCTGCAGTGGCAGGAGATATATATGGGATAACTAATTTTTCATAATCTTTTATGTCAACAATCAGACTGGGATCAATATTGGGTGAAGGTAGAATGTTTATCTCACTACTGTTTACGCTTATTGAGCGACGTTCATTTTCTTCAATGTAGGAGAATTTACCTTCGATATTGAATAACCCTTTTAGCCGTGGATCAACTTTAACTTTATAAGTTATTGTAAACTGCTGTTCGTCGGGCATACGTAACCAAATAAATCTGGCCTTTTTATCTTTGAAGGTAAAATCGGCGTTAGAAGTATTTTCGGATGTAGCAGTTAGTCCTGCTGGCAAATTTTGCTGTAAGCGTGAAAAGGAAGCTAATTCTGATTTGTTCACAGTAATTTCAACTTCGAATTCTGTTCCTGCAACAACCTCACCAGGAGCGTTTAAGGTGACACTAATATCGCCCTGAAACAGTACTTTTAAAACTACTGCAACCAATAAATTAATAAATGGCACAAACAGTCTAATCATCAGGCATTTGTATTATAAACAACTAAAAATAAGCATTTCTAACCATCGTGGAAAATGCCTGTTTATATCAAAGTATGTCAAATTTACGATAAAATACTGAAAGTTAACAGTATAAGATTGTTAATTACTTTTTTTCTAATTCATGAATCCCCAATAAAGTCGGGATTTTCAGTCATTTTTTAAGCAACTAGAAATTCGGGCTTAATAAGTACTTTGAATAAAACTTATCAATTACCTCAACAGCTTCTTCAGCAGTATCTACAACAGAAAACAAGTCAAGATCATCTGAGCTAATATTTTGCTCTTGCTTCATCATGGTATTTTTAATCCAATCAACTAAACCTTGCCAATAGCTTCTATCTGCCATAATAATTGGGAAACGTCCAATTTTTTCGGTCTGAATAAGAGTAAGTGCTTCAAATAGTTCATCAAATGTACCGAAGCCACCAGGCAATACGATAAAGCCTTGTGAGTATTTCATAAACATTACTTTCCTTACAAAAAAGTGGTCGAAAGTAATAAGTTTGTCGTTATCAATAAAAAAGTTTGGTTCCTGCTCAAAAGGAAGGTCAATGTTAATTCCAACCGAGCGCCCCTTGCCTCGTTTTGCGCCAAGGTTTCCAGCTTCCATAATTCCAGGTCCGCCACCGGTAATAACACCATAGCCATTCTGTGTTAGCTGGTAAGCTATTTCTTCGGCCAATTTGTAATATTTTGAGCCAGGTTCGGTTCGGGCAGAACCAAAAATAGAAACGCAGGGTCCAATTCGAGCAAGTTTTTCGAATCCCTCAACAAATTCAGACATAATCTTAAAGATTTTCCAGCTATCGGAGGTCTTTATTTCATTCCAGTCTTTCCTCTTAAACGCGAGCCTTATTTTTTCTTCGCTTTTTGAATTATCCATTTTTATTAGTTTATCCAGATTACAAGGTATCTTACATGCATCCTAAAATTTGCAAAGACGGTAAAGATAATTAACTATTCCCGAACAAGAAAGAGGCTTGCCGGGATAAAATTAATATTCTGTCAATTGCGAAAAAAAGGTATGTTTTGATTTCAGTGTTTGTTAATGATTTTCTAGCTCGGTTTTTAAATACTGTGCAGTAAAACTTTTAGTGTTTTTTATTATTTCTTCAGGAGTTCCTTCACAAAGAATCTCACCTCCTCCACGACCTCCTTCTTTACCCATGTCAATAATATGATCGGCAACTTTAATTACATCCAGATTATGTTCGATAACTACAACTGTATTGCCTTTTGAAACGAGTTTGTTTAATACAATAAGTAGAACCCTGATATCTTCGAAATGTAATCCGGTTGTTGGCTCATCAAGTATATATAAAGTTTTACCAGTATCTCTTTTAGAAAGTTCTGCCGCTAATTTAATGCGCTGGCTTTCGCCGCCCGAGAGAGTTGTTGAAGGTTGCCCCAAGGTAATGTAACCAAGCCCAACCTTTTTAATTGTTTTTAGTTTTCTAGTAATAGAAGGTATATTCTCAAAGAACTCAACAGCCTGATTAATGGTCATGTCAAGAACTTCACTAATTGAGCGACCTTTATATTTTACTTCAAGTGTTTCGCGGTTATAACGTTTCCCGGCGCAATCCTTGCAAACGACATAAACATCTGGAAGGAAATTCATCTCAATAGTTTGAACACCTGCGCCCTGACATGTTTCACACCTTCCGCCTTTAACATTAAAAGAAAATCTTCCTGGTTTGTATCCCCTTATTTTTGCTTCACGGGTTAAGGTGAAAAGACTGCGTATATCAGAAAACACCCCAGTGTACGTGGCTGGATTCGAACGAGGAGTTCGGCCTATTGGAGATTGATCTACTTCTATGACTTTATCAATATTCTCTAGTCCGGATATTGTTTTATATGGTAAAGGTTCTTGTTTCGAGCGATAGAAATGATGACTAAGAATTGGGTAAAGGGTTTCGTTAATTAGTGAAGATTTCCCACTTCCGGAAACTCCGGTAACACAAACAAATTTCCCCAGAGGTAAACTCAGGTTAACATTTTTAAGGTTATGCCCAGAGGCACCGGTTATTTCAATGCTTTTATCTTTTCCGGGTCTTCTACAATCTGGTACTTGAATATATTTTTCACCATTCAGATATTGAGCAGTTAGGCTTTTAGAGTCGAGAATATCTTTGGGGATTCCGGAAAATACAATTTCCCCACCGTGTCGCCCTGCTTCGGGACCAAGGTCAACTAAATAATCTGCCGACATCATCATATCCTTGTCATGTTCAACAACAATTATTGAATTGCCAGCATCTCTAAGCGACTTTAAAGCTCCTATTAGTTTTTCATTGTCTCTCTGATGTAGACCAATACTAGGTTCGTCAAGAATGTAGAGAACATTTACCAATTGCGAACCTATCTGGGTTGCCAGCCTAATACGTTGACTTTCCCCACCAGATAAGCTTCTTGAAGGCATATTTAAGCTCAAGTATGTAAGCCCTACATCAATTAAAAACTGAACTCTTGTACTTAATTCTTTAAGAACCTCAGTGCCAATCTTCTTCTGACGCTCATCTAAATGCGAGTTAACAGTTTTAAGCCATTGAGCTAACTCAACTATATCCATAGAGGCAAGCTCAGCTATATTTTTATCATGTATTTTAAAATGAAGTGATTCCTTCTTAAGACGCTGACCACCACATTCAGGGCAAGTTACTTTTTTAATAAATTGATAAACCCAACGTTGCTCTTTATCTTTTTTATCAGAATTACTTTGAAGGTTAGATATATAATTAACTATGCCTTCAAAACTAAGGAAGTAATTTGACGAAGCTCCCAGAGGAGAATTGTCAAGTTTAAAAGATTCTTCAGAACCGTATAGAATCACATGTAAAGCATCTTCAGGAATCTTTTTTATTGGTGTATCGAGAGTGAATTCATATTTTTTTGCAATTGCTTCAAGCTGCCAAAATATTAAGGTGTTTTTATAAGAGCCAAGTGCTGAAATTCCACCTTTATTAATACTTTTTGATTTGTCAGGTACAATTTTATCTACATCAATTTCATTAATGCTTCCCAAGCCGTTGCAATAATGACAGGCCCCCTGAGGAGAGTTAAAGGAAAAACTATGTGGAGCAGGCTCATCGTAGGAAATGCCAGAAGTAGGACACATTAGCTGCCGACTATAATACTTGGCATCTGAACTATTTCTTTCCATGATCATAATTATACCTTTCCCATGATACATGGCTGTTTCAATTGACTTTTGCAATCGTTTGTTATCAATAGTTTCTTCGTCAATTTTAAGCTTATCGATTACAATTTCAATACTATGGTTTTTGTATCTATCGACCTTAAGTCCATGTTTAATTTCGGTAATTTCCCCATCAATTCGAACATACAGAAATCCCTTGCGTAAAATTTGTTCAAACAGATCTTTGTAATGTCCTTTCCTGTTTTTAACAACTGGTGCGAGAATGTAAACTCCCTGGTTTTTAAAATGGCCACGAATAAGTCCGATAATCTGGTCATCGGTATATTTCACCATTTTCTCACCGGTTTTATAAGAGTATGCGTTTCCTGCACGAGCATACAATAGTCTTAAAAAGTCGTAAATCTCTGTAGTTGTTCCTACTGTAGATCGGGGATTCTTATTTGTGGTTTTTTGTTCAATACTGATAACTGGACTTAATCCGGTAATTTTATCGACATCGGGGCGTTCCATATTGCCGAGGAATTGTCTTGCATAGGCAGAAAGTGTCTCAACATATCGTCGCTGCCCCTCGGCATAGATGGTATCGAAAGCGAGTGATGATTTTCCGCTACCACTCAAGCCTGTAATTACAGTTAAACTATTACGAGGAATCTCAACATCAATATCCTTTAGATTGTGAACCCGAGCACCAAAAACCTTTATCAACTTATCTTCTCCCATATATTATTCCTTCGACACTAATCTTTTACCAGGCGCGCCTTTTTTTTAGGTATTTTGATTGAATATGTTTTATTGTTTTTGTTTGTTAGTTGACTATCTCGAAGCCATGGGTTAAACGTTTTAAGCATTTTATAATTTGTATTATGCTCGTGAGCAAAATCTGCCCAACTTTCAATGCGAGTGTTAACTTCTATTGTTTTAAAAGGAATGGGTTTATATAAACTTTCAGCAGGTATGTTAAAATTGTAATTTTGGGGATTCTCAAAGACTAGTTTTAAGGCAATAATACGATAAACGTAGCGTGCTGTTTCATCATTGAGTAACAAGTCGTAATAATTGTTTTCTTTTTGTTTAGTAATTTGTCTGTCTATACCCCTACGACCGGCATTATAAGAAGCAGCAGTTAAAGTCCAGTTTCCATATTTTTTATGCGATTGTTGAATATATTTACAAGCAGCAATCGTAGCTTTCTCTAAGTGATATCTTTCATCTACCTCGCTGTTTACTTCTAAATTATAATCTTTAGCAGTACCTTCAAGTAATTGCCAGAAACCTGCAGCACTGGCTGGCGAAACAATATGAGAAAGACCACTTTCTGCAACAGCCAGGTATTTAAAATCATCAGGTATACCATATTCTTTTAGTATAGGTTCGATAACCGGGAAAAACCGATTCGACTTTTGCAATAACCAAATGGTTTGTGAATGCCAATAGCTATTAACCAGAATTTCGCGTTCAAGACTTTCTTTTACATCGAAGAACTCCAGAGGGAGAGTTTCTCCGCAAAATTCTACAGTGTCAGGAATTAAAGGTATAGTAGTAAGCTGAGTTGATTTTCCTATTATTTGACTGGCGGGTTCATAATCAGATCCCCAAAATAGTAGGAACAATAACATTATACCTACAGTTCCACTGATGTACCAACCAACGTTATGAATTCGGCCCTTTTTGTTTAACATAACTTCATGCTTTAGAAGGGCAAAAGTAGAGAAATTTTTGATGCATTGCATGCACAAACAGAACCGAAATTAATTAGATTCAGGAATACTTATTAATAAGTAAAGGAATACGTAAAGAAATAGAATTTTTATAATACACACAGAATTAAAACATGTACTTAATACCACTCATTACACCAACTGTATACGGATTAACATTAATGTTTGAGTGATTAATCTGATTTGATAGATAATATTTTAATTGAGGTTCAATTGTAATTTTCAGATTTTCAGTCATTGCATAACCTAAACCAAATCCAACAGTACTACTGTAATTAATTGGGGCAATACCTTCTGTATATCCTGCAGGAGAGTCAGGTTGATTGTCAAGATAAACTGAATTACCAACAAGGAAGTTTGTACTAATTCCACCCAGAAGGTGAACGCCAAATTTTCTATCAATAATCGAGTATCTGGCAATTAGAGGAACTTCTATATATTCAAAATACTGTGTTAATGATATTGACTCAGTAACCATTTGTCTAGCTTCGGCAGTAATAGGTCTGTCTGCACTAACATCTAATTGATTCAAGGTATTATTAGTTGTAGGAGTACTCACATTTGTGAAGACAATATCTCCTGTTGAATTAGCTACTTTGTAAGTAGTTAATTGATTTTCGTTATAATTTGGGTTGTACCTTTGTGCATGAGGAATTGATTTGTTTGGTGCTTGAAGTTCAGCTGGTTTCTGCTGGCCCATTTTTGAATAGTAAATCCCTGATTGAATAGAAAGTCTTCTGATTGGGCGAAACTCAACATTTACACCTCCGGCATAGGCCAATAAACCATCTTCTTTCTCATTATATCTGGCAAGTAGTTCGTCTGATAGGTTTTGTGAGTTAATTTCTCGATAAGTATACTGAGGTCCTGCTTGTCCTCCTACCATCCATTTTGACCCATTTTTTGCATCCTCTTCAAAAGCAATTTCTTCGTACTCTGCATAATCTTCAAAATCAGAATATTCATCTGATTCATTTTCAGCTTTAATTATCAGTTCTGCACTAGGAACCGTATAAGGTATTGTACCATTAATATTTTTTGCCTTAGTAAATAAAATCATTTCCCGACTAACCTCTTTTGGTTCGGTGGAGGCAATTAATTCAGGTTCTTTGTCTGTTATCTCAATATTCTGATTGATTGAAGGAGGAGTTGTAACTATTTGTGTGCTTCTATTTTGCTTAGTCTCTACAACACTGACTCCATTTTTTCTATTCGTTTCTGCGCTTAGAGTATTAATGGATTCTTGTTGATCTGAAGCAGATTCAACTACTTCAGAAATATTCACAGGAGATGGAACAATATCTTTATCAGTTACAATGAAAGCAATTATGCTACCGGCAGATAGGAACAAAGCTATCCCCGCGGCAATTTTATAATAGAAACCCCTAAGCTTCTTACTCTTATTAGCGTTTAGACTTTGAGAAATATTATCCCAAGCCATGCCGGGTACTTCAGGAGAATACCCTTCGAGTTCATCCTTAAATAATTGGTCTATATTTTCGAACCTATCGTTCATTCTTTTTACATCCTAATTTTTTCAGGCGAATTGTATAATTGCCTGATTTTCTCTTGTAATATTACTCTAGCCCTTGAAAGATTTGATTTTGATGTGCCTTCAGTAACATTTAGCATATTTGAGATTTCTTTATGCGAATAACCCTCAATAGCATAGAGGTTAAAAACTGCACGGTATTTCGGCGAAAGATGCTGAATTAATTCTGTTAATTCTTTGGCAGTTATAGATGAAGTAATATGTTCGTAGCCTTCATCAGCTGTTTCCCGAAAACCATCCTGGATATTTATAACCTTATATTGTCCTCTGAATTTCTCAAGGGCAGTATTTACAAATATCCTACGCATCCATCCTTCAAATGAACCTTTAAAACTGAATTGGTGGATTTTTTCAAAGATTTTTAAAAAACCTTCCTGAAGGATATCTTGTGCATCGTTTTGGTTGCCTGCATAACGCAAGCAAATACCAAACATCTTGCTTCCAAAAAGTTCGTAAAGTTCTTTTTGGGCTTTGGCTTCCTGATGTTGGCACCCTATAACGATATTTTCAAGCTGCTCATTCAACCCTTGAACTTTGTTCTTCAAAGTTAAAATAATCCTTCCTTTTTCCTCCAATTCTATTTTTTTTTTTTGGATACCAACAATACATTGATGTTTTCTTACCTCAAAAGGTTGCGTATCTTTTTTGATTTATTTGAATGCAACCTTTCAGAATTAATTACATCTTTTGTATAATAACCAATCTAAACCCAATGAAACGATTTAGTATAATTATCTTTGTTCTGGTAACTCTAGTGGTTTTTATTCTGGAACTAACAGGTAATAGTAGAGTAAGTGTTAGGAAGCAGAAGGCCGAAACTGAAGCGGATTCTGTCATTGTACTATCGCATGAAGAAAATTCCAATACATCAATACCTTCACTGAAGCACATCTCAAGATAATCTCACGTTCATTTCCGAACACTAATTGTTCTAAAAGGAACAAGACTCATGTCAATTTCATTTTTTTTATGGGGATACATGGTCAGAAAATCAATGCGATACGATTATTTGGCACGTATGTTGAGAGAAACAAAAACATCCAATACAAAGTTATTATGGTAGAAATTTCAGGATTACACAAATCATATGTTACCGGAGCAAACAGCTTACATGTTTTAAAAGGGATTGACCTTAAAATTGAAGCTGGAGAAATGGTATCTATTATGGGATCCTCAGGATCCGGGAAATCAACTTTACTTAATGTTCTAGGCATACTCGATAATTATGATGAAGGCGACTACAAACTTAATGGAACCCTAATCCGTGATTTGAGTGAGAAAAAGGCAGCATGGTATCGGAATCAGATGCTTGGTTTTGTTTTTCAATCTTTTAATCTTATTTCCTTCAAGAATGCGATGGAGAATGTAGCCCTACCTCTTTATTATCAGAAAGTACCTAGAAAGAAGAGAAATACTATTGCTCTTGACTTGCTAGAAAGAATGGGACTTCTTGAATGGGCTACCCATACTCCGAGTGAGCTCTCAGGCGGACAAAAACAGAGAGTTGCAATTGCTCGTGCATTAGCAGCCAATCCCAAAGTGATCTTAGCTGATGAACCTACAGGAGCACTTGATACGCAAACTTCCTATGATGTTATGGATTTATTTAAAGAAATAAATTTAACGGGAATTACTGTCATAATTGTCACTCACGAGCACGATATTGCTGAACGTACAGATAGAATCATTCATTTGAAAGATGGAATAATAGATAAAATTCTTCGACCACAAGACATTAAACAATATGCTTGATAGAGAAATGTGGTACGAGATATTCAGTACCATAAAGAAAAATAGACTAAGAACTTTTCTAACTGCTTTTAGCGTGTTCTGGGGAATCTTCATGCTACTAATATTGCTTGGTGCAGGTAAAGGTCTTGAGAATGGTATCAAAGAAGAATTTAAGGGAGATGCAGTAAACAGTGTTTGGATTTATCCCGGACAGACTAGTGTTGCCTATGAGGGAATGAAACCTGGAAGACGTATACGTTTGAACAATGAAGATTATGAGTATATTGTTAGAACCACGGACTACGCAGATAAGACCTCAGGACGTTTATATATTGGAAACGAAAACATTTCCTATAAAGGAGAGTATGGAGCATATAATATTATAACAGTTCATCCAGGAACTGAATTTATAGAAGAAGCAAATGTTATTGAAGGGCGTTTTATTAATGAAATAGATATAAATGAGTATAGAAAAGTAGTTGCAATAGGAGTTGATATTAAGAAGGAGATATTTAAAGATGTTGATCCAATTGGAAAATTTTTAAAAGTTGGAAGTATTCCTTTTAAAGTTGTTGGTGTTTTTGATGATTTTGATGAAAGGGATAACAGACGAGTTTACTTACCAATAACAACAGCGCAAAGAGTTTATAATAGAGGCAATTCTATTAATAACATGGCCTTTACAACAAAAGATTTAACAAAAGAAGAGGCTAATCTTATTGAAGATCAGCTTAGGAGGGAGTTTGCTCAACGGCTTAAGTTTGAGGAGACAGATAAGAGAGCCTTATGGATCCGAAATAATCTGAAAGAATATTTCATGTTTAATTCTATGTTTAAGGTTATTGCAGCTTTTGTTTGGTTTATAGGAATTTGCACTCTTATAGCAGGTATCGTTGGAGTGAGTAACATAATGGTAGTTGTTGTTAAAGAAAGAACAAAGGAAATTGGTGTTCGAAAAGCTTTAGGCGCTACCCCTGGCTCAATTGTAGGCTTAATTCTAATGGAATCAATTCTGATTACTGGATTGGCTGGTAGTCTGGGTATGCTTTTTAGTATTGGCATTTTGGAAGCTGTTTCGCCAATATTTGCTGAATCTGAGAATTATTTTAGAAATCCGGAAGTTGATTTCGGCGTAGCTGTTGGTGCTACCTTAATGCTTGTTGTTGCAGGAACTTTAGCCGGTATAGTTCCGGCACGAAGAGCCGCAAATATTAGACCTGTTGTTGCATTGCGTGATGAATAAAATATAGACTTATGTTTGATTTTGATAAATGGCAAGAAGTAGTACACGCTTTAAGAAGTAATAAGACCAGAACAATAATGACTGCTATTGGTGTGTTTTGGGGTATTCTTATGCTAATTCTTCTATTTGGTGCGGGCAATGGTTTGCAAAATGGCATATACAATGGTATGGGAGACTTTGCCACCAACAGTGTATTTATGTGGACACAAAGAACCTCGGTACCTTATAAAGGATTTCCAAGAGGAAGAAGCTTTTACTTTAATAATGAAGACACAAAAGCCATTCACGATAATATTCCTGAAATTAAGCTCTTAGCCCCCAGAATTCAGGCCAGGGGTGAAGATGGAGCAAACAATATTGTACGTGGATTAAAAACAGGGGCTTTTTCAATACTTGGAGATTATCCGGAATTTAATCTGATAGACCCAATGGACATTAACCGAGGCAGGTTTATTAATTATAAAGATATTGATGAAACAAGAAAAGTTTGTGTAATTGGAGATAGAGTTGTTCAGTTACTTTTTGAAGAAAAAGAAGAGCCTATTGGGGAATACATACGAATACAAGGGGTGTATTTTCAGGTTGTAGGAACTTTTAAATCAAAACATAACGGAGGTTGGGCAGAATGGCAGGAACAAGCAGTCTTCTTACCTTTTACTACTCTACAAAAGACGTATAACTATGGTGATCGGGTTGGATACTATTCAATGATTTCAAAGGATGGTGTATCTGCAACTGTACTTGAAGAGAAAGTAAAAGCTTTTTTAAAGGAACGACATTCAATAGCTCCTGAAGATGAGATGGCCATAGGTTCAGAAAATGTCGAGAAGCAATTTAAGCGGATAGGTTTATTATTCGTAATTATTCGAAGTATTACATGGTTTGTTGGAATAGGTAGTCTAATTGCAGGAGTAATAGGCATTAGTAATATAATGTTAATTATTGTTCGCGAAAGAACCAAAGAAATTGGAATTCAAAGAGCAATGGGAGCAACCCCATTTAAAGTAATTAATCAAATTCTTACGGAGTCGGTATTTTTAACAACTATTGCAGGAATAACCGGGTTATTATTAGGCTTAGGAATAGTTGAATTAATAAGTAGTTTAATACCTCCTTCAGATGACACAATGTTTTTAAATCCCGAAATCAGCTTTCAATTTGCATTAATATCATTAGCGATACTAATTTTTGCAGGAGCACTGGCCGGTTTAATTCCAGCAAGAAAAGCTGTATCCATAAAGCCAATTGAAGCTATTCGGACTGAAAATTAACCTAAACTTAAAAATATAAAAGATGAAAAAGTTTTTTAGAATATTCTTTATCGTTTTGTTTGTTGGAACCTTTTTTGGTGCAATGTTTTATTTATACAAAAAAGGTAAAGAAAAACCAGAAGTTTTTGCTACAAAAACTCCCGAAGTAACAAATGTTGTTAAGAAAACTGTTGCAACAGGTTCTGTTGTGCCTCGTAAAGAGATTGAAATAAAACCTCGTGTTTCTGGTATTATTTCCGAAATATATATTGAGCCAGGCGATTTTGTAAAAAAGGGTGATTTAATAGCGAAGATTAAGATAATTCCAAACATGGAGCGCTTGAGTTCGGCTGAATCAAGATTAAACAGAGCAAGCATTCAATACAAAGAGGCAGATATTGAATTTCAAAGACAAAAAAAGATATTTGAACAAGAGGTAATTTCTGAATCAGCTTTCCAAAAAACTAGGTTAGAATTTTTAACAGCAAAGGAGGAATTAGATGCTGCTGAAAATAATCTTCAACTAATAAAAGAAGGTGTAACAAAATCTTCAGGTCAGGCTACGAATACACTGATTCGCTCAACTATTGACGGAATGGTTTTAGATGTGCCAATTGAAGAAGGTAATTCTGTAATTGAGGCTAATACTTTTAATGCTGGAACAACAATTGCTGCTGTTGCCGATATGGGAGAAATGATATTTAAAGGAAAAGTTGATGAAACAGAAGTAGGTAAAATTCAAGTTGGCATGAACCTTATTCTCACAATTGGAGCTATTGAAGAAGATGAATTTGATGCTGAATTAGAGTATATTTCGCCAAAAGGCGTTGAAGAAAATGGTGCAATACAATTTGAAATAAAAGCCGATGTTAAATTAAAAGACAATCTTTTTATTCGAGCAGGATACAGTGCAAATGCCGACATAGTTCTTGATCGTAGAGATAGCGTTATGGTTGTTTCAGAATCTCTGATAAAATTTGAAAACGAAAACAAAGATTCAGTTTATGTTGAAATTGAAACAGAACCACAAGTGTTTGAGAAAAGATACATCAAAACGGGTCTTTCAGATGGAATAAACATTGAGGTTTTGGAAGGCATAAAATTAGAAGATAAGCTTAAAGCAGGAGAGAAAAAAGAGGAAGCTCCAAAAGGAAAACAAAGCTAAATTGAATACATAGGTGAACTACAAGTTTGTAGTTCTTTTCATAGATAGGTTTAGGTAAGAAAAGCTGCTCAACAAGCAGCTTTTCTGTTTTAAAAAGGTTTATTTTATTATTTTGAATAATTCAGAAATATCTGAGTAAAGTAATACAGGTCATCTTTGTTTTTTCTGGCAGCAATACCGGTTAAGTTGAAGTCTCCTTCAATATTTTGTCTGTGGTCATCGCTCAATAGCCAACCATTTACAACTGCAGTGGCTGAAGGATATCCGTAAGCTACATTTTCACCAACAGAACCATTTCCGACATTGTTTTTTATACGTTCAGCTCTTTCGCTAAATCCATCATGGCTTATTTTGCTTAAACTTATCATTGCGCTAGTATGTCCTATTGCTTCCTCAAAAATATATTGATGCATTATTAAGGGTTCTTTATCTATAGTTGCTCTATGCTGGTTTACAAGTTCTAAAATCTCTAATTCTATTTCAGAATATGTAGGCTTTTCTTCTTTTTCGCAGGAAAGAACAAAAAGAAATGTTAAAAGGGCAAAGGATGTTTTTAAAATTTTCATAAGCACCTATTTCCTGTGAATTTGGGTTGCTGTTACTTGAGCATTTGGCAATATTGTAGTGTCACTTATATTAATATGCTTTGGTCGTGAGACTACAAAATAAATCAGGTCAGCAATATCATGAGCAACAAGTGGTTCAAATCCCTCATAAATTTTATCAGCTTTTTTAGTATCGCCTTTAAATCTAACAGTTGAGAATTCGGTATTTACTGCACCAGGATTGATAACTGAAACTTTTATGCCCTTACCCATTAGGTCAATTCTTAATCCAGAATTAAAGGCATCTACTGCATGTTTTGAAGCACAATAAGCATTTCCTTTAAGATAAACTTCTTTACCAGCAATGGAACTAATATTTACAATATGCCCCGATTGCTCTTCAATCATCCAGGGAAGTATAGCTTTCGTGACATACATTAAACCCTTAACATTAATATCAATCATTTTGTCCCAGTCGTCCAAATTGGCAGTTTCAACAGTATCTAAGCCATGTGCACTTCCTGCATTATTAATAAGAATATCAATTTTCTTCCAATTTTGGGGCAAAGAATTAAGAGCTTCAAAAACGCTATCTCGATTACTAACATCGAAACTTAGTTTGAAAACTTTCACCTTACCGGATATCTCACTTTCCAGTTGAGCAAGTTTATCTGTTCTTCTTCCACAAATAATTAGATCGATTTTGTTTTCTGCAAATATTTTGGCTGTGGCATAACCAATACCCGATGTGGCTCCTGTTACAAGTGCTATTTTATTCATTTGTCTGCTGTTTTTACACAAAATTAAGATTATTCTTCATACAATATTTGTCACCAAACATGTAGTCTGTTAATTTATTGAAAGTCTTTTAAACAAGCATTATTTAGAAATACATTAGCTTTGTACTTATATCTCGGAACACAATATGATAATTCAAAATTATAGAAGCAAAGAGTTAAGTTGGTTGTCTTTCAATGAAAGGTTGTTGCAGGAGGCTGAAAGAAAGCATGTTCCAATAATTGAGAGAATTAAGTTTCTGGGGATATACTCAAATAATCTTGATGAGTTTTTTAGAGTACGGGTTGCTATTTTAAAGAGATTTGATCAGCTTGATCGAAGGACTATGCTTGATGGCGGATATCCGCAGGATATATTAATGGCAATTCATAAAATTGTATTGAATCAGAACAAGCGTTTCACAAAGATTTATAAAAACCTTATTCAGGAATTAAGAGAGAATGATATCCATTTAATAAATGAAACAGAGCTAAGCGAATCTCAAAAGGAATTTGTAAACGAATACTTCATCAATAAAGTTAGGTCAACTCTAATGCCAATTATTATTACCAAGGGCAGAGAACTACCGGATTTGAAGGATGATGCAATATATTTTGCGGTAGAATTAAAGAATAAAACAGAAGAGCGGGTTGATTATGCAATTATGGAAATTCCTTCTGTACTTAACCGATTTGTAATTCTTCCGAATGAAGAGAAAAGGAAATATATTATTCTTCTTGACGATGTAATCCGAATTGAACTGCAGGATATTTTTTATATGTTTGGTATCGACGAGGTAAATGCATACACCATGAAGCTTACCCGCGATGCTGAACTAGATATTGCTGATGATGTTTCGCAAAATTATGTCGAAAAAGTTTCAAAAAGCTTGGAGCGAAGAAAAGATGCCCCTCCTGTGAGGTTTGTAGTCGATGAAAAAATTCCGGATGATTTCCTGAGACTACTCCTTCGAAAATTGAATTTTTCTAAAGATGATGCAGTTATACGAGGTGGCAGGTATCATAATTTTAAAGACTTCATGAATTTTCCAAATGTTGGTAGTAGTAGTTTTGTCTACCCAACATTAAAAGCGATACCACATAAGGATATCAAACGAGGTAAAACTTTAATATCGACTGTTAAAGAAAAGGATATTCTTTTGCATTTTCCTTATCATTCTTTTCATCAATTTATAGAGTTTTTGCAAGAGGTTTCAATTGATACTTCCGTTAAAGAAATTAAACTTACAGTTTATAGAGTAGCCAAAAACTCCAGTGTAATTAATGCATTGATAAATGCCGCTAGAAATGGAAAAAAGGTAACAGCTATTTTTGAGCTACAGGCCCGTTTCGATGAAAAGGCAAATATTTTTTGGGCGAATCGAATGAAACAGGAGGGGGTGAAAGTTGTTTATGGTGTACCCGGGCTGAAAGTTCATAGTAAGCTGTGCCTGGTTGTTAGAAAAGAGAAAAGGCAGATTGTAAATTATGCATGTATTGGCACAGGCAATTTTAATGAAGATTCGGCAAAAGTTTTTAGCGACCATTTATTAATTACATCACATCCAGGATTAGCCAAAGATGTTGCAAACATTTTTGAGTTTTTCGATAAGAACTATAAAAACAATCGATACAATCATTTACTTGTTTCTCCCTTTTCGCTTAGAAATAAGTTGTCGCAAATGCTTCAAAATGAAATAAATAATGCAAAAGCAGGTAAAAAAGCATATGCTTATATCAAGGTTAATAATCTTGTTGACACAGTAGTAATTAGAAAACTTTACAGAGCTAAAAGAGCTGGGGTTGATGTACGCTTAAATGTTAGAGGGATGTTCTCGCTTGTATCAAAATTTGATAAGCATTCAGAAGAAATTCCTGGAATTGGATTGATTGATCGCTTTTTGGAACATTCCAGATTCTTTATTTTCTGTAACAATGAAAATCCTAAGATATATTTGTCATCAGCAGATATAATGTCAAGAAATTTAGATAGAAGAATAGAAGTTGCTTGTCCGGTTTATGATGAAAGTTTAAAAAATGAACTACTTGAAATGTTTAATATTCAATGGAAAGATAATATTTCGGCGAGGGTGTTAAACACCAAACTGGACAATAAAATTAGAACTACAAAATCGAAAAGGACTGTTCGTTCACAAATAGAGTTTTATAAATACTTGCTGAAAAGAAGTCAATCTTAAGAAGAATCAAAGGCTTTTTAATTATTAGATTTGGCATGAGCAAAAGTGAATTTCTTTTTGTAACTTGATTGATAGATATAATTTTAGAGTTATTGAAAATGAGAGTCAGTATCCTAAAGCGCTTGCAATTTTACATGATTTTATTTGGAATATTTATGGGGATTGTCTTCCCTGTTTATGCTAATTTTTTTGTTGTATGGAAAGAAGGTATGTTTATATATTTTGTAGTCGGTTGTATGTTTGCAGGAATAACAGTTGGAGTAGTAAGTTTTTTATTCGTAAAAGTAATTTTGATAAAGAAACTACTTGAAGTTTCTGATATTGCATCAGATTTAAGTCATAATAAGGTTAGCCGAAAAATAAACCTACAAAGTAACGATGCAGTTGGTGTTATTGTAAAGGGAATAAATGATTCTATTTCGAATATTAGGTCATTGATTGGAGAAGTAAACTCTACATGTCAGATAAGTCAGTTGCTTGTAGTAAGGTTAGAAAAAAAGAGGACTACCGATGTTAATATAAACAATATTGATAACTCCATTGAAATCGTTAAAGATGTTACTACTACAATTTCGGAGCATTCTATTGAGATTAAAGAGGCAGTTGCCGATAGCAAAGGGGTAGTAAGAAATTGGCAGGAAAAACTAGCAATAACTATTGAAAATGTTGATAAACTATCGAAAGTAATTAGTTTTCTGGTGCAGAATTTGAGTAAGATAAATGGTATAATGAGTTTAATTGATGAGATTGCTAGTAAGACAAATCTTGTTTCACTCAATGCATCAATAGAAGCTTCGCATGCAGGAGAACATGGGAAGAGTTTTAGTGTTGTGGCTAATGAAATTCGAACTCTTGCTGGCAGTGTTGCTCATTCTTCTTCTGAAATATCAGAATATACAAATATTATTAGCGGCGACATTAAAAGTGCAGAAGAATCCCTTAGAACCATTGAGGAGCTTGTATCTGAAAACTGTAATGATTCAAGGGAAATACATGGCAGATTGAAGGAAATAGATGCAATTAGCCATTCAAATCTGGAGGCTGATAAGCAATTAGTAAGTTCAGTAGAAAATCTTAATAAAGCGTTCAACTCAATTGACGAAGTAGTAGTTGGGTTATCAGAAAACACTTCAAAATTACAGGATATTGTAAGTTCATACGAAATCTAATTCTAGCTTTTCAATAAACTCGTTTGAGCAATAACGAAGTCATTGGACATTATGGACGAACCCTAGTTACTGGAAATTTGGTGCCGCAAAGGCTTTTACATCGGCACCGGTAATTTGCTTATCGCAAAGTATAATTAACCTTTCAACAACATTTCTGAATTCACGAATATTGCCTGTCCAACTTAACAATTGAAGCTCTTTAATAGCATCGTCTGTAATTTCTTTTATTGGTTTACCATACTCACCACAAATCAGCTTATTGAAGTGTTCAATTAATAATGGAATATCTTCTTTCCGTTCGTTTAAAGTTGGAACATGAATTAAAATCACACTTAATCGATGATATAAATCTTCGCGGAAATTTTTCTCGTCAATTTCATATTTCATGTCCTTATTTGTTGCAGCTAGAACACGAACATCAATATTTATGTCTTTGTCGCTACCAACTCGAGAGATTTTATTTTCTTGAAGTGCTCTAAGAACTTTTGCTTGAGCATTCAGACTCATATCGCCAATTTCATCTAAAAATATTGTACCATTCTGAGCTTGTTCGAATTTTCCTTTACGTTGTTTATGAGCAGATGTAAAAGCACCTTTTTCATGACCAAAAAGTTCACTTTCTATAAGTTCTGAAGGAATAGCTGCGCAGTTTACTTCTATAAAAGGTCCTGTTGCGCGATTGCTTTTTTCGTGAAGCCAACGAGCAACAAGTTCTTTGCCTGTACCGTTGTTTCCAGTAATGAGAACACGAGCGTCGGTTGGGGCAACACGCTCGATCATATCTTTAACTTTTAAAATAGCAGGTGATTCACCAACAATATCAATCTTTTTGCTGATTTTCTTTTTTAAGCGTTTCGTTTCAATAACAAGATCTTTTCTTTCCAGGGCATTTTTTACAGTAACAAGGAGTCGGTTTAAATCAAGGGGTTTGGAAATAAAATCGTATGCACCTTTTTTAATTGAGTCTACAGCTGTTTCAATATTTCCATGACCCGAAATCATAACTACAGGTATTTCATTATTTAAATCGCCGAATTGTTCCAGCACTTCAATACCATCCATGTCTGGCATTTTTATATCACACAGCACTAAGTCAAATTTGTTTTGTTTAAAAGCATCAATTCCTGCAGGTCCGTTTTCTGCTAGCTTAACTTGATGTTCCTCGTATTCTAAAATATCTTTTAGTGTATTTCTAATGCTTCTTTCGTCATCTATTACCAGGATATTTGCCATCTTATTTCTGCTGTTTTAATAATTCGTAAATAGCACCCTCTTTTAGGGAAAAGTTAGATTGAAATATTTGTTTGAAGCTGTGCTTCTCAAGGATAAATTTAACAAAAAGACAGGCTAAAACAATCATTTCAATACGCATTGGCTCCAAACCACGCATTTTTTTTCTTTCTGCAATGGTTGAGTAAATTAATTTTTCATAAAGAGCGTCAAATTCGTGTGGTCTAATTTCAATAGACTCAAATGATTTCGAGCTTTCTGTTTCTACTACTTCATAATTGTTAATTAAAGACACAAATGTTTCAAAAGAGCCGGAAGCACCAATTAGCAATGTAATATTTTCCGATTGTAAGGCTTCAAATAAATCCTTAAGTTCTGAATCAAGATATGTTTTAATTATCTGAATTTGGTCCGCATCTACAGGATCTGAAGGTTTAAATCTCTCCAATAAACGGGCAATACCGAGGGGGTAGCTTTTTTTCCAGAAAACATTATGCATATCTGCAATAATTAACTCGTTACTACCTCCGCCAATATCTAGTATTAGAAACTTGGTGTTGGTAAGCTTAAGAGTTTGTCTAACTCCAAGATAAATTAACTCTGCTTCCCTGTCACCAGATATTATTTCTATTTTAAGCTTCGTTCTTTTATATATTTCATCCAGGAATTCTTGACCGTTTTTTGCCGACCGTAAAGCAGAAGTCCCAAAGGCTTTCACTTGGTCAACTTTGTATTCCAGAATTGTTTTATAATGGTTTTCGATTGCTATTATTCCGCGCTCATATGCTTCTGGAATTATTTCTTTATGATTAATTTTTCCTTCCCCTAATTTAACTGGATACTTTCTGTTAACGAGTATTTTATACAGTCTGCCGGTATTGCTGGTTTCTTCTGAAATAAGCAAGTTGAAAGTATTTGTCCCTAAGTCTAATATTGCTATCCGTTTCATTTTTAAGCCTTTTGAAGGTAACTCTTTTAGCCTTTAAAAATAGTCATTTCCTCTTTGAGAAATTGAAATGCTGTGAAATATCATGCGATTTATGTGTGTTATTTTGTATTTTTGTAGTCTAAATCGTTGGAGACATGGCAAACAAAACAATTCATTTATTCTGTTTCTCCATTCAATCCTTACCAAAAGTTCTTTATGGATGCATAAAGGAACGGGACTCATTTTCTGCATAACTTTCTTCCAATTCACATTTCACAATTATTCAATTTATTATTCTCAAAGAAAGGATACATTATGGATTTACCATATGCAGAACCGTATAAAATAAAAATGATCGAACCTATTGGTGTTAGCACCAGGGATGAGCGTATTCAATGGATTAAAGATGCAAAATATAATTTATTTAACTTGCATAGTAATCAGGTGTTTATTGACTTGCTTACCGACTCAGGAACTGGAGCGATGAGCCAGAACCAGTGGGCAGAAATGATGCTTGGTGATGAGAGTTATGCTGGAGCGAGTTCTTATTACAAGCTAAAGGATGCTGTTACTGATATTACTGGGTTTGAATATTTTCTTCCTACTCATCAGGGCAGGGCTGCCGAAAATGTTCTTTTTTCTGCAGTAATTAGCGAAGGAGATATAGTTCCAGGAAACACACATTTTGATACAACAAAAGGTCATATTGAATTCCGCAAGGCAAAAGCAATCGATTGCACAATTGATGAGGCAAAGGATACACAGAATTATCATCCGTTTAAAGGTAATGTTGATTTAAACAAGCTTGAAAATGTCATTGATGAATATGGAGCTGAACGTATTCCACTTATTATTCTGACTTTAACAAATAATTCTGTTGGTGGACAGCCTGTTTCAATGAAGAACATTAAAGATGTTAGTGCTTTATCTCATAAACATGGAATTCGTTTATTGATTGATGGCGCACGTTTTGCTGAAAATGCCTATTTCATTAAACAACGTGAAGAAGGGTATGCAGATAAAACTATTCGCGAAATCGTACTTGAATGTTTTAGTTATGTTGATGCTATGACTATGAGCAGTAAAAAAGACGGTTATGTGAATATGGGTGGTTTTATTGCAATGAACGATAAGGGCTTGTATGAAAAGGCGTCTACTTTTAATATCATGTACGAAGGATTTATTACCTATGGAGGTATGGCTGGTCGTGACATGAATGCTTTAGCTGTTGGATTATATGAAGGTACAAGCTTCGAGACTCTGGATGCAAGAATTAAGCAGGTAGCATATTTAGGAGAGAAGTTAGCTTCTTATGGAATTCCGGTTCAGAATCCTTTTGGTGGTCATGCAATTTTTGTGAATGCAAATACTTTTCTACCAAATGTGCCGGTTGAAGAATATGTAGCTCAAACACTAGCTGTTGAGTTGTATAAAGAAGCTGGAGTAAGAAGTGTTGAAATAGGAGCCTTGCTTGCTGATCGTGATCCTGTTTCACGAGAAAACAGATATCCAGCTGTTGAGTTTGTTCGTTTAACTATTCCGCGTAGAACATATACTAACAACCATATGGACGTTGTTGCTGCCGGTCTTAAAAATGTATTCGATAGACGAGAAGAGATAATTGCTGGTTACAAGATTGTAAAGGAAGCCCCTATTATGAGGCATTTTACAGTCGAGTTAGAAGTAGCTACCGATACTAACCACAAGAAAATCGGGATGGTTGAAACAGCAAGTTGTTGTTAATTAAGCTTTGTACCATTAATTCAGAGCCATCTAATATTTTTAGGTGGCTTTTGTTTTTTACAGTCTTTCAAAATCTACATGATAATGGTCATCATGCAGCTTGTTTAACATGGGAGTAAGGTTTTTTATAAAATAAATTCCACTTTCTCTAAGCTGTTTCCCATATCTAGAGCTAAATAATTCATCTTGTAAGTGAGTGTTTAGAATAACTTTCCTGATTTTTAAATTATATTTTCTGGCGTTCTTCTCAAGAGTTAAAATATGAAGAGCCATATTATCAAAATCAATGCTTACTTTATTATTAATATTAGCTTTCCCGTTTTTGTCAAAATTCATCAGATAACGAAACATGCCAATTCGGTCATAGGTTAGTTTTTGTTTTCCGTTTTTCTTTAACGGAGTCATAAAATCAATACTTAATCCATTCTGGTGTGTTCTGTGAGGCCAGGCTTTCCCACCTTTCTTTTTGGCACATTCCATGTAACGAAATTTAAATTCTGGATTTGTTTTTTCAAGTTCAGTATAGGTGTTAACAACTGCTTTGCAAACATTGGTATGTGTGTAGGCCCTACCTACAACATAGTAGTCAAACCAGCTAAAATACTTATAATTTTCTCCCTTACGAGGGATAAGCCAGGCATTATCAATACTGCCATTATTTACATCCCCAATTGTTTTACTTGAGCCGGAATTCTTATGAAAAACTTGTGGTGTGCTTTTTATTGTTAGAGCAATCAGTATTAGTAAAAATAGGTACTTCAGTTTTTTAAACCTCATTTTCAATAACAGTTTGTTTTTTATAGAACGAAAATATATGCAAGAAATTTTTCGCAAGGAGTTAGCATTTTAGTTTATTTAAAATAAAATTTCGGGGCAGAGAAAAATATAATAGTAATTTTGCGTTGAAATTGAAGCTAATAAAAAAAATCTAAATAGATGAAACCATCATTAGTAGTTTTAGCTGCAGGAATGGGCAGTAGATATGGAAGTTTGAAACAAATAGACTCATTCGGTCCATCGGGAGAAACAATAATTGATTATAGTATTTATGATGCGATTGAGGTTGGATTTGAGCACATTGTGTTTGTTATCAGAAAAGACAAAGAAAAAGAGTTTAAAGAGTTGTACGGAGAGAAGTATGGTAGTAAAGCCAAAATAAGTTTTGTTTTTCAGGAATTAGATAAGGTTCCATCAGGAATTGAAGTAAACTCTGAAAGAGTTAAACCTTGGGGTACAGCACATGCAGTTTTAATGGCTAAAGAAGTGGTTAAAAATCCGTTTGCTATAATAAACGGAGATGATTTCTATGGCAGAAATTCTTTTAAAGCAATGTATAAAACCTTAAGTGAGTTTGATAATGATAACTTATCAGCTTGTCTGTTGGGTTATATTCTGAAAAATACTCTTTCAGATCATGGTCATGTTTCAAGAGGTATTTGCGAAACCGATGCCAATAATTGTCTTCAGAGTATTACAGAACGCACAAATATTGTAAAGGCCTCTGCAAGCGAGGTGTACTTTGAAGAAGACGAAGTAAAACACCCATTAACAGGAAATGAGATTGTTTCAATGAATTTAATGGGATTTTCAGCTTCAGCATTTCAACTTATCGAAGATGAATTTAAAACTTTTTTGAGTGAAAAAGGACAGGAACTAAAATCGGAGTTTTACATTCCTTCTATCTTAGATAAGATTCGCGAAATGGGTATTAAAGTTCCGGTTATACAAACTGATGATGTTTGGTTTGGGGTTACTTACAATGAAGATAAGCCTGTTGTGAAGCAGAAACTGAAAGAGTTGGTGAATGCTGGAATTTACCCTGCTAAGCTTTGGTAAAAATCTATATCAGAGAATAAAGGGAATGAAAAAATATATAGAATAATTAGGGTTTCAGGTGCTACATATACCTGGAACCTTAATTTTTAGAGCCTAATTGAAGCCTGTCTATAAATTCATGATTTAGCACCTTCCTCTGGCACAAGGACTGTTAGTTATAAAAATTCCGAAAAAGGCTCCCAGTAGTAAACTTTTGATAATATCTCCAGTTTCAATTACCGCCATGTTTTTGCCTTCAGTAAAATAGAAATATAAAAATCCACCTATTGCTCCCAGAATTGCAAAGAGAATTGTTCGCTTTGCATGCTGTGAACCAAAATTTCTTTTGAACCAGTTTTTCTCTTGTTCAATCTCCAGTCTCTTAAACTCAAATTTTTGCATAAACATCTAAATATGTAGATACAAATATGCGAATTATTTATCACTTTTTACCTTTTACCAGAGAATAAAAATTTTACCCCGAAACTTATTTATATCTCAACCATTTAAACAGTTCTTTATAGCTGGCTTTCTTTCCATACATAAGAATTCCGGTGCGGTATATTTTGCCAGATAGCCATGTCATTCCCACGAATGTAAGTATCAGGAGCGAGGCCGATAAAATCAAGTCAGAAATTGGAATTGTAAAACCTACACGAGCCATCATTACAATTGGAGAAGTAAAGGGTATAATTGAAAACCAATAAGCTACTTGGCCTTCAGGATTTGAAATGGCATTCATCATTACTACAATAGAAATTATTAAAGGTATGGTTACTGGCAACATAAATTGTTGGGTGTCGGTCTCGCTATCTACTGCAGCTCCAATAGCCGCAAACATTGCTGAATAGAGAAGGTAACCTCCTATAAAATAGAAGAAGAACATGCCTAGAACCAAAGGAAAATTAATCTGATCAAGCATATCTGTAATACCAGCCATATCAAAGTCTTCAAGTTGTGGTTCAATAGAAGCCATTTGGTTCACACTTTGTGATTGCATAAGATCAACTGCTTGTTGTTGAGTCTGAAGCTGTTCGTTTAGTTGTTGTTTAAGTAAAAAACTATTTGCCCCAAGTACAATGAAAAATGTAAGAATAATCCAGGCAATAAACTGTGTTAATCCAACCAATCCAATACCTATGATTTTACCCATCATTAGTTGAAATGGTTTTACGGAGGTAATTATAACTTCAACAATTCGATTTGTTTTTTCTTCAACAACACCTCTCATTACCTGGGCACCAAAGAAGAAAATAAACATGTAAATCAGAAATCCACTAGCATACCCAACACCACGTTTTATCCAGATATCGCCTTGAGATTTAAAACCATCTTCATCGGCACGTTTAGTAATTAGGGAAACGTTTGTCTTAAGCGACTTAATAACATGAGGAGGCACCTTATATTTAAGCAATCTATTGTCATGGATAAATTCTTCAATTGATTTGGTGATATGGAGTTCGATTCCCATGCTCGGTTGCTTTTGGGCGAGTAGCTCAACAACAGGTTCACCAGACATAAGTACATTATGCCTTACAGCAAGAATACCAAAGTATGCCCCTTCCTTAACCAATGCCTCAGCTTGCCCCATTGATATTCCATTAAGATTTTCAAACTTTAGCAAAGCTTTGTCTTTGAAAACATTTCTTAATATTAGAGATGAATCTGGGACTGGTTGACCATCTATATCATACTCAATAACAGCAATGGTTTTTATATCCTGATCCTCCAGTGTGGCAATCCAAATTGGGACAACCATCAGAGCTGCAAACAGAATCGGCCCCAGAAAGGTCATTATAATAAAAGCTTTCTTTCTAATTCTAGTGATATACTCTCGTGCAATTATATGTTTTAACTTACCCATAATTCTAAATAGTTTGATTTTGACCAACTGCTTTAATAAAAACTTCGTTCATCGAAGGAAGAATTTCTTTGAACTCGTGAATAATTACCTGATCAACAGCTTTTTTTATTAGCTCATTTCCCTGTTGTTGGTCATTAATCTGAATTATTACCGAGTGCCGGTTGTCTTCAATAATATTGTTCTGTATTACATGAAAGTTTCCGTTTAGACTTTGCAGGAAAGAATCGATATTGCCCGAAAATTTAAGCTCAAAGCTGTTGCTTTTATAGTTTTGCCTGATTTCAGAAACCTTGCCTTCAAGAATTGTTTTTGACTTGTTTATAAGAGTAATATGCTCGCAAAGCTCCTCAACCGAGTTCATGTCATGGGTTGAAAGTATTATAGTTTTTCCTTGTTCTTTTAAATTCAGTACTTCATTTTTTAAGAGTGCAGCATTTACCGGATCAAAGCCACTAAAGGGTTCATCAAAGATTAGGATTTCCGGATCATGAAGCACAGTTATAATAAACTGAACCTTTTGTGCCATTCCTTTTGAGAGTTCTTCAATCTTTTTATACCACCAACTACTGATTTCAAATTTCTCGAACCAATAGTTAAGTTTTGTTATAGCTTCTTTCTTTGATAATCCTTTTAATTTTGCAAGGTACAAGGCCTGCTCTCCAACCTTCATTTTTTTATACAAGCCCCGTTCTTCTGGCAGGTAGCCTATTCTGGCAATATCAGTTGAATCTATTTTTTTGCCATCGATAAGCACCTCTCCCTGATCAGGCGCAGTAATTCGATTGATTATTCGAATCAAGGTTGTTTTACCAGCTCCGTTTGGTCCAAGTAATCCATAAATAGAACCTTTTGGAACATGGATTGATACATTGTCAAGAGCTATGTGACCAGTGTAGTTTTTAACAATGTTTTTCGCCTCAAAAAAAGCCATAGTTGTTAAGTTAATTGGAAGTGAGAAGACTGAAGAAAGCTTTTTGTATAAATTCTTCAATCTTGTTATATAAAAGAAAGAGCTGATATGAAAGTAGTAATTGTAACTCTCAACTCAGCCCTTTAAAATTATTCTTTTGCATTCAAACAGAAAACCTATTATTCACAAATTTTTCTGTACGAATGTTTTTTTTGTATTGTTATCCTTCGAAATAACTTCTCATACGTTCAAAGAATCCTTTATCACTAGTAGAGGGTTGCGGTTGGAAATTTTCCGATTCTGTGAGTTTTTCGATTTGCTTTTGCTCTTCCTTACTCATCTTCTTCGGAATCCAAACATTGATATTTACTAATAAATCACCGCGTCCATAACCGTTTACTTCCGGTAATCCTTTACCTCTTAATCTAAGAATTCTTCCGGGTTGAGTTCCTGCATCAATTTTAATTTTCACCTTGCCTTCAACAGTGGGTACTTCAACTGTTCCTCCTAAAGCAGCTTGAGGAAAACTAAGGTAAAGAGGAAATATTAGGTCGTTTCCATCACGAATAAGTTCCGGATGCTTATGTTCTTCAATAACTACAAGTAAGTCGCCATTTACACCACCACGACGTGCAGCATTGCCTTTTCCTGTTACACTAAGTTGCATGCCTTCTCCAACACCGGCTGGAATATTTATGCTAATAACTTCGTTTTCCTTAACAATACCTTCACCATGACAGCTTGTACATCTATCTTTAATAATTTTGCCTTCACCACCACATGTTGGACAAGCTGAGGCAGTCTGCATTTGCCCTAGAAGGGTATTGGTAACCCGCGTTACCTGACCAGCTCCGTGGCAAGTGTGGCAAGTGTCGTAACCACTGCTGCCTTTTGCACCGGTTCCGGAACATGTATCACAACTTATATATTTATTTACTTTTATTTTTTTCTCAATGCCTTTGGCGATTTCTTCTAGAGTTAAGGTTACTTTAACCCTCAGGTTTGAACCCTTGTTTACCCTTCTTCCACGGCTGCGACTGCTACCGCCAAATCCGCCACCAAAACCACCAAAACCAAAATCGCTAAAAATATCTCCAAAGTGACTGAATATATCTTCAACATTTGTGAAATGCCCAGAGCCACCAGCTGCGCCTCCAACACCGGCATGACCATATTGGTCGTAGCGCTGACGCTTTTGCGAATCACTTAAGATTTCATAAGCTTCAGCTGCTTCTTTAAAATTCTCTTCAGCTTCTTTATCTCCCGGATTACGGTCAGGGTGAAATTTTAAAGCTTGCTTTCGATAGGCTTTTTTAATCTCATCTTGAGATGCGCTTTTTGAAATTCCCAGTACTTCGTAAAAATCTTTTTTTGACATGTCTATTGTGTTATAACACTTTTATTCTCCAACAACAACCTTCGAATACCTGATAACCTTTTCGTTGAGCAAGTATCCTTTCTCAATTACATCAACAACCTTTCCCTTCAGTTCTTCTGATGGAGCTGGTATTTTAGTAAGGGCTTCATGAAAATCAACATCAAACTCTTTTTCTTTAGCTTCAATTTCTTTTACTCCGTTTTGGCGAGTAAATTCAATGAATTTGGAATATATTAGATGTATCCCTTCTTTAAGCGCATTTATATCTTCTGATTTATCTACATTATCCATACCACGTTCAAAATCGTCAACAACCGATAATAAATCTTTTAGGATTCCAGCGTTTGCTTGTTTAGAGAGATCAACCTTTTCAGCCAACGTACGTTTCCGATAATTATCAAACTCTGCAGATAAACGAAGATATTTATCGTGCCATTCGCGCTCTTTTTCTCCCGTAGTAGTAAGTTCTTTTTTTAAAGAATCAATTTCTTTTAAAAGCTTTTTGCTTTCTTTCGACTGATCTTCTGACTGTTTTTTGGATGATTTCCCTGCCGCTTTGGCTGTCTTGGAATCCTTTTTCTGATCCGATTTTTTCGATGCTGTCTTTTTTACGTCTCCTGATTCTTTAGCAGCATCTTTTATCTCTGTCTCTTCAGCCTTTGCTGTAGCCTTCTTCGTCATACTTCAAACTATTTAACAAACTAAAATAATTACCCTACCAAATCAAATTGCTTGCCAAAAAGACTTGTTGGACAAATTGTCATATCCTAAATACATGGATTCGGATAAATAAGACTATTACACCCTTGTAATTTTTGCACCTAATGCAGATAATCGTTTATCAATTTGCTGATAACCACGATCAATTTGATCGATATTATGAATAGTGCTTACACCCTCGGCAGATAAGGCTGCGATTAGTAATGCAACACCAGCACGAATGTCTGGAGAAGTCATTGTTGTACCTCGTAGCTTAATTTGATTATCTAGCCCAATTACAGTTGCACGATGCGGATCGCATAATATTATTTGGGCACCCATATCTATTAGCTTATCAACAAAGAACAGGCGACTTTCAAACATTTTTTGATGTACTAGAACACTTCCTTTGGCTTGTGTTGCAACAACAAGAATAACACTAAGCAAGTCGGGCGTTAATCCTGGCCACGGAGCATCATCGATAGTCATTATGGAGCCATCAATAAAGGATTCAATCTGATAATGGTCTTGTGATGGAATATAGATGTCTTCTCCTTTTTGTTCAAACTGAATACCAAGGCGTTCGAAAGAACGAGGAATAATTCCAAGATTCTCAAAAGATACATCTTTGATAGTAATTTCAGAGCCTGTCATTGCTGCCAAACCAATGAAACTGCCAATTTCAATCATATCAGGTAACATTCGGTGAGAACATCCTCCAAGACTATCAACACCTTCAATGGAAATTAAATTTGAGCCTATTCCTTTGATGTTTGCCCCCATTCTGACTAACATACGACAGAGTTGTTGTATGTATGGTTCGCAGGCAGCATGGTAAATTGTTGTTGTACCTTTAGCTAAAACTGCGGCCATTATTAAGTTAGCAGTACCTGTTACAGAGGCCTCTTCAAGAAGCATGAATTTTCCTTGAAGCTTTTTTGCTTCTACCGTATAGAATGATTCCTGAGCATCATAATTAAATTTTGCTCCGAGTTCAATGAACCCATTAAAGTGAGTATCTAATCGGCGGCGTCCAATTTTATCACCACCAGGTTTCGGGATATATCCTTTGCCAAATCTGGCCAAAAGAGGACCAACCATCATAACGCTTCCGCGTAAGCTCGAACTTTTCTTTCGATACTTGTCAGATAAGAGGTATTCTATATTAACATTTTCGGCTTTGAAACTATATTTTCCTGTCTCAAGCTTTTTAACCTGAACGCCTAGGTCGCTGAGTAGTTGAATCAAATTATTGACATCCAGAATGTCGGGAATGTTTTCAATAATTACTTCTTCAGGAGTAAGAAGTGTTGCACACAATATTTGGAGTGCTTCGTTTTTAGCACCTTGCGGAATGATCTCACCTTTTAACCTGGTCCCGCCTTCAATACGGAAAGAGCCCATCTGAAAGAGTTTTTTTGGTTGAACTATTTAAGTTTCTTGAAAGTGCGTTGTTTTTTTCTAGACTTATTAAGTAGTTCGCGCGTTTCGGTAAGCTTAACTTTTGAAATATCAATACGTCCCCCAGTCAGTTTTTTAAGATCTTTTAATATCACTTCATCTTCCACTGAATCGCGATTCCAACTAAGAAAGGACTTTTTCATATGATTGGCAATAACACTTATTAACCTATCTTGATCTTCACCTTCAGGTAGTTTGAGTGCTGCCTCAATCATAAGTTCTATTGATTTTCCATAATGGCGAAATCTAATTCTATGTGTACCATAGGGTACTACATCTGGTTTTTCAAGAAAAGTTTCAGGTCGCGGAGGGTCGTATGGGTAATCAATATCAATATCGAATTTAGCAATTAGAGCAAGATGATCCCAAAGTTTATGTTTGAAATCATTAATATCTCTCAAGTGGGGATTTAGATTCCCCATTACAGCCACAACAGAATGTGCAAGGCGCGTTCTTTCCTCTTTATCCTCTACGGTTTTTATAAAATCAACCATCATGTGTATGTTCCTGCCATATTCTGGAAGAATCAAATGTGTACGACTAGTATTATAATCGAATGCCATAACTTAAAATATGAGTTTTTGCAAATCTAGCTTAAATTATCCGGTAAGCAAAAGACTAATGGATTTTTCGTTAAAAATATAGGCAGTTTGTAGCAAATATTAGAAAATAGGCAGTGATTTTATATTAAAGCTCTTCAGGAAAAATTTTTCTAAATCTCTTTAACTATTCTCAACTTAGCGAATTTTAATAGCAAATGTTTTTCTTGTTTTATCTGTTGAAAGAATACAGTTGCTTTTCTATTTGGGGTTTCACCTTCGATGTGAACGACTTTTCCTTTTCCGAATCTCTGATGTTCCACTACCATACCTTGTTGAATACTATTTGGCGAATCAGGAATGAAATTAGGATCAGAAGTCACTTTAGGTTTGATACGTGCACCTCTATATGGAGCAGGGTTTTTAGTTTTCGGTTGAAAACTAATATTACCCGTAGGCTTCTCGCGTGGGATGAATTCCTGTGGTTTATCGCTAAAAGCAAAACTTTGTTTCCGTGGGTCGTCTGCCCAATCAACCAGGCTTTCATCTACTTCAGATAAAAACCTCGATGGCGAGCAGTCTGTTGGAGTACCCCAACGGTAGCGACTCTGAGCATAGGTTAAAGTAACTTTGTTCATGGCCCGGGTAAGAGCAACATAGAAAAGCCTGCGTTCTTCTTCGAGGTCTTTCGGAGAATCCATAGTCATTATTGAAGGGAAAAGTTCTTCTTCAGTACCAACGATATAGACATATTTAAACTCCAGTCCTTTTGCTGAGTGCACTGTCATAATGCTTACTCGGTTTTTGTTTCCTTCCTTCTCGTTGTCGGTATCGGTTAGCAGAGAAACATTTTCCAGATAATGCTGAATTTTTGTTGAGCTTCCTTCTTCGAGGCTTGCATCAACAAAATCACGTATACCATTTAATAATGCCTCGAGGTTTTCATACTTACTTCTTTCTTCAGGAGTTGTTCCATTGTATAGGTCTTTAAGAATTCCTGTGGCAGAAGCCATGTTCTGAGCAATCTGATAGGCATCCAACTCTTCGGATTTTTGTTGAAATTCCAGAATGAGTTCAGTAAAACTACTTAACTTGTTAAGTGTTCCGCTGTTTAGTTTGAGGATGTTGTTTAATTGAGAGGCATTTGTAATTACTTCCCACAGACTAATTTCTTTTTTAGCGGCAAGTTCTTCGATTTTTCCAAGAGTAGTTTTACCTAGTCCTCTGGCTGGATAATTTATTACACGTTTAAAAGCTTCGTCATCTTTTGGATTAGCTACTAAACGCAGATATGAGAGCATATCTTTAATTTCCTTCCGTTGATAGAAGGAAATTCCGCCATAAACTTTATAAGCAATATTTCTTTTTCGAAGAGCTTCTTCAAAAATACGCGACTGTGCATTAGTTCTATATAGAATTGCAAAGTCATTATATTGTGCCTGTTCAGTTAAAATAGTGTCGAATATTGAATTTGAAACAATAAAACCTTCTTCAATATCTGTTAGTGCTTTAATTATTTTAACAGGATGACCTTCTTCTTTATCGGACCAAACTGTTTTCTTTATTTGTTCTCTGTTTTTATCAATAACACTGTTTGCAGCATCGACAATAGTTTTTGTTGAGCGGTAGTTCTGTTCCAGTTTGTATAGGGTGTAGTTGGGGTAGTCGTTCTTGAAATTCAAAATATTTTCGATCATTGCGCCTCGGAACGAATATATACTCTGAGCATCATCGCCTACGACACAAACATTCTTATGGATCTCTGCCAATTTCTTAACAATGAGATATTGAGCATAGTTAGTATCTTGGTACTCATCAACAAGAATGTAATCAAATTTTTCCTGGTATTTTTTAAGCACATCAGGAAAGTCTCTAAAAAGAATATTTGTATTTAAAAGTAAATCGTCGAAATCCATAGCGCCAGCTTTTCTACATCGAGAGGCATATAGCTTAAATATTTCGGCTATCATTGGTTTTCGGTGAATCTGGTCGCGCTGGCGAATTTTTTCGTTGTTATAGTAGGCTTGTGGAGTAATAAGATTGTTTTTTGCGCTCGATATTCGACCTAAAACATCACCTTGTTTATATGTTTTATCATCAAGTTTGAGTTCTTTAATAATTGACTTTATAAGACTTTTAGAATCTAAGGTGTCGTATATAGAAAAACTTGAGGGATAACCAAGGCATTCCGATTCGTACCGGAGTATTCTGGCAAAAATAGAGTGAAAAGTTCCCATCCATAAATAACGGCCATTATCATTATTTAGCAATGCGCTGATTCTTTCACGCATTTCATTTGCAGCTTTATTGGTGAAAGTTAGAGCTAATATTTTTGATGGATGAACGCCTTTTTCTAATAAGTGTGCTATTCGGTATGTTAGCACTCTGGTTTTACCCGATCCAGCCCCTGCAATTACTAAAGATGCTCCATTTATGTTTTTTGCTGCTGCTAATTGCGCTTCATTTAGTCCTTCAAAAAGTTTACTCATTCTGTATTTCTCCTCCTGCAAATTTTATCGAATGCAAAAATACAACCTTGTATTAAACAAGTACTTTATTAAAATAGTTTTTATAAAGAAGAAATGAACAAATTTTGGATGTGTTGAAGGGCTTCAGTTTTCAAGAGAAAGACTTTTTGATTGGGATATTTTTCAACTTTCACTCTGTTGCACTTGCTATTTATATTTCTTATTATTGCAGCACTTATAATAATCGCTCCTCTTTAGAGTTTATTAGACAGATAATATTTAAAACTGGAATGCAGAAATTCACGCAAAATCTACTTTTTATTAGCATATTGCTTTTGTCGTTAAATGTAAATGCACAAATACTTGCACCTTACGCAAATTTATCTGATACAGTAAACAGGGATATTCTTGGAGGACCAGACTCTCTATTTATTTTTAATTACGATAACGATTCAACTTTCATAATTGTCGATACACAAAGCTACAAAGGGTATAATTCTATTGAATGGGAAGAATATCAGCAGGGTGTGGGTTTTGTAGCTCTATCTACAACTGAAGAAAAACTATATTTTGTAACAGATAGTATTGCTAAAGGGTACAGGGTTATAATCACAAAAGGAGTGCAGGTTGATACCATGAATTGTTGGGTTGTGAAGAATGATTTTGAGATGGAGATAACTTCAAAAGATTTTGGGGATACACTTTGGGTGAATTCTTTTTCTAATTGTGGCAGTATTGAGCTCATAAGAGTGAATTTTGAAAAAGCTCGATTTAAGTATTTTAATCATTTGAATGACACACTATATTATGCTATGACATATAATTCTGAGTGGAGAAAGGAAATTGAAGAAGCAGGAGATGTTTCACGAGTAGGCGGCAATTCGGGGAAATTTATTACGTATAGAATAGCTAAACCTTATTGGGAAGGAATGTGGTATACGCATATTATTACAGATAATGCCGGACTTGAAAAAAGAGATTCTACATACGTTAGAAGCATAACGCCCAAGGCTGAATTTACTAAACCTGAACCTATTCATTTAAATGATTCAGATTTTTATGCAGATAGAAGTGATGCATACTATACTGCTTATGGCACAGAGTATTATAATAAGGTTGAAGGTGAATCTGCACCTGCGAATTATCCCTTTATAAGTTCCGACTCGAAAAATGCGCATGAGTACTATTGGTATTTTGGAGATACGAGTAAAATATTAAGAACAACTGCAGATACGGTTATTCATAAATATAACTACTGGGGTGATTTTGAACCCTATCTGATAGCTCGTCATATAGCAACATTTATCAATAAAGTATGCGATGATACGATGCGAATAGATCCAAATGACCCAATTAAAATTGACAAGCCTCATTTAATGGCCCCAAATGCCTTTTCACCTCCTGGGGGCGATAATCCTATTTGGAGGTTTTCTGATGTCTCCATTACCGATTTCGAGATTGTAATATTTAATCGAAATGGACTAAAAGTACATTCTTACAAAGGTAATATACGTGATTGGGAAGGTTGGGATGGACGCTATAAGAATGCCAACAATATTGTACCAACAGGAGTTTATTTTTATATTGTGAAGAAGTACAATTATGTGCCCAATATAATACCTGAATTAACACAAGATATTGAATGGCCAGGGACAGGTGATAATAATCAATACCGAGGCTTTATTCATGTCTTTAATACCGAGCAGTAGTTTTCTTCTTTTAACTTGATAGAATATTCGTGATTATCCTCTCAGGACTAAGGAAATTTCCTTTTTGTGCTTTTGGCTAAATAACTATATTTGCGAAAACTGAATTCTACATAGATATGCAAAAGCTAATAGCAATTCTTGAAAATATTGATAAACACCTAGGAAGTTCAAGCTGGTTTATTTGGCTATTGTTAGGCACAGGTATATTCTTTACGATTTATTTAAAATTTCCACAGATTAGATATTTCAGGCATGCCATTAATGTAGTTAAGGGTAAGTTTGATAGAAAAACTGATAAGGGAGACACTTCACATTTTCAGGCATTAACAACCGCTTTATCAGGTACTGTTGGAACAGGAAATATAGGGGGAGTGGCCCTTGCAATTTATCTTGGCGGTCCGGCAGCACTTTTCTGGATGCTTATTACTGCGCTTTTGGGAATGACAACAAAATTTGTTGAAGTATTGCTATCTCATAAATACAGAGAGTTTGATGAAACAGGGAAAGTAGCCGGTGGGCCTATGTACTATATGAAGCATAGGCTAAATATAAAACTCAAAAGCGGGAAAAAAATAAAGACAGGTGTTGCGCTTGGAGGAATTTTTGCGTTTGCAACAATACTTTCTTCCTTTGGTACTGGAAATCTGCCTCAGATTAATAATATAGCCATTTCCATAAACGAAACATTTGGCATTAATAATTTGATAACCGGAGGAGTCCTTGCAGTGCTTCTTGCGTTAGTAATTATTGGTGGAATTGGTAGAATTGCAAAAGTGACTGAAAAGTTAGTCCCTTCTATGGCGTTATTATATTTTATTGGGGCCATAGCAGTTTTGGTTGTTAACTACCAGAATATTTTACCATCTATAGGATCTATATTTACGCATGTGTTTTCAGGTGCTGCAGCTCAAGGAGGTTTTTTAGGTGCAACATTTGCTTTTGCTCTAAATAGGGGCATAAACCGCGGTTTGTTTTCAAACGAAGCAGGACAAGGTTCAGCTCCAATTGCTCATGCGGCAGCAAGAGCACATGAGCCTGTTTCTGAGGGAATGGTAGCCATTCTAGAGCCATTTATTGATACAATAATTATCTGTGCAATTACAGGGCTTACTATATTGTCATCAGGCGTGTGGACTGAAAAGTTTGATAACCGCTTAGACGAAACAGCAACCTTTGTACTTGCAGATAAACTTTCAGACAAGCTTCCATCTGATATAACAAAAATTCAGAATTACCTGGCTGGTAAAAATGATGAAGCTGCCTGGGATACCATTCTAACGGTTGAAAATGGAGCTATTGTTGAGCCTATTACTGTAATTAGTTCTCGTTCAGTTGCCGAAAATGTACGTGTGTATGCAAATTCAGAATTGTTTAACGGAAAACTAAATGTAGAAGATGGAAAATTCATGAAAGATTCCATTGATTTCTATTTAGAAGGTTCCTCACTCATTCATAGTGCACCTTTAACGACCAAAGCCTTTTCACGAGGTCTTCCTGGGGGATGGGGGCAATATATTGTTTCGATCGGATTGTTACTCTTTGCATTTTCGACTGCTATTTCGTGGTCGTACTATGGTGACAGAGCTGTGACATACTTGTTGGGGAGTCGCTGGGTAATTGTATACAGATTGGTTTATGTAGGAGGATTCTTTGTTGCGTCTTTTGCAAACACAAATATTATTTGGGCAATTTCTTATATAACAATTGCTTTAATGACGATACCAAACCTTATTGGTATACTAATTCTTCATAAAGAGGTTAGGTTAACAATCAGAGATTATTGGATTGGATTTAAAAAAGATAATCCTGATGCAAAAATTCCCGAAAAAATAGATGAGTAAATATACACTCACATTTTTAACATGATATTTTTACAATTTTCTAATGTTATATAGGCTTAGTTTTCTTTTCCTGTGCGAAGGGAAAGAATTATTATTTAGTTTCATTTCAATTTTCTGCTTTAATTATTTTTATAGCATTTAAGTCTTAACAGAGTTTTAGAGCTATCAGTTATAATTAAACAATTTTTCGCAAATTTTTAAGTTTGATAATAATATCAATATGAATTACTGTTGTACGTTTTTTCTAAAAAGCTGTCAGAAAATATCGTAAGTAATAACAAACCAAATTATAACCTATGAAGCAACTTATGTTGCTGTGCATTCTGGTATATATGCCAACCATGTTACAAGCACAGCGAGTTATTGTAAATGGAACTATTACAGATTCAAAATCGGGGGAAACACTACTTTCAGCAAATGTTTATGATGGAGTAACTTTTGTTGGTGCCGTAACTAATAACTATGGCTTTTATGCCCTCAATCTGGAGCGGGGGAAAGTTCTTCTTACTTGTTCTTATATTGGGTATAACGATTATCAGGTCGAATTATTTATTTCAAAAGACACTACTATTAACATTGCCCTTGAACAGGATTTTCAAATTCAGGAGGTGATTGTGAGAAGTAATAGTCCGCAAAAAACTGTAGAAAGCCCGCAGATGAGCAGAATAGAATTGAAGATGCCTGATTTGAAAACAGCGCCAGCACTTTTAGGCGAAGTGGATATTATTAAAACTCTTCAGACCCTGCCTGGAGTGCAAGGTGGTACAGAGGGAGCGGCCGGGTTTTTTGTAAGAGGAGGAGCGCCCGATCAAAATCTTATACTGCTTGATGGTGTTCCGGTTTACAACGTAAATCACCTTTTTGGATTCTTTTCGGTTTTTAATGCCGATGCTATAAAAAATGTCACTTTAATAAAAGGAGGTTTTCCTGCCAGGTATGGTGGAAGATTGTCATCGGTTGTTGACATAAGAATGAAGGAAGGAGATATGAAGGAATTTCATGCGGAGGGATCTGTAGGATTGTTGTCCTCAAAACTAACAATTGAAGGGCCAATTGTAAAGGATAAAACTTCCTTTTTGATTTCTGGAAGAAGAACATATTATGATTTACTTACTTATCCTTTTCAGGCTGCTTTTAACAAAAAGTATCCTGAATATAACACCTGGGTTACTGCTTTTTTCTACGATTTAAATGCCAAGATTAACCATAAGTTTTCTGATAAAGACAGACTTTTTTTAAGTGCATATATGGGGCAGGATAAGTTTAATATTAAAGATGAATACTCTTATTCTGGTGCTGACTATCAATCTGAATACAAAGATAATTCAGGTTTGAAATGGGGTAATGTTACCTCTTCTCTGAGGTGGAACCACCAATTTAGTAACAGAATCTTCAGCAATTTAACTGCCATTTTTAGCGACTATACTTTTAAGACTTATATGAAAGGAGAATCCTATCAAAAGAATGCTAGTTCTAGTTTTGAAGAAGATTATTCTTATGACATGGAGTATTATTCCAGAATTAGAAATTATGGGTTAAAATATGATTTTGACTTCCCTGTAAATGCTAATAACTACCTACGTTTTGGCGTTAGCAATACATACTATCAATTCTCTCCTGGAGTTGGAGCATATCAGGAAAAGGATTCTGGTGGCGAAAGTGATATTGACACTTCTATAGGTACAAAAAATATTCCTGGAAATGAGCTTGATTTATATATTGAGGATGAGCTTACTTTAGGAAAACGTTTTAAGGCAAATATTGGAGCACATTTGTCTACTTTTCTTATTAGAGGTAAAACCTATTATTCTGCCGAACCAAGAGTTTCTGCCCGATATATGCTAACCGACAACTTTTCCTTAAAGGGTAGTTATGTACAGATGACACAATATATTAATCTGCTAACTAATTCTACTATTGGATTACCTACAGACCTTTGGGTGCCAAGTACACGTAAAATTTTACCACAAAAATCATGGCAATCTGCAGTAGGGCTGGCGTATAATCTCGGCAATATTTATGAGTTTACACTCGAGGCTTATTATAAAGAAATGAAGAATCTTACTGAGTTTGATGAGGGGCAGGGATTCTTTAGCATGGGGTTTAATGATATAGATGAAATAGCAACTCAAGGAGTTGGGAATAGTTATGGAGCTGAGTTTATGATTCAAAAATCGCTAGGAAAATTTAGAGGATGGATTAGCTACACTCTCTCATGGAGTAATCGAAAATTTGCAGAGATTTCTTACGGTAGGGAATTCCCATTTAAATATGACAGGAGACATAACCTGGCAATAATTGGGAGTTATGATATTTCAGAAAGAATTAATATAGGTGTTGGCTGGACCTATTATAGCGGTAGTGCATTTAGTATGGCCGATGAAAAGGCTATTTCACCTTATGAGGTGGAAAGACTTAGAGAAACAAATACTACTCCGGTTGGATACCAGTATTCGCCTTTTACAATCGGGTATTTAGATACAAGGAACAACTATAGAATGCCTAGCTATCATCGAATGGATATTGGTTTAAATTTTAAAAAGCAATTAAAAAGAGCTGAAAGAACATGGAGTTTTGGTGCTTACAATGCTTATAACAGAAAAAATGCATTCTTTTTAATGGAAGGTGAAGAATATGATTCAAGAACAGATTCTTTTAAACCGGTAATGAAGCAGATAGCAATTTTTCCAATAATTCCTTATCTAAGATATTCTCTAAAATTCTAAAGTCATGAAAGTTAAAGTTATTTATATATGTTTTATAGCCTTAATAATAAGTGCTTGCGAGTCAACAGTTACAAATTTTAAGTTTAAGGAAAAGGACCCAAAACTAGTAATTATTGGATTTGCCGGAGCAGACACTACTCCGGAAATGCATGTGAGCCGTAGTATTTCTTTAACAGAATCGCTAGGTTATTACCCAATTAAAAATGCCATTTTTAAGATTTATAATAACTCATCGAATTCTTTGCTGGGAGTTTTGGATATTGATACCAATGATTATTATACAAACCCCAATATTTATTTTCAGGCGGGAGAATCATATAGAGTAGAGGTTGAAGCAGAAGGGTTTACTAAGGTTACAGCAAATTTCGATGTTCCTGAAATCACAAACATTATTGATGTTTCTACAAGCATAATGCAAGAAAGAGATCAATACGAAGATTATTATTCAGAATATTTTGATGTAAAAGTGCAAATAGAAACTTCAACTGAGGAAACAGAATATTTTGAAGTTGAATTATTTGAAAATTATATTTCTTATGAGTATGATGATTTTGGTGTTGTTGTGGATAGTTCATACGAAATAAGATCTTCAGGGTTTTATTCGCAAGGCACCAACATTGCAGCAATTCGTGAATTTGGAGATAATTATTTCTTAGCTTCGCAAGAATACCAAATAATGGGAGAGGGGGTTTACTTGAGCAATGAGTTTGAGAAGGGCAATGTTTTGAATTTCAACCTTGAAATACCTATTGATACATATTATAGTTATTACGATGATCCTCACATTTTTGATCCTTCTTCTTCTTTATATAGTTACGTGCTATATTTCAACAGAATTGATGAAAACACATTTGAATATGCTGCCTCTCGAGCACGGCAGGGCGAAACAGAATATAACCCCTTTGTTGAACAGGTAAGTATTTTTACTAATGTTGAAAAAGGTTTAGGAATAGTAGGAGGAAGAACAAAGAACAGTATTCAGCTGGATTTGTCAGAGTTGGTTAAAGATGCTGCAGTAAAAAACAAATAAAAAAAATCCCTGGTCAGAATAATTCAAGAAATTAAACAACCAGGGATACTCATATTAAAACGAAATCTTATACTCCAGTTAGTTTCTTAATAATTTTATTTTCTATTTCTTCAGCTAATTCAGGATTGTCTTTAAGTAGCCCTTTAACGGCATCACGACCCTGTCCTAATCTGGTTTCGCCGTAGCTAAACCAAGAACCTGCTTTTTTTAGAATATCGTTCTCAACACCCAGGTCGATTATTTCACCTATTTTGGAAATACCTTCGCCATACATCAGGTCAAATTCAGCTTTTCTGAATGGTGGAGCTAGTTTGTTTTTAACAATCTTCACTCTTACACGGTTACCGTTTACGTCATCTCCATCTTTAATCTGGCTAATTCTTCTAATATCAACCCGAGTACTAGCATAAAATTTCAAAGCATTACCGCCAGTAGTTGTTTCAGGGTTTCCGAACATTACGCCGATTTTTTCACGCAATTGATTGATAAAAATGCACGTGGTATGGGTTTTATTTATGTTTGCAGTAAGCTTTCTTAAGGCTTGAGACATGAGTCGAGCCTGAAGTCCCATTCGGCTATCTCCCATTTCTCCTTCAATTTCAGCTTTTGGAGTAAGTGCTGCAACCGAATCGATAACAACAATGTCAACAGCACCAGAACGAATTAGGTGGTCAGTAATCTCAAGTGCTTGTTCACCGTTGTCAGGTTGAGAAATAAGCAAATTTTCAATATCTACGCCTAATTTTTGAGCATAAAATCGGTCAAATGCATGTTCTGCATCAATAAAGGCAGCAATACCTCCTGCTTTTTGAGCTTCGGCGATAGCATGTATTGCTAATGTTGTTTTTCCGGATGATTCTGGACCATATACTTCAATGATTCTACCTCTGGGATAGCCGCCTATACCTAAAGCTAAATCGAGTGCTATTGATCCGCTTGATATAGTTGGAACATCCTCAACTGCATTATCACCCATTTTCATAATAGTGCCTTTGCCAAAATCCTTTTCAATTTTACCAAGAGTAAGCTCTAAAGCCTTTAGCTTTTCCTTTTTAATATCTTCAATGTTCTTCTCTTTTGACATAATTTTTCGTTTTAAATATGAGTTTGATTATGATATAATCAAAAAGTATGCTTGTAAAATAATAAATTCAAATTATAAACAAATAGATTTTAAAAAAAAGTTCTTAAATTTTTTAAAACTTCGGAATATTAGATGCGAAAGGATAATCTTTTATTGCACGTTTAAGAAAATGTGGATAAAACCACTAGTGGTATAGTATCCTGTTGGATCGCCCTGGGTGGCTTGTAAAACATAGAAATACACTCCTGAATTTAGTTGGCGGCCATCGTTTGTTCGACCATCCCAGTAAACTGAAGGAGATTCAGTTTTGTAAACCTGTACGCCAGTACGTGTAAAAACTTCAAAAGATAAAACAATACCGGGATCTTCGGGCTCTATAATATAGAATTGCCCACCCGGAATATTTGGAACAAATACATTTCCGGGTTTAATTTTCTCAGTTTCAATAATCGGAGTTGGTAAAACGCTAAGCATTCTGGAACTGGAATCGACACATTCGGTATGATCTGTATTTTGAATTCTAAGCGCTACTTTGTAAAGACCAGTATCGGGAAAAGCAAATGTATCGGTAGCAAAATCCAGATTTAATGCATCAACAGAACGGGTTGTGTCTCTAATTAATGTATCAGCTCTAAAATATTCCCACGAATATGAAAAATTATCCAAGCCTTGAATACTCTCTTGTGGCACACTGGCAAATGTTAACGCATCAACACTATCGAACAAGAAAGTTGCTGGAACCTGTTCATAAACGTAAACAGTGTCATATACAGGAGGAAGGGCACCAATTCGAGCCTCTATTTCATAAACTCCCGGATTAGAAAAATAAACAGTGTCAGGATTTTTTTTGTTTGAGGGTGGGATATCATTTCCAAAATCCCATAATATTGTCGTGAAAGTACTTGTGTCAATACCGGTAATAGCAAACTTCACAGCTAAAGAACCACATCCAGTTGAAGGAGTACTGGAAATATCTACTTGTGCAAATGCAAATGCACACAGTAAAACAAAAACTGAAACTGTGAAAACCTTTCTGCTATTCATTAATTCAATTCTATCCTCGTAAATATATTACTTAGTTTCAGTTTCTATTCAATTTTATTCGTCAACTTTTTAACAACTTTAAATTTGTTGAAAAATTCTTTGGCAAAGACCCTTAGGACTGTGTAGGTTGGGATAGCAAGAATCATTCCGGGAATACCAGCTAAACTGCCGGCTACCATTATAACTATAAATATTTCAAGGGGGTGGGCATTAACGCTGTTTGAGAAAATAAGTGGTTGAAAAACAAAGTTGTCGGTTAGCTGTGTGATTCCAAAAACCAGCATCATCCAGCCAATTAGAGGAAGTAATTCTGTGCTAAAATCAAGTTGTAGATTTGTAATAATAGCTAGAGTTATTCCAATTGCACCTCCAATAAAAGGTCCCAAATAAGGGATCACATTAAGTGTTGCTGCTATAAGCCCAATTAGTAAACTATGATTAAATCCTACTCCAGCTATAGTAAGGCCGGTTGTTATAAGCACAAAAACGCCTAAGATTTGTACTAAAATCCCCAGAAAGTATCTAATAAGTAATCTTCTTGTTGATTCCATAGCATGTTTGAATGCTCTTACATGTTTGTCGGGAACGATGGTTAATATTGCTTCCGCAAAAAGGGTTTCATCTCTTAGGAAAAAGAATGTAATAAAGGTTATTGAGAATATGGCAATAAAGAAATTTCCCAGAGTAGAAGCTACACTGCTGAAAAAACTAGTCATAAACGAAACATTAAATACAGCACCAAGCTTGTCGGTTACAAATTTTTGCACCGTAAATTCTTCTGCACCATCAACTTTATACTTGTCAATAAGCGATTCGAGGCTTTGGATAGGCTCGTTTAAGGTAGTTACAACATTTTGCGCATCAATTTGAGAAAGGTTGTTTAGTTCGATCGCTACTAGCGGAGTTACGAAGGAAAAGAACAAAACAAAAACGATCCAAATAGTGAGTAATGCAAACAAAGCTCTAAAGGCTTTAGGTATTTGCCTCTTTCTAATTGTTACCTTCCCAAGAATATCGACAAGAGGCCTTCCTATTAATGAAAACACAGCTGATATTAAAATATAAGCAAAAATGTGGGAGAAGTACCATACAATAAATCCGGCTACAGCAATACCTGCAATTATTAATATATATCTGAAGGTCTGGTTCATGTATGAATTAATGTTATGACGAAGATAACTTTTTTTATAGCTGTTAACAAAATCTTAATTAATAATTGACAAAAACACAAAATAGGCTTAATGTCATGACTATTTTTGTGCATTATATCAATAAAGAAATATGAAGCAATATCTTGATTTATTGGAGCGTGTTGTTGAATCGGGTGCAGATAGAGGAGACAGGACAGGGACAGGTACATTAAGCGTTTTTGGTCACCAAATGAGATTTAATTTACAAGATGGTTTCCCAATGTTGACAACAAAAAAGTTGCATTTGAAATCAATTGTGCATGAACTTCTTTGGTTTTTAAAAGGAGAGACCAATGTTAAATACTTGCAGGAAAATGGAGTAAGAATATGGAACGACTGGGCTGATAAAGATGGAAATTTAGGCCCGATATATGGGTTTCAGTGGAGAAAATGGACAGCAAGAGGCGGACAACATATAGATCAAATACAGCAAGTTGTAAATTCAATAAAAAATTATCCTTACTCAAGGCGTCATATTGTGAGTGCATGGAATGTTGGAGATATTGAACAAATGGCTTTGCCGCCCTGTCATATTTTATTCCAGTTTTATGTTGCAAATGGGAAGCTATCTATGCAATTATATCAACGAAGTGCTGATATATTTTTGGGTGTGCCTTTTAATATTGCATCATATTCATTATTACTTTTAATGATGGCACAGGTTACCGGACTTGAGGCACATGAATTTGTTCACACAATTGGCGATGCTCATATTTACAACAATCATTTGGAGCAGGTGAAAGAACAACTAAGTCGAGAGCCATTATCATTACCACAAATGAATCTTAATCCTGATAAAAAGGATATTTTCAGCTTTACTTTTGATGATTTTACATTAGAAAACTACGAAGCTCATCCACACATTAAAGGAGCGATTTCGGTATAGCTTATTTTATACAATTTAGATATGAATAAAACCATTTCAATAATAGTTGCAATAGCCGAGGACAATGGAATTGGCTATAAAAATGAACTACTGGCTCCTATTTCCGAAGATCTTAAAAGATTTAAAGCCATTACTGCTGGAAATACCGTGGTTATGGGTAGGAATACATGGTATTCATTGCCTAAAAGGCCATTGCCCAATAGGCAAAATATAGTAATTACCAATATTGAAAACGAGGTGTTTGAGGGAGCTGAAACAGCTTATTCCATCGATGAGGCTATTGAAAAATGTCCAAATAACGCTGAAAGCTTCATTATTGGAGGTGCAATGATTTATCGTCAGTTTTATGAAAAAGCAGATAAATTATATATTACCCGAATTCTTAAAACTTTTAAAGCAGATACTTTTTTCCCTGAAATCGAAAGCGATAAATGGAAAATAGAGTCAGAAAGCGATAAAAAGAAGGATGAAAAGTTAGGACTTATGTATCAATATGTTAACTTTATTCGAAGCTAACATATATAATTTATAGGAATATCAAACAGACCATGTCTGATTTTTTACCGAGGTACATTAATAGGTATTGTTATAATTAATGCCAAACATCAGGCAATGTCACAAATATCAAACATATGAAAAATCTTTTTCTGATTTTAGTTTCATTTTTTATGCTAAACACTCTTTCTGCTCAGGCAGATAAAGTAACAGGTATTTGGTATAATACTGAGAAAACTTCGAAGTTTAAAATTTTCAAAGCTACAAATGGTAAATACTATGCTAAAATTGTGTGGCTGGATGAGCCAGATAAGAAGGATGTTGAAAATCCGGATGAAGCAAAGAGAGATGTGCCATTAATGGGTATGAGATTTCTAAATAGTTTCACCTATGATAATGAAAAAAATCAATGGCTTGGCGGAACAATATACGATCCGGGTAGTGGTAAGACTTATGACTGCTACATGTGGTTCGAGGAAAACGAGAATATATTGCATGTAAAGGGGTATGTTATGGGGATGAAGTTTGCTGGAAAGAAAGTTGAATGGAGTCGAACAGAAATGTAAATAACAATTAGCTCATTGGTTAATTAATATAACGAAAAGACCGAAGATTGAATTAATTTCATCCTCGGTCTTTTTTTTAAGTAAAGGTTAATACAGAATGTCCAGTGAACTTTGCTACAGTTTAAACTATGAGGTTTTATTAATAATTGGTTTTGCATCAAATCTTCGTTAACACTTTCTAACAATCCTTTAACACGCCATTAACAAGTTAGTAGGTTGTAATCTTTAACTTTATAAACAATAAATTAAGTAATTAAATATTAATATTTGAATACAAACATTAAATTAGAAAACATGAAAAAATTCGTATTTGTATTTGCATTTGTTGCCATAGCCACTCTTTCATTTGCGGCTGTTAATAGTGTAAAAACCACTCCAACAGTTATCGAGAACTTCGACGAAAAACCTAAGAAAAAAGAAAAGGCAGCTGAAACCAAAGAGGCAGATAAAAAAACAGAAACAAAAGCTTGCACAAAATCAGAAGCAACTAAATCAAGCTGTTCAAAAGCACAGCAGAGCACATGTTGCAAAAAGAAAAAAAGTGACTAACAGGTTAAATCTTTAACTTTCAGAAAAGCTACTTGAGAAATCAGGTAGCTTTTTTTGTTGCCAACCGACCATTGCCTGACTAAATCTGACTATCCTAAGCTTATTAATGAAAACTTAAACCTCTCCTGTTTTCTAAATATTTATAAATATTGTATTATGCAGAACGAAATTCCATAACATAATTACAATGAATAGAACATACCGGTTAGCTTTTTGTAAAAGATGTAAAAACAAAGCCTTTAATAACCAGAAAGGGATTATATGTTCCTTAACTAACCAACAGGCCGATTTTGAGCAAAACTGCGAAAACTTTATTGAGGTAGAAGGAGATATAGGTAGTATTTCATCTAAAAGTGCAGGTTTGAATACATTCAATTCTCAAAGCTCATTCAAAACTTTCTTAACTGTCTACATGACTACCCTATATGTTGGTATGGCTTTCTTGGTGTTTGGTTTAGCTTTTTTGAACCATTTTTTAGGAATATTTTTCTTTATTGGCGCTTCCATGTCATTTTTAGTATCGTCAATATATATGCTTATGCTTATACATAAGGTTTGGGAAAGAATAATTTATGAGGCAAAATTAAATGGTATAGAATGCCCGGTAGAATCTCCCGGGAAAGCTGTTGGATATTTATTCATTCCGTTCTTTAATTTTTATTGGATATTTGTTGTCTTCAGGAATTTACCTATTACTTTAAATAATATTTTAGAAGCAAGAAATCTGAAAGAACAATTACCACAAGAGTTAGGTATTCTTGTAAGTATATTAGTGGTTTTAGGTACAATTCCTTTTCTTGGAATTGTTTTAGGATTAACAAACAGCCTTGTATTTATTCCAACTTTATTAAACCGAACCATTTCAACTCTGGAGAATTTGCCATCTCCATCAGAGGCTTTTGCGAAAAAGGCGACATCAGAGGTAGATTCATTAGAAAAAGTGTCTGATATCAGAGAATTTACCGAAGCATTTCAGCGATTTAATCTTGGGATTAATTTTAAGCTTATTCTAACAATTGTTACAGGAATTATGCTTGCAAGCATTCTTTATAACCTTTTTGAATATGGAGAAGAGTCCTTTAAATGGGAGAAAATAGAACATATAGTTTTTAGTATTATTTATCATTCTATTAGTATATTCTTTTTTGTGATATTATTTCGTTCAATTAAAAACATTCATGCTTTAGTATTTGCTTTTGCTATAACTCAGGCAAGCCTTTCAGGGTTGGGAGTGTTGTTTTATAGATTATTTGGCAATCATTACGGTTCATTTGAATTGGTAGATATATTTAGTCTTTCTACAATGGCTTCTTCTTTTTTCTATGGTATTTCTTTTATGTATTTAGTAGTATTTGGAGTCAGGTATTTCGGAATGACTTTCTGGGTTTTAATTGTTGGAGCAGTATTGGCAGGAACTGTTTCTTCCCTGATTTGGCATTTTTGGGCAGTAATTTCAAATTTTGAATGGTATAAGTTTTCAATTAAAAACCAGCTTGTTTCATTTGGGTATAGTGTTGTTTATGGTTTAGCTTTCTATTTTGGTATATGGTGGTATTTATTACCTGTTTTCTCTAAGTATAAATATAAAAAGACAAATTCTGAAATGCTGGATTCTAATTTAAACTAGCTTATTTTATTTGAATTTATTATTAATAGAAAAGACACTTTAAATTTCTGTATAAATGCACTTTCCTGTAAGTAGAAAAGAAGTATTTTTGCAGCCTAATTCAAAAAGTTTAGAAAATGAGTAACGGGATTCTTGATATAAAAAAGGATGTAAAATGGATAGGTATTCTTGATAAAGAGATTGAGACCTTTGATATTGTTATGGAGACCAAATATGGTACAACATATAATAGTTATTTTATCGATGCAGAAAAAAAAGCCATAATAGATACAGCAAAGGTTTCTTTTAAAGATGAATATCTTGATAAAGTTAAAGCAGTTGTTAATCCTTCAGAAATAGAAGTAATAGTTGTTAATCATACAGAGCCAGATCATTCAGGAAGTGTAGAATACTTACTTGAGTTAGCACCTAATGCCATTGTTTATGGTAGTAAAGTAGCGCTAAATTACCTTTCTGAAATAATTAATAAGCCTTTTAATTCAGTAGCTGTAAAAGATGGCGATACTATTTTGTTGGGAAATAAAACACTTCGATTTGTTAATGCACCAAACTTGCATTGGCCCGATTCTATTTACACTTACCTTGAAGAGGATAAGCTGTTATTCACTTGCGATTCTTTTGGCGCTCATTATTGCAACGAGAAAATGTTCGATGATTTAGTAGATCCAGAGGACTATAACGATGCCTTCAAATATTACTTCGACGTAATTCTTAAACCTTTCAGCACTTTTATGTTAAAAGCTATTGATAAGGTAAAACCATTAGAAATCGATGCAATTTGCCCTGGTCATGGCCCTATCTTACGTTCAAACTGGAAAGAAATAGTTGAGCGTTCGGAAAAAATGGCACAGGAATATCTGGAAGTAGCTTGCGAAAACCCCAAACCTTATGTGTTAGTTACCTATGTTTCGGCTTATGGTTACACAAAACAAATGGCTCAGGATATTGTAACTGGTATCAAGGAAGTGAAAGATTGTGATGTTGAACTTGTAGATATTGAAAATATTTTACTTGGCGATTTAGAATCAATGATTGTTAAAGCAGATGCCATACTAGTTGGTTCCCCTACTATAAATAAGAACACGGTTCTTCCGGTATATAAGTTGTTTTCTTTATTAACTCCTTTGCGAGACAAAAAGAAAAAAGCTGCAGCATTTGGTTCATATGGATGGAGTGGTGAAGCTGTTGGCTTAATTGAGAACAACCTTAAAGGATTAGGCCTTGATGTAGTTCTTGAAGGAGCTCGTTATAAATTTTACCCTGGCAACGAGAAAGAAACCGATATTATTAACTTTGGGAAAGAATTTGCTGAAGCATTATAAGTCTGGACAATAAAGGTCTGTGAAAGAAACGGAGCGCTGAAAAGCGCTCCAATATATTTAATGAAGTTTCCTTTGCTTTCATTTATTATTTCCCATTTAATTAACTGTGATTTCCCACGAGATTCATCAGCTTCCAGGTTTTGAGCAGCTTCTGCTGTAAAATCACGTTTTGAATAATCAGTTTCTGTTACTTTATCGAAAACTTTATTTCTAAAGTTTGCATCTTTT
>JBNKCO010000055.1:0-4813 GCA_050287785.1 Bacteroidales bacterium
AAGAAGCATATATAAGATACCATCAAGATTTACGGTGTCATTTGTAACTAGTAAATCGGACTCTAAGGTTTCTGTATTAATGTCAATCATAAAGTTGCTTTCTGGCAGGAAGTTAATGTTGGATGAGATTGTAAGAATACCTGGTCCGGATACTCCCGGAGATATTACACCACCTTCAAACACAGTAGTTTCTCCCTGTATAAAACCATTACCTGAGAGAGAGCCACCATTTAACACCTTAACATTTCCAGTACCTGTGGCACTTCCAGTTTTATTGGTCACAGTTAATTTCCCCTGTTCAATAGTAGTTCCTTTGCTATATTCATTGGCTTGGGAAAGTGTCATGTTTCCTTGTCCGGTTTTAATAATGGCTGTTGTAGCCCTGGTTCCTGCATATTGAAGCTCGGTAATTTTACCGTTAAAATCAAAACTACTACCAGAACCGCCTATTTTCCAGGTAATTGTGGCTTCACCTTCTCCTCCGGCACCAAGTCTGGCTCCAGGGTCTCCGGTTAAGGTTCCAATTTCGATAGTGTCATTTGCAGTATGACGGTACAGAGCCACAACAGAACTGCCCAGATTTATTGAAGTTTTACCGTATCCGGATTTATTACCTAGAATTAACCATCCTCCATTATCATCTGCGCTTGCATTAATTTGTCCTTCAAATTGAGACCAGTCTCCCAAGAGTTCCGATTTATTGCCAGGAGTATAAATATTCAGTACGCCAGAACCCGATAGTATTCCTGTATAATTACCAGAGACTAATTTAATTGTTGCGTTAGCCGATTTTGGAACAATAATATCCCATGGAACAGATGAAGAAACTCCTTCAAGCATACTAAGAGTTCCCGATTCAAGCGTATACGGACCTGAACCACAACCACTGATTATTGCTGCTGCTGAACCAAGAAATAATTCACCTCCACTTAATGTTATTCCTCCATTATGCGTATTGGCATTATTTAATATAAGTTTTCCATTTCCGGTTTTTTTAAATTTACCATCTCCAGTTAAAACACCGTTGTAGATTAACTCTTTGTTATAATTCAGATATATAGTTCCACCATTTGATTGTAATAGTAAATTTCTATCTGTTGAAGAGTTTGCATTGGTGAGCGATAATGTTCCTCCATTCATCACTAGATTATTTCCAGAATTACTTGCTGCCCCAAGTGCTCCGGGAACTCCAGCATTGCTTAAACTTTCAATCTCTATATTACCTTGGTTTATTACAGTTTGTCCGGTATAGTTATTCGTGTTAGTGATACTAAGCTTTCCTGATCCGGTTTTATTCAATCCACCAGTTCCTGATATACTACCAGTTCCTTGAAATACATAGTTAAGACTTGAATTGATTTCAACATTGCCAGTAGATAAATCTTCTGATAAGTTTATGGTAGTGTTTGATAATCCTTCATCATTAAAAATGACCGAGTCGTTCTCAATAAACCAAACAGATTGGCCATTAAGGTTGAAATTTTTAGTGAGGGTTAAATCCCATACATTATTATTAAAGCCACCTATCCATTTTATTGTACTATTCTTTCTTCGCTGTAATTTATTTAATACTATTGAACTATCGGTTTTTTCCAGATTAAAAGGGATACCGGAAATTCCTGCTATGGTTATACTATCAATGCTTCCAACAAAATCACCCTTATATTTAATTAGTTCGTATCTACCAACACTCAGACTATCAGAAAGTAATCCGATATTAATGGTGGTTTTACCTTCAATTATTAAATTTCCGTTTATCAGAATTTTATCAAAAGGATGAGTAGTGTTTGAGGTGTCATCAGATAAATCGATATATAATTCAGCGTTATCCTGAAAGTATAGATCTCCAATTATTTCTGTAGAACCGGAAGTGTTTTTTTCTTCACCGATATACATTTCAGCATCTGTTTTAATTAAAACGTCATTACCGAAGTTTCCATTTGCATATAATGTTCCAAACATGCTTACTTCTACTTTACTATTGCTTAGTTCTCCATTTAAAACTAAATCGCCATAAAGAACTTTCGTGATTCCAGTATAATCATTTGTGTTGTTTAAATAAAGTGCTCCAGTACCGCCTTTATACAGAGTCATATCAGAAGTTAACTTTCCAACACCTTCAATTTCATAATTAGTGTTTGATGTTACTGTAAGACTTCTGGGCGACACATTTTCCAGAATATTAATTGGAGTTGAATTGTTTCCTGTAAGATCAAACAAAATATCGTCACCATTCTGGAATGCGACTGAGTTTTCATTATCATCTTTCCAGTTAAGGCTTGTGTTAAGATCCCAATTTGTTCCAGTATTCCAAATAACTTTATTGTTTGAAATAGGGTAGGGAACAACATCGTCCATTTCTGCGGCCAGATAAAAGCCTACATGAGGAGGCTGATTGTATGAATTGTTCTGCCATGCAACTGCAATTCTGTATTGAGGGTCGTGCATGAGGGTTGGAATACGCTGATCGCTTGGATATATAGTCGTATATAATCGCATCATACTGTTATCTGTTGATCTCCAGATTATCTCTTCACGCCAGTCTCCTAAAATATCCGCTTGTAGAGTTGGTGTTCCTTTTGTATAATTGTTTGAATATGTTCCTGTTGCAGTTAGAAGATTCGTAAACGATGAACTTTCGTTGTATTTTGATATTGTTCCTACACCTGCTCCAATAGTCGTTCCCAGCCAATTATGATCACAAAATTCGCGCAATAAATCGCCATCCCACCAAATCATAAAATTCATGGGGACATTGTTTGCGCCAACTACATCTCCATTGCAAGAATACATTGGACAGCTGAGAGCTCCCCATAATTCATATCCTTTGTGTTTAGCAGAAATGTCGCCTGCAGCAGCACGACCACAGTCTCTACCAGATAAATATTGTATTAAAATTTCCCCGGTTTTTGCATCGCGGAAGGTTGCTCCCGCTGATGAACTAGGTTCATGACATCCCCAAATTTCCAGGCCAGGTCTGTCCGGGTTCATATCAGCAACATGAAGGGCATCTCCATGACCTAGTAGAGTTGAATAAAGTCCGGTACCATCGTCATCGACAACCATTGAAGCATAAACAATCTCATCTTTTCCATCCTGATCTACATCGGCCAGACTTAGGTTATGATTACCCTGACCATGGTATTCGGAAGGTACTCCCCCGGGATCACTGTCAAAACTCCATCTCTTTGTAAGGGTGGTGCCATTATAATCCCATGCTTCAAGTTTTATTCTCTCATAAATACCCCTGGAGTTAACAATACTTGGGTGTTTACCATCAAGGTAGGCTACTGTCCACATGCATTTTGTTGCACGGTGACCTAATTGAGCATCATTTAGTCCTGGAGGGCCCCATTGCGTTAAAGGTTCACGATTAATATAATTATCCCACACAAGCTCTTCTCCGGTTTCTCCATCAAATATTGATATATAGTCTGGTCCATCAATTCTATAATAGCTTGAATTATAAACCATTGTTGAACGATAGTTGATTTGTCCATCTCCATCGCGATCACCAATATTATTACCAAGACCATCGATCATTCCATCAGATGTTCGTGTAGCTATTTCAGCTTTTCCATCTTCATCAAAATCATAAACTAAAAAATTGACTTCGACTTTATTGCAAATATTAGGGCCGAGATTTATCGCCCAAAGAAAGGTGCCGTCTAGTTCATAAGCTTCAAGATAATGGTAGTCGGTGGATTCTATAGTCATATCCAGAGCCAGTCGTTTTACTACTATTTCATAGGTGCCATCGCCATCTAAATCACCTACCGAAGCATCATTTATTTCATAGGTATCGTATCCTCCATCAATTGTTCTTACAGGAATATCCCGATATTGATTTGCCCAAACTGTTGTTGAGGCAGAGGCGACAGTTTCTACACCATCGACAACTTTCTTTACAACATAGGTTGAAGTTACGAGACCATTTGGATCTGTGTAATTTGTTGATTCTGAAATAGGAGAGGTGTTTACTTTTATGCCATCCCGATAAAGGTTAAATTCAACTCCAATAAGTTCGTCCCCTAATAATCTCCAGCTTATAAAAACACCAGAACTAGTTTTTACTGCTACCACTCCTGTGTTAAGCTCTTCCATTTTTCTTTGGGCAGAGGCCGATATAAAAATAAGAGCCAACGTAATAATCAGGAAATGTCTTTTGCAATTGAATCGAATTAACATGTCGAATTGTTTTGAGAGTTAATAATTGTATGTTAAAGATGTTTTATTTAATTATAAGTTTTCTTGTTGTAGAATATCCACCTTGACTTATAGTAATAAAATACAGGCCACTTTTAGGCGAATTTAGTTCGATATTATATTTGTTAGTATTTGATTGAAGAAGTCTGGAATATAATAAATGACCATTTATAGATTGAATATCTACTTTAAGATCTTTTAGTTGTTTGTCTAAAGATAAAGTAAATTTTCCATCGCATGGATTCGGAGAGATCATTATTTCTTCATTTATTAATATTGAAATATTTGATGCTTCAGAATCATCTTCATTTTTAACCCGTAGATATCCATCCTTACAAAGAGTTGATGTGTCCCATTCCAGATTATCACCTGGGTCTCTAGGAATAAAACGAGAGAATTCACCAGTGCAATTTGGAGCTTCTATTATTTTAATACTATCTCCTTCTACCAGAACGTTTGTTTCAGAAAGAAGCATATATAAGATACCATCAAGATTTACGGTGTCATTTGTAACTAGTAAATCGGACTCTAAGGTTTCTGTATTAATGTCAATCATAAAGTTGCTTTCTGGCAGGAAGTTAATGTTGGATGAGATTGTAAGAATACC
>JBNKCO010000056.1:0-1771 GCA_050287785.1 Bacteroidales bacterium
GTCATATCATTCCATTGATGTGTCATTTCATCTCATAGGGTATTTTTTTATTAACGCCTATTTGTGGGACAATTGGTTCGTAAATTTTGAATTCTTTCTTGTTGTTTATAGTTTTTTTTTTGGTTGACATCTTGTTTGCTATACGGCGTGTTTCTTTTCAACTGTTATTTTGCACTTGTTTACTGCTTATCTTTTTTGCACTTTTGTTAGCTAGCGATAGGCATGATGCTTCTTGTTCGAATAATATTCATATATCGGTATCCATACATGGGTTGAAGACCCATAGAAATAGGTTTAATATTAGAGGAAACAAGCATTGTGTATGTGCTTTTCTCCCGTTATTATTGCTGGCTGGTGATGTTCATCCTAATCCAGGACCTAGACATCCAAAGTTTCCTTGTTCTTCTTGTAGTAAAGCTGTCAAAAATAATGATCAAGCCCTTTGTTGTGATCGATGCGACAGATGGATCCATTCTGCCTGTTGTGGCATGTCTGCCGCAACGTATGGCTCCTTTCAAAATTCAAGTTTTTCTTGGCTGTGCCCATCTTGTGGCCTGCCTAGTTTCAATAGCTCGTATTTTGATAGTAGTATTCTATCTGAGACAAATAATTCATTTTCAGTCTTAAATAGTACACCTGAAGTTGATATAAATCTGATACCGACTACTACTACTAGTAAACCTCGAGATAGTCCTACAACAGAAACTAAATTAAAAGCTATATCATTAAATATAAATGGCCTAAGATCTAAATACATCACTTTAAATGCAGAAATATAAAATAGAAGTCTGGATGTTGTATTCTTGCAGGAGACTAAGGTTGATTCAGATATGTATTCATCAGAATTTTTTCAAGATAATTTTGATGTTTTTAGAAATGATAGAAATAAATTTGGGGGTGGGGTATTGATTGCTATTAAGAAAAATTTAAGAGCTGTATGTTGTAACTTCCTAAAATGTGAGTTGGAAATAATTTGGGTGAAAATTCTATCTGCTTCAAACGAGCCGATTTATTTAGGTTGTTGTTATCGACCACCTGGTCCTGATGGTGACTTTTCGTGTAAATTGCAAGGGTGTCTGTCAAAAATTTTTGATAAACATCCAAACATGCCTCCTAAAGTGGTACTGGTAGGTGACTTTAATTTTCCTAATATCCTGTGGGATACAGCAACAGATTTTCCATCTCCAATCTCAGGGGGAAATTTTGTTGAAACTCTGGATTGTTTCTCTTTAGAACAACTTATACATGAAAATACTAGGTATGGTTCCACTTCCTCAAATATACTGGACTTATTAATATCTAACCACTGTGACAGCCTTACTGACGTTAAAGTTTGTGAGCCACTTTCGGACCATTGCATCATAAGTTTTAACTTATTGGTCAAAAAACAAAATAATAATACAAGTCTTCGCAAAATCTCTTTATATAATAAAGCAGATTTTACTCAAATTAAAACTGAACTCAGAAATTTTGCTCATACCTTTGATGGAGTTAAATATTCACAATCCGTCGAAGAAAACTGGCGTATGGTGCGTGATTTTATTCACAAACTAGCTCAAGAATTTATTCCTGTTAAATATGTTAAAGCTTACAATAAATCTTGGTTGACAAAATCACTCAAAAAACTAATAAACAAACGTAACAGATTAGCTGGGATTAGCAAGGCCAATGACACTTTAGAAGATAGGCAAAAATTTTGTACATTTAGAAACTTTGTTACAAAGAAATTAAAATTTGGACACAGAAACTATGTAAATAAAATTATTGACGA
>JBNKCO010000057.1:0-5212 GCA_050287785.1 Bacteroidales bacterium
CATGACTCTTTACCATAGCACCTCTAGGCGGTTTGAAGCCCTCTCCTGCAAGACGACTCCGGTGGGTCGATTCCACCATCTCAATTAAAGCATGCAGCACTGTTTATTGCCAATGTACTGCTTCTTGGCACACGTATGAAATCGTTGGGGATTGCGGGCTACTTTCTTGTCCAGTTACACTAAATTTGATGCGTGGCAGAATGTTTGAATAACCACTTAAACCCCAATGTTTTATACCGCGTGTTATGGCTCGTAATTATTTATAAGTCAAGTATTTAATGTAGTTTAAAGGTCATACCACCCAGAAAGTTGTAATGAACATCTATCTTCTGTTTTTCCATTCGTGTCCCACCAACGAGCAAGTGAGACTCGTATTAAAGTTCCTGCTGGAATTATCTCAACAGGTTCTTCAAAACCAACAAAAGGCAAGCTTCGCCATCCATTCTCAATTGGGTAATTATATCGTACCTTTTCAAATGCAATTCTTTTTTTCAAGTTTTTATCTGATATCCAAAATCCAACACTATTATCGGGTATCTCACCATTCTCAGAAATATATCCACTTCCACCATCAGTCCACAAAAGTTTACCATCAAATAGGATATCAGGCTTACCTTTCCATATTTTAACATTTAGTTTTTCTTTCAGGTATTTAATCATATTCGCAATTGAACTGAAAGTGAATTTGAAATCCAACTTTGTAACAAGAATGTCTTCAATGTGCGGAGGTTTTTTATTATCTCGCTCTAAAAACTCTATTGTATATACATCACCAACTTTTAAGTCAGTATCAATATCTTGATTGGAACCATGCTCTGTTAGTAATCGAACCAATCTACCATCTGCTAATATACCACCAACACATGCAGCCGTTGTCATGTGAGTTTTAGAAACAATTATTACATCCATTACAAGTGAAATATTTTATAACCTAATTGTTCTAATTTGTCTGTAACAATTGAACGATGGCAGGCTTCGGGTTTTTCTTCAACGCAAAATAGTACAACTTTGCTGGCTCCAATTTCCTCCAATTTTTCAATAAATGTGTTAAAGTCAAAATTTCTAAGTATCCTATTTTTATATTCTATTCTGAAAATTTGACCTAATTCTTTTCGTTCTCTCTTTTGTTCACCTTTTTGAGCATCCACTTCCTTTTGAAGTTCTCTAATCTCTGTGGTAGGGGCGAGTTCTAAAACATGTCCATATTTTACCTCTAATTCATTTAATCTTTGTTGTAATCTATTGCTATTTACAAATGCATATTTTGAACCACGAACTCCACGTCTTTGTCTAATATCACAAAAAGTATCAATATTATTTTCAGTTATCTTATTAAAGAATTCTTGTTCAGTTGAGCCATATACTCCAATTGTGTAAAAAATCATAAAGCGTCTTGATTATATTTTTTTCTTGAACTAAAAGATAATTCCTCACCAAATAAATTTACAGTACCGTTGGGTGCAACCTCAAGCATAACCTGTCCTTGACTTTTTATAATTAAATCTTTTTTTGTGCTTTTAGAACGAGTAATGTGATTCAGGTCAATTCCTAACTTTTTCAATTCTTCACCAATCAATTTAGTCCTATGACACTCTTCTGGTTTACTCTCACTACACATGATAGCAACTTTAATTTGTTTGTCATTTGCGGTTAAAAGTCGTTGGAGTCCTTGTTTGAAGAAGTCCTTTTCTTTCAGTTTATCATAGTCGACATGTCCATTTGTATAGCATGTTCTATCGTCAGGTAGTCCACCTAAAATATCACCTAAAAAAGTATATGTGATTTTTTTATCTAGTAGTGCGAATTTTAATTCATTTTGATTAAACTGCGGATTATATTTAGAATATGGTTTAGACCTAATATCAATAAGGTAATTTATACCAAAAAATTTTAGTTCATCGATAAAAGTCTCAATGCTCTTATTTCCGTGTCCTATAGAGTATAAACTTGAATTTTCCATATTACAAATATACGAATTTAACTCTCATGCCGTGCAGTTTCTTTTTATGAGCCATAACGTTGCGTATAAGAAACGTAAGTGATTTCGAAGCACTTACCTGTCAAGTTGCACTGAGCCAAATTTGCGTTTTGACACAAATTTAAAATATTAAACAAACCCGTCAAATCGCAGATTTGGCGGAGCTGATTAAATGCACAAACCCCTCGTAAACCACTGTGAGACACTTATGTTTTTTATACATTGTTACCAATAGTTATTCCTATATTTTCCATGTTTCGATTGCTAAATTAGCTAGTCTGTCTTGTCGTTCATTTATCTCAGTTATTGTCCAATTTTCTTTATCCGCAATTTCTTTTGTCAAAATAAATCCTGAATCTTTAAAATATGGTTTCTTACTTTCAAAGGATGAGTTTCCAATTTCATTATTTAAACGGGTACTCATTATTGCTAAATTCCCAAGTCTTTTCAAGTATGCTCTATGGTCATCTGGATTTATACTCCAACTTGAATCAGGTGTTTTAGGAAGGACATGCTCTAAATTAACTGCACTTGTATCAGCATTGGGAACAAATTCAGGATTTTCTTCCCCTTTTGCTTTTTTCTCAAGCGTCATTAAATAATACCGTGCTAAATATTGTTTAGAAACTGCAGCAGATTTAAAAGCCTCTTTAAATTGAGTATCTGATGGAATTACTTTTCCAAGCTTCTCTTTTAACTCATTAGTATTTTTAATATCTCCGTTGCTAACATCCTTTGCTCTATCACTAAACTGAACTTCTAGAGCTCCACCACCTAAACCACCGTATATCAAAAATCTTACAGATGCTGAAACTAAAAACTTCAATGATTTCTCAACTTCACCTTTATTAAACTTGGAGACAATCGCAAGGAGTAATGACCTTAACTGAGTCATTCGAAATAAATTCAAAGTTGACATGTGGTTTTTAGATGAATACGAATAATCATTCCAAAATCCGTTACTTGTATCAATAAGTGCGACATATATTTTTGCGGCAGCTTCAAGTTCATTAGAAAAATCGATAGCTCGCTGCTTTGAAGTGATTTTTTCTTTAATTTTTTTATATAAATCTCTTTCCCTTGTTAATCCATATTTCGAAGACCAAAATTGACGAAGAAAAGTTACGACCAATTCTTCATTTTCAGTGTTTTCAAGTAGAGAATACATTTTAGACCAGTTCTCTTGAACTTCAGATAGCCTGTTATCTGCCTGGCCAAGAAGGAAATTTTTCAACAAATCTGAAATCGCAAGCTCTAATCCTCTATCATTCAGAGTTTCAAAGATTGTAAATGCATTTGCATGATTTGGTACTTTAACAAGAATTATTTTTAAATGGTCATCTACGAAATCGCACAAATCAAGTAAACTATCAACTGGATTATTTACAGTAGCCACATAAGCATCAATTTTCTTTCTCGCAATCTTATATGCTTTGATTATCCTATCATGAGATGCTCGTGTAGCGTCTGAAGATATTGGAGGGTGTAGAATTATACGATTATAAAAGAAGTTATTATCATTATTATTTAATTTCAAGCTTGGTATCACTTCTTGACTTCTTCTATCTCTGCTTGAAAGATATTGGTTCTGAATATCTTCAGCTCTTTCTGTATCATCTATTTTATAGAAATAATCTCTAATCGCTGCAAGTAAAATCGATATGGTTGCTAATCTTTGCTGACCATCAACAACTTCATCTCGTTCTGTTCCCGATGATACCACTAATGAACCTATAAAATATTCATCTTCTGAATTACGAATTGAAGTTAGTAAATCATCATACAAATCACTTACATGAGATTCCTCCCAAGCGTAAGACCTTTGATATAAAGGCACAGATAGTTTATTATCACCAATGGTGTGTCCAATTCCATCTAATTCTATCGTTAACTTACTAATATCTCTTGCCATATTTCTATAGTTTATTTGGTGCAGGTATGTTCTTTATAATTATTGGTAACGGCTCGAATATGCGTAGTGCGGGATTTCAATGCAATTCACTATCAAACCGCTTTAATTTTTATTAAATGTACAAAAGTTAAATTACACAAATCGCCCCGCATTACATATATTTATTGTTGTGCGTAGTTTATATTAAAGTCAATATCACCTATCCGAATAAAATGTAACCTAAGGATACCTAATTTCAAAATTTGCTAACTCAATATCTTCATACGAATCGAAATCAATTCGTTTTAAAACCATGTTCTTTGCTGCTATCTCTTTCCAGCCAAGTATTTCTAATGAATCTTTGTCAAATATATAAATCATATATGTATCATTATTCTCATCGATATTGTATCTCATTGCACTTTCATCAAACATTTCAATGCCAAATGAACCAGAGGGTACAATCCCTTCCGTGGGAAATTCTCTATACCATTGTTCATTTGGGTTAAGAATTGTATCATTATTAATAATTGATTTATACATTGACATGAATAAAATTTCTTTTTCCGAATCATTATAAACTTTGAGTTCAGTATCAAAAGGAGGAATATACTCAGGACAACCTGAAAGTGTGAATCCTAAAAAAAATAGTAAAATATATTTTAATCTTTTCATTTTTATCATAATACTTTTCATATTCGATGTTTTAATTATTAATGACCTTAAAATCGCATAATATTATTTTCTTGAATCTGAATGACGTAAAATTTAGTCTCTGATTTTAAGATGTTTATTTTTTTTTATTTATCATTTTCAACTCCTTTTTGCAATCCATTTTCTCGTTAGCTTAAGGACTTAGTCAGCTCTGAAAGAATAGATAAATTCATCATAAATCTAATTTGTCGGTGCCTGATTTGTTAAATTCTGACTAACGTAAAAATTAGTCACTGATTATCAGTTGTTTATATTTAACTCAAATTAATCAAATTTCACCTATTTTTTGCTATCCATTTTAAGTTAGCAAAAGGATTTAATAAGAACTGGAGAAATAGATAAATTGTATTCTAATCTACTTCGGAAGCTCTTATGTGGGGAATTACGCACAACGTTGATAATATGGGGCGTTTGGCATTTCAAAGCACGTCAGTATCAAACCGCTATATATTTTATTAAATGTTACCATACTCAAATTTAGCACTATTCGCCAAATGACCTATATTTTTTGTTAGCACATTTAAATTCTAATATCGAAATTCATAGTCTAGAGTATCAATGCTTGTAACGTAAATAGAATCAAGAATACAATCAGAAACATAAGGATCCTTTAAACAAACTGAAAAATC
>JBNKCO010000058.1:0-175419 GCA_050287785.1 Bacteroidales bacterium
AGTAGCTTGAGATTGCCACGCTTCGCTCGCAATGACGCTCAGAGTAGTTTTCTTGCAGACACTAGATAGGTTTGAATATGCTGGAAGATATGATAAAAAGATTAAAAATTACAGATTTTGGCGTGATGGAAACGAGGCCAATGAAATTCACACAACTGATTTTCTAACAGAAAAGATAGATTATATTCATGCAAACCCTGTTAAAGCAGAGTATGTTGATAATGCTGAACAATATAAGTATAGTTCGGCAAGAGATTATTGCGAAAATGTTGGATTACTGAGAATTGAAAGAGTGTAATTGGGATTTCAAACTGTTCAACAGGATTTAAAATCCAAGAGCTATCTACTTTCGGATTACAAATCCGAAAGAGCCAGGGCAATAAATTCACTTTTTCTTGTTATAAGCTAATTGTCATTTTTTTCAGTTAAAGGTCGTGCATGGAGCCTGTCGGAATGCTAATGTTCATTCTTCCAAATACTTCTCTAACAGCTTCTTGAGCTCATAGTTACTCATATGATTTACAGCCGGATTAACAACCTCACCCTTCTTATTAACTAAAACATAGTGAGGAATACCTGTGATATTGAATTTTGATCCCAAATAATTCCATTCATCACCTGATACCTTGTAATGTTCACCTTTTATGGCTGGAATAGAATTTTCCCAGGTACTTTGCGGAGAGCTATCTCCTGTTATATAAACAAATACAACACTGTCATTTGCCATTTCTTCTTTAAGTGGGGCAATTCTTTTTATCCCATTCCTACAAGGTCCGCACCAGGTGGCCCAGAAATCAACATAAATAACTTTCCCCTTATATTTTGCTGTAATTGCTTCGAACAGACTGTCTGCGATGGTTTTAGGTGTTTCATTTACAACATAACCTGTTTTAAGCTTATTTTCTTCAATTTTTGCAATTAACCTGTTATTTTCATTTTTTAATACTTCCCTAATAAATGGATCGGTAATTTCAGATTGAATATTCTGAAAATCCTTCTCTGTAAAAGGTTTATATTCTGATGTTAATTTATGTGCATAATCCTGTGAAGTCATTATTTCTATAACCCGAGTATTGCAATTGAAATATTGCATAAGAGAAAAAAATCTTAAATTCTTTTGAATTTTTTGCGACATACTACTTAATTGCACTCTATATACCTCAAGAAATTGTTTATATCGTTCTTCTAATTTTTTATCTATTAGTTCATCCGGAGAAATAGATTTATCTTCTCTTTCTGATAACATTTTAAAAAAGTCATTCATATCAGAAATCACCTTCTTTTCTTCGGCAGTAAATATTACACCATCTTCTTCCATTTTTTGTGTTATTTCATGCAGCGATGGCCTTATTAAATTATTCCTAACGACATCTGCATACTTTGTAGCGTTATTTAGAAAATAATACTCACTGCAAAGCAAAGAAAGTGGATTGTTAATTGGATTACTTACCTCTTTGAAATAACCTGGTTCTAATTCTACAAATTCCAATGGTATTTCTCGCTGATTTCTTGATATATTATTAATCCTTCGATAAAGTTGTTCTCTATTTCTGTTATAAGATAATAGTTGCTGGGCTAATCGTATATTAATTTTGATTTTATATAGCTGTATTGATTTTGGATTTAATTTGTATCTCGTGTTATATTGTAACAGATCGTTTTCTTCACGCTGCTTAATATCCAACAAAAAAGCTTTATACTCTTCAGAAGACATTGCCAATATTTTATTGGTGTAAACATTTTTATGCAGCGTAAGACTATCATTAATAAACCTGGTCTGGCTCAAAGCTATGTAAGCTGGGGCATAACCCGCAAAAGCATATTTTGACCCCGGTAATAAGGATTCCCGTATCATAACTCCGGCCTTAGCGCAAACATCTGTAATAGAACATGCATTAATCTTTGCAATAATTTCACCATCACCTTCTAATGGAAGATATACAAACCTGAAAGCATCTGCATCGTCCCAAATGTCGTTTCCGCTCCCTTTAACAATATATGCTCCATCTTTATATTTGGTTTCTCCTTTAATATTAACAGTTCCAATATCAATACTATTAAATGATTTATTATCCGGGGTGTTACCATTAATATTAAAATGACTGATATTCGTTTCGCATAGTACATTATTGTTATGTGAAGTAACAAACAAACCGGCATAAACATCTGTATTCATCTCAACAATGAGACTGTCCTGTATAGATTGCCAATCATCTCCTGTAAATGAATAATAGGTCGAAAAGATATTTCCTTTCCGAAGTATCTTTACCCATATCGGAAGTGATTTGTATGACTCTTTATAATAATAGTTCTTGTTGCCGATTAACTGTAAATCCATATTTACGGCGGTATTATCCCCCATAAAAAGCGATGTATTAGCAGTTTCTCTGGAATTCAATACATTAATATAGTTCAGGGTAGTTTTTCCTGGCGAAAGAAAAGCTGAATAGCTTTTTCTGCCAAAGCTCACAAATACATCAATAGGGTGATAAAGGGGTACTTTTGTTTCGAAGGTTCCTTCTGGAGTTATTTCAATTATATACTTTTCCTGTTCTCCGGTAAAAACATTGTTAATAGCTATAGCTCCTGTTTTATATCCTAGTTTAGATGAATAACCATGAATATACCCTTTATAAACAGCCGTATCATAATTAAAATTTGGGAATGAAAACGTATCGTTATCTGCTGGTTTATAATCTTTGGGATAAGTTCTGTTTTGACTACAAGCTACTAAATCGGATTTACTCTCTCCAATCTCTATTATTCCCTTTTTACCTGAAACTATATATAAACATATTGAGTCGTTATCAGCTTTAATATTTACTTCAGTAAGCTTTTTATTAACATTTACATTCGAATACTTCCAGAATTTATTTTTATAGATCACCAAATTATGTAAAAACCCAATTTCCCATTGATTACTACCATCGGTTCTTAACCAGTTTCCCAGGAGGCTTTCCGGAAGTACTTTTTTTGTATCTCGTTGTTGAAGTTCAATATCAAAGATATGCCAACTTCCTCCGCCTCCACCTTCATCCATAAAATCAATACTTGTAACTCCTGCAGGTAATTTTGGATAACTCATTGAATAACTTACTTCGCCAGAGGCAGGCATTTCCCATTTATTGTTTAGTCCTACAGGAATACCCTGAAACGACATCATGGGTAATGCATCACCTCCATCCGAGGGTTGTATATAACTTTTATCACTAATAACAAGATACATTCCTTGTGGAAATTTTACCTTAAAATATAGATTAGTGGAGGTATCTGTTAGCTCTACTTTAGTAATTTCATTCAATGAAGATGTTTGCGAACTGAATTTCGGATTATTAATAATTGTTTGGGCATGAATACTTAAAAAGCTCATTACCAACGAGAGTAAAAAAATAATTTTCTTCATAACATATAAAGGTTTTAATGACTTTCTAATAAATCAGATAATTCTTAAAATGATTGTTCGCAATTATACCAGTAAATTTAATTGGTTTCTTATTGTTTAATTATTTTGTATGTATTAGAATTAAAATCTTTGATTATTCTTAATTGGTAAATTCCGGTAGTAAGTCCGTGTCCAAGCTCAATATAATCAGAAGCATTACCCTTTTTAATTTCCTTTCCATAAACATTATAAATAATGTAATCAAAATTACCATTTATTTCTACGCTGAAAACATCTTTAAAAGGATTAGGATAAACAGAAATTGGATACTCAGCAGCACTTTGCAAGCCAGTAGTTGTTTTAACCGATATATCAATAGTATATTTAAGTATTTTAATGCCATTTGCTGAAACTACATAGATTTCTGCAAAAGCTGTATCTGAGCTAATATAATAAACTCCATCCCCATAAACTTTAGCATTAGGGTCCAAAGCTGTTGCTGTAACAATAACAGAATCTGTTCCATAAGGAACCGATGCACTATATTCAACAATCGACGAATCAAATTCGGGTGAGAGCGTACCTACATCTATTGAAAGAGTTGATAATGATACTTCATTACCGGGTTTACCCATCCAGTTTATGCTTACTTCGGTAATACTATTCCAATAATTAGAAGAATTTCCCATTCCAGTTATTAAAACATATCTTGCCTCTTGATCTAAAAAGTCAAAATTTTCATACCACCAGGTCACTCCGCCTGATTGTCCATTAAAAACTTCCACAAAAGTGATACCATCGTTTGATAAAGAAATTGAAAAGTAGGCATTCCTTTCGTTACCCCTATAGAACGCAATATCCACAGAAGTTACAATCTTGGTTTCCCCAAGATCATACATAATCCATTCTTCATTTCCTTCAACCGACCAGCGAGTATTGAAATTAAAATCCATGCTATTCTCAGGTGTATTGCTGGAGCCGGGTTCAAATCCGCTGGCTGTAATAACTATTCCCCCATTGTTTAGAAATTTATAGGTCTCCCCCTTTGCTAGCATATCTCCGGAAATGCTTTGAATGTTTTCTATAACTATTTGGTGGTAGCCAATAGAGAAGTTTGAAACATATAATATAGAACTAGTTCCATTATCACCAATAGTTATGCTATCAATAATAACGCTATCTATAACATAATTATCTTTTATAGTACCAGAAGATGGATCAATACTGTCATTAAAAAAAACCTGAATTTGGTTTTCAGCAATAGTTTTTACAGAATCTAAATAAAAAACAGGTGGTTGTGGCATTTCACCATCTGCTAGTTTGGAAACCTCGCTACCAGCCAATAAAAATGCACCAACACCAAAATCAGCTGTAGTATAATAAGATACTGGTTGTGATGAAGATGGGTTCGTGCCAACCCCTTGAACGTACCCAAGGTAACCGTCAGGATGTATTGCAATAGTTGTTAGACCATTCCAAGCTTTTGTTACAGCAGGATAGTAGGTGGCACTGTCTAATAGTCCATTATTTATTCCCCAAGCCAAACCATATGTAAAAAATGATGTACCACTAGTTTCTGGTCCACCATAATCGAGGGAATCATCCAAACTTACATTCCAAAAACCATCATTACGTTGGCGAAGAATAAGCGCTTCAGCCATTTTTTGAAATGTTTCAATAAATTCAGTCCTGAACCTACTTGTATCTGGCAGAATTTGAAGAACTCTCACATGAGCACCAAATACCCAGCCATTGCCCCTTGACCAATAGGAATCCTTGCCATTAGGTGTTGTGTAGGGAGGAGCAAATGTTTGATCGCGATACCAAAGTCCGTCAGTTTCGTTATATAATGAGCGTGAATATTTTGTATCTGTATATAAATCATGCATTTTGGTGTAGACCTCATCATCATCATATAAATGTCCGATTCTGGCAAACACCGGCATAGCCATATAGAGTGCATCAATCCACCACCAATCGTCACTTTGAGTGCTATTCACCATATTGTATACATTCTGTCTAGTCACATCAATTCTAGAATCCTGAAGTGTATCATCTATTAGGTATAAGTCAATATATGTTTGACACGCTGTTTGATTATCAGCAAATCGCGTATAGGTACCCCCACTAAGTGACCAATTATGATTCCTCGCCCAATTTTCAGCATAATTTAAATAATTCTTTTTTGCAAAGACTTTATAAAAATCAATATTACCAGTAAAATATGCTGCTCTTGCCCACTCATTATTTCCAGGATCCAGATGGGTTTGGATCCAATAATCATTCACTAATTGTAATTCAGAAATAATTTCGCTCTTATTAGGTAATTGCTGAGAATATAATTTCCCAAAACTGAATAAAACAGCAATTATGGCCAATAATGTCTTCGTAATCCATTGCATATCTGTCTAATTTAAAATAAAATCCCCGGGTTACAATAATCCGGGGATTTTTATGTATGATTAAAAACCGAGTCTAACTATAGTTTTATAAGTTTAATAGTTCTTGACTTTGTGTCTTGCATCAACTGCAAGTAGTAAACTCCTTGGTCAAGATCTTCTCCAAACTTAACAACGTCTTTTGCTACATCTTGTTTTAGAATAGCTCCATTCATATTGAATAGTTTGTATTCAAATATACCTTCAAGACTAACTTTAAAATCACTCTTAAAAGGATTTGGATAAACTGCTATTGCTTCAGCAGGAATAGTAGATATACTTGATATTTCAACATCAATATTAACTGTATAGGTTTTGCTCACAAATTGATTCTCAGACTTAACAACAATGGTTGCTGTTCCACTACCACTTGAGACATCTATTACACCATCTCCTGAAACAGTCGCATTTGCATCGTTTGGAGTTGCTGTAACTGTAACACTTGTTGTTCCGACTGGAGCATTTACAGAATAAGTAGTTACTGAGGAAGAGAACACTGGATCAAGCGTTCCGGCACTAACTGTAATTCCAGACAACAATGCATCATCGTTTCCAGGAGTTAAAATATCTATTACGTAAGTATTATCTACTCCATTTTCTGCAGTAACAACAATTGTTGCTCTTACACTGTCGGAACTAACAGCAATTGCACCGTCACCTACTACAGTAGCATTAACAGCATCAGTTGCAGTTGCAGTTACAGTAACGGATGTTGTGCCGGCAGGAACTTCAAGCTTATATGTTTTTGTTGCTGCATCAAAGACTGGATCAAGAGTTCCAACATCAACTGTAAGAGCAGATAAGGTTGCATCTCCAGATTTAAATACCATATCTTCAGCTTTCACAAAAACCCAAACAGCATTAGGATTGGTATAACCTTGTTTGTTATTGTAAATACGCGATCCGTAACTTGGTTCATCAGTTCCAATATAATCGCCAGCTTCCTTAACAACCGATTGCATATAGAATCTACCTGACTCAAACTCAAAGAAAGTAAAACGAGAACTGTCTGATGTTGTAGAGGTATCTGCCTGGAAAATCAGATTCCATTCTAAGGAATCAGGAACTGCTAAATAACCTGTTTCACTATTCTTTATTAAGTATTCGCCAGGAACATGGCTTTCAACTATTTGAAATACCTGATCTGCTGAATCCGCTGTTGCAGCACCCAATATGTTTCTATTATATTCAATAATGTCGTTTCCACTCATCACAAAACCAGAAGCTTCATGTTGTATATAGTAATCCTGACCTTCTACGATACTTAATGGAGGTGTTTGAGAAATAATTACGGTATACGTTTCCTGATCTATTCCATTAAGTGCTGTAGTAACAATTGTTGCTGTTCCAGAACCTGAAGAAACATCAATTGTACCAGTACCAGTTACAGTTGCTCCATCTTCTGAAGGAGTTGCTGATACCTCAACTGAGCTTGTACCATATGGAACAGTAGCTGTATAGCTAAGGACCTCAGGGTTAAAAGTTTCATTAATGAAACCTTTACTAATGTCTATCGATTTCAGGGTTGCATCAGTAGAATCACTTGCGGCACATGCTGGAACATCCCCTATTTTAGAAACAACCGATAAACAAGATGGTAGTAAAGGACTTGAATCTCCCGATCCATTATGAACTGTTCCCCATACATATAAGGTGTTTGGAACTGCATTTCGGTATGCGTACTCTGATGCTAACTGTATAACATCTGTAGAACCTGCAGCCTGCACAAAAACATTGTATGTTTTATCATAAACAGCAGTTTCAATCCAAACGTGATACTTCTTATTAAACTCATATGTCACTGATTGATCAGCTGTATATGAACCTCCATTTCTAGCATCAATTTTACCATTTGCAAAACGCACACAAAGAGAAAAGTCTGGATAATCAGTAATAGTATCTTCAGCAGCGTAAAACAATGCATCAATTGCTTGATTATCATCAGCATCGGTAGGCACAAGGCATACATAAAATTTATGATATCCTCCCAAATTAAAACCAAATTCATTCATAAATGTTCCTACTGTATCATGAACAGACACACCATAGGTCAGATTAGTAAAACCACCTGCTATTGCTAAAAGCAGAATTGTTCTTTTCATGATCGACTTAATATTTTGTGATATATTGCCGATTTTTAAGGTAAAGATATTTTTCATACTTTAGAATTATAGATTAATATTATGTTCTCTTTCATAGTTTCATTTATACAACATACTCCTAGTCAAATATCAGAAAAAATAGATAACTTTCATACTAGAAAAATGAAAAATGATAACACAAAATTGATACATTAAGCTCCCACCAGTCTTGTTAATTCACCCTTTATACAATATAACTATTTTTTAATTTAAAATTAAATTATTAACAATCATATTTTTAGGATTTCAAATGTTTTAGCAAACATAAAAAAGCGTGTTTTTTCAATTTTAGTTGGAATTATTCTTAAGCTAATAACATCTGGTTAATGTTACTATTCAAGGAACTTTATGTTTGTTGTATGTAAATAACTTAAACTATCGTGATAATAGATTATACATTTCACTTGCGGCCAGTAAAAATGCCCCTACCCCAAAATTTGATGTTGAGTTTTCATCTACTACCTGACCAGGTATTGCTCTCTCTCCAATAGGCTGAACATATCCTACCCTGCCATTATCATCAACTGCTATCTGCGAAAGATATTTCCAGGAGTTCTGTGCAACAGTTAAATAATCTTCTTGTTCGAGATACCCATTATTAATGCCCCATAAGAAGCCATAGGTAAAAAAGGCAGTCCCACTGGTTTCATAACCAGGTGCCTGTTCAGCATCTAACAAACTCCTTGTCCAGTACCCCTCAGTTTGCTGAATAGTTTTAAGTTGTACTGCCATGTTTTTATAAATATTTTCAAATTCACCCCTATACTTATAATCTGCAGGAAGATCTGATAAAACCTTTGCTAATCCAGCAAATACCCATCCATTGCCCCTTGACCAAAAGTCTTTCTCGCCAGATTCAGTTTTATGTTTTGGATAGACATACTTTGCATCCCTGTATAAAAGTCCAGTTTCAGAATCATACATGATTCCTTTTGCATAAGAAAAATATTCGTATAGTTTATCCAGGTATATTTCATCACCTGTAAGCTTATACAACTTAGTCATAACTGGCATTACCATATAAAGCCCGTCGGCCCACCACCAATAATCATTTTCATCAGTACTTATTTGATAATTTATTACCTCGAGTGCTCTCTTTATTTTAATAGAATCTTTTTTCTCTGCCAGATTATATAAATCAATATAAGTTTGAAAACAAATTTGCCAATCGCCAAATAAGACATATTGATCGCCTTCTCCATAGGTATATTTCCAATCTTCAACATTATCAGATTTGGCTCCTTTCCATTCATTTTTAATTGCCCAATCCTCAGAATATTTCAAATGTTCAGAGTTTCTGGTTACTGAAAAAGCTGCTATATTTCCTGTATGATATGCTGAGTTATCCCAGAATGAGTTTCCAAGGTTTTGGTGACTTAATTGATAGTGGTCATTAACCTTAATTATTAGATTAAGTACATCTTCCTTATGGATTGATTCAGTTTGCTGATTATTGGTACATGATCCAATAATTATTACAATTACCAAAGACGTAATTTTTAAAATTCTTTTTAAGCTCATTTTATTGTTTTTATATGTTTTTATTCAAATTTCTTTCCTAAATACTAAAAAATGCCTTTTTATTCCTCATAATTAACACAAGGCCTTTTTTATTGAATCCATCAGAATCCTAGGAGCTGTTCCTACCAGGTTCTTTTTTTTAACATTACAACACTTTGTCGATATAGATCTTCCTGATACTCTTCATTCCACCCATCTATCAGCTTCTCGATACACCCCTTGCAAAACCCTGCCAGTAAACCCACCAATAAAAACCGACTTGTTATTACGGAATTCTATATTCAATTTAGAACATTTCTCATGTAATCCATCATTTTAGACAATATATGAATTAAAACTTACTATTTCAACTTTAGCTAAAAGAAGGCTAAGCTAATTGTTGGAAAAAATATTTAGCACAATTGAATACATTGGAACAGCATAAAAAGAAAAATGGCTACAATGTATTTGTCCATGGTCGTAAAAAATTTTAGATGAATTATTTATCAAAAATTGACAGATTCCATGCGTCATAATATTTTATTAAAGGTTGATCCTCTTTAAATATAATTGGAAGCCAGACATACCTCCCATCAATAGGATTTTTTGGTCTCCACCGATCTGCCATAAAAATAAAGCTATCATTTTTACCTTGTACTGCAAAAACAAAAGTACTTTGAGAATTAAAAGTATGTGTTGAATCGGCACCTAAACATGGATTTCCCAAAGATTTCCATGGCCCCCATATCGATTCTGAAACAGCAGACCGTGCGGCATTTGGCTTCCAGCCTGTGCACCCTGAAGTAATCATATAATACTTCCCTTTTCGTTTAAATACTGCTGGAGCTTCATTGTGGCCTCCAGAAAATGCACGCACCCACTTCCTTGTAAAATCCTGATAATCTGCCGTTAATTCTGAAATGTGAATTGTCAAATTATCTTCCGAAGAATGAATATGATATGCTGAACCATCATCATCGACAAATAATGTCATATCGCGAGACATCTGACCTGTATAAAAATCTCTTTTGACGAAGAGTCCGTTATTCACTTCATCTTCCCATTCAGGAGTCCACCATTCAAGGTTTTTCTTTGGTTCAGAGTTCAAATCTTTGTTTGTAGCATTCAAAGGCCATTGTCCTGCATTGGGTCTGAATGATCTCACATATTTATAAGGACCAGTTACAGAATCACTAATAGCAAGGCCTGTTCTAGCTGAGTTATATCCCTGTCCCTTTAGCTCAAGATGAAACCACATTACATATTTTTCGGTTTTTTTGTTATAGATAACCTTTGGTCTCTCAATAATACACCCCTGGGCAATTTCAGAAGCTGGATTATTTTCCACTTTTAGCACAATCCCTTCATTCTCCCATTCATACAAATTTCTGGAAGAATAGCAGCAAACTCCATGCATTGCAGTATTTCCACTTTGCCCCGAAGTTTTATGTTCTCCAAACCAATAGTAAGTTCCCGATTTAAATAGAATACCTCCACCATGGGCATTGATATGAACATCATTGTTATCTAACCATTTCTCTCCTGGTTTAATGCTCTGTGTTAGAGATGGAGTAGTGCTATTTTGACACGAAGTAGTCAATACCAGTATTGAGCTAACTGCAAATAAACCTATTAAAATCTTATAATATCTTTCTAACATAATTCTTTTAAACTTTTTTAAATACATGCTGCCTAATGCTATAAGCTGTATAACTTCAGGAAAAACGCGATACTAGCAATAGTAAAATTAATAAGGTTTTCTATATCAAAAATAATCGAAAGACATATGAATGACTACTATAAACCAAACAGAAACTATAACAAATTTGATAGCTAAAAAATCAACACGTAATATACTTGTATATTATTGTCAACTATGGTTGAGAGAAGTTATTTCAATATTATTATATGATAACAAAAAACTTTTTTAAGATGTGAAAATTGAAACTTTTTGTTAAAAAACTACTAGTTTATTTCAAGACAATAAACTAACGTTAGTTAGAGTCAAAGGTCATTAAACCTAAAAGGTTGTGAAGATAAATGTTCCTGAGTTTTACTTGCTTCTTTTACTGTTAGTTAATCAACTTTACCATCATTATCAATATATTCCCTTGGTGTACAGCCATAATATTCCTTAAAGCATCGGGTAAAATATGATGGACTAGAAAATCCTACCATGTATATAATTTCTGAAATAGACCTTTTCTTTTGCAAGAAAAACTGAGCTGCTGTCTTTAGTCTTTGATTACGAATAAATTCTTTTGCCGTTTGACCTGTAAGAGCCTTTATTTTGCGATAAACCTGATTTGCACTAATACCGATTACTTGACTAAATTTCTCTACATCAAACGTAGGATCATCTAAATGTGAATTTACAGCATCGACAGCATTTCTCAAGAATGTTTCATCAAGATCTGACAATTCAATCATTTCAGGTTCCATTATTTTATTCGCCTGTATCTTACCATGAATGCCCTTCTTATTCTCAAGTTGGTTACGAATTTTCAACTTCAACGAAATCAGGTTAAATGGTTTATAGATATAATCAACAGCCCCAATTTTTAGCCCTTTAATTTCATCTTCCTGCATAGTCTTTGCTGTAAGAAAAATAACAGGTATATGAGAAGTTGATAGATCTTTTCGTAACAATTTGCAGAGTTCAATTCCATCCATTTCCGGCATCATTATATCTGTAATAATAATATCAGGATTTTGTTTTCTTGCTATTTCAAGTCCTTCTTTGCCATTATAGCATCCAAACACAAGAAATTCTGAAGACAAACCGGAAACGATAAATTCATTTAACTCACCATCATCTTCAATAATCAATACTTTAGATATTGAATTAGCTGAAGATTCATTTGAAATTCGTACTGTACTATCATTTGTTTCAATTTCCTCCAGTGTGTTTTCTTGTTCAATTAGTTTTTCTACTCTTTCTGTTTCTCTCTCCTCAAGTATATCATCTGATGCTTTAACTGGTATTGTAATTCTAAAGCAACTTCCCAGACCTAATTCACTCTCTAGTTCTATTTTGCCATTATGCATTTCAATAAAAGCTTTCGACAAATAAAGACCAATGCCACCAGTACTCTGAGTCTGTTTATTATTGGCTTGAAAAAATCTATCGAAAACTTTGCTTAAATGTTCTTCTGCAATACCAATACCTGAGTCTTCAACTTCAATTACAAGATTAAAATCATTTTCCTGGACTTTCTGTAATCCTGCCCAAATTGTAATTTTACCACTTTCTTCAGTATATTTAAAAGCATTAGAAACAACATTAAATAATGCTTTCTCAAACTTTTCAACATCAACTGCAGCCCGTAATTCCTCTTTCTGAAGAGTAAGGATAAATTCCATATCTTTTGATTCAGCCATGCTTTTAAATGAATCATAGATATCATTCAAAATTAAAGCAACATCAACCTGTTGAAGATAAATTTCCATTTTATCTTTTTCAACCTTTCTAAACTCCATAAGCTGATTTACTAACCTAAGTAACCGCTGAGCATTGCGTTGAATCAGTTCTACTTGTCTATGGGAATATTTTGAAAGTTCTTTTGATTTAAGTAGTTCCTCTGCCGGGCCAAGAATTAAAGTTAGGGGTGTTCTGAATTCATGTGTAATGTTTGTGAAGAACAACGATTTTGACTCATTCAACTCATTAACCTTCTCATATTGAATGCTCTCAATCTTTATACGTCCTTTCTCTCTAATCTCAATAATTGAATACTGATTAAAGAAATAAAGTAAGCCAATAAAAATAATTCCATAAACTATGTAGGCAAATATTGACTTCCAAAAAGGAGGTGAAACTTTTATTGTTATTGATGAATATTCATCATCCCATATACCATCACTATTTGCAGCTTTGACTTTAAAAGTGTATTCTCCTGACTTAATATTAGTATACGTAGCTGTATTTCTGGTACCTACATCATTCCATTTTTTATCTAAGCCCTCTAATATGTAGGAATATCTGTTTTTCTTAGGGTCTTTGTAGTTCATTGCTGAAAAAACAAATGTCACAATTTTGTCCTTATAGGTCAGATTTATATTCTCTACATAAGGAATAGATTTACCCTCGGTATATTCACTATTATTATCAATATTCTCATTATTTATAATTAATCCGGTAATACAAGTCTTGAGATATTTAGAATTCTTTACTATACTATCAGGATTAAAATATAAAAACCCATTAGCTCCTCCAAAAAACAAATTGCCATCTGGTCCTTTTAAGGCTGTATTACGCCCAACAACAACATGTTGGTACTCTTTTGCAAAATACTCTTTCTCTAAAACTTCCTTTTGAATGTCAAATTTCAATATCCCCCGATACAAGCCGATCCATAAGTTACCATAATCATCTTCTAAAATATTAGAAATAATCTCGTTGTCAATACCCTCTTGATTTTGATAGCTTTTAAAACACACCTTCTTTTCTCCATTAGGTTTTGAACACATCTGTATTTTATTTAGTCCCAGGTTCGTCCCAACCCATAAATTCCCTTTAGAATCTTCAAATAAAATGTTTATCACATTATTATTTATTGAAGTGGTATCTGTCTGTGAATAAAAATATTTTTCAAATTTATCTTCTTGCGGATCATAACAGTTAAGGCCATTTTGAGTGCCAATCCATACTTTTCCATTCTTATCTTCAACTACTGAACGTATGTTATTATCGGAAATAAAATCTTCGGAATAGCCTTTATTAAAAATTCTAACTTGTGGCTTTCCGTTTTCATAATAAAGTTTAGAAAAGCCATATTGCATTGTTCCAATCCATATAGTTCCTTCCAAAACCTTAGATGACTCAAGACAAATAACCTTATTACCAGGAATACGAGGATTCGTATAGGTGTTAAAATAGGTTGGATTTTTATCTTCAGATTTATAGAATGAACTATCAGGATATAATACTAACCCTGCATCCTCTGTGCCAATCCAAAGACCTTTTTCACTCTGAAGAAGAGATAAAACCGAGTTGGAAATTAAATTATGCGCTCCAGAATTATAGCTTATTTTTGGAATATTCCTTTTAAGCTCCACTTCCCCTCTATCTATGTTAAAAAGCTTAATTTCATCAGAAGTCCCAACCACAAGATTGTCTTTATATGATTCGAAGGCACTCACCCTGTTCCTAGTCAATATCCCACTTTCGAAACGAATCGTTTTATACCTATTAATACCGCTTTTAAATATGTTTGTTCTTTCAATCTTCGAGCTTCCAACCCATAAAATCCCTGATTTATCAACACAAATTGCGGATATATGATCTTCCGAAAGGCTATATGGATCACTTAAATCATTTTTAAAATTTAGAAACTTTGCCTCTTCCGGTGGTAAATCCTGTTGGCTCTTCTCAAGCAAATTTAATCCGGCATTCCAGGTTCCTGCCCAAAGATTATCGAATTGATCGTAATATAGCCTATAAACAGCATTCGAAGACAGGCTCCCCTTCCCTTCCCTGGATTTGTAATTAACAAACCTCATTTTATCCCTGTCTTGGTTGACAATTAGTTTGCTTAAACCTCCGCCCCAAGTACTCAACCATATATGTCCATCTTTAGATTCGGCAATCTGTGTTACAGCCGTGTGACTTATAGAGTTGGTTGAATTTTCATCAGGTAAAAAACGAATATAACTTTTTGTTGAACGATCAAAACTAATTAGACCATAATAGGTCGAAACCCAAAAATTTCCTTGAATATCCTCATGTATATCGCTAACTATATCTGTCGAAAAAAAATTCTCTGTATCGCCGCTTGCACTGTCTAACTTAAATAAGCCTCCATTCCATGTTCCGATCCAAATCTGATATTCCTTATCTTCAAACAGCGATATAATTCGGTTTTGAAAATTATATCTTCTAAGTTTATTCGTAGCAGGGTTCAGACAATTTAATCCAGAAGTAGTTCCTATCCAGATATTTCCATTGTGATCTTCAAGCAGCGCAGAAACCTCTCTATTACTTAGAGCTGTAGAATCATGATAGTTAGGTTGAAAAACTTCACAACTATATCCATCATATCGATTTAATCCATTCCAGGTTCCGAACCAAATAAATCCTTTTTCATCCTGAATAATAACATTAGCCCTACTACTTGTTAAACCATCCTCAATACTAAGCTTATCAAAATCCAGAAAAAATTGACAATAAACCAGGCTATTGGAAAATTTAAACAGAATTACCAAAACGAAAATCAGTCGTTTCATATCGATATTTTTTAGAAATATACCCTAAAACCTAATCCAAAATAAGCATAACAATTCTAATAGAAAAAACTTATACTTACTTTGGATAGTTTTAGAGCCATTCTGTTTACAATATTAAAGAAAGCCAAGCAGACTAAAATGCCTTAATTTTCTGAACTTACTGGACTAATAACAAAACTATATTCGTAAGATTTATCTTTCAACAGGTATTCAGAATGAGGTTTTGCTCCCCAACTATTGTCACCCCCTAAACCTCTCTGTTTCAGATCAACATTCAAATATACATTCGCATGTGGAAAAATATCGGTGGTGTGTCTTTGTTTTTTTGATAATCCCGGATCAAAGTCTGATATAGGGAAATTCAAAGCTGAAACACTTAAAGCCTGAACGCCTTCGATTTTAATTCCTGTACCATTCTCATCTGTTAAAGTTAGCCAGCGTAGATCTGTTTTATTTCCATTCTCCTGCGGTCTAATATATGGTACATATTGATCCTTTACATTACTAGAATATATTCCTATGAAAGAGGAATTATTACGGTCAATATAATTTTCCCATGGTCCCCTTCCATAATAGGTGAATATATCATAGTTACCAGGTATTTGCATTTTCATACCATATCTGGGCATTTCAGGCAAGTACGTATCATTAGTTTCAAATAAAGCTGTAATCTTTATTTTTCCATCTGGTGTTACTGTATAAATTAATTTGTAATCTGAATTAACATCCTTCAAGTAATAAAGAACCGTCATTTTCACATAACTTTCTGCTACTTCCACATCAATATTTTTCACTGATTTATTCCTACCAGCTACACGCCATACATTTGACTTTAACTGCATCTCGTTTCCAAAGTCATTATCAATTGGTGCTCTCCAGAAATTTGGTTCAGGTGATGATGATATTAATCTATTATTTTTGAATCTGTAGTCACGAATATGCCCCCATCTTTTGTCTAAACTTACACTATAATTATCACCTGATATTTTAACTTGGTGCTCATCTTCTTTTACTTCAAAAGCAATCTCTTTTTTAACACTTTGGGACTTATTGAACCAATTATCTGGAGTAATCTCAAACTGTTCTCTGGCTACTTCATGGCCTGCTGGAATAAGTTCCGAAGCATTCTTTGTATAAGCATAAACATTTAATAAGTATTCCTCTCCCTCCTTTGGGTCAATAGTTGGCAATTTTAAATTAAATTGCTCAGATTTACCTGCAGGTGTATTAGCTTGTATAGTGTTCTTTTTAATTTCCTTTCCATTAAGCTTCAATTCCCATTTTAAATCAAAATCATCAAGAGAGTAGTAATTATAACCATTGAATATTTTCAGAGTATTACTCGCAGTATCAGTTAACTCAAAATTAATATTTTGATAGATTTTTTTCACTTCATAAATTCCTGGATGCGGAGTTCGGTCAGGAAATACTACCCCATTAAGACAAAAGTTTTCATCATGTTGAAGGTGTCCGGCTCCTAAATCTCCTCCATATGCCCAATAACTAGCGCCATAAGTTTCAGTTGTAGTCAATCCCTGATCGACCCAGTCCCATATAAAACCTCCCTGCATATTGGGCGAGTTATATATAATATCCCAATATTCCTTGAAGTTACCTAAACTGTTGCCCATAGCATGTGCATATTCGCACATAATAAATGGTCTGTCCACTGATTCTCTTTCAGCATATTCTTTCATATGTTTAATCGACGGATACATGGGACATACAATATCTGTATTTTCATTTTGTCCAGCTTGTTCAAATTGTACCAACCGAGTTTTATCTCTGTTCTTAATCCATTTATAAGCATCGTAGAAAACAGGACCATTTCCACATTCATTTCCCATACTCCAGATAATAATTGAAGGATGGTTTTTATCCCTTTCAACTAGTTTTTTAATCCGGAATAAATGTGCTGCCTTCCATTGTTCTAGATATGCAGGGTGTTTGTTTTTATCGAACCATGACTGAAACTCAGCTCCCATGTCATGGGTTTCTATATTTGCTTCATCAACAACATACATACCATACTTATCGCATAATGCATAAAGTTCTGGTGAATGAGGATAATGACTAGTACGAATAGCATTAATATTATGCTGTTTCATTACTTTAATGTCTTCTATAATGGTTTCTACTGGCACGTAATGTCCAGTAAGTGGATCGTGCTCATGAAGGTTTACTCCTTTCACATATATGTGCTTGCCATTTACCAATAACTGTCCGTTCTTTAGCTCTACTGTTCTAAACCCGGTCTTTGTACTAGTTGATTCAATAATTTTACCCTTTGAATCTTTCAAACTAATTACTAAAGTATATAAATAAGGTATCTCAGCGCTCCAAATATTGGGAGTATTAATATTTCCAGAAAACTTCACCGTAGATGAACTTGTTGATTTTAAATTTACTTTACGTGTATCTTTGTATACTTTGTTCCCATCTTCATCTAATAAAGTAACATCAACGACTCCTGAAGTGTTATTCGAATTATTATTCTTAAACTCTACATCAAGGTTCAGTATCCCATTTTTATATTCCTTATCTAGACCTGCCTGAACGAAAAAATCTTGAATTCTTACTTGATCTGTTGAATACAGGTAAACATCTCTATCAATTCCACTAAGTCTCCAAAAATCCTGGTCTTCCAGATAACTTCCATCTGTCCAACGATATACCTCGACTGCGATAAGATTCTTACCTGGTTTCAGATAATTTGATATATCAAACTCAACAGGCGATTTTGAAACTTGGCTATATCCAACTTTCTCACCATTTATCCAAACATACATTCCAGATGTTCCTGCCTTGAAATGAAGAAATACTCTACGATTATTCCATTCCTCTGGCAACTGAAAGAAACGTCTGTAAGATCCAACAGGATTGTCATCATGCGAAATGAAAGGTGGATTTTTAGGAAACGGATAAGTAATGTTAGTATATATAGGTATGCCATAACCTTTGAGCTCCCAATTTGAAGGTACTTCAATTTCATCCCAATGCGCTACATTGTAACTCTCCTTATAGAAATCATTGGGCCGTTGTGCTGGGTTTGGTGACCAGTTGAACTTCCAATTTCCACTTAAAAGAAAGTAGAATGGAGATGCTTCATATAAGTTTTTAACAGCTTGTTCTTCTGAAGAATAAGGCAAACAAGTTGCTCGTGGCTCCTCAACGTTAATAGCAAAAATTTCAGGATTCTCCCAATCATAACTCTGGGAATACGATACTTTGTTAAACATGAATATAGCTAAAACAAAGAAAATTAAATTAAATCTCATATATCTAGTATTTGTTTTGATTTTACAATTGAATTTCTAAAAATAGCTTTAAAACGCTGCATTTTGAATAATTTATTTACTATTTGCGAATTTATCAAAAATAATAACTGTAACTTCCAGAATCTGAAATGAATTTCATTTTTTGTATAACATATTTCATTAAAATTTAGATAATATGAAGTTAAATATTCTTAAACCCCCCTGATAGAAATCTAAAAATAAAATCAAGGTGTAACTTTCGATAATATCTTTGTTAGCAACAGTTATAGAATGATATAGCCCAAATTATACTCTCCACTTCACTTTAAATCAAAATATTTGACGATATTTTTTTGCGAAAAATTATTATGTTATTGCGAGAAATTACTACTCTTATAAATTTCCTTACATAGTTTTTCAGATTTATTCCAGCCTCTTTGGAATTCTATTAGCAGTTTTGTTTTGATAATTTAGGTTCAATTGCGAACGAAAAATTTTCACACTCTCAGATTTAATTTTAATGAATGAAACCAGCATGATCAAAATAATTAAACACTCAAGACAATTATTATTTTCACTATGCGGTTCCATAACGAAAACCATCAAGAAATAATTGAACCATACTTAGTGAGCTCATAAGCTTGCAATATAAATAATAAACGGATGAAAAACAGAATAAAATATTTGGCGCTGAACTTGGTTTTGTTGCCATTAGTAATTTTATTCTTCTTTGCTGCTAGAGTTTCAGAAAACATAGAAGAGAATTCCAATCAATCTCCAAAAGATGTTGATACTTCAATAAATGAAGAAATCAAAGAAATGAAACTAGTCTGGAGTGATGAGTTTAATTACGAAGGAAAACCGGACCCAAATAAATGGGGTTATGAATATGGTTTTGTCCGTAATAGGGAATTACAATGGTATCAACCACAGAATGCTAGTTGTAAAAATGGTCGTTTAATAATAGAAGGTAGGGAAGAACGTATTATTAATCCAAATTACAATCCGCAGAGTGGAGATTGGCGCTCGAATAATCAATTTGCATTTTATAGTTCCAGCTGTTTGTTAACAAAGGGTTTGCATGAATGGCCCAGCTATGGATATTTTGAAATAAAATCCAGATTTGATCCTTCAATAGGATCTTGGCCAGCTATTTGGCTTCTAGGAACTGAAAATCCCTGGCCACACTGCGGCGAAATTGACATAATGGAATTTTACCGTATAAATAACACACCCACCCTATTAACTAATGTTGCCTGGGGGGCAGAAAATAATTACTATGGTAACTGGAACAGTACAAAGGTTCCTTTAAAAGAATTTCTTGATAAAGACCCTGAATGGAGCCAAAAATTCCACATCTATTCAATGAAATGGGACAAAGATTCAATTCGAATATATATCGATGGTAAGTTGATTAGCGAGACATTTTTAGATAAAACGATTAATCCTGATGGAACTAACCCTTTTTCAGATAATAAGAAACATTACTTATTATTAAATCTTGCTATTGGATCAAATGGAGGTGTACCCGACAATAATAACTTCCCACTAAAATTTGAGATTGACTATGTAAGGGTTTACAAAAACAAAAAATAATTGAACATTGGTTTAAAATAAAATAACAAATAATTATAAATTTATTAACTTAAATGATTCAAATATATGAATGTAAACACAAAATAAATTAAAACAAACAATTTCTAATTAACAGAAAATTAAATCAATATATCACATCTTAATTTAAATATGAAAACCATATGAAAGAATTTATTATTAATAATACCGTGAGGAAACTTGGTATTCATCAAATATTTTGGAGAATGAGGCGGCAATCATTTACCTTATTCTTTCTTTTTATTTTTGGTATATCTTCAGTTTTTGCACAAAAAACTATCACTGGTACAGTTAAAGATGTTAAAGGTATCCCATTACCTGGTGTTACTGTATTAATAAAAGGAACAACCACAGGAACAATAACTAACTTGGATGGTGTATTCTCAATAAGGGCTCTACCCACAGAAGTATTAGTAGTTAGCTTCATGGGGTTTATCAGCGAAGAAGTTTTAGTTGGAGATCAGGAAACAATTAACTTTGAACTTGAAGAAGACTTGGTTGGTATTGAAGAAATTACTGTTGTTGGTTTTGGTACGCAGAAAAAGACAAGCATGGTTAGCTCCATTAGTACGATATCTGCTAAAGAACTTAAGACTTCATCGAGTAACCTTACAACAGCACTTGCCGGAAAAATTAGTGGTATGATTTCCTACCAGCGAAGTGGTGAGCCAGGTCAGGATAATGCCGAATTCTTCATTCGGGGTTTATCTTCATTTGGAACAGGTAAGGTCGATCCTCTCATTCTTATTGATGGTATCGAATCTTCTCAAAATGATATGGCTCGTTTACAGCCTGATGATATTGCTACTTTCTCAGTACTGAAAGATGCAACAGCAGCAGCTGTTTATGGAGCACGGGGTGCAAACGGAGTTGTGCTGATCACAACAAAAGCAGGGAAAGCAGGTAGAACGAAATTTGACTTCAGGGTTGAAAACAGAATTTCTTCTAACACACAAAACATTAAGCTGGCTGATAACATAACATATATGAATTTGGCAAATGAAGCTGCTCTTACCAGCAGAGTGAGCAAAAATCCAATTCTACCATATTCTAATCAAAAGATCCAGCACACCATGGACGGTGACGATCCTTATCTATATCCTAATAATGATTTTATTGACCAATTAGTTAAAGATCGTACAATGAATCAGGCTTACAATTTAAGTGCGAGTGGTGGTTCTGAAAAAGCCAGATACTATGTTGCAGGTACATACAATATTGACAATGGTATTTTGAAGGTAGATCCAATAAATAATTTTAATAGTAATATATCTTTAAAAAACTATTCCATTCGAACAAATATTAATCTTCAACTTACAAAGACAACAGAAGCTATAGTACGGATGTATGGACAATTTGATGATTATAATGGTCCTATTGGAGGGGGGTCCAGAAACTATAATAATGCTTTATGGGCCAACCCTGTAAAATTTCCAACCGTCTACCCGTCTGAATATTTGCCATATGTAGAACATCCTTTATTCGGAGGCGCTGTTACAGGTATAGGAAGTGAAATCATACTTACCAATCCTTATGCGGAGATGGTGAAGGGATACCAGGTACACAAGTCATCGAATATGCAACCACAGTTTGAGTTTAAACAAGACCTCAACATGGTGCTACCAGGATTAAGTGCCAGAGCTATGACATATGTTAAACGATATTCTTACTTCGAGCTAGAAAGGTTTTACGATCCATTTTATTATGAAGCCTCCGTTAGCCCTGTTGATGGAAGCACTATGCTTAGAAATTTGAACGATGGTGGAGCTAATTCTATTGGAACAGTTGGCACAGAAACACTTGATTATCGTGAAGGAGACAAAAAAGTAAACTCACAATTGTACCTTGAAGCTGCTGCAAATTACAACCATTCCTTTAATGACAAACATGATGTTACCGGTATGTTAATCTTTTTGGCTTCTGAATTTACTTCAGGAAATGAAGGTGATCTTACAAGCTCATTACCAAAGAGAAATATGGGAGTTTCCGGTAGATTTACTTATGGATATAATACCAGGTATATGGCAGAATTTAATTTTGGATATAATGGTACAGAGAAATTTGCAGCTAATCATCGTTATGGTTTCTTTCCATCTGTAGGTCTTGGCTACCTTGTTTCGAATGAAGATTATTTTCTAGGTCTTAAAAATATTTTAAGTAATTTAAAACTAAGGGCATCTTTTGGTTTAATTGGTAATGATCAGATTGGAAACGATAGTGAAAGGTTTTTTTACCTATCTGATGTAAGGCTGAATGACGGCACTTATGGGGCTATTTTTGGAGAAGACAGAGGCACGGGCTATTATCGAGATGGAGTATCAATAAGGCGTTATGCCAACGAAAACATATCCTGGGAAAAATCAAAACAAATTAACTTGGGTGCAGATTTACAACTATTTAATTCCGTAGATATAATTATTGATGTCTACAAACAACACAGGACTAATATATTGCAGAGTCGATCAGATATTGGATCTACCATGGGGCTTCTATCATCTCCTAAAACAAATTTTGGCGAGGTTCGTAGTCATGGAATTGATTTGGATGTAAATTATAATAAAAGTTTTATGTCTGGTCTGTTTGCCATTGCAAGAGGAAATTTCACTTATGCATCTAACGAATACGCAAAAGTTGATGAAGTGAACTATCCCGAAAACGAATATTACCGCACAAGAATTGGAAATTCCACAAAACAGCGATTTGGATTTGTTGCAGAACGTTTATTTGTTGATGATGTCGAAGCCGCAAATGCACCGACACAATTTGGAGAGTATGGCGGTGGCGATATAAAATACCACGACATGAACGGAGATGGAACAATTTCTGCAGCAGATATGGTTCCAATAGGACACCCTACAGTTCCAGAAATTGTTTATGGCTTTGGAGGAACAATTGGATATAAAGACTTTGATATAAGCTTTTATTTCCAAGGGGTTGCACGTACAAGCATCTTTATTGATCCAGTGAAAATATCTCCTTTTGTACTTAGTGGGGGATTGGATATAGGCAACAACACTCGTCTATCACAAGGTGCACAAACAGGTTTATTGGAGGTTATTGCTGATGATCATTGGTCTGAAGATAATCGCAACTTATATGCATTTTGGCCCAGATTAAGTGATACTTGGGTAAACAACAACCTTCAAGCTTCAACCTGGTGGATGCGAAACGGCAGCTTTTTAAGGTTAAAAAGTGTTGAGGCAGGTTATAATGTTCCTAACGATCTGATAAGTAAATTTAAATTACAGGACCTTAGGATTTACTTTACAGCTACTAATTTGTTTGTACTTAGCAAATTTAAATTATGGGATCCTGAGATGGGAAGTTCAGGATTGGGATATCCAATACAGTCTGTTTATAGTATGGGTATCAAATTAGCATTTTAACACTATAACATGAGTATTACTATGAATAAAAAATATTATAAAATCAAAATGGCGGGCAAATATTTAACTGCTCTAATATTATTTGCAAGTTTTATTTCCTGTCAGGATTATCTAAATGTTATCCCAGATAATGTATCAACAATAGATCACGCTTTTAAATTAAAAAATGAAGCTGAGAAATATCTTTTTACCTGCTATTCATATTTACCAGATAATGGCAATGCCGGTTCTAATATTGGCTTCCTAGCTGGTGATGAAGTATGGGTTGAATATGAAAAAGGCATAGAAAGTGGAGCAATTGATATTGCTCGTGGATATCAAAGTGTTGCATATAATCTCTGTAATGTTTGGGATGGATGGCCTAGTCGTAATCATAATTTGTGGAACGGTATTAGAAGTTGTAACACTTTCATAGAGAATGTTAGTGACTTAAATAAGGTACCCGATCTTACCTTAGATGAGCGGAAAAGATGGCTTGGTGAAGCTGAGTTTTTAAAAGCATATTTTCATTTCTATTTATTAAGAATGTATGGCCCTATCCCTATTATGGATAAAAACATACCTGTTGATGCTAGCGAAGATGAAGTAAATGTTGAAAGAATGCCATTAGATTATGGAGTCGATTATATTGTTGCATTACTTGATTCAGCTGCAAATAAATTACCTTCTCGAATAACAGACGTGACTAAAGAAATGGGGCGTATTACCAAACCTATTGCTTTGTCGGTTAAAGCACAGGTTCTACTAACTGCTGCAAGCCCGTTGTTTAATGGAAATTCTGACTATTCCGGATTTGTAAATTCAAAAGGTGAGCCACTAATCAGTACCTCTGTAGATATAAAAAAATGGGAAAGAGCCCGCGATGCTGCAAAAGAAGCAATAACAGTAGCTGAATCTGTAGGAAATGAACTATATTATTTCGAAGAAAAGGATAATTTAACAGATACAACAATGTTTGAAATGAATGTTCGTCAGGCTGTTTGCGAAAGATGGAATAGTGAAATAATATGGGCAGATCCAAATTCACCTGTAATTAATATGCAAAGAGACTGCATGGTTCCTCTAGCTACTGGTGAGTCGCATGGCGAAATGAGAAGTATATTCAGCCCTCCACTTAAGATGGCTAGGTTGTTTTACACTAAAAATGGTGTGCCTATTAATGAAGATGCTACATTAGATTTCTCTAATGAAGCTAAAATAAGAACGGCCATTTCAGATGAAAGGTTTAATATTAAGGCCGGTTATGAGACTGCAAGGTTGAATTTCGACAGAGAACCTCGGTTTTATGCGAATTTAGCTTTTGATGGTGCAGTTTGGTACAAATTTGACAGCCCAACTGATAGCGATGAAGGGACCTTTCATGTTGAAGCAAAATATGGCGATTATGCAGGTAGTTGGCATAATATCTATTTTAATGTAACAGGATATTACATTAAGAAACTAGTTGATTGGAATATGTCTGTGGGAACTTCAGGTGCTTCATATAAGTATTACTTTTGGCCAGAGATAAGATTGGCAGATTTATACCTTATGTATGCAGAAGCTAAGAATGAGGCTGACGGTCCGAGCGATGAAGTCTATAATTATCTTAACAAGATTCGAGAAAGAGCCGGATTGAACTCTGTTCAGGATTCCTGGACAAATTTTTCTATTTATCCAACAAAATATACTACAAAGGATGGATTAAGAGAAATAATTCATCAGGAGAGGTTGATTGAATTAGCTTTTGAAGGAAAACGCTATTGGGATTTAAGAAGATGGAAGAAAGCAACTGAAGAATTAAATAAACCAATTACAGGTTGGAATGTTTATGGCACAGATAATGAAACTTATTATGTGGAAATACCTGATATATATCAACAGGAATTTATTGCTCCCAGAGACTATCTATGGCCGATTAGCGAAGCTGAACTTTTGCATAATCCTAAACTTATTCAGAATCCAGGTTGGTAGTACTATTTAAAAATTTTATCATGAAAAATTATATTTATATTTTATTGTTTGTTTTTTCTACTTCCGGAATTTTTCTTACATCTTGTGAGGAAGTGGGTGAACCAGAACCTCTAGAAACCAGTGGAGAAAAGCCGCAGCCAGTTACAAACGTAACGGTCGAAAATTATGCTGGCCGTTCAAAAATCACTTATACTTTGCCAAACGATAAAGATTTACTTTATGTTAAGGCAAGCTATACACTTCCAAGTACTGGTGCTATTTCAGAAGTAAGATCATCTTATTATACAAATAACCTAACAGTAGAAGGTTTTGCTGAGGAACAAGAGTATGTAGTTACTCTTGTAGCAGTAAATAGGAGTGAAGTTGAATCAGACCCGGTAGAAACTATAATTAAACCCAAACCATCGCCTATTTATGATGTTTTTGAAAGTATAATTATTGAAAATTCATTTGGAGGTTATGATTTAAAGGCTTTAAATCCAGAAGGTAGAGATATAGTTATTGAAATATTAACTCAAGATGAACTTGGTCAGTGGATAATCGATGATAATAGTATTTTTACAAAACAGAAAGAAATTTTCAAACCAATACGAGGTCTGGATACTGTAAATTATGTATTCAAATATACAATTAGAGATCGCTGGTTAAATTATACAGATACTCTTACCAAGACTGTAAAACCATTTTTCGAACAACTTCTTGATAAGAGAAAATATTCAGCCCCATCAATTTCAATAAATGGCGATGCTGAAATAAATCCAAATTGCCTTGGCTATCCGGGTTTATGGGATAATAATCTTTTCAACTGGAATGGTGTTTTACAAACAAAACCAGCTTTTACACCAACTAAACCGCATGTTATAACTTTCTCAATTGGACAAACATCCAAAATTAGTCGCGTTAAAATTTGGGATTATCCCGAATATGATGCAACCGGTCGTCCATTTTATGTAGCAGGTTGCTTAAAAGAATTTGAAATATGGGGTTGTCCTACTCTTGAGAATGTTCTTCTACCCGATGTTGGAACTGTAGATGAAACTAATCCTTGGGTATTATTAGGAAGATTTACTTCAGTTAAACCTTCCGGATTACCTTATGGTGAAATGAATACTGAAGACGATGCTGCTGCCAGGGCTGGTTTTGACTGGAATTGCTATACTAAAAATATTCCTAAAGTTAAATATTTAAGAATTCGTTGTATTGAAAACTATTTAGGAACCACTTTTATGGCAATAGGCGAATTGCAGGTATATGGAGGACTTTCTGATTAATTTTCTAACAAATTAAATACATGAAAATGAATAACATAAAAATAATACAGAAAAAATTACCCTTGCTGTTTTTACTTGTTTCAATTCTAACTTTCTTCTCTTGCGAAGATAAAATGGATTCTTATAAGAAATACATTGAGGGTGGTGAGATAACCTACACAGGAAAAATAGAAGATGTTGTTCTACACCCTGGCGATAAGCGCATATTATTAACCGGTCTTTTAAAATCGGATCCAAAAATAGAAAAAGCTAAGGTTTTTTGGAATAGTATGAAAGATTCTGTGGAAATAGATATTATCCGCTCTGCTGGTGTGGACACTGTTCAAATTATGTTGGAAAATATGTCGGAGAATATCTACAACTTTACATTCTTCACTTATGATGGTGATGGGAACAGTTCAATTCCTGTAAATGAATCAGGTGCTGTTTATGGAGATAGGTATCGTCTAACATTATTAAACAGACTAGTTAAAAGTACATATAATACTGACAGTGGTTTGTACGTGATGATGGGTGAAACTAGCTACCTTAAAAACTTAATTTATTCGGAATTAAATTACATAGATAATTCAGATAAGGAATTTACTATTTTGGTTCCTCCACTTTCAGAGACTAATGATGACGGAGTTGACAGTGTTTTTCTGCCAAACTATAAACTGGACTCTCGTTTGACTACAAGAAACTATTATTTACCAGATTCTTTAGCAATAGACACCTTTGCCACCGATATTAAAGAACTAGTATTAAGGGAAGACATAACTGCTAATTATCTGCTAAATACCGCCAGTCCTTTTACTTATTCTGATTGGGATGGTTCTGAGTTTGGAAACTTAGCCGATTGGGTCTCAAATGATTCTGTTAAAAACCATAATGGCTATGGTGGATTTGCAATATACAAAAGTGAAGGACTTATTTCGGTTGATGCTGGCTATGGTATTCCTGCCATATCTAATGGTAAAATTTATCAGACCATAACTCTACCAGCTGGAGACTACTTATTCGAATTGGATATTACTTCAAATAGTCTAGTAGGCACAAAATATGTTGCGGCGGCTATTGGAGATTCCTTACCCGATATCGTTGATGTTGAAACTTCAGCATTAGCACATGCAGATATTGGAGGAGGAGTTCTGGAATTTAGTTTGAGTCAGACCGAAACTGTTTCGGTTGGTTTCTTGTTTGAATTACCTGGAAAAGTTGGCGAATATTGCAGAATTTCTGATGTTAAGCTTTATTTGCTGCAATAGAAATATGTAGAATATATAAAGAGAGGCATGAAGAAATATTCATGCCTCTCTTTTTTTTAATACTATTTAACCCGCATTATTCATTTGATTATAAATGAATAATCTGACGAAAGAAAATCAGAGAGTTACAAGGGTATTAATAATACCTGTTTGGTGATTTTCTTTGTCAGGGTTAAACTCCGATAAAAGTCATGGTAAAAATGACTTTTCGTCGGCTCGCAGAGTCAAATATGCTTGTTTAATACATATTTGAGGTTTAATATACCAGTCCCAATAAAAAACGGCATTTGGATTGAAACTGAAATAATCATTAGTAAATCAAAGTGCATTAATAGCAATCTCGAACTAAAATAAATCCGAAGTTCAATATTAAATTATTAGTTCATCGGATTTTGATTATTTTTGACCTTACTTTTATTGTCATGCTAACAGACCTCGCACTAATTATTCTATCTGCACTATTATTAAATTTTGTTTTCTCTAAAGTTGGATTACCAGGCATACTTGGTATGATTGCGACAGGTATAATTATTGGCCCAAGCATTCTAAACCTTTTAGATACACAAATAATAGCTTTGCTAAGTGAGTTTAAAACAGTTGCATTAATTGTAATCTTAATTCGTGCTGGACTTGGTATAAATAGGGATACTCTCTATAAAATAGGAGGGCCTGCCATTAGAATGAGCTTTATTCCTGGTATTATTGAAGGAGCTACTGTTACACTAGTATCTCACTTCCTTTTAGAATTTTCAATAATTGAAGCCGGAATGTTGGGTTTTATTTTTGCAGCTGTTTCTCCAGCGGTTGTTGTTCCAAGCATGTTAGAATTAAAAGAAAAAGACTATGGCAAAAAGAAGGAGATTCCTACCCTGATACTTGCTGGTGCTTCTGTTGATGATGTATTTGCCATAACAATTTTTGGAGTATTTGTAGGGCTTGCTGGAGGTACTGCAATAAACATCCCTTATCTTTTAGTTAGTGTTCCTGCAGGAATCATTCTTGGTGTATTAATAGGAGTTAGCATTGGTTTTCTATTAGTTTGGTTCTTTAAACGTGTACATATTCGTGATACTAAAAAAGTTATAATCTTTATGATTATTGCTGTTCTGTTTTATGAATTTACAGAGTTAGATGCAATAAAAGATTATATTCATCTGGCCGGTCTACTTGGCATAATGGCCATTGGTTTTATCCTACTTGAGAAGTATCCTAAACTAGCAAACAGGCTTGCCATAAAATTCAACAAAGTATGGGTTTTAGCCGAAATACTACTTTTCGTTTATATTGGCACAGAAGTACAAATTCAGGAACTTAATAGACAAATTTTATGGATTGGATTATTGATACTATTTATTGGATTGGCTTTAAGAAGTTTGGGAGTTTGGATTTCATTGATTCGCTCTAAGCTAAATCTAAAAGAAAAAACTTTTTGCATGATAGCATACCTCCCAAAAGCGACTGTTCAAGCTGCTATTGGGGCGGTTCCACTCACACTTATTCAGACTGGCAAAATTACGGGCATTCCTCTTGAAACCGGACAAACAATATTAGCTCTTGCGGTACTAAGCATTGTTGTTTCAGCGCCAATAGGTGCTATAGGTATCAAACTCCTTGGTCCAAAACTCTTAAGTAGGGAATAAAACATAAATTATAAAACCAAGTAAATAAGTCTTTCCTCTAATCCTGACATCATTTTAGCTCTTCCTGCGGCTTTAACCAGGAAATGAAAAGTTTATACCCAATCGACAAAACAATAGCACCAGTAAACAGGCCAATAAAACCAGAAGTTATAAAACCACCCAATACACCAAGAAAAATAACCAACATAGGTACCGGAGCGCCTTTACCCAGTATAACTGGTTTTAATATATTGTCGGATGCTCCAGCTAGTATAAGATATATTGTCCACAATATTGCCGGAACAAGATTTAACTCTGAGAATAAATACAAAATAACTGGAAATACAACAATTATTGCTGGAAGTTGTAAGATTGCCAAAATCATTACGATTAATGCCCAAAATCCAGCATAAGGAACACCAGCTAAAAGAAATCCAACACCTACCAATACAGCTTGTATTATTGCCACACCAATCACACCCTTAACAACATTATTAACTGTTTTTTGAACTATTTGGGTAAATTCATCACCTCTTTCGCCTGTAAGTTTTCTAAACAGACTTCGCATCGTATCTTCCACGCTATGTGTGATTAATAAAACCCCGGCAATAATTATTGCTATAATCATTTGTAAAACACTACCACCAATGCTCATTAATTGTTTTAAAAATACATTTCCAACTTCTATCAATTGTTTATTATACTTTCCAAGGGTAGCTCCAAAATTTTTAGATATATCAGTCCAGAATTCAAAGAGCCTAGGTCCAATAACAGGCCAATCTTCAATCTTCTTATTTGGTAAAGGTATTGTAAGATTTCCAATGTCAAATTGAGATTTTAAATTCGAAACTCCAGCAATAATAGAATCCAGGAACAACCACGTTGGGATAGCAATAATTAACAAACCCGCAACAACGACAATAAAGGCGGAAAGCTTGCGTCTACCGCCCATTCTTTTCAAGACAGAATCATAGAATGGAGAAGCTGCCATAGCCAATATTATTCCCCAAAGAATAACACTAGTAAAAGGTACTAGCAGAGTTATGCACCATCCTACTATTAGCAATAGAAAGCCAAGACGAATGGTAATATCTATTACATTTTTGGTTTGCTTATTGTTTTCCATAGCCATATTTTCATGAACGATGAAGATAGGGAATTCAGCACTAATTCTAAAATTTGAAGAATAGCGAATATTTCAGACTTGAACAAAAGAAACAAAAGTTATGTTTATAACAACTATAAAAGCACAATGGACCAAAGATTTGATTTCATCGATTTTCAATTCGTGGTACAACAAATGCATTCTAAAAGGCATACACATAAAAATCTCACATACTAAATAAATTACCTTAAAAATGCAATCAACTTTTCATTTTTTTTATCTCTTTTTCCTTAATACTTTTACTGCTCGCTTATGTTAAAGTTCTTTGGGGTTTACAAACAACATTGAGTTCAAATACAAAACTTAATTATGAAAACTATTAAGCTATTAATATCAATCGCAATTCCGCTTTTAATTCTATTAATTCCTGTCGAATCGTTCCCAATTCAGGGTCTTACGGTGATAGAAAAAAGGGTAATTGCTATTTTTATTCTTGCAGCTTTTTTTTGGGTGCTTGAACCAATTCCTATTTATGCCACATCTGTTCTTATCATTGTTCTGGAACTTATTATGATATCCGATAAAGGAATGATTTTGTTTACCCGTGGAGAATCTTTAGAAGGTTTCGGAACTTTACTAAGTCACAAATCAATCTTCTCAACCTTTGCTTCACCAATAATTCTACTTTTTTTGGGAGGTTTTTTCCTTGCAATGGCTGCTACAAAGTATCGACTCGACCAGAATCTTGCACGCATAATGCTAAAACCATTTGGCAATAAGCCAAAAACAGTAATGCTCGGGTTAATGATAATAACAGCTGTATTCTCTATGTTTATGAGTAATACAGCCACAACTGCTATGATGTTGGCTATATTAACACCAGTATTAGCACTCTTCCCTTCAGATGATAAAGGTAAAATTGCATTTGCATTAAGTATTCCGGTAGCCGCAAATATTGGAGGTATTGGCACTCCTATCGGAACACCTCCAAATGCTATCGCCCTTAAATATCTTACGGGTGATAACACCATAAATTTTGGCAAATGGATGAGTTTTGGTGTTCCCTATGTCATTATTCTTTTGCTTATTGCCTGGGTAATACTTTCTTATCTGTATCCTGCAAACATTAAATCTGTAGAGTTAAGTATTAAGAGTTCTTTTATTAAGAATAGAAAGGCCTTTATTGTCTATATCACATTTGCAGTTACAATCTTACTATGGCTTACCGACTTTCTACATGGCATGAATTCATATATTGTTGCTATGATTCCCGTTGCCGTTTTTTCAGCCTCAAGTATTATTTCAAAAGAAGATCTAAAAAAAATAAGCTGGGATGTATTATGGCTGGTATCGGGTGGAATTGCTCTTGGACTGGCAATGGATAAAAGTGGTTTGGCGCGTAACCTTGTTAGTAGCATACCTTTTGCTGAATATTCGCCGTATGTAATAATTATTGGAGCTTCGTTTCTAACAATTATTATGGCCAACTTCATGTCGCATACAGCAACAGCTAACTTGCTAATGCCAATTTTGGCTGCACTTGGAACCTCAGTTGGAAGTCTTGTAGGACTTGGTGGAGTTACCACTTTAATTATTGTAAGTGCAATGGCTGCTTCTCTTGGAATGTCTCTACCAATAAGTACTCCTCCAAATGCATTGGCTCACGGCACCGGAGCTGTAAGCACAAAAAATATGGCGCGCGTAGGTATAATTATTGGAACCATAGGACTATGCTTAGCATTTCTAACAGTATATATTCTTCGATTGATTCACTTTATCTAGAATAAAAACGTGGATACGCCTCAGAAAAATATAGATCAATCTCTGGTGCAGCAACTGCACAACAAATACTTTTGCGACAAAAATAAGGTGAAGTCTCTGAAGGTTAACGAATACCTCATAAAACAAAACCAAAAGAATCAACGTTTATACCTGGTTCTTAAAGGTTCCATAGCCGGATATCTTGATGCGGGTTCAGGAAACCGACAAGAGATTTTTCGTTCGCATAAAAACATGTTTGTGGGAGTGCACAGTTTCTTCTCAAAATTGGACTCGGCTTATGCCGATTTAATTGCTTTAGAGGATAGCGAATTAGCTTACATAGAATACAGTGATTATCAGGGAGATGCAGAGAGCAAACTCTTAAAGGATTTTGTTCCGGTTATCGTTCATGAATTATCATCCCGACAGCTTTTTGCAAAAGATATTATGCTTGAAAAAGAAGCCGCAATGAAGAAGCTATATTTGAGCGATAAACTAGCTACATTGGGTCAGATGGCTGCCGGACTTGCTCATGAGCTAAATAATGCTATTGGTATAATTGATGGAAATACTGGTTGGATTGCCCAAGAAATATATCAGCAATTAGAAAAAACAGAAAAGAAGGAAACCTTTGAAAATTTCGTTAATAGCTTTGAAAAAGGACAAATATTATCAAGTAACGAAGTTAGACAGAAGAAAAAAGAAATTGAGAAGAAATACAAGCTCAATTCAACAATAGCCAAGAAACTTGCCCGAATTGATTTAAGCGAGAAACAGATTTTGGAAATCTGTAAACTAGATAATCTAAACGAGTATGTAAACAACATCAATCATCTGTGGCAAATGGGCGTAAGCCTTCACGATATAAACCTGGCAACCAAGCACGCAGTGCATGTTTTAAAATCAATTAAGCAATTAAGTGTATCTGACCAGGAAAGACATGATATAGATGTCAATGCCACCATACAGGAAGCATTAACTCTTCTTAAAAACATTGTAAGAGAAGTGAATATTGAGTCTCAGTTATCTGACATTCCAAAGGTTTTTGCCAGCAATGGCGAATTAGTGCAAATATGGGTCAACATTATCAAGAATGGATGTGAAAGCATGTTAAACGCAAACATAAAGAATCCGACAATGGTCATTAAGACAGGAAAAGATTCTGATTTTGTTTGGATAACAATTATGAATAATGGGCCTGAGATTCCAAACGACCTGAAGAAAAAAATATTTCAACCCAATTTCACTACAAAAAAGGGTGGTTTATCTTTTGGCCTTGGCTTAGGTCTATCAATTGTTCAGCGGTTAATAGACAGCTATAACGGAAGAATTGAAGTTGAAAGTGAAAAAGGAATGACAACATTTATAATTAAAATACCGGTTAATTAGAAACCGAATAGTTAAACCAGGAGATTTAAAACTGCATAATATAAAGAAAATGGACAAGCTAAATATCATATACGTTGACGACCAAAGGGAAGTACTATCAACCTTATCGAAAGACCTACAAGTATTTGAAAGCCTAATAAACATTGACGAATGTGAAACTGCTGATGAAGCATTGGAACTTATTAATGAAATAGATTCTGATGGTGATCACATTGCCGTTATTATTTCAGACCATATTATGCCAGGTAAAAATGGAGTAGAATTTCTTACTGAAATCAATAATGATGGACGGTTTGGACTAACAAAGAAAATGCTATTAACCGGTCAGGCCACACATAAGGATACAATAACAGCAATTAATCAGGCACATATCCAAAAGTATATTGAAAAACCATGGGATTCGGAAGATCTTGTAAATGCAATAAAAATATTGCTAACCCAATATATTTTTGATGCCGGAATTGATTACGATGCTTATATGACAATTTTAGATCAGACTACCCTATTAAATAATCTAAAAAACAGAACCTAACAAGATTAATTCATTATCAACTTTTCTGTAAAAACTAATCCATCATAGCGATATTGAGTAAAATACATACCGGGCTGTAAATTTGAATAAAAAGAATTTTGAGACTCCGTAAATGATTGTCTGAAAACCACCTTACCGGAAATATCAATAATTACTAATTCGAAAACGCCAATATCTTCAATAGCAGCAGTAATGTTCATTTCACCTTTCGAAGGATTTGGATATAAAGTAAATGGATTCTTGAAATTATCCTTTAGTTGCTCAACAACATATTTTGGCCGTTGCATGGCAAATATACGAAGCATCTCTACATTATTGCTCCATTTTATATAATCCTCAGGCTGATGCCATCTATATGTATGCTCTGCAACCATTGGTTTATATACGCTTTCTAGTCGGTTGATTTCATTAATTACCTTTTCCGGACTAAATGTATTTTGAAGATGATAGTAATACTTCATCATAAACATATTACGAAACTGGGGGTTTTGAAGTAGCTGCTGAATTATTATTACCGCCCACTCAGAGTGTTTCTGAAAGAGTTCTATTTCTAAATTATTAAGTTCAGTAAACAAATTTTGATTTGACAGAATCATACAAGCATCGCAATCATAAAAATAGTGCCGCCAGAGAGCTGTATCCGATTTTGTTTTCCACAGTTTTACGTTATTGTGTGGAAAGTCGTAGTTTGCAAAGTACAATTCTGCTACATAATAATCAATTGTTTGAGGTATGTCAATCATTTCCGACACTTGTTCGAAAAAAACCTCATCTAGTGGATCTGCACTCTTTATATATGAGATGAATTTATCGTATTCGTCCCAACTTCCCTTCTCTAATGAGATTTCATGCAAATTATGGCTAATGACATCTATTTCTGGTTTGGTAACTTTATAATTATTCTCCACATACCCCTCATCCAATCTCTCACGCATACTATAAATTCCCCAATATTCTCCATTCAGGAAAACAATAACAGGTAATGTGCCCGAACAATCAATCCTCATATCCTGCACTAAGTTCTGTGTTAGCTCATCTTTAAAAATTGTACCTGACAAACCACTGGTCGAACGCAACAGTAAAGTTTCAAACCTTTCCAGTTCAGGCTTTTGCTCAAAAAAAGAATACTCAAAATATTCTTTCCCATATTTCTCCCTGGCATATAATCGTAAAGGTTTTTGAGGAGCACTTCTAGAACCCCTGCCACTTATTCTAACTCCTGCATCTTGTTCGATAAATTGTTTCCCCAGGGCATCAAACATTTCAACATGCAAGGGCCTCTCCCACTCCTTACCTCGATTATTATAATTCTTATTGTTACCTTCTACATATATTCCAATATCATCGTCAAATAGGTTATCAGCTTCGGTAATAAGAGATATTACAGAAACATTATAAGCTTCTTTTAAGTGTTTACCAATAAAGTATGTATTACTTATTACATTGCTGGCCGGACAACCATCGCTATAAACCAAAGCCCTCACAATATTTGCTTTGGATATACCATCCCCTGGTTTTTTGTATGTTTCAGGAATATTTGCAAATCGATTCTTATTTGGTGTTAAATCTTCCAGGTATATTGGCACATTTGTGTATTCCTCAGATTCGACATCGGGAATGTCGCCATCTAAAGTAAAATACACATTATTCTTCTTATTTGTATGAGTAAAACTAAGCTCTATAGGAGATGTATAGAAACCACTGGCATGGTTTACCATTAGTGTGTCTGGTTGAAAATTAATTTGAATAATTTCAGCCGTATCGTTAGATGTTCCTGGAGTTGGACGTATAATATATCTTTCCGATGAACCATCAGGCTGATATCCAATTGATAAATCTTTTGGGACACATTCTGCATTTACCTGGTCTATTACTGTACCTTGAGGATTAAGCAGAAACAAAGAATCCTGCATCAGACATAGCCTGAAATCAGTGTGAAATTCATTTCCTATTGTTTTGTTTTTTCCTGATGCAAAAATTAACAAATAAGATTTAGCTTCAAGGTTCAAATTCGGAAAGGTCCATAATGCTGAATCAGATAAATCATCGGTAATTTGATAGCCCGCAAGATTAATTGCTTCATTTATTGGATTATAAATCTCAATCCAATCTGGTGAATCCCCATCGCTATCAATAATTGTTGTTTTATTTGCATAGGAAACTTCGTTAATTACAAGGTCCTGCGAAAAAATTCTGACTACAACTAATTGCAATATAATTAATAAGACTAATATTTGATTTTTTCTTTTCACTGCTTAGTTCAACCCTACAGTTTAATATTAATTCCCAGAATGTAATTAAAATTGATAATTGAAGTTTTCTTAAATTCATTCTCGATTATGAAGTACCCTTCAACATTCCGATCCATTATTTCCTGTTCATTTCCAAGGTAAATTCTGAAACTTTTAAGCTTACTTTTTTCTGGTTTATAAATTAATTCTCCACCATAAAACGGCTTAAAGTATTGCGAAAACTTATAATCGACAATTAGTTTATAGCGAAGGTATGTTTCAGACTCATCCTCAGAAATATCGCTTAATTGGTAGCGGAACTTATTCTTTATCCTGTAATTTTCTACCCTTTTTGTTTTATGAATAAGATCTATTGTTAGCCTACTCTTATCGTCCATGCATGAATTATTAGATACTTCCTGATTAGTAATTCTCTGCAAATCTAATGCTTGCCTGTATGCTGTTTTGAACTGAAGATTTTTAAAAACCCTGTAGCTAAGCCCAATTGAACCAAGGTTAGTTTTATGAGAAAAGCCATTGTCGTATTCAAATCGTGTATCCAATCCAAGTTCTACAGAAAACTTTTCCTCATCTATTGCCTGAACTTCAATACTCCCTCTCAATTCTTGCGAATTACTTTCAACAGCAAAAAAAGAAAGTGCCAGCAATAATAGTACTTGTATGTGGTTCAAGATTTTCATTTACTTACTTAATCTTTAGAAGGCATCTCTAACTAAACCCACTGTAATTACGATCATATCATAATTTAGAACCTGCGAATAATTACTGGTATTGAATACATCGTATTCCATTTTTGCAAATTGATGTTGGTAGGACCATTGGAAAAGGATTGAATAATTATCATTCAGTTTAATCTTCCGGCCCATTCCAACATCAATAAATAGCCCACCTTTGAATTCGTAACCCTCTATATTAGAATGTGTATTGTCCCAACCTAAAGAATACCCTAGCTGCATTCTAATCAGTGGGGTGTTACTTTTATTTTTTTTATAGCCAATTATTTCGGTAAAAACAGGAATAAAGCTTTCTTTGTCATGTAATTTAAGTCCTGTGCCTAGCCCCATTGCAACGTTTTTATTTATTGAAACTCCGTAGGAAGTCTGAAACTGAAATCCTGGGTTGTACAAGAAATTATCGTTATAAACCTGCCCCCCGAAAATGTATCCAGCAGTTAATTGTTGATATACTGCCAGCTTTCTATTTTTGTTTTCAGGTTGATGAATTTCCTGTGTCATTCCCTGAAAACTAAAGAGACTAACAATCAACACTGTACATGACCTATAAAATATCTTATTCATTGGTTTATTCCTATACTAAAACAATTATTCATCATCGCCATCGTGAGCATAGGTCTCCAGTTCATCTGCAAGGTTGTTGGCTGAATTGTAATAAACAACCAGCTTTGCAGTATCACGTAAGAAATCTACCTTACCTACTTCAACTTTTGTAATATCAATACCTAATCGGGTTTTCAAGTCTACAACCAAAGCCTCGTACTTGTCAGGATGAATTAGATTCACGTTATCGTATTGTATAACCTTGCGCGATACATGTTTTAAAGACCATACGCGCTCAAGAATTAGTGTTACAAAAAAGATTGCGCCATTAGCCATCATCAGCTCTGTAAAACTTATCTTTTTATTCGCTAGTGCATTTACAACCGCCAGTCCAATAACAATAAACAAATAAGTCATCTCACGAATGGGAATCTGACTGGTCCGATAACGGATAATTCCAAAAACTGCAAAAAGTCCAAGAGCCATTCCAAGCTCCAGCTTAACATTCTCAAGCATATAGCATAATAAGAATATTACCATGCTTATAAGAATATAGGTAAACAGGTAATCCTTTCGTCTGCTTGTTTCAAAATACAAATAACGAACAATTACGAATAGCAGACCGAAGTGCAAACCAAATCTTATAGCAAATTCAAGTGTGTCGCCTGCATCCCATAAGGGCATATTAATTATATCGGAAAATGAAAAATTAGTAAACATAGCAAAGTTTGTTAATGGTGTTTATTTTCTGTTTAAACAGGTTTTGCTTTATTCCCGGAACAAGCATTGCCATACTAATACTGTACTTACTCATACCTGTTGCGTGTATGTTATAATCTTTGAATAGCTGGAAAATTGTTCTGTCTATATCGTCTCTGGTTGATTTTACCTCTGCAATAACCAGATTCGGCAAAACCAGCGGCTTGTTTTTATACCAAAATGAAAGATTCGTATCTATAGTTATCCTTTGGTTTCGTTTTTTGTTGGTTAGAGTAAACCTGTCGAAGTTATTCTCTAAAGTTCTTTTAAGCATTAGTCCGTTATAAGAAGAATTCTCCGATACGAAATCGTAACACTCATAAGGAATCTTTTTAAACTCACACTGTGTTTCTACTCTGGTTTTTTTTGTTACTCCTTTATTATTTTTGAATTTAATCTCAAGAAAACTATCTCCGGATGAATGATAAATGCGCTGACGAATTTTGTAACGATTTACTCTTCTGTTATGATGATTCATGTACATATCTAGATCATGAGTATCATAATAAAATGAAGTGTAATTCTGATTTAAAGAGTTATTTATTTCCAGAATTGAAAAAGAATCAGATAAAGGCTTAATTAACATATTAAGTTGATCCATTGTAAGCAAGAACTTATTATCTATTCGTCTCATTAAGCGGGCCTTGTTCATTTCCTCAAGACCAATTTTTGCAAAGCCATCTAACGAATCGTTGAATTCTTTCCTGTAATCAATTACATTAAGTGCCATGTTGCTCTGTTGTTTTGGTTAACCGCTCAGTCATTTTATCGTTTATGCAATTCTGATTTCCCTATTAGATTCTAAATCAATCAATAACTTAAGTAAAATGCTTTTGGTTAGTTGTTTGAATAATACTAAATACGATACAAAAATATGGTTCATACTCTTAATTATATAGTCTAATTCGGTGATCCAACTTAATTAATCGGTAAAATGGTTAAATAAATGGTTAAGGCATATTTTAATGAATCTTAAAAAGCTGAATCCACCCAAAAGTGAATCCAGCCAAACCAAGCCATAACCCTAACATTAAACCTACCAGCTAATAACTAGCTTTGCAGAACAATCTTTTCTACACCTGAATAATGCGACAAGTCAAAATGTTTACTCTTTAACAATATGTGAATGAACTGTTAGAACCTGTTCCTGATTTACCCGGTTAGTTGTGTTGTTATGTTGTTTTTTTTAAAAGCCAGAGCTCGGAAAGTCCGAAACTCTGACTTTAGGTGTATTCACTATGAAAAGAATTACATAGTACTTTTAGCCTTGTTCATTTAGGCATATTTTTCACTAGAAATTTATACCAACACTTAACGCAATGGTTTTATTTCTTAAATCATTATCATAACTAATTACTTCAGCCATTCCCATTTCATAACGGATATCTGAATATAGCTCAATGGAGTTTAACTTATGAGACACCCCAATTCCAAAAACAGCTCCATAATCAGTTTCCGACGCAAAATCATCAATTGATGTTTGCCCTACTTCTGAATCATTTATATCTGACGAAGCATTCAGCATCCATCCGTAATAAGGACCTGCATACCCATAAACACCCCATTGCGCAGGCAGCCCCAACTGTTCGCTAAATTTTGCTTCTATAAGCACAGGTATTGTTAGATAATCGAAATCATATGTTGCATCAGCAATTGAATGCTCCAGACTATTTTGATTCTTAGCACCTTTGGTCTGGTAAAGTGCTTCTGTATTTATTGAAAGGATATCGTTAAAACTATATCCCATTGTTAATCCAAAAACTTTTCCTGCTTTGTAATTCTGACCGTCGAAGAGATTTCCTGCTTCAGATTGCGCTGAAAAGTTTAGACCAGCTTTTATTCCATAGTTTAACTGTGCATTTGAATTTGCAGTTACTCCAACAACCATGAAAACGAATACTAATACTCTAATTTTATTTTGCATAGCTTATATATTTTTATAAAAATTATTTTAATTATTGATGTTTCAAAAGTTTGCTACAGACATTAAATATTCTGCCTGTTTTATCTTATAAGTAGTTTTTGCATCAACAACAGCATCCATTGATTGCTGTTGAATGGCCTGAGCTTCGAGTAAATCAGAAGTGCTTACCACACCAGCATCAAAATTGTCTTTTACCACAGCAAAATGTTCAGATGCATGTTGTTCAGATGATTCAGAAACTTTTATTTGCTCATAACTCTCCAAAAGATTTTTATAAGTTTTATCCATCTGAAGCATCAGTAGTTCTGACTTTTCCTTCAGATTGTTTTGGGCTATATCAACTTTTATCTGGTGTTCCTTAATCTTATGACTTCCACCCCACCAGCCTGAAATAGGTACCGAAACAGTTGCAAACACTAAACCATAAGAGTTTTGCTGCTCCAAAACATCTAAATACAAACCCTGAACTCCAACTGCTACTGATGGCATAATTTCACCTACAGCCATTTTCTTTTGTAATAATTCAGCATCAACCGCTTTATTCAGCATTTGGTATTCGTTGCGATTCACTAAGGCCTGACCCGGATTGTTGTATATTGTCTCAGGAGCTACTACTTGTATGACTGTATCGGTAATTGACATATCTTCTGAATATTCGATACCGATATGCTGAGCTAATGACATCTGAAGTAAACTTAGACCATTATCGACTTTCAGCATATTTGCATTTACTTTATTGAGTTCAAGCTGGACCTTTAATAAATCACTCTTTTGAATTAACCCGGCTTCATATGAAACACTAACATCTTTCAATAAATTATTTAGCAGTTTCTCGTAATTCTGAAGTGTTTTTTTCTTTTCTTTTAGCGACATTATTGTCCAATACAGATACTCTGTCTTCATTAGAACTTCTTCGGTTGTGAGATTAAGTTGGTGCTGACTAAATTCCTCTCCAATTGAGGCTAGTTTATTTCCATTTCGAACTCTTCCTCCAACATAAAGTGGTTGTATAGCAGTTACCATTGCTGCATTGGTATAATCAAGTAATTCCAAATTCATACCAGGCAAATATGCAAACTGTGTTGCAGTAGGCAAGGTTGCCGGATTCCCATTATATACAGGTAAATTCATCTCAGGTGTTTCAATTTCCAATAGTCCTTTGTTCGCCTTCATGGCTACAGCTGCAGCATTTATTGTTGGAAAATAATTCGTGAATGCATTTTTCTTTACCTGCTCAGAGGCCTTAAGCTCCATTTGAGCTTCTTTTATTTTTAAATTATTCTCTAATGCATAATACTTACAGGAGTCAAGCGACAGTGTTTGAGACATGCCCGTAATGCCTACAACTGCGATAAGTATTGCTATTATAATAGTCCGCTTCATTATTCTTGTTTTTTAAAATTATTGTTTGATTGTTCCTTCAGGAATATCCTCGGCAGGATGAGCATCAACAAATTTTTCCCTACTAATAGATTTCCAATACATAACCGGCAGAACAAATAAGGTAAGTATCATACCGAAAATCAGTCCGAAACAAATTACGGTACCTAATGGTCCCCAAAGTGGCGACTTACTTATAATCATTGGCACAACACCTATAGCCGCAGCCATTGAGGTTAAAAATATAGGACGCATTCTGCGCTTACCTGAAGCAATAGCTGCTTCTTTATATGTATATCCTTCTTTGGTAACTAATTGCATTGCATAGTCTATCAGAATTATTCCATTTCTTACTGTAATTCCCATCAGACCAATTATTCCAATAAAGGCAGTCATGCTAAAAGGATATCCGATAATCTTTAATCCGAAAACGGCACCAAACAAACTCAACAACATGGTTGACATAATAAGCAAGGAGCGACGTATGGTTTTAAATTGTATTAATAGGATAAAAAAGATAAGAACTACACTAACACCTAATGAAATACCCATTGGGATATAGTTATCGATCATTCCTTCCCGTTCACCGCCATAAGAAATTTCTATTCCTTCCGGCAAATCAAGTTCATCGATAAAAGGTTTTACTTCATTTAATACTTTTGAGTAAATCAGTCCATTTGCCACATCGGCACGCACTGTAAGAGTCCTTACACCATTCCTACGTGTAATATTACCCTCAGTCCATTCTGGTTTTAGTTTGCTGATAGCTCTTAAAGGCAAGGCTTCCATTGTTAAAAGTGAAGAAACTTGTTGATTCTGAAGGTCTGCAATATCATTAGTTAGATGCTCTTCTTTTGATAGAACTACATCAATTGGGTAATCTCCTTCCCACATGGTAGTAAGCGGAAGTCCATCAAGGGATGTCATAAGAGAAGCCGCAATAAGTGTTTTTGAATATCCTAACTTATTTGCTTTTTCGCGATCCAATTCAATTGAAACAGCCTGACGTTTTTCCAACCAATTATTACGAACCCACGTTACACCATTGTTTTGTTTTAAAATCTGGGCAACACGTTTCTCAGTATTTTTCAGTTCTTCAATATTATCACCTGAGATACGAACTTCGATAGGCGCAGTAAAACTCTCTATCGCTAACTGCTTCCATTTCACATGTGCACTCGGAAAGGTATTTTGGTATTTCAACTCGAAATCATTTACTACATCAACAGTTGCCTCATTAGAAATTGTGTTCACTATAATTTGCCCATAATTTTTATTCGGTAATTTAGGAGCATACAGCGCATGAAAACGTGGCGAACTTGTTCCAACAAAACTGGCAACATTAGTTACACGCTCATCAGATAAGAGAGCCTTTTCTAAACTATCAATAACTTTTTCTGTTTTTGCCAGAGCGACTCCCTCTGGTAAATAAACTTCTACTGCAAACTGCTTACGGTCCATTGCCGGAAACATCTTTTGATCGATTGATTTGAAACCTATTATTGCTAGCAAAACTGACAATACCCCTAATGCAATACTTATTGTTGAGTGATTAAATGCCCATGCTAGACCTTTGTCGTAAATACCCTGAACTCTATCAAGAAAACTTTTTTTACCATTATCTTCTTCTTTTTTGTGCAATCCCTGTTTAATAAATAGATAACACATAACGGGTACGAGTACAATTGCTACTATTAATGAGATACCTAATGCTATAGCAATGGTTAATGGAAATGATCCAACAAAATCGCCTGCCATACCTTTTAGAAAAAACATTAAAGGCATAAAAGCGGCAATAATAGCAGCCGTTGCAGAAAGTACGGGAATTACAAGATCAGTAGCAGCTTTCCAAGCAGCATTCCAAGGTGTTTCTCCCTGATCCAGTTTTTCTACATGATTATCAATTACAACAATAGCATTATCAACTACCATACCAAGTACAACAATAAGTCCGGCAAGCGAGACTATATCAAGCTGTATACCGACCGCCTGCATTATACCCATGGTAATCAAAATAGAAATTGGAATTGTAACAGCTGCAACCGATGAAACTCTTAAAGGTAAAAGAATCATCGTAACAATAATAACTGCAATTATGGCAATGATAAACTCCTTCATAAAATGAGAAATGGAGTGCTCCACTACTTCAGGTTGATTAGAAATCACATTTATTTCAACATCTTCAGAAACTCTTTCTTTAAATTGTTCTAGTACCTCAAACACTTCATCTCCGAAATGAACTATATTGTTACCCTTCTGCATTTCAAGCGATAAAAGCAGCGCGTTATTTCCATTGTTTCGGATATAGCTATCTGGGTTATCATATTTTCTTTCGATACGAGCTACATCCTTTAATCGAATAATATTTCCTTGTGGATCCGAATAAATGATTTGCTCCGAAAGGTCTTTCTCAGATTCAAATCTTGGTGGTAAATGCACTGGTAAGATAAGTTCGCCATTATCCAGACTTCCTGCATAGTTAAGAGCTTCTTGCAACTTAAAAGAAGCTAATATTGTAGTTGGATCTATGCTATATTCATTTAATTTTTCTTGTTGAACATACACGAATACATTTTCTTTTTGTTCACCATAACGTTTAATTTTTGATACTGATTCTATTTTCCTGATATCTGACTCAAGACTTTTCATGACTTCCTCAAGCTCCCTATAAGTCTTTTTTTCGGAAGACATAGTGATAAGCAAAGCGGATGTATCGCCAAAATCATTTGTGCCAATAAGAGCAAGCACTCCTGCTGGCAACTGCATTTTTAGCTCATCTAAGCCATGTCTGAGTTTAGACCAGAACTGATCTGCATTTTGAATGTTATCGTTTAGTTCAACAAAAATTATCATTCGCCCTTCACTTGAGTTCGAATAAGTCTTTACTTTATTCACCTCACTATAACTAAATATGTAGTTTTCAACAACTGTTGTAAGTTGTTCTTCAACCTCTTGCGAATTTGCTCCTGGATAAACACCAACTATTACTCCCTGGCGTATTGTGAAATCCGGAAATTCATTTCTTGGCATAGTAAATAGAGCAATTGCTCCTAGAGCCATCATTACCACCACGAAGGAAAGTATTATCTGGCGATACTTCATGGCTGCCTCAATCATATTAATTTTTCTTTTCATACTATGAAATATTATTCAACTTCTGCTAGTGCAATAATTATTTGCTGTAGAAATCCACCTCCATGTTTTCGGTTAATTTGTGTTGACCATTAACAACCAATATATCACCTTCATTAATACCCGATAGTATCTGTAAATTGTTATTGGCAAACTCACCTATTTCAACTTCTTTTCTTTTAACTTTACTTGATTTACCATCGATCAGGAAAATGTAGTTTTTATTTCTTTCTCCCTTAACTACGGCTTGTGAAGGAACCTCAATGACTTTTTTGTCTTTTTCTATTGACAGATTTACATCACACACCATTCCTGGCTTAATTTTAAACTCAGGATTGCTCATGCGAAGTTTAACCTGATATGTTTTGGATATTTGATTAGCAACAACTCCTATTCGCTCAACCTGGGCTTCATAAACTTTCTGACCTATTGCTTGAATAACAACCGAAGCTGTTTGATTTTTCTTAAACTTGTTAATCTCATTTTCCGGTACTGAGATCCGAACAAACACATCTTTAATAGTAACTAAATCTATTACGGGTATTCCTGGCATCACTGAATTACCAATTTCCAAATTCCTTGCTCCTATTACACCATCACTTGAGGCTTTAAGAGTACAGTTATTCAAATTATTTTTAGCAATTTGTTCTGCAGAATTTGCTTGTGCAAGCTTCGTTTTAATTTCCTCCCATTTGATTTCGGGTAAACTTCCTTTTTCATACACTTTTGCTAAACGATCATATGCATCCTGAGCCTGAAGTTGCGTTGCTTTGGCAGCTTTATAAGAACTTTCAATAGTACTTTTATCTAAAACTGCCAGTACTTGTCCTTTTTTAACAAAATCGCCCTCATCTACCATTATTTGATTAACAGTTCCAGGCATCTCAAAACAAAGTTGAGCCTTAACAGTTGGAGTAATCAATCCGCTATAATTAAGATTCTGAGTAACGCCAGCTTGCTTAACAGTTATTATTTCAACTCGTATTCCTTTATCACTTCCTTTTGCTGTAGTCTCAGGGTTCTTTTGAGTTTCACAGCTGATTGTTAATACTAACACTAGTGTTCCAAGTATAAACTTCATTCTTTTCATTATTCTATTATTTTATTGTTGCCTATAATACTTTATTAGTTTTTTAGTCGGCTTTTTTGCTAAAAAAATAAGCCTTTCACTTAATTTGTTTTGTAAGAATATTATTACATTATTCAATAATACTCATATGGTTTTTTAGTCGGTTTTAGTGTAAATTTTTTACCCGAATATCTTCGGAACCAGAGACCTAGCTGTCCGGTCAAGCTTTTCCTGATCAAATCCGGAATCGCTCTCTATTGTATATTTCACAATTCCTAAAAAGGCTGCAATAACTATTTCAGCAAACCATGATAAATCTTCCCTAGGCACAGCACTCCACTCTCCCGAATCATAGCCATCTTCGAGCAGTCTTGTAATGTATGACTTTTCAAAAGCCATTACCTTTTTAAAATGTATTTTGGCAGACTTATCATTAAGAAACTCCTGCTTAACAATTCTATATAGATTCATCTTATTAACAACTCCTTCATGAAAGCTAATAACATAAGCAACAGCCTTATCTTTAATGCTTTTCTCCTTATCAACTTTATCCTTAACTATGCGTCTAAGATTTACTAGTTCCCGCTCAATAACTGCATCAAAAACTTCCTCTTTACTTTTATAATAATGATAGAGAGTACTTTTAGCCTTACCGCAAGCAGTAGCTATCTCATCCATAGTTGTTTTTTTCAAGCCAAACTGTTTAAATAGTTTCTGTGCCTGATCTATTATCTCCCCTCTTACAATTTCATCTTTAGCAACACTCATTTTTCGACTAGATTCATTTTTCAGTAGCAAATATATATCTTTTTATTTTACTTATTACGCATACTTCGATAAAATATTACTTTTTTTTCGACTAATTTGGTTTTTTGGTCGGGTAAAGTTGTTTTTCTATTGATAAACAAATAACTTAATATTTTGACGACTTAGGTTTTACACTTATCTACCTCAATGGAAATAGTTAGATAATTATTTTATTAACCTATAACTGTTTGTTAAACAACCTATAATTAGCAATGTTGAAATAAACATTTCGGCCAGATATCCTGAACAACTAGTTTGCCTTGCTCATTGTAAGTTTGCCATGCTGAATTCCCTTTATTGAGATTAGTTTCTCTGATAATTCATTTAATAATGATGCCTTTCCTTTTACGGCTATTATTTCCAAACAATTGTCGTGATCAAGGTGAAAATGTTGCGACGACAGAATTTCATCATGGTAATCGTGTTGAATTTCTGTTAAGTTCTTCAATAAATCATTTTTATGATGATCATATACTAATGTAATGGAGCCGGCAACAATTTTATTACCTTGCCATTTCTCTTCAACCAAATTATTGGTTATTAAATGCCTTATAGCTTGAGAACGGTTTGCAAATTTGTTTTCTCCAGCAAAATTATCAAGCGCTTCCAGCAATTCTTTCTCAAGCGATACTCCAAAACGTACAACAGTCATAGCAATTCCTTTTTTTTGTAAAGATAGAAAAATGAAGAATATAAGTTCTTTGATGCATTCATGAACAATTTTTAAAATCTATTAGCTTTGATTAAAAAAAACGATGGAAATATTATCCACCAATATAGGTGCAAAAAGAAAAATAACTTATAAAGGAAAAGAAATTTATACTGGCATATACAAATACCCTGTCTATGAACCTTTACATTTGGGTATTCACGATGTTAATGGCGACTCAGTAATCGATCGCAAATATCATGGAGGTATCGATAAAGCTTGCTACTTGTATTCCGCTGATCACTACTCATTCTGGAAAGAAAAATATCCGAACCTCAACTGGCAATGGGGAATGTTTGGCGAGAACCTGACAATTGAAGGCCTCGATGAATCGGAATTGCATATTGGTGATATTTTTAAAGTTGGAACTGCAGTGGTTCAAATTACTCAGCCTCGTCAACCTTGCTTTAAGCTCGGTGTTAGAATGGAAAATGCTCAAGTTGTAAAAGATTTTATAAAAGCTGAAAAACCGGGAGCATACATAAGAGTAATAGAAAAAGGAGAGGTAAAATCAGGAGATTCCATGCAGCTTGTAGAGCAAAAGGCTGAAAACTTCACTGTAACGGAAATATATCATTTTATTTATCAGGCGCGCGAAAACATTGATAAAATTAAAGAAGCTATTAAGATTCCTGAATTAGCCGAGAGCTGCCGAAAGGATTTAATTAAATATGTAAGTTAAATTGTTTATAGACTAAGTTCTTATTCTACTTACCAACCTAAGAGCAATTATACTCCATAGCAACAATTAAGAAATTCCGTTTAAATTGCCTTAATGTTGTGAATTGGAATTGGCTGTTTAATATAAGACAAAGCAAATCCTATAGCTACTGTATTGGAGCTAATTATTATCGTAATTTTGAGTCTAAAGATACTATGCAACAAAGAAAATGCAACTAACCTAAAAGCTAACAATTCTTTAGCAGAATCCAAGTCACATAAGAAATTATAAAAAGAAGCTTTTCTACTATATAAAATAAGAGGCCGCCCTTTTAGGACAGCCTCTTATTTTATTTCAGGTTTTATGTCTTTTAATTAGTTAATAATTAAAACTTTCTTTGACATAGAGTTTCCTTTACTGTCCAATATCCGAAGGAGATATGTTCCAGAATTTATTTCAGATGTCTCAACCGTGTTCTCTACACCATCAAACCTATCTGACTTAACAAGACGGCCAGTTATATCATACAAATAATATGACACTCTATCAAAGTTCTCAAGTTTGATAGTTAAATAGTCAGATGCTGGTATTGGATAAATAGCAGCAAAACTTTCAGGCGTAAATTTTAACGATGAAGGTTTTTGAGGAACATATGAAAAACTACTATGGTAAAAATACATCCAAGACCATCTATCAACATTTTTAAGAGCATCTTCACCAACATCTCTTCCCCAATAAGCTCTGGTTTGTATAGCATAAGGCGCAGCCATTTCCTTATCATTCTCGTCCAGCTCAACTTCAAATGCCATATAAGTAGTGTCTAATGATAATGTGTCATAAATAGTTTCCTTACTTATAGTGTCTTTATAGTTATATTTACTAAATAAATAAGGAGCCATTTTTCCAATATTAACAGATAACTTCGCCCAATAGTAACCCGAAGCTGTCCATTGTATAATCTCTGAATGAGCTTCTTCAAAAGTATTTACTAATTCTCCTCCCGGGAGCTGAGCCTCCATATCATCTGCCTGCCACACAAACCTCAACCAAGCAACAGAATCAATATCGTGTTTTGTATTATAATATCTAGCTTTATCACTCTTTAAAAAAAAGTATATAGCAGTTGCATCGCGATTAACCAAAGAGTCGGCTACCGTATTGTCTGGCGAGCCATCAATATTATATCCATTTACAATTTCATCATCAACTCGTCTAAATAAAAAGTAAATTGTTGAATCATAATACAGAGCCTTATATTTTAGCTCAAGATCTGCGGAGGGTGCAACTCCTAAATCGTAATAATTAGGATATGATGGGTATTCTATATATGCTGAATCAGCCCAAACGGTATCTGTATATGACCAAACACCATCAATAGTTGTATCCATTAAGGGTTTATAATTAAAGTATTTACAATCAAAAGTTTTTTGCGAATAACCTGACAGACTCACAACAACAAACAATAATAAAATGTATCTCTTCATGTGATTAATATTTCTTAAACTGCGTGAAAGTAATAACATTTACAATATTATTAAAACTTACTTTCTTAATAATTCAAAATTTCCTTCTATAATTAAAACTAACTGACAAAACAGGAAGCTATTTTCAACTTTATTGAATCAGTTATTTATTATACTATAATTTACGTATAAACGTGAAAACAAACAGATCGTAATGAATACTAACAAAAGTCCCTTTATTTATGTATACAGCCCTCTCGATTTTGGCATCCCAGAAAAAGAAACGTCTACACATTAACGGTATTGAGGAATAGCTTGCAAGCACTCTTTAAATAAGCGAGAAGAGTTTAGATTTTAGAAAAAGCAATAATTACTTAGCAATTAATTTTATTTTTGTAGAAATTAATCCTTCGAATATCATGAATGCTAAAGAATTATTTGAAAGTGGATATAACTGTTCTCAATCTGTTTTCGTACCCTTTGCCCATAATTATTTTCCTGACGATAAACTTGCATTTAAAATCATGTCTCCTTTTGGTGGCGGATTAGCTCATACCGATAATCTGTGTGGTGCAGTCAGTGGAGCCATTGCAGCAATTGGTTTGCACTTTGGACATACAGAAGCAGAAGATTCAGAAAACAAAGTCTTGTGCGCTGAGGCTACACGAATATTCATTAGCGAATTCAGAAAAAAACATGGCAGTATTAAATGCACGAAATTAATTGGCTATAACCTAAAAAATCCGCAAGAAAAAGAAAAGGCTAATGAAGTCGGTGTTTTCAAAGAAAAATGTACTGTATATGTTGAATCAGCTGCAGTTATTGTTAGTAAAGTATTAGCTCAATTTGAGAAGTAGAAATAAATTTCATTTATTTGTACAACATCTTACACATTTCGTATGTCTGATTTATTAATTTTTGAGGTGAGGGAAATATGGATAAAGAAGTAAAAGAAATAGATTTGCTCGATCTATTTGTTCAAAGTTTTATTTTCATTAAAACAAATTTCAAGACTCTACTTATATTTGCTTTAGCCGGAGCAATTCTTGGACTGGCATATTACTACTTTAAACCTAAAAAATATTCTCAGGAAATAATTGGCTATTCAACAATTACTGAGCCTCAAATAATTAAAGAGTCATTTTTGGAGCTTATAAGTCCGGCCTATCGAAACAATTTAAAAACAAAGGCTAACAATGAAATTATCGCCTCCAATATTGAAGCGATTTCTAAAGTTGAAATAAGTGATCACAACGATCTAATTAAAATACTGTTTACAGTTAAAAAGCCAATATCAGGTAATGCCCTTCCAGATATCCTGAACATTCATCTTTCTAATAATGTATATATTAATAAAAGTTTCAATCTCAAAAGAGCTAATCTGGAAAGCATAATTAGCTTTATTGATACTGAGATTAAAGCTAAACAATCTTTACTGGACATATCCGATAAATTTTCCGGGACAATTTTACTAGGTAGTGAAGAAACACCTACTTCGTTATTTATTAAAAAACAGGAATACGAAGAGCAACTTAGTTTTCTGGAACCTTTTGTTATAACTGTTATTGGTGAGCTTAAAAATTCTGGCCCCTCGTTAATTATATTAGCATTTGTTGGAGCTTTTTTAAGCACATTTGTTTTTATCTCAATAAAAATACTTCAAAGTTTAAATAAACTTACAAATAGTCGTTCCAAATAATAAAACTGGACTTTTAGTCTAGTACAAAGACTACTTAACTATTCCGTATTGACACTTTCTTAAGGAATAATGCAATTTCTTTTAGCTACCTTTGTGGGCTAAAAAATGTTCCGTCAAGAATGAAGCCAGAATTACTACTCCCTGCTGGAAATACCGAAGCCTTTCATGCTGCTCTCAAAGGAGGCGCTGATGCAATTTACCTAGGATTACAAGATTTTAATGCCAGAAAACGCGCAAATAATTTCACTCTCCAACAACTTCCAGCCCTACTGGATTTGGCGCATAAGCAAAATACAAAAGTGTTTATTACCCTTAACATTGTAATAAAAAACGAAGAGCTTCCTCAGCTTTACATTTTGCTTTTCCAATTATCGCATTTAAAAGTAGATGCTGTAATTATTCAAGACTGGGGAGTATTTCATTTAATAAAAAAACATTTCCCAAAGCTTGAAGTCCATGCAAGTACTCAAATGGCTTTTCACAATTCTGTTGGAGCAAATTTTGGAGCTAAATCAGGTCTTAACCGAATAATACTAGCCAGAGAGCTCACACTAAACGAACTTCAAACTATTCGTAAAAACTCAAAAGTTGACCTCGAACTTTTTGTACACGGAGCACTCTGTTATTCATTCTCTGGGTTATGCCTTTTCAGTAGTTACTTAGGTGGAATGAGTGCCAATCGTGGAGCATGCAAGCAACCTTGCCGCAGAATGTATCATGACAACAAGAAACAACACTATATATTTAATTTAAAGGATTACGAGTTGATTGAACTTATTCCGGAAATATGCAAAATGGGAATAAACTCGTTGAAGATCGAAGGTAGAATGAAGTCGGCTGATTATGTTTATACTATTGCCAAGGCATACAGGACAGTAATTGATGACAATTCCAAAATTAAAGAAGCTAAAAGAATTCTCCAACATGATATAGGTAGAGAAAAAACAGCTTACTTCATGGGAGGAAATGTTTCTGAATCGATCACAGAAACACCCAACACAGGACAATATGCCGGCAAGGTTGAGGTAATTGGTAAAGAAGGGTTCGATTTCAGTTCAAGATTCCCCTTAGAAGAAATTAAAAGAATACGCGTTTGTTCCACAGACAGAAAAAAGCAAATTAATCTAAAGCTTAAAAATGCTGTGCAAAAAGATGGACTAATTTCGGTAACAACCGATAGTAAGGAAATTTTTGCAGGCGACCTAGTATACATTTCTGGCTTTTCAGGAGAAACTTTCTCATCGAAATTACCAAACCTGAAAACTAAATTTATAAAACTACCAAACATAAACGAAGCAATAAATAAAACCAGTCAATTACTTAAACCTGCAAAAACACCCCGAATACAAATATTTCTTAGGATTGATTCTCTGGCCTGGCTGAGAAAAATCAGACTTGAAAATATCGATTTTCTTATCCTTAATCTTCCATTTAAGGAATGGAGTAATTTACCTTTGGAATCAAAATTTCTTGCGAATAACAGAGATAAACTAATTGCTGAATTTCCTAAGTTCATAATGGAAGATAAATGTTCAAAATATAAAAAACTGGCAACCCAATTAAACTTAAAGGGAATTTCTAAATTCATGGTAAGTCATATTTCTCAAATTGAACTTATCCCACATAAAGCGGCTCTATTTACAAATGAGAATGTTTATACATTTAACGATGCAGCTATTGCTCAGCTAAAAAAGTTTGGAATACAGAACCATGTGTACCCATTAGAAAATGACTTAATTAATCTGATTAAGGGAAAAGACAGAAGTGGAATTGTACCCTTGTATTTTACGCCACAGCTATTCTATTCCAGAATGCCAATAAAAACTCAGAATGAAAAGGGTGAATTAAAAGACGATACAAATATTGATTTTCATGTTGAAAAAAAAGACGGAATGACTATTACTCTACCCAACAAACCTGTTTCATTGTTGCAAAATAAATCAGACCTGATAAAAAAAGGATTCAAACAATTCCTTATTGATGTAAGCTATACAACTCCTTCGCAGAATACATTTAAAACACTTATCAGACGATACTTCAAAGGAGAACAAATACAACCATCAACATCTTTCAACTTTAGGAAGGGATTGAGTTAGGCAATAGGTGTAAGTAATAAATCAGAAAAATAAATCTATTCCCTAATACCATTTTTATTAGATTTGGAGCTTTCAATATGAACTCAGTCACAAAAATAAAATCAGAAATTGCACGACCATTTTTTAAGTGGGCTGGTGGCAAAGGTCAGCTATTAGAGCAATTCAATAAATTATACCCAAAAAACTTGAAGGATGGCAAAATTCAGCACTATTACGAGCCTTTTTTAGGCGGTGGCGCTGTTTTCTTTGACATTATTCAAAAATTTGAAATTGAAAGTGCCTGGTTATACGACATTAATCCCGAACTAATACTTGCCTATAAAGTAGTTCAGAAGGATGTTAACACTTTATTAGATTTTCTTATGGGATATGAAAAAATTTATATTCCACTTGACAAAGCCGATCGAAAAGCCTATTACTATGAGGTAAGAGAAACATTTAATCGTGACAGATTAGATATAAACTATCAGAAATACGGTAAAAACTGGATATCTAGAGCGGCTCAATTAATATTTATGAATAAAACCTGCTATAACGGTTTATTCAGGTTCAATAATTCTGGTGGTTTTAATACGCCTGCCGGAGATTATAGAAACCCAAAAATTTGCGATGCAGAAAACCTACTGCTTGTTTCTAAAGTATTACAAAGAGCTGAAATAAAAAGTACAGGATACGAAACAGTTTTAGAAGATATACAAGAAAACTCATTTGTGTATTTTGATCCTCCATATCGACCAATTAGCAACTCATCAAATTTCAAGGCTTATAGCAAACATGATTTCACCGATGAAAGCCAGAAACAATTAGCTCAAGTTTTCACAAAACTCAACAATAACAATTGCGATGTAATGCTGAGTAACTCCGACCCAAAAAACACAAATAAGGATGACAATTTTTTTGATGACATCTATAAAGACTATAAAATAATACGGATTCCTGCACGAAGAAGCATTAATTCTAATGCAAAAAAGCGCGGTAATATAAAAGAAATTGTTGTTACTAACTATTAAATCTGTTAAGCATGCCTAATCCGGGAAACAACTTTAAAGACTCGCTTATTCAAGTCATACTCAATTGGAATTTGAAGGAGCTAAAAGTATATTCTGAGGTTTATGTCGGAAGCCGCTTTGTAGGAAAGAAAAGAAAACTTGATATTGTTCTTTCCGCTAACAATAAAACTCTGGGAATAGAGGCTAAAACCCAACAAACAAGTGGCACTGCCTACCAAAAATTAGCTTATGCAATAGAAGACAGCAAACGCTGCCCAATTCCTACACTAATCGTATTCTCTGGCGAATTTATTGAGCAAGATGTAAAAGCTCAACTGGTTTCAAGCGGTATAGGTATTGAAATGGAATGGACTCCGGAAAAAGGATTTGGTTTTGGATTAGATATTCTTAAGCAGCGTGTAATGATTGAACTTGGCATGGATTGGCTGCTTGAACAAGAAGACAGAAGAATACTAAAAGACAATAAGCTCTTTTAGCTTCAAAAAAGCTATAATAAAGCCCACTTCCCTACCGATATTGCCCATAACAAATATGTTGCATAAATTAAGTTTATCCCACTAAACAACATGTTGTAGACAACTCGTTTTTTCGTTATGCTCCTGCGAATCATAACACCAACATTAGGTATTATTGTTGAAGACAAGAAAAATAAAAAGTGGATATTAAATAGGGTATCATAAGGAATTTCATCGTCGGAAAGTTGTTTCTGCCCAAATAAAAGTAAATAAGTAAACAGCAAGAAAAACAGGAGAAAAAGCAAGTAACTAACTTTTAATGTAATAGTAGAGATGGGGCGTTTTCGGTGTATTCTGAAAGGTTTTAAAATAATTATAGATACAACGAAAATTAACAGATAGCCAAGTAAGAAGAAAACCTGGAAAATATTCTGAAAGAAACTACCCACCATAACTCAAGTTTTGTTTAATGCAATTTAAACCATTTTTATTAAGACAATCATCTTGTTTATTAACTTTAATTCACATAATATCAGTAAAAACAACCAACTTATTCTGTTTTTACATTTTCAGCCCCCTATCTTGCAGATAATAAAAACCAAATATGAAATAAATAGTTCTTAGAATAACACTACACGTCTTTACTGTAAATGTATATTTCCAAAACCAAAAATCTTCCTCTGCTAATTATAAAGATAATGAAGAAAAATCTTAGCTATAAAAAGAAGATCAAAGAGTTGAATGTAAGAATAAAACAAAGTGACATTATCCGACCTTTTACGATTGATGTGGCACTATAGAAATCTTATAATTCTATTATTTCCTCTCCAACCTAACTACGTTCTCAACATGATGCGTATGAGGAAACATATCAACTGGTTGAATTGCTTTTACCAGATACTTTTCCGATAATAATTCTATATCGCGTGCCTGTGTTGCCGGATTGCAACTTACATAAACTATTTTCTCCGGCGAGGCATTCAAAATTGTTTGAACCACATCTGGATGCATTCCAGCTCTTGGAGGATCGGTGATTATAACATCCGGAGCTCCATGTTCGACAATAAACTCAGTGTTTAAAACATCCTTCATATCGCCAGCAAAAAATGCCGTGTTATCAATTCCATTTAACTCTGAATTCATCTTAGCATCTATAATTGCATCCTCGACATATTCAACCCCTATTACTTTTTTACATTCCTTAGCAACAAAATTTGCAATTGTTCCTGTTCCAGTATATAAATCATAAACAACATCTTCTTTTTTCAGTCCTGCAAACTCACGGGTAATCTTATAAAGTTCAAGAGCCTGATCGGAATTTGTTTGAAAGAATGATTTCGGACCAATTTTAAACTTCAGTCCTTCCATTTCTTCAAATATATGGTCGCGTCCATCATAGAGCCTGATATCTAAATCACCAATTGTATCGTTAAGTTTTTCATTAACAACATACATCAGTGAAGTAATATGACTAAAATTGTCTTTTATAAAATACATCATGGCTTCAATTTTATCTTGATCATTATTGCCAAAAACAACAATAACCATTCGTTCACCAATGTTTGTATTTCGCACAATCAAATTGCGTAAAAAACCTTCGTTCGAACGCTGATGATAGTAGGTGAATCCCTCCTCTTCAGAATATTTTCTAATAGCTAACCTTAACTTATCCGAAAACTCATCCTGCAAATAACAGTGGTTTAAATCTATTACCCGATCAAACATGCCCGGCACATGAAATCCTAATGCGTTTCTATTTGCAATTTTATCGCCCTTAGCCACTTCATTTTCAGTTAACCAACGAGAAGCAGAAAAAGTATATTCTAATTTGTTCCTGTAGTATTTTGTTTTTACTGAAGCTAAAATGGGCTTTACATCCTCCACCTTCAGCTTACCAATTCTGGTTAAATTATCTACTACTTGCTTTTGCTTAAAGTGAAGCTGCTTTTCGTAAGGCAAATTTTGCCACTTACACCCACCACAAGCACCAAAATGTTCGCAAAATGGTTCTTCTCTGTCAGTAGAATATTTATGAACCCTAATAGCCTGCCCTTCCATAAACTTTTTTCGCTTTCGGGTAATCTGCACATCAGCAATATCACCAGGAATTAACCACGGCACAAACACAACCATATCATTATGTTTACCAATTGCCTTTCCTTCAGCTGCTACATCAATTATTTCCAGATTCTCTATTAAAGGTAACTTTCTTCTTCTGCCCACGATTTTATTTTTTAAGGCTGCAAAGATAGGAAAAGAAGGCATTAGTAATAAAGCTTTAGGAAAAAGATTATTTTGAGAAACCATTGCTTTATGGCTTTCAAATCAAAATAACTACTTTTGACCGATTAAATTCTGAGATTAAATGATATCGATTGAAAATCTTTCTTTGCAATTTGGCGGACAACGAATATTTGAAAATATTTCTCTACTTGTAAAACCAAAAGATAGAATTGGGTTGGTGGGAAAGAATGGAGCAGGAAAGTCCACCATGTTAAAGCTCATTGTGAAAGAACAACTTCCAGACGAAGGAGATATAATAATTCCGCCAGATGTTTCGGTAGGATATTTACCACAACAACTTAACTATACCGACACTCGAACTGTGCTTGACGAGGCGCTTACTGCTTTTGATGTTGTAAATAAGCTTGAAACCGACATTCAACACTTAAACACACAACTTACAGAAAGAACCGACTACGAAAGCAATAGTTACATGGAATTAGTTGAGCTTCTTGCTGAAAAAAACGATCGCCTGAATATTTTAAATGCCAGCAACAAAGAGGCAATCACAGAACAAACCCTGCGTGGTCTGGGTTTTAAGCGTTCCGATTTTTGCCGTTTAACAAAAGAGTTCAGTGGAGGATGGCGAATGCGCATTGAATTGACAAAAATTCTACTACGATCTCCCGATATATTTCTACTTGATGAGCCGACAAACCACCTTGATATTGAATCTATTCAATGGTTAGAATCATTCCTTGCAAATTACAAGGGATCGGTTATACTAATTTCTCACGATAGAACCTTTCTTGATCGTGTTACTAATCGCACCGTTGAGATAAGTCTTGGAAGACTTTTCGATTACAATACTTCTTACTCTAAATATGTTGAACTTCGGAAAGAACGCCGGGAGCAACAATTAGCTGCTTATAAGAATCAACAGAAACAAATTGAAGAAACAAAAGATTTTATTGAACGGTTTCGGTATAAAGCCACCAAAGCTGTTCAGGTTCAATCAAGGATAAAACAACTAGAAAAACTCGATATTATAGAAATTGAAGAGGAAGATCTTTCTTCAATGAACATTAAATTTCCACCAGCACCCCGTTCGGGTAGAATTGTTTTCGAAACAGAAAATATGACCAAAGCTTATGGAAATCTGGTGGTTCTTAAAGAAATCAATTTTCAGATAGAACGTGGACAAAAAGTAGCTTTTGTAGGCAAGAACGGAGAAGGTAAAACCACTCTATCGCGAATAATAATTAATGAGATCGATGCAACAGGTGATTATAAACTTGGACATAATGTAAAGCTTGGCTATTTTGCTCAAAACCAAGACGAGCTTTTAGATGAATCAAAAACCGCTCTTCAAACAATTGAAGATGTAGCCATTGGCGACATCAGAACAAAGGTTCGGGATATTCTGGGTGCCTTCCTTTTTCGCGGTGAAGATGTAGACAAAAAGGTTAAAGTTCTTTCTGGTGGTGAAAAATCCAGACTTTCAATGGCAAAACTTCTGCTTGAACCATATAACTTACTAGTACTTGATGAGCCTACTAACCATTTGGATATGCGTTCGAAAGATATTCTTAAGCAAGCATTATTAGCCTATGATGGCACACTGGTTGTAGTATCGCACGACAGAGAGTTCCTTGATGGTTTAACAGACTTAATTTATGAATTTAAAGACCAGAAAATAAAAGAATTCCGTGGAGGCATTTTTGATTTTTTGGATAAGAAACAAATTGCTTCACTAGACGATTTAACAGGAGGTTCTCAGAAAAAACAAACCAAAGAAACAGAAGAATCAACAAGCAGTAACAAACTAAATTATATAGAAAGAAAAGAGTTCGACAAAAAAATTAGAAAAGTTGAGCGCCAAATCGAGTCAATTGAAAGTGAAATAGAGAAGCTTGAAGCAAAACAAAGTGAAATTGAAGAAAAACTAAGTTCCGGAAATACTGAGCAGGAAGTTTATGATGAATATGATAAAAATAAAAAGAAATTGTTCCAACTAATGATTGAATGGGAAACCAACAATTCTCAGTTGGAGAAAATTCAAAAGCAAAGAACCTGATTCTGACAAGCAATGTTTGGCAGAATTCATTAATTTTGGTTCAAGTTTATAATTCACATGAAAAATATAAATTACATAAAGCATTTGAGATTTCCTGTAACTGGTTTAGTTTTAATCCTTTCATTATTTTTTTCGTGTAAAAGCTCATATTATTCGGCAACACCAAAATGGAACCTTGCTGCCATATATAATCCAACAAGAAGCGTACTTCATCCTAGTTATAAAGTTTTTCATACTAGCTCTACTACATCATTATTGTTCCTAAAAGTATTTACTAATGAAGTTTTATTCCAACCCTTAGGCAATGGAGGTAGCTTAATAAGCGATATTGATGTTGAGTATACACTGTTCGAAACTTCATCAGAAAAGAAACATATAACCGATAGCGGAACATATAATTACAATATTCTCCAGGAATCGACCAAAAAATCATTTATTTCCCAAATACCACTCAAAGCTGAAGAAGGAAAATCATACAGCCTCAAAATTATGCTAAGAGACAATCTTCGAAAGACCTTTAGTTTATCTTTTGTTGAAGTAGAAAAAAGAGAAGACAGAGGCCAGCAATATTTCAATATCACAAATCAAAGCGGCGAACCTTTATTTAAAAATGTTATTATTGGCAGCGGTGCCTTTAGAGTCTTACATTCAAATCCTACGTCAGACAAGTTGTATATTTCATATTATTCAAACAACACGCCCTTACCAAAACCAACATATGCATCTTCAGTAGAATTTACCGCATATTCCAAAAGAGACTCTTTGTATATTATAGATTATTCGCCAGATCAGCCAATCAGCTTATCATATGAGGGAATGTATTATATGCAATTTGATACTAATAGTTCAACTGGAGTTTCCGTTACCAGGTTTGAAAAAGGATTTCCAAAGGTTACTAAACCAAAAGAACTAATAGAACCATTGGCCTACATAACCACTTCTGGAGAATATAACAACCTTAAGACCTACTCAAACGAAAAATTAGCCGTAGATGATTTCTGGATTAAAAATGGAGGAAACACAGGTCGTGGCAGAGAGATGATTAGAATATACTACAACAGAGTTTATTTTGCTAATTACTATTTTACGAATACAACTCCAGGTTGGAAAACAGACAGAGGTATGGTGTATATAGTTTACGGGCCACCGCACAATATGAAAAAAACTGCCAGTAGCGAAACCTGGTTATACTACAGAAAAAGAGGTGGCGAGTCAATTTCGTTTAATTTCAACTACAATCCGGGGAAATTTAACATCAACCAATATCAGCTAGAACGCTCTGAAAGCCAAAACTGGCATTGGCGAGAGGCTGTTTATGCCTGGACAAACGGAGAAATATTCTTATTAGACTAATATTCCTCTTATATTTGCAATTATTTTGTCACACAGTAAAAACTTCAGATTTGCCTAATTATAAATACGAAAAAAAACAACAAGACAATGAACTAATAATAGGAATTAGACCTATTATTGAAGCTATTAGTTCAGGTAAGAGTTTTGTGAAAATATTTTTCAAAAAGGGTCTTAAAGGAGAGCTCTTCGTCGAATGTTTCAGCTTAGCTCGCAAAAATAACATTCCATTCCAATATGTACCCATTGAAAAGCTTAACAGATTAACAAGAGCCAACCACCAAGGAGTTATTGCAATTGTTTCTCCAATACCATATCAAGACATAAGTACGCTTTTACCTGGAATATACGAATCAGGTAAAGATCCGTTTTTACTTGTGTTAGATGGAATCACAGATATCAGGAACTTTGGAGCAATTGCTCGAAGTGCTGAAGCTGCCGGTATTGATGCCATAATTATTGGAGAAAAAAAGGCTGCTATGATAAATTCTGATGCTATAAAAACTTCTGCAGGTGCATTAAATAGAATACCCGTTTGCCGTGAGACAGAATTAAGCAAAACAATAAAATTCCTAAACGAAAGTGGAGTAAGACTTTTTGGTGCAAGCGAAAAAGCTGAAAAACAATATTCTGATGCCGATTTCAAAGGGCCTATAGCAATTGTAATGGGCGCTGAAGATACTGGAATATCTGATACCGTTATAAAAGACATACCTGAGTTAATTAGAATTCCAATGGTTGGAAATATCTCATCACTTAACGTAGGTGTGGCATGTGGAGTAATAATATTCGAAGCATTGAAACAACGAATTAGTAATTCTATCAAATAAAAACACCATCTCCTCCTTCCTAATGTGCAATACATCAAGAATATCCTAATATTCAAGTATTTTTTCAAAAAAGTTCCTTAATTTGCAGACAACACTTTCGGAATAGAATTTTCATTCTATTCCAAGTGGTATGAGTGCAGAATCAAATATCGAATTATTAGTAACTTGTTGAACCATGAGAGAGAAAACGTATTGGGATGAGGAATGGAAATCCGTATGCTTTGAAGGTATCAATAAAGATGATAAGTACGAAATTTCTAATTACGGCCGGATAAGAAAATGGGAGAAAAAGGTCAATGATTGGGCAGTACAAAAACCTTCAAACGTAAACGGTTACGCTTATTTTTCATTCAGAACAGATGAGGCCATTACCCAGCGAAAAAGGGTTACCAAAAGCTTGCACAGATTAGTTGCAGAAGAATTTATAACACAAACATCAGAGGAACACAACAACGTTATTCACGTTGATTTTAATAAATGGAATAACCACATTGACAATCTCAAATGGGTTACCCGTCCTGAAATGTTTGCGCATAGTAGAAAAAGTCCAAAAACAGCTGCAGCAATAGAGCGTCGTAAGGGGGAAATTACAAACTCTAAGCTAACTGAAACAGAAGTTATGCGACTTAAGAAAAAGCTTAAAAGGGGAAAAACTCCTTTATACAAAATTGCAAAAGAATTTGGCATTACACACACCCAGTTAAATCGAATCCGTAGAGGAGAAAACTGGGCTCATGTGAAAATTGAATAATTCTTGTAAAACCTTCTTTGCAATCAAAGAAGGTTTTACTTTTCTTTTTGCCTGCAGCTTTTCATAGTTAAGTACTCTTTATTTGATATAAGCTTACCGTTTGAGTATTAATATTCCACAGCTGAATAATCTTGATTCCTCATCTCCTATTCTGGAAACAGGAGCAAATTACATCACATTTTTTTTAGATCCTGAATAATATTAATATTTGATTATATTAATACTAATTCGCCTTGTTTATATTTGCAAAATGGAAAGTAAAAAGAAATCGGCTCTTAGTGTTACTGAAGGTGTTAAACAGCCTTCGACAACTAACCCCAACGCCATTAAAAGATTTAAAAACCTTAAACGCAAAACTCACAGTATTGAAGAGCTTGCCGAAGGTATTCTTAAAGGAGACAGAACACTTCTTAGTAAAGCAATTACTTTAATCGAGAGCAATCTACCTGAACATACAGAAAAATCCCAACAAATAATTACCAGATGCCTTCCATATTCCGGAAATTCTATTAGAATTGGCATTACTGGAGTCCCGGGAGTTGGAAAAAGCACTTTCATTGAATCATTTGGTAAATATTTAACAGGAAAAGGACATCGGGTAGCTGTATTGGCAATTGACCCTAGTAGTGAAAGAACAAAAGGCAGTATACTTGGAGATAAAACTCGCATGGAAAGCCTTTCAACAGATAAGAATGCTTTTATTCGCCCATCACCCTCAGCCGGTTCCTTAGGTGGCGTTGCGAGAAAAACCCGTGAAACAGTTTTTTTGTGTGAAGCTGCAGGTTTTGATGTAATTATTATTGAAACTGTTGGTGTTGGTCAATCAGAGACTGCAGTTCATTCAATGGTTGATTTTTTTCTCCTTTTAATGCTTGCAGGAGCAGGAGATGAACTTCAGGGAATAAAAAGAGGAATAATGGAAATGGCCGATTTAATAGCCATTACCAAAGCTGATGGAGCAAATATTAATAAAGCAAAAGTTGCCAGAGTAGAATATGCTAATGCCATTCATTTTTTTCCTCCCTCTGAATCAGGATGGACCCCTGATGTTGTTACTTGCTCATCAGTTTCAGATATTGGTATTGGGAATATCTGGGATAAGCTTTCTGAATATCGAACTTTCACACTCGACAACGGATATTTTGAAGATCGTAGGATTAATCAACATCAGTATTGGATGTTCGAATCTATTGAAGAACAATTAAAGAATAACTTTTACCACCACCCTTCTGTAGAGCCAATTCTTAAAGAGATGAAAGAAAAGGTTGTTAGAAAAGAAATAAGTTCGTTTGCTGCAGCTGAAAAACTGTTTAAGACTTACCTCAACTCTTTAAAAAACTAAAATATATTTCTCTTGGCTCTGCCTTCTTCTAATTTTGAGCGAGAACATATATAATTAGTCTTCGAGGCAAACCATTTTTTGTTTGTTTTGTTATGTCATTGTTTAATTTTGAAAACAACTTTATATTAGGTCTGCAAATAAATAAGAACATAAAATAAAACTAAATATGGAATATGATGTAGTAGTTATCGGGAGCGGTCCTGGCGGCTATGTTGCCGCAATTAGATCTGCACAACTAGGATTAAAAACCGCAGTTGTTGAGAAAGCGGAACTAGGTGGTATTTGTCTGAATTGGGGCTGTATTCCCACAAAATCTCTTTTAAAAAGTGCACAGGTTTTCGATTATTTGAAACATGCTGAAGATTATGGAGTAACAATTAGCGGTAGTGCTACTGCTGATTTCACAAAAATGGTTTCCCGAAGTAGAGAAGTTGCGGGAAATATGAGTAAAGGAATTCAATTTCTTCTGAAGAAAAATAAAGTTGAACACATACAAGGTTTTGGAAAACTTACAGGAAAAGGATCTATTGAAGTAACTGACGATTCTGGAGCAAAAAAACACGTTACATCCAAAAACATTATTCTGGCAACAGGGGCCCGTTCACGGGAACTTCCCAACCTGCCTATTGATGGAAAAAAAATAATTGGCTACAGAAATGCAATGACTTTAGAAAAGCAACCAGAAAGTATGATAGTTGTTGGCTCTGGAGCTATTGGCAGCGAATTTGCTTATTTCTACCACTCTATTGGAACAAAAGTTACACTCGTTGAATTTATGCCAACCATAGTTCCTTTAGAAGACGAAGAAGTTTCTAAAACACTTGAAAGATCTTTCAAGAAAAATAAAATGAAAGTAATGACAAATTCTTCAGTTGAGAAAGTTGATACTTCTGGAGATAAATGTAAGGTTACAATAAAAACAAAAAAAGGCGAAGAGCAGCACGAAGCCGATGTAGTACTTTCTGCAGTAGGTATTACTCCTAATCTTGAAAACATTGGCCTTGAAGAGTTAGGAATTGAACTTGAAAATGGTAAAATTAAAGTCGACGATTTCTACAAAACAAATGTTGATGGAATTTACGCAATTGGAGACATTGTGCACGGACAAGCACTAGCACACGTAGCTTCTGCCGAAGGTATCTCCTGTGTAGAGAAAATAGCTGGTCAAGCTCCTGAACCAATCGATTACAATAATATTCCAGGTTGCACCTATACAGTTCCCGAAGTTGCATCAGTTGGAATGACCGAGAAACAAGCTATCGAAGCTGGTCATGAATTAAAAGTTGGTAAATTTCCATATTCTGCATCTGGAAAGGCTTCAGCTGCAGGAAACAAAGATGGTTTTATAAAACTGATTTTCGATGCCAAATACGGAGAATTACTTGGAGCACATATGATAGGTTTGAACGTAACAGAAATGATTGGTGAACTTGTATTAGCCCGAAAACTTGAAACAACAGGTCATGAAATTATAAAAGCTATACATCCACATCCAACTATGTCCGAAGCAATAATGGAAGCTGCTGCAGCTGCATATGATGAAGTTATTCATATCTAGTCTGAAAATGAAGATTAAAAGTAAATTGATTTTACAATAAAAAGTAAAGGCTGAAACATTTATGTTTCAGCCTTTACTTTTTATCATTAGAAATACCTAGTAAGTAAACTGGTATTTTTTCTTTAATTCTTTTTGAAACTCTACAATTTGCTCTTCGAGTTTCTGACTCTCAATCTCAAGAAGAGTCGTATCTTGCCCTTCCGATTCCATCTCACGAATGAATCGACGATTTAATATAATCTTCTTCTGACATTCGTAAATACTAGAAACTAATCCCTTAATGTTGTATTTAACATTTAGCATTTTATGAGATTTATTGATTCATTTGTAAATAGCACTTAAAGGTAGTAAAAAAAGTAAGCTATTGTCATCTTTTCCAAATGATGTTAATTGCTTTTGATGAATGATTTAAATCAGCTGACTAATTGCATACAAAGCAAAAAAAACCTATCAATAAGATTACTTACATTTTCACAACTAATAATTTGGGCCCCGTAATTATAATAACAACATACAGACCTGTATTGTCTTAGTTCGGCATCTTGTTCCATTCTTTATATAATAATTGTGTCTTACCTTAAAATATGATAGTTAAGAATCTCTTAACATAGCAGCAAAGGCTATAAGCCCATCTTTTAACAATTTCCAAAAAAAACACAAGAATAAAAATATTGAAGAATATGAGAAAATAAGTAACTTTTAAAGTTCTAGACCGTCCTACAAGAAATAAACATAAAAAAATATAATATATTATAATAATGTATAATTTTGAACAACACAAATAGATTTAACATGAACAGACTTAAAAAAATATTAGGATTTTGTATACTATTCGGCTTAACATCATTATCACAGGCACAGCAAAAAGTTTATATGACATCAGGAGGTGAGATTATATTCTCCTTTGGTGATATTCAATTAAATGAGCAATGGGTTGCAAATAATACAAACACTTTGAACGGACAAGCCCCTTCAATAGTTAAAAATCCAATGCGCTTCACTCTGTTCTTACATATCGGTCAATTTGTTCACTTTGATTTAGGAAATAATGTTGGATTTTTCTCAGGTATTAACTTACGAAATACAGGTATAATTACTGATGAGACGCTCCCGACACAATATTTACCAGCAAATGAGCGTGACAATCTTACTTATCAGGATGTAAGGGTTATTAGAAGAGCCTATTCTGTTGGTATTCCATTAGCATTAAAATTAGGTTCTTTTAAAGACCATTTCTACATGTATGGCGGTGGCGAAATTGACTATCAATTCCACTTCAAAGAAAAATACTGGTTGTCGCATACAAGAAGTAACTCAAAATCAAAACATACAGAATGGTGGCCCTCGCAGCTTGAAGCATTTCAGCCATCCATATTTCTAGGCATTCAACTCCCTAATGGCATAAATATTAAAGGGAAATATTATTTAGAAAACTTCTTAAATCACAAATACACATCTTCAACCAACGATCCAGGAAAAAGAGTTATATCTGACTTGACAAAATATGAGAAAAGTAATCTTTTCTACATATCCCTTTCCTATCATTTCAATACTTCAAAAATCACAAAATCATATACTTCCAATGAAGTAGCATCACTTTACTAATCAATTATTAAGTTTTAAATTAAAGCCCGAAAACAATAATAGTTCTCGGGCTTTGTTATATTTTTAAGGTATTAAAAGCCTTAAATCATGAAAAAGACATTAAATCTACTGGTGCTTATTATTTCCATTTCATTCTTTACAAAAACTTTTGGACAAGACTTGGGAGCCTACGTTGACTATATGGATCATTTCTATATTTTCGATAAAGGAAAAAGCACCCAAATAGATCACCTTCGTCCACAAGATTACAAAATAGGAGGTAAACTGGTACTTTTTATCTCTAGCCAGGGACATCTTATGATGTACAACAATGGTAAAACCGAAACTCTGGAAAAAGTTACCCCATCAAAATATTATGCTACTGATTATCTGGCTGCATACAGCATTTTTGAAAAGCTTAAGGTTATTTATGAAGGTAAAGTAATTGAATTAAGTTCCAGGTGTACAAATTATGAAATTGGAGATAGCCTGATTGCATTTTACGACAAAAATCTAGAATCTTTAAACGTTTTCTACAAAGGCGAAATTATTGAAATTGAATCTGGCATGATGGGATTTCCTATTCAGAGTTGGGCAAGTGGAGATAATATCATTGCATATATCTCGGATAGAAATAAAGATTTTAAAATCTGGTACCAGGGAGAAAGCTATCAAATTGAACGAAACGTAGCTAAAACAAAATTTAAAGCAGGCAGAGATATTGTTGCTTATATTGATGAGCTAGAACAAAACTTTAAGACTTTTTATAAGGGAGAAATATATACTATTGAAGATTTTGCACCTACATCATTCCAAGTTGCAAATGGTTTTGTTGCCTATGTAGATCATATGGGAGAGTTTAAAATATTCACTAATAACGAAATAAAAGTAATTAGCCCAAATACTCCTGATGGATACTTAGCAAATGATAATATTCTTGCTTTTGTTGAAAACACTTATTTTAAAGCCTGGTATAATGAAGAAATAATAGAAATTGAAGGATACAAACCTAGTGTTTACAAAGTTAACTGGAACACAATAGCTTATTTAGATAAAAGTAACCGAATTTTTATTTATTCTAAAGGTGAGCGCAAATACTTGTTGAACGAGCTGGTTACTGACTTTAATATCTATCGTGATCTAATTCACATGAAAGTAAAAGCTAATAGAAATATTTTTTATTACAAGGATAGGTTTTTTGAAGGTGAAAAATCTTTTAATTAGGTTATTCGTTTAAAACTTAAAATAAGTAACAAGATTTCTTAATTCTGTAGATTGTGCGGTTAAATTATCCGCATTTCCTGCCAATTGTTCAGACGAAAGAGCATTTTGTTGACTGATTTGGCTAAGTTGCTGAACCGACATATTGATTTGCTCTACTCCAATACTTTGCTCACGACTAGAACTATTTATTTCCTGAACCAGATCTTTAGTTTTCATTATTTCAGGAACCAATTGATTAATTACTGCATTTGAATCAATAGATGTTTTGTTTGTCTTATCTGCAAGTGACACAATATCATCAGCAGCAACTTTACTACGTTCAGCAAGTTTGCGAACCTCAGCTGCAACAACAGCAAAACCTTTTCCTTGCTCTCCCGCTCTTGCAGCTTCCACTGCAGCATTTAAAGCAAGAATATTTGTTTGAAAAGCAATATCATTTATTACAGTAATCTTATTACTAATATCCCGAAAAGCATTTATACTTTCTAATCCAGTTTTCTCCATTACCTCCATGCTTTGACCAGCCTTATTCGCAATGGCTTCTGCATTTTCTGAGTGCTGTGAATTTTGCTCAATATTTGCAGACATTTCTTCTAACGAAGCAGAAGTTTCTTCTGTAGAACTAGCCAATTCAGTTGCACTTGTGGCTAAAGATCTTGCATTTGAATCAATTTGATCACTTGCAGATCCAATACTATTAGAGATAGCCACTATTTTGTCCATTATAAATCGAAACCGTTCAGTCATATTCTGAAGAGACTCACTTAAATCACCCACCTCATCATTAGATTCTTTTGTAAAATTTGTATTTAAATATCCTTCTGAAATTCTACTTGCTAATTTTGAAATTCTAACAATAGGCTGACTAATTTTATTTCCTATAAAAAACGCAACAATAACTCCAATAGAAACCACAACAAACAAAACTGTAAGTGAGAATGATATTATTTTTCGTGTATGTCTTGAATTTTCTATAACTACTTCTTCCAAAACTTTATCAATATCGTCGATATAATTACCAGTTCCAATTACAAAGTCGAATGGCTCATAATGTAAACTGTAACTCCTTTTGGGTAAGGGTTCGCTACCATCCTTCTTGGGGAACCAATAGTCTGAATAACCACCCCCATCAAGCCCACTTTTTATGATGTCTTTTATTAAAAAATTACCTTTTTTGTCTACTAAATCCATACGATTTTTTCCTTCAATATCTTTTCCAAGCAATACTATATTTGTACCATCAGGCTTATCTGCCCAAAAGTATCCCTCTGAACCATAACGCAACTCCCGTAAAACATTTGCTGCAAATACTTCCTTGCTTACATTTGAGCTTTCATTATAATGTTTATCAATTGCTGCGAGCATGCTATGAACAATCTCAACCTCTTGTTTAATACATTGGTCGTAATCCTGGAACATCATCGTCCGCAGGGTTTCAACATCACTTTGTTGCTTCTTTTTAAGGAAATAACTATTAAGTGAAACTGTTACAACACCTACCATAACTCCAATAAGTATTGACAATACAATAATCTTGTTTGAAATCTTCTTCATCTTGTTTGTTTTTAATTTCTTTGCATTGTATAATTTACTAATTTCTGGTGTCTTTCTCAAGAAGAATAAATATAAATATGGCTGATAATGAATTTGCATTAATAACAGGTAGTTCCTCAGGAATTGGAAAAGCTCTTGCTACTCAATTTGCGAAAAATAAATATAACCTGCTTTTGGTAGCCAGAAGACTTGACAAGTTGGAAGAACTAAAAAAAGAGCTTCTAGATTTATCTAATGTTGATATTAGAGTAGTTAAATGCGATATTACAAATGAAGTAGAACTTAAGGTTTTGTTTAATTTTATTGAAAGTGAAAAAATTCAAATAACCACACTAATTAATAATGCAGGATTAGGTGATTTCTCACTATTTCAAAATTCAGATTTTAAAAAAAACAAAGCGCTCATCAATCTAAATATTAATGCTATTGTTAAATTAACTTACTATTTTCTTTCGGGAATGATAGAGAACAAGAAAGGTAATATACTTAATGTTGCCTCCATGGCTGCTTATATGCCTGGACCCTATATTGCTGTATATGCTGCAACAAAGGCTTTCGTATTAAGCTTTACACATGCATTGGCATCGGAAAACAAACAACACAATTTAAATATTTCCGTATTAAGTCCCGGAGATATTGAAACTGAATTTCAGGATAATGCAGGATTGGTTGGATTTGAAGTTAAAAGCAAAATATCAGTTGATGAATTGGCTGAATTTGCTTTTAAGAAATTTATGATTGAAAAGGAAAGAGAAATTATTCCACCTGAAACTGCTAAAATAATTGAAATGATGAACCGCTCAGGTAAATCTGCAACTATTAGCGACAATATGTATAATTTGAGAAAACAACTTGCCAGAAAGCTTGGCAAATAAGATTCATATTTTGATTAGGATAATCCTGTATTTTTATTTATTTTTCGCCAGACCTAATTTCGATAATTGCAATTTGTATGGAAGAAAAACGTACATGTCCTGAATGTGGTGATCCTGTTTTTGGAAGGATTGACAAAAAATTCTGCTCTGACCAATGTAGAAATTCCTTCAACAATAAAAATACCGGATATAGTAATAATTATGTTCGACATGTAAATGGCATTCTTCGAAAAAACCGAAAAATACTCTCAGAACTGAATCCAAACGGTAAATCAAAAGTTCATCTTAATCAACTAAAAAACAAAGGTTTCGATTTCAAATTTCATACTAACTTGTATATTACCAAAACTGGCAACACCTACCATTTCTGCTATGAGCAAGGATATCTAAAACTTGACAACGATTACTATGCTCTTGTTACCAGAGATAATTAATCTATTGGTACCAAAGTGTTTCTACTTTCAATTTTAAACTTACAACGAATTCTTGCAAAAACTACTAGCAGATTAAGGAATGAATCGTATTTTTGTGGTTCATTTTTAACTTAGTAATGGAACATCCTAAAAAAATTGGTGTACTTGGAGGAGGGAGCTGGGCAACTGCTATTGTGAAGCTTTTACTTAATAATTGCGACCATATCAATTGGCACATCAGGAAAACTGATACCATTGATAGAATTAAGAAGCACAGACACAATCCTCATTATCTTACTTCTGTTAATATTGATACAGATAAAATTTCTTTCTATAGTAATATAGCAGAGGCAATTAAAGATTCAGATATAATAATTGTTGCTATTCCGGCACCTTTTATTGAAGATTCTTTTATTAAGTATCATGGCGATTATACGAAAAAACAAATTTTCTCCGCAGTAAAAGGTATTATTCCAAAATACAATCTTACTGTAAGCGAATATTTCAATAAGCATTACAATGTACCCTTTAGCAAACTTGGGATAATATCGGGTCCATGCCATGCAGAAGAAGTTGCCCTGGAGCGCCTTTCCTACCTTACCGTTTCATCAAAAAACAAATCAGATGCTGAATATATAGCACAGAGAATTTCTTGCTATTATTTGCATGCCAAAACCTCTACAGATATTTACGGCACCGAATACGCCGCAGTACTAAAAAATATTATTGCAATAGCAGCAGGCATATGCCATGGACTCGGGTATGGAGATAATTTTCAGGCAGTACTTGTATCAAATGCAATACAAGAAATAAAGCGATTTCTGGATAAAACATACCCAAGCAAACGCAAGATAAACAGCTCTCCTTATTTGGGAGATTTACTTGTTACAACATATTCTCAGTTCAGTCGAAATCGCACATTCGGGACTATGATTGGTAAAGGATATACAGTAAAATCAGCTCAACTGGAAATGAATATGGTAGCCGAGGGTGTTAATGCAGTGGGTTGTATAAATCAGATAAATGAGCACAAAAATGTTAATATGCCTATTGTAAATGCTGTATATAACATTCTGGTAAACTCGATATCACCCGCTCTAGAGATTGCACTACTTACTGAAAAATTGAAATAAATTTAAATACACTAATATGGAATTTATAAAACTTGATATTGAAAAAGTCTTTGGCTTTGTTAACAAAGACATTGTTAACGGGCTTAAAAGCAAGACACATGCAGCCAATAAGGCACTTGAAGAAAAAACTGGTAAGGGCAACGATTATTTAGGTTGGGTAAATTTACCTTCTTCAATTACTGAAGAACAATTAACCGATATTGAAAATTCAGCTGAAAAAATCAGAAAAGAAATTGATATAGTAGTAGTAATTGGTATTGGAGGCTCATACCTTGGTTCAAAAGCTGTTGCCGATGCTATGTCTGATACATTTGCTCATTTAAAAAACAACGATAACAAGCCACACATTCTTTTCGCAGGACAAAATATTGGTGAAGATTACCTCACTGAATTAATGCAGTTACTCGACAACAAGAGATACGGAATTGTTGCGATTTCAAAGTCAGGAACAACAACAGAACCTGCAATTGCATTCAGAATACTAAAGAATCATCTTGAAAATAAAGTTGGTGCCGACAAGGCAAAAGAACTTATTATTGCTGTAACCGACGAAAGCAAAGGTGCATTAAGAATACTTGCAAATCAGGAGGGGTATAAAAGTTATATAATTCCTGATGATGTTGGTGGCAGATACTCTGTTCTTACACCAGTAGGACTTATACCACTTGCTATTGGTGGCTTTAACATTCGAGCACTGGTTCAGGGTGCTCAGGAAATGGAAGAAGCTTGTAAATCAGGTGTCGATTTTGAAAATAATATTGCGGAACAATATGCCGCAGCTCGAATAGCTTTATATAATTCTGGCAGAAAAATAGAGATACTTGCCAACTTCGACAACAAGCTTCATTATTTAGCTGAATGGTGGAAGCAATTATATGGAGAAAGTGAGGGTAAAGATGGTCTGGGCATATTCCCTGCCGCTGTCGACTTTACTGCCGATTTACATTCCATGGGACAATACATTCAGGAAGGAGAACGTACATTAATAGAAACTGTTATTTCTATAGCTAAAACAAATTATAATCTTACAATTCCTTCAGACAATGCTGACCTTGACGGGCTAAATTACCTGGCAGGTAAAAATCTCGACTACGTTAACAAGATGGCTGAACTCGGAACCCAAATTGCCCATATTGATGGCGATGTGCCAAATATAAGAATAGAAATTCCTGAGCTTTCTGAAAAATATATTGGTCAGCTAATGTTTTTCTTCGAAAAGGCTTGTGGTATTGGGGGATACTTAATGGATATAAATCCATTTAACCAACCAGGAGTTGAAGCCTACAAAACGAATATGTTTGCTTTATTAGAAAAGCCTGGTTACGAAGAAGAAACTAAAAAGATTAAAAAGAGATTGTAATATATCATCTTACCCTATATAAGCCATGTGAGTTTTCACATGGCTTTTTTTTCAAAACATTCTTAGCACAATGTTAATACCGGAATAAATTTTTCTGAATACATTTTTGTATCTTACCCCTGGGATGAACTATTTAGCACACATTTTCCTCTCAGGAATTGAAGAGACTGTACTCATTGGGAATTTTATCGGCGATTATGTAAAAGGGAAAGACTATTTAAAGTTTCCTGCAAATATTCGCAAAGGAATTGTTTTGCACCGAAGAATTGATTCTTTTACAGACACGCATAAAATTACTAGTCAGAGTAAGAAATACTTCGCGCCCCAATACCGCAAATGGGCGGGAATTGTAACAGATATTCTTTATGATCACTTTCTGATTAAAAACTGGGATAAGTTTTGTCCGGTTTCTTTGGATGAATATAAAGAAGATATTTTCGATGTACTACAAAAATATTACCCTGTTTTACCTGAACGAGTAAAACATTTTGTTCCCTCCTTTATCCAAAACGATTGGATAAATACCTACAGCACACAAGAGGGAGTTGTAAATGTACTGTATCGTATGTCATTGAGAACTCCATTACCCGATGAGTCGATATTTGCCGCCGAGGTTTTAAGAAAATACTACATTCAGCTTGACAGTGAATTTATGACTTTTTTCCCTGATTTAATCAGGTACGTGATAAAAAACTACGAAGTAACCATTCCATTAGTAGATAACAGAATATTGAATGAATAGAGGAGAAACTACCTCCGATTGTTTTCTATATCAAATATGACTTACGGGTAGAATCGAGCCGCAGGAGAATAAACACCATCATTGTAAATGACATTAAGGATGAGCCTCCATAGCTCATAAAAGGAAGTGGTATTCCTATAACCGGGAAAATAGCAAGTGTCATAGCTATATTAACTGCGAAGTGAAAAAACAATATTGTAACTACACCATACCCAAAAATTCGACTAAAACGAGATCGTTGTCGCTCCGACACAATAATTAATCGTATTAACAAACCGATAAACACTGCAATAAAAGCTACTGAACCAACAAAGCCCCACTCCTCTCCGACAGTGCAGAAAATAAAATCGGTACTTTGTTCCGGCACATATTTTAATTTTGTTTGGGGCCCTTGTAAAAATCCTCGTCCAGAAAAACCTCCGGAACCAATAGCAATTTTAGATTGATTTACATTATACTCATAACCCCATGGATCCGACTTTTGACCAAGCATAACATAAACCCGATCGCGATGGTGAGGCTGCATTACATTTTCAAACACAAAATCGATTGAATAAATACTGCCAATGAAAGTGAATAAAAACAGAACTACTACAAATGCACCCTTTATTTTATTACTAATTGCAATTATAAGTGACACTGCCACCGCTGCTACTAGCCCCCCAAAGAAAAAAAGATAATTACTGAATGATAAAACTCCAAGATACTTTAATCCAAAAAATATACCCTGAAACACTCCTAGTATTAGAAGGGCAAATATAAAATTCTTAAAACTCTTATTTATAATGTAAAAGGCAACGTAGGCCAATAGTGCAAGAATAATTAGCAATACAAGATCGGAAAGCACAAAATAGCCAATAAATATTCCTGCCATAATTAATACCAGAAGTAATATCCAACCTGGCAAACCTTCCCTGTAAAGTATAATTAGCATCGCCCCATAAACAAGTGTTGAGCCAAAATCTGGCTGAAGCATAATTAAACCAAGCGGTCCAACAACAAATAATAAGGAGATTAAAATATTCTTTAAACTATTAGTCTTAATATTATAACCTGAAAGATATTTAGCTATTACAAGTATGGTTGCCAGTTTAGCGAATTCAGATGGTTGTATTTTTATTGGACCAATTGTAAACCAAGATTTTGCTCCGTTTACTTCCTTACCAATAATTAAGACAATCAGTAGTAGAAAAATTGAGAATATATAGGCCGGGTATGCAATAAAACTATAAAATCTACTATCAATTAAGAAAATTATAATAGCCAAAACAACAGAAACCATAATCCAAACAAGTTGCATGGTATATCTGTTCTGAACAGAAAAAACAAATCCATCAGCTTCAACACAATTGACAGCATAAATATTCATCCAACCAAATGCCACTAATAAAACATACAAGATTATCGAGAGCCAATCTATACTCTCCAGTATATTAACCCTTCTATTCATTGTCATTCTTATTTATGCGTTCACTACCTGTTAACATTCTGTTTTCAATCCACCTACGATTAGCTCCTGAAATAGTATCTGTAAGATATTTTTCGGCTATTAAACTTGCAATAGGTGCTGCATAACGAGCTCCCCACTTTCCATACTCTACGTATACTGCAATAGCAATTTGAGGGTCTTCTTTAGGAGCGAAAGCAATAAATGCAGAATGATCTGTACCATGTGGATTCTCTGCTGTGCCTGTTTTTCCACAGAGAACTATATCTTTTATTTTTGCAATAGGAGTTGGTGCATCTGGCGCATTTACAGACAATTCCATTCCATCGATAATAAAATTAAAATAGTTAGTATCAATAGTTACTTTATGCTTCAAAGAAAAGGTTCGATTAACAGTATCTACATCCTCAATATCTTTAATAACATGTGGTGTTATATAATATCCTTTATTGGCTATTATAGCTGCCAAATTTGCCATTTGAATAGGTGTAGTCAATATCTCTCCCTGACCAATTGCATTAGAAATAATAGTATGAGCTTTCCAATGGTTGGCACCATAATATCTATCGTAATAGGCAGAAGGAGGGATAAACCCACCTTTCTCTGAAGGCAAGTCAATTCCTAAGGGTTCACCGAATCCCAAGGATGTAACATTTTCTCTCCATACATTATATGCATCTTCTACCTTTTCGTAATTTGGGTTATCAATCATTCGTTTATATGTTGATGCCAAATATGCATTGCAAGACTGCTGAATTGCCCCTACTAAATCTAAGGGCGATTTATGATGATGACAACCCATAGAAACTCCCCTAGCGAAGTAACCATGTGCGCAAGTGAATTTTGTGCTAGGAGTAATAACTCCTTCGTTCAAAGCACATAAAGCATTCACTGTTTTAAAAGTACTGCCTGGAGGATAAGTTGCCATTATGGCATTATTAAATAAAGGTTCGAGAGAATCGTTCTTAAGCTTTTTGTAGTTTTCTTCTCGAATTCTACCAACCAATAAAGATGGATTATAAAAGGGTGCAGACACAATGGCTAAGACTTCTCCTGTAGATGGTTCAATGGCAACAACACTACCTTCGTAGTCTTTCATTAAATACTCTGCATATTTCTGTAATTCTACATCAATAGTAAGGATAATATTCTTCCCTCGCTGAGCATCGAAATCGTATTTACCTTCTTTATAAGCTCCTTTCTCCCTTCCTCGAACATCAATTAGCCTGTATTTCCTACCCTTTTTACCTCTCAGAATTTCTTCATAAGTATTTTCAATTCCACTAACTCCAAAATAATCTCCCGATTCGTAATAGCTATCACGTTGAATATAATTTGAATCAACTTCTCCTATATAGCCAAACAAATGAGCTGCCACCTCATGTTTATATTTTCTTAATGTACGTTCGCTAAAATAAAAACCAGGAAACTTGTATTGTTTTTCCTTCAACCTACCAAATGTTTCAGGAGACAATTGCTTAATAAACGGATCTCTTCTTTTCTGTGGATTCTCTTTAACTAGCTTAATTGCATCTCTTAGTATCTGAATATCTATCCCCAAAATATTACAAAGCTCTATAGAGTCAAAAGGCTGTAACTCGAATGGAGCAATCAATAAATCATAAGAGGGTTGATTATGAACAATTAGTTTTCCATTACGGTCATATATTAAACCTCTTGCCGGATAAACTGTTTCAACTCTTCTACTATTTGTTTCGGCTGATAACCTGTATTTGGGATTGAGCACCTGCAAATATAAAAGGCGGAAAGCAAATACAACCCCCAACAAAATTATTAGTGTACCAATTATATATTTTCTTGCTGAAAATTGATCCATTTCTATTTTCTAAAGACAAAAAATTGACTCAAACTAATAATAGTTAACGAAATAATCGTGCTTAACAATATTCTTAGAAACACATAAAATATATCATGCATCCGAAATAGCTCTGTAAGAAACAATACTGTATGATGAGCAAGAACTAAGATAAAAGCATATTGAAGAAACCAACGAAAACCATAATAATGAACTCTTGGAAAAGAACCAGACTCGTAGCCATCGCGGGGAGAAACAATAGAAAGAGCTAATGGACGCATATAAGCCATAAACACTGTTGCTGCTGTATGCATTCCCATTGTTTCGGAAAAAACATCCACCGAAAAACCTAGTACAAAACCTAGTAATAAAAGAGCCCAACCTGGAGTCTCAAAGGGTAAGAGAATAATAAAAATAATATAAATATATGGATTGATATAACCCCCAAGTTCAATATTGTTAAATATTAATACTTGTACTAACAATACAAGCACAAACCGAATTATATTTCTAGGTAGTATTTTAATCATTCCTTACTGAGTCTTCAAGTGCGTACTGCTCTTCTTTCAACAAATTCTCAACAACCATTACCTGTGTAAGGTTATGAAAATCAGTAGATAATTTTACGATTACATCGTAATTTACACCTTTCACCATTTCATAATCTGTAATAACACCAATTAAAATACCAGGAGGGTATATTGCTGAGTTACCACTTGTTTCAATAGTATCGCCAATAACTATTTCAGCATGCAAAGGAATATCCTTTAAAATTACCTCCTTTGCATTTACACCCGGCCAATTAATATGCCCAAAAAAATTGCTATTCTTTATTCGCGCGTTGGGAGCCGATTTACGATTTAATATGGGTAATACTGACGAAAAATGTTGTGTCACTGTTGTTACAATTCCGACCAGTCCATCAGGCCCAATCACCCCCATATCCTCTTTAATTCCCTGAGCTCTACCTTTATTAAGGGTGATAAAGTTATATTGTTTGTTTACAGAATTATTTACAACGCGTGCAGGGGTAAATTTATATTGGTTTCCCCAAACTGAATCAATATAAGATTCATCTTTCAGAGAATACTTAGAACGTTTAAGTTCATTATACAATCTTGCATTTTCTTGTACAAGCTCTTTATTTTGGTCCACAAGAGAAAGGTATTTCGAGAAATCATTATATCTATCCGAAATTCCCCCAACAATGGAATGCTTAATTTTAAAAAGCTTTGCTCCATGAAAACTACTAAACCTCACAAGTAGAGAGACAGCAATTATTTCCAGGAACAGAAACAGCAAGGTAAAATAATGCTTAAGAAAAAATTTTATTAAGTTACCCATATTGTGTATTCCTTAATTAGCGAATCAGGAATGAAAATCTTGCAACATTTTTAAGTGCAATACCGGTTCCTCGGGCAACAGCATGCAATGGATCTTCTGCTACATGGAAAGGAATATTTATCTTATCAGACAAACGTTTATCCAGTCCTCGTAATAATGCACCACCACCAGCAAGGTAAATCCCTTTGCTAACTATATCTGCATATAGTTCAGGTGGAGTTTGTTCCAAAACAGCAATAATTGCTGATTCAACCTTTGAAAGTGATTTATCTAAACAGTGAGAGATTTCCTGATATGAAACCGGCACTTCAATAGGCATCGCTGTCATTAAATTTGGTCCACGAACGTTAAAGTCAGCTGGTGGATCTTCAAGATCAGGCAAAGACGATCCCACATTTATCTTAATTGATTCTGCAGTTCTTTCTCCAATTTTAATATTGTGTTGATGTCGCATATAAGCCTGTATGTCTGCTGTAAATCCATCTCCAGCAATCCGAATTGATTGATTACAAACAATACCTCCAAGAGCAATTACAGCAATCTCGGTTGTTCCACCTCCTATATCAACAACCATACTTCCTTCAGGGGCTTCAACATCAATACCTATTCCCAAAGCAGCAGCCATTGGTTCGTATATCATAAATACATCTCTACCTCCTGCATGTTCCGAGGAGTCACGTACTGCTCTAATTTCAACTTCAGTACTTCCCGATGGTATACAAACAACCATTCTTAAAGTTGGAGTAAAAAACTTTTGACGTGGGTTCATCATTTTAATCATCCCCCTAATCATTTGCTCTGCAGCATTAAAGTCAGCGATAACCCCATCTCTAAGAGGACGAATGGTCTTAATATTCTCATGCGTCTTTCCGTGCATCTGGCGAGCTTTATGACCAATTGCAATAAGCTTTCCTGTCGACCCTTCCAATGCCACTATTGAGGGCTCATCAACAACAATCTTATCGTTATGGATGATTATAGTATTGGCCGTTCCCAAGTCAATGGCCAGTTCTTGCGTTAAAAATGAGAATAAACCCATAGTAGTTAATAGTTATTTAGTGTTTAAAATGTCTTATCCCGGTTAATACCATTGCCATATTGTTTGCATCGCAATATTCTATTGAATCTTTATCACGAATTGAGCCTCCAGGTTGAACAACTGCAACAATGCCTGCTTCTTTAGCAATTTCAACACAGTCAGGAAATGGAAAAAATGCATCTGAAGCCATAACAGCTCCATTCAAATCAAAACCAAAATTCTTGGCTTTCTCAATTGCCTGTCTAAGTGAATCAACACGCGATGTTTGTCCAACACCACTTGCACAAAGCTGATTACCTTTTGCCAGAACAATCGTATTTGATTTTGTGTGCTTTACTAGTTTATTTGCAAACTCAAGGTCTGTATATTCATTTTCTGTTGGTTGGCGCTTAGTGACAGGCTTCATTTGCCCCTTATCTTCCATTGAAGTATCTCTATCTTGTTCCAAAACTCCGTTAAGTAAAGTACGGAATTGCTTTTTAGGAAGCTCGCACTCCTTACGAATTAATATAATTCTGTTCTTTTTATTTTTCAGTACCCCCATTGCTTCATCATTGTATGAAGGAGCAATTACTACTTCGCAGAAAAGTTGGTTTATTTCTTCAGCTGTTGCCAAATCAATTTCTCTGTTTGTAATCAGAATACCACCAAAGGCAGAAACCGGATCTCCGGCAAGTGCATCTTTATATGCATCAACAAGTTTTTCGCGAGAGGCTAATCCACAAGCATTATTATGTTTTAGAATTGCAAAACTTGTATCCTTAAACTCATCGATAAGGTAAACAGCAGCTTCTATATCCAGCAGATTGTTATAAGAAATTTCCTTCCCATGAACTTGCTCAAATAATTCTTCAAATTTGCCATAGAAAACACCTTTTTGATGTGGATTTTCTCCATATCTAAGAGTCTTTGCAGTAGTAATACTCTGCTTCAAAACTGGCTTCCCAAAGTCTTGATTGAAATACCCAAAAATAGCAGTATCGTAATGCGATGAAACCTGGAAGGCTTCCATTGCTAGTTCTTTTCTTTGTTCGATTGTAGTTGCTCCTCCAGCGTTCAAAATATCAAGTAAATAAGAATACTGTGCTTTTGAAGGTACAATAACAACATCTTTAAAGTTCTTAGCTGCAGCGCGAATAAGTGAAATACCACCAATATCAATCTTCTCAATAATATCTTGCTCGGCAGCACCTGACGCAACTGTTTCTTCAAAGGGATATAGGTCAACAATTACAAGGTCAATTTCAGGAATTTCATACTGAACTGTTTGTTCTTTATCTGAAGCCAAATCCCGTCTGGCAAGAATACCACCAAACACTTTGGGATGAAGAGTTTTTACTCTGCCACCTAAAATTGATGGGTATGAAGTTAAATCTTCTACTGCTTCAACTTTAATACCTAATTCTTCAATAAACTTTTTTGTACCTCCTGTAGAAATTATTCTTACTCCTTGTTCATTTAGCTTTTTACAAATCTCATCCAGATTATCTTTATGATATACTGAAATAAGCGCTGTTTTTATGACCTTTTCGTTGCTCATCGAATTTTCTAATTGTATAATATATTAATTTTAAAAGAATTATCTCAATTCAGTTATAAACATTTAGCTGTTATCCCTGCTTAAAAATCAACTCATTTTAGCCGAATAACATTTACTTGACGACATTGATAATGAGAATATTTATTAATATCGCGAAATTTATAATTTTTTTAGCTACTACAAGCTCTCTGATGCGTTTAGTTTATAACATTTTTTAACACACCACTTTTTATTACAGAAAGAATCCGGAAACTAACTTTCCAATCATGAAGTAAACGATTATGCCCAGCACATCGTTAACTGTTGTTATAAATGGTCCTGTTGCTACTGCGGGATCAATTTTAAATCTATTCAATATCATTGGCATAAATGCACCAAACACCGATGCAAACATCATTACAGTAAATAGCGCAACGCTAACAATAATTGTTAGTTCGACAGTATCGCTCGTAAAAAAGTTAAATACAAATATTAATAGCGAAAATATTGATGCTATAATAAAAGCCACACTTAATTCTTTCAAAAGTTTCTTCCAGGTTGAATCAAGGTTAAGAGATTTGTTTGCTATACCCTGAACCACAATCGAGGATGATTGCACCCCAACATTTCCTGCCATTGCTGCAATAAGCGGAATAAAAAATGCCATTTTAGGAATCGTTTGTATTTGTTCCTCAAATTGCCCCATAACTTGAGCCCCGAGTATTCCCCCAGCCAAACCAATCATGAGCCATGGTATACGCGCCCTTGTTAGCAACAATACATTATCAGAAGGCTCAACATCTTCAGTAATACCAGAAATCATTTGGTAATCTTTTTCAGCTTCTTCCTTTATTACATCAACCACATCATCAATAGTAATTCTACCTAAAAGCCTGCCAATAACATCCACCACAGGCAAAGCAACAAGGTCATATTTATCCATAATTATTGCTACTTCTTCCGAAGGTGTTTCAGCTTTTACAGAGATAAGATTCTCATTGTAAATATTTTTAACTTTCGCATTCGGTCTCGATAATAACATTTTTTTCAAGGATAACGTTCCCTTTAATATATCATCGTCATCAATAACATACACATAATATATCTCGTCTATTTCCTTAGCCTGTTTTCTCATTTCTCTCATACAGGTGACCAAATCCCAATTATGATTCACCTTTATGAGTTCTTTTGCCATTAATCCGCCTGCAGAATCTTCATGGTAGCTTAAAAGATCAACTATATCGCCGGCCTGTTCTGCATCATCAATGTTTTTTAAAACCTCAACCTTCTTTTCTTCTGAAAGTTCATTAATAACATCGGCTGCATCATCGGAATCCATATTATCTATGAATTGCTTTGCAATAACGTCGCCTGGAAGCGCAGCCAAAAACCTTTCCCGAACATCTTCTTCTAACCCAATTAAAACATCGGCAGCTTTTTCCCCATCCAATAATAAATATAAATATTTTGCTTCATCAAGAGTTAGCTCATCAAATACCTCCGCAATATCTGCCGGATACAAACCTTCCATTAAATCAAAAGCTTTCACACTATTATCTTGTGAAATGGCTTCTCTTAATTCTTCGAGAAATTCTCTGGTTAATTCAAAATTTGCTGTCATCGTAAAAATTATTTCTCGTTTGACATGAAACTCTCTATGAGTTGCGTTAATGAAATAAACTCTTCCACGCTTAATTGCTCGGGGCGTTTATTAAATATTTCGGCACTACTATCCAAATCTAAACAAATGTTTTTGAGAGAGTTTCGCAAAGTTTTCCTCCGCTGGTTAAACGATTGCTTGATTACTCTCTTAAAAAGTTTCTCATCGCATGGCAACACCCGACGCTCATTTCTTTTAAGTCTGATAACAGCTGACTTAACTTTGGGAGGAGGATTAAAACTATGCTCATGAACAGTAAATAAATACTCAATATTATAATACGCTTGAAGCAATACACTTAAAATGCCATAAGTCTTATTTCCGTGTATAGAAGCTATTCTTTCTGCAACTTCTTTTTGAAGCATACAAACCACTTCCTCAACTCTGTCTTTATAATCAAGTACCTTAAAAAGTATCTGGCTTGAGATATTATATGGAAAATTACCAATAATGCCAAGTGGCTCTCCAAAATCAGACAGATCCAACTTCAGAAAATCACCAGAAACTACAAACTCTTTATCATGGTATTCCTTTTTAAGGTAGTCTACAGATTCTCTATCTATTTCTATGGCATGAAATGGTACTGTTTCATTCATCAAAAATTGTGTCAAAACTCCCATTCCCGGGCCAATTTCAACAATTGCCTTTAATTTATCTCTGACAAGGGAATCGGCAATTTTCTGCGCAATATTCTTATCATTTAAAAAATGCTGTCCCAAGGACTTTTTTGCTCTAACCTTCTGCATCATAGATTTTAATGAGGCTGCAAAGGTATTGTTTTCAATCTCTATTGAAAAGCTAATAGACTAAAAAATATAACAAAGACTATAATTTAGCTATTTTTGCTATCAAACACTTCTATAATGCCTCAAAACTTCAATGAAATAATAAATCGTGAAGGTACAAGTTGCTATAAATACGATTTAAGAGAAAAATTCTTCAAAACTGACGACGTATATCCAATGTGGGTTGCTGACACTGACTTTAAAGCTCCGGACTTTATTCTTGATGCCATAAAAAAAAGAATGGATCATGGTATTTTCGGATACACCTTTCTTGACGATGAGTATTTCAATTCAATTATAGGATGGTTGAATCGAAGACATAACTGGAATGTACAAAAAGACTGGATAAAATACTCACCTGGAGTTGTACCTGCTCTATTTGCATGTGTTTTAGCGTACACACAGCCTAATGATAAGATAATTGTTCAAACACCAGTTTATTTCCCTTTCTATTCAGCTGTGAATGAAACAGGTCGTGAATTAGTTCGCAATCCACTTGTACTAGAAGACGGCAGATATAGAATGGATCTTGAGGATTTAAAAAGCAAAATAGATGAAAATACGAAAATGCTTATTCTTTGCAGTCCACATAATCCAACAGGAAATGTATGGAGGCGCAAAGAATTAATAGAACTCTGTAACATCTGCATTGAAAATAATATTCTGATAATATCCGATGAAATACATTCAGACATCGTCTATGAAGGCTTTAAGCATATTCCAACTGCCTCACTTAGTGAAGAAATTGCAGCTCGAACAATAACCCTTATGGCTCCTAGCAAAACCTTCAATATAGCTGGTTTAAATTCATCTTTTATCGTTTCTAATAATAAAGAATTAATAGATAAATTCACCAAACAGATTGAGGGATTACACATTGGCCCTAATATCTTTGCAATTGAAGCAACAAAAGCTGCATATAGTTTTGGTGATGAATGGCTTAACGATTTAATTAATTATTATACCTTAAATAAAGAAACGGTCAAGAATATTCTTAAGAAAGAATTAAATCAGATTGAATTAATTGAGCCTGAAGGTACCTATCTGCTTTGGTTAGATTTTAGAAAAATTAAACTCTCAAGAACAAATATTAACAAAATTCTAATAGAAAAAGCCAAGCTTGGGCTAAGTGATGGATTCTTGTTTGGCCATGAAGGAGAAGGGTTTCAGCGAGTGAACATTGGATGTCCGAATTCAAAATTAATTGAGTCTATACAAGCTTTAGTAAGGGCTTTCAAATAAAACCTTATATATTTGTTATAAGGAATTGATTTATTCTTAATATTTAGCTTGCTCCCGTGTGAGTTTTTTTGCTATATTAGAATCAGATATTAACCACTTGTTAGACAAGAATTATGAGATTAAATATTGCTACCAAAATAATTCTGGGATTTGGGGTAACGACTTTAGCTGTTATCCTTTACGCTGTTATGACTAGCAACGCATTAACTCAGAGCCGATTGGTCACTGAAGAAATTAACAGTATTTATGCCCCCTCTGTCGATCTTATTGGTCAATTGGAAACAAAAATTTCCGATTCAAGAATGCTTATTAAATCTTGGGTGCACATTGATGCAATTGCCGATACTCCAGATAAAATAAGACTTCAAAAATTACACGACACTGAATATCAAGCTATAATGGACTCATTATTTTCATTAAGCAAGAGTTGGCAAAACGACACACATAAAAAAATGCTGGCAGATATCCACACCACCATCGTTGACACCCTTTTCCCTCAACATAAGGATATCATGGGGCAACTTAACACATTTGTTGCTTATGAAGATGCCTTCATTTTGTTTGATGTTACTCCAAAAGTTGAAGATGGTGGAGAAGTTATGGTTTCCACTGCAAATGCTTTATCTCTAATTAAAAATTTACTTGATGAACAAGAACAATTAATTGCAGCAAAAAGAAAGGAAAGGGATGATTCATTTGATTCCTTCCGTAGGTTCATTTATATCATGCTTATAATTCAAATTCTTGTTGCTATAGCAATTAGTACCCTTACAATACTCTCTCTTTCACGCCCTATAAATCGAACTAAGAATGTTTTACAAAAAATAAGTGATGGAATATTACCGGAAGTTAATTATGTTGAAGGTAAAGATGAGATTGCCCAAATGTCAAGAGCATTACATGGCGTTGTTCAATCACTTAAAAATGTATCAAATTTTGCTATTCAGATCGGAAAAGGAAACTTTGCATCGGAATTTAAACCCCAGAGCGATGAAGATATACTAGGTCAATCGCTTCTTGAAATGCGTGCCGAACTTAAAAAGGCTAAGGAAGAAGAAGAAGTTCGCGCTAACGAAAACATCCAACGTACATGGACCTCTCAGGGTGTAGCTATTTTTAGCGATATTCTGCGTCAACATAGCGATAATATTGAAGAATTAACTTTCGAAATTATTAGTAAAATGGTTGATTATACCAACTCAAACCAGGGAGGTATATTCATCGTTAATGATAATGACACTGACAACATAATTCTTGAAATGACTGCCTGCTATGCATATGACCGTAAGAAATTCCTTGACCGTAAAATCGAAGTTGGTGAAGGATTGGTTGGACGTTGTTATCAAGAACAAGAAAAGATTTTACTTACTGATATTCCTAATGATTACATCAAAATCTCTTCCGGACTTGGAGAAGAGAATCCAAAATGTTTGTTGCTTGTACCATTAGCCTATAACGATAACATCTTTGGCATTATGGAAATCGCTTCCTTCAATGAATATCAGGATCACGAAGTTGAATTCATGGAACGAATTGGGGAAAGCATTGCTGCAACAATATCTTCTGTTAAAGCTAATATTCAAACGCAAATGTTATTGGAACAATCGCAGCAACAAGCAGAGGAAATGTCGGCACAAGAAGAAGAAATGAGGCAAAACATGGAAGAATTGAGAGCTACTCAAGAACAATCAGCAAGACGCGAGCAAGAACTAATACGTGAAGTTGATGCTCTAAAAAAACAAATTGACACAGTTTAAAAAGATTTATTAATAAGTTGTAGGCAATATTATAAATGGTTAGAGTAACATAATCTACATTTGGACTTTTTTTTAGTGCTTGTTGGTTGTCAAAACAAATTAATTGAGCCGTCAGAAGGTGATTTATAATTATATGTTTTCCCTGTTAACATTCTTGAAAGAATTGTATTGCAATACAGATATAGCCTTTGATAATTTACCCGAATATTATAAGATTAACAGTAATTACACCCAAATTAACTCTGTTTCATACATGGTATCAGGTATTGACGATGAAAAAAAACAATACTTAGAGCTAAATATGATTCAATAAATAAATTTGAATACTAACATTTCAGTTTTACTCTTCAACATACCCGGTTACCCATAAAAACTGCTTATAATTATCTGGATCGTTGGTTATAACTGTTACACCCTTTTTATTTTGCCCAGAATATCCTTTAGAATCAAATGCAACTTCAATATAGGTTGAATCTCCTGGAGCAATTGAGTTTTTCATTGGCATAACAGCAGTACAACCGCATGTTGGTTTAACTGCTCGAATATCTAAATACCTGTCTCCATTGTTCCTAATAAGAAAATCGTAATAAGCTGTGTGGTTTTTAGGAATAGTATCAAAATTAAAAACTTTTATTGGTATATAAACTTTCGGTTTATTGGTCTTTTGTTCTTCATTTAGACTTGAAAAATCTTCTCGAATATTTGACGTAATAGATATTTCACCTTCAACTTTTGATGAACCTAAAACTACCACCTTTACCCTATCAAATACAAAATCCCAATCGTTAATACTTTTAGTATCATAGTGCACCTCAATCATAGCAGTTCGATTAGATTTCAATGTATCAAACTTAGGCAGAATAGTTAAATAATCAGGAACATTGTAGAAATTTACGCTAATAGGTTCTTTAGAGATATTCATTACCGGGATATAACGAATTACTTCCTGACCATTATAAACATAACCGAAATTTAATTGCGCTTGTTTAAAAGCCAGTCCCCCAACTTTATGTTTAAAACTTCCGGTGTATGAGCCTTGCAAAATTTTACCAATAACTTTCAATTCACTTGGAGAGTTCTTGGCATTTGAAAAAACAAACATGTTTTTACTAAAGTAGCCTGCTTTCCCGAAGGGATCTACAACTGCTTTAACAAAACCTTTTTCTCCTGGGTAAATTGAATCTTTTGAAAAACTAATTGTATGAAACCCCGGACCTACACCTCGAGAAAGCATTAATGCAGTCTGTCCGGTATTCTCGAATAAAAATTCTACGATTAATCGTCCATCAGCCTCGTAAATTTGACCAAAATTATTTACTGTATCAACAAACCTAATTTCAACACTATTTGATTGTGCGTGCAACAATTGACCTATAAAAAGAAACAATAAAGTAATTATACTACCTAAACCTCGCATTTAAAATTATCTTTATCTTAAAGTTATATCAGCTTCACTTCATATACTAGGTTTTATTTCAAAAAGTTCCATATAGATGAATAATATTTGGTGAAATCAGCTAATTTTACTCAACGAAACTCAATTTATGACCTTGAGCATGAGATTACGTCTCATTTTATATATTACTTTATCATTCTTTTCCATCCTTTCACTGTCAGGACAATTCTACAATGGCCATCAGATGACGTTCGGCAAGAATCGGGTTCAGTACAATAATTTCTACTGGAACTACTTGAGATACGAACGGTTTGATACTTATTTTAATGAGCACGGACAACAGCTTGCAAATTATACTGCTGAATTTGCTGAGAAGGAAATAAGCCGACTCGAAGACTACCTTGATTATAATCTCGACGGACGGATAATATTCCTTATCTACAATAAGCTCTCAGATTTTAGACAAAGTAACATTGGATTAGTAACAGGCAAAGCCGAATCGAACATTGGTGGAACTATTCAAATTGACAAAAACAAAGTATTTCTTTATTTTGAAGGAGACTACAAGAAATTTGAACAGCAAATTACTGCAGCAATTAGCCAGGTGTTAATTAATGAATTTGTTTTTGGCACACAACTTAGAGATAATGCAACTAACTCGACTTTAATAAACCTACCGGAATGGTATATTGATGGACTGGTTTCTTTCATTTCTAAAGATTGGTCTTTTGAAGCAGAAAACAGAGTTAAGGATGGCATTGTAAGCAAGAAATACAAAAAATTTAACCGACTAATCGGAGAAGATGCAAAATATGCAGGACATTCTTTCTGGAGGTATATTACCGAAAGCTATGGAACCACCGTAATCCCTAGTATTCTTTACCTTACAAAGATTAATAAGAATGCAAATTCTGGTTTTTTCTATGTTGTAGGTTCTCCACTAAAAGAACTATCAAAAAACTGGTTCGCCTATAATCAAAGTCTATATAGTGAGCATGATGCATCAACAGAGTTACCTCAAGCAACAGCAATAAAAAAGAGACCTAAAAGAAAACGGGTTTATCAACAAATGCAAATAAGTCCTAGTGGTAAATATGTTGCTTATACAACAAATCATATGGGACGTTATAAAGTTTGGCTGTATGACGTTGATAAAAACAAACACAAGAAACTACTTCAAAAAGAACATAAGCTTGAGCAAATAACCGATTATTCTTACCCGGTATTAGCCTGGCATCCTTCAGAACGAATTTTAACTTTCATTACTGAGGAAAAAGGTGGTCTAAAGATGTATTATTACACTTTAGGTGAACGCAAAATGACAGTCAGAAATGTTCTGTATTTCGATAAAATACTAAGTTATTCTTTTTCACCTGATGGTTCGCTAATTGCGATCTCAGCTGTTAAAGATGGCAAGTCAGATATTTTTATCCATAACATAGCTGCAGGCACCAACTTTCAGGTTACTAACGATGTTGCTGACGATTTCACACCTCGCTTCATTCATAACGGCTCAATGATAATTTTTGCATCAAATAGAGAAAATGATTCGACAAGTGTTGAACAAACTCAGAAACGAGCCGGACTCACACAAGACTTATTTATTTTCGACTATAAAAATAAATCCAATAAACTATACAGACTAGCCGATTTAAAATATATTAATAAAAGCCAGCCCTTTGAAATAGGACAAAACAAATTCATTAGCCTTAGCGATAAAAGTGGTATTATTAATCGATACATTTCGAAATTCGACAGCACAATTGCATATGTAGACACCACTATTCATTACAGATATTTTGCCAAAACAAAACCAAGTACAAATTACTCACGAAACATTCTGGAACACACATACAGCCCCAAAACAAGCACTCTTGGAGAGATAATATTTAATAAAGGGCGGTATTATATGTACACCAGCGAATTTACCGGGAAAGAAATTGAAGAAGAAGAACAATTCACTACACCATTCAGAGAACAAAAGTCAAAGACCCTTGCCATACAAGATAGCATTAATAAAATTGAAATTATTACCATACCTCTTGATAGCCTCCTAAACAATGATATTATTTACAAAAAAGATACTATTACAATTGAAACTGACAACATTGACATTAACAACTATATTTTTGAGGTAGAGCGAATAAAAATGCTCAATGAAGATTTTAAAGAAAAAGGAATTAACATTGAAATAATTGAGAAAAAGGAAGAAAAAAACCAACGACCTAAAATCTATCAAAAAGCTTTTTATCAAAATTACCTGACATCTCAAATAGATTTTAGCTTTTTAAGTGAATCATACCAACCATTTACAGGTGGAGCAGTGTATTTCAACCCAGGAACTAATCTCCTTTTTAAAATTGGCACACACGACTTATTTGAAGATTACAAAATAACAGCCGGTATACGTTTACCCCTCGATTTTGAAAGCTCCGAATACTTAATTAGTATAGAAAACCTAAAAAAAAGAGTAAACAAACAATTATTTCTCCATCGCCATTCGTTTATAAATAAAACTACCGGCGATAATCCACTCGACATAAGAAATATTACCCAAAGAATTACTGCAGTATACCGATACCCTTTCAGTCAGGTAACAAGTGTAGCAGCTACCTTTGGTGTCAGACAAGACAAAGTCATTTTCTTACCTGTAAGTGACCCCATCAATACGTTAACAAGGAAAAACTCAGAAAAACTCTGGCTAAATACAAAAGGAGAGTATGTTTTCGACAACACCCGTTCATTAGGACTAAATTTAAATGCAGGATCAAAATTTAAAATTTTCATTGAAGCATACCAGCAGATAAATAGTCCGTTCGACAACCTATATGTTGCCGGAGCTGATTTTAGAAATTACCTTGTTATTCACCGTAATCTGATCTGGGCAAACAGGTTTGCTGCGAGCACATCATTTGGCAGTTCTCGATTAATATACTATTTAGGAGGTGTTGATAATTGGAGGAATATCTCCTCAAAAACCCCAACATTTATTCCTTTAAACGAAATACGCATTACTCCCGGAAAAAATTATGCCTTTCAAACTGTTGCCACTAACATGAGAGGCTTTTCTCAGAACATTCGTAATGGTTCCAGCTTTGCTTTAATCAACTCTGAAATTCGATGGCCAATAATTCGTTACATTGCAAACTATCCACTCAGCAATGCCTTCTTAGAAAACTTACAAGCCATTGGCTTCTTAGATATAGGCACAGCATGGTCTGGAATTTCGCCTTGGGCAAAAGAAAATGGTTACGATAGAGATTTTGTTTACAGAGGCAATGTTGAAATAGAGATTGATGCACAACGCGATCCGATTGTTGCTGGCTATGGCTTTGGTGTACGCTCTCAACTATTGGGCTATTTTATTAGGCTTGATTGGGCTTGGGGTATTGAAAATATGCAAGTATTACCAAGAGTATTTTATTTTTCATTAGCACTAGACTTTTAATATGGAATTTAACAATCTGATTCTATTAATAATCACTGGAATTCTGGCAGGTTTTATTGCTGGTGGTTTTGGTGTGGGAGGTGGAATAATTATTGTTCCGGCTTTGATTTTTATCTTTAAAATGACACAACACGAAGCACAAGGAACAAGCCTTGCTGTATTATCAATACCAATTGGGTTTCTTATTGCTGCTGCCAACTATCATAAAAAAGGATATATCAACTACAAATTTGCTATCGTGCTTGTAGTTACCTTTTTAATTGGCAGCTATCTTGGTTCATTGGCTTCAATAAACCTTCCTGCAAAAACCCTCAAAAAGGCTTTTGGAGTTCTTATGTTAGCAGCAGGTTTAAAAATGATTTTGGGAAAGTAAGCCATTCCTTATAATTTAGCCTTACATAGTACCGACATCCTTTTGAAACAAATAGCTAATTACAAAAGACAAAAATTGTGAAAGATATAATCCAATCACTGGCAGATAAATATTTCAATGACATTCTTCAAATCAGGAGACATATTCATGCAAATCCCGAACTTTCATTTGATGAATACAACACCTCAAAATTCATTAAAAAGGAACTGGAGAAACTAAACATTGCTTACTCCGATGGATATGTAAAAACAGGCATTGTAGGGAAAATCTTATGCAAAAATCCAAGCAAAAAAGTTATCGCTTTAAGAGCTGACATGGATGCCCTTCCTATTCAGGAAGAAAACCTTGTTGAATATAAATCGAAGAATAAAGGAATTATGCATGCATGCGGTCACGATGTTCATTCTGCGTGTTTGCTTGGAGCTGCAAAAATATTGAATGAGCTAAAAGACAATCTTGAGGGAACCATTTTACTGGTTTTCCAGCCTGCTGAAGAAAAACTACCCGGTGGAGCTAAACTTATGATGGAAGAAGGAGCTTTAAACAATCCAAAACCTGATATTATTATTGGTCAACATGTAATGCCAGGGTTACAATCGGGAAAAGTTGGATTCAAACCCGGTATGTATATGGCTTCTACAGATGAAATTTATCTTAAAATAAAAGGAATCGGTGGTCATGCCGCTATGCCTCATCAGCTAACCGACACAGTATTAATAACTTCACATATAATAGTTGCCTTGCAACAAATAGTTAGCAGAAATGCTTTTGCGGCCATTCCTTCTGTATTATCTTTTGGAAAGGTTATTGCTCCTGGTGCCACTAATATTATTCCTCCAGAAGTAAAAGTAGAGGGTACATTTAGAACAATGAATGAAGAATGGAGAGCAGATGCACATAAAAAAATTAAAAAAATTGCATCAACCGTTGCGGAAGCTATGGGTGCCAAATGCGAAGTAGAAATAAAAAATGGTTATCCAAGTCTTATAAATCATGAAGAAACTACCGTTAAAGCTCAAAGGTTTGCTTCAGAATATTTAGGTGATAGCTATGTCGAAAATCTTGACTTACGAATGACTGCTGAAGATTTCGCCTACTATTCGCAAGAAATTCCATCTACCTTTTACCGCCTTGGAGTAACCGATAAAGAAGAAAAACTTTCATCTCCTTTACACTCGCCAAGCTTTAATATTGAAGAAAACTCACTTAAAACAGGAATGGGTACAATGGCATTTATTGCTGCAAACTTTCTCACAAAAACAGAAAAATGAAAATATTTTTAAAAATCTATGTTGTTTCTGTTTGTAGAAAAAATAATAAATATAAATTTGCGCCTAAATAGTAACTCAATAAACTTTAATAAATTATGGCTTACGTAATTAGTGACGATTGTACTGCATGCGGTACTTGTCTTCCAGAATGTCCATCTGAAGCAATTTCTGAAGGTGATATCTACAAAATAGATCCTGATACATGTATTGATTGTGGTGCTTGTGCAGATGTTTGTCCGGTTGAAGCAATTAGCGCAGAATAATTCAAAACCGCATAAGAAAAAAAAGTCCGCTATAATAGCGGACTTTTTTTTTCTTCGTACTTTAATCAATAGATTCGTAGATTAACTTTATTAAGCTCGCAAAATAATAGGTTGGTTGAATTAAGTAGTGAGACATACGACAACTCTTGCATAGGATTTAATTATGCAAACATTTAATATTTTATCAATACATACGCAATCAACCACATATTAAAATGCACTGAAGTATTATTAACAGAAGTAATAATAATTAGCATGGAAATAGTTTACATATTAACTGGAATAATTATTGGAATTGCATTAGCATGGGCCTTCATGAGAAATAAGGGAACTGGTGAACTTGCAGCTTTGGAACAAAAATCTGAAATGCTGATGAGTGAAAATTCATCTCTTAAAAAAGAATTAGAGACAAATTCTTCTGAAATAATAAACCTAAATACGACTATTTCTGCAAAAGAAACAGAACTCCGAAATATTGAAGAAAGACTCAAAGAACAAAAAGAAGAATTAATTCAATTAAGAGAGAAATTCAATCTGGAATTCAAAAATCTGGCAAACGAGATATTTGAAGAAAAAACCAAGAAGTTTACTGAGCAAAATAAAACCAATCTTGGCGAAATTCTCAATCCGCTTAACGAAAAACTCAAAGAGTTCGAGAAAAAGGTTGATGAGACCTATGATAAAGAGGCTCAACAGCGTTTTTCTTTAAAAGAGGAAGTTAAACGATTGGCTGAACTAAACCAACAAATTAGCAAGGAAGCAAACTCCCTTACCCAAGCCTTAAAAGGGGAATCAAAAACTCAAGGTAATTGGGGCGAAGTTATTCTGGAAAACATCCTGGAAAGAACCGGACTCCGGAAAGATTCTGAATATACGGTTCAGGAATCATTCACTCTTGATAACGGAAAACGATTTCAACCTGATGTTGTTGTACATTACCCAGGTGAACGTAGCATTGTAATTGATTCCAAGGTTTCATTAACCGCATATGAAAGATATGTTTCTTCTGGTGATGAAGACCAAAAATCTATTGAATTGAAAGCTCACATAACCTCTATTAAAAATCATATTAATGAATTATCGGGTAAAAAATATGAAGAACTGGAAGGAATAAAATCACTCGATTTCGTTGTGATGTTCCTACCGATAGAACCTGCTTATTTACTCGCTATTCAGAGCGAGCCTACTTTATGGTCTTTCGCCTATGAGAAAAGAATACTATTGGTAAGCCCGACTAATTTAGTAGCAATTTTAAAAATGATTGAAAGTCTCTGGAAACAAGAATATCAAAGTAGAAATGTGCTGGAAATAGCTCGTCAGGGGGGCAATCTTTATGATGCTTTTGTTTTATTAAGCGAGCGACTAATTAAGTTAGGTAAGAAAATGAACGAAGCAACCAGTCTATATCAGGATACCATGAAAAATCTTTCAGATGGGAAAGGCAACCTTGTTAGTCGTGTTGAAAACCTTAAAGCACTAGGTATTAAAGCAAAAAAACAGATGCCCGATAATTTACTTAACAGAGCGATTAGTGAGGGTGATGAATAAATCTGTTCCAAAATTAACCTCAAATATGCATAGAACAATCATATTTAACTCTACGAGCCGACAAAATGTCCTGTTTACCATGACTTTTATCGGAGTCTAACATAAAAAAAACCCGCTTGGTGAGCGGGTTGCCTTGCGAAATCATGCTTTCTAAATAAATAACTTCACAAGTACTTATGGTTTCTAAGGTTTAATTATATTAAATGTCTGTCGGACAATTCCTTAAGTATTATTTCCAATGGCTAAGATCCGTCATCCACGGTTCTAACACTATTTCTTCATCTTCTTCTAATTTCAAATAAGAAGTAGCCTCGGCCTGCAATTCAAATGGCTCAAGCATCCATTCTTCTAATTCAATATCATCTTCAAGATCAACTACCAGAGCCATTTCAAGTGCAGAATACGAGTTATAGCTATTTTCATAATTCTTTGATGATGATGATGAGCTATATCTTCTTATCACTCCTGATGTAGACTCAAGTGTAATCATATTTGAATCGTATACAAGCATTATTTTTGAAGGTGCATTTAGTTTTTCCTTGCTCTCCAAACGTAATAACATTGAATTACTAGTTTCATTTACTACTTCTCCAATTGTTTGAGCATCAACAAAAGTGAACACAGGCAACAGCAACATTAAAGTTGCAATTATTCCGACAGTTTTATTTTTCAATGTTTTCATGGTTGTTTGTTTTGACAGAACGATTGCATCATTCATGCCAAAAATACACATTGCGCTGTATTACTGACACTTACACCCAATCAAAAGATGGATTACTCATTTGAAATGAACGGATCTGAAACGTACATTGTGCGAAAATGAACGGTTTAACCTGAAATTAACAGTTTGTTTACTTTCATTGGATTTTACACCTAATTATGGTCATTTGCATTTTTTTTAATGGCTCATATAAACTTCCCAAATGATATAATAGGTGATCAATTAAGAAATACATAAAAAAAATCACAATTATGTGTAACCATATTTTAATCGAGAGTATCTAAGCTGTATAAACCAATAAATACATAATAAAATGGACGATATAGCAGGAATGATAACAGGAATAATAATTACCTCCGCTTGTATGGCGGCTTTAGTCCTATCTCTCTATTACTATTTTAGCGCTAGAAACAAAGAAAGAATGGCTATGATAGAAAAAGGTATCTACAAATTCGAAGCACCAAAAAAGTCACCTCTCAGAGGACTTAAGATTGGACTATTTTTTACTGGTATTGGGGTGGGTATATTCTTTGGTCATCTATTAGAAACTTACACTACTGTTGATGAGGTTGCTTCATACTTCTCGATGATTTTGCTTTTCGGAGGTTTTAGTTTTATCTTAGGTTATATTATTGAAATACGTCAGAATAAAGCCGACAAATAGATGGATGAACAGTACATACAGAAAGTACTGGATGGAGATGTAAATGCTTTCCGATATTTTGTCTCAAATTACAAAGATTTAGCTTATTCAATATCTATGAGTATAGTAAAGTCTGAATTAACTGCTCAAGAAGCTGTACAAGATGCATTCGTGAAAGCTTTCGAAAATCTGTCAAAATTCAAGGGGAAATCTAAATTCTCAACTTGGCTCTATCGCATTGTTGTTAACGAATCGTTGAGAAAAATAAAACAAAAACGCCTGGAAACAGTTGATTTAACTGAAGAAACTATTTCAAACACCGTATTTTCACAGATGGATAGTTTCAAATCCATCCACGAAGTTGAGCAGAAAGAGATTATCAACGAGACCTTAAAAATAATGCCTCAAACAGAGAGTCTCCTGCTCAGACTTTATTATCTTGAAGAAAATAAAGTGGATGAAATATGTGAAATTACAGGACTAAATACTCCAAACGTAAAGGTAATTCTGCATAGAGCCAGAAAACGGTTTTATGCAATACTTGAGAACTCATATAAAAACGAAATCAGAACAATATTATGACATCGGACAATATAGAGCGCAACGATGATTTCGGGAAGCTAATGAAAAAAACTAGTCTGGAAATATCAGATATAGATTTTGAAGATAAAGTAATGGACAAGGTTTTTTTAGCTAGCCTGAAAAAGAAAAGTGAGAAAAAGAACATTCGTCTTTCCTGGATTTTTCTTATTGTTTCGTGTATTCTTTTTCCATTGGCATATATAGCTTTAGGCGGAATTAATTGGGAAAATACTATAGTGATAGGTGAATATATTAGTAATCTGTCCAAGACAATTTCAATGGCAGGTATTGTTATATTTTGCATTGTTATATTTCTACAACTCGATAATCTTCTGAGACTTACTTTTGGACGGAAACTTGTGTAGATTTTTACAGCAGACTTTATTTATTTTATAGCTAACCCCATGCCTTACCTCTTCGAGGAGAGTGTTTTTACAGAACAAGAATTACTTTACTCTTGGATTAAAAACAATTACAATTTCTCCTTTTGGTGGGCGATTTGTATAATGCTCTGTTACCTGAGCAAGCGTACCTCTAATTGTCTCCTCATAAATTTTCGAAAGCTCTCTAGAAACCGATACCTGATGTTCCGGCGAGAAAAACTCGCTGAGCTGCTCTAATGTTTTTACTAATCGATACGGTGATTCATAAAGAATAATAGTCCTTTCCTCTCCTACTAATTGCTCCAAACGCTTACTCCGACCTTTCTTCTGTGGCAGAAAGCCTTCAAACAAAAACCTTTCAGCAGGCAAACCTGAATTTACTAAAGCTGGCACAAAAGCTGTGGCTCCTGGCAAGCAATCAACTTCAACATTTAAATCAATACAAGCTTTTACCAATAAGTAACCAGGATCGGAAATACCTGGCGTACCGGCATCAGTTATTAAAGCAATTGAAGTACCAGATTGAACCATTTCGGCATAACCTACTACTTTTTTATGTTCATTAAATTTATGCAACGATTCTGTTCTGGTTGCTATTTCATAATGTTTTAACAACTTACCTGAAGTTCTTGTGTCTTCAGCAAGAATTAAATCAACCTCCTTAAGAATACGTATAGCTCGAAATGTAATATCTTCCAGGTTACCAATTGGTGTAGGAACAAGGTATAGTCTACTACTCATTCTTTTTTACTATTAATTTTCGACGAATAAGCTCCAAAATTCGAACTACTAATGGATCGTTCATATCCCAATTGAAATTTGAATTTAAATATTCAAAAGCCTCATTAAAATCAGTTGACATATTCAAAACATCAATAGTGTGATTGTACTTAAATGAATCTCCATCGAATAAATTTTGAATCAATTCAAATTTCTCATTCAATCCAATAGCTGAACCTATACTTGAAATTGGTTTTGTTTTAAACCTCGAGCTTACATTTGTTAAAGGATTTGATTGCGAAAGCTCTTCATTAAGAATCGGTTTTCCGCTGGAGAATGACTCTCCCAGATTTTTTCTATCGAAAGAAGTGCGAACCCTGGAATATTTTTCTGCCTGTGTTGGTTCATCTCTTATCTCAGGTTTTGGAGATTCTTTCTCAACTATTTGTTCTTCAACAGAAAACTCAATTGTTTCCTCTGTCTCTTCAATAATGTCTTCAACAACACTAATATCAGGAGCTTTGGGCATTACTTTACTTTCTACCTTCGGAATATCCTTAATAGCTCCTGACTCGTTTCGTAATGATAATAGCAAATCATAAACATCTCGAAGTTTATCCAGAGCTAAGTCTACATCTATTGCTCGTATATCACCTTCAACACCAATTCTGGCAACCGATTGTTGAATTTCATCAAGATGAATATAGACAGCTTCAATTGTATTTTTATATTGCATAACTCAATTGTTTCTTTTTTAAAGTAATTCCCTCGTGTAATTTTTTATTTTTGTGAGATTATAAATGATTACAAAAATCGTAAATTCTTTCATTTAATAACGCAAACATATTCAGAATCTTGTATAAATGTTCACAGAAAACACCATAAACCCTGATAATAGAACTGGTTGGATTGAAGTTATTGTTGGCTCTATGTTTTCAGGGAAGACTGAAGAGCTTATCCGTCGCTTAAAACGAGCCAGGTTTGCGAACCAAAAAGTTGAAATCTTTAAACCAATTGTTGACACCAGGTATTCTGTTGAAGAAGTAGTTTCTCATGACGAAAACGCTATTCATTCAACGCCTGTAGACAATTCGTCTAATATACTAATGCTGGCTTCAGATGTAGATGTTGTTGGTATTGATGAAGCACAGTTTTTTGACGAAAACCTTGCAGAGGTTTGCGATAAATTGGCAAATCAGGGAGTAAGAGTAATAATTGCCGGATTAGATATGGATTACCTGGCAAAACCATTTGGACCAATACCTGATTTACTTTCAATTGCAGAATATATAACTAAGGTTCATGCCATTTGCGTAAAATGTGGAAATCTGGCCCAATATACACATAGAAAAACCAATGAAAACACCCGTGTATTACTTGGAGAAACAGATATTTATGAACCACTTTGTAGAAAATGCTACACTGGTGAAACGAAAAAAAGGTAATGTTAGAATACTCCTTATATGAAATAAACAAATTAGTAAAAGGTAAGCTTATTGGCGATGGTGCAAACAGATTTCAAAACATTCTAACCGATAGCCGACAACTATTTTCTTCTGCCCAACCTCTATTTTTAGCTATTGCAGGAGAAAGACGCAATGGCCACATCTACATTCAAGATTTGTATAATAAAGGTGTAAGATGTTTTATCATATCCGAAGAGCCAAAAAACCCAGAAGAATTTCACAATGCCGGTTTTGTTCTGGTTCAAGACACACTTTTAGCATTTCAAAAAATCGCTGAATTTCATCGTAGCAGATTCTCAATTCCAATTATTGCAATTACTGGCAGCAATGGCAAAACCATTGTAAAAGAATGGCTGGCCCAATGTATGGAAAACAAGCATAATCTGGTTCGTAGTCCAAAAAGTTATAATTCACAACTTGGAGTTCCTCTTTCTGTTTTGTTATTAAATAATGAAACGGAAACGGGTATTTTTGAAGCTGGAATTTCTAAGCCTGGTGAGATGGAAAAACTTGAACCAATTATCTGTCCAACACAGGGTATTATAACCAACATTGGTGAAGCACATCAACAAAACTTTAGTTCTTTTAAAGAAAAAGCTGAGGAAAAAATCACTCTTTTTAAAAAATGCAAAGAGATTTATTATTGTAGCGATTACTCTGAAATTCAACAAGCTATTGATGATATGTTTAAGAATAGTGATAAAAAACTATTCAGCTGGTCGTACAACGATATAAATGCCAGACTACATATTGAAATACTCGAAAAATCAAGAAAAGAAACCAAGGTTAGATTAACAGGTCCAAGTGAATCTCTTGAACTTGTAATACCTTTTATTGATAATGCCTCTATTGAGAATTGCTTACATATTATCAATTACCTAATCAATAATAAATTTAGCTCTGCTGAAATCAACAACTGCCTGAAAACTTTGCATCCTATTGCAATGCGATTGGAACAGGTAAAAGGCATAAACAATTGTATTCTTATAAACGACACCTATAATTCAGATATTAATTCTTTAGGTATAGCCCTTGATTTTCTTCTTCAACAACCAAATAATAAAAAATCATTAATTCTATCAGACATTCAGCAAAGTGGAATGAACGATAACGAACTTTATGGTAAAGTTGCAGAATTAGTAAAGAAATCGGAAATAGATTCTTTTATTGGAATTGGAGATTCAATTAAAAAATTCGAAAGGAATTTTAGTTTTCTAAACAGCTTGTTTTTTCACACAACTGAGGAATTTCTGAATTCTGATATAGTATATTCCTTTAATAGTGAAGCAATCTTAATTAAGGCAGCCAGAAGTTTCAGGTTTGAGAAAATTGTTTCTATACTATCAGAAAAAAACCACACAACAGTACTTGAAATTAACCTAAGTAACCTGATTCAAAACTTAAACTATTACCGCAAACTAATTTCTCCAAAAACAGGAATAATGGTAATGGTTAAAGCCCTCGCATACGGAAGTGGAACATATGAAATTGCCAGTTTGCTTCAACATGAAAAAGTAGATTACCTTGGAGTAGCTTTTACCGATGAAGGTGTTCAACTACGACATTCAGGAATAAACATTCCAATTATGGTAATGTCTCCTGATAATGAAGACTTCCCCAGATTGATTAATAACGATTTAGAACCCGAAATATATAGCTTAAATACGCTAAAAAACTTTATTCGAGTTGCTGAGACTATGCAAGTAGCTCAGCATCCTGTTCATTTAAAAATGGACACAGGAATGCACCGACTTGGTTTCCAAGAGAGCGATATTGCAGAGCTAATTCAAATTCTTCAATCAACTAGAACAATATCTGTAAAAGGAGTTTTTTCTCATCTTGCAGCCAGCGATTCGCCAACTCACGATGATTTTTCCAGAAAGCAAATTTCTATGTTTGAGAAAATGTACAATCAAATCTCTAATGCTTTAAGCATATCGCCTAAAAGACACATTTTAAACACAGCCGGCATAGAACGGTTTCCTGAGGCACATTTTGAATTGGTTAGACTAGGTATTGGCTTGCATGGCATTTCTACTCAATCAGACCTTTTGCCTGTTAGTAGTTTAAAAACACATATCTCTCAGATAAAGAAAATTCCGTCTGGTGAGACTATTGGATATAATCGCCGAGGAAAAGCATATAAAAAAATGGAAATTGCTATAATTCCTATTGGCTATGCCGATGGCCTTGACAGGAAATTTGGTAACGGAACTGGTCAGGTTATTATCAATAATAAGAAAGCACCATTTGTTGGCGATATTTGTATGGATATGTCGATGATAGACATCTCAGACATCTCTTGCCAAGAAGGTGATGAAGTAACTCTCTTTAGCAGCGAACATCCGATAACATTATTAGCTGAACAGATAGATACAATTCCGTATGAAATACTTACCAATGTATCTTCTAGGGTAAAAAGAGTATATATTAAGGAATAACTAAATCAACATGAATACTTTATCAGTAGTTATAATAACTCTAAATGAAGAAAAGAACATTGGCCGATGTTTAGAATCATTAATAACCGTAGCTGATGAAATAATTATTCTGGACTCGTTTTCAGCCGATAAAACAAAAGAAATTTGTTTAACATATAATGTGAAATTCCATGAGCGAAAATGGGAAGGATACTCAACAACCAAGAATTATGCAAACTCACTGGCAAACTCAGATTATATACTCTCAATTGACGCTGACGAAGCGCTTTCACCAGAGGCAATAAAATGGCTGAGTGAATTTAAAAAACAGAAAAATCCGAAAACTGCATACCAAATAAATCGCCTTACGAACTATTGTGGCAAATGGATACGACATGGAGGCTGGTATCCCGACAGAAAAATTCGATTATGGAAGAAAGATGCTGCTAAATGGACTGGCAGTATCCATGAAACTCTGGAATTATCGGAAAATGCAACAATTGATAAACTTCATGGTGACTTATACCATTACACGTTTCACACTATTCATCAACATGAAGAACAGGTAAATAAGTTTACAGAGATTGCAGCGAAAAACGATTTCGAAAGAGGCCGTAGAACTAATAAAATAAAAATACTCTTCTACCCAAAATGGAAGTTTTTTCGAGACTATTATATCAAAAGAGGATTTTTGGATGGCTACTACGGATACCTTGTTTGCAAAATTTCTGCACATGCAAGTTTTCTTAAATATGTCAAATTACTTGAGCTACAGAAAGAAAAATAGGAAAAAGGCTATTCGCTAAAAAAACTACTGTGGCTTTTCTGCCACAATGGAATACAACATTGGTATTTTATTTTCTAATCCCTTTATCTGAAATTTACCTTTCTCAACCTCTATGGTATTTTGGAAACAATTGTAAGGTGAATAAAAATACTCCTGAAAATCTTTAATATTCAGCCCTTGCTTAATAAGCGAATTAACAATATGAGCTAAACCATGGTTCCAACAATACGATTTACATTTAATATCAGCATCTCGGTCTGTATATGTACCTGTGTATTCCTCAATAATAGGATTTGAATCAGAATAATTATATTCAATTTTCTTAAAGTCATCGCTAAAAATCCAGACAACCGGATGAAAATCAACAATCAAAAACTCACCTCCTGGTTTCACAAAGTTCTCAATGGTTTCTGCCCATTTCATAACATCGGGGTGCCAACCAACAGTACCATATGATGTGAACACAATATCGAATTGCTCATCCAATACTTCTTTCAGAGAATTTATATCGCTTTGAATGAATCGTACATTAGTTCCACACTGCTTATTAAGTTCATTCGCCCTTCTTATTGACTGGTCTGAAAGGTCAACCCCTGTAACTTTGGCACCATGTCTGGCAAGCGAAATGGTATCTTGTCCGAAATGGCATTGCAAGTGTAAGATTTTCTTTCCAGCAATATCTCCAAGCAATTCCAGCTCAATTGAATTTAGTGAATCTCTTCCTTTAACAAAGGATTCAACATCGTAAAATTCAGAATTATAATGAAAATCTGTTTTATCGTTCCAGAGTTTCTTATTTATTTCAAGGTAGTTTTCGTTTTCCATTTGTTGTTGAATTCTTTAAAAGAATTATGCCGTTAACTTATTCTGAATTATTATAAATGCAATTTTATTGCCCTCTATTTATTGATTTACAAACTCAATTAGTTTATGTCTTGAAGAGAAGCCGCATTTTTCAAGGGTTTTTTGCGAGGCGATATTTCCATTTGCACAGCCACATATAGGAATCTTTTCATTCTCCAAACAAGTATCTTTCAAATGCAATATTATTTGAGTTGCTATTCCTTGTTTTCTATAATCTGGATTTGTCCACACACCAATATCATAGTAGTTAAATTCAGGATGAACGCATGTAAGAAATCCACAACCAACTATTTTTTCATTTCTGGAATACATAAGAATACCTTTGCTTTCAATGAATTCAGATAATCTACACTTCGGCTCGAAAACCTTATCTTCCTGCGATTCTAAAAATGGCAAATCAGAATAATCGGCAAAGCGCGATTCTAATTTAGCATCTAATTGTTCTTCGACTCCAGGATATAAGTTTCTGTATAAGTGCCCCATCAATTTATAGTGAAGACTTTGCTGTAAACAGCATTTCATTAATGCATAATCGAAGGATTTGCAAAGAACACTTTTTATTGATAATTCTTTTAGAATTTGTTGAAATATCTCTATTCTGTTTAGCGATTCTGAACTTTGCAAGTAAAACTCTATCAATATATTCTCGGTTGAAACAATAACATAACCTACTACTTCATTATTCTGGTTTATTGAATAATAATTGGAGTCTTCAATTAAGAATTCGAGAATTATATCCTGAAACTCAGGCAGCGATTTTAAGTATTGCACCCTAAGTTGTTCGACGGATTCTGGATTTATTTTGAGAATAATAAGCATACTTATACTAAAGAGGTTTCTCTGCTTTAATAAGCACCTCTGATGTTTCAAATTCAATTAAGTCTTCATCTATTCCGTCCTGATAGTATTTTACTGTAAAAGTAAATTTACCTGAAACTGCTGGCGGAAGTTTAAGAAAAAGAGTCATTTGATCAACAGCATTAGGCTCTGTAGCTACAAATGTCTGAAGATCGAAACTATCATTATATATACCATTTATCTGATCATAAACTACAACCTCAATAATTGGGCCCAAATCGGTTCCTGCCAGATAATCAGGATTCCAATCCTTATCGCAAAAAACTTCAATTTTTTCAATCCTTTCATCTGAAATTGGGGCTATTGGGGAGCAAGCATAAATTGGTTGAATAAGACTAAATGACTTCACTCGGTTAAGCATTGAGAAATAGTTCTCTTTTTGGGATCTCATAAAAAGAGCAAAATCGATATAATTTAGCGTATCAACGTTTATCTTAAACTCTTCAAGTTGAATCCCATTTACTTCTGAAGACTTCGCTTTAAGAATTTGATATTCAAAACCAACAACTTTGAATTTATCAGGAAAAGGACCACATGGCTTAATAATATTGCATGAAAAAACCCCAATGAATAAAGAAACTATGTAAATTCCTATAACAATTGAGATCTTCTTAATCATAACTTTATTAGCTTATGTTTGGAACAGAACCAAAGTTCAAAAATAATAAACCCTATTACATTTACATATATAATGATGGCAAAGACTGTAATTTGGTTGCTTACCATTAGAAATCATCAATCAATTAGGCAGCTAAAAACTCTCTTGCTATTTAAAAAATTGAGCAAGTTAGAAATTGAAATTTGAGAATTCGTTATATCGAAATTGAACAATGTCATTCTGGTATTCTGAATTACATTCTTCAAAATCCCTTATACCTGTATCCAACTTAAAACATGTCAATATTCAGCTCCCCTTGCCTTAAAAACATTAGGGTACTCTAGCTTAACGAATTCGGTATATTTTTCAATAATTGTTTCCATGTCTTCGAAGTTATACTTTCCTTCATTGATATCGTTCAATAATTCTACATCATCGGCCAATGCTTTTTTACAACCTTTTTTAAATTCACTCTCATTAATGGTATGCCACTCATGCAGCCAGTCTTTGTATATCAAATAATAGGGTTCTTCATCGTAGGTATTGTAAAATCCACCTTGAACAGCTTTAGTATGCATATAATAATACAACTGAACAGGATGGTTGTATATTCTGAATAAAAAAGTCTTGTTCTTTCTTGGCTTAATCATTGCAAATTTATAGTCACCGCGGGATTCAAAATATAGATGCCCTCCTTTTTTGAAAAGAATAAACCCTTGAGATTCGTTGGGGTCTAGCTTAGTCTTTTTTTTATTCTCATCAAGGTAAAAAACACTCTTTTGCATATTTGATAGCCCATCCTTTTCTATGTAGGTAACAATAGTGTCGAAATTTCTGGTGATTATTGCCCCAGGCACCATCTCTTCTTTTGGGGTATTTTGACTGAATAAGCAAACCGGAAACAGTAGTAATATTATATAGAAGGATGTTTTCATAATAGTTGAAAATTTGGAAAATTAGTTTACCAATAATACGAGTGCTAATTTAGTTAAATCTTAATGATTATACTACAAGCATTTTCGCAGGAATTTCCAAAACTATGCTCTATCTTAAGCTATTGGATCTGTTCAAGTACTATTCTTTCTTGTTTTAGCAGTAGCTTGCCGCATAAATAAAATTTCTTTAAGAGTTTAATTACAAGCTTTCCTCCTGCACCTTTCCATGCCTAAAACAACTGATTACATGATCGTTCACCATACCTGTTGCCTGCATATGTGCATATATAACTGTTGAACCAACAAACTTAAATCCACGCTTTTTTAAATCCTTACTTAGTTTGTCTGAAATCTCAGAAGTTGCAGGTATTTCTTTTAAGGATTCAAACTTGTTCTGAATAGGCTTACCACCAACAAAGTCCCAAATATATTTACTAAATGTACCATATTCTTCCTGCACTTTCAAAAAAGCCTGAGCATTTGTAACAGTTGCCCTTATCTTTAGTTTATTTCTAATTATTCCTGCATCCAGCAGTAAATTCTGAATCTTATCTTCATTATAACAGGCAATCTTCTTATAATTAAAATTATCAAATGCTTTTCTAAAATTTCCCCGCTTTCTAAGAATTGTAATCCAGCTAAGACCAGCTTGAAAAGTTTCCAGAATAAGAAACTCAAATATAGTATCGTCATCATATACTGGAACTCCCCATTCCTTATCATGATAATCATTGTACAAGGGATCTTTTCCAGCCCATTCGCATCGGTTCATATTAAAAGGATTGTTTCTTCACCAAAGCTATTTATTTTCTTGCACTAATAAAAAAGACTCCTTTTGGAGTCTATCATGATTTTATACTGACTGTTTTAATTAGTTCTAGAAACTTTCGAACTCATCATCTTTTTTATTATCAAATTTTATATCAATACCCTTTGAAGTTTGTGTGCGCTTTACCGATTCAGCAGTATTTTGTGAAGATTTCGTAAGATTCTGCGCGACTGGTTTACCAGTGGCGTTTCTTTCAAATACTCCTCCTCCTTTGATCTTGAAAAACGAGATCATATCTTTTAATTCTGAAGCCTGACTTGCTAATTCTTCGGCTGAAGTTGCCATTTCCTCTGATGCTGCTGCATTCTGTTGCGTAATATTATTCATTTGCTGAATGGCTTTGTTGACCTGACTTGCTCCATTATTCTGCTCCATACTTGCTGCTGCTATTTCCTGTACCAATTGCGTGGTTTTCTTAACTTCAGGAAGCATTTCTGATAACTTTTCCTGCGCCTCTTCAGCTAAATGCAAACTTCGACCAGCCAACTCAACAATTTCATCTGCTGCGACCTTGCTACGCTCTGCCAGCTTTCTCACTTCTGCAGCTACTACTGCAAAACCTTTCCCATATTCTCCTGCCCGAGCTGCTTCTACAGCAGCATTAAGTGCCAATATATTCGTCTGAAAAGCAATGTCGTTTATTATTTGAATTTTCTCAGTAATTTCTTTTGTTGCATCGAAAGATTGTTTCGAAACATCTGCTACAACTTCAATGCCCTGTTGAGCATTGGTTGAAATTTTATCTGTTTGTTGTGCATTATCGGTGTTCTGTTGAATATTTGATGCTATTTCTTCCATAGTAGACGAAACCTCTTCAACAGATGAGGCTTGCTCATTTGCTCCCTGCGAAAGTTGCTGAGAGGTACCACTCATCTGTTGACTTGCTGAAGCAATATTAATAGAGCCCTGAGAAATATTTCCCACTATACTTTTCAGTTTTAAAGTCATTTCATTAAGTGCTGCTGCCAGTTGCCCAACCTCATCTTTCTGATCAATTTCCAGAGTTTCATCAAGACCTCCATTTGAAATATTCTTGGCAATATAAACAGCCCTTCCAAGATTTGATGCTATTGAATTACTGATAAGAGAATTAATTAGTACAAACAATCCAATTGCAATTACAAGAGCAATAACCAATGCTATTATTATTCGGCTAAATATTTTTTGAATATCTTCCTCGTATATACTTGCACACACATAAGATTCAATTTCCGGCATGTATTTGAAATATTGATACTTAGTCTTACCTTCCCAGGTATAATATGTCTTGCCTTCTTCTTTGCCCGAATGAATTAATTGCTGAAAAAACTCAGCATCGGAAAAGTTTTTGCCTTCACTTGTAGGATGAAAAATAAATGTTCCTGTATTATCAACCATAAAAGGATAACCTCTATCAAAGTATGTGTTCTTTTTTGCTAAAAAGATCGCTCTAAGCTCAGATATGTCATTCTCCGGAATTTGATTATCAACAATTCTTTGCTTAATCATTAAAATCAAATCATCAACCTGCTCAAACATCCTGACATCTGTATTTTCTATTGTACTATTTTCCTGAATTCGCAAAAGAAAAAAGCCTAAAGCAATAAGAATAATAGCCATTACACCGCTTAATACTAAATTTAAACGCAAACGTATTTTGGAATCTTTAAAGAATCTCATGACATATGCTTTTAGTTCAACAAATATTCAAATTCCAGAATGGTTTTGAATCTTATGAAACATTACCTTCAAGTTACGAATTAAGAATTAATTATTCACCAAAATATTACCAATTACTTTAGATTCCCTAGGTAATTGATTCCTAAGTGAGGTAATAATCAAAACTTCTGACTACTTTATAACCAGCACCTTTAATGAGATTTGAAAGGCTTTTTTCATGGATAGGATTAAAAATAGCATTGGTCAAACAAATAAACACCTGTTTAGAATTAATAGTAAAAACTTGTCGAAGAACAAGATTTATTTCAGATTCTTTTAACTCATCCTTTACATTGCCATATCGATCAATTTCACCAGACAATTCAACTAGTTTATTATTTAAATTTGGATGTACTAACTCTAGGTTTTCTCTTGTTCCTTTAGAACTTATAAATAAAGTACTAGGGGCAATGTTTTTAAACTGTGGTAAAATAATGACTTCCTTAAGCTTTGAAAAAGAACTTAATTCGTTTAACTCATCCTTAGATATTATCCCAGGAGGATTCAATTCAAAGTATTCATCATTATACAAAACCTCGAATTCAGTAACTCTTTTATTATATACCTGAAGTATAATCATTGGTCAATTTTAATAAAAAAAATTAATCCTGCCTCTTAGAGGTGATATATCTCACTACTTGTAACAAGCCTATAAATAGTAGAATATATTACAATCTAGATATTCTACCTTAATTCAATTTGCAATTCAATTGATTTCAAAATTTGATTTTCGTAACTTATGCTTAACTGAAAAAACCAAACTAAAATGAAACAGCGCACAATAATTCAAGTATTAATCTTATTAGGATTGTTTCTACTCAATAGTTGCTCCCGACAGATAAAAGTCGGCTTCCTTATGGATGAATCGCAAACCGGAAGATGGGTCAAAGATAAAGAACTATTCTCAAACCAGGTTGAGAATCTTGGTGGCGTGGTTCTTGTCAAGGCTGCCGAAGGTGATGCTGACAAACAATTCGAACTGGCAAAAGAACTATTTGCCGAGGATATCGACATTCTTGTATTGGTACCCAACGACCAGTATGAAGCTTCAAAAATTGTATTAGAAGCGCACAAAAACAACATTAGAGTGATATCTTATGATAGACTTGTTAAAAACTGCTTACTCGATTTCTACATTTCATTTGACCACGTAGATATCGGAGAACTTCAGGCTAAGTACATTACTACGGTTTGCCCTCAGGGGAAATATGCTCTTATTGGAGGTTCAAAGTTCGACAATAACTCTTTCCTTTTGAAACTTGGACAATTACATATTCTACAACCTCTTGTAGATAAAGGTGACATCGAAATTGTATACGACAACTTCACAGAAACATGGAAACCAGAAGAAGGTTACCGCCTAATGGATGAATGCTTACAAAAACATAAAGACATTGATGCTGTAATAGCTGCAAACGATAGACTTGCAGGAGGTGCTATTGAAGCTCTAAAAGCTCATGACATTGACAAAAGAGTGTACGTAGCAGGAATGGATGCCGATGTTGAAGCATGCGAACGTGTTTTTGCCGGCACTCAATCGATGACTGTCTACAAACCAATAGAAGCTATTGCGGCAAAGGCAGCCGAGATTGCCATGGAAATAGCCCGGGAAGGCAAAACTCCCTCTGTTCTACTTTCTGTAAACAATGAAGTAAAGCAAGTTCCTGCAGTCTTACTTCCTGCAATGGAAGTGAACAGACAAACAATCAATTTAACTTTTAAAGCCACAGGTTATTTGCAAGAGCATAATATTATTTCTGAGGATGCCTCGACCAAGAAGAAGAAAAAGAAATAATCGTTTGAAGACCGGAGGATAAACCTTATAGACTAAAGTAATATTTAAAGCTTTAGTCTTTTTTTTGCAAATCACCAATATTTAGCAACTAACGGCATACGCCGGCCCAATCCAAATGCCTTGGATGAAATTCTAAGTACTGGTGGAGTTTGAAAACGCTTGTATTCATTTGCGTTGACCATACGCACTGTTCTCTCCGTTATTTTTTGTTCGACACCAGATTTAATAATTTCTTCAGCTGACATACGAAGTTCAATATATTTGTACAAAATATCGTCTAAAATATCATACTCGGGTAATGAATCTGTATCTTGCTGATCAGGTCTCAATTCAGCCGATGGTGGCTTAGTTATAGTATTTTCAGGAATTATTTCTCTGTTTCTATTTATGTATTGTGCCAAACTAAATACATCTGTTTTATAAACATCTCCAAGAACTGAAAGCCCACCAGCCATATCGCCATAGAGCGTTCCATAACCAACAGCAGCTTCGCTTTTATTTGAAGTATTTAATAAAATATTTCCAAATTTATTTGAGATTGCCATTAATAACACTCCACGTGTTCTTGCCTGAATATTTTCCTCGGTAATATCAGCTTCCAGTCCGGAGAAAATCTCAGAAAGTTCATGATCAAACCGATTAACAATTTCCTGGATAGGAACTATGTCATACTTAACGCCTAAATTAATAGCCAAATCTTCAGCGTCTTTTACAGAGTGATCGGAAGAATATTTCGATGGCAGAAGTAAAACCCTCACGTTCTTACTTCCTAATGCTTCTGCAGCTAGCACAAGAGTAACTGCAGAGTCTATTCCACCTGAAAGTCCTAAAGTAGCACCATGAAACTTCATTTTCGAAAAATAATCGCGAATTCCCATAACAAGTGCATCATGTATTTTCTCCATTCTGTCAATTGAGGGAATTTCCGTTTCAATCTTTCGATCGGAAAACATAACATCTAAATCAACTGTAGCCAATTCTTCTTTAAACAATGAAAACTTTTTCACAAGAGATCCTGATTTACCTATAATCCTGGAACCTCCATCAAAAATTATTTCGGTTTGAGCTCCCACCTGATTTACATAAACAATTGGCAGATTATATTTAATTGCATTATTCACCAATATCTCACTTTTAATATCATCGTGATTAAGTGCAAAGGGAGATGCTGCAATATTAATTACCAAATCGGGATCTTGTATTACAAGCTCATCCATTGGATTAACTCTGTAAAGTTTATCTTTTCCAAACCCTGTTAATAGAGGTTGTTGATACCATAAATCCTCACAAATTGTTAAGGCTATTTTGTAACCTTCATGCTCGACAATTTCAAACTTATTTGCTGGTTCAAAATATCGATACTCATCAAACACATCGTAAGTTGGCAATAATGCTTTTCTGATTATTTTTTGGATTTCACCATCTCTACAATATAATGCTGCGTTGTAAAGATTTTTCCCTTTAGAACTACTATTTATTACCGGTGACCCAATAATTGCAGCAATACCCACACAATGAGAGACTATTTGATTAACTGCTTTTTCAGTTTCGTCAATAAAATATTTATGTTCCAGCAAATCAAGTGGTGGATATCCACAAACAGACAACTCACTAAAAACTACAAGTGACGAACCTTGTTTCTTAGCCTCGTTTATTGCATTGATTATTTTTATGGTATTACCCTGAAAGTCACCGATTATATAGTTTAACTGTGCTAAGCTTACTTTCATAATTTGCATATACTAAAATAATATACCAACCCGTAGACTTAAAACCCTCGAATTAATCGTGGGAGAAGAGTTTGTCACATCCAAGAATCCATTATGATATATTATTGAAAAATCTAAAGCAGTGTCTTCTCCTATTGCATACTCTATTCCACCTCCAAAATGGTAAGCAAGATTGTACCAGTTTATCTCCTTACTAACGGGATCATTCTTGAGAGTACCTTCTGAACTGGTAGCTTTTGAATGAATGTTAAACTGATTTGTCACTCCGATTTTGGCATAAAATGTAATATAACCTATCTGGTTGCTTTTAAGTTTAAGTCCAAGGGGAACAGTAATATATTGAAGTTTATAATCAAGGGTAGTCCCAACAGGCAAAGTAGTGTCGCTACTACTACCAATTTTAATGACTTTTTCGTCGGTATATGAAATTGAGCCCCCTTGTGTTCCAAGTGAAAGAGCAGTTGAAAAAGCATAGTTTTTTGCAAAATAATTATCGATACTTAAACCTCCACATAAGCCCATATAGCCCCCATCCGAACTGGCTTCTCTCGTCTCTGCAGTCATCCATGTATATTGCGGATCTATGAACACTCCAAATTTTACTTGCGTCCATCCACAAATTGTTACAAAAGATATACCTACTAACAATGCTACTTTCTTCATAATAGATAGAATTTATTACAAAAATAAGCTTCCGTGTGAATTATTCTTTTCGAATAAAAATATTATTTGAACAAATGGATTACTTTTTTTGTCTCAAAGAAATCTTCCGTAAAATATTCACTGATATCTCTACTGATTATTCTGTTTTTAAAAGGCCCCAATTCCTCAGTCAGGTCTCCCCCTTTTAAATAAATAATGCCATTTGGAATGTTGTGATTATTTTTACTAATTATATTCCCTTTAACCCAACTATAAAATACAGGCAATTGCGCAACCGCTCTACTAACAACAAAATCGAACTTCCTATTTACTTCTTCAGCCCGTGTAACCAGTGCCTTGGAGTTCTTAAGGTTTATTTGCTCAATTATATCCTGTACTACTTTAATTTTTTTTTGAATTGAATCTATTAAAAGAAACTCAGATTGAGGAAACATTATTGCAAGAGGTATCCCAGGAAAACCACCACCTGTTCCAACATCCAATATACAAGAGCCAGGATTAAAGCTTGTATACTTTGCTATTGCCAGACTATGCAGAATATGTCTTGTATAAAGCTGATCAATATCTTTACGTGAAATAAGGTTTATCCTCTCATTCCAATAAACATATAGCTCAAACAGTTTTTCATACTGCTCTATTTGTGTTCTTGAGAGTTCAGGAAAATACTTGAGAATTTCTTGCATTTACATGTGATGAGTTGTATGCTTCAGTATATTAAACAGAAGTTCTCTGGCTCTAAATAGCTGGGCTTTAACAGTACCTATAGGTAATTCTAACTCTTCAGAAATTTCATCGTAAGAATATTCTTTGAAATATCTAAGTTCAATCAACTTCCGATAGCGTGGCTTTAACCTGGAAACAATAGAACGCATTAGTTTAAGTTTTTGATCCTTAATTAATGTTTCTTCTGGATCTAAAACCGGAGCCATAAGATCAGTTGGAGCTTTATCCTCTTCCTCATCGGCCTGATCAAGGGAAATAGTATTAGCTTTTTTCTTCCTAATAAAATCGATACAGTTGTTGGTCGCTATTTTAAAAAGCCAGGTACTAAAGGCAAAATTTGGGGTATACTGATCAATATTTTTAAAAGCCTTGCCAAATGCCTCAATAGTTAAATCTTCTGCATCACTAGAATTATTAACCATCTTAAGTAGCATAAAATAGATGGCATCTTTGTACCTATCCATCAATTCAGTATATGCTTTTTGATCGCCCTTTGTAGCCTTTTGAACTAACAAAAAGTCTCTTTGTGCCTTTTCAGATAGATTACTATTTACTTCCATCGGATATATCTTCTTCTGAATGAGAGAGTCAAATAAGTTACAAACATAAAAAACAATGAATACATATCAAATATAATATAAGTCAACCATAAATTCTTCTCTCCAAATTTTCTGCCAGCCTTTTCATACACAATAAATTGTGTAAGCATCCGAACCCCTGCTAATGAAACTACAGCTATCCAGTATATCTGTAACCAAAGCAGGACAATTAACAGAGCATAAAACCATGCTCTACTAAGAGGCTCAAGTGCTAACCTAAAGATATGCTTTTTCTTGTAATTTCCAGCTGTTGATATGTGTCTAAGTTTTTGTTTATAAAAACTTCCCCATGTTTTTTCTGGTTCTGATCGTGTAAAAGAATCTTTATCAATGACTATTGCTGTATTATTTTTATCAGCCACTTCGTTAATAAATAAATCATCGTCACCCGAAAGAATGCCATAATTACTGGCAAATCCCTTATTTTTAAAGAATAACCCTTTCGTATAGGCTAGGTTTCTGCCAACTCCCATGTATGGTTTTTTTGCCAATGCAAATCCCAAATATGTTAAAGCAATAGTTAGAGAATCGTAACGAATATAATTATTAACAAGAGTTTTCTTTCTGGAATAACCACCGTATCCAAGGACTATATCTTTTCCTTTAAATCCTTTACTTATAGACTTTAGCCAGCTTTCAGTCTCTGGCCTGCAATCGGCATCGGTAAATACAAGTTTTTCATGTATAGCGGACTTTATACCAACAGTTAATGCTAGTTTTTTGCCGTGCGAAAATTTTCGATCAAGAGGAATGTTTGTTATTCGCAAATTATTATACTTCGCAAGGTACTCTCCCAGTATTTCATCAGTATTATCTGTTGAACAATCATTCACCACAATAACCTCGAACTCGGGATAATCTTGATCAAGAACAAACTTTAGGTTTTTCTCTAAACTATATGCTTCGTTACGAGCACAAATAATAACTGAAAGCGGCAAGAGCTCTGAAGATTCGTTATTCTTATAGAATAATACTGGTAAATAATAACGGTAATAATAAAATAATTGAATAATAGTAAAGAATACAAATGCGACAAACAGTCCCATTTCAATATTTGATATATAATTCGTCCAGTTAAACACGTCCTATATTTAATTAAGCCCCAAAGGTATCTTGGAAGAACATTCTATGCAACCAGATTTTATTGATTTTATGCACAAAATAAATTATCAAATAATAAGTTGCAAATTAGCCAACAAGCAAATAAACACTAACTACATCTGTTAGAAAACATTATCGAATAGAAAAAAAAAAACAGCAACTATTTTATTAAAAATACAAATCGCTTTATTTTTTATTTTTTTTAGTGAACGATTGTTTTATCAAGCTTCTAACATAATAATCCATCGAAAAACTATATGAGCGAACAGCTTTTTCAAGAGGTACAAACTGATCTTTCTCTTTAGCAGCCTGTAACTCCCTGGTTCCATCAATCCATTCATATATCAAACCAGAAGAATAAAAGCATACTCCATGCGAATCTACCCCCATATTATAGGCGTTCACACCATAAAAATAAGTATTTGTATCGGCTGATAATAAATCATTACCTGACTTAAGGTAAGTCTGATTTGAAAGACTTAGGTTATATAAAGTTGGAAAGATATCTTTATGAGAGCCGAAGCGCTCTGTATCAAAAACCTTCTTCGTAGCATATTCTTCAGGAACATACAAAATAAATGGGACTGAATATCTGAAAAAAGTCTGATTGTCTGAATATTCAAACAACTGCCTGTTATTATGATCTCCTGTTACAGCTATAATAGTATTTTTACCCAATTCTGATTCCCTTATTTTTTTTATTAACTTTCCTAAATGATGATTACTATATTGATAGCTTGTAAAATTATCGATTGCAATTTCTTCGGTAGTTTTTATACTCCCTTTAATTTCTTCCGTTAAATCTACTGGAAATGGCTTATAACTATCCGGACGTACAAATGGCGTGTGATTAGATATTGTTAATGCAAAAATAAAGCTTTTCTTTCCTTCACTATTGTTGGAAATAAGTTTACTGTAAATCCTTTCAAAAAGAAATTCATCGAATACTCCCCATGTGTAATCAGAAGCTCCCTCAACATATTTCAAAATTTCTCCTCGTCCCTCAATCTCATCAAAATACTGATTACTAATATATTTTCCAGTATTCATCCAGGCCAAATCGCCTCCAGTTAAATATATTGTATTGTAATTATCCTTTTTAAAAGGAAGCGCACAAGATGACTTTAGTTGAATACCTTGATATTTTGATAGCGATATGGGAACAGATGGTGAATTTACGGCCAACCCTTCGAAAGAACCTATGGTTCCATTACCACCCGACAAGAAGTTTCTGTATAAATGACAATATTCAAGCTGATTTTCAAGTTCTCCCAATAAATTTAAATTATCAGAATGCAACTCCATATAATGATTACCAAAGCTTTCCATTAGAATAAAAACTACATTAGGTGCATTTTCTTCTAAGAACATACTGCTATCTGTTACCGATTCCAACACTTCAATATCAGTTTCATTAATATTAGACCTATGAGTATATTGTGCTAAAGCTGATGCTGAGTTGTGATATTTATATTTACTTAAAATAGGTGTTAAAGAAGTATCTATCTTATAGCGCATTCTGTCAACAATTGCTTCTTTTAGGTAAAAGACGCAATTAGGAGTAATATCATTTACTATATTATTGTCACATACAATCATATCGTCTTTCCCAATCGGAAAAGTATCAAGAGATCCCCTCATTCCAAGAAAAAAGACACTTAAAAAAACCAACATATAGGCTGTTTTAACAATAAAATTTCTGGAAAAGAAGGTGTACTTCTTTTGTAACACTTTTCCAAAAAACCACTTGATGCCTATAAAGGAAACAGTTAGAACAATTAAAATCTTTATTACTGGATAATCTGTCCAAACCGAGGCCAGAACAGCCATGGTATCATCTTCAACAATACCAAAAGCCCCTACATCAAAGTGAGAGTGAAAAAATTTATAATAATTGTAATCAACTGTAACCAACACAAGTATTAAGAAACTAATAGTTATAAAACTAAATTTGAATACCCTATTCATCACTGAATTATACTTCTCCCCAGAAATAAATATATATGGTATTAAAAGAATCAGTAGAAAAGAAAATAGATAGGTAATAACAATTGTGTCGAATTTAAATCCTGTTGAAAAAGCAAGAAACAGTTCGTAACTATCTATATCCAAACTGTTATCTCCCCTAAAAAGGAAAAGTGGTAACGCTCTAAAAATCTGAAAAACTAATAAAATTAATAAATACGCAAATATTATTTGTACCGTTTTTGTGAAAACATTATTGAACTTCATGACTCAACCTAAATTATTCTTATATGCAACATCTACTTAACGATGGCAAATGTATAAAACTTATTAATTACCCTAACCTAGAAGCCAGCAAATAGCAATTACACTCAAATGCAAATTTTATGGTTTTATAACAACTTAAAAGATATTGATAAATGAAACTTAGCTATATTTGCGCGGAAATTTTTTTTGAATGAAGTTTGAAATAAAACACACAGATAAGGACTCAAAAGCACGTCGAGGGAAGATTACAACTGATCACGGAGAAATTGAAACACCTATTTTCATGCCGGTTGGAACTGCCGGAACAGTAAAGGGTGTTCATCAAAGAGAGTTGGCCGATGATATCAAAGCTCAGATTATTTTAGGTAATACCTATCACTTATACTTGCGACCTGGAATTGATATTATTAATGAAGCAGGTGGATTACATAAATTTATTAATTGGGACAAGCCAATACTAACAGATAGCGGAGGATACCAGGTTTTTTCGCTAGCCGACAACCGAAAGCTAAAAGAAGACGGAGCGCATTTCCAATCGCATATAAATGGCTCCAGACATCTGTTTACTCCAGAAAACATTGTTGAAATTCAAAGAAAAATAGGCGCCGATATTATAATGGCATTCGATGAGTGTACTCCATATCCATGCGATTATAAGTATGCAAAAAAATCGATGGAACTTACACACCGTTGGCTTGACAGGGGAATAAAACATTTTAAAAATACTGCACCATTATACAATTACGAGCAAACATATTTTCCTATAGTTCAAGGCAGTGTTTATAGCGATTTGAGAAAAATATCGGCAGAAACTATTGCCAGTTACAACATGGACGGAAATGCAATAGGAGGACTTTCAGTTGGCGAACCTGTTGAAGACATGTACGCAATGCTTGAAGAAGTAAACCAAATATTACCCAAAGATAAACCAAGGTATTTAATGGGGGTTGGAACTCCTGTTAATTTACTGGAAGGAATATCTATGGGGGTTGATATGTTTGATTGCGTAATGCCTACGCGAAATGGAAGAAATGGGATGTTATTTACTTCGGACGGAATAATTAACATTAGAAATAAGAAGTGGGAAAACGATTTATCTTCAATTGATGTAAATGGAGAATGTTTTGTCGATTCGCAATATTCAAAGGCATATTTACGTCATTTAATAATCTCTAAAGAATTATTAGGAGCACAAATTGCCAGCATACATAATTTAAGTTTTTATCTTAGTCTGATGAAACAGGCAAGAACAAAAATAAAAGAGGGTACATTTACTGTCTGGAAAAACGAAATGGTTAAAAAGCTTTCATGTAGACTATGAGGATCCCCGGATTATATAAGTTAGACATATATATCATAAAAAAGTTTCTCGGAACTTTCTTCTTTTCTATTGCAATGCTCATGTTCATTGTTGTTATTTTCGATTTATCGGAAAAGCTTGATGAATTTATGGAGAACCATGCACCTACAAAGGATATTATTTTTGACTATTTTCTAAATTTCATACCTTATTTTGCCGCACTTATTGCTCCTCTTTTTACATTTATTTCTGTTATTTTTTTCACCTCAAGAATGGCTTATAATACCGAGATTATTGCCATACTCAGTAGCGGTGTTAGCTTCAGGAGATTAATGATACCGTATATGGTAGCTGCTTCAATAATTGTTATTCTAAATATTTATATGAATCAGAGCGTAATTCCACATTCAAATCAGGACAGATTTGAATTTGAAGAAAAATACTACCATTTTGGCCCTAAGGGATTTAGCGATAGAAATGTTCATAAACAAATAGAACCCGGTATATATGTATACTTGGAAAGTTATAGTACTTCGAACGATTATGGTAGAAAATTCTCTATTGAAAAATTTGAAGATGGCAATTTGGTTTCAAAATTAGTTTCACAAGATATAAAATGGGATACAACAAAAAAGAAATGGAGAATTAGAAATTATATGATTCGGGATTATGATGATGGAAAGCAAACAATAAGCACAGGTAAATCCATCGATACTACCTTAAATATGTTTCCTGAGGAATTCAAGCGTAGAGATAATGCCATTGAAGCCATGGATGCAGGCCAGCTTGATGATTTTATTGATCAGCAATTGCTTCAAGGAGCTTCTAACATTAATGCTTTACTTGTAGAAAAACACCGAAGAGTTGCCAGTCCCTTTTCAACCTTTATTCTTACGCTAATTGGTGTTTCTGTATCATCAAGAAAGGTTCGTGGTGGAATAGGTATGCACATTGCTATTGGATTACTCTTAAGTGTTTCTTACATTTTATTTATGAAGTTTAGTTCTGAATTTGCAATTAGTGGTTCCTTATCTCCACTTCTAGCTATGTGGATTCCAAACTTTCTGTATGCTATTATCTCTTTATTTTTGTACAAATTGGCTCCAAAATAAAGAAGTTATATTTAGAATCAATCTTTTTTTCAATTGCAAGAAGCTAACTATCAGTCGAATAATGTTTCCTCACAATAAAAGACTTCCAATATATGGATCAATTTACTAACGTTGTACCTCAAAATATAACCGCTAACTACAAAGAAGATCTATAAATTTAACTATTTAATTATGCCACTTAAAAAGAAAATCCAAGAATTAAAGAAGAAGCGGGAAGAAGTTCAGATGGGTGGTGGTGAAAAAGCTATCGAGAAGCAACTTTTAATGGGAAAGTTAACTGCTCGAGAGCGTATCATCACAATTGTAGACGACAATTCTTTCTACGAATATGATCTATTCGTTGAGCATGAAGCCCGTGATTTTAACATGGATAAAAAGGTGCTGCATGGCGATGGTGTTATTATTGGTACTGGTACCATTAATACAGAACCCATTGGTATTTTTGCACAGGATTTTACAGTTGCCGGGGGTTCGCTAGGCCTTATGCATGCTCGTAAGATTACTAAAATTATGGATCATGCATTAAAAATGCGTATGCCGTTAATTGGCATTAATGACTCAGGTGGAGCGCGTATTCAGGAAGGTGTTAATTCACTAGCCGGTTATGGTGAAATCTTCTTCCGAAACACTCTTGCATCCGGAGTCATTCCACAAATATCTGTAATACTTGGGCCATGTGCAGGTGGAGCAGTATATTCCCCAGCATTAACCGACTTTGTATTTGTGGTAGATAAAATTTCTAAAATGTTTATCACTGGTCCTGAAGTAATAAAAACAGTGCTGGGTGAGGAAATCTCAATGGAAGATTTGGGAGGTGCAAAAGTACACAGTGAGATAACTGGTAATGCACACTTCTTCGCCGAAAGTGAGGTAGAATGTTTTAAGCAAATTCAAAAGCTTCTTTCATTTATTCCTTGGAGTAACGATAAAAAGGCACCAAAACAAGAGCCAAAACCTCCAAAACCAGAATATAACATAGAGAAGATTGTACCGGGAGATCCTCGTCAACCCTATGATATTCGAGATGTTGTAAGAGCCATTGTTGATGATTCCGACTTCCTTGAAGTACAAGAACTTTGGGCTCAAAATATGGTTATTGGTTTTGGTCGTATTAATGGCGAAACTTGTGGTTTTGTTTGTAACCAACCATTGGTGCTTGCAGGAGTTCTAGATGTTGATTCATCAGATAAAGCTGCGCGTTTCATTCGCTATTGCGATGCCTTCAATATTCCAATTGTTACACTGGTTGACCTTCCTGGATATCTTCCTGGAATTGACCAAGAGCATGCAGGGGTAATTCGTCACGGCGCAAAAATTCTTTACGCCTATAGTGAAGCTACTGTAGCTAAACTTACAGTAATTATTCGCAAAGCATACGGCGGTGGATATATTGCAATGGGTTCTCGCCATTTACGTAGCGACTTCGTATTTGCATGGCCAGGAGCAGAAATTGCTGTAATGGGACCTGAAGGTGCTGCCAATATAATTTTCCGTAAGGATATAATGAATGCTGAAGATCCTGAAGAAATGAGAAAACAAAAAGTTGCTGAATACAAAGAGAAATTTGCGAATCCGTATGTTGCTGCAGCAAAAGGATATGTTGACACTGTAATTGAACCAGAAGAAACACGTAAGCTTTTAATTCATGCAATTGATGTAGCAAAAAGAAAAGCTGTTAGCAGTCCGAAAAAGAAACACGGAGTTCCTCCATTTTAATCGTAAGTATTATGAAGAAAAAATCAACTTCTAAGACTGATAAGGGTAAAAGCTCAATTTCGTCAGGAGAAAAGCCTAAGTTTCATACGCTTCATGTCCAGGGTACCGATTACAAAACGCTTGTAAACTCTAAGTACCTGAACCGTAAAAAATGGAAACAGAAAAACGAAAAACATATTCTTTCATATATCCCAGGAACAGTAATTGGATTGTTCGTAAAGGATGGAGAAAAAGTGAAGAAAAATCAACCATTACTCGTTGTTGAAGCAATGAAAATGGAGAACAAAATCTTTGCTCCTATTGATGGCACTTTGAAAAAAGTTAATGTCTCAGTTGGTAAAATAGTCCCGAAAGGTGAAATAATGATTGAATTTGAATAAAACTTAAGCGTCCCAATGTATTGGGGCGCTTTTTTATTCTTCGAAGTAAACAAAATACTCTTTAAACAATTCCTTAATCGACCGAGGAATATCTTCTTTGAACAAACCAAACACAGAAGAACCACTTCCCGACATGGCAGTATATGAGGCACCTAATTCCTTAAGCTGATTTTTTACATCCAATATTTCCGGAAACTTTTTAAAAACTCCTGACTCAAAATCATTCGAAATACTATCTCCCCATAATTCAACCGGATGTTTTAGCAAGTCTTCTAGCTTACTCTCTGGCTGCTGAGGAACAACACCTGAATATGCCAACGCTGTGCTAACATGTATTCCGGGATTTATTAATACAATCTTATAATCATCCAAATTGAGTTTTACAGATTCAAGTATTTCCCCACGTCCTACTCCAATAGCTGGCAAGTTCAAAAGAAAAAAAGAACAGTCGGAACCCAGCCTTCCTGCAAGCTCAAAAAGTTTCGAATTCTCAATATTCAGATTAAAATAATCAGACAGAGCTTTTAACATATAGGCACCATCTGCTGAACCTCCTCCAAGACCAGCCCCAATAGGTATAACTTTGTGTAAGTGGATTTTAACCGGAGGAATATTATAAGCATCATGCATAAGTTTCCATGCCTTCATACATATATTATCCTCGCTCTCACCCGGAATTGAAATTCCACTCGAAGTAAATTCCAGCTCGCCAGAAGTATCTACAAATTCAAGTATATCGGAAAGCGATAGGGGATAAAAACAGGTTTCAATATTATGAAATCCATCAGCCCTTTTTGATAAAACTCTCAGGCCAATATTAATTTTTGCATTAGGATAAACAATCATCTATTAACTTTTACTCCAACACAAAAATAAAACTTTAGAAAAAACAACAGTCTTATTTTACAGTTTTGCTGCTTTTAAATTTGGTTTTCAAAAATCTTTATAATTGAATTGTTTTCTTCCGGGTTACCAATGGAAATTCGTAAAGCCTTACCAAACATAGGAATGTTAGATACATCCAGCACTTTAATACCAGCGGCTTCAAATCCCTTACTAATTTCCTGATAACATTCAGAATCAGAAAAACGGATCAATAAGAAGTTTCCAGCTGAAGGATTTACAGAATATTTCTCTTCTGAGGAATCTACTTTAAGCAACTCTTTATAAACTCTTTCTCTTTCCTGGATGGTAATTGCAATATTTCGCCTGTTTCTTTCAATTTCTTTTTTATTAGAAAGCATCTTTTTTACAAAACTTACTGCAAGAATATTTAAAGTAAATGGTATTATTAGCTTCCTGAAATTCGCAGCTAATTGTTCATTTGCTATTAGGTAACCAATCCTTAAACCGGCAGAGGAAAAGACTTTTGAGAACGAACGAAGTAATACCAGGTTTGGGAACTCATCAAGTAATTTGGCATTATCACCACCACAAAATTCATTGTAAACCTCATCAAGCAAAAAAATTGTTTGCGGATATTTAACTAATAAATTCCTCAAACTCGTTATTGAAATAACATTTCCTACCGGGTTATTAGGGGATGCAAATAAAACAAGTCCATTTTCCTTTACCTCTGGCAGTAAAGTTATATCGTACTCTAACTTATCGGTTAAATTCCATAATTGATGATTAATACCATAAGTCTTACAATGATATTCAAATAAAGAAAAGGATGGATGAGCTATTATTATCTGTCTCTGATTAATGGCAAAATAATTTAATAAAGAAGTAATGATGTTTGCAGAACCTGCTCCCGGCACAACTTGCTCTGACCTAACCCCACAATAATTAGCAATCATTTCCTCAAGCTGATTATAGTAAGGCGGCGGGTAATTCTTCCATTGAGTTTGCGATAGTTCAGCCAGAACTTCTTCTTTTATTTCCTGCGAAACATCAAATGCCGATTCATTCTTATCAAGACGAGTTTTCACAGGAATTGCAGATGGAGTTAATCTCTTTCCTGAATTCATTAAATACTCACTAAAAACACCATTAATTAATTCCTCAATTCGTGACATTAGAGAAAAATTAGATTCTTATGTTTGGTTCTGCATATATTATTGAAAGAACTGTTTCTGCTTTATAAGTAAATCCTAAGAAACCCTCTTCTAAAAAGCCTAGTTTAATACCACTATTAATACTAGGAAGTGTATCAAGGAAATTATTCCGAACAATGAAACCACAACTATTTAATTTTTCTATCCAACGGAAAGCAGGTTCGTGCTTTTCATACCTTTCTTCATTGAGTTTACCAATAATATCTTCAATCTCACGACCAAAGAAAAGTTTCAACCCATTCTTTGACTTTAATTCAACTGGCAGATTATCGATAACCTGAAATATATGATAGAAATGCTGAAAACAATTTTGAAATCGTCTGTTAAAATCTGGCTCAAAATGGTCGATATTAGGCTCAATAAGAACTATGCCCACCGGATTTAAACTTCTAAGTGCAGTAATAACGTTAATTCTTTCCTCTAAAGTTTGAATATGATGCAATGAAAGCGAGGCATTTATTATAATATCTCCCTCATATCTACCAACTATTTCCTGCAATTCTTTTGGATTCATGTCCTGCATAAAAATATTTAATGGCACAAACTCCAGTTTATAAGAAACTTCTTCTGCTATACTATCAAGCAATTCTCCGGCTGCTTCAATGGCATCACTAAAAGGTTCAATGCCAATAACAACTACTTCTTTAAGATTTCTAGTCTCATCTAATTTCTCAAGTAAACTCTGTACTTGAATCCCCTGCCCTATCCCAACATCAATAATAACCGCCTTCTTGCTATTCTTTAGTTTATTAAATATTAATGTATTCGACAGCTCATGCCCCCATTTCACAAAAGGAAACTCCTTAATAAGAACATTAAACAGCTCTATTTGTGTAATCTCATACTTCTTCAGATATATATGTTCATCGTTCTCTGAATCACCAATTAAATGACGTAATGCTTTTATCATTAGGGTAGATAAAAACTTTTCAGAATCGTTGCCTATATCTTCCAGACAATGATCTAACAACATTTCAACCTCTATCCTTGCTTGTTCTGTGAACTTATCAGGATAATAGCTCATTAAATAATCTAGTGCATCATAAATCTTCGGTGATGGAAAGGTGCGCATAAATGTGAAATTTAAAAGGAGTCATTGCAAAAGAAAAAGAATACTAATTAATTACAGATGAATGAACCCAATCAATAACCAACACTTATTCAGTAAAATAATTTATACTGATAAGCAATATCAACAATTGCCATGTTACTTATTTTTGAATTCAATCATACAATAGTCTATCTTTTGCAATGACCCCTGAGTGAAAAGAAAACTAATACCAATAACTGTCCTAATGTCAGTCTATTTTATTGATTTAGTTATTTTGCATCCAGCCATATTTGTGCCTCTGGAATCGACTTAAAATATTGTACGTTTTCATTTTGCCCTTGATCTGCAAACCTTTTCAACGACAATTGAGTGAAAATATTCTCAGGAATAACAAAAGCCATCGCTTTTAATCCCTTATTGAACATTGTCGGCATTACAGAACCTGCATATTCTGTATCTTCTGGCTTAACAACACCCTGATTCAATGTATCAGAGATAATTGTTTTAACAGAATTTGATTGACAGAAATTTACAGTTGCATCTATTGCTGATTTAAAATCGGCCGAAGGAATGAAACCATTCCATGTTTGAGTTAACCTTTGCTTCATTTGGTCATACTCAATTGTTACATTTGCATGTTGATGTACTATCATTTTACAATACTTTATTAGGGAATTATCATATTAAATATAAGAGTTTTGATGCAAGATACCAAGTTTTTACTTAACGTTTTTAGTGAGTGTATATCAACACTCTTTACATCAACCACTTAACGTATTCTACCTATATTTTTTATTTAACTCATAGAGTGTATATCGCTTAACAATCAACACCTTACAAAGCGCAAGCTATTTCTTCAATGAAACTTTATATCTTTGCACCCTTAAATATAACTAAATGATAAGTCCTGAGATAGCAAACATAGATGCCATTGCAATCCACAAGGTTGGAAATAAAGGCACATCGGAAGGAATCACACTTTCGAATTCTCTTATAAAAACAACTGATACCATTAATCAGTTATTGATATCCTATTTTTTCACGCCTTTCAAAAGCAATGAATATTTTAATTTATATCATGACACAGATCTTCAACTCAACGAAATCTTCAATTATGTTTCTGGCATATTTGAAAATCCCGACTCATTATATGATCAATCTGTAAACATAGCAAAGCACCTTTACAACCAATCTATACACCCTAAAATTAACGAGGGTGAATTATATGTTGTATACCTACAAGATTGTCTGGTAGATGGTGAAACAGTCGATGCAGTTGGCTTATTTAAATCCGAAACAAAAGAAACCTATCTCAAAGTCTATCCAAAGGGCGATGGCTTTGAGATAAACCAGGACAACGGAATTAACATAAACAAACTGGATAAAGGTTGCTTTATATTTAACACCGAGTCTGAATTAGGATATCTTGTGGCTGTAGCTGAAAATCTTAAAAAAGCAAGTGAAGCAAGATACTGGAAGGATGATTTCTTAAAATTAACTCCACGCACTGATGATTACTTTAATACTAAGTATGCGATAGGAATGTGTAAAGATTTTATTACTGAAAAGTTACCAGATGATTTTCAGGTATCGCGTGTAGACCAAGCAGATCTTCTTAATAAATCGGCTCAGTTTTTTAAGGAGAAAGAGTCGTTTGGCATGGGTGAATTTGCCGAAGAAGTAATACAACAACCTGAGGTTAAAGAGGCTTTCCAGAATTACAGACAGGAGTACGAATTGAAAAACGAAGTTCCATTTGAAGAAGACTTCCAAATATCTAAAAATGCTGTTAAGAATCAATCTCGTCTTTTTAAAAGTGTTATCAAACTAGATAAAAATTTCCACATTTACGTTCATGGTAAGAGAGAATATATTGTTCGTGGAAAGGACGAGGAAAGTGGAATGAACTTTTACCAGATATTTTTTCATGAAGAATCGTAGATAAAACTAAAAGTAGCTTATGCGAACAATCGCAATAGGAGATATACATGGCTGCATAAATCCTTTTAATGATTTGTTAGAAAAAATATGCTTATCAAAAGAGGATAAATTAGTTTTATTAGGAGATTATATCGATCGAGGTCCTGATTCAAAAGCAGTACTAGATAAGATAATTGACCTAAAAGACAAAGGTTTTGATATTACACCCCTGCTGGGCAATCATGAAATGATGTTGTTACGCTCGATCGAAAATCCTAAATTCCAGAAAATGTGGAGGCTAAATGGCGGAGAAACAAGCTTACAAAGTTTTAATTGTTCAAATCCTATTGAAATTCCAGAGATTTATAAAATCTTTCTAAATAAAATGCCTCATTTTCTAAAGCTAGGGAAATATATCTTTGTACATGCCGGGTTAAACGAAGATTCTGAAACTCCTTACTCAGATACTGAATCGATGCTATGGATTCGAAAAGGAGAATATATGCAGGATTTTATACAGGAGAACACCATCATACACGGACATACCCCGATTAGTCTTTTGGAGCTAAAGAAAGATTTGAAAAACAAACCAAAAGTAATAAATCTGGATACAGGTTGTGTATACAATCACCGGGCAGGATTAGGGTACCTTTCTGCATATTGCATAAATACTTCCGAACTTTTCACTGTTCAAAATCAATAATCCGAATCAAATACTTTTATTTTTCCTTTATAAACAAGGGCAGTAGAGTTTATTAACAAGTTATTAAAAACACAACCTCCATAATGTGAAAAATAAAAACTACTCAAATTCGCATTTAGGAGATAATAGGTCGTACCTTTGAACCCCGTTTTTAAGGGAAACTAAACAGACTTATACTAAATATTGGGAATTTGCTATTGAGAAATAGCTTTCACTTTATTCACAACATGAGTAAAAAACTTTCATACTTTCAATAATAATGGCGCAAAAAAGGCAAGTAAACCAAAAGTCATCATCACCTATTGCTCTTGAAATTGGCAAACTCCCACCTCAGGCTATTGAGCTTGAAGAAGCTGTAATTGGAGGCTTAATGCTAGAAAAAGATGCTGTTATTGAAATAATTGATATTCTGAAACCTGAAAGTTTTTACAAAGACGAACATCAAACTATTTTCGCTGCCATATTATACTTGTTTGGAGCCGATAAGGCTATTGATATTTTAACTGTTACTGAAAGGCTCCGACAAAGTAAAGAACTGGATACTATCGGTGGACCAGCATATCTGACTCAGCTTACCGGACGTGTGGCTTCAGCAGCACATATTGAATTTCATGCTCGCATTGTTCAACAGAAATTTATTCAAAGAGAACTAATTCGGGTTTCTTCCGAGATTCAAAATCGTGCTTTCGATGAAAGTATTGACGTAAATGATTTGTTGGATTTTAGCGAAGGTGAACTTTTTAATGTTGCCCAGGGAAACATTAAGAAAGAAGCTGCAAAAATGAATACTCTCGTTCGGGAGGCAATTGCTCAAATTGAAAATGCAGCAAAACAAGAAGATGGTCTTGTTGGTGTACCTTCCGGATTCACTCAACTCGACAGAATGACCAACGGATGGCAGCCCGCAAACCTTATTATACTTGCTGCACGTCCGGCAATGGGTAAAACTGCTTTTGTTCTTACAATGGCAAGAAATATGGCTGTTGACCACAACAAAGCTGTTGCTATTTTTAGCCTTGAAATGGCAGGCGTTGAACTTGTTAATCGACTAATTTCAGCTGAATCAGAAATACCATCGAATAAAATTCGCACAGGACAATTATCTGAAGAGGAGTGGCAAAAGCTTGAATATCGTGCAAGACGCTTGGAAGAAGCTCCTATGTTTATTGATGATACTCCGGCAATTTCTATATTCGAACTTAGAGCAAAGTGTCGGCGTTTAAAAAGACAGCACGACATAGATATTGTGGTAATTGATTACCTGCAACTAATGACAGGGCCTCCCGAATCAAAAGGAAACCGGGAACAGGAAGTAAGTAACATTTCGAGATCGCTGAAAAGCATAGCTAAAGAGCTAAATATTCCTATAATATGTCTTTCTCAGCTTAACCGTTCGGTTGAATCACGCCCTGATAAACGTCCACAACTTTCTGATTTACGTGAATCCGGAGCTATTGAGCAAGATGCTGATATTGTATCCTTCATCCACAGACCCGAGTATTATGGTTTTACCGAAGATGAAAATCAGATGTCGTTACGAGGAGTTGCCGAAATCATTCTTGCGAAGCACCGTGCTGGCTCAGTTGGAGATGTTCGCCTACGCTGGCAAGCCGAGTTTACAAAATTTACAGATCTTGAAGAAAATATTATAGGTGACTTAGACGATGACAATGCAGAACCTGTTATTCAAACTTTTGGTTCAAAAATGAATGAGGCTGCTAAAAAGGTTGGCTCAGGTGATGCTTTCGGAAACGACGACCTATTAAACAATCGTGGTTTTAGTGAAGAAGCTCCGTTTTAAGAAAGGTAAAACGGGAGATTAAAACTCATAGGATGAAAAATCCAATTCAGACGAAGCAAAATCGCGAGTATGTTCTACATTACTCTTATTTAGTGCTCTATCTCTTATAAAAAACTCCAGCCTCATTGTATCATAGGTTTTATAATCTGCAGGTTGCGTAAAATCAATTCCAGCTCGTATTACTCCTTGAATTGTCTTATTTTGCCCTACTCTATCCATTTTTTGATCATATGGCAATAAAACGTGTAAGAGGAAAGTATCAATAAAAGGTGTATCAGAAATAGGTTGAACTATATACCTCTTAAAATAGTCTCCATTTACCTTTTCATACAAATCAATAAACAATCCAAACTTAACTGAGTCTGGCAACAGAGTATCACTATGAACCTCATCATAAACACCTAAATCAGCATCTCCATCAATAAAATTAAACTCAATCAAACCTTTCATCAAATAGGTTTTGAGAACTGTATCGTAAACAATGCCAAAGGTTAAATCCTTATATTCAATACTTGGAACAGGAGACACAGGCTCAAATTCCACACACGCGAAAAACAGAAAAGAAACTAATATGAATATTGCTATTTTAATTCGCATCAAGATTATTCTTTTAAGTTAAGATGCACATGCCTTAAAAAAGTTGCTATTTTTTCCTCATATAAATTCGGATAGGCACACCTGTAAAGTTAAAATTTTCTCTCAATTTATTCTCCAAATATCTTTTATAAGGATCTTTCACATATTGCGGAAGATTACAGAAAAATGCAAACGCTGGTGAATAGGTCGGAATCTGAGAAACGTATTTGATTTGTATATATTTTCCCTTTAGAGCAGGAGGCGGATTATCCTCAATTGCTTTTAGCATAACCTCGTTTAGCTCTGAAGTTGCAATACGACGAGAGCGATTTTCATAAACAGCAACAGCTTCTTCCAATACTTTGTGAATTCGTTGCTTGGTTGTTGCGGATGTGAAAATTATTGGCAAATCTTTAAAAGGAGCTAATCTATCTTTTATAACTTTTTCAAAATCTCTTGCAGTATTAGTCTCCTTCTCCTTCAAGTCCCATTTATTAACTAATAAAACAATTCCCTTATTGTTCTTTTTAGCAATATCCATAATAGCTAAATCCTGGGATTCAACGCCAAGGGTAGCATCAATTAACAAAAGACATACATCGGCTTTTTCAATCGACCTAATTGAACGTAAAACCGAATAAAACTCAAGGTCTTCATGTACTTTCCCTTTTTTGCGAATACCCGCAGTATCTACCAGGTAAAAGTCATGATTAAACTTACTATAGCGTGTATAGATTGAATCGCGTGTTGTGCCCGAAATTGGAGTTACAATATGCCTCTCCTCACCTATCAATGCATTTAGCAATGATGATTTTCCAACATTTGGCCTACCAATAATCGCATATTTAGGAATATCATCAATTTCCGCTTTGCCTTCTTTCTCGAACAATTTCACAACATCATCTAATAGATCTCCGGTTCCACTACCATTAATTGAAGAGATACAATAGATATCACCTAATCCAAATTGATAAAATACCTGTGCATCGTATTGACGATCGCCATTATCGACTTTATTAACAACAAGAAAAACCTTTTTATCTACCTTCCTAAGTAATCTGGCTATTTCCTGGTCTAAATCTGTTATCCCATTAGTAACATCAACAACAAATAATATTATATCAGCTTCATCTATAGCAATATGCACCTGTTTCCTGATTTCATCCTCAAATATATCATCAGAATTTTTAACATAACCACCAGTATCAACAATTGAAAACTCTTCACCATTCCATTCCGAAACACCATATTGCCTATCTCTGGTAACTCCAGCAGTCTCATCAACAATGGCATCGCGTGATTCTGTAAGGCGATTAAAAAGGGTAGATTTACCTACATTAGGCCGACCAACAATTGCTACAATATTTCCCACTACTTATAATTTTTTCGCAAAGATAAGAATCTTCTGTTTAGAACTAGGCTAGTTCGTATTTAAGTCGCTAAATTACTTGGAGTTATTCCTTTAATACTCAAAATCGATGCAAGCTCTTTGCTTCTTAATGGATTTTCCAAATTCAACAACGGCAACATGTTTTGAATGATTCTGATAACTATTCAATTCCTCCCATGAATTAAAAGTGCTATCTAAAATAAGGTCGTAATTTGAACCAGGAGACTTTGTTGAATTATAACTTACCGTAAAATCTTTAATTTCAGGAATTACACCAACCAGATTCTTTAATTCATTTCCAAATGCTTCTGCTTTTTCCTTTTTTTCTACATCTGTGTAACTTTCGTCGAGTTTCCACATTACAATATGTCTTACCATTGAATTCAGGTTTAAGGTTAAAAATTGATCTGCTATTCGTATCCAAATTTTCGAAGTTGAGAATCGCTATCGCGCCAATCTTTTCGGACCTTTACAAAGAGTTCTATAAAGATCTTCTTTCCAAAAAATTCTTCCATATCCTTTCTGGCCTCAGTTCCTACACGTTTAAGCATTTCACCTTTATGCCCAATAATAATTCCTTTCTGTGTATCTCTACTCACAAAAATCACAGCACTTATTCGGATAATTTTTTCTTCTTCCCGAAAAGCTTCAACAGCTATTTCGACAGAATAAGGTATTTCTTTTTGATACAATAGCAGAATTTTTTCTCTAATGATCTCTTCAACAAAAAAACGTTCATTCTTATCTGTAAGCTCGTCTTTTGGGTAATATGCAGGCCCCTCAGGCAAAAGTTCAAGAATGCGATCAAATAATGGCCCCATATTAAATTTCTCAAGCGCAGAAATTGGAAGAATCTCTGCTTTAGGTAGCAATTCATGCCACTGCTCAACTATTTCTTCAAGTTCCTTTTGGTTAGAAAGATCAACCTTGTTTACTAACAATAGAATTGGAACTTCACTTTTTTTCAACCTTTCCAAATACTTCTCGTTCTTATCCTTAGTTTCCTTAATATCGGTAACATATAGAATTATGTCTGCATCAGCGAACGCTGTATTTACAAACTTCAACATTGATTCTTGCAACTTATACTTTGGATTCAGAATTCCGGGAGTATCGGAATAAACTATCTGAAAATCATCACCATTTACAATTCCCATAATACGGTGACGTGTTGTTTGTGCCTTTGAAGTTATTATTGACAACCGCTCACCAACAAGAGCGTTCATTAAGGTTGATTTACCTACATTTGGATTACCAATAATATTTACAAAACCAGATTTGTGTTTCTTTTCCGTCATAATGCCGGTATATTTTTTTTGCAAAGATACCCATCACATTCCCATTATCATTATAAAAGAATAAAAAACGCAAGCTTTTTATTTTTTTTGTGTCTTATAGAAAGGTTAACTTATAGGTTTCACTAATTTGGAGATTCTTTTTTCAACAATGAGCCGAAACATTTTTATTGAGCAATTGCAGCGTGGCGACAAGGAAGCTATGAGAGTTTTTGTAAATGAAAACCAGCATGTGATTTACCGAACATGTCTGGCTTATTTACAAAACGAGCACGATGCTGCTGATCTCACTCAAAATGTATTTCTAAAAGCGTTTGAAAAACTTGAGCAGTATAAAGGAGATTCAAAAATATCGACTTGGCTTACAAGAATAGCTATTAATTTATCTATTAATTATTTAAGAGATAACAAAAAACGTCTCGAACAAGTTGATATTGCTGACATTAATCTACCTGACGAATCGAATAACTCTGAAAAAACGAGGCAAACAAAAAAAGCTGTAAGAAAAGCGATTTTTAGTCTTCCTGAGAAACAACGAAAAGTTTTTATTCTTCATTTCTATTTAGAATTATCTTATAAAGACATTAGTGAAATCACAGGACTGAGTGTTTCTTCATTAGAGTCGCTTTTATTCAGATCAAGGAAAAAACTAAAGGTTCTTCTTGAAAAATATTATAACGAAACCATTTTAAGCACAAGTTTTTAAAATCAGATGTGTCAAATAACTGAAAACAAAAATGATGAACTGTCAAGAATTTAAAATATGGGTTGAGTCAGCTAATGAGGAAGAATTTATTCATCCAAATGCTGATATTAAACAACATCTCAGTAGCTGTGAAAAATGCAATAAAGATCATTTAGGACTTTTTCAGGCTTATGGATTCATGAATGTTCAACGAAATAGCAAATTACCTGACTTTACTTCGCAGAGCATAATTAACAAGCTGGAAGAATTTAACTATTCAAGCAAGCAGAAAAAAAACAAACCTTTATGGGTTATAAGCAGAATTGCAGCTGTATTTATTATTTCTGCCGGAATTGCTACTGGAATTATTGCCGGAAGCATTTTGTTTAGCAAAAAACCAAAAACAAATGAAAATTCATGGAGTACAGAATTCAGTTCATTAGATGAAGAACAAGACTACTACTCTTATTTATTTGATTAAAAGATTGTATAATGAAGAAGAAATGGATAATTATAATAATAATATTTCTGCTTGCCGCTAATGCTGCATTAATTTCAACCCTGGTAATTAATAACAATGCAAACTCACCAAGCTCAATTGAGCCAAAGGAACTCATTAACAGAAAAACACCAGGCGGCTTTGAAAGACATATTGCTGAAGAGCTTAAGCTAAACGAACAACAAAGAAGTCAGCTAAAAGAATTTTCAAAAGAATTTCATGAATCAAGATTTGAACATTTTGAAAAAATTGCTCAAATAAAGAAAATGTATTTCACTAGTTTAACTTCAGAAAAAACAGAGACCGAATTAAAAGAACTTGCAGATAGCCTTGGAAAAATTCATGCAGAAATGATGCTGCTTGATTATCAACACTACAAAAATATAAGATCAATCTGCACAAAAGAACAGGCTATGGTATTTGACAGTCTGGGAAATAAGCGAATAATAAACAGAGAACTAAGAATGAAAAATTCCAGAAACGGTTGGCGCCACCACAAATCTGGTAAACATTTAAATAGTAACAAAAAAAGTAATTGTAATGAAAACAAATAGAAATAAATTAAGGATTATTGGTCTGATTTTTTTGAGTGCTACACTCGGCATGAACAGCTTTGCTCAAAAAGGCAAGATGCTGCAAAATCAATGTAGAATGTTGCCTGACTTAACTGATGAACAAACTGAAAAAATTTCAGACTTAAGAACAACTCACATGCAAGAGATGACAAAATTCAGAGCTGACATGAAAGTTTTAAGAGCGGAATTAGACAAACTCTCTATTGCAGAAAATGCTGACTTGAAATCGATAAATGCTAAGATTGATGATATTACAACTGTAAAAAACAGCATGACCAAGGCTCAATATATGCACAGGCAAGAAGTTCGCAAACTCTTAACAGAAGAACAAAGAATAGTTTTTGATGCAAGAGCTGGGAAAGGATTTGGCCCAAGACATGGATACGGCCGTGGTCAGGGACAATATCAATATTCTAGAAATTGTATCTACAACCAGAACAATAAAAATTAGTTGATGATAGGGTTAAATAGTTAGGGTTAAAATGAAAGCCGGGCAGTATCTGTCCGGCTTTTTATTTAAAATTACAAATATTATTTTTATAGCATGAAACCTTCTGATTCTCTAAATAGCGATTGGCGGAAAGTTGCTTCAACTATCTACAAGAAACCGGTTGATTCAAAAGTTTTTGGACAAAGTGAAATAGACGTCACCGAACTCGAAAACTTCATTTCAAATAAAAGAAAAGAAGGATTGAAAATTACCTTAACTCATGTATTTGCTCTTATTTTAGCAAGGAGTATAAAAAACGAAATTCCAGAATTAAATGCTTTTTTAAGAAGAGGTAAAATAATTGCCCGTCCATCTATTGATGCAATGATTAGCGTTCTGCAAGCCGATGGTGGCATGGGCTCTGCCCTGGTTTCTAATGCCGATTCTCTTTCTCTTACTGAAATAGAACAAGTCCTGAGAGAAGAAATAAATAAATCAAGAAAGGGAAATGAGAACAAATCTATGCAGACAAAAAACTTATTGACTTCATTCCCATGGCCCATTCGCAACTGGATTTTTAAGATTTACTCCACACTTACCATCCGCTGGGGGATATCGGTTCCCTGGCTAGGTTTATCGCCTCAGACTTTTGGTTCGTTCGTACTTACTAATATTGGCAGCGTTGGACTTGATACTGGTTACCCAGCCTTGCTACCAAGCTCCAATGTCGCATTTGTTTTTGTTATGGGAGGCATACAAAAAAAACCAGTTGTTGTTAACGACAAAATAGTTATCCGTAGAATGATGTCTATAACTGTTGTTATTGATCACAGAATTGCTGATGCCTCGCATGGAGGAAAACTATTAAGATATATTAAAGGTGCTGTAAGGAAACCCGAAGAACTTTTATAGAATTTATTCGTCCTCTCTATTACTGACATAAACTCTCCACTTCTCAATTACTTCCTGCATATCAGAAGGAAGTTCAGACTCAAAGTACATTTCTTCACCTGTATGAGGATGTTCAAAACCTAGTGATTTTGCATGTAATGCATGTCGAGGCATTATGGTAAAACAATTCTGAATAAACTGCTTATATTTAGTAAAGGTTGTGCCTTTTAGAATTCTATCTCCTCCGTATCTATCATCGTTAAAAATCGGATGGCCCATATATTCCATGTGCACCCTAATCTGGTGTGTTCTGCCTGTTTCTAACCGGCATTCGACAAGTGAGACATAACCGAAGTTTTCTCTAACCTTATAATGAGTTACCGCATGCTTACCTTCATCACCTTCAGGAAAAACAAACATTTTCATTCTGTCTTTCAAACTTCTGCCAATATTTCCAGTGATAGTTCCTTCTTCTTCATCAAAACTACCCCAAACCATTGCTATGTACCTACGTTTTGTTGTACGATCGTAAAACTGTTTAGCCAGGTGATTAAGTGCCTCTTCTGTTTTTGCAACAACCAATAATCCTGATGTGTTTTTATCGATTCGATGAACTAATCCTGGACGCACTTCATTTTTCTTAAACAGAGGTGCATCTTTCAAATGATAGAGCAATGCATTAACAAGAGTTCCATCATAGTTTCCGTGTCCGGGGTGTACTACAAGTCCGGCATTTTTATTAACCACAATTAAATGGTCGTCTTCATATACAATATCAAGCGGAATTTCCTGAGGAATAAGTTGAAACTCGTATGGAGGATGCGGTAATACCACAGTAATTACATCATCTGGCTTCACCTTATAATTTGGCTTAATAGTTTTGCCATTTGCCAGAATATTCCCAGCCTGAGCTGCATTTTGAATTTTCGATCTTGAAACATTCTCAAGCTTGTGAAAGAGAAATTTATCAACCCGTAAGACTCCTTGTCCTTTATCTGCAACAATACGATGATGCTCGTATAACTCACTACTTTCTCCAATATCCGCAATCTTCTCTTCTGATGCCAAAACCTAGTTGTTTTTTAAAATCTTATGTGTATAATATTCTGATGTGCGGATATCTCGGATTCTAAGAATATAAATTCCATTTGGGTAAAGACTAAAATCAATTTCTTCTTGTAAAGGCTGTTCTACCACCATTGAATTACCTACCACATTGTAAATTGAATAGTTAAAAGCCTCCATTTCTCTGCTCTTGTCTAAATTATGAACAGTGAGATAATCTTTAACCGGCACTGGATATACTTTAAAAGGTTGGGCTTTATTTAATGAAATGTTCGTTTCTTTAGTATGTGCGGAAACATTATTCCCAAAAACAGGACGCATCATTATTGAACCCGGTGGTATTGCTGCAATAGTTTGTTGCCACTGGTTTCCATCATTAGTATATATCGAAGACCTGCTATTAGAGTTTATATCGTAACCAATACCAAGGGTTCCCAGATTTTTCTGAACAAGTCCAATGTAGATTGTATCCTTTACTAAGAGCTCCTCTTCAAGTTTAATTCGCATGAACTCATTAATTCCTAATGTGGTATCGGGTGAATATACCGGCGAATTCGATAAACCTCCGTCAACTATGCTTGGATATAAAAGTTCTCCCGGCTCTACACCATTATTTGCCCAAACACAAATTTGGAATTCAACCGAACTACTGGCATTATTTCTAGTCTTCACAAAATGAATATCGATAGCAGTTAAGGTATCGGCAGGATTTGTACCACGTATTGATAAGGGAAACTTATATGCCAGACGCATATTCACTCCTCCATTGCCCGGCAATCCAAAGCCAAACTCTGCTGTTCCATCATCATATGCATAATAATCTTTATATACTTCAATTTTCTTTATGGTATCGTTCCACCTATATTGTTCTTGTACAATCTCAATATAACTTCGTATCTCATACAAACCATATTTTTGAGTTGAGTTATAATTAATTAAATGAGTGTAAAAATCAGAAAAACCTCTAAACTGCGCATACTGCTCATTACCAAAGCCATAATCCCATGCGGTTTTTTCTAGTTGACCTCCATAAATATTAAACGTTTCAAAATTCCTTTTAATAAATACTGAGGGAACTGTGGTAGGTAATTTACTAATAGTTATATCAAAAGTTTCCCGCCTATCTCCAATTGAATAATTAAGATGCTTATGCGGAATGGCATGATAATACTTGTGTACTGACTTAAGAGGAAAAGCATATGAAACATCGTTAATCTCATACATATCACTTTTGCTTGCAACACTTCTGACCTGTACATAATCAATATGCCATTGATCGGAATTTGCAATTCCACTTTCATCTCCACCTTTTGTGTCTCGAATATCAGTAGATGTCCAGTTTCTGAATCTGAATTTGAAATCAGGTCTACGAAGAGAATCTCCAATTTCAATAACTACTTGTTCAAAAGTATTAGTTTGTACTCCCAGCGAATACCAGAATGTATACCATCTGGCTGAATCGGAATGATAGAAATCAAGAATAAGGGAATCATTTTCTTCGGGCGCATCACCCTTTCCACCTCCTTGATAGAAAAAGGAAATATATACATTTCCAACAACACCATCCAGATTGATATCCTTTGATGTTAGAGTGTCCGATGGAAAAACACCTTCACTAATCGAATATAAATCTCCATTACTATCTACACCATCAAGTGTTGCAACACCAATGCTTAAGCAAGAATCGGGATAAGTCTGGTTTATAAAGGCTGATTTATCCTGCCAAAGGTTTTCATCGGGGAAAACCGATAAATTATAATTAGCAAAATCATCAAAAAAGTAATGATTAGCATCGGGAAACGGAGATGTCTTATATTTCTGTTGCCCCGCAGATTTAAAGCCTTTGGTTAAATCCAATTGCTTTTTAATTGCATGATTATAGTTTAGCGGAACAAGCTCTTGAGCAACAAGGCTTATCGAAAAACTAAATAGTAGTATTATTTGAGGTAGTATCTTTTTCATTTTCATTTTCGACGTCTGGCCAAACCATTTCTTCTCCATCCCCCGGCATTTCTGGTTGAGGAAGTTTCATTGAATCCTGAGTTACCCAAATTGAAATAGTAGAACCAAGAGGTATTAATACACCAGGATCACTTTCCGGTCTTTGTCTGAATATTTTTGGTGGTATTGTATCATTTTCTTCATCAACGGTTCCATCTGCCACAACTGCTCCAATACTAAACATATTGTTTACTACTTTCGATTTTGCTTCTTCTTCGGTAAGTCCAATAAGATCCGGAACCATTTGTCTATCGTTGCCCAAGCCCTTACCTAGCACAAGATTTATGCTTGTCCCTTTTGCAATAGAATCTCCTGCTTCAATAACTTCACCTTCTAACTTTTGTTCCAGAATCACATTCTTTGAAATATCAAATCTGTAATATAATCTACCTAACACCAATCCACTGGAAACAAGTCTGGCCTTTCCTTCTCTAAGTGTAATACCGACTAAATCAGGCATAGGAATTTTTTCTGGTCCCGATGCATTTAATGTGAAAAATATTCTTCTGTTCTTTTTTACAAGCGAACCAGCCTTCGGATGTTGCTCAAGGACAACTCCTGGATCTTTCGTTGCAACGTACAAAGAGTCTGCTACATCACATCTAAACTTTTTTTCTTTAACCAAAGAGCGCGCATCTTCAATGTGCATATCAGAAAAATCAGGAACAGCACATGATTTTCCATGATTCGTATAAATACGAACACAGGAGAATGTAAAAATCGCCATGAACAATCCTATTCCCAATGCATATAATAAATTACGCAAAAAGGTACGACTAAGAAGATAATTTAAAAATGCTTTCATTCAGAGGTTTGTTTTCAAATAGTATAACGAACAAACAAAGATAAAATTATCTTTAATATACCTGAACATTTCAAATATAATGATGTAAACAAGAAAGTATAAGAATTTAGGGTTCAGGTATGTATAAAAAACAAAAGGAAGGCTGATATCGCCTTCCTTAAATATGTTTTTAGACAGAAAACACTACTTCCTTCTAATCTCGTCAGAAACTGTTAGTCTTTTTCTACCTTTTGCTCTTCTTCTAGCAAGTACTTTTCTACCATTAGCTGATGACATTCTTTCGCGGAAGCCATGTTTATTTCTTCTTTTTCTTACTGAGGGTTGAAACGTCCTTTTCATTTTTCTACATATTTAATTATCACCCACTTTTTTGGAACTGCAAAAGTATAGGATTTTATATAAAAATCAAACTATTCAATGAAAATATTTCCTTAAAAGGTGAAAAAACAATAAAGTCATTGGTATATGTTGAAATGGAAACACTTTAATAATGAAAATGACGTTATATTTGTCATCGGAAAACAACACTCGAGAATGAAAAATAAAACCACAATTAACCATTCTATTATTAGTCTGATTTCATCAATAATCATAGCACTATCAGGTTGCTCTTCTGATAGATTTTCAAATATAGAAACACAAAAGGTCGATCTTAAAATTGTTCGTTTTGAAAAAGAATTATTTAATCTAAACATCTATTCATTTTTTGACTCAATTGATTTTCTACACACAAAGTATGCTGATTTTATGTCACTTTTTGGCAATAAGATTATTGAGATAGGCGATCCCAGTCAAGCATGGTTCAAAAGTGCCTTGCATTCATTTGTAACCGATCAGGCTGTATACAATATAAATAATAGAGTAGCTGAGGTATTTCCAGAATTAAATGCTTTAGAATATGAGTTATCTGATGCTTTTGGAAAATGGTCAACTGTATTTCCTAATAAACCAATTCCCGTTATTTATACATATGTATCCGGATTTAATCAATCTATAGTAACTACAGAAAATATTCTGGGAATAAGCCTTGAAAAATATCTTGGAACAGAAGAAGAATTATACAACCAGGTATACCCTCCTCTACCTAATTATCAGAGATACTCAATGACTCCTGAGAAAATGCCATCTGACATTATACGCGCATGGGCTACCACTGAAATAGAATACTCTCCAGAACAAAACAATCTTCTATCACAAATGATATATAATGGACAAATTATGTATCTAACGAACAAACTTCTTCCTTCTACACATGACACCTTATTATGGGGATTTACCCCAAAACAACTTAAATTTTGTATAAATAATGAAAAGCAAATGTGGACTTATCTTATTGAACAAAAACTACTTTTTAGCACCGACAACTTTAAAATAGGTCAATTTATTAACGAAAGCCCATTTACGAAAGATTTCACAAACGAATCTCCCGGAAGGGCTGCCGTTTGGATTGGGTTCAGAATTGTTGAAAAATACGCAAAAAAAATGAAGGATCTAGAATTATCTCATATTGTAACTGAAAAAAACTACCAGAAAATACTAACCCAATCTAGATACAGGCCTTAGACATCTCTAGTATTAACTACAAGTCCAAATATCATAACAGTTATTAAACCAAGGCTACTTGAAACAGGACCTGCAACACTGGAAAACATTGCATATTCCCCCATGTATGAAGCACCTTGCAGAGTGGACATAAGCAAAGTATTCCCCGCTTGAACAGCAAATTGAAATAAAAGCACTACTGGCAAAAGAATAAAACTAGCAATAGCTAATCTTCGAGGGTATTTGATTATTGACCGTCTAGACATTCTATTATTGATTAACACTAGTGCTAAAATCAACAATCCCAGCTTCAAAATGTAGGATACGACCTCTATTGCGATTAATGATTTTACCGAAATATGACTAAAAGTAACGGCCAGAGAAATTAATTTAAATAATATAGCTAGTATTCCGGAGAAATTAAGATATAAGGAGATACTTAACATTCCCCATCTAAAGATTTTCTTACCTGTTAGTAGATTATTTTCACCCATATATATTAGTTTTTGTTCTATTAAGTTTTAATAGTTTTACACAACAATGTAGGAATTACAAACATACAGATAATTATACGTGAGCAATCCTAAAAAATACAAACATATTTTCTTCGACCTTGATAGAACCCTTTGGGATTTTGATAAGAACTCAAATGAAACCCTAAATGAGATAATAATTGAATTTAATTTAGAAGAAAAGATTCAAGACACTTCTGATTTCCAACAGAGATATACTAAACACAACAATAAGGTTTGGGAACTATATAGCAATAGAAAAATGGGTAAGACAGAGCTTAGAACTGAGAGATTTCGATTGTTACTGGCAGAATACAACATAGATGACAATAAACTAGCCCATAGCATCAGTGACTTTTACGTTGAAAACTCTCCTAATAAAGGAAATTTAATAGTTGGAGCGAAGGAAGTGTTAGAATATCTAAACTCTATTTACAAATTACATATTATCTCTAATGGATTTCATGAAACACAATTGAGAAAACTAAATGCTGCCAAAATTGAGCACTATTTCGACAAAATATATACGTCTGAAAGAATTGGAGCAGCAAAACCCAATAAGGTTTTTTTCGAATATGCTTTAAAATCCACCAATGCAAGAAAGGCAGAAAGCCTTGTTATTGGGGACGATTTCACCAATGATATTTTAGGTGCTAGCAATTTTGGCATTGACCAAATGTGGTACAATCCGCAGAAAGACATGGTAGAATTTAACCCCTCTTATATTATTCTGGATTTGTTAGAAATAAAAAATATCCTGTAGGTCAACAGACTTACAGGATATTCTGATATTAACTAAGTTGCAAACTATGCTAATTTCCTTTATAATCAGTTGATAGAACTCTAAATTCCGTACGACGATTTAAGAAATGTGCCACTTCCTGAAGATCCTCATCTTCAATTGTGCCAATGAATTCCTCTGTAAGAACCTGACCTTCCGACAAGAATGGATATGCTTCATGGTCGCGCATATCAACAGACTTAGGCGTTGATTCACCATATCCTTTTGCCACTAACCTATCTGAGGCAATATCTTTAGAAATAAGATAATCAACTACAGATTGAGCCCTCTGTTGCGACAACTCCATATTGAATTCATCATCACCTCTGGAATCGGTATGAGAACTAAGTTCTATTGTTATTGTTGGGTTGTCGTTTAGTGTTTCAACAAGTTTGTCAAGCGAAACCATAGACTCTGGTCTCAATTCGGCACTTGCAAAATCAAAGAAGATGTTTTCAACAGTAATTGGTTTGTCGATAGGTGGCAAGTATATTTCGGCGGTAAAATCTACACTTGACTCCTGACCTTTGGTTGTTTCTCTTTCTTTACCCTGAAGAAAGCCCTCTTTTTTAGCAAGAAATACATAATCGGTTCCAGGTTTAAGCATAAATTTAAAGCTTCCATCTTCCAAAGTGGTAGCCTCAAGCGTAACTCCATCGCTACCAATAGATCTTACATGGGCACCAATGAGTGGCTCATCTGTTTTTTCATTCTTAACAACACCTGTTATAGTAAATTTAAGAGGTGGTAGCAAGAAGGTATAAATATCATCTGACTTTCCCGATCTGCTACTTGTAAAAAAACCCGCCTCTCGATTAGATTCAAAGCAAATTCCAAAATCATCACCTGAAGAGTTTATTGGATACCGCATATTTTCAATATTCCATCTACCATTATCATCTTTCGAAGCTTTGTAAATATCAAAGCCACCCATTCCAACATGCCCGGTAGAAGCAAAATAAAATGAACCGTCGGGGTGTACATATGGGAAAGCTTCTTCATCCATTGTATTAATAGGCTCTCCTAAATTTTCTGGCTCACCAAAATCATCACTGACAGAAGATCTGGTAACCTTCCATATATCCTTACTTGGTCTACCATCGGACCGTGGTATGCTACCTTCCATATCGGAGGTGAAGTAAAGAGTAAGTTCATCTGCCGAAAGTGCCGGATGAGCGATAACTACACTATCATCAGCAATATTAAGAGACTGAACCTTTGACCATTCACCACTTTTCAACTGTGATGAAAAAATACCGCAACCAGATACTTTTTTATCGCGAATTACACAACGAGTAAAGTATAAACGAGTAAAGTCAGCGTTTAAAACAGCAGCTCCCTCTTCAAATTCTGAATTTATTTCAACAGGTAGAGGAACGGGTGAACTCCATTTTCCTTTTCTGTCGAGGCTTGTCTCAAATATATCTGTATTAGCTTGGCCTGTAGCTCCATTTTCAGAATTACCTGTCGATTCTTCCCTGGAAGAAGTAATGTATAATACCCTATAATCTTCGCGAGCAAAAGCAGGACAAAAATCGTTTTGTTTTGAATTAATAAAACGAAGCTCTTCAACCGTATAACCATTTGGATACTCAATCCATTCTAAAGATTGATTACAAGATTGTATTCCATCAGTTGCTCTACTGTCGTTTGGAACCAACTCCTTATATGCTTCAAATTGCACTTTGGCTTCTTCATAATTACCCATCATTTTAAGTGCATTAGCATAATGAAGGTAACCTATGGGATTTTCATAGTTTTTGTTAATTGCTTTGCTGTACCAGAGTGCAGCTTTTTTTGGTTGATTTGTATGACGATAACATTCAGCTATATGAAAAACTATTTTAGTTTTTTCATCTTTATCAGTTATACTTTCATATGCTTCTTTAAAAGAATCAATAGCTTTGAAATACTCTCCTGCGTTATATGTTTTATAGGCTTTAACATATTTCTTGTTTTGAGCATTCAGACTAATCGAGATTAGAAGAATAAGAGATAAGGTTATAGAAAATTTGCAAACTTTCATCTGTATATTATTTAATTCTTTTGTCAGATAGAATTTATCGTAATTAAAACATTACTAATAAATAAAATATGACGATTTCATTAGAACTCTACTTTAATAATGCAGTAAATTTAAATGTTTTTAGGAAAAATATGATGAATCTTATTAACCATTCCTATAAGAGAACTCAAAATCTTATCCTTTATTACCTAATAACAATAATTCAATTCTCAAAACAAACCATTTACCCTGCCTCAAACACTGTATTAGATGGGGACAACTGTTAGATGTTGGCTGTATTTTTGCATTTTTAAGACTCATCCCCCTATTTTCTTTATGCCACCCCTATAAAATAATGAGTTTTTTATCATTTATACCTGTTTTTTTGACACTTCATCAATTTTTTGTTTCTTTTAATGATAAATATCAATATATTTGCAGAGGAATTTGAAATTTTATAATTAGTAACAATAAAATAGCTTTAAGATGACAGGAAAATTAGAGTACATTTGGCTAGACGGTAACCTACCGACACAACAAATGAGAAGCAAAACCAAAGTAGTAAAAAACTTTGATGGCAAACTAGAATCGTGCCCTATGTGGTCATTTGATGGATCTTCAACCAGACAAGCGGAAGGTGGTTCTTCAGATTTATTGTTAAAGCCGGTTTTTATTTGTGAAGATCCTGCAAGAAAAGATGGATTTTTAGTAATGACAGAAGTTTTAAATGCTGATGGAACTGCACACCCAACAAATGGAAGAGCAACCATTGATGACGATGATAAAGATTTCTGGTTTGGTTTTGAACAAGAATATGTTCTTTGGAATATTGACACACATACTCCTCTTGGATTCCCTGCTCCAGGTTATTTCCCAGCACCTCAGGGACCATTCTACTGCTCAGTAGGAGCTGAATACAACGTAGGCCGAGAAATTGCAGAAAAACACCTAGACTATTGTGTCGACGCAGGACTTAACATCGAAGGTGTTAACGCTGAAGTAATGAAAGGACAGTGGGAATATCAGATATTTGCTAAAGGTGCAAAAGAAGCAGGCGACCAGATTTGGGTTGCACGTTACATTCTTGAAAGAATTGGTGAAGAGTATGGCGTACGTATTAATTTGGATCCTAAACCTGTAAAAGGTGACTGGAATGGTTCTGGTATGCATGCAAATTTCTCAAATGAAACATTAAGAACTTGTGGTTCGAAAGAAACTTTTGAAGCAATTTGTGAAGCTTTCCGTCCCGTTGTTAAGGAACATATCGCTGTTTATGGTGAAAACAATGACGAACGACTAACAGGTGCTCACGAAACTGCGGCGATTGACCAATTTAGCTATGGCCTTTCTGACCGTGGAGCTTCTATTAGAATTCCTATTGGTGCTGCTGAGAATGGTTATAAAGGATGGCTTGAAGACAGAAGACCTGCTTCTAACGCAGATCCTTACAAAGTAGCTTCAAGAATAATAAAAACTGTAAAAGGTGCTTAAACACTTATTTACTTTCAACAATTAAAATCAAAAAAATACATAGGAAAAAAAAGAGGCTGTCCAAAAAGGCAGCCTTTTTTTTGCTTATTAATTAACGTGTAAATATTAATTCCGTATACTTGGGAAGCGGCCACATTTCGTTATCAACAATACGCTCAAGTTTGTCAATATGATAACGTATTTGCTCAATAAACGGGAATACTTTAATTGAATACTGATAAGCCATTTCTCTGACTTCCTGAATATTATTAGCAACTTTTCTTGCCTCTTCCATTTCACTTACAAGTAATTTTATATTGGATGTGTGCTCAGAAATTTGCTTAATAAGGTCAATCCTGCCGCTGGCAATAGTATTAAATTCAGCACCAAAAATTTCTTTCAATCCTTTTACATTCTCAATCAGTCGGGTCTGATATTCTATGGCAGTAGGCACAATTTGGTTTATAGAAATTTGCACTAACACGCGCGACTCTATTTGAATCTTTTTCGCATAGTTCTCATACCTTACTTCAGTGCGAGCCTCAAGTTCCTTTTCTGTGAAAATTTTATTTTCAATAAATAATTTCTTTGATGATTTGTTCAAATAAGCATCGTATGCTTCAATTACATTGCCAACATTAGTTAAACCACGTTTCGCTGCTTCCTTCTTCCATTCTTCGCCATAACTATTTCCTTCGAAACGAACTTTTTTCGATTTTATGATAAACTCTCTGATAACCTGAAAAATTGCCTCATCCTTTTTCACTCCCTTATCTACAAGTTTATCTACGTCATTTTTAAAATCTGTAAGCTCTTGAGCTACAGCAGTATTTAACACTGTCATTGGAGCGGCCGGATTAGCAGAAGAACCAACAGCTCTGAATTCGAATCTATTCCCTGTAAAAGCAAATGGCGACGTTCTGTTTCTATCTGTGTTATCTAAAAGTATCTCAGGTATTTTTCCAACATCAAGTTTCAGCTCAGTTTTTTCATCTGGAGTCATTTTTTTGGAAGTCACTCTTTTCTCCAAATCATCTAGCATTTCTGTAAGCTTTCGACCAACAAATGCCGACATAATTAAAGGAGGTGCCTCGTTGGCTCCCATACGATGTGCATTTCCTGCTGAAACAATTGACGCACGTAAAAGATCCTGATGCTTAAACACAGCATTTAAAGTACACACTAAAAAGCTAAGGAATTGCATATTTGTTTTTGGCTTTGCCCCAGGGGAAAGCAAATTAACTCCTGAATTTGTAATTAGTGACCAATTATTGTGCTTTCCACTTCCGTTTACTCCTTTAAAAGGTTTTTCATGAAAAACAACCCTAAACTTATGATGCCGTGCTATCTTCTTCATTATATCCATAATTAACATATTATGGTCAACTGCCAGATTGCATTCTTCATAAATAGGAGCTAACTCATACTGGTTTGGAGCAACTTCGTTATGCCTGGTTTTAATTGGAATTCCTAATTTATATCCTTCTATTTCGAGTTCGCGCATAAAGGAAGATACACGTTCTGGAATTGAACTGAAATATTGATCATCAAGTTGCTGATCTTTTGCTGATTGATGCCCGACAAGCGATCTATCACAAGCAACCAAATCAGGACGAGCATTAAATAATGCCTCATCTATTAAGAAATATTCTTGTTCCCATCCCAAAGCAGCCCACACTTTAGTAACATTCTTATCAAAATATTGACAAACTTCAGTTGCTGCAAAATCAACAGCCGCCAATGCTTTTAACAATGGAGTTTTATGGTCAAGGGCTTCACCTGTATAAGAAACAAAGATAGTTGGTATGCAAAGTGTTCTGTCTAAAACAAATGCCGGCGAACTTGGATCCCATGCTGTATAACCGCGAGCCTCAAATGTATTTCTTATTCCACCACTCGGGAAACTTGATGCATCGGGCTCTTGCTGTGCCAGTAATTTTCCGGAAAACGCTTCAATAACACCTCCATTTTCTGCAAAATCAATAAATGCATCATGCTTTTCAGCAGTACCATCTGTAAGCGGACTAAACCAGTGTGTATAATAAGTTGCTCCCTTATCAAGAGCCCATGCCTTCATTCCAACTGCGACTTGCTCAGCCAATCGGCGGTTAATTTTATCTCCCTTTTCAACACATTCCTTTACTCCAAGATATGCCTCACGAGAAAGATATTCCTGCATTTTCTTATTATCAAAAACACTGGTCGAAAAATAATCAGAGGTTTTCTTCTCGGGGTACTCTATATTAACAGGTTGTCTGTTCATTGCTTCTTTAAGTGCAAAAAATCGGATATGAGCCATAGAATTTTTTGTTTAATAGTTTCCACAAAAATAAAAAAAAATAACAGGGGTCTTAAATTTAAGACCCCTGTTCTGAAAAAAAACATCTATTTTATCATCAACCCGGCATTACATACTATAATAATGATAATACCAAGGAATAGTTTCAATCCCCTTAAAGAAATTTGCCAATGGATAATTTTCGTTTGGTGCATGAATAGCATCTGACTCTAATCCAAAACCAATTAGCACAGCCTTAATTCCAAGTACTTGCTCAAATACTGAAATTACTGGAATACTACCACCACTACGAACAGGTACCGGAGGCTTTCCAAATGATTTTTGGATTGCTTTGTTTGCTGCATCCAGTTCTTTACTTTCAAACGGAAGTACATATGGAGTGCCACCGTGTAAGTATTTTACATCTATTGTAAATCCTTCAGGAATTAACGATTCAAGGTAGGGTTTAAATTGTTTAGCAACTTCTTCGGGAGACTGATCTGGAACTAAGCGCATACTTATTTTTGCATATGCTTTTGAAGGAAGAACAGTTTTTGCACCTTCTTCTGTATGCCCCCCCCAAATCCCATTCACATCGCAAGTTGGACGCATACCCAACTGCTCGATTACAGAATATCCTTTTTCACCGAAGCCTTTTTCAAGACCAATACCATTAAAGAAACTTTTTTCATCGAATGGAACACTATTAAGAACTTTTCTTTCTTCATCGGAAACTTTCAAAACTGAATCATAAAATCCGGGAATAGTAATTACTCCATCGTCATCAATTAGTTTATCGATAATTCCACAAAGCACATTACATGGATTTTTCACCGCCCCTCCAAACAATCCGGAATGCAAGTCGCGACTTTGCCCGGTAAGTTCAACCTCAAAATAGGCTAATCCACGCAGACCAGTGGTTATTGTAGGAGTATCTAAGGAAATCATTGAAGTATCCGAAACTAAAATAACATCAGCTTTTAATAGCTCTTTGTTTTCGGCACAGAAAACCTCAAGGGATGCTGAACCAATTTCTTCTTCACCTTCTATTATAAATTTTACATTACAAGGAAGCAAACCTTCCGAAACCATAAATTCAAAAGCTTTAACATGCATAAACATTTGACCTTTATCGTCATCAGCACCCCTGGCAAAAATTTTACCATTTCTTATTTCAGGCTCAAATGGTGGAGAATCCCATAATTCCAGTGGCTCTGCAGGCTGAACGTCGTAATGCCCATAAACTAAAACTGTTGGTTTCGAAGGATCAACTATTTTTTCACCATATACAACTGGCCAACCTTTTGTTTGGAGTACTTCCGCTTTATCTGCCCCTGCTTTTAGTAAGGAATCTTTGACAAACTCAGCGGTTTTATCCATATTTTCTTTGTTATCCTTTTTTGCACTAACAGATGAAATTCTTATAAAATCGAACAACTCGGCTAGAATTCTATCTCTATTTTTCTCAACAAAAACCTTTATATTATCCATTTTAAAATATTTTATTGTTTATTAATTGAAGTATATCATGAATACAATCCATATTCATGACATACGCAACACGATTAAATGTGGAGAGTTAAATAATCCATGAAAGTAAAACATTCTCATTGAAAAAAAAGCAACAATGATCAGGTTATGGAATGAAAGCATTTATAGAGAATCAAGATACTTATGCTAAACATATATCTTTGATCCAAATCTTTTATAGATTAACTCAACGCCTTTATCCTTTAATAGACTGGAAATGATTCTTAATTCACCTCTTCCTCCAGCCTGATAATAGCGGATTCTAATGCGTCTACCTTTTTTTAACCTAAAAACAAGCTTGGGCACTCCAATTGCATCATTATAAAAAATAACTTTGTCTAAGCCCGAAAAGGCTAACACTTTTTGACTATTAATAAAGCGGAAAGGACGGCTAACAAAAACTTCATCTTTTCGAAACTCAAGCACTGTAATATTCAAAAAAAACAATAAATACAGCAAAAGTAAAATCGCGAAGATTGAAAGAAGCATTTCTTTAAAACTGTAAGCTTCTGACTGAACAAGAAGATTAATTGCTGAAAAAATTGAAAGAATAAATATTACTGTTGCAATTACAACCGCTCGCCAAGGAAAATCGGTTCTAAAATGTGTGTCTCCTGCCATTTTTTACTATTCCTTTAATAAGCTTTCGGAAGCTAATTTTAGTTCTTCATAATATTCTTCTCCAAATCTACGAATTAGTGCATCTTTAGCAAATTCATACACATGAATACCTTCTTCTAAACCAAGTTTTAAAGCTGCTTTACATATACTCCAATCATCGTAATTTACGGCAGTAAAATGCTCGTACTCCTTTATTCTTATAGGATATAGGTGACAAGACACTGGTTTTCTAAAATAAGTTTTGCCTTCGAAATAGGCTTTTTCAATGGCACATTTTGCAATTCCTTCTTCGAAAATAGCATATGCACACTCCTTCCCATTAACTAGGGGAGTTACTCTATCGTTTTCAACATCAATTGTCCAGGTACCTTGCTTTTCAACTTCTTCAACACCCTCAGGGCGCATATATTTTTTGAAGTTCACATATTCATCCTCAATAAGGTTTATTTCCTCAGGAGCAAGAGGAGCTCCTGAATCTCCTTCTACACAACAAACTCCCCTGCAAATAGCCAAATCGCAACAAAACTTCTTCTCAACCACATCCAGACTCACAAGCGTATCTTGAATTTGCAACATATATTCCTCCTTTTTTTTCATCCCTTAAAGATAATGAAAGTAAAATACTGGAGTTAGCCTTAGCTCAATATCTCCTGTTTTTTTTCATTCATAGTTTAGGAAAAAAACTTCGCATCCAGTATTACTGATAAAAAAAGCAACAGAATATGATAAGGACTCTAGTTCCGGAAAGGATTAAATATTATGATGTTTCGATATTATAATACTTCGGTATATTTTTATATGCAATTGATTATGAGTGCATTAAAAAAAACAAAGCTTAACAGACATATATACCTCAAAACCAAAGAAAAGGTTTGTTTCAAAACATCTTATAAACAAACCTTTTCAATCGTTCCAGGATAACAATATTTGTAATTAATTTATTGTTTCACAAATTTATCAATATGAGTTGTCCCTTCACTCACAATCTGGATAACATAAACTCCAGAATTTAAGGAACTAACATCAATACTATTTTCAGAATTTTTTGAACTTAACAATAGTTTTCCATAACAATCATAAATTGTATATTCAAAACTACTTACTCCATTGACATAGAGTAGCTCAGACACAGGGTTTGGAAATAAAACAAGCTTATCCGATATAGGTTTAATATTGTTAGTTAATTCTTCCTGTTGAGAACTATAATCAGTAGATTTTAGATCTATACTTACATCATTATCTATGGAATATATAACTACTGGTGATGGCCAACAGCTTGAAATCATATTTGCCTGGAATGTAGCTCCCACAACCTTAAACCCAGGATTAAGCTTAATACTCTTTCCTGCTCTAAAATTAACATTTGATGATGAAGCAAGTTGGCCTGAGGCTTTAATCTGACCATACATTGTATATGTGCCAGAGTTTATAGTTCCAGTCATATTCTTAACTGAAGTGTAATACTTCAAACTGCTATAAGTAAATGGACAATCTGAAGGCTTATGCTTCATAACTGGTCCATATGCCCATTTCGATTGCACCCACCCAGAGGTTGAGGTTGTTATTGCCGAATGGTCACTTGATCGGTATGATACTTTTTGGGCTCCAACCTCAGTGGGTACTTCCACATAGCTACCATCGTTCATAAATTCTTCTTCAGGATCACTTCCCGCATAAGCGCCAATCCATACCTTTGCACCACCTTCTGTTACATACCAGGCATAACCATGGCAATTATATTTTCCAGAGGAAGAACTTATATAAATTGCATTTGGATATGCACTTTGATATTGTTGATTAAGATAATTAATCTCAGAAGAAGATAATTCAGGTGTATAATAAGTATTATATAGTAGAGTACATGCTGGAGTATAAATATTGGCCGGCGTTTGAGCATATAACCCAAGACCCAGACAAGTATTTACAACTAAAATTAATATGGTTGATTTCATATTTAATACTGTTTATTATTTAAAAATTCTTTGGCTTCTACATAAACAGAATCAGGATTTAATTGCATCCCAGATAAACGGTTTATTTCATCGCTTTGCATTTTAGACGGATCTTTTCCGTATTTAGCTTTGAGTAAAACCTTATTGGTCATTTGTGTAAGCATTGTAAACGAAAGCATACCATAATATTCATTACTACTCTGCTTTATTTCATATTTACTTACACACTCACTTAATAGGTTCCTAGCATCTTGTTCAGATGTTTTGTTAACTACTACATCCTGAGCTAACAAAACCTCAAGGTATATAAGCCTAAATAAGAATGCACTTTGAGCATTTTCAGTTTTTAATTCAACAATGTCTTCTGGATTCATAGAAGCATACTCCTTAAAAACGACTAAAGAAAAATCTTGTCTATTAATCAATTCCTGCAGACCATTGAACTCAGATAATAATTTCAGAAAACCTGCTTGAATATCGTTATATGCAAATACATCAATAATAAAAGGATAGTTCAAACAAGTTTCAAGCAATTCATCTGTAGATAGTTTTTCTAAGATATCTTTAGGTATCTGACAAGCGTCAACTCGATCGGCTCGTATTTCAATAGATTTCCATTCTTTTGTTCCGGGTTTAATTGGATAGTCATATCCATTATTAGCCACATAGTTTTGGCTAAAAACTATATATGGAAAAAAGAATGCTATAATATATATAACAACTTTGCTCATAGACTTAATTTTTTCTTAATTTAATATTCTCAACCTCGAGTGCTTCAATTCTTTTATTCTGTTCAATAATATAAAGGGTTAACTCTTCAACTTTTCGTAAAAGTAAATCATCAAAATCGTTCATATTGTAACCATTCTCCTTAAAATCATTGGCAGATGGAACCTCAGGTAAATGTTTGTTCTCACTAACAAATTGCTCTACTTCCTTAAGGCTTCTTAGATTATAATCTTTCTCAAAAACATAATCGGAAGTTGGAACCGAATTCACAACCTCTATTGCTTCACATAAGATCTTTCCATTTACCATTAACTTACTTCCATTAGTTGGTGTCACAGAATTATCATATCGCTCCCAATTACCTATTATTACAGTTCCATCTTGCTGCAAAGATAAAACTGAACCTTTTGAATCACTACCTGTAATATGATGTCTAAAATATAAATTACCTTTAAAATCGGCATAAGTATTATAACAGCATGTTGCATTAGTTATCTTTAAAAAACCGGTACTTGTATTCTCTGTTCCAAACCTTAATTCTTTATCTGCAGGAATTAATAAATGGCCATTAACCTCTAACTTTTCCCTAGGATTTAGTGTTCCTATTCCTACATTTCCAACCCAATAATTTAATATTAGATCTCCATTATATTGCCCTGTACTTCCATATCTACCCTGAATATCATTTCCATAATACCCGAGAAGTAAACCTTTATTACCATCTTTAACAATATGAAGTAACCCTTGTGGTGCGGTTGTTCCAATCCCAATTTTACCCTTAAAATATGCATGTCCATATGATAAGGATATTGCAGCATTTACTGTACCACTATTTGTATATGTAATCTGATGACCAAAGTTTGCTAGTGGCTTTTTACTTCCAGTTCCGGCATTTGTATGAGCATAACACATGCCATACTGCGTGCCAAAATCGTTTGAAGTTGTATTGATTTTATAACTTGGCGAAATTGACCATACACCCTGTACTTGTGAAGAATTGTATACTCCACCAATACCTTCTCTCGGCACTTGAAGTTGACAGAATACAGGGTTTATGAATAAACCCGAAAGCAAGATTACTAAAAAAAATAAGTTGAATTTTTTCATGACTGTTTGGTTTTATTTGTAAATATTAAATGCCTACTCTATTAGCTTTTCGGCTACCGCTTTTTAGAAAAATATTATATAATTCACTCTATTTTAGACCTGTTCGCTAAAATCACAACTGAGAAATTGGGATTAATAGAAGAAGTGAGATATGCCTCTTCATTGCTTAACGTTTACCTTATCTCCGACCAATTAATAAAAACAAATGTTATCAGCAATTGATTATGCCTATACCCCACCCTTATATACTGTAGGCTTTCTTAGGCAACTAACAGTTTTTTTGAACCGCTAATGGCAGCCGCTAATAGAAAGCCAAACAACTTTAAGCCAAATCATTACTTTCATTAATCTGTGGATTCAAAATCTTATTGAGTTATAAATCTGATCCAAAGAATTACAATTTGACTTAATAAATAAAAAACCTTTTTTCTTATTCTAAGCACTAAAAATTTCGACGACAATTGTATTGCAATTATCACTCATACAATGCCATTACTTATTATCAAATCAGACTATCATAAGAATAAGGTCTTGTTGAATGCAATTACCGATAGGTATGTATTTGCTTATGCGTTGTAGTAAATTAAATATTTTCATCCATAATATTATTTTTTTTGTTCGTATTTAGGTATTAGCAGCTTTCCCAATTATTTAACATAATTATAATCTAACAGCATATACAATTACAATAAAAAGATCCCCTTTAATCTTTGGAAAAACATAGAACTTTTAAAATGTTTGATAAACGAATCACCCTGGTTTGCTATTCTATTTCAACTCTCTAAATAAATTCCCACTAACTAGCAATACCAATCCAACTAAACAATGAAAAAAGCACCACAGCTGGCACTCCAGCACCCTCCTAATCAAATATACAAATATCCCATAATTAAAAGCAAGCAATAATAAATTATTTTAATCGAAATGTATTTTTGATGTTAATTGTTCACTATTAAAATTGCGAATAGAGTTGATTTCCCCCCATTAACCTACGCATTAGATAGTGGAATAAATGGAACCCTTTTATTTTAATACTAATAAACATTTAATTAATTACCTGCAACTTCTTCTTATCCTAATGCCTGAATGACAAAAAAAGCACTAAATCGTCTTCGTTCAATTTTATATCCTTCGAGACAAGAGGTACTCCCTAATTACCTCATATATATAATAAAATATATGACTCTAGTACATCTAAACTTACAAGTGTATCTTGAATATGCAACATATATTCCTCATGTTTTTCATGGAGCAAAGAAAAGTATAGAATAATATCAGTCACTGGTTCTACTGTATATAATAAACTACAACGTGTGGATGGTGGTTCAATGAGTCTTAGCTTAGAAGATTTAGAAACCGGCATCTATTTCATACAAATTCGTAGCGAGATTATGTCGAATATTATTCGCTTTGAGAGGCTGTAATCCTAAGCTGAGTATATCTCAAAAGGCTGTCCATGGGCACAGACAGCCTTTACTTTTTATGGGTAATATAAACTTTCAATTCGTTTTGGTCTCACAAAAGCAACACTTTCATTCTTTTTAAAATGATAATTTAAAAGAACTTCTTTCTTCTCTTTTATGCTCGAATTCTGAATTTCATCAGAAGAAATGCGCAGGGTAGCTGATAATATTAGAGTATCGCCTTTATCAAATTTTTTAATGTTTTTCTTTTCTGTGTCCTGAATTATTAATTGAAGTTCTTTGCCTCCAACAAAAAGATTATCAAAAGTTAACTTTTTTGATGATTTTGTAGCAACTACTTCTATTTTATATTTTATTCCGCCCCCTGATTCTTTTCTACCTGCAAAATATTCCTGAGAAGTTGAGTTTACAAGTTTAAAAGGCTGTCCACAAAATGAAAACAGACAAATTAAAACTGTAAGAAATCCTTTTCCTGCCATTGAATGAAATTTTGGATGTTGTAAAGATAATTATTACTCTTTACTTTTCTTTTTTAATATTTTTTAATTTGCTTGTAACCTTTCTGGTTTTTCACGATACCCAATATAGAAATCAAAGTTATTAGTGTGGATTTAATCAACGATGAAAAAACGATGCTCTCAGTAAAATCAGGCGATATTGAATCGCCTGCTACACTATTAAAATACAATGTGAAGCTGTTTAATTTCTTCCTGCGAATGACCAGAAATCGCGAAATAAGTCAGGACCTAACACAAGATGTGTTTCAAAGAATTTTGAACTATAGACGTTCCTATAATCCAAACTGGATATTTCGTACATGGATGTATCAAATCGCCAGAAATGTTCTCAATCATTACTATGAAAGCAATAAAATCCTGACATCAGATTATTAAACTCCAGAGCAGTTGGAATATGAAAAAAATACAGTTTTTGAAGAAATTGAGAAAGATTCAAAGCGTGCCACACTTTATGAAGCCTTATTGCAATTAATATAAAAAGCTCCGAAAATTCAATACTCCTTATGCTTATTATCATATTAATTGCTTTTCTTTTCTACCTAAGTAGAAAAATTGAGGAATCTGATTATTCACCTAAGAAAACAGATGTAAATCCTCAGTTTGTTTGTCGTTTTCAAATAGAGACGTAGCAAATTAACTTCCTGAAACAGTATAATTTACTTTAGAAAACACTCCATCTGTTACATTCATAGTAGTATTTCCGTCCTTCAATATCTTGAATTCAAAAGTCCCCGAAATATTCTTTGATGTTGTATTTACATCTGTTAAATTAACTGAACCTTCAAAACCAAGCGCACCTTCTAATTCAGTATTTACGTCTTCTTTATATACAATCATACATTGTGTTTTTAATGGAGCCTTTAGCTCATAAAGCCCTGTGGAGGTACCTTTTATTGTAACAATTAAAGTCTCTCCTGTCAATGCAGTACCGGTTATAATAAAAAAACCATCCTTCTCAACTGTTGCCCGAACTGAAGTAACCCATTTCTCACCATCAATAGTAGCAGACATAGATGGTAACAAATCCTTTATTTCATCCTTAGTCTCCTCACTGCAACTAGTTATTAAAACCATAGCTATTATAAAAGCCCCTATCGTTTTCATATAATTCAATATTAGTTTAATACATATACAATAAAGTTTGTGGAAAGTTACGCAAATAGCTGAAATAATTAATTCAAGCCAGAAGAAGCATCTTCAAAGTTTGAAACTAATTGCTCAAAAAGTAACTTATTAGGAATAAGTTTATGGTTGAAAAATAGCTTAAGAATGTAAGTACATCATCTCCTATTTATTATGTCAAGTAAATTTACTTCGCTAATTATTACAGTTCTTTTACTTTATAAATCAAGAAATTAAATGCTCATCAATATCATTTATCTCAGATATTTCAATATTCTCATTATTGTTATTGGGAATAGTAAAATAGAAATTCGTTCCCTTTCCTATTTTTGATTCGTACCAGATAGTACCGCCCATTCTTCTTATAAGATTATAGCTAATTGAGAGGCCCAGACCTACCCCCCCATATATTTTTGACTTTGTAGATTCAACTTTTTGAAAGCTTTTAAAAATATCACATCCGATATCATCAGGAATTCCTATACCAGAATCTTTAACATAAAAAGCTATATAGTTTTCAGGATGACTGATTATACCAAACTGTACATATCCAATTTCGGTGAATTTTATTGCATTGCTGATTAAATTAGCCAATACTTGTTTTAAACGAATCCCATCAATTGAACATAACAAAGTGTCGCTAAAAGCATCTATATCAACACATAACTGTATCCCTTTAGATTTTGCTTTTTGCTGATACGAAGCAAAAAGTTCATTCATTATTTCAATTATGTTTACCGGCTGATTGTTAATAACTAACTGATTGGCTTGTATTTGAGACATTTCCAGGATATCTTCTATCAATCCAAGAAGCTCTTCGCTATTCTTCTTGACAACAGATACCAGCTCCTCTCTTTCATCTTTAGGCAGATCCAAATCGTTTAACATAGAAGAGAATCCAACAATAGCATTCATAGGAGTTCGTATCTCGTGACTTATATTTGAGAGAAAGGCACTTTTTAATCGGTTACTTTCCTCAGCTTTTTTCATAGCTTCTTCCAAATCGGCTGTGCGTTCTTTTACCAGTTGCTCTAAATGATTACGGTGTTGATTTAATTCAATATTTTGACATTCTATCTCTTGAGCCTGTATCTCCAGAGTCATGTTTATTTCCTTTAAATTTTCTTTTTGTAACTGTAGTTCTTTATTTTTAATGAATATTTCTTTCTGTTTTTCTTCAAGACCTTTGTTAATTTCTTCAAGTTGGAAAGTTCGCTCTTTTACCTTATCGGAGAGTAATAGTTTTTGTTTCCTTAATTGATATGTTCGGTAATTAAATATAACTATGATGGAAAATAGTATCAAACATATCAGCAATATTTTAAACCACCATGTTTTCCACCAGGGCGGTAGTATTATAATTTTAATTGTTGTTTCTGTATTATTCCAGATACCATTTTTGTTCGATGCCTTTACATGAAAGGTGTATTCTCCCGCGTTAAGATTTGTATAAGTAGCATGGCGTTTATTCGCATCAGTATAAATCCAATCTTTGTCGAATCCATCCATTTTATAGGCATATAGATTTTTTTCGGAATTGGTATAATTAATTGCAATAAACTCAAACGAAAATACCGACTGTTGCCATGATAATGTTATTTCTTTTGTCTCGCTAATATGATTTTGCAGCGGTGATTCGGGAATTCCAAAAGGGACAGATTTGTTAAACAATTTAAAATCGGTAATATAAACTTCTGATATATAATCGTTATCTAAAATACTATCAGGATGAAAGGAATTAAATCCATTATAACCCCCAAAATATATTTCTCCGCTTCTTGTCTTTAGAAACGATTGTTCAAAAAAGACATTGCCTTGTAATCCATCGCTTTTGCTATAATTTTTGAATTCATGTTTCTTTTGATTAAAACAACTGACTCCATTATTTGTCGACATCCACAAATTCCCGTTATTATCTTCTACAATTGCATGGATAGTATTACCGGGCAAACCGTCTTTTTTACTGTAAATTTCTTTTATTATACCATCTTGCTCAAATAAAAAGAGACCTTTAGCACTACTTCCGGCCCATAACCGCCCTTCTTTGTCTCTACAAAATGCTAATATATTATTATCCGGAAATTTATTATAAACTGTGAATGAATTTGTTAAATCGTTGTAAAGATTAATTCCATTACGTGTACAAATCCAAATGTTATTTTGAAAGTCTTCATATATTAGCGTGACAACATCATAGCCCAATGATCTGGGATCTTCCCGGTTAGCAGAAAAACGCCTGAACACACCCGCTTCTTTGTTGAATAATTCAACTCCATTCTTATAACCTCCCAACCAAATATCATTATTATGGTCAATTTTTAAATGCCATATTGTTTTATTTGAAATACTGGAGCTATCCTGAGAATTGGGTAAATAATGATAAAATCTTTTCGTTTTTTTGTCATAGCGGTTAAGTCCTGCATCCCATGTAGAAATCCACATATCACCGTTTTTATCTTCATCAATGCTACGTATAACATTTCCACTAATGCTATTTGGATTGGAAGAATCATGCTTATAAATTGTAAAGTTCTCTGTTTGGGGGTTATATATATTAACACCCCCACCATCAGTACCAATCCAGATCAGACCTTCTGAATCTTCATAAAAGCAACCGACGATATTGTATGATAAAGAATTTGAATTTTTAGCGTTGTTGTGTAGTTTAAATTTATGTCCCATAGGATTAAAATAATTTACACCACCTCTTGAGGTACCTACCCAAAGTATGTTTTCTTTGTCCTGATGCAAACATAATATTCCATTATTATTAAGCTCATTCTTTTTATCCTGCCCTATGTATTCAAATGTTTTGGAAACCATATCATAACAGTTAATGCCCCCTTGGTCTGTTGCAATCAATAAATGATTTTCATCTGTTTGTATTAAATCTCTAATCAGACCATTATTAATTCCTTTATTACCTATATCTGTTCCAAAATGTCTAAATCTACCTGAGGAAGGATCAAATGAAAATAATCCATTTCCAAAAGACCCTATCCATATTTGATCATTTTTGTCAACACATAGTTTCTTTTCAAGTCCGTTACCAAAATCAAGAGTAGAATCGTTGTAGTTAATAAAAACTCCAGTTTCCGGGTTAAACTGGTAAACACCGGCCCCTTTTGAAGCAACCCAAAGGCAACCTCTTGAGTCTTCCCGAATAGATGTCATACTATTAACAAGAAAATTATCCGGGGTTTTTATTAGGTAACGTTTATAACTATTCTTTTCATAGTTCCATTTGGTTAATCCTGCCCCATCACTATATGTTACCCATAAGTTACCCTTCTTATCCTCAATAATACATGTAACAAGGTTACTAATATTACCAATTGTATCAGTAGTATCATGATTGAACACAGTAAAAGATTCAGTTTTGGGATTATATAAATTCAATCCATCCAGGGTACCAATCCATAAATTATTTTTACTGTCTTCGTAAATGTATCGTATATCATTATTACTAATCGACCCGGGTTGATTATCAATGTTCTCGTATATAGTTACTTTACTGCCATCATATTTATTCAGCCCTTTATAATTGGTGCCAATCCAAATATAATCTTTATGGTCCCTGTATAGTGCGAATATTCCGTTATCTGAAAGACCATTTTCTGTAGTCAGGTATTTAAAATTAATCTGTGCATTTCCAAAAACAATGAATAGAAAGAGCAATAAATTGGTTAGTATATATCTCATTTCAATATTTAATAAAGGCTGTTGATTACATTTTAGCGTTTGACAAAAATAGACACAATGTCTATATAACGTAGGGGGGTATATCTTTCAAACTAGGGGGGCAAATCTTTCAGTGTGCGGGGGGTACAAATCTTTCAATTTTTAAACCCCTTTAAAACACTTAAAGTTTATTGTGCTGGTTTAGAGCAAACAAGTAATATCTTTTGTTGTTAGTTTAAAATTAAATATGAGTTCTGAAAAACACACCTACCTTTTTACACCCCGCATTACTAAAACAAAAAAAGTTTTCAAATAACATAAAATTCCATTTTGGGATTTTCAGGATAACTTTGATTCTTCATATTCCGAAGGAGTTGTACCGAATTGTTTACAAAAGCATTTTCTGAAATATTTCGTATCACTGAATCCTACCATATAAGTGATATCCTGAACTGTATATTTTTTAGTTTCCAGAAGACATGCAGCCCTTTTTAATCTAATACTTCTTATAAATTGGATTATAGACAGCCCGGTAAGTGTTTTTAATTTTCTGTAAAGCGATATTGTAGTAATATTCATCTGCTCAGCAAGTTTGGAAACATCAAGCTCAATTGAATTAATATTGTCTTCAATAATTTGAATTGTTTTGCTCAAAAATGCTTCATCAGGATCTGATAAAGCAAATTCTGAAGGTTGAATTTTCACATCATTAATAATACGTTTTTGCAGATATTTTCTTGATTCGAGTATATTTCTTATTCTAGCATTAAGAATGCTTGGCTTATAAGGTTTAGATATAATTTCATCAGCTCCCGATTCCAGTCCTTTTATTTTGTTTTTATCAGAATCCAGACTTGTTAGTATTATTATGGGTATATGACTTGTATAGAAATTATGTTTGAGGCTCTTGCAAAATTCGAACTCATCTTCTTCAGACACCGATACCTCTGCTATAACAAGAGCTGGTAAATGCTTTTTTGCTAGCCTTATTCCTTCTACACCATTGGATGCTGTATAGATTACATATTCGTTACTGAGTAATTCACTTAACAATTCGCATTCCTGGGTATTATGTTCAACGATTAGAATACGCTGTGATTTCTCATATGATTTGATACTGAATGCTTCTGTTTCCTTTTGATTTATGTTTTCAATAATTGCTATATCCGGGTTTTCGGACACTGTTCTTTCTTTTTCTGACTCTTTAGGAATTTTCATAACAGGTACTTTCTATTTGAAGTTTTTCCCTTAACTAATCTGATTAACGAAATATAATAATGTTTAATACTAATCCTGACATAAACAATTGAACAGAAATAGTGATTTTCCCCAATCCACATTAAACCTAACTTATTCTGACTTATTGCACTTACATTATCCGAAGATAAACCATTTTTGGTATTAGCTTGAAGAAATTTTATTGTATTATTCTTAGCTTTACAAATAAATGAAATAGTAAATATTCCTATTAATGAGTGAAATAATGTTTTAGAATATTGACCAACAGTCATTTTTTGATTGGTTATGGTAGAATAATACTTTTTAATGAATAATTGCTTTACGCAAATTCAAGAATAATGTTTCACAAAAACTACTAAAAACACCTAACGTTTAAAATATATTGAATGTTAAGTAATTAAGTATCAATAACACCTAAAGAAATGATAGAATTTTATTAACTAGCTCTATATTTTCAGACCCCCAGCACAGTGAGACATGCGCATTAATTATCGATCAGTATTAAAACAATAGATAACAAGATTTTGTAACTTTAAACAACTTCATAAATAAGTTACAAGACTAATTAACATTGACAAAACCTGTAATTAATTGATAAATTGGATGTTTAGTATTTTTACATATAATCGACTCCTGATTGGCTTGACCTCTGTATTAATAACGGTGTCTTGTTCAAAAGAGCCGGATAAATCAAATTATGTTACTGAAAATGTAATCATCATTGTTGTTGATGGAGTGCGATATTCAGAATCCTGGGGAGACTCTTTACATGAAAACATTCCCCACCTTTCATCTCAACTTGCGCAACAAGGTGTAACCTACACTCAGTTTTTCAACAATGGACCTACAGAAACAACAGCAGGGCATACAGCTCTTTTAACAGGAATTTATCAGAGAATTAATAACGCTGGTCTTGAACATCCAATAAGGCCATCTTTTCTACAATATTATAACAGTCAGGATTCTGTCAAACCAAATAGTTCATGGATTATCTCAAGTAAGTATAAGCTGAATGTTTTAAGAAATTGTACCAAGACAAGTTGGAAAAACAGACACACTCCAGCCATTGACTGTGGAGTAGAAGGTCTTTTTCAGGCAAACAGAGATGATAGCACTACATTTAAAAAGTTTCTGAACATTCTAAAAGAAGAGCAACCTAATATTGCAGTGGTGAGCTTTATGGAACCTGACATTTGGGCTCATAAAGAAGATTGGAACAATTATATAAATGCTATTAAAAATTGTGATGAGTTTATATACCAAACTTGGGAATTTATTAAAGCAAACCCTGCATATAAAGATAAAACTACCTTGCTTGTAACAAACGATCATGGTCGCCATCTGGATGGCATATCCAACGGATACATTAGTCATGGCGATAATTGCGATGGGTGCAGGCACATTGGCCTATACGCATTCGGCCCTGATTTTAAAAGCAACCTATTTATTGATACTAAAAGAGAATTAATTGACATTATGCCAACAATTGCAGAGTTACTCAATCTACAAACCGATTATAATAGTGGCGATGTTATGTTTGAACTATTCAAACAAAAGTAGATAAACAAAACTCTGAATTTAAGGTTATATGAACTATTCCAATACCACATCGCAATGAGCAACCAACCACGCTGGGCTTTCTTTTCATATGCCCATAATCTTGGAGATTTTACCCGTGCTTTAGAAACCGCCAAAGGAATTATCGAATCAGGACTTGACTTATCCTTTTTCAACCATGGCGGAACCCACATAAGTATGATTGAAAAAGCCGGAATGAAATCTATAAATCTTCAACCGGAAATCAGCAATGAGCAAGATGAAATTGTTATGGCAATTAACCAGTTTCGTACTCCGATTGGCACTCCCCTTCCGTTTTCTGAAGATGAATTAAAAGCTATGGTTGAAGCCGATATTAATGCCCTAAATGATTTTAAACCTGATGGAGTTTATTGTGGTTTAAACATTAGCAGTATGATTTCTGTACCTTATTTGAAATTACCTCGGGTTACAATGGTTCCAACAACACTGTGTCCTGCTTTTTACAAAAAAAACCTTGCTACTTTCCCAAATACGATGGAAACTAATTATTTCATCAGGCATTTAATTCCTCAATTTTTAAAACGCCGGTTTTTTAATGCTGTTATGCTTAAAGATGTTTTAAAGAAAACAGTAGTAAACTTTAATAAAGTCAGAACTTATTACGGACTTCCTCCTATTTATAATTCCACCGATTTTGTAAAATCTGACCTGGTTCTCTTACCGGATTTACCACAACTTAGCGGATTGCCAGAAAAAGACTTACCAGCCCCCTATAAATATACCGGCCCAATTTTCGCAAAAATGGGTCTTCCTTTAGATGAAAAAATTAAAAAGGTATATGATCGGAAGGGGACAAATATTTTTGTCTCACTAGGTAGTTCAGGTTCACCGGAAATTCTAAAAGCTATTATCTCCTCTTTACGGAAAAACAAAGATTTCAATGTAGTTTGCTCAACAACTACTATCATAGATCCGTCAGAACTAGGTCAGGAATCCAACAACTTTTTTGCTGCTCGATTTATGCCGGCACATTTAGTAAACGAATTGGCCGATATTGCAATAACCCATGGAGGACAAGGGACAATTCAAACGGCAGTTTGGTCAGGAACGCCAGTAATTGGCATAGGTTTTCAATCGGAACAACAGGCCAATATTGATGGCTTGGTAAGAGCAGGCATGGGAAAACGATTAGCACTTTACAATGTATCAGAGAATTCAATTAACAAAGCACTAAAAATAGTTTTAAGCAATACCTATAAAGAAAATGCTCTGAAAATGCAGAAGCTGGTTCGAGACACAGATGGAGTAAAGGAGTCTGTTAGACTCATGAATAATTTAATTTCCTAATTTTAACAAAGAAAAAAGGTTAAAACCTGATAATTATACCAACCTAACATGTCTAAAGTAGTATTAATTACCGGAGGCACCTCCGGCCTGGGTGAGGCAATGGCCTTCGCCTTTTCAAAACAAAATTATCTGGTTTACGCTGCCGGCCGAAATATTGAAAACAAGAAAGAGATCCCAAATCTAAAATACATATATCTTGATGTTACCAACGACGAAATAATTAATAAGGCTGTTAACAAGATTGTTTCGGAGCACAACAAAATTGACATACTCATTAATAACGCAGGAATTGGTGTTGCTGCCGCTCTTGAAGAAATCTCAATTAATGAAGTAAAGCATGCTTTTGACATTAATCTCTTCGGAACACTGCGTTTAATCAAGTCTGTTGTTCCGCATATGAGAAATCAGGGTAGTGGACTAATAATTAATATTAGTTCAATTGCAGGTCAGGTTGGCTTGCCATTCCAGGGAATTTATTCTTCTACCAAATTTGCGTTGGAAGGAATGACAGAAGCACTTCAAACAGAATTAAAACCTTTTGAGATTAAAGTCTGTTTGGTTGAACCTGGCGATTATAAAACAAAAGTTAATATTAATCGAAAGCTTGTTGTTCCTTCTTCAGAATCGCCATATGCAAATAGATTAGAAAGCTTTTTTAGCATAATAGACAAGAACATAGAAAAAGGAAGAAATCCTGAAAAACTTGCAAAACTGATTGTGCGAATTTCCAAGATGAAAAACCCAAGACTACGGTACCGTTCCGGACGAATATTTGAAAGAATTACACCATTTTTACATTGGATAATTCCACCGAAAATATTCGCAAAAGTGCTTGAAATTTTTTACAAACTCTAGTCTTATCTACTTTCTTACTGCCCCTATTTTCTCTTCAATAGACTTAATTTTCCCTTTCATACGGCTATCCATACCTATACGAATATCAAACTTAAGAGATGAATATATTCGGTTACAATCTGGAGAAAGTTGCTGATATGCTTTCTCAACTACATCTAATGCTTCTCTCATTGTGGTTGTCTCGATAATTGTACCCATGGGAGTTAACTGGTAAGAAATCCCCCTTTCGTCAATCATTTTAATTATCCGACTAACATAAGAACTAACACTATCGCCCTTATCGGTTGGAAACATTGCAAATTCTAATAGTACTGACATATCCCCATTGTTTTTATGTTGAAAACTATGGACTAGTTAGTAATTAAAAACACTCAGAAAAATGATTTATGTGGGTATCAAAATCAAGCATTAACCATTAGGTATGTTTTTTTGAAGAAAAAAGTGAGTGTATTACTCTTTTGGGTAATATGTAAACAGAGTTCCATCACTGCTTTGTGTTGGATATCCATCAGAATTATAACTAAAGCTTACCCCATAAGAACCAAGAGGATCTCCATAAGATGATTTTATAACGGTGCGATTAATGCAATTGTTTCTACTTGCAAATTGCTCATACCCCAGATTAATAACTGAATTTTCTATATTAAGTGCATAGAAGGGATTCTTCTTTGTGTCATGTTCGTAAGTAACTTTTTCTGTTAAAGTGAACATACCTGTCATAATATTCATAGAATATTCTCTAAATTCAGATACATTCTCACCATCATAATCAAATTCGGTTCGAATCATTAATGTTCTACCTACATTGGGAATATTGCCATAAGAATTTACTTTAACCAACTTTTTATTATCAAATTCATAGGTAAAATCGGCCAAACCATTATCTGTAGATGAACCAATTAATATGCCTTCTGTATTATATTCAAAGGTTGTTAAAGTAATGCCCTCTGAATCGGTAACTTTCATGGTACTTATATTGCCCGAGGAGTTGTATGTATATTCCATTTTCATAACATCAGTTGGGCCATTTTCAATTTTTACCAACCGGTTGAGCGAATCGTAGGTATAATTAGCATAATCTTTATTCCTGGTTGTGCTTTTTATGTATCGTATTGTTTCATTGACATTCCCTTTTGATTCATCAGAAATTGGCTCTTCTTTTTCACAAGAAATAAGAACCAAAAGTGAAAAAACTATAGAAATTATGTAAGAAATATTATGTTTCATGAGAAGTATGAATTTTATGATTAATGAGTGTTGTTAGAAATGGTTTTAAGAGATTCGCGCAAAGGTCGCTGTTTAGTCGCAAGAGATGCAAAGACCAGTAGTATATACTTAAGCTAAAAACTTTGCAGAAACCTTAGCGCGAAATCATCTTCTCAATCTCCCAATTTTTAATTGTTAAACTATTTTATCTTTTTCCACACTTCAGCCTCAACAAAACCAGTGATCGTATGTTCTTCAGTTTCTAATAATTTTGTACATTTTCCTTCAAAGGATATTTTGCTACCAGATTCCCGGGTTAAAGTCCCCGATTTAGTTGTATACATATTAGCCGCCACAATCGAGATTCCGGGATCGCCATTGAATTCCATAGCAACAGCTTCGCTAACTGAACGTGGGAATTGGGTTACAACAATTGATATTTCGTCATTGCCAATAGTAACTGTATTTAAATGATTTTGTTGATTATCCTGGATCATGCCAACGCTTGTTGTTGTTCCCTGAGAAAACAAGCTTCCATCAATATAGATTTCAAACTTTCCGGTTAAGTTTTCTGATGCAGGAGTAACTGGATCATCTTTGCTACACGAGTTAAACGCCAAAAGCATTACCATAAAAGCGATTGATGTTGTAATATTTTTTTTCATTGAGATTTTTTATATTAATTAATTGATATTAAAATGCTCTGATTGCTCTCACTAATCGACTTGTTTGTTTTGATTCTCCACCACTTGTGCCGTCGTCGAAATAAGTCGAAATGGCAGAGGAACTGCTAAGTTCTGTAGAACTCCAATAGGGACCAACATTTAGGCTTGTACCACCATTTGCTGTGGCTGTTGAATTAATACTAGCTTTTGACTGGTACATTTCTGCCAATTCACCTGATGAAGGTAAAAACCAGTCAGAATATCCATTTAAGGTTGAAATATCGCATAATTCCGCTGCGAGATAAGCATAATCACCACGGCATTGACTTACAATGTCAATTGTATTTTGATTTCCTGTTCCAATAACACTTCCATCGGCACCAGATAGTTCTCTGTCATAATTATTCCATTCGGAACTTGCAAAGTCATTTACTGCACAAATAAGGCCATGGGTTTCACCTACTTTATACCCAACATCTCCAGATTTTAGAATATAAAATACCACTCCTCCACCATAATAATCTCCAATAGAGATACTCGAAGTAATATAATTTTTAAGTGTTTTAATCTGTAATTCTAACTGGTCAACATAGGCTTTTGTTGCAGCATCCTGCGCATTAGTTGGGTCTGAAAGGTTTGTTATTTTATTGCCTGAAGCATCGTTGTCTTCACTTAATACCTGCGAAAGATCCTGAATTTCGTTATAGATATTTCCATCTACTTCGGTAGTTAAATATGCTTGCAAATCACTTATTTGATTTTCGCTAATAGTACCAGTAATCGATTTTGCAGTTAAAGCATAAGGAACACTTAAAAGTTGACTAACTGATGTTACAGTATAATTTGTTCCACCTGTTGGGTCAATTTCTGTTTTTACAGAATAATTAGCATCATTCCAGATTATACCAGAAAAATCATCGGTTGTTGTACCTGAACCAATTTCAATGCTTATAAGCCCGTTATCATTAGTGACAGGATCTTGAGTCTCTTTATAAACAACGGTTTCTGCTCCATCATTCTTAATAATGCTGATTTGCATTCCGATTTGTTGTTTTACCACAAGATTATTTGAAGCATTGCGAACAATTGCCTGATAACTCATCTTTTGAGGAACTTGAGCATAAATGTTTGAAGTCTGAAATAATATTGCTATAAAAAGCAATGCCATTGTTATCGTTTCTTTTTTCATCTATTTATAATTAGTTTTAGTTTCATCACAGTCTATTCTTTTATTATTCTGAAAGTTTTTATTGCTTGATTCTGATTTGTTATGATTAGAAAATATGAAGCTGAAACATACTGACTCATATTGATCAATGTTTCGTCACTTGATAGTTGTTCACTTTGTAAGATTTTCCCTTGTAAATTATAGAGCTGATAAGTCAAATCCTTAACTGCTTCATTTTTGACTTTTAGAGATATAAAATCACTTGCAGGGTTTGGGAATATTGAAATATTAATATCTGTTTCAACTTCCTGTACGGGAGTGTTCGCTTGAACATCAAATGATAGTTGAACACCCTCTGAAATTTGATAATTACCCTGGACAGTAGTATTGCAAAACACTTGCCCAATAGAATAGCTAATATTTCCACCATTACCAGAAGAATTACCTCCGGCACTTATAGTTGTATGTTGTGCAGAAGCTTTAGATAAAAAAACTATCTGAACGATTACTGCACTCATAAAAAACATCTTATTCATATAATTAGAAATTAAAATTTCACAAATTCTACTCTTCGGTTATTGGCTTTGCCTTCTGGTGTGGTATTGTTGTCGATGGGCATGCTTTCGCCAAAACCTTTACTGGATAAACGGTCAACCGCAATTCCCATGGCAATTAATTTTTCTGCCACAGTTTTGGCTCTTGCTTCTGAAAGTGTTTGATTTAAAGCCTCATCGCCATCGCCATCAGTATGCCCTTCCACACTAAATTTCAGGTCAGGGTGCTTTTGCATTAAGTCGAAAATTTTATTAATTGGCCCCATGCTTTCTGGTTTCAGAGTGGCTTTATTTACATCGAAACGGATGCCATTTGCAATAATTTTTCCCTCGGATAAAATACGATCGTAGTATTTAACTCCACCTTCAGCTATGCGAATGTTTTTGAAGTAAAAAGGTTTATTATCACCCAGGTCAGCCCAATATGCTTGCAAGCTTAGTCCGGTTGGATTTCCACTATAGTGAGGTATGTTTATCAGACGTGTATCATCCATATAGACCTTAAGTTTTCCTTTCGTAAAAGCTATCGAAACATGTATCCAACGAACCTTCTCATTCCAGGTATAATCATAATCGGGATGTTCCCCAGTTACTCCCATAAGCTTTTCAGAAATAGAGTTGTAGCTGATATCCATATACTTATTAGATTTATTCTTTTGATTTTTGTCATCATACAGATAAACAGAAATCCTATTTCCTTTAGCAGGCCTGTAAAAATCAAATTCTATGGTAAATACATCCGGTAGGTAATCTTCCTTGGCATTTTGAAGATAGGGCACAATAGTCGGTGAGCCATCAATAAACATTAAAATATTTTCACCATTAATTTTTGCAATTTCAACCTGTCCTTTTACTAAATCCCACCTACTTGGGAATTCGCCATTTTCTTCATTGGCGTCAGGGCCATCCTCAAAAATTACCTTATCGCCAGGTACAAAATCAAACTTAGCCCACTGTAAATCCATTTCTGGTGTTTGTGTTGCTGTATTTGCACTCGCTTCATTGGCATTGGCATCGGCATCGTTATTTTTAGCGTTTTTCGAATTAGTTTCTGTAGAGGTATCTTCTGATTTGGTCTTTTTCTTTTTTCCAAACAAGCTTCCTATACCCTCTTCAATGACATCCAAGCCAGAACTAATACCCTGATCAATCTTATTGTTGACCCGATTAGTTCCTTGATGTTCGGCTTCTTTTTCAACACTTTTCACCTGTGCTATAGCCGATAAAGCAAAAAATAGAAAAAGAACACTAACGATGAATGAAATAGTGTGTTTCATTGTAAAAAGATTTTATGTTTTTATTTATCAAACTTACTGGAAAGCAAATCTGGTTTTATGTGCAAACTTGTATGCACAACACCTAAGCTTGAATCCGCTTAATGTTTTCAAGAAATTGTAAAACTTCACCTTTTTTGCGCGAACTAATTATTATGGTTTTACCATTGTAAAGAATTAGTTCGCTCTGACTACTCTTTTTTATGCTTTTAATCTGATGAATGTTGACAAGGTATGATTGGTGTGGGCGAATGAATCTTTCGCTATCAAGTTTCTGCTCAATGCTCTTTATTGGCACCGACACCTTTATCTCTTCGCCATCGGTTAAATAGAAAGTTGTATAACTATTGTCGCTTTTGCAATATATTATATTCTCAATCTCGATTATATAATAAAAATCGCGTGTTGATAGCACTAGTTTTTTATTTGTTTTGTGCATTAGCTCTAATCGATTTTAGAAACTATACAACACCCCAGCACCTATGGTTAAGAAACCAAATCCCCCAAGCGTATATTTCACTTCTCCAACAAGATTCAATTTATCAGATAGGGTATAACGTCCTCCTACACCCAGATTTAATCCGACTTCTGTTCCGCTTATTCCGCTATTACCAAAGAAAGATTCGTACTGTGTAGGTAATTGTACTTTCCAAAATGTAAAGTTCAGACCTGCAAGACCATAAAATGCTTTTGATTCATCGGAGCTAAACACATAATGTCCGTCAAGATCGAGCATTGACCAATTGGTGTAATTGTTTTCAAACAGGTAAGTAAATGCAGCCGAAGCCTCCCAGACATCATCAATCAGGTAAACCCCTTTGGCAGATATCCCCATACTACTTATGTTCGATGTGTAATTTAGACCTATACCACCAAGAATCTTCGAGTCTTGCGCTTCAACTGAAATAGAAAAGCTTATGGTTGCAAATACAATAATGAATATTTTTAGTGTTGCATTTAATTGTTTCATACTATTTTATTTTAATTAATTAATAATGTCAAAGTTGTGGGTTATAATCCCAACATTTTAGGCCAACTTGAATACGATACTGTAAGATTTGAATTTGAATGATTTGGGCACTAAAACGTAATAAGATTGGGTTGTGTGATTTTTACAATGTCTTTGTTGCCCGAAAGGAAGCTCATGCAAACAGTTTAGATAACTTTTTGCACATTAAGCATATGAAACACTTAATAACTGACTAATTCCGCTAATACAATAATTGGTGTCACCTGTTGGGTCTATCTCGGTTTTTATAAATAGGGGCCATCAGCACAGTTGATGGATGTTATATCATCAGAACTTGTGCCAGAACCTGTTTCTATGCTTACCAGACCGTTTGTATTTGATGAGGTTTGGAAAAAATAGTATCAGCATGATTTTTTAGTGACCTTATAATTTGTTGAGAGCATCAATAATGATTTGTTTTCGGCGTTGGGAAATGGGAATTTCTTTTTTGTTTTGCAAAACAATAAATCCGCCATCGGATTTATCAATTTTAGATATGGCATTTATATTCACTAAGTACGATTGATGAGGACGCAAAAAGTCATGTTCCTCCAACAAATCAGCATATTCTTTTATGCTTTTTGATACAATTATTTCTTGCCCGTCATTTATATAGAATGTAGTATAACTGTTGTCGCTTTTACAATAGTAAATGTTATTGACAGGAACAACATGCATTGATTCTGTTGTGCGCAAGACCAGTTTTTTTGATTTAGTGTTATTTGAATAATGGTCCTGAAAATTATCAGTTTGTAGATTTATTTCATCCTGGCGTATATATTTAATGGCACTTTGTATTGCATTGCAAAACTCAAACTCATTTACAGGTTTAAGGATATAATCAATAGCGCTAAACTTTATTGCTTTTATCGCAAATTGGTTGTATGCTGTAATAAAGATTGGCTTAAAGGTGTAGGGCTTACATTTTTGCAGTACCTGAAAACAGTTGCCATCTGCAAGTTCAATATCCAATAGAACTAACTGAGGTTTGGTGTCGGTAATTACTTTGATAGCTTCATTCACAGTGCCAGCCTCTCCAACAATTTTTATGTTTGCAAAATTGTTTTCCAGAAAGAGCCTGTTAGTCTCCCGAAGTTGTTGCTCATCCTCAATTATTACTGCTGTTATCATCTTAACTTATTATTGAATTTTTATTTTTACTAAAGTACCTGAATTTTTATTGTTTAGGGAATGTCTGTCGAAAACATTCAGCCCTATTGTCTTTTTTGTTCTCTTAGCCCAAAAAACTCTTCGTTGCTTAAATATGTTCATTGACATGGAACGATGCGTTTTTGACTCAATTTCCTTTACTTGATTTATGCCAATACCACTGTCTGCAGTCTCTATATGTAAAAAAGAATCTTTCTCCTTGAAGGTTAATTCAAGCAATCCTTTATATTCAATATTGTTCAATCTGTGCTTTATTGCATTTTCAATAAAGGGTTGAACAAGCATTGGTGGAATACTAATAAAATCCATATCCAAGTCTTCATCATAGCTTATTTTAAATTCAAAACTGTTTTCCAACCACATTTTTTCTAACTCCATGTCGTTGCGTAATGTATCTACTTCTTCAGAAACCGATACGAACTCCTGATCAGAACGTTCAAGAATATTACGTATGAGCGATGCGAAATTATTAAGGTATCCGGCAGCTTTTAGGGTTTCGATTTTTAACATAAAATTTTAAATACTCCCTAAAGCATTAAACAGGAAATGAGGGTTCATTTGTAAACGTAACAACTGTTGTTTCAGGTCTTCTTGTCGTTGAAGGTTCTCTTTTTTATTGCGGAAGAAAATAAATAATCCGATTAAAACGGCAAGCATAAGTAGGCAAAAGGATTTTTGAGAAAACACTTAATCGTAAATTTTATTTTTTATTGTACAGCTCTTGTGTTGTTTATGTGATTTGGCTGATTTCAAGGAAGCGTACTAATTAATAGTAATACTTTGTAAATGTATAAAACTTTTAACAACCACGACCATACCTAAAAACTATTAATCGTGTTTGTGGTGGAGTATTAAAAGTTATTCTGGCTCATATAAAAAAGTTGTGTGTAATGAAAAAAAATGCAAGCAATCAGCCACTGTTACAAAATGCTAGTAGATTTTCCCAATTTCTCGGTTTAACTTTCCAGAAACTAAGCCTTCAGTATCTATTTCACAATCGGTAAAACCAAATTCAATTAATTTAGGTTGTATTTCATCAAACTTATCGTTTAATAAATTTACCTCTTCAACCGGAACTTCAACAAAAGCTGCTTTATTCTTATACCGAACACGAACATCAGAGAATCCATATTCATTCAATACTTCTTCAGCCTTTTCTACCATTTTCAGCTTGTCAATTGTTATACTTTCGCCATAAGGAAACCTACTACTTAAACACGGACTTGCTGGCTTATCCCAAACTTCCAGATTATATTTTTTTGCTAGTTCTCTGATATCTTCCTTTTCAAAACCACAATCAGCAAGTGGACTTAGTGCAGAAAAATCTGTTGCAGCCTGCATTCCTGGTCTATAATCGCCCAAATCAGACTTATTATTGCCATTTAATATTGAAAATTCAGGATAATCTGCTTTTTTGACTTTCAACATAATATCATACAAAGCACTTTTGCAGAAAAAACAACGGTTTATTGGGTTCGAATTATAATTCGGATCATTTATCTCATTCGGATTTACTTCAATAAGTTTAATATCATGTATTTCACAAAAACTCCTGGACTCTTGAAGATCTCTTTGTTTTAAGCTGGGAGAAACTCCAACAACAGCAATGGCATTTTCTTTTCCAAGCATCTTTCTGGCAACATACGCTACCAGACAACTATCAACTCCACCAGACAAGGCTATAATTACCTTAGGATATTGCCTAAACCAACTCTGCAAAACATCTTCTTTTTGTCGTAGAATATTATTCATAATCAGCGAAAAGCTTTTTGTATTCATATTCATTCCAAAGATAACTTACCAAACAAACACTATTTGTTACACGAATGTTAAATTTAGATTTATATTTTTTCTACAAACAGAAAATTTATGAAGAATAAAACTGTTATAACTATAGGATCTGATAGGAAAACTGCTATAAAAGAAACATTATGTTTTTCCAGGCAAACAGCTTATTGCAAGACCAAGTACAACAAACACATAATAAAAAAGCCTCCTCTTTTTTGAGAAGGCTTGTGGTACCACCTGGTCCCGATAGCTATCGGGACGAACCAGGGATATAATATCTTTGTTGAAGCTTTT
>JBNKCO010000059.1:0-102724 GCA_050287785.1 Bacteroidales bacterium
AGACTAAAGCAATCCAAAGAATTTCTAAAAGACTTCACTGACAAAAGCCTGGAAGATATTACAGCACATAACAGGTATTTGATGATAAACCAGGGATATCAAAAATTATTAGAAACTACAACGCTAAATTAAACTTAAGCCTTTATTAATTGTAACGACCTTAGATATAGCACTTTCATCGCTATGTTTGTTTACATAATGTTAGCACCTTGGCATTCTACTATCATATACAATCATTATTTATTATCATTAAAGGATACACAATAAGAATCAATCATACCCCTCTGCAATAAGAAATCAAAACAAATGATAGTATCATTTTCAGAGATATTTGGATAATCTAGGACTAACTTATATAATCTATTTTCTCTAAATTTAATTTTATCGAGGTAATTGATGTAGTTGCCATCAATATCAGTATAATTCTGATAATTACCATATCCTGCTTTTATAGGATTAATCGATACATACAATATACTATCTGGATCTATATGGACTGCTTTTCCTTTATTCTTAATAACTCTAAAATGAATTTCAACACTGTCAATATAATAATTAAGCGAGCTAATTTTTGAAGTTTTTGTAAAATCAATATTCTTTATTTTGGGATAAACATTAAAACTATCTATAGTATAGATATCTTTGAATACTTTTTGATTACTTACTAGAACTTTACCATTATAGGTAAGGACCTTATTACCTGAAGTAAGAATTTTAGTTTGAATATTGAAATTTTGTTTTGCGCTAATTTTATTTAGACGTTCTTCTATTTGAAAAAGAATAGAGTCAGATACACTTTTATTAAATTGCCTTATGTAAAGTCTTTTTTGGAGTTCAATTTGTTTTGATTCCAAATCCTTAAGCTCTTGAGATTTTCGACCAAGCTCATTTATCAAGGAATCAACTCTCTCTACAACAATAGTATCTGATTCGATTAATTTGTCTAAAGAGTCTAAATCTGTCTTAATCTCAATATATTTATTTGGAATCTTGTTTTTTGTTATGTTTAGATTTATTATAAAGTAACCCAATGAAGACATTATTATAAGAATAATTGGTATTAATAAAATCCTTCTACCATATTTATTAACATTCCCTTTAATAAAATTGGGTTGTATTATGCTCAGGAGAAAGTAGACTAAGATAATACCTAGTGCAAGTAAGAAAAATATGTCTATTACTCTATTCATTTGACTTAATTTTTAATAATGAAATAAAAGTCACATGCCACGTTAATCCACTAAACAATGCTGAAAAGGGATCAACAGGATGAATAGTTATCCAAGCAAAAAGAGACCCTAAAACTGGTGTTAAAAGCAAATCAAATAAATAATAGTTTTTTTCTTTCCAATCAGGAAATAATTTACGCATGTAATTTTGGGATTCTTTAAAATTAGCACCATATGCACTCCACCAATGCACTAATATTGCGCCAAACCAAATAGCAATGTAGTTATGTTTAATCAGAAATTCCATTAAAATTATTAATGTTATGCTATTATTAAATCAAATGTATTAAACATATTCGAATAAATTATTGACCCAAAAAATTAATCTATTATTGCTCCCAAATAAAATTCATATCTATGTGAGCTTAATCTGTTAATTGTAATTTCTTGTCTCCCCAACTTAAAGACCTTTGTGTTTTTTAATAATCTATAGCATTGGATATCATTTTTAGTTATGAAAGTTAGTAAGCTTCTTTTCAGTTTATGTTCAAGATGATTTGTTTTAAATTTAATCTTTTCTTTATCTAAAGTAGACCCAGCCAAAATAGTCTCTGGAGGTAAAATAAAATCATATCCTAAATGAATTTCTGCTATGGAGCTTATATCATAGTAATGAAATCGAGTTTTAATATCTTTTTTTACATAATAAGGATGATATTGACCTTTTGGATCTCGAACAACATATCTCCACTCACTTTCATTCTGCCAGAGTTTGTTTTTGATGTTACTCTGATATAAGAATGATAAAATCGGACTTTTTTTAGCAGAATTTATTTTCTCAATATTATCAACGTAATTTATTGGGTATGGCCCCATAAAGTGACTAGGTAAATTATCAGTTTTAAATTTAATAAGGAATCCATTATTTTGTGCATAATAAGCCCACATTAAGATATCATTATAATTCTCACACATTGATATTACTCCAAATTGGCGAAATAGTCTTAATTGCTCCCACTTTAAATATTCAGAATCGAGTTCATCTCTTCTTTTTTCATAAAGTTCAATAATCTGTTCTTTAGAATATATATTAATCAAATAACTATCCAAATATTCAGCTAGTGTATGTCCTGAAACATCAACAAACATTTCAGAGCAATCATACTTATCATTAAGCTGTAAAGGATGAGATGCATAAAGAAACAAACTATTAAGAGCAGATAAACTATTCCTATTGAGTGGATAATACTTATAAAGATACTTGGGCTTATCTGTGGGTTTAATTCTAGAAATATCAAATTCATATTTACCATCAGGAAACAACGTAAAACTATATTCATTGTCTTGATATCTGTGTATAAGTGATTTTGACATTATAAAACAAATTTAAACCTTTAACCAATTTTAAAAGCATATTACAATAAATTTTGCACTTAGCCAATTCAATGCGCGCCTTGGTGCTAACTAAAAGGTAAAAAAACATCGAAGGTCTAGTTAAATTATTGATTTTTCTGAAACAACAATTCTTTTACAGCGCCGTTGCTAATAAATAAAGAATCAGGTTCTCACTATGAAGAAAATTCAATTGGTCCTTATATTCGCCTTAGTCACATTGGGACTTCAGGCACAGCGCGATGCTAAAATTGAAAAGGTTTTACAAAAGCATTTTCAGAATTGGAAACTTGAAAAATGTGAAATTCAGGCTAAAAAATTTAGTAAGAAACAACCTGCCTCAAAGGTTCCATATTATTATTTATGCAGAATTGAGCTATTGAAAAATGCATCAATAAGTCCGGCACCAGATAAAAAGCAATGGAGGCATTTAAGAGCTGCATCAAATTATGCAAAGAAGTTTAAAGAAAGTAATAATGAATTGTATGGTGAAGTAAAACAATCGGTTTCAGATTATATAGGTTCATGGAACGATACTAGCTACAGCTCATCACATGTAAAATCAGTTATAAAGTCATACTGCAAAACCTTAAACGATACACTCGAGGTTTATTGGAATTATTACCCACGTACTGTTGGTATTGCTAAAGTTAGCGAAACATATTCCATTCCGAAAACAGATTCTTTACGTACCGAACTTTTAAAATATGCATCGAAATTTGTTGGAGTGCCTTACGCGTATGCTGGAGATAATCCAAATACAGGTTTCGATTGCTCTGGTTTTGTTTTATATGTTTATAAGCATATAGGCGTTGAACTACCTCACAGTTCACAAATGCAGAGCGAATTAACTGGAAAAGTTTTAACATTGGAAGATGCTGCCCCAGGCGATTTGATTTTCTTTGGACGAAAGAATGGAGATAATTGGCATACTCAGCATGCAGGTATCTATTACGGCAACGAAAATGGAGAGCCTAAAGTAATTCATTGTGTTTCAAGAGGTGTTAGTATAGATGGTAACAATTCAAGTTGGGATCGTTATTGGAAAGATTTGATATTATTTGTAAAGCGACTACCTGAATTAGAATAAGTATCTTTTAGTCATACAGATTTATTAATTGATAAAAATTATTTACCTTTCATATGAAGGATTTTATTTATTTATCGGAATTTAAACATAAACCAGTATTGAAATGAAATTACTAAAAACAGCAATCTTATTCATTGCAACCACAAGTTTTATTCAAGCACAAAATTGCAAAGCTTACATTCCCTACGAAGAAGGCACAAAGCTTGAAATGACTAACTATGATAAGAAGGGGAAAGTTACCGGAAAAGTAAACCAGGAAATAACAAAAGTTGAAAGCGTTGGAAATGCAACAAGTTTTACAATGCATCAGGTGTTTACCGATGAGAAAGGTGAAAATACTACAGAAACTGACATGACATTTAAGTGTGAGGATAATGTTTTTTATATCGACATGAATTCATTTATTAGTGGAGAGCAAATGGCTGCTTATGAAGATATGGATATGGAAATTGAAATGAATGAGATTGACATTCCTACCAATTTAACTCCGGGTCAGAAACTAAAAGATGGAAAGATTACCATGAAGCTTGTTACTGATTCACCAATAGCAATGAATTTTACTGTTGATGTATTAAATAGAAAGGTTGAGAAATTTGAAACCATAACTACTCCCGCAGGCAAATTTGAATGCGTTAAACTTACACAAGACATTAATTCTAAATTTGGATTTTCTATTACCATTAATAGTATTGAATGGTATGCCGAAGGAGTTGGAGCAGTAAAAACAGAGACTTATAGAAAAGGAAAATTGGTGGGTACGACAGAACTTACAAAAATGGAGAAACCTTAGTATTTGAAGATGGGTAGTAAAAAATAATAAGGGTGGCTCGAAAGCCACCCTTATTATTTTAGGTACGAGGGATTATTTCTTAATAACCTCTTCCACTGAAATTAATTCTCCATTAGAGTTACTAACCTTAAAAATGTAAGTTCCAATAGTTAAGTCAGAAATATCAACTTTAGTAAATCTTCCGCTAATTTTCTTGGTTTTAACCAATTGACCAATCATTGAATATACTTCATACTTATTGTTTTCAGACATATCAAAATTTAGCGATTCGATAAATACTGATTCAGTAGCTGGATTTGGATAAATAGAGATGTTACTTGCTGTAGTTTCAGATTTCAGTGGTGCTTCGATACTAGAAGTTACAGGAGCATCTGGGCATTCAGCAATTACAAAATTTAACTGTCCTGAATTATCTAATGTACCTCTCCAACAAGTTCCATCAGGCGATTTCATGATTATACCTTTATCGATATCACTTATGAAGATGTCGCCATCAGCAACCTGTAGTTTTGCGGTGGGTTCTGAAGTACCGATACCAACATTACCTGATTTCGTGACACGCATGCTCTCTTTATCGGGGCTTTGACCTAGTGCAGGTTTTGTCAGAAACACAATATCTCCTGCATAATACATAGATTCTAAATTTAAATTAAGGTCTTTGTCTTGATAAATTCCAAAATAGTCAGAACCAACAGCATCTCCATCAGAGGCATCCAGAAATAAACCAGCATATCCTTCAGTGGTGTTGTTACCAACAACCAATTGAGCATTTTCAAACTTTTCTCTGAAGGATAAACTCGACAAGTTATCAACAACACTCAATTTGGAATCAGGGGTGGAGGTACCTATACCCACATTACCGTTTTCTTTAATTCTCATTCTGATTGTTGGATCGTTTTCCTCAATACCATCCCAGGTAATAAAGCTTATACCCATATTATATTTACCAAAATAATTACTGCCATGAGAAGTCCCTTGAATCATTAATTCACCATATTGGTTAAAAGGAAATTCTCCAGTTCCATTATTAGGGTAGCGCATAGATCTATATATCATAGGACTAGCCCAATATGCTCCGTCTTTAGACCATGTTGAACCGTGAACAAAGTCTGATTTAGGGATTTGTGATGCTGAACCACCAACAACAAATATATCATTTCGCCCATCAGAATATTTTGGCACTCCTCCAAACTTAAAACCGGCAACATCTAGCATTGCATCAGGAGAACTCGTCCCAATGCCTACATTGCCATCATTATAATAAATAGAATCACCATTAATTTGCCATTGGGCATTAACTGTCATTGCAGCTACAAGTATAGCTGCAGAAAGTAATTTTCTTTTCATAATTAATTGAATTAAATAAAATATATACTAATAACTAATTGTATTGCTTAATAAGCACCATATTAAATTATTCGCGAAGGTAATAATTTTTAACAAGTCGTGTTTACTTTATAATGGCCAATTTGATTAATACTTATATTTCATTGATTAAGTTTTATATCAAAACATCCCATACTAATATTTTAGTAGGGGATGTAATAATTTTGTGCGAATTCTAAAATATTGTAGATATTCAAGTCTTTATAACTTGTTTTCTTTTCAAATAAATTTGATAGCCAATAGTAGAGATAATGAGTAAGAAAAGAATAATTGAACTTAAACTAGCAATTTTCTGCCCTTTATAATAGGTTTCAGGTTCAAAACTAAATTCAATAGTATGTTCACCTGCAGGAATTCTCATCGCTCTTAAAATATAATTTACTCTAAAATGAGATACTTCTTTCCCATCAACGGTTGCTACCCAGCCTTCGGGGTAATATATTTCAGAGAACACAGCTAATTGTTCTTTTTCAGTTTTTGACTTGTAAATTAACTTGTTAGGAGCATAGCTGGTTAAATTAATTGAGGCGCTAGAATCTGCTATTGGGCTGAATTCACCAATAACAGGTTTAAACTTTTCATCAATAATAGCTTCCGTTTTTGGATTGAGGGTAGATAATGCTTCAATTTCTTCATTTGCATCTTTCACCCAGTTTAAGTTATTAATAAACCATGCATTACCCATTGCTGAATAATTTAGTATTGGAGCAGCCTGCGGATTATATATAATGTATTTTGTGTTAAGCATATTGAGTACCTTGTTTTTTCTCAAAGCTTCCGAAATTTTATTTAAATCCTGTGTTTGAAATGATGCAAATATGCTTTGCATTTCCTTTGATATATAGAAGTCAATAAGGTCTTGATATCGTCGCATTTTGGCGCCATGGTAACCACCAATTGATTTATGGAAGTAAGATGTTGAAGCATCTTGAAAAGGAGAAACAGCTAAATTTAGGACTCTGTAATTAAGCTCAGTATCAGTTAGAATTGCTTTATCTGCTGCCGAAGCAGTGAATGGATTTGCATTTTCTTTCTTTGATACAAAGTTATCATTGTTTAAATATCGTTTGTTTACTCCCCACATATCAATAAGAATTAACATGCCCAGACCAATAATGGTATAAGTAAGCTTTAGTTTATCTTTTAAATAAACAAAAACTAATCCGGCAGCCAATAGAACAAAAAGCAAGGATCTTCCAGCATCTTTTTTTAGCAACATTAGTCGGTCAGCCTGCAAAGCATCAACCAAAACGCCATTTCCTTGAGCTATATATTGTTCATCATTTAAAGATTCGAAACTAAATAGACTTCCTGCAAAAAGGATAAAGAATAATAACAGGCCACCAGTTATAGCAAGTGAATATTTTAGAGCTTCAATAGCTTTCTCTTTAGGTATCTTATTTTTAAAAAGCCTATCGATAGCCAGAATAGCTAAAAAGGGCATTGTAAACTCAGCAATAACCAAAGCCGAAGAAACAGCCCTAAATTTATTATACATCGGCAAGTATTCAAAAAGGAATCGGGTAATATTTGGAATATGCTTACCCCATGCAAATATTAATGATATTACTGTCGCTGCAACAAGCCACCAGATATATTTTTTTTCAGCAGTAAAAAGAGCGAAAATAAAAAGCAAAAACACAATAGCTCCAATATAAACTGGGCCTGAAGTAAAGATTACTTTTCCCCAATAAGTGGGTTGCTGTTTAATTGCCTTTTTTGCAGTAGCTCTACCTTGATACTTCTCGTAAAGCTTATAAGTTTCAGAATTTTCAGGAAGCTCACCTCCAGAGGCGCCTCCCATGAAATTAGGAATTAGCAAAGTAAAAGATTCGGCGAAACCATAGCTCCAGTCAGTGGCATAATCAATATCTAGGCCCGAAGTCTGGTTTTTTTCATCTAAACTTAGTTCAGATTTTCCTCTGATAGAATAATCGGAATACTCTAGAGTAGGCATAATAACGCCCAAGTTGCAGGCAAGTGCAAGGATTGCTCCAAAGGCTACTACTGTAGATGAAATAAAGAAATCTTTTATCGTTTTTTCTTTTATTGATTGCCAAAATAATACAACGCCGTATACAGCAATAATAACCAGTGTATAATAAGTCATTTGGGGATGATTCACCAGTAGTTGTAATGCCAAAAATAAAGTCATTATCAAACTCCCCAATATCTTTTTACCATGAAAGGCAAGATGAAAACCTCCGATAATAGCAGGCAAATATCCTAAAGCTGTTACCTTAGCAGCATGGCCGGCTTCGATTATTATAAAAAAGTAACTTGAAAAAGCATAGGCAAGAGCTCCAACAATACTTAGCCATGGATTTACTCTAAAACATAAAAGAGCAATATAAAAACCTATTAAATAAAGAAAAACGAAGCTAACTGGGCGGAAGTTGTTAAGGTTTAAGATTCTATGAGAGATTGTTAATATTTTAGTAGATGGCGGAGTATTTATCAAATAGGTTGGCATACCAGAAAACATGCTATTGGTCCACAAAGTAGTCTCTCCGGTTTCTACTGCGTAGTTTTTAATTTCCCGGCTCATTCCTTTATAATTTGAAATATCGCCCATTTGAATTTTTTTACCTTCAGCGATAGGCTTTATAAAGTAGGCAAATGATAAAAAAAGGAAAATTAAAGTTGCAACAATATGAATTAGGTATGGTTTATTTTTCATAATTATATTTTTTATTCAAGCAAAAGCAAACTATTATTTGCTTCGAAAGTATGATATTTAGAAATAAATACAAAATCTAAAATATTTCTTTAGGCCTACACCTGTAACCAGATTAATTCAATTATTAATAATTGTGACAACTTAGCCTCTGGTTACTATAATTTTATTGTATTAATCCATAATGGGATTAACATTTCTTTTATTGCAGTTCAATAGCAATGGTAATTTACCCATTAGTCATAAGGCAAAATCCAGCTTAAATAATACTCCGCCAGCACGAAGTTTTCATTAAAAGGCTAATCGGGCCTCTACTAATAGACAGACAAATAACCCAGGGTAAAAGTTTTAGAAGCATGACTTGCAGGAATAAGCAAAAATACGGTGAGAAGACATGTGCCAGCACCCTAATATGCCTGGCCAATAATTTACCCCAAAACAAAGTTCTGCGATAACAAAGCCAAACTTAATTTAGAAGATGAAGGAATTAGGGCTGAAGTAATTAATTTACCTGTTTAGTTATGGTTTTTTTTGTGCGTTTATATGATAAGAATGTATGCAAATACACTATTTATCTTATGAGTTGTTTTCAATTATATGTTAATCGCATTTATACCAATCCTTAGAAAGAATAATGGTATCTTTTTGATGATTGTCGAAATCAAGTTTATGAGGGAACTCATTTTGAAATCCTATAATATTAACTCTATCCTTTCTAATAAAAGTAAATTCAGCGGTATCTGGTATATCTATTCCAAATCTATTTACACTTCCGCAACAATTATTCGGGTGGATATGAACACAGATATGCGTTTGTCCTATTTTGTCAAAAACTGTTTTGGCGATTTTATAAAAAGATAGATCCCAAAAGTTAAAAAGATAGTGAAATTCAAATACCATAATACGAAATCTGGAAATAAGCTCATCAGACATATTAATTATTGATTCATATTCGGCTCCTTCAATATCCATCTGAAGCATTAAGTCAGAATTAGTGTTTACTCCACTAGACTTCACCCAATTGTCCATGGTTAAGTAGTCCTCATTATTTGTACAACCGATAAACTTCTTTTGAAAATCATATTGATCTTCAGATATATCTAAATTGGGTTTTTCAACAGATTTATCAGCCATAAAAACTTTCATGCCTTTTTCTAAACATGCTAATTCAAATTCGCTTACCATTGCAACCCCTGGAGAAAAACATGCTTCTATACCATCTAGATCATTAGGTATTAAATATCCACCATCTCCATTTGGTCCAAAACGCAATAATTCAAATTGTGTTTTACGCGGGTGAAGACTCTTAATTAATTCAACGACCATTTTTTTTGATGCACCTATACTTATTGTTAATCCCTTTTTTGCAAGTTGACGATATACAAATTTCCGTAGTACTTTCTTCATATAGTGTTCTATTAATTTTCTTTTTACATTAAAAAGTCAGGTATAATAACCTATTGAAATTTCTTTATCAAATAGTTTTAGCCAAGCAACGTTTCCACTTAAAAAAAGAATTTTTCGAGGAAAACTATTTAATTACAATGATAATAACCATTGACTTGGAAAAGGCCTATTATACTAACAGCGGATAAAAGTACAAAACTTTTGTTATCCATTATCTTTAAATTCTATTACAAAAAGGTCATTGCTGTTGCATTTGCGATAAATTTTGTAGCTTATTTGACTAGAGTATTTAATAATTTTGGAAGAAGGCTTATTCTTTAAGCTGATGTCCATATTATAACTTTAAAGAAAGCAGAATATGTAATTTATGCTAATTTTGAGCTATAATTAATATCCATATAGAGAATAATACTATTGAATATGTTAGTCAAAAGAGATAAGAGTTTTCTTTTTAACGCAGCTATAAATACCAGAAAACAGGTTTTTAATGAGAGAAGTTAAAAAGACGTTTTGGGATTTTGTTACAATCAGTGGGGCTTCACTTATAGCTGTGCCTTTAATGATCCTATCTGAATCAATACAAGCAAGAACTTTAGGTGTTGAAAATTATGGAAAGATTACATTGCTTTATAGTGCAATTTCATTTTGTTTCTTATTTGGATTTAATTGGTTAACAACAGCTATTATAAAACTTGGTAAAGAAGAGTTTATAATGGAAGGGCACCTACGAAAAACATTCAGTAGTTATTTAATGGTAACAGCAATCATGGTGGTTCCTACAATGCTTCTAATCTTTTCATTGAAAGAGGTGCTATTCGATTTTCTCGGAATTAATTTCAAAGGTTCTTTTTTAGTGATTTTTGCCGGTGTTGTTACTCAGATATTCAAAGTGCTCGTTTTAGAAACGTTAAAGGTTGTACGAATGCTTAAAGTACAATCCTTTCTTAACCGATTGCTCTTAAAAGTATTAATGCTTTCGGGTATTTTGCTTTTATCATCAAGCGCTTTTAACTTTTCGGTTCAAGCAATAATCGTTGTTATTATATTATCAGATGCTATTGTAGCTATTGTTGGACTCTTTTTTATTAGGAGGAAATATATATTTCCAATTTCTATAGATAAAAAGCAAAGTTTTAAAATGATAATTTTTGCTTTACCTTTCTTTGTGGGAGCTTGGACTAATTATCTAATAAACTATGTTGATATATATACTATCAAGGGGTTTTTAAATATTGAATCAGTTTCAATATACCAGGCTGCCTACAAGACATATCTAACACTACAAATACTGATAAATTCTTCATTATCAGTAATTATTACGCCAATTATAATTGGAATGAATGCTCTTGGTCAGAAGGATAAGTTACAGATGTATTTGAAGCGAATTGTTCCTCAGGGAGTGTTTATTCTATTTATACTTATTTCTGTTGTTCTCATTTTTGTTGATCTATTTATTTCTATTGTTTTTGGGAGTGAGTATGATGCTTCAACAACAACTTTAAAAATATTAATAGCATCTTTAATTGGCACTGTTATTCATGCCTTAACATCTGGATTTTATCTAGCATTTAATATGCAAAGAAAAATGGTGCTTTTAGGGTTAATTGGTGGTGGAATTAATTTATTGGGTGATTTGCTGGTAGTAAAACCTTTTGGCGTAGAAGGAGTTGCTTGGGTTAGTGCTTTTTCCGCTCTAATAGTTCCATTGATATGGTTCTGGCTTATTAGCAAAAAGATGAAGGTCAAAAGATTGCTCCCATTTTATTTCTGTTTCGTTACTTTTATTGTTTTGATAATTAACTTAACAAGTCTAATTCTTGTATTTAAGATATTAATTACCATATTAGTATTTGTTGCAACACTACTTCTATCAAGGTATTTTAATCTTTTCGAGAAAGATGATATTCAGCTTCTGAATAAAATAAATATGCCTGTAAAGATTAGAAAGGCCTTAGAATGGGTCATAAATATACTTATTTAGAAATATTAAAGTATGATAAAAGATTTTATTAGGAAAATTACACCGATGTGGATTCGGAGGAGATATTGGAAATTTATTCTTAAAAGAGCTATCTTAAAATATTATAAAGGAGAAAGCATAAGTAAAGATAAATTAGCGGTAATAAATTATTTAAAAAAGAATTCTCTTCATGTATACCCATATCCTTTTCGAGAGAATTATTCTATAAAAAATAGTCCCGAAGTTGTATTGGATTCAGAATGTAATATGAATTATGTTCTTATAGATGATAAATATCGTCTATACTTTAAACAGGGACTTAGTAAAAAGAAGGTGAAAAAATTATACAGCGATATGATAATGGAGCAGGATGAATTATCGCCTCATTGTTATAAAGGACAAAATTTTCAGATTGAAGCCGGTGATATTGTTTTTGATGTAGGAACTTGTGAAGGTTTATGGTTATTAAAACATATTGAACAAATTAGCCAGGCTTATATTTTTGAGTATAACCCAGAATGGATTGCAGCATTAAATAAAACATTTTCTCCTTGGAAAGGGAAAGTTATTATAACACCAAAGTTTGTTTGCGATATTGATAATAATAACTCCATTACTATTGATTCATTTACTAAAGAAAATGGAATAAAGAATATTGACTTTTTAAAAATTGATGTTGAAGGTGCAGAACGAGATGTGCTTAAAGGTGCTGATAATCTATTGTCGAAAAAATGCATCTCCAAAATAGCGGTTTGTACCTATCATAGGCACGATGATGAGAAGGTAATTAAAGAAATTTTATTGAATCATAGATTTGATGTTTCATTCTCCAATGGATATATGATTTTTCATGATGATCCAAAAATCAAACCTCCGTATTTTAGAAAAGCATTAATTAGAGCTAAATTGAAATAAATATAAGGAGCAGTGGAGCAAATAATTAAAATATTAAAATGGATTAGAAGTAGGTATTATTCATACTTTTTAAGGATAGAGATTAAAAAAGTATTACAAAGAAGACAAAATAATCAGCCATTATACTATATTTTGGGAGATTCAGGATATGGTTCAGAGGTATTATATATGATATGGGCAAAAATATTTTGCGAAAAGTTTAATATCCCATTTATTTTAGTTTCAAACCAGTGGAATCAATGCATTGATAAAGGATGGAAAGATTTTTTCGATGTATCAGAGGATTATCTTGAGGATATTTCGATTGAAGAATTCCGATTAAGGAATAGGATGAAGAGGGAGCTGCATTTTTCGAGATCGTATACTTATCGAAACCCTTTTACAATAAAAAATTACTTATTAGGAAGTGATATTTGGTCTATGCTTCGTTCAGAAAAATACTCAAAACTTATTAGAAGAGTTGAATTTATGAAGACATTTCTTACTGTTTGCTCTCCAAATAAGTATATGATAAATAGGTATAATGAAATGTGGCAAAGCTTCCCGTTTAATGATAAACCCTACATTGCTCTTTTTGGTAGAAGAGGAGACAAAATAATAGAGACCCAACCAATTTATACTACTGATTATATATTTGAAATTGAAAAGCATAGTAATATTACAACTAATTTATTTGTTGCCACAGACGATATCGAATTAATTTATGAATTGCGGGAGAAAATGAAATCGTATTGGAATATTTTTTCTTTCACTACGGAAGATGAAAGAGGTTATATCAATTATGCTTTCAATAAAATGTCTAAAACCGAAAGAAAAGAAAAAGTAGAAAAAATGTTTTTTAACTTACATATTCTTTCGAAAGCATCTATATTTATTGGCACTGCAACATCAAATTCTTATCATATCGTGGCATTGGAGCGAGGTTTTAAAAATTGCAGATCACTTGATAAAATGCTCGAGTACGAATACTTTATTAATAAACTTTGGAATTCAAATGAATGCAGCTAAAATAGCATTGCCTAATTCACCATATATACTAAGCGGCAGAGCTGATCTGTTTATTCAATTTCTGCATGATAACGCTATTCAAGTATCCCTGGAAAATAACGCTGATGAAGCGGATTATATTTTTCTATATCCGAATCACCTCTACGAAATGTATAAGTTATGTGATAGATATAAAGATAAGGTGCTTATTTTAATTGGAATAGAAAGTATGGTTCCAGACTTTAATCTATTTGATTATTCAATCGGAACAAATAATCTGACATTTGAGGATAGATACTGTAGGTTTCAGTACGAGTTATTAGGTGTCAATCCTTTTGGCCATCAATTAAAATACCCTAAATCGGTAGACTTAGCAAAAAGTTTAAACAGAAAGTTTTGCAACTTTATTTATTCAAACCCCAAAGCGCATCCAAATAGAGATACTTTCTTTCATCAACTATCAAAATATAAAAAAGTAGATTCTCTTGGCAAACACTTACGGAATGTTGACAGAGTAATAAGTGAAGGATTTAAGGGAGACTGGTTTGGTGAATCTGTCAAGGAAAAATCTGCATATAAATTTTCAATTTCATTCGAAAATTTATTGGCTAACGAATGCAATACGGAGAAAATTATTTCTTCGATGAATGCAAATACTATTCCTATTTATTGGGGAGATCCTAATATTACTAAATACTACAACCCCAAATCCTTTATCAATTGTCATGCCTTTAATAGCTTTACTGAGGTTGTTGAATTTGTAAAAGAATTGGATGAAGATGATGTTCGATATTGTAAAATGCTCTCTGAAGAATGGAGAACGCCCGAACAAGTGGAATTAGTAAGTACCATAAAGAAAGAGGTTATTACTTTTATAACGAATATATTAAATCAGGATTATAATCAGGCTTTCAGAAAGCCAATTGGAACATTTCATGCAAATTATCGAACCTATCATGCAAGTGATAATAAAACATTTAAACGGTGGGAAAAGAAACTCCATCATAAAGCTCATTTAATACGAAAAAGGATTGGGTTCTAAGTAGAGATTGTCCATAAAGTAAGAGTCTGGACTAGAAAGTTCAACTTTATAGACGGACTCTAAGTAGAATATTTTGAAACGAGAAAATCATGAAACAGGGTGTAGTTTATTACAAGAACTCAACGAATATTGGAGACGATATTCAAACATTTGCAGCAAGCAGATTACTTAAGAACCCAGGCTTTTATGACAGGGAAAGACTAGATGAAATATCAGAAAAAGTAAAACTGTTGTGTAATGGTTGGTTTATGCATGATGCAAGTCATTGGCCTCCATCTAGCTCTGTTCATGCTCATTTTGATTCAATACATATTTCGAGCCACCAAAAGGGTTGTGTTGAGCAAATGACAGGTAATTCAGGCATAGAATATTTTAAAAAACATGAACCAATTGGATGCAGAGATTTTCACACAACTAAACTATTGCATGATAAAGGGATTGATGCATTTTATTCAGGCTGTTTAACGCTTACCTTACCAAAATATAATGGAGATAAAAGCAATGAAATACTTGTTGTTGATCTTATGAGATTAAACTATGCAAAAGATTACAGGAATGTTGTTCGAAAGCGATTAATTCCCAAAAAATTCCGGGATAGTGTGGAATTTATTTCCCATTTTTCAAACCAAATACCAAATAATAGTATTGAAACTAGAATGAATAATGTTAAAGAGTTATTAGAAAGATATGGAAAGGCAAAACTTGTAATAACTTCATTAATTCATTGTGCACTGCCATGCGTAGCTCTTGGTACTCCTGTTATATTTATTGATTTTGGATTTAACACAGGGAACACAAAAAGAGACAGGTTTGCTGGTATAACAGATATGTTTAAAATATATTCAGACATTCAAGCTCCGTTATCAAAAAGAGATTTATTCTCTAAAGGAGCTAGGTTTCTGAAATTGCATAGATTTCTGAAGTCATGCATACATCCTTTGCCTGAGGAGTTATTTAATTATTCTACAATTACGAATGAGCATCATATTATTGCAGATAGAATAAAAGAAAGAATAAGCAAAAAGTTTTTGTAACTTTTCTTCGACTGCTAGCTTTTGCATTAGTGATTTAGAAGCAGCTTTATAAAAAGCTTAAAATTCTTTTCTGCATCAAATTTATCTCGGGCAAAATTGGCAATGGAATTTCTTATAGATATATTTTTAAATTCCAGCATTCTATCTAAAGCCCTAGTAAACTCTTCCTGAGAAAAATCTTTAGGAATTAACTCGCCAACATTATTATCAACAGCTTCTGGTATCCCTCCTACGGAGGTTGCTAATACAGGTATTCCAAAACATAATGCTTCCATTATAGAAACAGGTAATCCTTCATTTTCACTAGTTGTTACAAAGCAATCAATAGTATTATTTTTATAATAGTTATATACTTCCTTATTTGTTAATTGCCCTTTGAAAGCATACTCTATTTTAGTATTACTTAAATATTGAGTTGCCAATTGTTCTGTTTTAGGCTTTAAAGGGCCATCGCCAATATGTACCCATTTAATAAACTTTTCTGGGTTGTTATTATGATAAATTGAGATTGCTTTAATTAACAAATGAACTCTCTTTACTGATACTAGATTACTGCAAGAAACTAAATGAATAGAATTCGAATTCCTCGGTGACGCTTTACAAATACTATTCGGGATATCTATTCCAAGATAAGAAACCTCAATTTTAGAAGATGGGATTTTTTGGTTTGATTTAAGATAATCAGCTCCTTTATTTGAAACGGTGAAAATTTTATCGATATACTTCCAAATTGGAAATCGCCTGAATGGAATATAAAGACCTGTATCTTTCCTGTTTTGAAAAATATCTGTCCCATGAGCCCGGGTAATCAATTTAAATTTATACCCTTTTCTTTTCAATAAAGCACCGGCATTGGCTGCATAATAAAACCAATAGGAATAAAAAACAGTACTTTCCTTATTTAATATTTCAGAATAGTTCTTTCTCAGGTATTTATCGATGATAAATGAAAAAACTGATAAAGCAATTAGCTTTCGAAACTTTTTCATGTTTAAAAATACCTGAGGAAAACGAATAATTTCTTTCCAGAAGAAGGGATTAAAAAAGACTATAGGGAATATAACAAATACATTTTTCTGATAAAAATAAAGGATTTCTCGTAGTTTGGTATCAATTATACTCGTTTCAGGAATAAATCTTACATTTTGATTTTTCCCTAATACGGGTATAATTATTAAATCAACATTATCGACTTTATTCCATTCTTTCATTTCAGCTTCAAGAAATGTTTCTCCCGCACCAAAAGGAAATTCGTCTGTAAATAAAAGCACTTTCTTTTTTTCAGGCATGTCAAGCTTTATTGGTTGAACCGAAATAATTTTTAAATATTATCTACAAGCTTTTTTGTTAGCTCAAATCGAGAGTAAGCTTTTATTTTTTTGATCTTCTCAAGACTTTCTTTATATACTTGTTGCGATTCAAAATAATCAAGAATAACTTTTCCAACTGTATCTTTTACCTCGGTTTTATGAATCATTACTCCTATCTGCAATTCTTCAATTATTTTAGAAACATCTCCTTTAGGGCTTCCTATTCCAAGAATTAATTTGCCAGTAGCCATATACTCAAAAACTTTCCCAGGTATATGCCCTAAAGCATTTTTTGTGTCATTTTGGAGAAGAAGTAACATAGATGCCTTTTCATATTCTTTTAGCAATTGGTCATGCGGAATGTAACCGCCATAATGAAATCGTTTACTTAAAAATGGGAGAGCCTTAATATAGTCTGTTATACTTGAATCAATAGTTCCAAATAGCTTAAGGCGAAATAATCCAGAAAAGGATTCGCTAGTTTTGCATAATTCTTCTAAGGCGTTCCATAGGTACTCAGGATTCCTATAGTCATGCATAATGCCTGAATACAGAAGTGTAAACTCCTTAAGGTTTCTATTATAGTTAAACTCACTGAAATCTTCATGGTCATAACCATTTGTAATTACAGAAACATTTTTTGCACCTAATCTTTTATAATCATTTGCCCAATTCTTGCTGACAGATATTATTTTATCGGCCTCAGTTAGCACATTTCTTTCTAATTTTTTTTGTAATCGTTTTGCTAAATACCCAAGCTTGAATTCTTCAAGGTAATCTATTTCAGACCAGGGATCACGAAAATCGGCCAGCCATTTAATGTTAAGTTTTCTTTTTAATCCGAGCCCAATTAGATGCACACTATGTGGTGGCCCGGTTGTAATAATTGTGTCAATATCCGAATCCTTCAAATATTTTAACAACATTTTTCTTGCCGGGCGAACCCAAAAAACCCTGGGGTCTGGTATGAGTATATTCCCTCGAATCCATATAGATATTTTTTCTGTGAGGCTTTTTTTCTTACTCTTAGATAATAGTCCACTGTTGACTTCTTTCTCCTTCTTTTTTCCAGTAAAAAGTTTGAAAAGTTTGTATGGTTCCCAGATTGGAATTTTTATAACTTCCAAATCTTCAGAAACATCGGATAGTAATGAATTGTCTAGTATTGGATATTCCGGATTATCAGGTACCGCAACCACTGGGTCAACCCCATAATCTGGAAGATATTTTACAAATTTCAACCAACGCTGAACACCACCTCCTCCTCCTGGAGGCCAGTAATAAGCTATTACCAAAACCCTTTTTCTATCTTTCTCCGGGGTGTTCATCATAATTGATTGGAATATTCAATTATATCAACTTCTTAAATAGTTTCTTCATGCTCACCTTCTCTTCCATAATACCTTCAAGCTTATTAATGGCAACTCTTTCTTGTTCCATGGTATCACGATGGCGTATGGTTACAGTATCGTCTTCTAATGTTTGGTGGTCAATTGTTATACAGAAGGGAGTACCAATTGCATCTTGTCTTCGGTATCGTTTACCAATTGAGTCTTTTTCTTCATATTGGCAATTAAAGTCAAGTTTTAGTGTATCCATTATAGCTCTTGCTTTTTCAGGAAGACCGTCTCTTTTAGTTAATGGTAGAACAGCCAGTTTAACAGGAGCCAGAGCAGGAGGTATTTTCATTACTATACGCTGTTCACCTGTGCTTTCAACAGTTTCTTCGGTGTAAGCATTTGAAACAATTGAAAGGAACATCCTATCAAGTCCTATTGAGGTCTCAACAACATACGGTACATAGTTTTCATTTATCTCTGAATCGAAATATTTTATGTTTTTACCTGAGAATTTCTCGTGGCTTCCAAGGTCATGGTTTGTTCTGGAATGAATACCTTCAACTTCTCTAAAACCCATTGGGTAATTAAATTCAATGTCGGCAGCAGCATTTGCATAAAAAGCTAACTTATCATGGTCATGAAAGCGATAGTTATCTTCACCCATATCTAGGGCTTTATGCCATTTTAATCTCATATTTTTCCAGTGTTCGTACCATTCCATTTCGGTTCCAGGGCGAACAAAGAATTGCATTTCCATTTGCTCAAACTCGCGCATACGGAATATAAACTGACGGGCAACTATTTCGTTACGGAAGGCTTTTCCAATTTGGGCTATTCCAAAAGGAATTTTCATTCTACCGGTTTTCTGAACATTCAGGTAGTTTACAAAAATACCCTGGGCAGTTTCCGGTCGAAGATATATTGTATTTGCATCTTCGCTCACAGAACCCATTTGCGTGCTAAACATCAGGTTAAACTGACGAACATCTGTCCAGTTCTTTGAGCCTGAAATAGGGCAATTAATTTCGGCATCAATAATAACTTGCTTTATTTCGTCAAGGTCATTTTTTTCAAGAGCTTTTACAAATCGGCCATGTGTTTCATCGTATTTCTTCTGATTAGCTAATACACGTTGGTTTGTTTCACGGAATTGTTTTTCATCGAATGCATCTCCGAAGCGCTTTGCAGCTTTATCAACCTCTTTTTGCATTTTGTCTTCAAGCTTCTCGAGGTATTCTTCGATAAGTACATCGGCGCGATAGCGTTTTTTAGAGTCTTTATTATCAATTAAAGGGTCGTTGAAAGCACCAACATGACCAGAAGCTTCCCATGTGCGGGGATGCATAAATATAGCAGCATCAATCCCAACAATGTTTTCGTGGAGTTTGGTCATTGAATCCCACCAATATTTTTTTATATTGTTTTTAAGTTCTGCGCCATTTTGTCCATAATCGTATACAGCGCTTAAACCGTCATAAATTTCACTTGATTGAAAAATGAACCCATATTCTTTACAATGGGCAATTATTTTTTTGAAAACGTCTTCGTTAGCCATTATTTTTTGCTAATTAATTGTTAAAGATTAAGGAGGGCAAAAGTAAGTGAAATAGCGCTGATAAACAAGAGTTGGATTTTATAGGAAAGTATATAACTAACAAAGCTGCATCAGTAATAAACTAATACAGCTTTGAATAATTATTTAAATATTTTTAGAAACTTACAGCAAGTCCAATTTGTAAATATTGATTTTTGGTTTTTTCCTGAATTTCAGTTAAACCCATATAATATCTAGCCTCAATAGAAATCATTAATATTTCAAAACCCCCACCAATAAAAAGAGGTAAATCGAAAACATTAGCTTTAAGATCGTCTGGAGTATCAATATCTTGACCAAGTAGTGTCATTTTATCACTGATTTTAAAACTTGGACTTACACCAGTATTTACAAAAACAGGACCAGCTTTTATCTGAATTTTTAAAGGAATTCCAATATAACCTAACTGGTATTTATTGTCGCTATCTTGCGACCCAGTATTAAGATATTCTAGTCCAGCACCTATTCTCAAAGCAGGAACAATTCTTTTGTCTTTGTATACTCCTAAATAGAAGCTACTAAGGTTATTGTCAAAAAGTTTTTCCCCATCGACTTTTATCTGACCAGACACATATCCTGCACGAATACCACGGTCTTTGTCGCCTGCAAATGTAGTTAGAGAAAAGACGAATAATATGACCAAGCTTATAACAATGTTTGTTGTTGTTCTCATAGTAATATGGGTTGATTTATTACAATGTAAGTTAGAGAAATTAATTATTATATGTATTAAAAATTGTTAACTCTCAATTCTAATTCATAATAGATGTATTAAAATATAGGGTACAACAATAATTAAAAGAAATGTAAATACTAAGATTGTTTATTGTGAGATAAAACCTTAAGAATGGCATTGTATACCTCAGAATTCTCAATCCACTCCATACAAGCAAAGTCGCCGCGTTTACACTCTCCTTTGCCATAAATAGTGCATGGACGGCACTGTAATTTGCTTTTTGGTATTTGAATTGAATTTTCTTTCGGTTGGTCCCAGGCCGAAAAACCTATTCCTGGGTGGGTTGCACCCCATATTGAAATCACAGGAATTCCTGACAGGGCAGCAAGATGCATGTTCGATGAATCCATCGAAACCATAACAGAAAGCCTTTTAATAAGAGCTAACTCATTTGAAAAGCCAATATTTGAGATGAGGCAATTTTTATGTTTTAATGCAAGATCAGAGAGCTTTTCAAGCTCTTCTTTACCACCGCCAAACAGAAGGATTTTTATATCGCAATGCTCTTCTAGTTTTGCAATTAACTCTTTGACTTTTTGGGTGGGCCACATCTTTAAATTATGCTTTGCAAAAGGAGCAATACCAATCAATTTCTTGTTCTGCAGTTTCTTTTCAACAATAAACTTTTCTATATTATCATTTCCGCCTTTATTTATCTCAAATAGAGCCCCTGTTGCAGCAGAAAGCTTAAGGCCAGCCTCCTTAAAAACGGCAGTATATCTTTCAATTGAATGTTTTAGATTAGGTTCAGCCTTACTTTTTAAATACGCCTTTTTTTCACGACGATCCTTTTTTATTGAATATACTTTTGTGCCTGAAAGCTTAAATCGTCCGGAAAGGTATTTGGACCGAATTACAGAGTGGAGATCAAAAACAAGGTCGAAATTGGATTTCTTTAATTCCTTGAAGAGGTTTGAAAGGCCTCTAATTCCTTTATGTTTATCTTTAAGATCGGGGGCAAATACTTCTAATCTATCAATATTTGCAAAAAACGGAGCAAAAAAGCCTCGGGTTAATATTGTAATTCTTAGGTTCGGATTACTGTTGAGAGCTCCCCTAAGAGCTGGAAGAGTTAGGGCAACATCTCCCATGGCCGAAAGTCTGATTACCAATATATGCATTGGTCTGCTAATACTTTTCGTATGATTTTTCTTCAATGAGGTTAGAACCTGTTTTTAAATTTATTTTTTTCTTTACATCAGAACGTTCATCGTTTGTAAAATATACTGCCCGTGCTGTTTCAATAAATTTTTTGTCAAAATCTTTATTTCTTTCAAGATCCCTTATATTATCTTCAATATCCCAAAGTTTACAATTGATATCGTAAAGAGCCTTATAAAGTTCGTCATTTTTTGAAATTATTTGACTGGCAGCTGTGTTTAGAACTTCATATTCTTTGCGCAGATTCACAAGCTTTGTTTCATCCTCAATTCTCTCAAGCTTTATTTCAATAATGGTAAGCTTATCAATTATTTCACCGTTCGAAACCTCAATCTTCATACTACTTTATTTTCAATTTAACAGGAAAATTAGAACAATTTATATGGCGACAAATGTATATAATTAAGGGCACAAGTAAATAACTTTTCTTATGCCTTTTGTCCAATATTTAGCGTCTATTATAACTCTTTTAATTTACCAAAGAAGAATGCAAGCTGAAACCAACACTCTTTACTGCCTTCACTTTCGTCCCAAAGAGCTTTAGCACCATGGATGCCTCGGCTATTTGCAGGCTTAAAAACAATTTTCAGAGGATTATCAATATCAGCCATAAGCTCTTTAGAGTATTTATATTCTAATTCAGTAGAGCATACGAAAACTGGAATGTCCAGACCCTTGATTTCTTTTTTAACAACAAATTCCGGCCTGAAATATTCTCCGGGACTAAAGGCAACAACAGCTTCAATGTTTTCTAATTGTTTAGCAGCAATGAGGGAGAGTGATGCAGAATAAGAGCTACCAAATAGAATAACAGGTTCCTGGTTAAACCTCTTAATATAATTAATAGCAGCCTCAATATCTTTTAAAGCTTCAATATTTTTGATGTTTCGTTTTTCTTTCCTTGCTCGCAGCGCCGACTCATTCTGAACATAATTTATTTTATTTCCAGACCTTAAATCTACTGCCAGACAATTGTAACCAAGCTTCATAAGCTTAGGAGCAATAGAGGTATATTCACCACGACTTGATTCTAATTGGTGAAATAAAATAATAAATGGGTTTTGGTATTCAGTAAGATAAAGATCGGCTGTTAGCTTCAGACTATCTGATGAGTAGAAGGTGATTTTTTCCTGAGAAAAGTTTGGTAGGCTAAAAGTGGAAAGTAATGCAAATAATAAAATAGCCCTCATAATTATTTCTTACTATAAAGTTTCTGCCAACACAATAACTTCATTATTCTTAACCTCTATAACCCCTCCGCTAATTGACACCGATTCTTCCTTATAATCTTTGGTAGTATATTCAATCTTACCCTTATTTAAAGTAGAAATAATAGGAGCATGGTTTTTCAATACCATAAAGGAGCCCTTTTTTCCAGGCACTTTTATTGACTTTATGTCACCTTTAAAAAGCTTTTTGTCTGGTGTAATTATTTCAAGTTTCATGTGCCTAAGTATCAAAATTATTTTTGCTAAAGCTAAAGAGGTTAACAACTCATATCACCCAGAAAAACCAACAATAGTTTTGAACTTGCATTCTTAACAAGATAGTCCGGGTGTTTAATTAATTCTAAATCAAGTTAAATCTGCTCTATGCAATTGTTAGAGTAGATTTTATAAATCTTTTATTTCGTTTCGGCAAGAAGTTTCTCCCCTTTCTCTATTGCTTCTTCAATTGTTCCAACAAAACTAAAAGCAGCTTCTGAGTATTTATCAACTTCACCATCAAGAATCATATTGAATCCTTTAATAGTATCTTCAATTGCAACTAATTTCCCAGGCATTCCGGTAAATTGTTCGGCTACATGGAATGGTTGCGATAAGAAGCGCTGTACACGACGTGCTCTATGAACTACTAGCTTATCTTGCTCAGACAATTCATCCATACCAAGAATGGCAATAATATCTTGCAATTCATTGTATCGTTGCAGAATTTCAATAACTCTTTGTGCTGTTTCGTAGTGCTCTTTCCCTACTATTTCTGGAGTTAATATTCTTGATGTTGAATCAAGAGGATCAACAGCAGGATAGATACCGAGTGCTGCTATTTTTCTGTTTAATACAGTTGTTGCATCAAGGTGGGAAAATGTTGTAGCAGGAGCTGGGTCAGTTAAATCATCAGCAGGAACATAAATTGCTTGTACCGAGGTAATAGAACCACCTGTTGTCGAAGAGATTCGTTCCTGCATCAAACCCATTTCCGTAGCAAGTGTAGGTTGATAGCCAACAGCTGAAGGCATACGACCAAGAAGTGCAGATACTTCAGAACCAGCTTGGGTAAAACGGAAAATGTTATCTACAAAGAATAAAATATCGCGCCCTCCACTTGATGAACCATCACCATCACGGAAAGATTCTGCCACAGATAATCCTGAAAGAGCCACATTAGCTCTGGCTCCAGGAGGTTCATTCATTTGGCCGAATACCATAGTCAGCTGAGAATCTTTCATGGCTTTTTTATCAACTTTCGATAAATCCCATCCACCTTCTTCCATACTTTTTTTAAATTCATCGCCGTATTTAACAAGACCAGCCTCAATCATTTCACGTAATAAATCATTTCCCTCACGTGTACGCTCACCAACACCAGCAAATACTGATAGTCCAGAATATGCCTTTGCTATATTGTTAATTAATTCCTGAATAACAACTGTTTTACCAACACCTGCACCGCCAAAAAGCCCAATTTTACCACCTTTGGCATAGGGTTCAATAAGGTCTATTACTTTTATACCTGTATATAATACCTCAGTTTGGGTTGAAAGGTCTTTAAAAGCAGGTGGATTAGCATGAATACTATATCCGCCCGTTTTATCAAGTTCTTCCAGTCCGTCAATGGCATCACCGGTAACATTTAATACACGGCCCTTAATTTGATCTCCAACAGGCATTCTTATCGGGCTTCCCATTTGAACCGCCTTCATGCCACGTTGCAAACCATCAGTTGATTCCATTGCGATGGTTCGGATTGTATTTTCTCCAATGTGTTGCTGACATTCAACAATAAGCTTTGTTTTATCACCTCTGTCTATTTCCAGAGCATCATGAATGTTGGGTAATTCAGCACCACTTTGTTCAAAGCTAATATCAACTACAGGACCAATTACCTGTATTATAATTCCGGCAAGCTCAGCCATAATCAATAATAAATTTAATTTATGTACAAATGTATCACTTTAAACTAAAAAAGGATTTAAAATTATCTTGAATTCTAAATATATAATAAAATCAAATACCTGAACAGTTTCTATTTGAAATAATTTGTGTAAAAAATGATTATCCCTTTATCTAAATTAGATCTTTCTACTAAATAAAACAATTTGCACTCAGTGCTGAGAGAGAAAAGAAGGTATCTTTCTAAAAATGTTGTTTATCAATTTTTATATAAAGTTCATCTTAAAAACCTATATATCCGTCAGAAAAAGAGGTATCAACTTTTATTTCTCGATTCATTTTTTAATTTTTACGGAAATTTAAAACTTTAGGTTTATATTGTAACCTTTTATGTTTTAAAAATCGTATTTATAATATAACCTTCACTTAAATCTTTTTTAATCAATAATGAAAAGATTAATTTTTTTTGTTGACGACGATAAGATGATGCTCAATCTTATGGAATATACTTTTAAATGCCGTGAAGGTTTTGAAGTTAAATCATTTTTCTCTGGTGAAGAATGCATTAAAAACATTGATTTAAACCCCCAACTCATTGTACTTGATTACTATATGGGAACTCATGAAGAAAATTCTCTTTCAGGTCTTGATACATTAAAACAGATTAGGGAAAAAGGGAAAGACATTCCGGTTGTAATTTTGAGCAGAGAAAAAAGTGAAGATACAATTGCGGAATTCATGAAGTATGGAGCTCAAAAGTACGTTGTTAAAGATGATTATTTTATAGATACCCTAATTGATACTATCGACAAACACTTTTCTAAAACGCCTGAATCTATGGAGTAGAGGGCGCTTAAACCTTGCATTACTTCAAATAATTATTTTTCTTTTTTATTCTAATAAATATTTCTACTTTTGCACGACTTAAACCAGAAGGAAGTTGAAAGTTGGAAATCAGTATATTATCCCTTTCAGAGGGCTAAATGAGGGAGAACATAATTTTGACTTCCAGATAGGTAAAGCGTTCTTTGAAGAAAACTCGGCATTGAATATTGAAAATGGCGAAATCAATTCTAAGATAGTTGTAAATAAAAAGGCAAATTTCTTAGTACTTGATGTAACCATGAATGGTGCGATATCGTTGCAATGTGATAGGTGTTTAGAAGAATTTAGTTTTCAGGTTGATTTCCATGACCAGCTTTATGTAAAATTTAAAGAAGAATTGGAAGAACCTGATATTAATGTAATATTTGTGCACCCCAGTGAAGATTTGTTAGATTTACACCAATATTTCTTCGACAGCATTGGACTCAGTATACCAATCCAGAAGGTTCATCCGGATAATGAAAACGGAGAGCCAACTTGTGACACCAAGATGATATCAATATTAAATGCACATTCTTCACAAGAAACTCAAGGAAACAATGAAGACATTGACCCAAGATGGTCAAAACTTAAAGATTTATTGAACGAAAGAAATAAAAACTAATAAAAATGGCACATCCTAAAAGAAAAATTTCGAAGCAAAGGAGAGACAAAAGAAGGACACATTACAAAGCAACTGCTCCAACAATGGCAAGCTGTCAAAATTGTGGTGCTACAATTCAATATCACCGCGTTTGTTCTGAATGTGGTCATTACAAAGGAAAACTGGCTATCGCAAAAGAATCGGCTTAATAATTACCTTAATTATTTAAGGAATGAGAATAGGTGTTGATATTTTTGGCGGCGATTACGCCCCGGATGCAACTGTTCGTGGAGCTATAATGGCTCACGAAGAACTAAAGGACAAAGCAACACTTGTACTTTTTGGAGATAGAAATAAGATTGAAGAAATCTGCAATGAATCTGGTTTCGATTCATCAGTCTTTGAAATAGTTCATACTACTGACTTTATTGGTATGGATGAATATCCAGCCAAAGCATTTAAAGAAAAACCTAACGCAAGCATTGTGTTGGGGTTTAGGTATTTAGGGGCAGGCAAAATTGATGGTTTTGGAAGCGCCGGGAATACAGGAGCAATGCTTGTTGGAGCAATGCACATCGTAAAATCAATACCTGGAGTTATTCGTCCCTGTATTGCTGCACCTATTCCGAAAGATTCTGATAAACCTACTTTAGTGCTTGATGCTGGTATTAATCCTGACAGCAAACCTGATGTATTATATCAGTATGGGGTGTTGGGTTCGCTCTATGCTGAATTTGTATATAATATAGAAAAACCTAAAGTAGCCTTATTTAATATTGGTGCCGAAGAAGAAAAGGGCAACCTTTTAACCAAAGCAACACATCAGGCAATGAAGGATACTAAAGACTTTAACTTCATTGGAAATGTTGAAGGGAATGAACTTTTCAGTAATGATGTTGATGTTATTGTTTGTGATGGTTTTGTAGGCAACACAATATTAAAGAGTGTAGAGGGATTCTATAAACTAATTAGAGAACGAAGTATTCAGGACCCATTCTTCGATAAGTTCGATTTTACAAACTACGGTGGCACTCCTGTTCTTGGGATAAACGCACCAGCAATCATTGCTCATGGTATATCTGATAAAAAAGCCATAAAAAACATGATTCTGCATACAGCCAGTGTTGTTGAGGTAAAATTAACTGACAAAATTAAACAAGCATTTGATAATGAGTAAAATCAGAGCGGCAATTACAGGTGTAGGAGGCTATGTACCTGACTATATTCTGGATAATCTCGAACTTAGCCAAATGGTTGACACATCCGACGAGTGGATAATGCAAAGAATTGGGATCAAAGAGCGACGTATCCTTAAAGAAGAAGGCAAAGCCACCTCGGATCTTGCAGTTAGAGCAATTAGTGAACTACTAGAAAAGACTAACACCAATCCTGACGACATTGAGCTTCTCATAGTGCCGACAATTACTGCCGACATGCCGTTCCCATCTGCAGCGACTATTATAGGGCATAAACTTGGATTAAAAAACGCTTTTTGTTATGACATTAACGCAGCATGTTCAGGTTTTATTTATGGTCTTGAGATAGCTTCACGAATGATTGAATCAGGTGCCTATAAGAAGGTACTTCTGGTTGGAGCAGAAAAAATGTCATCTGTTGTAGACTACACAGATCGTGCTACTTGCCCACTGTTTGGTGATGGAGCAGGTGCTGTTTTGCTAGAGCCTAATACTGAAGGCCTTGGTGTGATTGACAGAATGCTGGGATACGATGGTACTGGTATTCCAAACCTGCATATGAAAGCTGGAGGATCATTAAGACCTTCATCGCATGAAACCATTGATAATATGGAGCACTTTGTATATCAAGAGGGACAGATTGTATTCAAAGCTGCAGTTTCAAAGATGTCTGATCTTTCAGTTGAGATAATGGAAAGAAATGGTGTAAAACCAGAAGAATTGGCTTTTTTGATTCCTCATCAGGCAAATAGAAGGATTATTGAAGCAGTTGGAAGAAGGATGGGAATAGGAAGCGAGCAAGTTTTGGTTAATATCGAAAGATATGGTAATACCACTGCTGCAACCATTCCATTATGTATGTGGGACTTTGAGAAAAAACTAAAAAAAGGTGATAATATTATTCTTACAGCATTTGGTGCTGGGTTTACTTTTGGTAGCATTTACCTAAAGTGGGCATACGATGCAGAATAAAAATTACTTTTGAGATAATAAAGCAAAAATTTTTACGTTGATTTCAAAAGTATAGAATAACATATTTTCTATCTTTACCACAAAACTATAACTAATACAGCACAATGGCGAAGCAATACGAAACAGAAAGTTCTCATCCAAATATGATTTTGGCTGGAACTACTATTAAAGGTGATTTAGAATCAAATGGAGATATTCGATTTGATGGAAGTTTGATTGGAAATGCAGCTACTAAAGGCCGTCTTATTGTTGGAGGGACCGGATTGATAAAGGGCGAAATTATTTGTAAAAATGCCGATGTAGAAGGTAAAATTGAAGGTAAAATTACTGTTACCGACCTTTTAACTCTTAAAAGTACATCCATAATTGAGGGAGACATTGTTGCAAAAAGATTAGCAATTGAGCCAGGTGCCAAATTTACTGGAAGTTGTTCAATGACAGAAAGCAATGACCAACAACAAGCAACAACAAAAGCAACATCAGAAGTTAAAAAATAATATAAATACTTTTGCCAAGTATTCCGGACTTGCTTTTGAAATGGTTTTCATTATTGGGGCCGGAGTATTTGGAGGTAAAAAACTTGATCAGGTTTTTAATACAGCTCCGATCTTTACTGTTATTCTTTCATTTATAGGTGTTATCTTAGCTATATACTTTGCAGTAAAAGACCTTCTACGAAAATCTTGATATGGAAAATAACTTCACCAAAATATTCTTCATTAAAATATCAATTAATTGTGTAGTTTTAGTTATCGGTGCAATTTCAGTTTTAAAATTTACTAACCTGAGTATTCAGCCTTGGAGTATAATACCATTACCTATTTTTGGATTTATAATTAGTACTTTTAGTTTTTATTCTGCTATAAGCAAATCATCTATTAGAAATTTCAGCACATTACTTTCTTCATTGTTTGGCATTAAATTTTTCGCTTACTTAATACTTACAATAGTCTTTTTTCTCATTGAAAAAGAAAAACTTACAAGGCTAAGTTTTATTACAGCTTTATTTGTGGTATATCTGGCAAATACATTTATTCTCCTTACAAGTGTGCTCAAGTATTATAAAGGACAAGATTTGAATTACCGATAGTTTTTGTAATACCTGAATTAAATATTTTTTCTTACCAGTATTTCTGTTTACCTTGCATCTATTCAAAAAAGTTGAATATTAAGTTTTTCAATTCTGATAAAACAAAATCATTAAAAGAATTTCGATAGGTAATGGTTTTATTAAATTGTTTTTTAACTTTATTATAAATTGACAATTGATATCATAATATGATTCTGGGTAAAGTATTAAGGTTTTCATCTCTGCTATTAGGAATATCTATAGCATTTTCTTTAAGTGCTATTGAGCCAGAAAAAACACAACAGGATCAAGAAGATTCTCATCAAAAAGAACATGCCGAGGCAGGTAATATTGTAGACAATCAATCAAATGTTACCGAACATGCTGATGACCATATAGAAAAACATAATAGTGGTCACGAAAAGTTCGACCCAGCAAAGTTTATGTTTGATCATATTGCTGACGCCTACGATTGGCACCTTTTAGATATTGGCGAAAAACAAATTTCTGTTCCTCTTCCAATAATAGTTTACAGCAAGGAAAAAGGATTAAATATTTTTATGTCATCGAAATTTCACCATGGTCATTCAGCCTACAAAGGATTTCATATTGGTATAGCTGGAGAAACCATAGCTGAAAATAAACCCGAAAAAGGTACTGTACATATTGATGTTGAAGGGAAAATAGTTGAAATACTTGAAAATGGTGAGAAAGTTATTCCTTTTGATATTTCAATAACTAAGAATGTTACGGCCATATTTGCAAGTGTAATATTTTTGTTACTTATTTTCTTATCTGTTGCTAAATTATACAAACGGAATCCTAATACACCACCAAAAGGCTTACAATCATTTCTTGAACCAATTATTTTATTTGTGCGCGATGAGATTGCAATTCCATCGATTGGGAAAAAGAAATATGAAGTATTTTTGCCTTACCTATTAACGGTATTTTTCTTTATTCTTATTAATAATTTGATGGGACTAATTCCTATTTTACCTGGTGGAGCAAATGTAACTGGAAATATAGCTGTAACCCTTGTTTTGGCATTATTCACCTTTGTTTTTACAACCATAAAAGGAAATAAAACCTACTGGCAACATATATTCAACACACCTGGAGTCCCAATGTGGTTGAAAGTTCCACCTTTACCAATTATGCCCATTGTAGAAACTATAGGAGTATTTACTAAACCATTTATTTTGATGGTTCGGCTATTTGCCAATATTACAGCAGGGCATATTATTGTTTTAGGCTTTTTGTCACTTATTTTTCTTTTTGCAGAAATGAGTGAATTATTGGGTGCTGGAGTTTCAGTTATCTCTATTTCGTTTATAATTTTCATGAGTTTTCTGGAGCTATTGGTTGCATTTATTCAAGCATATGTATTTACGTTTCTTTCAGCCATTTATTTTGGGATGGCAGTTGAGGAACATCATTAATAATTAAACATTATTTCTATGTTACTTGGTTTAATTCAACAAGCAGCAGAAGTGGCTGCAGATGCGGGCTCAATGAGTAGCGGACTTGCCGCAGTTGGTGCAGGACTTGCTGCAATTGGTGCAGGTATTGGTATTGGTAAAATTGGTGGACATGCTATGGACGCTATTGCTCGTCAACCGGAAGCTGCCGGAGATGTACGTGCCAATATGATTGTTGCCGCTGCCCTCATTGAAGGCGTAGCGCTATTTGCAGTTATTGTGAGTTTGCTCGCAGCACTTTAAAAAACTGGGAGTATAACGGTTGGTTATACTCCCTTTTTAAATATTTAATTCGTAAGCATGGATCTTTTAATACCACATACGGGAACGATAATATGGATGCTTATTGCATTCAGTATTGTATTTTTCTTACTTAAGAAATTTGCATGGAAACCAATTCTAACTGCCCTTAAGCAAAGGGAAGAGTCTATTGAGAATGCTTTGAAGTCTGCAGAACTTGCTAGACAAGAGATGGAAAATCTTCAGGCAGATAATGCAAAAATTATTGAAAAAGCCAAAAGGGAGCGAGATCAGATTTTAAATGAAGCTCGCAATTTAAAAGATGATATGATTAATGAAGCAAAATTAAAAGCCTCCGAGGAGGCAGATAAGATTGTTAAAAATGCTTCTGAAATAATTAAAGGAGAAAAGGCCGCGGCAATTAAGGAAATAAAAGAACAAGTGGCTACACTTTCTGTATTAATTGCAGAAAAAATTCTTCAGGAAAAACTTTCTTCTGATGATGAGCAAAAAGAGCTTATCGACAAGTATCTGAGAAATATTAAAGTGAACTAAACTTTTATCAGGTCGATGAACCAAGGAATTGTAACAAAAAGATATGCGAAAGCACTCTTTCAGGCTGGTGAAGAGGAAGGTAAAACAGAAGCAATAAGAAAAGATATTGATACTATTCTTTTGACTATTGCCGAATCTGAAGAGTTTAAACAGTTTCTTCTTAGCCCTATTATCAAAGGGCCAGTAAAGGAAAGACTTTTTAGAGAAATCTTTTCTGGGAAAATTGAAAAGATAACCCTTACTTTTTTGGAACTGTTGGCTAAAAATAGTAGAGAGCAATTTTTAACTTCAGCATGCTTACAGTATTTGGCTTTATACAGTAAGAGCAAAGGTGTTAAACGTGCATCAATAACTACATCCAGACCCTTGTCAGATAACCATAGAAAAGAGGTATTAAGCTACATAAAGAAAAAATTTAAAATTGATGTAGACCTAGTTGAAAACATTGATGAATCAATAATTGGAGGATTCAAACTGCGCATTGAAGACAAACAACTTGATGCTAGTATTCAATCCAAACTAAAGAGAATAGAAACAGAATTGATTAATTCGTAATAAATTACATAGAGATATGTCAACGATAAAACCTTCGGAAGTATCAAAGTTACTTAAACAGCAACTTAAAGGATTAAGTATCGATGCCCAGCTTGAAGAAGTTGGAACCGTTTTACAGGTGGGTGATGGAATTGCCCGAATTCATGGTCTGAATAATGTTAAATCCAACGAGATGATTGAATTTGACTCAGGGGTAAAAGGGATTGTTCTTAACCTTGAAGAAGATAATGTAGGAGCTGTTCTTTTAGGTTCGTCGGAGTTGATTAGAGAGGGTGATTCTGTAAAGAGAACTGATACAATTGCATCTATAAAAGTTGGTGAAGGTTTATTAGGTAGAGTAATTAATACAATTGGCGAACCTATCGATGGTAAGGGACCAATTGGAGGAACTACCTACGAGCTTCCCTTTGAGCGAAAAGCTCCAGGAGTTATTTTTCGTCAGCCAGTAACCGAACCACTTCAAACTGGACTAAAGGCAGTTGATGCAATGATTCCAATAGGACGTGGACAGCGTGAGCTTATTATCGGCGACCGTCAGACAGGAAAGACTGCTATCGCCATTGATACAATTATTAACCAGAAAGAATTTTACGATAAAGGAGAACCTGTATATTGTATTTATGTTGCAATTGGACAAAAGGGATCTACCGTAGCAAATATTGCTCGAACTCTGGAAGCAAAGGGTGCAATGAGCTATACAGTTATTGTTGCAGCAAGTGCTTCTGAACCGGCAGCACTTCAATTTTATGCTCCTTTTGCTGGTTGTACTATTGGAGAGTTTTTCAGAGATACTGGAAAACCGGCACTAATTGTTTATGATGATCTTTCTAAGCAGGCTGTATCTTATCGCGAAGTTTCGCTATTACTTCGACGTCCCCCAGGTCGAGAAGCATACCCTGGAGATGTATTCTATCTTCATTCGCGATTGTTGGAACGTGCCGCAAAAATTATCAATAACGATGAAATTGCTGCAAGTATGAATGATTTACCCGATGCTTTAAAACCATTGGTTAAAGGAGGTGGTTCTCTAACAGCCTTACCTATTATTGAAACTCAAGCTGCTGATGTTTCTGCATATATTCCGACCAATGTAATTTCCATTACAGATGGTCAGATTTTTCTAGAATCTAACCTTTTTAATGGAGGTATTCGCCCCGCTATAAATGTTGGTATATCGGTATCTCGTGTAGGTGGTAATGCGCAGATAAAATCGATGAAGAAAATTGCAGGTACGTTGAAATTAGATCAAGCACAGTTTAGTGAGTTAGAAGCTTTTGCAAAGTTTGGTTCTGATTTAGATGCAGCCACAATGGCTATTCTTGATAAAGGTTCTAAGAACGTAGAAATTCTAAAGCAAGGTCAATATTCTCCATTACCAGTAGAAAAGCAGGTCGCAATTATTTTCTGTGGAACAAAAGGATTATTAAGAGATGTTCATGTTGATAAAGTAAAAGAATTTGAGAAAGAATATCTTGATTTTCTTGAGTTGAAACATAGAAATATTTTAGATACAATAAAACAAGGAGTAATCAATAAAGAAGTTGAGGATACCCTTACAGCAGTTGCAAAAGAAATTAGCGAGAGACATTTGTAAACTTTAATATATAACGTGAAAGTTTAATGGCAAATCTGAAAGAAATACGAACTCGTCTGGCATCAGTAAAGACAACTCGACAAATTACAAGTGCCATGAAAATGGTGTCAGCTGCTAAGCTTAGAAAAGCTCAGGATTCGATTATTCAGATGAGGCCATATGCTTCTAAATTGCAGCAGATTCTGTTCGATTTAGCTGAAAACACTGTAAGTGATGAAATTGAGCTTTATAAAGAAAATCGTGAGCTGAACAAAGTGTTATTGGTTGTAATTACATCTAATAAAGGCTTATGCGGCGCCTTTAACACAAATATAGTTAAGAAAGCAATTTCAGAACTAAAGGGGGAATTTAAAGATTTACACGAAGAGTCAAAGGTTGATGTTCTTGCAATTGGAAAGAAAGGGGCAGAGCTTCTTGCTTCAAAAAAGATTAAGGTAACCGAAACTCATCATGAATTAATTGATGAGCCTACATATGTTGAAGTTAGAAATGTTGCAATTGATTTGATCGAAAGGTTTGTTAGTGGTAAATATGATACAATAAAGCTTTATTTTAATCAGTTTAAAAATGCAGCTACACAAATAGTAGCTGTTGAACAATACCTTCCATTTCCTGATAAGGATAAATCTGATGAACCGGAAAAAGGACAAGATTATATTTTGGAACCATCGCAACATGAGATACTTGAGCATTTAATTCCAAAATATTTAAAAATGCAGCTTTATAAAGGTATTCTGGAGTCTGTTGCTTCAGAGCATGGAGCCAGAATGACTGCAATGCATAAGGCTACAGATAATGCGACTGATCTTATAAAAGATATGCAAATCGAGTATAATAAAGCTCGTCAGGCATCTATTACTAACGAAATTTTAGAAATTGTTGGTGGTGCGGAGGCATTGAAGGGATAAGAAATTATTGATAATTCGGTGTTTTTATCCAAAATTTTTATAAAAATTAAAAAAAGAACACCATCCATAAAATATTCATAGAGAATAGAAACACTACCTAAAGCATATTCGTAGAAATGTATTGTTAATGATTGGTTAGTATTTCAGTTGAATTATTTTGTATCTTTAAATGCATAAAATCAAAATATTAGGGTGTTCTTTAAAACTTATTTAGTTTTCTTATTCATCTTTAAAAAGTAGATTTTATTTTTATGATCTAAATGATATTGGAGTACTTACACAATCTTAAGATAATTTTAGAGTTATTTTTAAAGGTAAAATAATATCCATTAAATGGCCGGACTAAAAACACTACTAGGGCTTTTCCCCAAAACCAACGATTACGAGCAAAAGCGTAAGCAGCTCGAAGAAGAATATCATGCCTTAAACGAATATGAAAACTCTGAAGAATTAGGAAGATATAAGGAGGTTGAGCAATTTCTCAAATCAGATGAATTTAAACTGGTTCAAAAGGAATTGTTGGGGTTGAAGTACAAAGGATCGGAAGAATCCAATAAAGAAAATGAGCTTAAGCTGCTTAAAAAAGACAAATCACTGAAACTATATTTCAAAACTAAATCATCAGAAGCTCTTGCAAATTATGAGCGGATGGTAAATTCTCATTCACTTAATAGATTTGATGAGCTAAAAAGTTTTGTGGAATCGAGTGATTTTGCCAGCTTTAAAGCTTCAACAAAAAAGAAAGAATTTAAAGAGTCGGAACAGTTTGGGAAACTCCAGGAATTTAAACAACTAAAAAAAGATTCTCAGATAAAAGCTTATTATAAGTTTAAATCTTCAAGCCAATTACAAAACTATAATACGATTATTGATTCTGATAAGCTTAAAAGATTTGAAGAGCTAAAACAATATGTTGTTTCTCAAGATTTTTTGGATCGCAAGAAATACCTTTCTCTTGCACCAAAAACCCGCTGGCAACAATCTGAAGCATATAAAAAGGAAGAAGAATTCAAGGCTCTTCAAAAGGCCGAAAAGATTCAATGGTATTTTAAGAATAAAGGGCATAAGAAGTTCGATTGGTTTAATACATGGAACCTTACTTTTGAAGATAATTTTGATGCTGGAAAGCTTGACCGTAATAAATGGATAACTCGATACTATTGGGGCGAAGAAATGCTTCAGGAAAGTTACTCGCTAGCTAACGAAAAGCATTGTATTACCGATGGGAATAACCTTGAGTTTAATGCAGGAGTATTAAAAATATCAACTCGAAAAGAAGTGGCTGAAGGGAAAATTTGGAATCCTGAGGTTGGTTTTGCTCCACATACCTTTGATTATACTTCTGGTTTAATTAATACAGGTAAAAGTTTCCGTCAGAAATATGGTTTATTCGAAGCGAAGATTAAAGTATCTAACAATCAAAATGTATTAAACGCATTTTGGATGGTTGGAGATAAAAATCTCCCTCATGTTGACGTTTTGAAGTCCTTAAAAAAGTCTTCCTTAGGTGTTCAAACCGATAGCTCAAGTCAACAAAAATTTTTGAGCAGAAGTAAATTTGCTTCAGACTATCATGTTATAAGCCTTGAATGGACAGCAGATAAAATGGTGTGGATGATAAATGGTCTGGATGTAAAAACCATTACTAATAATATTCCACAGGAAGAAATGTATGTAGCATTTAGTGCTGGTTTGTATAACGAAATTAGCAATGGACTTCCAAGTTCAATGGAAATTGACTGGGTTCGATGTTATTCAAGAAAGTAAAGCGAACAACAATTATTTAATATAAAAGCCGCCTTTCACAAAAGGTGGCTTTATTTTTTAGGTCATTAGTATCTTAACTAATTAAACGAAATCTTCCCAAAACAGTTTTTCATTAAAGACTCCTTTGTTGTCGATCTTTAATTGGGCAACATTGTATAATCGTTCAGCAAATTCAAAGTCATTTATTAGCTCATCGTCCAATATCAATTCATTCATAGCTTCGTTTTCTTTCATGATTCTTTTTATTTAAAAATACATTCTGAATATTAATTACAAGTTAAGTATGCATTAATCAATAGTAAAGATTTGAGTTATTTTAACCCAATTATTTTTATGGTAACACCTGTAAAATAATACTATCTTTGACAGACAATACAGTTAGTTTATTGTTTAACAAAAAGAACTCTTGCTAATAGAGTAAAAGAAGATTAATTTTCAGTGAATAAGTACGATTTAGTTAAGCCGTATGGCAAAAAACAATCAGAATTCGATAAGCGTTATCTGGAAATGGCTCGCACATGGTCAAAGAATTCATACTGTGTAAGAAGACAGGTAGGAGCTTTGATTGTAAAAGATCGGATGATAATCTCGGATGGATACAATGGTACGCCCGAAGGGTTTGAGAATGTTTGCGAAGATGAATCGGGAAAAACAAAAGCCTATGTTTTGCATGCAGAGGCAAATGCAATTACTAAAGTTGCTAAAAGTAATAACAGTAGTGATGGAGCTACGCTATATATAACTACTTCTCCTTGCGTGGAGTGTGCCAAATTGATTATTCAATCTGGCATTAGAAGAGTAGTGTTTTGTGACACATACCATTCGGATGAAGGCGTGAAATTACTCGAAAGAGCTGGTATTGAAGTTGAATTTAAGGAGATTGATTAAAATGGAAAGAAAAAATACACTACGAATATTCATGCCTATTATCCTTGCTGCTACGCTTGTAGTTGGCCTGTATATTGGGAAACGGATGTCTGGCAGAGAATCCAATCAGCAGTATGTAATTTATCCGAGAACAGATAAAGTTTCAAGAATAATAAGCTATATATCTCGGGAATATGTAGATCCTGTCGATAAGGAAAAACTTATTGAAACTACAATTCCAAAAATCTTGGAAGAGTTAGATCCCCATTCGCAGTATATTCCTGCAAGAGATTTTCAGACATTAAACGAACCATTAGAAGGAGGATTTAGTGGTATTGGTGTTCAGTTTAATATGTTGAACGATACACTTATCGTTATTAAAGCAATACAAAATGGGCCATCTGAAAAAGTAGGAATTCTTGCGGGAGATAGAATAATCTTGGTTGACAATGATACAGTTGCTGGAGTAAAAATGCCTAGCGATTCAATTGTAAGAAAGCTTAAAGGACCGCAAGGTACAAGTGTAAATGTTGGTGTACAGCGTAAGCAGGTAGATGATTTAATATATTTTGACATAACACGTGATCAAATTCCTTTATATAGTGTTGATGTATCCTACATGATTAACAATGAAATAGGGTATATTCGAATAAATAAATTCTCAAGAACCACATTTGAGGAATTTGCAATAGCTGCCACAAAACTTCTCGGCCAGGGAATGCAAAAGTTAATTCTTGACCTTAGAGGTAATGGAGGAGGACTAATGTCAACAGCCATTCATGTTGCAGACCAATTTTTAGAAGAAAATCAGATGATTGTTTATACTGAAGGAAATGCCCGTGAAAGGGAAGAATTTCATGCATCCAAAGGTGGTTTATGTAAAGGAATAGATCTTGTTGTTATGATTGATGAAACTTCAGCCTCGGCAAGTGAAATTGTTGCGGGTGCTATTCAGGATAACGACAGAGGTATCGTAATAGGAAGGAGATCTTTTGGAAAAGGGCTGGTTCAAGAGCAAAACATGATGTCTGACGGCTCAGCTATTCGTCTTACAATAGCAAGGTATTACACTCCTACAGGAAGATGTATTCAGAAATCATACGAAAACGGAACTGACGATTATTACCACGAGCTGTCTGATAGATTTAACAATGGAGAATTATACGAACAGGATAGCATAAGCTTTTCCGACTCACTTAAATTTACAACTCCTGGTGGACGAATAGTTTATGGAGGTGGAGGTATTATGCCAGACATTTTTGTGCCAATTGACACCTCGGATGTTACCAACTACCTTATGGCAATTCGAAATCGTGGTTTAATTTACAGGTTTGCCCTTGAATATTCCGATGAAAATAGAGATGAGTTGGCGGATCAGACCTCACTCGAAGATATTGTTGAATATTTAGAATCGGATTATGTTCTAAAGAGATTTTCAAAGTTTGCAGCAAAGAATGGTGTGCCAATAAACAAGGATGAAATTAAAATTTCAGAGCTAATTATAAAAACACAGCTACATGCCTATATCGTGAGAAACATTTTGGATAACGATGGATTTTATCCTATTATTGAAAAGATTGATACTCCACTACAAAGGGCAATTGAAGAGATAAATTAGCATTCAATTATATTACAAAAAAAGCAGCAAGGAAACTCCTTAGCTGCTTTTTTTATTTTTGATTGGTAGGGTATATGCTACAGTGAGGCCTAATTTAGTTCTTGTCTTTCAACAAAGTAAGAAGTTTTACTAACTCTTAAAAGTATTTTAATTTGAACCAAGAATAATTGTAAAACCTAGCTTTACTCCCAATGTCCCAACTACAATTCTTTCATTATTAGGATTGTCTTCTTTACTTTTAAGGGTTAATGAATTATAGCCCGCCAAAACATCCAATGTTATTCGCTCGCCTAATGGTGCTGCTATACCAATTCCACCACCGAATGACATAATACCTGACTTAGTTTCTTGATCATCCCAAATGTCAGATTCATATTTGGATTTTCTTGATCCAAATGAACTACTTACTTCGAAGTAGGGAAAAACTTTTGAAGATGGTATATAATATCTTAGGAAAGGTCCGGCACTAATAAGTGTCTCAGTGTTTTTATCACCATCCTCGCCGTCTTTTTCAATTGATAATGCAACACTTAAATCTATTCCCATCACAAAATTATCAGCTACGAAGTAACCGATTTTAGGCAAAAAATTTACGTTGGTCATTTTATTTGGATCAGGCTCTTGGAAACCATTAGCATCACTTTTGTATTTTACTGATGAAAAGCCAAGGTTCATTAGTTCAGAACTAGTACCTAATAAATTTAATGTGGTTGAAATGCCAACTAAAGTATTTCCCTTATTTGTTTGGGCATTTATTACTCCAATGGTAATTGTAATTAAAAGGACTGTTAATAACGATTTTGTTTTCATTTTCATAACTTTTTATTTTTATCTACTCTTAGGTTTTTCGATAACACCCCATACTCTGTTAATGGATTTTCCGGTAACTCCCCAATAATTTTGTAACCCTTTTGCAATCTGATTTGTAGGCTTACAGCATAAAACCAATCGGCGCAAAAGTAATAATATAAGTTGAAAACTTACTATTGGCTTTACATATACAAAATAAGGCGATTATAAAAACATACATTATTGATAACTAATAAAATATAAGCTATTGGATAAACCTCAAATATGCATTAAAAAAGCATATTTTACTCTACGAGCCGACGGAAAGTCTTATTTACCATGACTTTTATTGGGGTTTAATCAAGACAAAGTAAATCACCAAACAGGTATTATTGATACTATTATGACTCTCTGATTTTCTTTCGTCAAATCATTTATTCATATTCAAATGAATAATACGGATTAAATAACATTCATTTAACAGAATTGCTTAATTAGCGAGGGAATTGAGTGAAAAATAAAGCTACTTTTGTAAAAAAGAATATTTGTGCAGAGATATCAGTTAAATGATTGGTTACCTACCTCAATGAAAGAGGTTAAGGCAAGAGGTTGGGAAGAGCTGGATGTAATTTTATTTTCGGGAGATGCTTATGTCGATCATCCATCTTTTGGGGCAGCTGTTATTGGACGGCTGATTGAAGCAAAGGGCTTGAAAGTAGCCATTGTTCCCCAGCCTAATTGGAAAGACGACCTTCGTGATTTTAAGAAGTTAGGAGTTCCTCGATTGTTTTTTGGTGTAACATCCGGTTGCATGGATTCAATGGTCAATCATTATACAGCAAACAAACGCTTACGATCAGATGATGCCTATACACCGGGTGGTAAGGCTGGCTTTCGTCCTGACTATGCAGTAACTGAGTATTCAAAAATTCTTAAGAAATTATTTCCCGAAGTTCCTGTTGTAATTGGAGGTATTGAAGCTTCCCTGAGACGTGTAACGCATTACGATTACTGGAGCGATAAGTTGAAACCAGGAATTCTTCAGGATACAGGAGCCGATTTATTAGTATATGGAATGGGAGAGCAGCCACTTTCAGAGCTTCTTCGTTTATTAGAAAGAGGTGTTCCTTTTGAGTCAATCAGAACCATTCCTCAAACAGCATTTTTACAAGAAAAGGACCGTGAACTACCTAAGAATAAGAGCTGGAAAGATGTCGAGATTTCTTCGCATATTAATTGTCTGAACAATAAAAGAAACTATGCGGCAAATTTTAAGGTTGTTGAAGAAGAATCGAATAGATGGGAGGCAAGAAGAATACACCAGGAGGTTGAAGAGAATCGAATTGTAATAAATCCTCCATATCCACCCATGAATGAGAATGAGCTTGATGCATCATTCGACTTACCATATACTAGACTTCCCCACCCCAGGTACGTCAAGAAAGGAACAATACCAGCATTTGAAATGATTAAGTTTTCGGTGAATATGCATCGTGGTTGTTTCGGAGGTTGCAGTTTTTGTACGATTTCTGCTCATCAAGGAAAGTTTATTGCTTCTCGTTCCAAAGAATCTATTCTAAAGGAAGTTGAGCAAATTACTCAAATGCCCGATTTTAAAGGTTACATTTCTGACCTGGGTGGACCAAGTGCCAATATGTACAAAATGAAGGGAAGAAATCTGAGCATGTGCGAACGCTGCAGAAGACCTTCATGTATCTATCCAACTGTATGTGATAACCTGGAAACCGACCATGGACCAATGCTGGATATATATAATTCTGTTGATAAAATGCCTGGCATTAAAAAGTCGTTTGTTGGTAGCGGTATTCGTTACGACATGCTATTAAATGATCATGCGCCGGAAAAAGAGCGAAAGAGTCATGAGCAATATACACGCGATTTGGTGCAGAAACATGTGTCAGGGCGATTAAAGGTTGCTCCCGAGCATACAACTCAACAAGTGCTAAATTTAATGAGGAAGCCCTCATTTGAGCTTTTCTATAAATTCAAAAAGAAGTTTGACAAGTACAATGCTGAAGCTGGCCTGAAACAGCAGCTGATACCATACTTTATTTCCAGTCATCCGGGTAGTCAGGAAGTGGATATGGCATCTTTGGCAGTTGAAACTAAGAATCAGGATTTTAGATTGGAACAAGTGCAAGATTTTACACCTACACCAATGACAGTTGCTACAGTAATTTACTATTCTGGGTTTCATCCATATACCCTAGAGAAAGTTTATACTGCTCGAACAAAGGAGGAAAAACTCAATCAGCGTATGTTTTTCTTTTGGTACAAGGGAGAATTCAGAAGGAAAATTGAAGACAGACTTCGAAGAATGGATCGTCCGGAGTTTATTAAAAAACTTTTCGATTCAAATCAGCTTAATAAGAAAGAGAAGAAATTTGTTCCGCACCATGCAAAAAGGAAAAGAAATCATTAAGAAACATTTTAAAGTATCATTATTAGCAGAGTAAAGTAGTATCTCCTTTTTGCTTGTATCAATAAAAAGTGTAATTGTTTTCTGATTTTCAACTTAAGTTTTGTAACTTGAGGTTGAATGAGTTACATGAAAGCAAATATACCAAGATGTGTACTGTTTTTCTGTTTGGCTCTCAATATTTTGGGATTATTCAGTCAAACCGACGAAGATATACTCAATAAAAAAGCAGACTTTATTCTTTTAGCAGCATCCAAAATTTATCTTCCCAGTAGCGATACTTCCAAGGTATTTAAAATTGGCATTTATGGTAGAGAGAACGATGTAAATGATTTGTATAAAGAGCTTGTATCAAGAAGTCCAGAGTTAATAGTTCATAATAAACCAGTAGAAGTTTATCTTTTTCGAAGAACAAGGTCTATTGTTCCGGTTGACATATTTTATGTAAATGGGAGAAGTAAAATCAGGATTAGTGACATTGATATTCGACTTCAGGATTGCTCCTATTTCATTTTAACAGAAAATTTTCCCTATGGAACATCAATGCTGAACTTTGCTATTAACAGTAACAAGAATCTTCATTTTGAACTTAAGCCTGATATCATTTGGAGCAAAGGAGGAAAAATTGACAACAAGTTTTTAAACGCTCCAAACCGCGTACTCTCAGAGAAAAATTGGGAAAGAATTCTACATGCAAAGAACAAGCAATTAGAAGCAGAAATACTAAAATCTGAAAAACAAATAGATATTATTCAAGAGCAAACCGAAGAAATTATTGTTCAAGAAGAAAAAATAGATTACCAAAGATTAATAATTTATATAACGATAGCTTTTTTGTTTGTAGTTAGTGTATTAGCTTATTTTCTGGCGAAAGAAATTAAAAACAAAAGGCGGGTCTTAAAATTACTTGTTATTAAAAACAAAGAAATAACTGATAGCATTAACTATGCAAAGCTTATCCAAGAGGCTTTATTGCCAGCAGAGAATACTATATTCAAATCCTTTTCAGAAGGATTTATATATTATTTACCGAAAGATATTGTTTCTGGTGATTATTACTGGCACTATCAGTATGCAGATATTTCAGTATTGGCAGTTGTAGACAGTTCGGGTCATGGTGTACCTGGTGCATTTCTGAGTATTATGGCGAATAAGTTATTTGCGTTCATTCTAAATGATTCCAATGTTTTAAAACCAGGTATGGTTCTTCAGAAAATGGATGACGATTTTAAGGAAACTTTTAGCGATGATAAAAACAATATGAGTGAAGGATTGGACATTGTTATTATTGCCTACGATAAATTAAAAAACAAACTTTATTATTCTGGTGCCAATAGACCTTTATTAATGGTTAGAGATAAAAAACTATCGGTTTTTGAGTCTAGCCGTAAAAGTGTTGGTGGAATTGTTACATCGAAAGATACGCGCTACCAAACATCGCATGTTGACACGCAAAAGGGCGATTGTTTTTACCTTTTTACAGATGGATATCAGGATCAACTTGGGGGTGAATCAGGAAAAAGGTTTTCCAGAAAAAAAATATATAGTTTATTAGGTAAGTATTCAACATTAAGTATGGATTACCAAAAGCAAGAAATTCATTCAACATTTATAAACTGGAAAGGAAACGAAGAGCAAACAGATGATATTTGTATGTTAGGGTTAAAAATTTAAGGCAGAGCTTTCCTTTCGGTGAATTAAGTATTCGCAACCCACAATTTCTGACTTTCTAATTTGAGCATTTCAGTTTATTTAATCCCAATTATTCACTTCACAAGTTAAATTTGGGTTACAACTATTCTGGTATCATTCAGTCATTTTAGCTGCTCTGAGCTTCGTTTCACTGAGGTTCATTAATAATCAATGTTAGAAGTTTACTCGATATCTAATCCCTGAACGGCTTTAGCTCTCATCGGAGATAATTATTCGGGTTAATTCTGTTAGTTTTTTTTCCCCTAATTAGTAGGATATTCTTTTATCCCGTTATATTTTTATGGGAAGAAAAATATTACCTAATTATGAAAGCTAGTGAAAGTGCAGGTAGACTGAAAGAAATGATTGAAAGAGCAATTGATGATTGTCTTTTAACAAGGGCAGAAATGGATGCAATTATGCATATTGCTACTGAAGATAGTCATATCGATAGGCACGAACAAGCACTCCTTGACCAATTGCAGGATATGATAGAGAATAAAGTGATAAAGATTATTCCTTAGCTAGAAGGTATTGGTTAAATGAATAATACTTATAGAATGGTCGTTTTTGACCAAAAATGTTATTTGCAAAGTATATTTTAGATTTATTGCTAATGAAGCAAGATATATTTCATATTTGTTTAGGGGTTAATTTTTGTTAGGTTGTCAATATTATAATTTGGGTTGCTTATAACCTCTAATTTTAGAATATACTCAGTTTTTCATGGGAATACTGCACGAAGTGCTTATATTAATATGTTCTTTGAGTATTCCCCGGATTATTCGGGTTAATAAAATCACTCTATCATGAAGCATCGAATAGTATTTTTATTTCTTATAACCACAGTTTGTATTTCAGAAATTGCTGGTCAATCGACTACAAATGGTTCCAATGCTTGGTATCTCAGCCAGTTTAAAAAGGCAGACTCTCTTAATTTGGAGGGATTACCTCGCGACGCAGAACCTATATATAATTTGATTTTTAATCGTTCCAGAGCTGAAAAGAATTATACAATGCAGCTTAAAACAATTGATGATCGAATGGTTAACAAATGTTACTTCGAAGAAAAAGCACTAGTTAAAGTAATTCAACAATTAAAAGCAGATATCCATACTTTAGAATTTCCGGTTAACCAAGTAGGACATTCTATTCTTGGGAATTTATATTGGCAATACTATCAGCAAAACAGGTGGAGAATACATCAACGAACAAATTTATCGGGTGACGCCGGAGATGATATTGAAACCTGGGATTTAAAAAGAATAGTACAGGAGGTAATACACGAGTTTAACTTATCTCTGGAAAATCCTGATCGATTATATAATACACCCGTTAATATTTTCGATGAAATTCTTTCTGGTGAGAGAGAAGAGAGAAAATTGCGACCAACGCTGCTTGATTTATTAGCTCATAGAGCATTAAATATTTACACAAATTACGAAGTAGCCTTAACTTCACCTATTGATCCATTCATGATTACCAATCCTGTCTACTTTAATTTAGGTGAAGATTTTAGTTCTTATATAATTTCCTCAGCTGATACTATGTCTCTTAATTTAAGAGCAACAAAACTTTATCAGGAGCTAGTTCAATTTCATTTAGATGATACAGACGATCAAGCTTTAATTGATCTTGAATTAAATCGTTTAAAATTTATACACGCTAAGAGCACCCATCCGCGCAAAGACACTCTTTACCGCGAAGCACTTGTCAAACTATCAGATGTAACCAAGAATAAGGAAATTAAGCTCGAAGTTTTATACCGTTTAGCCAACTTTATTTATTCCTTAGAATCAGGAGGCAAGACAAATTATTATTCCCAGACATTGGACTTATGCAATTTAGTATTGGATAAATTTCCTTCAAATAATTGGGATAGATACTTTAACAGTATTATAGATAAAGTAAATGAACCCAGATTAACTCTTCAATCGGAACGGGTAGTGCAGCCAGACAAACCTTCTTTAGTTAAACTTGCTTACAAAAATATCGATACAGCCTATTTCAAGTTATATAGGGTCAATATGGATTGGGTTAGTCAAACAGGCGAAGACAATTTCAATCGTTCAAATATTGATACTTTTAAAAAGAAAAAAGTCATTAAGGAGTGGAAACAATTTTTGCCAGAACAAGGAGATTTTCGCGAGCATTCTGTTGAAGTTCCGGTTTCGGAATTGGAAAAAGGATTTTATGTTTTAGTAGTCTCTGACAAAGAAGAACTGAATTATACTTCAAATACTGTTGCCACAGTAATTAATGTTACAAACTTATTTGTATTAAACAGACCAACAAAGGAGAAAAAGGCTTTGTTTACTGTAACAGATAGGGCTTCAGGAATTCCACAGGCAAACATTTCTTTGGAACTTTTCTATTACAAGTACGATTATAGTTCTCGAAAAAGTTGGCGACAGTCAATGGGAAAAATTATAACAAACAAAGAAGGAGTTGCTGTTTATAAAGGTGAATTATCAAGTTATTCAATAATTGCAAGCCATAAGGGCGACACATTATTTATTCCTTCAACATATTACAGGCAACAATATTCTATGAATAGTCAGAGTATTCGAACCATACTATTTACCGATCGCGGTATTTATCGTCCGGGACAAACAGTACATTTTAAAGGTCTGATTCTGGAATGCTCGGGTGAGGAATGCAAAATACTTCCGAATAGAGATGAAGAAGTAGTTCTATACGATCCGAATTATCAAGATTTGTCTGAACTGAAAGTTAAATCGAATGAGTTTGGTACGTTTAGTGGCTCGTTTACTATTCCAACCGGATTATTAAATGGGAACTTTAACCTTGAGTGCAACTATGGAGAAAAGCAAATTAGGGTTGAAGAATACAAAAGACCAACATTTGAGGTAACCTATAAGCCAGTTCAAAAAACATATAGTTTTAACGACTCCATTGTTATTTCCGGTTTAGCCAAAGCATATGCAGGTTATCCAATAGATAATGCAAAAATTTCATACAGGGTAAATCGAAAAGTTGAATCACGTTGGTCTTGGTATTGGCAATGGAGGAATACTGAAGACAGGCAAGTTGTTGTTGGTAGTTCACTAACAGATAAAGAAGGGAACTTCACAATTTCCTATTTCACAGATGATAGCGATATCGAGGATAAAGACTTGATTTATGCATATACACTTTTTGTTGATATAACAGATGCAAATGGGGAAACCCGAAGTGCAAAGCATACACTGCGAGTTAGTAAGTCACCTTTAATGATAAAAACAGAATTTCCAGAAGTAATATTTACAAATTCAGTTCCCGAGCTAAAAGTTCAAACAAATAATATCAATGGAGGAGATGTTAATTCAGATATAAGCATAAGTATTGTAAAATTAAAGGCTCCGAATAAAATTTTGTTCGATAGGGCATGGGAAGTTCCCGATGTTTTTATTACTGATGAAGCAAGCTTCAGAAATGATTTTCCGAACAGGGTATACAAAACAGAAACAAACCCAGATACATGGGAAGAGGGAAGTATTGTTTTTAAAGAACAATACAACACCTCTAAAAACAGCCCCGATTTTAGGAATGCGTTTTCTTCATTAAAGCAAGCTTATTATAAAGTTAAGATTGCAGCAAAAGACAGCAATAATCAGGAAGCTACATGGCAGAAAGTAGTTCGAATAATCCAGGAGAAACCTCAAATGCCACAATGCACCAAAGACTGGGTAACCTCTGTCAAAACTTCTGGAGAACCTGGAGAAGTAGCAGAGTTTTGGGTAGCATCTCTTACACCGAATACACCTATTCGCTATGAGTTATTGCATGGCGATGTAATTGTTGAAACCAAAACCATAGTTGCGGGCAAAGCAGTTAAGAAGATACAAATACCAATTGAGGAAAAGCACCGTGGAGGATTTGCAGTGCAGTTTGTTCAGGTAGCAGAAGGACAAGCTTTCACATCTCTTAAGGAAGTTAAAGTACCTTATTCGAATAAAAAACTTGATATCTCCTTTATTTCTTTTAGGAATAAGCTTTTGCCCGGAGAACAGGAACAGTGGAAGTTAAGCATTAAAAATAATTGGGGAGAAAAAGAAACAGCCGAAATGATGGCAACACTTTACGATGCCTCACTAGATGTATTTGCTCCATTAAGTTGGGAGACTAATTTTCTTAATTATAAAAATCATAATTGGCATAAGTGGAAAACAAATCTGGTGCCGCGTATTTCATATCCACAACAGCTTGCTAGTATAAACTTAAGCATATGGGGTTGGAGCAAAAGCTATGAACACCTTAATCTTAGTTATAACTATTATGGTGGATATAACTACCATTTCAACGATTTACAATACCGCTTAAAAAAGAAAGCAGAAGAAAGAGAAAGAAATAATAAAAAAACAGAGCTTGAGGAAAAGGAGAAACAAAAAAAGTTAAAAGAAAAAGAAACTCTGGAAAAAATGATTTCGGAAAACGACTCTCTTCTTTTATTAATGAAAATAGAAAAGGCAAAGCTTATTAGTAAAACCGGCAAGCTTTCAGGAGTTATTGTTTCTGCAACAAATAATGAGAAGTTAATAGGAGTAAATGTTGCTATTTTAAACACATCTACAGGAACAGTAAGCGATGTAGATGGTAATTTTACTCTTGAAAAATTACCAAAAGGCATTTGGATTAAGGCGAGTTTTATTGGTTTTAAAACTCAGTATGTACAGGTACTCTCAGATTCAATTACAATTATGCTTGAAGAAGAAATTGCAGAATTAGAAGAAGTTATTGTAATGGATTTTGCAAATCAAAAAAAGGAGCATGTGACTGCAGCTGTTTCAGAGGTAAAGTCAGATAAATTATTGTCTAATATAGTTGAAGGTGCTCCAAAAGAAAAAGTAAAAGAAGAACCTATTGAAGAAATAGCTACACGGAAAAACTTTAACGAAACAGCCTTTTTCTATCCAAACCTGGTAACCAACGATAATGGAGAAGTTACAATTGATTTTACGATACCGGAAGCACTAACTCGCTGGAAAATGATGGGTTTTGCACATACCAAAGATTTTAAAACAGGCACAATTAGAAATACCCTAATTACACAAAAAGATGTTGCCATAATGGTTAATGCCCCAAGGTTCTTGAGAGAGAATGACACTATTGAGTTTGCAGCCAAAATTAGTAACCTTAGCGAGAGTGATATTTCCGGCCATGCACTTATTCAACTATTCGATGCTATTACCAATAAACCTATCGATAGCGAATTGCTTAAGTCAGATGCAAAAGTTCCATTCTCAATCGAAAAAGGACTAAGTAAAGGTATTCGTTGGAACCTGGTTATTCCATCAGGAATTCAAGCGGTTAATTACAAAGTAATGGCAAAAGCCGGACAACATACCGATGGAGAAGAAGCCATTCTGCCAGTGTTGGTAAATAGCAAATTAGTTACCGAGAGCATGCCATTTATGTTAAGACCGCAGGAAACATCAGAATATCGATTCGATAGAATGGTTGATCAAAAATCCACAACCCTAAGGAACGAGGCATACACAATTGAGTTTACTTCGAATCCGGCATGGTATGCAATACAAGCAATGCCATATTTAATGGAATTTCCGTATGAATGTTCAGAACAGGTTTTTTCGAGATTTTTCGCGAATTCACTTTCCACAACTATTATGAATAGCTCGCCTCGTATACAGGAAGTGTTTAATACCTGGAAAGCAACTAAATCAGAATCTTTGATTTCTAACCTTGAGAAGAATCAGGAATTAAAGGAGTTATTAATACAAGAAACTCCCTGGCTACGTAACGCAACAAATGAAACAGAGCGCAAAAAACGTCTTGCCTTGCTTTTCGACTTGAATCATATGAGCAACAATATTAATTCTGCCTTTCAAAAGCTACAAAATAAGCAAACCCCAAATGGTGGATTTGCCTGGTTTGATGGAATGCGCGACAATCGTTATATAACTCAGCATATTGTTACAGGTTTGGCTCAGCTACAACATTTAGGAGCTATTCAGCCTAATACAAAAAGTGAGGTCGATCAAATGGTTAATAAGGCCATGAATTACCAGGATGCCCGAATTATTGAAGATTATAAAAGGTTATTGGAATTAGAGCGTAAGGGTGTAATCGACATGAAAGATGATCATATTTCCTGGTTGCAGATACATTACCTCTACAGTAAAAGTTTCTATGCCCCTGTAAAGCCGGATGAAAATTTGAAGAAAGCTTATGACTATTTCTATAATCAGGCAAAAACTTATTGGTTATTAAAAGGTGAATATGCCCAGGGAATGATTGCAATTTCTTTAAACAGGAGTGGAGATACTGAAATATCGAACAAGATAATTAAATCACTTTCGAACAGGGCAATTCGTTCAGAAGAATTAGGTATGTATTGGGCGAATAATCGTCTTGGATATTATTGGTATCAGGCACCTATCGAAACACAAGCCATGTTAATTGAGGCATTTCATGAAGTGGCAGCCGATACTGTATCTATTGAAGAAATGAAAATTTGGCTATTAAGAAATAAGCAAACTACCGATTGGAAAACTACCAAGGCAACAGTTGCAGCTTGTTATGCGCTAATTTTACGAGGAACAGATATACTTTCGGACACTAAAATTTTAGAAGTCGAAATTGCAGGCAAACAACTTGAAAGCATAAAGGATATTGCAGCCGATGCCGGAACAGGTTATGTAAAAACAACTTTCAAGCGAGATGAAATACAAGCCGAAATGGGGGAAATTAAAGTCCATAATCCAAATAATGGTGTAGCATGGGGGGCAGCCTACTGGCAATATTTCGAACAACTTGATAAAATAACAGCTGCCGAAACAAATCTTAAAATCGACAAGAAATTGTTTGTGAAAGAATACGGTAACACCGGAGCCAGTCTTAACGAGATTACATCAGATAGTCCAATAAATGTAGGTGATGAGGTTGTTGTAAGAATTGAAATAAGGGCAGATCGAGACTTTGAATATATTCATTTGAAAGATATGCGAGCTTCAGGTTTTGAGCCAATAAGCACAGTTTCCCAGTATAAGTATCGCGATGGATTAGGTTATTACGAGAGTGTAAAAGATGCATCTGAGAATTTCTTTATCGACTATATGCGCAAAGGAGTATATGTATTTGAGTACTCGCTACGCGCAGTGCATGCAGGTTTCTTCTCAAATGGAATTACCACAATGCAAAGCATGTATGCACCTGAATTTAGTAGCCATTCGCAAGGAATAAGAATAGAGATAAAAGAATAGAAAGTGGGCAAGGAGGAGTGGGGTTTTGGCTCTTATGTTAAAGCCTTTGAAGTAATTCTTCTTGTTTCATTTAACACGGAGTAACCATTATAATTATTACTATGATATCGATTAAAGGTTTTCTAATGAAAATCAATAGAACCTTAACCCATAGAGGATATATTTGAGTACCGCATATACCTGTTCTTTTATTCTTTAGTAGGAGGATCTGTTGTACCTTTTAAATTTAATAACGTACTTATTTTAACTGTCTTTATTGGCTTTCTAAGAAGAAATATAACTAGTAAAAGGCTAATAAAATAAATAAATGAATAAATAACTGTATTTAAGGGATTTAAATTGAAATAGTCTATTTTCATTAAAGTTATCATGTTCACCAAGACATGAGTTATATAAGTAACTAATATTGAATTAGATTTGTAATAGATTATTCCCAGTATTATGCCAAGAACCAATAAAAAAACTGAATTATTTGGATGCGTATGATAAAGACTAAAAAGTAAGCTTGATAATATTATTGAATATATTGGGGAATATTGCTTCAAAAACTGCTTTAATATTAACCCTCTGAACAGGACTTCTTCAACAAGAGGAATGAAAATTATCATCCTAATAGAATAAATCAAGTTTACCTCTCGAATAGAACTACCCATTATTCTTAATTTGGAATTTAATAAAGAATCAAAGAAATTGATTGGAGAAGCGAGTGGATTCAGAATTATAATTTGTAATAATAAAGCAATAAATATAAGCCGAAATAGAGTGGAAATATCTGGAGCCGAAAAATATTTTAAAAGTTTAATATTTGATTTTTTAGCCACAAAAAGAATAAATGGGACATAAATTAATAGGTTAATAATACTATGAAGGGTTTCAAATAAATATGAATGATTAGGATAAATCTTTATAAGTGACATTATTCCAACTTCAAATATTGTACTTATAAATATAAAACACAGTATTAGTAACAATGCCTGCCAAAAATTTAGAAAAACTTTCTTTTTCATAATTCACTAATATAAAACACCTTAAAACAAACTATTTAATAACTTATGCTTAGTAACACTGTTCTAATATTTGCACTTTGATAAGCTCAGTAACCTTAACTTTTCGAATATGTTAGTCTGAAGTAAATAATTAATTCGTCTGCCCTACTTCCTCAAATGCTTAAACTCTGAATTTTCTTTCCATTTTGGAAATGTTGATTCGTTGCTGAGTTTGTAGCCAACCATAAATAAGAGTTTCGCATCATCTTCAACACCTGATAAATCCCAATCTTCTTCGTATTGGTCTGTAGGTTTATGATAATAATTTCGTAACCAGTTCGACTCTTTTTTAGCCATCCATTCTTTTCCATATTCAATATGTTCGCAGTTTCCTCTTACGAACAATGAGGGTATTCCAACCTTTACAAAACTAAAATGGTCGGAGCGAAAAAACATGCCTGTATGCGAATTCGGATCAGGAAGGATGTAACGATTTTGCAATTTTGCAGCTTCAGCAACATAATTTTCCAGTTCTGATTGTCCATAACCTGTTACCATTACATCTTTCATTCTACCATAGGGGAGCATTAAATCGTTGTTTATATTAGCCACTGTTTTTGATATTTCAAACAATGGATTTTCGACATAATACCCTGAGCCAAGTAAACCACTTTCTTCAGCAGATGGAGCAAAAAACATGACTGAACGTTTTGGTTTTTCTTCAAGTTTTGTAAATGCTTCAGCTATTTCAAGCATCCAGGCTAATGAAGTGCCATTATCAACTGCTCCATTATAAATAGAATCGCCATCCATTGCTCTGCCAATTCCCAGATGATCCCAATGAGCAGAATAAATGATAACCTCATCAGGTCTTTCAGAACCTTCGAGATATGCCATAACATTGGTGGTAGTTTTGTATTCTTGCTGACTTTTTAGTGTTAAAGAAGCTTTGGTATTAATTAGCATTGGCTTGAACCCAGGTTTTGAAGCAGTTTCTATTAAACTAAAATCTATGTCTGAAAAGGCAAATAATTTTTTTGCTGCATCGGTAGTTATCCAACCTTCGAGCTTACATCTTGATTCGTATTTATCGTTTGGCACTAAATATAAATCAGGTACCAGTGCACCATTTAAAACAACACTCCATGGATATCCTGCCCCCAAATCGTCGTGAATAATTATTATTCCATCGGCTCCTTGTCGTGCAGCTTCTTCATATTTATATGTCCATCGGCCATAATATGTCATAGTTTTTCCTTTGAAGAATGTTGAGTCTCCAGAGTTTAGGCCTGGATCGTTTGCTAAAACCACTACAGTTTTACCTTTCAAATCAAGTCCTTCGTAATCGTTCCAGTTATATTCGGGAGCAACAATTCCATATCCGGCAAAAATTAGCTGAGAATTTTCAAGGCTTACCTCTTTGACTAATCTTCTGGATTGAGCCACAAATTCACTTTTATAGTCAAGTTTAAGAGTTTTACTCCCCGAAGTGAACACCAATTTTTCGTCAGGCTTTACAGATACCTGCACCAATGGGACCTTCTGAAAATAACTTCCATTATTAGCTGGTTGAAGTCCTAATTTTACAAAAGCATTTTTCAGATATTCAATAGTTTTTATCTCACCTTCAGTAAAAGGTCTTCTGCCCTGAAACTCATCTGAAGCAAGAACTTTAACATGCTCAGTAAGGTCAGATGTATTAATAGAGTTTATTGCGTTGTTATAATCACTCGGTGCTTGTTTGCAGCTTGAAAAAAGCGCTATCAATAAGCTTACGATTAAGAGTTTTGTTGTAGTGTTTGAATTCATGTCCTTTTTTTTAGGAAAGTTAATATACCTAATTCCCAAAAGAATCTTTTGATAAGGTTTACTTCTATTCTGGCTTTGTTTCTAATTCTTTTACAATAAGATAGATGGGATAATACTCTAGCACTTATCTTCCAGCCTCCGCCCAATTTTCTCTATCTAAACTTCTGTACTGAATGGCTTCGGCAACATGGTGTGTAAGTATTTTTTCTTCTCCTTCCATGTCGGCAATGGTTCTTGAAACCTTTAAAATTCTGTCATATGCTCTGGCCGACAAACCCAGTTTTTCCATAGCGTTTTTAAGTAGACTAACCGATTCCTGATCCAGATTGCAGTGCTTGCGCAATTGGGAAGAATTCATTTGAGCATTGCAATGTATAGAATCTACATCGGCAAATCGTTCTTCCTGAACTCTTCTTGATAGCGATACTCTGTTACGAACAGACTCACTATCTTCAGAATGGTTTTCTTCCGATAATTTACTGAAGGGTACAGGAACAACTTCAATATGGATATCAATCCTATCCAATAGCGGACCCGATATTTTGTTTAGGTATTTCTGCACAATGCCCGGACTGCAAACACACTCTTTTTCGGGGTGATTGTAATAGCCGCATGGACAAGGATTCATCGAGGCAACCATCATAAAACTTGCGGGGTAGTCTATGGTGTATTTTGAGCGTGAAATTGTAATATGTCTGTCTTCAAGTGGCTGTCGTAAAACCTCTAAAACTGTTCGTTTAAATTCAGGCAATTCATCTAAAAACAAAACACCGTTATGAGCAAGAGATATTTCACCCGGTTGAGGAAATTGCCCTCCACCTACCAAGGCGATGTCGCTTATTGTATGGTGCGGACTTCTAAAGGGTCTTTTGGTTACTAAAGATGAATGCTTATCCAGACTTCCTGACACAGAATGAATTTTAGTTGTTTCCAAAGCTTCGTGTAATGAAAGTGGCGGAATAATTGTAGCAAGGCGTTTGGCTAACATAGTTTTTCCTGCACCCGGAGGGCCAATCATTATAATGTTATGACCACCAGCTGCAGCTATTTCCAAAGCACGTTTTACATTTTCTTGACCTTTAACATCGGCAAAATCTACGGCATAATCGTTCAGGTTTGCGAAAAACTCGTTTCGGGTATCAACAATAGTAGCATCAATTATTTGTTCACTATTTAAAAATCCAATTACTTCTGAAATATGTTCAACACCAAACACATCAAGCTCGCTTACAACAGCAGCTTCGCGAGCATTTTCCTTTGGAAGAATAAAGCCTTTAAAACCATTTTTACGGGCTTCGATTGCTATTGGTAAAACACCTTTTATTGGTTTAATACTACCATCCAGCGACAATTCACCCATAATTATGTAATCCTGAAGCATCTCATTTTCCATTTGTCCACTTGATGCCAGAATACCAATTGCCAGAGGTAAGTCATAAGCCGAACCTTCTTTACGAACATCGGCAGGGGCCATATTGATAATTATCTTTTTGCCGGGCCATTTATAACCATTGGTTTTCAGAGCTGACTCGATCCTATGTTGAGCTTCCTTAACGGCATTATCAGGTAATCCGACCAGGAAAAAACTAGAGCCTTGCGAGGTGTTTACTTCGATTGTTATAATTTCGGCATCAATGCCAAATACAGCGCTTCCGAATGTTTTAACGAGCATGTAGTGTGAATTTAGGTTAACGATAATTGTAAATATAATAGCTTTTCAACAAAATGAAAACTTAGTAATTAATCAAACAAAATATGTACAAGGTATAATTTAAAGCAAAAATTTTTACTAATGGCTTACAATAGTTAAATTAACCTCAATTATTGTCTTGTGTTGAGCTAAAGGTTCGTTAAAACCTTGAAAATTGACTGTGAGAACCAAATGCCGATAACCCGACTGAGCTCAGCATTAGTTAACGATTTAATATACATTCGTCAAAACGCAACATAGCCCATTTTTGGAGAACTTCAATAAAAAGACAATTATCTAATTTTAGCTTCGCTAAGCTCCGTTTCACTGTGGTTCTATTAATGCATAAACGTTTCTCAATAATTAATCCCTGAATGGCTTTAGCCCTCATCGGAGATAATTATTCAGGTTCAATAAACTACGTAGCTAACCTTATTTGCAAAAGGAAAGATTGAAACTCGAAGTAAGCTATATAGTTATTTATTAAGGTTCAAGGATAACATCTTAGAAATAATTTTAATTTTAAGAATTGTTGACTTGTATTGTTTAATTGGAACGTTTATTTTTATGCCCCAATGTTTATAACAATATGTAACATTGCAATATATGGTGTTTTTCAACTTGGTTATTAACATCTTCATGATAAATAGGTTATAATGAATAAAAAAGTTTTTGTTTCTGGTTGTTTTGATATGCTGCATAGTGGTCATGTTGCATTTTTTAGAGAAGCGGCAAAATATGGTGATGTTTATGTAGGTATTGGCTCTGATAAAACTATTGAGGAATTAAAAGGCAGGAAAACAATCAATAGCGAACAGGAACGATTATATATGATAAAGGCAATAAAATATGTAACAAAAGCCTTTATAAATTCAGGTAGTGGTATAATGGATTTTGAAACTGAGATAACTAGACTTAGCCCTGATTATTTTATTGTGAACGAAGATGGATATTCACCTGCCAAAGAAAAACTATGTTTAAAAGAAGGAATTGAACTAAAAGTATTGGAACGGATTCCTGATTTGGGTTTGCCTATACGATCAACAACAAGTATTCGATCATCTGATAGTTGTAACCTTCCATACCGTATTGATTTGGCTGGAACTTGGATCGATCAACCTTATGTGTCGAAATTTCATCCTGGTTGGGCCTTAACTTTATCTCTTGAACCCATTATTGAATATAATGAACGTTGTGGAATGTCGACATCAACCAGAAACGCAGCAAAAAAAATATGGCCTTATTACCTACCTATTGATAGGCCTGAAAAACTTGCTGAAATACTGTTTAAGTTTGAAAACAATCCGGGCTCTGAAATTATTTCAGGAGCACAAGATGCTATTGGAATTTGTATGCCTGGGTTAGTTCGTCATTATTATGACAATGCCTTTTGGCCAAAAAAATTCGAATCAATACATGATGAATCAATTTTATCATGGTTGGAAAATCATATTTTTATGGTTTTATTGTGGCCACGCAAAATCGGATTAGATCTCCTAAAAGAAACCTATATAAATACGGAAAATGTTAAGACTTTAGCAACTTCTGCCGAAAACGCATGGCAAGCGATAAAAAAGAAAGATTTAAGGGGTTTTTCAAAAGCGGTTATCGATTCCTTTAATGCACAGACAAAAATGTTTCCTGCAATGATTGATTCTGATGTTTTAGCTGCGATTAACAAATATAAGGATCAGTCATTAGCTTGGAAATTAGCAGGTGCCGGGGGCGGTGGTTATCTTATATTGGTAGCCGAACAACCAATAAAAGGAGCAATGAAAATAAAAATTCGCAGAAGAGAAATGGCTGTTTAATTAATTTAAACTCAAATCTTTATCTCTGCTTAAGACCTCTGGGTCTTTTCCCCTTATTATCTTTTTTTCTATCCTCTTTTTGTTTGTTTTTCTGAATACTTTTCTCCAACCAGTAGCAGTTTCCAGATAACATTCCTTTGCCTCCACCAGGTTTTTCTTCTTTAATTTTACATCCAAGATTAATATTCAGACCGAAACGTAAATTTATGTTCCGGGTACTCATTGGCCATATTGCTCCCAAAACATTATCGGATATCATGTAGAACTGAACTGGATTCCTGCCAACTACAAATCCTAAACCTAAAGTTTTCAGGCTATAATATTGAATAGTGTAAGAAGCCATCAATTGAAGACTATTTGCCGGATTATAATGTGCACTAATTGTTGCAGAAGGAATAATTTTTGACTTATGTATAATAATCTCACTTTGCACTCCTGCTTTTATAGAATTTGTGAGTTCATAGGATCCGCCAATTATTATTCTCGGAGGAAGAAAGGTTGTATATTTTTCATGAGAAACATTAACCTCCATTGAGTCGGCAAATGAGTTAATTAAGTCATTGAAATAGCTATCAGGATTAACAGTGTCAATCAGAAATCCTTCGTAGGCAAATTCACCATTTCCCTCTATTGTGTTTAAGTTTGAACGCCATCTGATAAAACCTAAATCCAGCAGAGAGGCTGATATTTCAATATTCTCAGTAAAGGGGTAGATTATTCCAAAGTCCATGGCAAAACCCGGGTTCTTTCTGTTGAATATAAGACTCATCGGACTTACTGCATCGTTGTAGGCAACGTCTCCAACTCTGTTATTATTGGATTCAATATTAATTGGCAATGATGATCGAACATTTAAATCACCCTCAAAAAGTAAGTTAAAAGTAGTTTCATCAGTAGTTAAAGATATATCGGTCGTTTGAGGCGAAACATTTAATTTACCAAATAAGAGTTTTGCTCTGGCGCCAAAATATATCCCATCCTTTGAGTATTTTGAAGCCGAAAAGGCATATTCCCGATAATGATTAAGAAAAACTCCAGTGCCTTTAAAGCTAGCGCTTTCTCCGGCAAACTGAGAGTTTCCGTTCCATAGAAGCATAATAGCCTTTTTCGGATAAGTTATTGATAAGTTGTTCTTTTCAGTAATAGTAAACATAAATGAATAATCGCCGGTACGGTATCCAAGTGCAAATAACTGGGTATGCAATTCGGTTCCTATATAGTTTCGCCTATGTAATTGTTTAACTACATTATCAATAGTTGCTTCATAGGTGCCATTTCCGCTAGTAGTAAAAAGTTGATTGTATGTAAAACTGCTATTACCATAATTAAAATGCGTTGATGACAGTACTGGAATTCCGATATACCATTTGCAAGGAATAGGTACTGCTGGATTAAGCAAATTACTTTCCGGCAGATGGTGCATAAAAAAAAGAGAATGGTTTTGTTGTGCAAAACTACTCCCAAATATTATCGGTAAAAGCAAGATGGTTAATATTTGAATCTTTCTAAATTTCATGTAACGGGATGTCAAATTTAACTTTTAATCCTAATTGAACCGAAAATTTTTGATTAGGGTAATAACTAATTTTTTTTCCAACTAGGTGTTCGATATTCAGATTAGCATCAATCTGAATATATCTGATGTTAGCAAAAAAGTCTATTTCATTTTCGTTAAAAAAGGTATCGTGACCAGTTGTAATTCCCGGAGTAACCAATTCTCCATCCTCATTGATACTTGCAGCGTCAATTGTTAATATACAATCTTTGCATAAATTAGGAATTGCATAGTAATTTTCATCAAGAAAGGAAATTTTAATATTGAGCTCTCCAGGCACTTCATTCACACTGTTTGTTCTAAGCATTAGGCTTGTAACATGTTCAAGATTTGTTGAGATTGTACTGAAGTCATAACTTTCTATGCTTGTATGTGTCAGATTAGTTGGGCTTTCAAATACAATGTCATCATAGATGAATATTGGAACTGTATCAGGCAGATTTACTGTATCTGGAATTTCGGTTAAATCCCCAAGTTCAGTAATAATTTCGTCTAGAAGGATATCTTTCTTACCTATTGGGAATGAGTATTCAGGTGTGTAGAATACAGTTTCAGAAATATTCACCAAATCCTTGTCGTAGCACGAATATATTAAAAGAGATATGAATAGAATAGCCAGTATTCCCGTAAGTTTTCCTTTTCTGATTTTCATGTTTCTATATCTACCAGATTATTAATAAAATGTATTTGGAAATTAATAAGAAGACACCTTCTTTTTTAGGTCTCAACAAAAAATTCCTGCAAGTTCAGCTTAATTTCATAAATTGTATCCCTAACATTAATAACGCTTAATCAGCTCAAAAGTATGCAAGGAAAGAACAAATTTCGAAAAAAATTATTTGAAATCATATTTGAAGCAGATACTCCTCTAGGAAAGCTCTTTGATATTGCCATATTAATAGTGATTCTATTAAGTGTATTAATTGTTGTTCTGGAAAGCGTACAAGGTATTCGTACTAATTATGCTGGACTTTTAGTTGCTTTAGAATGGATATTTACTTCAATTTTTACTATAGAATATCTGCTTCGTATTTATTCAACTAAGAAACCATTTAGGTACATATTTAGCTTTTTTGGGATAATTGACCTACTGGCAATTTTACCAGCCTTTCTTGCTATGTTCATTACAGGAGCTCATAGCTTAATAGTTATTCGGACCTTCAGACTACTAAGGGTATTCAGAATTCTTAAAGTTTCGAGGTATATAAAAGCTGCACAAAATTTATCGCAAGCCCTTGTTGCCAGCAAAGCAAAAATTGGAGTTTTTCTGTTTGCAGTTATGATTTTAGTAATCTTTCTAGGGGCAATTATGTATTTGGTAGAAGGTGAAGAGCATGGATTTACAAGCATTCCAAAATCAATTTATTATACAATTGTGACCTTAACTACAGTGGGCTTTGGAGATATTACTCCACAAACAACGCTGGGACAAATGATTTCAAGTGTGGTTATGATAATGGGGTACGCAATAATTGCTGTTCCTACTGGAATTATTAGTGTTGAAATAGCAAGAAACTCGCAAAACACGCAAGTTTGTCCGGGCTGCATGAAAACAGGACATGATGATGATGTAAGTTATTGTAAGTACTGTGGAAGCGAACTCAATCCCAAGGATTGAAGTAAATGATAATGAATAATTGAGAAAAGTTCTCTAATTTTAGATTATTAAGTTGATTGTTCGCTATCACACCAGTAAAAAAGCGAGTGTTTAAAAATCAATTGTTTACCCCTAGCCAAAAAGGTAGCATTTGATTTTCTATTCTCCCTTTGTGGTCGGGGTAAAAAGAGGAAATCAAATTGCAGATATTGTTACAATAGCGATTTTTCATTCAACATTAAGCATAATCTGGCATGGTTTTTTCAATGGTATTTTCAGAAGTTTTAACTCAATAACCTGCTCGTAGGTTAGGGATTATGCTTAACTTTACAAACTTAAACACAAGAGTTATGAAAGTCACATTTTTTAAAACCGGTCGTCCGAAGCAATTCAACTTTATTCCCAGATATTACGACGAACAACAGGAGGAATCAGACAACAGGAGAAAACGAATTGAAAGTGAATTAGGAATTAAGGAAGGTTCAGGAGCTTATCGGAGTACTCTTCAAAAGGGAGTAATGTCTCATAAACTTGCTATGAAGAAGAAGTCAAACAGGGGATCAATTATTCGTTTGCTTGTTATTATTACAATTCTTACTCTTATGATGTTATACCTACTTTCGGGTGATTTCACTTTTAATTTCTTACCAAAATAGGTTTATCGTTTAATGGCGGATATTATTCAGTTACTCCCTGACGCAGTTGCGAATCAGATTGCGGCAGGAGAGGTTATTCAAAGACCAGCATCGGTAATAAAGGAATTGGTTGAGAATGCAGTAGATGCAGGAGCAGATTCAGTAAACATTATAGTAAAAGATGCAGGGAAAACACTAATTCAGGTAGTTGATACTGGACTTGGTATGTCGGAAACAGATGCCCGTTTGGCTTTTGAACGACATGCTACATCAAAAATTAAAAATGCTGACGATCTCTTTGCAATCAGAACAAAGGGATTTAGAGGAGAGGCACTTGCCTCAATAGCTTCAATTGCGCATGTTACGCTTAAAACCAGACAACCAGGCAATGAGCTTGGTACACAGTTAGTTCTTGCGGGTTCAAAAGTAGAAAGTCAGGAACCAGTGAACTGTGCTACAGGAAGTAACTTTATGGTGAAAAACCTGTTTTTTAATGTCCCAGCTCGTCGTAAATTTTTGAAAAGTAATACCACGGAATTTAAGCACATACTTACCGAATATCAACGTATTGTATTAACCCATCCCGATGTTGAATTCAAATTGGTTCATAACGATTCTACAATATCACATTTACCATCAACAAATTTGCGTCAGCGGATTATTCATGTGATGGGTAAGCATATGAATCAGAATCTGAATACAATTGAAACTTCAACCACATTAGTAAATATTTCAGGTTTTATTGGGAAGCCTGAAAATGCTCGAAAAACAACAGGGGAGCAATACTTTTTTATAAATCAGCGTTACATGCGTCATCCATATTTTCATAGGGCTGTTATGAAAGCTTTTGAGAATATTTTACCAAGTGATTATTACCCTTCATATTTCATCTATTTTGATGCTCAACCACAAACTATCGATGTTAATATTCATCCAACCAAAACGGAAATAAAGTTTGAAAGTGAGCAGGCAATATTCCAAATAATCACAGCTGCAATAAAAGAAGCGCTTGGAAAGTCGAATTCTGTTCCATCTATTGATTTTGAGACGCATGGGGTTATTGATATTCCGGTACTATTAAATAAGACAGAAATTTCGGTTCCTCAAATAGAAGTCGATCATTCCTTTAACCCTTTTAAGACTTCCAACAAATCTGGATCGAATTCAGGAGGTGGTAGTAGGAAGTATGAGAAACTTGACCCCATTCCCGAGGATTGGGAGAAACTTTATCCTAATAAAAACACTCAGATAAGAAGCAGTGGTTTTAACCCAGAAAAGCAACTTAGCCTTGATGAGGCAAATGATAAAAAGGATTTAGGAATATTAAAAAATGAATATCTGCAATTAAAGGGAAAGTTTATTCTTACTTCTGTTAAATCGGGTTTAATGGTAATTGATCAGCGGAAAGCACATATTCGAATTTTATACGAACAGTACATTAGAAATATGGCAATGAACCGTTCTGCTTGTCAGCGTTCTTTATACCCCGATTCAATTGATTTATCGAACGAAGATTACTTAATGGTTGGAGAAATTATAGAAGATCTGAATTCAATAGGGTTTGATATAAGCGATTTAGGTAGCAATACAATTGTTGTAAACGGAGTTCCGGAAACAAAAGAAAACCTTCACCCTCAACAATTGGTTGAACACATGATTGAGGAATATAAGCAAACAGAAAACTCAGTAAAAGGTAATTTAAAAGAGAGGCTTGCAATTTCGTTGGCCCGTGCCGCGGCTATTCCTTATGGAAAGCTACTTGCAACAGAAGAAATGCAGCATATTGTTGATGAACTTTTTGCATGCGAGAATCCAAATTATACGCCAACAGGAAAAAAAACACTAAGTTTGGTGAACCTTGAGGACTTAGAGAAGTTTTTTAATTAAAGAAAAGAGAGAGTTATGAATTATTATTCGAATCGAGGAGGTAATTTTTTATCTAATATTCCACCAGTTACAAAGTTTTTACTGATTGCAAATGTTCTGTTATTTCTATTTGCAATGGTAAATCCATCAATTGCTAATCTTATGCAATTAAATGCAATTCATAATACAGTATACTATCCGGGAAGTCCTTTTAAAGCATATCAGCTATTAACACATATGTTTATGCATGGTGGCTGGGGTCATCTTTTTATGAATATGTTTGGACTCTATATGTTTGGTAGGGTTCTTGAAACAGCCATTGATAGTAAGAAGTATTTTATATTGTATTTTCTTTCTGGATTTGGAGCTGCTGGATTACAATTACTTGTATATTATTTACAGGGAGCTCCTGGTGCTATGGTAGGTGCTTCTGGTGCAATATTTGGTGTCGTTGCAGCATTTGCGACATTGTATCCAAATGTTGAACTAATGGTTATTCCAATTCCTGTTCCTGTAAAGGCAAAATACCTGGTTCCTGGATTTATGGTGCTTTCAATTGTGCTAGGTTTGTCAAATATTCGTGGAGACTTTATTGCCCATTTTGCCCACTTGGGTGGAGCAATAATTGGATTCATTTTTATAAAATTCTGGAAAAAGAATCAGTTTAAGCAGTTTTAGTTCAGATTATTAAAATGATTATTCAGATATTCTAGACGGTTTTCTGTCCAGTCTTTGATGAATTCAATTTCATTTACATCCACTGATTCTGGCCACTTCTCGATTTCTCGTGTAAATGCACCAGATTCATAAAAGAGGCTTTCGTATTCTTCAAACAATGAGCTAATGTTTTCGTAGTTTACAATATCAATTGCTAATTCATTCCACCGACTCTTTAATTCGGCACAAAAGTCTTCAGGATTGAGTTCAAAAAGGCGATTATATATATTATTTGAGATTATATCTGAATAATTAATTTTACTTTCATCCCAAAATAATCCATAAGTAAGATCCAAATCCCACGGGCAGATATAAAACGGATTGTCCTTTGAATTTCTTGAAAGAATTATATTTTTCCCAACATTATCTAATGCTTTGGTAATGTTTAAGAGAATGTAATAATCTATCAAGCTTTCTTTTGTAATGTGGCTGTAAATTTTATTGGCAAAATCGGTATCGCTTGAGTTTGCAATAAAATCTATTGTTGAATAAAGCGGCCACCAATACGATTCAGATTCTGGTTTAGGGTGTTTTTGCTCCCACCCCATCCAAATATCAAAAGAGCCTAATGTATCTTCAACTGCCCTAAATTGTGTTGCCATACTCCAATCTTCTGCTTTATATATAGGTACATCAGATTCATTAGCAACATCGTTTATTTTTAATTGCTTGGCATCAATTCTTTCGTTTAAACAATAGATTCCCTGGTATTCGTTATTGATAAACAGTTCGATAAATTTACCCTTTATGTATGTGTTATTATGGTCGGCAATTACTGTTCTATGTTTTATAATTTGTTCCCAAAGCTCAAAGTTTACACGGTTTCTCATATTGCTTTTATCTACATACATAGCATCGAGAATCCAATCGTCATCATTTCTTAATCCTAAAAGGCTAGCATTTTTATTTGTATTGCCAGATTCATCGTCCCACAACTCAATTCCTAAAGACTTCTTTGGATAAAAAACTGAAATTCCACCGCGGATCTCAATACCGCAAATACTTTGAAAATCGATATTGCTTGCGGGATCGTTTATTTTGATGTTTGCAAGAATTTTGGGATCATCCTGAATTTCGCCTTCGTGATTTATTTGGATAACAGGTAACAGAGAGAACTCCAGAATAAACTTATAATATTGGCTATTTGATGCTTGAATAGTTATTTCCCATTCGGAGTCTTTAATATCTGAAAAGGTAAAAGAAAGACTATTATTTATCTCCTGACCTTCTAATGAACCATTGATGGCATTTTTCAGACTTAGAATTCCAATAAAATCTTCCTTAGTACCAGGTACAGGGAAAAGTGCAAGTTTTCGCTCAAAATCCAGAGCAACTTCCTGACTATTTATGAATAAAGCAGGTTTGGTAGATGGTATCTCAAAAGGAATGTCTTCAATTTTTAAACAGGAGGAAATAAAAAACACCATTGAGAGTAGTAAGAAAAAGAAAGTGAATTTTGATTTCGATAGTTTCATTTATGGACTAATTACAGAATAAACTTAATACTAATTCCCAAAGTATTAAACGTATATGGGAGCAAGCTATCAATTTCTTTTTCAAGTCTGTAGTAGGTTGCTAATTCTCCAATATTTTTTATTTCGTATTTTGCTCCGGCAGTTAGTTTATATTTAACCGGGGCATAATTTTCATTTGCTAGTAAATAGAGTTCTGAAGATACAAAGGGAGTCAATTTTGTTTTAGTCAGGTTGTATTTTATTTTCAACCGACCCCTAATCAGGTTCTTGTTGGGTTCCTCTGATTCATAGAAAACAAAATCGTCATCAATAGTTTGGTACCTTAGGCGTAGGTAGAACTTAAATCGATCTAGTTTATATTTTCCCTCTAAATGCAAGCCAACTCTATTAGTTCGCTTAAAATTATCCTTAAAATAGCTTCGGCTTTTAGTTCGTCTGTAATCTAGTGAAGAGCTAATAAACTTCCAAGGCTTATAGGCAAACCCAATTTCACCATAGTATTTTCCAATTGTTGACGTATTCTCTTGAAATTCTATAGCTGTGCTTCCAAAAACCTCTAAAACATCTAGCAGCTCTTTTTCAACTTCTACAATCGTGCGTAAGCGAAAATCCCGAACAACTTTTGATTCTTGTGCATACAAACCTGATATTGGCAGAAATAATAAAAGTGTTGCTATAAGTGTGAAGTGCTTCATTTATAAAGAGTATATTTCAAGATTAGGATACTGGGTAGACTTTTTTGACACAAAAGTATTCTCGAATTTCATATGATCCAACAGAGGCTCCCATGAACTACGAAGCATATTCCAGACATCGCGGTCGTTATTAATACTTACCGAGTTGCTAACATGCATGTAACCAGCTTGAGCCCACCCATAATTATCGCCGTATCTTATTCCTATATGATTGTTTTCAAAAAAGCAACTTTCTACATAAACATTGTGCATGGACGAACTATAGCCCAACTCCAAACCTTGTCCGTTATTTCGAAATTCACAGTTTGTAAATGAGTGTACACGCACATATGGTTCTTGTGTTGATAAAGCTGCTCCTTCATGGAAACAGGACTCAAAAGCGCAATCGTTAAAAGTTACTGTGCCTCCTTCATTACCTCCGGAATCAACGCCATCATCTTTAGCATACATAAAAATAGATTGCTTTACAGTAACATCGCTTACACTTATATAAAGAGCATCATTATCATCGTTCCTATAGCTTTGATTGTCATTTGGAAAATCGGTGAAAATACAATTATCTATTGTTACTGTTGATCTATTAAGCTGTCCTCCTGTTTTGGCTCTTTGAATTAGTAGGCTATCGAGGTCTAGATTTGAATTTTCGGGATAAAATATCTGGCCAATATTATCAAGCATGTAGCAATTTGACAAAGTAAGAGATGAGTTAGTAGTCTGAAATAATGCCTGTCTTTTTGCATGACCCAGGCTAAAATTGCCCCCTTCATTGAAGCCTGAATAGCAAAAAAAAGTATGATTTGCTTCAAAAGCTCCATTTTGTCCTTCAGAAATAAAACCGCCCCAATAGTATTCTGACTCAGAACAAGTAACAAGAATTGGTTTTTCCATTGTGCCTAAAAAACGAACAGGACCATAGTTTTTAATGTTGACTTCCGGAGTTACTATAATTACTGCGCCGGCTTTAATGGTAAGGCTTCCATCTTTGGTAATTTCAATATCGCCGTTAATCTTTACTAAAGAATCCTGCGGAATAATTATTTGTTGAGAAATTGTACCTGAAAGCTCTAAGTATACTGAATTAATTTTGTTTGTAGTCGAATTAACTTGTTTTCCACCGATAGTGAAACTTGCATTTGCAGTAGATTTATTGTCGAGATTTACAGAACCAACACCATTCTTAATTAAAAAATTTACACTGTGGCTGGGTGAATTACCCTGAGAATTCATTTTTTTCAATGTATGGTTTTCCTGAATATAAAATACGTAAGGCACCTTTATATTATCTGGAGCATTTGAAGGGTACCTGGCATCAATTTCTTCATTGCTTATATCAGATAGCTGTGGAAGAGCAGGAATCCACTTTTTTAGTCCCCATTCGGGATCTCCTCTTTCTGGATCAAAGAGGTTAATAGATACTATCTGACTTCCATAAACCCCCTCAAAGCTTATTTTGTAAAAACCCGAAAATGGAAGTTCATAAGAACCATTATTAAATAATACAGTTGTGTCATTAATTAAAACTTTACCGTTAACATCTTTATAAATTGTAATAGGAAAAGTATAGTTTGCTTTATCTTTTAATTGACTAATTCCTATTTCACCTTCAGGAATAATAGATTCAGTGTTGTCGTGCTTACAAGAAAAGAAAGCAAGAGATGCTAGCGCTATTATTATGAAAGGTCTCATATTCCCATTTTTTGTTTTTCTGTTTCCAAAACCGTTTCTATCCAACTAATTCGATTAATTAAAAATTGTTCTTTATTGATAATATTTTCAATGAAGAGCTCATAGCTTGTTTGGTTTTCGTCGTACTGCGATTGCTCAATCACTTCAGGAATATGGTAGAAAGGCTCAATATCATTTTGAGTACTACTGAAAAACTGAGAAACAGTTTCAGGGTTTATTTTAGTAAGTACCCATTCAAGATTTTCCAGATACCGAGTATATAAATAATTATCTTTCGAAATTACATAATCAATATCGTCTTCTATAGAGAATAAAATTCTTCCATCTAATTCTTGCAGAACTTCGTTCGTCGAACCATATGTTCTTTCACCAAACACGGTTCCTACAGCCCAAGCTCTTCCAACTTCGTGCGGTATTTTACTAAAGATATCATCATAGTCCCAGGGAATAATATCAAATTTAATTTGTTTGTTTTGTGTTTCGAATGCATAGAAGAATATCTCGTCGGTATAATCACCATTTGCTATGATAAAATCTAAAGCTATTTTTCGCATATAGTTTTCAATATTCATATAATGGTTCAAACTATCATAAAGCTGCTTTCCTGAAAATTTTGGTAAGAAGTCGTATATAGCATTAAACTTGTCAATATAGTATTGCTCAGGATAAATTGACAGGGTTGGATTTATTTCGTGTTTTGCAATACTGTGGTCGTAGTTTCGTCTAAGAATGAAATGAGCATTTTTTTCTTTAAATACATATTCATTTGGATCCTCAATAAACATGTATACTCCCTGATGATTGTTATTTATGTATACTTGGGTAAAAAAGTGATGCAATGTCCAAAGGTTTAATTCTTCCAGAAATGATATTGAAAGTTTGTGTTCAATGTAGGTATAGTCAAAAGGCATTGAAAGCAACTTAAATTTCTCAAAACACAGATAGTCTGTTGAATCGACATTCGGAATTGACATTAATCCATTGAGATTTACCGAAAAGCTTTTACGCCTGACTTGCAAGGCAGATTGTCCTCGTAGGCTTAATTTATCAAGTTCAATTTGTTTGTTACCATAAACCATGGTTGGAGTAGGGATAAGCTCATACTGTTCTCCTACAGATGTATAAAGTTTCTGCTCCATTTCAGGTGTTACACTAAAATAGAACTCGTTATTGTCTTCTATTTGTACAACTAAAGAAAGTTCTTTATAGCAAGACGCAATAATAAGGCAGCAAAATAATGCAAAAATTACAGGAATATATTTATTTAAAACGCTCATTATAAACATCTTCAAAGCAACCCCCAATATTTAATTAGCACTAAAATGGAGAGTACAGGTTGGAGTTAGAACAACAAATGTAATAGCTAAGTTTAAAACTTTGATTTTTACTATAACAATTATTTAAGGGTTTGGCTAAATTTGTAGAACAAAATTACGTAATAAAGGTATGAGAAATAATATATTGGATGAAATTCGCGAATCGTTTCGCGAGGGAAGTACCTTAACCAAACTAATATACATCAACCTGGCTGTATTTGTTGTTGTAAAATTGGTGCAGGTATTTTATGTGCTTTTTATTCCAGCACCACAAATTCTCGTTCCAGGTCAAACCACAAATTCTTTTAAAGATATTGTTGAATATTTGATGGTTCCATCAGATTTAAGTGTTTTGTTGTTCAGACCATGGTCAATAATTACCTATAATTTTTTACATATCGAGTTTCTGCATATTCTTTTCAATTTATTAATGTTGTTCTGGTTCGGTAGAATTTTCCTTCATTTCCTGACTGGGAAACAACTTTTAACAACATATATTCTTGGAGGTATAATTGGTGGGGCTACATTTATTCTTGCCTACAATGTATTTCCAGGTCTTACCAGTGGACAAGCACTTGGTGCTTCTGCCTCTGTTACGGCTATTGTAATGGCAATTTCGTTTTATCATCCGGAATATTCCTTGAATCTATTTTTTATAGGACCAGTTAAACTCAAATATATTGCCGCATTTTATATTGTTCTGGATGTAATTCAAATTGCTGGCGATAATCCAGGGGGACATATTGCTCACCTGGGAGGTGCACTTTATGGGTATTTATTTGCAATGCAATTAAAGCGAGGAAAAGATACAGGCAAAGGTTTTGGAAAATTTATGGATGCACTTGTTTCAGCATTTAAAAGAAAGCCTAAAATGAAGGTTTCTTATAAAAGTGAGGCAAAAAATCTGACCGACGAGGATTATAATCAAAGCAAAGCTGCAACACAAAAAGAAGTAGATAAGATATTGGACAAGATTGCAAAATCGGGTTACGATAGTTTAACAAAAAAGGAAAAGGAGACTCTGTTTAAATTGAGCGATAAAGGTTAGTTATTATAATTATATAGTTGAAATACCTTACAAAGAACATATTAATCCTAATCAACCTCATCGCTGCCTTTGGGCTGTGTTGTGCTTATCTTTCAAATATTGTTGATCCAGCTAAACTATGGCAGTTTTCATTTTTTGGACTTGCTTATCCATTTCTATTTCTTGCAAACATTGTATTTATAGTTTTCTGGTGGTGGAGAAAGAAACGAATAGCGCTTTTAAGTTTCTTTTGCATTATAATTGGTTTTGGAAATATTGGCAGATATTTTCAGGTTCGGGTTCCTGCTAAGGAAATACAAACTGAGAATAGTATTAAGGTACTATCCTACAATGTTAGGGTTTTCAACCATTTCGAATGGGAAGAAGGAATTTCCGTTAGGGATAGCATTTTAGAATATATGTATAATGAAGATGCAGGAATTGTTTGCATGCAAGAGTTTCTTACACGGACTAACAGACCTGTTCAGAGCGAAATTCATGTTAAAGAGAAGTTATCTAACACTCCATATGCCCACATTAATTATACAATCATGTCTAATCAGGGAGCTACGCAGTTTGGATTGGCAACTTTCAGTAAATATCCTATTGTTCGCAGGGGAGTAATTATTTTTGAAAACTCGCCAAATTCTTGTATTTACACCGATATAAAGAAGGAGTCTGATACTGTTAGAATTTATAATATCCATTTACAATCTATTAAACTTAATAATTATGATTATGGCTTAATGGATAGCTTGTTCTCTTTTAATTCAGATCGGCTTGATGAAATGAAGGCTATTTCTACCAGCTTAAAAGAGGCTTTCATTAAACGTTCTAAACAAGTGCGTTCAATAATACAGCATATGAAAGAATCGCCATACTCAATTATTCTTTGTGGCGATTTTAATGATACTCCTGTTTCTTATAGCTACCATCAACTATTAGGAGATAGAAAGGATGCATATAGAGAGGCTGGCTCAGGTCTTAGTCGTACTTATCGAGGAAAATTACCATCATATAGAATTGATTATATTTTTTACTCAGGCAATGTATCAGCTATAACATACAAAACCGGGAAAATACACCTTTCAGATCATTATCCTGTTATTTCAATATTAGAACTAGATAAAACTACAGCGAAAGAATAAGAGTGTTTCACCTCAAAAAAACACAAAAAAGCATTTAATTTTACATCAGTTTTAGGAGTTTTTCTTAGTGCCCTTTGTGTAATCTTGGTGGATCTTTGTGGTTAGCTCCTATCTTTATTTTTTAAAAAGGAAGATTAGATAAATCAACATTCCCACCCGAAATTATCACCCCGGTTTTCTTTCCGGCAAAGACTTCCTTGTTTTCCATAATAGCAGCCAGGGGAACCGCTGAAGATGGCTCAATAATTATTTTCATATGTTGCCAAACAAGTTTCATTGCTTCAACAATTGATTCTTCTGATACTGTAAAAATATCGTCGACATATTTTGTGATGGCCTTAAATGTTAATTCACCCAATGAAGTAAGAAGGCCGTCAGCAATAGTATTTGGATTAGTTTGAGGGATTAATTTCTTTGCTTTTAAAGAGCGGTAAGCATCGTCGGCACCTTTTGGTTCACCCGCATATACTTTCACCGATGGCTTTAGTTCCTTTGTTGCTATTGCTGTTCCGCTTAATAGCCCACCACCACCAACAGGAGTAATTATGCAATCAAGATCGTTTATAGTTTCGTGTAATTCCAGTGCAGCTGTTCCTTGTCCTGCGATTATAAAAAAGTTATTATATGGGTGAATTAAAATAGCACCTGTCTTATCAATTATCGATTCTGTTGTTGTTTCTCGGGCTTCAAGTGTTGGAACACAAAATACTATTTCAGCTCCATAAGATTTAACAGCGTCTACTTTTACTTTGGGAGCATTCTTCGGCATTACTACAATACACTTTCTGCCCAGCATTGCAGAAGCTTTTGCCAATGCTCCTGCATGATTACCTGAAGAATGCGTTACAACAGATATTTCTGGAGATATGGTGCCAAGATTTTGCAAGGCATTAGTTGCTCCCCGAAACTTAAAAGCTCCGGCTTTTTGCATGTTTTCGCATTTAAAGTAAAAACTACCACCAAGTTTGTTGTTGATTATCTCTGATGTAAATACAGGGGTATTATGAGCGAAAGGTTTAATTTTTTCAGCAGCAGCTTTAATTTCCGTTAGAGTTGGAATTGAGTTTTTCTCCATTATAACAGCAGTTTAAGTATTCTTTATACTTTGAATCAATCAACCTTCTTATTTCCAATGGTGATAGTTCATAAAGATAATTAAAACTAAAATTGCACCAACCCATAAAATTTGTAAGTTCATAATCTTTAAATCCGGTCAATTCAGATACCATCTCACGATTATATTTTTCATCTACTACACTTTGTTTGAGTTCTTGCTGTTGCATATACCAAACTTTACGTTTAGATTTTTCTTCTTTATTATATTTCAAATATAAAGCTGATACCGGGTGAAAAATAAAAAATCCAGGAGTGGATATTATATTTGTGTCAAGTAATTGAGGGGTCTTATATGGATTGTGCTGAGGCAGTTCAGCCATGGGCCTGTTTTTATCAACTTCAACCTCCATAAAGGCTTCTTTAAATTCTTTATATGTTCGAGGAATACTTAGGCTAACTTCATCAATTTGATAGGAGCGGGTTGTAAGAAATATTGTTGTAGTATTTGTATCCTTCAAGCTTATTATGTGCAGCTCCCCAAGATATCCAAGGGCCATACAAACTATTGTATCGCCTTCTTTAACATTTGTAATGAAATACCCACTGCTGTCTGAAATTACTCCAAACTTTCTGCTTTCGTTATATATGTGGGCAAATCCAACCGATTTCTTATTTGCTTCATTTTTCAGGTAACACCTGAATACAAAACTTTCCACTTTACTTGAATCTTGAGCAAAATCGGGTTGAACCAGCAATGTGAATATTGGTAGGAGTATCAGATTTTTCAAGGCTTTCGGGTCTATATAACAGAAGCCAAGTTACTTCAAATAGATGTGAAAAAGTCTGAAAGGATTAAAAAATATGTTAATACTGATTAGTAGTATATTCTACTTCTTTAAATAACCCAATCCTAAAATTAGCAACCCGGCACCTAGCGTAATGGAACCCAAAATACTTATTAATTGCGTAATTGAACTAATAACACCGATCTGACTAGTCACCAAATCTGAACGAATTAACAGGGGCCATAAAATGGCATAATAGATACTCATCAGGAAATTAATCGACTGGCCAATAACCATTAAAATTGCTCCGGCATGCTTGGTTCTGGATAAAATAATTATCGATGCAACCAAGATTAATATTGATGGTATAACTCCAACCATACTGAGAAGGGTTTGCAAAATACTCATAATTGTGTTTTTTATCGATTCATATTTAGTTACTTTGATAGGGCAAAATGCAATACCAATTTGAAACAAAAGTATTGTTTTTAGGTTTATAATTAAAAATAAGTTATGAGAGTAACAGTTTCCCGCAGAGAACACTTCAATGCGGCGCATAGGTTATATAATCCGGCTTGGGATAACGACCGAAACGAAGAGATTTTCGGTTTATGTAATAACCCAAGTTACCATGGGCATAACTATAATCTGATAGTTAAAGTTTCAGGGCCAATTAATCCTGATACAGGATATGTAATTGATATGAAGATTTTAAAACAGATTATTAGGACAAAAGTTACTAAAAGATTTGACCATAAAAACCTTAATATAGATGTTGTGGAATTTAAAAACCTAATTCCAACGGCTGAGAATATTTCTATTGTAATATGGAATATCTTACGGGCAGAACTTGATACATCTCTTGATTTATCTGTAGTTTTATATGAAACGGAAAGAAATTTTGTAGAATATAGTGGTGAATAAAATTTTTAATGCAATAAAGCTAGGGATATCATGGATCTTAATCCTACCGGTTAAGTTTTATCAATATTCTATTAGTCCATTAATTCCACGAAGTTGTAGACATGTACCCACTTGTTCGCAATATACTATTGAGGCGCTTAAAATACATGGACCGTTAAAAGGGCTTTACTTGGGAATTCACAGAATTTTAAGGTGCCATCCTTGGGGCACACATGGTTACGATCCTGTTCCACCAAAAGGAGAGTGGAGGAAGAAAAACTCACCAACAGATTCTTCTGGTGAATAAATTATTTTCTTAATATCCGAAAAGTTCCATCCGAACCTAATTTTATAATTGATGAGGCTTGTTTAGGTTCAATTTCATTTTGTCCATAATTCACAATATAGTCTACCCCTGTTTTTATTTCTTCACTAATTTCATCGAAGAATGATGGAGTTTTCTCACCACTAATATTTGCAGAAGTAGAAACCAGAGGCTTTTTAAATCTTGTAAGTAGTTTATCACAAAACGCATCCTTAACAATTCTAATTCCGATACTATTATCTTCAGCAATCAGATTTTCTGCAAGGTTTTTTGCTCCCGGATATATCAAAGTCATTGGGTTGTCAGAAACATCAATTAGTTCCCAGGCAATTTCCGGCACATCTTCAATGTATTGTGTCAATCGATTTTCATTGTTCAGTAAAACCAGCATCGACTTACTATCTTCGCGTTGTTTCAGTTTGTATATTTTTTCAACAGCTTCTTTGTTAGTTGCATCACAACCTATCCCCCAAATGGTGTCGGTTGGGTACAAAATTATTCCGCCCTTTATTAATACAGAGACTGCATGTTCAATATCCTTATTCATTGTATAGTTTGGTATAAATATTTACCAATTGTTGGGTTAGTGTTTTATGTGAGAATTTTTTTGCATGTTCAAGTCCATCAGCAATCATTTTATTCCTTAATGAGCTATCGTTTAGTAGGCTTTTTATTGCGGAAGCTAACTCTTTAAAGTTCTCAGGAGTTACATAAATAGACGAAGGACCTCCTGCCTCATGAAAACAACTACCCTTCGAGGTAATAACCGGAATTTTTGAATACAGTGCCTCTAAAATAGGTATTCCAAAGCCTTCAAAAACAGATGGGTAAATAAATATTTGAGCCGATTGATAAATTGCAGGCAAATGTTCATTTGGGACACTTTGCAAGAATATTATGTTTTCAAGCAAGTTATCATGTATGTAGGTTAAAACTTCATTGAAATAGTCGGTTTTTTTGCCAACAATCACAAGTGGATATTCAATCTTTCCATAATGAATAGCTTTAACTATTGACAAAAGGTTTTTTCGTTTTTCAATTGTTCCTACATATAGTAAAAACTTCTCGGGGAGTTGATATATTTCCTGAACTTTTTGCTTCAGGGGATCTTCTACCTCTTTTTGAAATCGTTCATCACAACTCTGGTATAGAACTGCTATTTTATTCTCATTTGTTCCAAAATATTGAACGATGTCTTGTTTTGTCTGCTCACTAATGGCAATTATCTGGTTTGCATTTTTGCAGGCGAAACGGAATTTATTTTCGTAGATTTTTCTGTCGATTGGCTTATAGAGTTTAGGATAACGAAGAAAAATCAAATCATGAATTGTAACAACCGATTTTACATTTGTTTCAGCAATGTTATTTGGAATTTCTCCACTTAAGCCATGAAATATATCAATTTCATCTTTCACCAGATCTTTCGCCATGGCTATACTTCGCCAGTACGATGCGAACTTTTTGTGAAGAATTTTTCTAGGTAGTGTAATGTGTATTTTTTCACTTGGAGTCAGAAACTCTATTTTATTTCTTGTTTTTGGTGTGTACAAGAAATATTCGAAATCCTTTTGGAATTTCTCCAACGATTGAATAATAAACCTACTATAATTACCCAGGCCACTGCGATTAAAAAAAGCCCGCTTAGCATCAAACCCTATTCGCATTTAAAATAGATTTGAGATTATGAGTAATTAGATTTGAGAAAGTTATTTCTAACTATTTAAACCTAACTACTCAAATCTGATTTTATACAGCTACATTATGTTCACGCAAGGCACTATTTAATGATGTTTTCTTATCAGTTGATTCTTTTCTTTTACCAATAATTAAAGCCACAGGAACATTATACTCTCCTGCAGGGAATTTCTTTGTAACTGTGCCAGGTATAACAACAGAACGAGCAGGAACGAAACCTTTGTATTCAACAGGTTCGTCTCCCGACACATCAATAACTCTAGTAGAATTTGTTATTACAACATTAGCACCAAGCACTGCTTCGCTTTCAATATGAGCTCCTTCAACAACAATACATCTTGAGCCAATAAAAACATTGTCTTCAATAATTACAGGAGCTGCTTGTACGGGTTCAAGTACACCTCCGATTCCAACACCACCACTCAGGTGTACATTTTTACCAATTTGAGCACAAGAACCAACTGTTGCCCATGTATCAACCATAGTTCCAGAATCGACAAACGCACCAATGTTAACATACGATGGCATCATAATTACACCCTTAGCTAGGTAAGCTCCATAACGAGCTACTGCATGAGGCACTACTCGTACACCTAGCTTATCATAACCTGTCTTAAGAGCTATTTTATCATGAAATTCAAATGGCTTTGCTTCAATAACTTCCATTTTTTGAATTGGGAAATACAAAATCACAGCTTTTTTTACCCATTGATTTACAATCCAACCTTTTTCAGAAGGTTCTGCAACACGTATTTTTCCTTTATCCAGTAATTTAATAACTTCTCTTATCTCATCTTGAACTTTGTTATCCTTTAATAGTTCCCTGTTTTCCCAGGCTTTCTCGATTATTGAAATCTTTTCTGTATACATATACATTGAAATTTTATGACCGTGCAAAAATACATTATCTGAATTACACACGCAGAAAAAAGATCAAGTATTTTTCCTTTCAATGGAAGTTTTTGGTTCAAACAAGATTTATGTTTGAACTAGTGTTGAAACCTTTTTGTGAAGTGACTTATTAATTGTAATACATTTATACAAAAATAATTTTCATGCGTTTATCTTTTTTTCTGATGTCTTGTTTGATGGTTGTATGTGTTTTCGGACAAGAACTACCACTGGGTTATATATCTCATTTTGAAACTTCATTTGCGAAAAGTGTATTGGATAAAAATATTATTTTATCTGGAAATACCGATTACAAGATAGTTAAAGGCAAAATTGAAATGCGTGAGACTAACGATTCTATATTGGATTTTAAACCAGGAGCAACTCTTCTTATCGATAACAATATTTTTGGTGATTTTATTACTGAAACTCAGGTTAGTTATCAGGGAGTATCAAACGATTCACTCTCGGGAATATTTTTTATAGCCGGATTAAGAGACAGCGCGAATTATTATTATGTAAGGATAAACGACAAAGGAACATATTTCAACCAAATTTATAAAGGAGAGGAATCAAATATAAATTACGATTCTACCCTGGCTATTCAAAAGAATAAACTAGTAGCACTTAGAATTACACGTGACATTTTAAACCGCTCTTTAGTAATTAAGTATAATGGTTCCGAGGTTACTTTTATTGATCCGAACCTTGTAATGGGCTATATTGGATTTGGAGTATCTGGATATAAACTAAATATAGATAAAATTAGTGTTTGGGCACCAACATCAATAGCTACACCAGCGAAGGTGTTTAGATAAACGAAAAAAAAAATTGTGTTCTTTGGTCTGTTTATCAAAACATTATACTTTTGCAGGCGATTTTACAAACCCTATGAGAAGAATTGTTGGAATATTAATAGCAGTTATTGGTTTCGCTTTGTTTTTTTTGCAAGGGGAAAAAGGAAACTCTGCCAATGCTGGTAATCTTTTCAACGATTCGATTATCAGAGCTCCTTGGTATACAGACATAATTAGAGATGAGCAGATATCTCCAAGTGCCTTTTACTATGCTTACGAGGGTTTTCAAAGATTGGAAAACAATAACAATCTCTCGAACGATTCATTAATTACTCTGATTGATTTTAGCAAGCCCTCAAATCAAGAACGCTTTTATATTATTGATGTTAAAAACGAACATTTAATTAAAAAATCGCTAGTTGCTCATGGAAGAAATTCTGGATTAGTTTATGCTGAAAACTTTTCTAATAAGCGATACTCAAACATGAGTAGCCTTGGACTTTTTATCACCTCAAATACTTATAAAGGAAAACATGGATACTCACTTCGAATAGAAGGTGTAGATGGGGAATTAAATAACAATGCTATGCAAAGGGCAGTTGTTATTCATGGAGCAGATTATGTTAATTCAAACTACATAAAAAAGAATGGCCGAATTGGTCGTAGTTTTGGCTGCCCTGCCTTACCCTATGCTATTTCTTCAGAAGTAATAGACCTTATTAAAGAAGGCAGTTGCTTGTTTATATATCACCCCTCAATAAGTTCTACATTGCAATATCAACAGGAAACAGTGAATTAATATCTTTACTGTCCTTTTTATAAATATCATTAAAGAATCTTAATATACCTGTTTCATCCCCCAGGCAAGTAATATATTGAATGTGAATAGCCATTGTATTTTCAAGTTCAAGTACAGTTCGTTTTGAGCTTTTGATAATATTATGCATATCAATTGAATCATTTTCCTGAGGTATTAACTTCTCAGCTAAGTACCGAGCAAGTTTATCAGGATTTTGAACTCTTATACAGCCATGTGAATATGCTCGTTTTTCTTTGCTAAATAATCGCTTACTAGGAGTATCGTGAAGATACACATTGTATTTATTTGGAAAGAGAAATTTAACTTGTCCTAAAGCATTTCTATGGCTGTTCTTTTGTCTAATCCATAATTTATTGGTTAATGGATCACTTTCAGTCCAGTCAACAGATTCTGCTTCAACAATTTCTTCGCGGTTATTAATAACGAAATAACCATTTCTTGCTAAGTAGGTAGAATCTTTTCTGATTTTCCATAGCATTTCGTTATTTGCTATGCTACGAGGCACAGTCCAATAAGGATTTGCAACAATCTTTTCTACATTACTTGATAGAGAAGGTGTAGGAGTTTTTGTTTTACCTACAATAACATTGTATTGTTCTTTCAACTTTTGATTTTCGATTACATGAAGTTTAAATTCAGGAATATTTACCATTAAGTAATCGGCAGAAGTATTATTGAGCTTTCTGAGTCTGTCAAAATTTAAACATACCTGGTAATATCTATAATTAAGCACTGAGGAAAGCTTGTGGTGTGTTAAACTATCATATGTTCCTGTTATAGTAAGTTTATATTCTCGCTGGAATTTCTCCAGAAGGGTTTCCTTTGTATTAATTGAATCAAATTCAAATTCATTTGATATACCGGTATAATATAAAGCCCTGGATAGAATAGAGTCATTTATATTTTGTCGGTTTTCTTGTTCAATATGGGTTACAAGGCTAATAAATGAAGGGGTAGATTCTCTAAGGTTTCTGTAGGCAGCAATTTTTGGTTGAATATTGACTAAGGTGTTTTTAAATTCTCCTTTTTGAATTGAAGTATATAGAAGTTCTGGAATTTCTTTAATGAAATTATAATAACTAGAATCTCTATTGTTTGAAATTATACCTTGGTTTAGGTAAATCAAGAGAAGAATTGCCGACCGGGAAGCTTGTATTTCAAGTTCAATTCGTTTTGTGATATCTTCATTCTCAGAAGAAATTAACTTAATATTTTGCTCATATTTCCTTAATAGGGAAAGATTGAAATAGTCTTCAGGAAATCCATAATATGAAGCACTATCCAAGAAATCAATTAATGAGCTAAAAGGTTTGGTTGTACTATAATTTTTTGTCCATATAGGCTTATATTCTCTAACTTTGTATAGATCGGCAACAAGTTGATTTACCTGTTGGGCTATGTCATCAACAGAATCAATAGCACACTCAAGGAATAAACTTGCGGACTGAATTTTAATTAACTCCTGACTTTTTCCGAAATAAAAATCAATATGACTTTTTCCCGCATAGGGATTGATACTCTCATGTCCTGCCACTAAAATCATTATACCTGTCAACACAATAACTTGAGTAGCGCTTGAGATGATTTTCCTAAGCTTTTGATACTTGGGGTGGTTGTTAGGTAGTTCTGAAAAGTGGTTCTGTTCCTGCATAGAAGAATAGTTTATCTACTTTCATATACGGGAAAATTAGCATACAGTTAACCAATTTTAGATAAACACCTAAAATCAATTGATGAAAATACTTATTTATGGAATAAGAAATTTACAAAGTCATTTACAATACTGATAACCAAGCAAATAGCCTGAGTGGTATGTGGTTGGTATGGATCGGGGTTTAATTAAAACGCCTTGTTTAGATCACTTAACCTTTTCCAAATTTCAGCAAGTTCATTTGGATTCACTTCTTCAATAATAATTCGATTTCTCTTCTCTGTCTTTAAACTGTGTTTCTGCTTTAACTTCACGGCAATTAGATTTTAATTTGGTGTAAAAATAATATTCTTTTTAATTATAATTCAATCTTTTTTGGCGAATGGCCTTGTTTTATCGATAAACAAACTATTCTACCTGAAATTTGAATGGTTTGGTAGAGTAAAGTATCCAACGGCCTCCTTCATCCCATGACCAAACTGCCCAGTAGTAAAGACCACTTTGTAGTGGTAAAGGTTGCGTAGCGTATTGAATTTTTTTATTTATAACCATTTTTCCTTGTAAATATTGTACACTGGTATAAAATAGTCCATCAACTTCTTTCCTTTCAGAGTCCATATTCGAGGTCCACTGCCAAATAATATTTTCAGGATTTTGAATTTCTTCTCCTGACACTTGCATTGGCTCATTAAAAACCGCTATTGTAACAATATTTGAAGGAACCACCCCCCATCGAAACTCTGGCTGCGCCCCAAGTGTATCTAAAGTTGTTTTACCTGACACCTGATACAATATATCATCTGTTTTGTCGGTGTAAACATAGGGTGCAACCTCTATTTCAAAGGATCTGGTAAACACCAGCTCAGGGTTATATACGGAAATAGCTTCGGATTTGTTACAACTAAGTGTTATTAAAGTAGCTGACAAACAAAATGATAGGGCAATAATTTTATTTTGAAATTTCATTTAATTAGAAACTTATCTGTAATCCGAAGTTAATCATTAATCTGTTGTATGTTTGCGTATTAATTGATCTGATAGCATCTCCATACGGATTAAACTTGTATTCAACCACATCAAGTTGATAGTTAACATACTTAAGTTCAGTCACTAAAGCCTTGTTTATATCAAGATAGAAGCGTCCTCCCATAAATGGCTGAAAGTAGAATTTATTATTTGGTGTGGTGAAGGGAAAACCTATTCCAGCATATAAAGAGAAAAATCTACGTTCAGGTTTTGTGAGCCAAAAGGTCAAATGTGGCATAAACATTCCAGATGTATAAGTTGAATCACAAATTCCTCTTATAGAATCAGTTTGCGTAACATTTGGGAATGTAGGAATATCAGAGGTGATTTCTGAAATTAACATTTTTGATTCAAAACCTAGCCCCAATCTTTTAAACTCTCCAAACTTTAACATATGAGTGTAATTGATTCCAACAGACCAGACACCAGAAATGGGAGGTGAATAATTAAGTGAAATATTATGTTCAGGAAATTGAGGCAGATAGTCGGAATAGACAAGTTTTATCGGAAGAATAGATCCATCATATTCCGAAACTTTCATATTTATCTCTTGATCTATAAATCCTGGTTTTTTGAATAGCATAAATATGCTATCATTCGGATTGTCAAATATAACGGTGTGTTTAAACATTCCCCGATATAAGCAATTCCAGAAGTTTTCATTGTCAGTATAACAACCAAGAGTTTTCATATTGGTTGTGTCGCTTTTATGAATTATCGTAACATCGATATTTTCGGTGGCTAAAGAACCAATATATAGCCGGCCCCTGACAACTATCTTGTGTCGTGGAGACAATTGTATTTGCAAATATTGTTTTTGTTGAAATGGGCCAGTTAAAATGGAATCAAAGTTTTGAAATTCATTATCCCTAATCTTGAGAAATATCTTATTTACCTCTGTATTATATGAAGGAATAAAAAATCGTCCTTGCCTATCACTAGAAATTTCCTGAAATGATTCGCCTGTGAAAGAATACTTAATTGATACATTTGGTGAGGCCTCATTAAAGATAGAGTAGGTGTAACCGGTTAATAAAATTTTGTTATGAACTGATAGCAGACTATCATAATATCTATTCATTTGTATTGAATCGGGTATTTGGTCAGCGACTAAATCCTTTCCCAAAGTATTTTCAAAGCCGGTATCATCTTGTGCATAGGCATTTAAATACATTAGGACATAACCAAAGAGAAAAACAAAACGAAATATCATTTTTGGTTCCTACTAGTGTATTATAAATATATTGAAAAAGATTTTAATTATAAAATGTATATATTAGAAGTTTACCAGAAATAATTTTTATGCAGACGTTATTCTGTCACTTTTGCTTTCAATGAACTGAAAATCAACTAGCTTTCTCCAACTCCTGAAGAGAGCAATTATCTTCAGTATGTGAACAAAAGATTCTGTATTCTCGCTTGGTATGGGGCAATAAGAGGAACTTTTAGCTTATGAGTATGGAGAACAAAGCAAAGCGATTTCATGACCAAACTGAATAATAAATCGAATTGCGACTATTGGAAAATATCTATTAGTCATCAAAAATTATTATTTTTATACGATTCATGAGTAAAAAAAAATAAATTGAACAAAAAACAAAAACATTTATTTTCCTATACTCTGCTATTAGTTCTAGCATTGCAATGTACTGCTATACCAGCTATTCTAATTGTTAACGGGCAATATTTTTTTGGGGCAATATTTTTTGTGCTTTCTGTTTTTGGGTTTGCTTTTTTCATAAATCTTAATTCACTCAATAGGAGGGCATTAAATAAATTATATTTACGTTTATTCTCCTTAATAGCATCCTTAAAACTTGAGTCTATGCAAGATTCTTTGCATGTTCAAAAGAAGGTTGAGACATTTTCGGAAATTGAAGACACAGTGATTCAATTAGAGAAAGCAATTGAATCAAAAACGAATGAATTTAGAAGAAGGAATAATGAGCTGAAGAATAAACAAGTTGAGGTATTAAAACAAAACAAAGAGTTAGTTGCTGCATATGATGCCTTAAAAGAAAGTCGGGAACGTTATGAAAAATTAGTTAAAAACCTTGAGGAAGAGTATTTCTTTTACGGTGCGGATTTGAAAGGTAATTTACTTTATGTTAGTCCATCGGTTCGAAATATTCTTGGCTATTCAGTTTCGGAATATAAAGAACGGTTTTCAGATATCATTACACCAAATGCAATAAATAAAGAGGCTCTTTTCGTGATGGAGAAGACGAAAAAAGGTATTTCTCAACCTCGATATCTATTAGAGGTATTTCATCTTAACTGTGAACCAAGGATATTAGAAATACTTGAAATTCCTATTTATAATGCTGAAAATGAATTCGTGTCTATTGAAGGTTTGGCGCACGATATTACAGAGCGACATACTTCAGAAGAATTAATTAAGGAAAAAGAAGCCAAATACCGACAGGTTTTTAATAGTGCATCAGACTTCATTTTTATTTATAACGTTGAAAAAGATGGAAAGCCAGGTAAATTTATAGAGGTGAATGAGTATACCCAGCAAGTTCTTGGATATTCTCAAGAGGAGCTTTTGCATTTAACGCCAGATAATCTGAATGCTGCTGAAATATGGACTGAGCAACATGAAAGAGAGCCCAGTGTGAAATACGAAAGAATTTGGGAAGCAAAAGATGGAAGCATTATTAATGTTGAAATTAGTGAACACCTTATAAAAGTTAAAAACAGAAAGGCTTGTATTGCTGTTGCTCGAGATATTTCAGCAAGAAAAAAGGCAATAGAAGAAATACAGTTCATGAACGAAGAGCTGATAAACCAAAAAGAGAATCTTGAGGCACTATTAGATAACTTAACGCAAACACAAGAACAGCTTGTTCAATCAGAGAAAATGGCAGCTCTCGGACAGCTTATTGCCGGAGTTGCGCATGAGATTAACACTCCACTAGGTGCCATAAAAGCTTCTGTTGGAAATTTAAGCGATTCATTAGCATCAGCTTTGGAACAACTACCAAGATTGTTTCAAAGTCAGTCAGAAGACAATTTGAATTTATTTCTTGAGACCTTTGAAAAGGCACGAATTAAAAAACAGGAATTATCTTCAAGAGAAAAACGAGAGAAGAAACGTGCTGTGCGTCGTCAGCTAAAGGATAAAGGTATTGATAAAGCCGAATTGTTGGCAGATACTTTAGGCTATCTGGAAATATATGAGGGTGTGGATGAGATGGAGAATTTACTATCACAGGAAAATGCACTCGAAGTATTGAAAAATGTTCGCGATTTTATTTCGTTGATTAAGAATACGCACACAATATCTATTGCATCTGAGAAGGCCTCAAAAGTTGTATTTGCTCTTAAAAAATATGCTCATAGAGATACTTTAGGGGAAAAGGTACCTACAGATATTGTTGATGGTATTGAAACAGTGCTAACATTATACGACAACCAATTTAAACAAGGTATTAAGGTTGAAAAAAAATACGATACACTCCCAATAGCAATGTGTTATCAGGATGAAATAAATCAAGTGTGGACTAATTTAATTCAAAATGGTATTCAGTCAATGGGACAAGCTGGCATATTAACAATTAGCGCTCATAGCGATGAAAGGTCTGTTCATGTAAGCATTACTGATACTGGAGAAGGAATTGATCCTGGTATAGTTGATAAAATATTCGATCCCTTTTTCACCACAAAAAAACAGGGTGAAGGTAGCGGTCTTGGGTTAGATATTGTTAAAAAAATTATTGATAAACATGGTGGTTCTATCAATGTATTGAGTAAAATTGGGGAAGGTTCTACTTTTATCATAGAGATACCATTAGTTTGACATGGAAAGAAAAGCGATAATATGTATAGATGATGAAATAATTATTCTCGATAGTCTGGTAGAGCAATTGGAGAAGAACTTTGGAGGAGACTATATATATGAGCCTGCTGAAAGTGCCGAAGAAGCTTTTGAAATAATTGAAGATTTAGAAGATGAAGGGATAGAAATAGAGGTGATTGTTTGTGACTGGCTTATGCCTGGCATGAAAGGAGATGAGTTTCTTTTAAAAATAGATTTGAAATATCCACGCATTGTAAAGGTTCTCTTAACTGGTCAAGCAGATGAAGCCTTGGTATTCAATTTAAAACAAGAGGCTGATAAATTTGATGTGGTTCACAAACCTTGGGGTAAAGACGAATTAATAAATGCTATTAAAGCAAGAATGAAAGTATGAGTCAACAAGTTATTATATGTGTAGACGATGAAGCAATTGTGCTTGAAGCACTGCGTGAACAGTTGCAACAAGAATTTGGTGATGGTTTACTAGTTGAAATTGCAGAGAGTGGAGAAGAAGCACTTGAGGTATACGATGAGTTGCTTGAAGAAGGAATGGAGATTCCGGTAATAATAGCTGATTTTATTATGCCAGGAATGAAAGGAGATGATCTCTTAGAGCAAATGCATCTGAAGAGTTCGGAATCAAAGAAAATTATGCTTACTGGTCAGGCAAGTCTTGAAGGTGTGAGCAATGCTGTTAATAAAGCTGAATTATATAGATATATATCTAAGCCATGGGATAAATCCGACCTAATACTCACTATAAAAGAAGCAATTAAGAGTTTTAATCAGGCAGAAACCATTCGAAAACAAAATACTGAATTAAGGGAACTGAATATTGGTTTAGAGTCTAAAGTAGCTGAAAGAACTAAACAATTAGAGGAATTAAATGCTACAAAAGATAAGTTCTTCTCTATAATTGCCCACGACTTAAAAAACCCGTTTAACACATTAATGGGATTTTCTGAGTTATTGCTTGAGCACATGGATATGTATAGTCCCCAGCAGATTAGAGATTATATTGGAATTATTTTTGAAACGTCGCAAATCAGTTATAATTTACTTGAGAACTTATTAGATTGGTCCAGAAGTCAGACAGGAAAGTTAAAGATGGACCCAAAGGTAATTGATTTGACAAAAATGGTTCATACGAATTTTCAGTTGCTTGAAAATTCTGCCAACAATAAATCTGTTATTCTAAGAAGCAATTTGCAGGAAGGAATATCAGTTTTTGCTGACACTAATATGATTGATACTATCTTTAGAAACCTGATATCAAATGCTATAAAATTCACAAAAGAAGGGGGAACCATCACTATTGATTCTGAAGAGGAGGGTTCAATGCTCAAGCTTTGCGTTGCTGACACAGGAATAGGTATTAAGTCTGAAAGTATTAATCAGCTTTTTAAAATTGGTCAGGATGTCTCTACAAAAGGTACTGCAAACGAATCAGGTACTGGATTAGGCTTAATATTGTGCAAGGAGTTTATCGAAAGAAATGGTGGGGAAATCTGGGTTGAAAGTGAAGTAGGAAAGGGCAGTCAGTTTTATTTCACTGTTCCATTGAAGGCAGATAAATAGCTTTGTCTTTGGCTGATTTACCCTGAAAACTAATTGAACACAATTTTTGAATTTACAGCAAATATTAATTGCATTATTTTTCTAAATTCTATCTCCTTCATTAGCGCACCCTTGCATAGGGTACTGTCTCTCATTTCAATTTTATTCAATACCTGATTAACAAAACCCACCTTTAATTAAAAGTGATTAATTGTTCTGGATACCTGCCTACGCAGAAACCTTTAGCTCACAACTGAAAGAAGTAATAACGCACATATTTAAGGCTTTATTTCAACATGCTTTATTTCTATCTTTTAGGGAAGGCACAAAAACCTTCGTACACAACTAAACTTTTGTGGGATGGTAAGCCAGGTACAACATATGCATGCCTACTTATGTGCTTTTAATTCTAAAGCATCCAGATTACAAATCCAGAAATATATAATGAACTTTATAATTGAATAGTCTTTATTAATTCAATCAGCTTTTTAATTGAATACCCTATAATTAATAAACTTCCAAAAAGACTTAATAGATCTGGTAGAAGATATTCGTAAAATACTTCATAATTCATAGGCTCCATTTCCTTATTTCTTCCAAAAAGTAAACCGAAAATGTAAAATAGCCTATTTTGACCTAACCAACTATAGAATAAAATTAAGCCCATAAAAATAATTGTTCTTATTATTCTTCCTACCATTTTATAGTGTTTTATAATTAGAAATCTCTAGAATAGAATTAATACTCGGTAAAATTTTTGAAATGGAAGTATATATTAAATCAATTACTTTTCCAAATCCTCATCTCTTAAAATAATGCTTCCATCGCCCTCGAACTGTTTTAGTTCCATTTTATCGCCATCAAAAACGGCATAAGTAAATGAAGATATCCAGTCGCCAAGATTGAGAATTCGAGAATCTTTAGTTAGTTCAAGGTCGTAAGGGATATGTCGGTGACCAAAAATAAAATAGTCGAAATGCTTCTTTTTAATTCTTTCTTTTGCAAAAAGGATTTGAAATTCTTTTTCTTTACCGGTAAAGTTTTCTGAAACAACTCCCTTAGAATATCGACTATTCTTCGACCAAGTTTTTCCAATCCACATTGAGAAGTTAGGGTGTAAGCGGGAAAAAAACCATTGCAAAACACGATTTGTAAAAAACCACTTCAGGAGTTTGTAACTTTTATCGCCAGGGCCAATTCCATCGCCATGACCAATCAGGAATTTTTTATTATTAATTTCCCTTTCAATTGGGGATCTAAGAATTTTAATATTTAGCTCTTCTTCGAAATAGCCATAGGCCCATATATCATGATTTCCGGTAAAGAAATGAATTTTTATACCAGAGTCGACTAATTCAGAAAGCTTGCCCATAAAGCGCACGAATCCTTTCGGAACAACATACTTATGTTCATGCCAGAAGTCAAAAATATCACCAACCATGAATATCTCTGCTGCATCGTGCTTTATTTCATCAAGCCACCGGACAACCTTTTTCTCTCGCTCCTTGCTTTTTTCTTGTGGATGCAGACCTAAATGTACATCTGAAAAAAAATAGTATTTCTTACTCAATTATTTAAGGTGTTAAAGTATCAGATAAATTAGTCAAGCTTAATAGATAGCGATCTCAAAAGTTGTTCAGGTGCAAAATCTTTACCAAGAATTTCTTGGTTTTTAATATCTATAAGAAAATTCGTTGGTAGTTCAGTTATATTATATTTACCTCTTGTAATCGAAAAAGGAAAATTTGTATCGGCCACATTTGTCCACATACTTATTTCTTCGAAGTTAATCGCCTTCTGCCATCCTTCAATGGATTTACCTACATATACATTGTAAATATCAAAACTTTTTCTTTTGTATCTGTCATGAATGCTTTTAAGCTTTGGAAAATAATCCTGAGCGTTTGGCATATTCTGTGTCCAGAAATTTAAAAGCACGTAATTTTCTTTCATCGATAGTAGCGAAACAGAATCTCCTTTTATTGAAGGCAACAGTAATTCAGGTATGTTTTGCACTTCGATATCTGACTTGGCTACTAGTTGTTCAAGATGGTAGGATTTCATCATCTTATTGAAATTTCTTTTCAAAGCTAATACATGTCTGTGCTTAGGATAATATTTCATAAGGGAATCGCTCACAAGTTTGAAGTATTGTAAGTCACGGGTGCCTCCAAAAACATATTCGCCAGGCCCTAGTTCCTGATAAATAGCTGCCAGGCTTACCAACGAAGATAGGTTCTCAAGTATGAACTTTAAAGAATATTTGTAATATGTTTGAGAGATATCTACATATTTTGAATAGATTTCTTCCTTTTTGGCAACATTTTTTTCTAACTCATACTCGGCTCTATATTTATTAAGAATTCCTCTAACAGCATATAAACTATCATATAGTTCATTAAGTTTTTCACTTTCTGGAGATCCCTCTATCTGAGGATTCTTACTTGAGCCTGTTATCTTAATTTTATCCTGAGGGTGTAAAATCAAATAAATATCTTTCCCTTTAGTAAAGTGTAAATTGTAGAAGGTAGGTTGTTCAAGGTTAAAAGAATAATTGATTTTGCCTCTTGAATTGATTTCTTCAGTACTTAAAAGCTTTGCTCCTGATACTCGTTGTTCTTCAACGGTCATCTTGTCTTTTTTCAACTCTTTAATGTTCAAAGAAAGATTTGCCTGATCTTTCGAAGTACAAGCTACAAAGCTTAGTAATAGTGAAGTTATAAGGATTGATTTACTATAAAAGCCTAAAGGATATCGCTGTTTCTCCATTCTGTAAGTATATGACTAAGTTCTGTTGTATTTATATCTCGTTGTTCAATAATATGATCGGGATTTATTAGAATCAAGTCAGGGACTTTTCTAATTCCAAATTGGTTGACATATTCAGATTCCCAGTATAAATAATCACAAATAACCGGAAATAAAATTTCATTTTTTTCAATAAAAGCTCTTAATTGTTCTTCTGATGAATCGAAAGAAACACCAACAACTTTTAAACCACGATATCTGAATCTTTTAAATAAATCGTTTAATATTAACGCTTCATCAGCAGATAGTTTGTTCCAGGTTGCAAAGAAAAAATACACAACCGGATTCTCTGAATAATCTGATAGACTGATTATCTTACCATCGATTGTTTTAGTTTCAAATTCGGGGGCTTTTCTTCCGGGTTCAGTTAGTTTTTCAGCATATTTTTTATATTTAAGCTGAACTTTAATATCAGTTACATCCCTATTTAAAGCCTGAACTGCAGGAGTATTTGGGTATTTTAATGAAAGGGTGGAGTCAACAAAATTAAACACTTCAAAGTCATCAAACTTATCAAACAAAGCTTGATTTGTTTTTCCAAAATTCTGGTATAGTGCAAAAATACATGCCAGGCTCTGTGAATTATTATAGATAATATCCTTTGTAAATGATTTGTGCTTCGCCATTAGGTTATTGTATTGTAAGTCAAGAGCAGCCTTCTTTTCAACAAAAGTTTCAGGATTCATTTTGCTGTTTTCGTATTCCAGGCTAATATTAGTTATCTCATCCAGAACTCGTTCTTGCTTAGTAATAATTTCTTGTACAAGTCTTGAATCGGTAGAGCCTTCTACATAGTATGTAGACTCTTCAATAGAATTATCAATTTCTATGTTAATCTTCTCTTTTGGATGCAGAGCCAGGTAAATGCTTTTTGGGCCAACTTTTAAAATGTATAGGGAAGGTTCTTCTATATTAACATGTAAAGAAAAACTTCCTGATTCGTTTGTTCTGGTAGAATCGACCGGGACAATATTGTCTACATTCATGTTACCAAGCCAAACTGGTACCTCCATAGGAATTTTCAGAGATCCTTCAATTCTAATTTCTGAACCATTGTTTCTACAACTTCCTATTGAAATTGCTATTAAGAATATTGTTGTTACTTTTACTAATTGCTTCATATTTTTCATGCTCAATTTACAAAACTATAATACATTTTCAATTCAGAAAATTAAACTGCAAATCAATTTAAATATTGCTTTAAATTCAGCCGATATTTACAAATAAAACGTTACATTGAATATTTGTTTTCTCAACTAAAGTATAGGTAAATACAAGGAAGAATATTATTTATTAAGGGTTTAGATTGTTTTAAACAGAAACCAATATGGCATAAATAACAAACAATAAATCACTAAAAATTTGGAAACAATAACAAATAGTAAGGAAAAACCCAAAAAAAGTTAACATTAACTTAATAGATAATATAAATGTCATAAACTTAAAGTTTCTGAAATTTGAAGTAAAATATGCGTGTATTTATTGTTAATTATCATTGATTATTTGATAACTTCATATAAAGAAAACAAACCCTTATGAGCTATCTTGAATTTGACAAGCAGGAATTGATAAATCTTGAATATTCGTTGAATCGGGAAATATTGAGAACCAACAGAGGGGGCTCATACGCCTGTCAGACTATAGTTGGTTGCAATACCAGGAAATATCATGGTTTATTAATTTGTCCTATGGAGCATCTTGATGGAGACAAACATATCTTGCTTTCATCATTGGATTTATCAATTCTTCACAAAGAAAACGAGTTTAATCTCGGGATTCATAAATACCAAGGAGATTTATATACTCCCCGTGGCCATAAATATGTTCAGGATTTTCAGGCCGATATTTTTCCAAAAGTATACTATAGAATTGGTGAGGTACTTGTTATGAAGGAAAGTGTTTTGGTTGAAAAGGAACAACAAATACTAATAAAGTATAGTATTTTGGAAGCTGAGGATTCACTAAAACTAAAATTTACTCCTTTCCTGGCATTCAGAAATATGCATCAGCTTAGTAAAGCAAATATGCATGTAAATACAAAGGTAAAATATATAGATAATGGCATAAAAATGCGATTATACGATGGGTATGCATGGTTATATATGCAGTTCTCAAAGAAGGTTGATTTTATTCATGTACCAGATTGGTATTATAATATCGAATATTCTGAAGAACAAAAGCGTGGATACGATTTTTCTGAAGACCAATTTGTTCCTGGTTATTTTGAAACTACTGCAAAAATGGGTGATTCAATAGTTTTTTCTGCAAGTACCGAAATAAGTACACCCTCAAATTTCAAGCGTAAACTTATTGCAGAAGTAAATAGAAGGATTCCAAGAGATAGCTTTAAGAATTGTCTGTTAAATAGTGCCGAACAATTTATAATAAGAATTGGGAAACGTACCGAAGTGTTAGCTGGATATCCATGGTTTGGTTGTCGTAGTAGGGATTCACTAATTGCTCTGCCTGGTTTAACACTAACAAGAGGTGACAAAAAATCATTTTTATCGGTTATCGATACTATAGTTTCAAAACTAAAAAACGGTCTGTTGCCTGATGTTATTTCTGAGGATGAATCTGAATATAATTCTGTTGATACTTCTTTGTGGTTATTCTGGGCATTGCAACAGTACACAGAAGAGTTTGGCAGGAAAAAGGAGATTTGGACCAACTATGGAAAAAAACTAAAATCAATTCTTAATGCATATAAAAATGGTACCCTACACAACATTCATGTTCAACAAAATGGGCTAGTTTATTCGGGAGAAAAAGGCAAAGCCCTTACATGGATGGATGCTTTTGTACGAGGTAAAGCTGTTACACCACGAATGGGCTGTACAGTAGAAGTTAATGCACTTTGGTACAATGCAGTTTGTTATAGTTTGGAGCTGGCAAAGGTTGCGGGAGATTCTTCATTCACTAAAGCCTGGTCTGATAAACCTAAACAGTTTGAGACAATATTTATCGACAATTTTTGGAATGAAGAAAAGAAATATTTAGCAGATGTAGTTGATGGATCAGTTGTTGACTGGACTGTAAGGCCAAATCAGATAATTGCTACCAGCATGCGCTATTCACCATTTAATAAGGATATCAAGAATGCGATAATTGAGAATGTAAAGAGGTTTCTGTATACACCCCGAGGTTTGCGATCACTTGCTCCCAGGCATCCTGATTATAAAGGAGTTTATACAGGTAATCAGGAAAGCAGAGATTTAGCCAGTCACCAAGGTTCTGTTTGGCCATGGTTAATGGAACATTATGTTGAGAGTTACCTTCAAATACATAAAAAGTCAGGTCTTTCATATGTAAAGAAAATTATAGATGATTTCGCTCCGGTTATGAATGAACATGGGATAGGTAGTATTTCTGAACTATATGATGGAGATCCACCTCATTTGCCTAGGGGAACAATTTCGCAGGCATGGAGTGTAGCTGCCTTGCTTAGGGTTCTTGAAAAAATTGAAAAGCTGGAATTGGAATAATACTTCAATACCAATATAATATATAAATTGTTTAAACCTAAAGTCCACCTATATGATTATAATAATAATCTGGGTGTTTCATATTGTAATCAGAGAAAAAACATAAGCTAATGAAAGTTCTAATGTTCGGGTGGGAATACCCACCACATATCTCAGGAGGTCTTGGCACAGCTTGCTATGGATTAACCAAAGGTTTGCACGCTGTTGGCGATGTAGAAATCTTATTTGTGGTTCCAAAATCACATGGTGATGAGGACCAATCGATGGCAAAACTGATTGGTGCTAATGAGGTATCATTAGGCGATAAAATAAGAGATTACAAAGCTTTTCTAAAGAAAATTAGTTTTATCGAAATTGAATCAAACATTATTCCTTATGCTAGTCCTGAAGAGTACGAAAAAATTATTAATTCAACAAAAACTAAAAAGAAAGAGCTTATTCAAACCCACTTAGGAGGAAATATAGAATTCTCTGGCGGATATGGGAATAGCTTATTCCAGGAAATTTCTAATTATGCTGTTATTGCCGGAAAAATCGCAAGATTGTTCGATTTCGATGTAATTCATGCTCACGATTGGCTTACTTATCCGGCAGGAATTGCGGCAAAGGAAGTTTCAGGAAAGCCGCTAGTGGTTCATGTTCATGCTACTGATTTCGATCGTAGTGGAGGAAACGTAAATCAAGGTGTTTATAATATTGAACGACGGGGAATGCACCTTGCCGACAAGGTTATAACTGTAAGTAATTTAACTCGAAATACTGTGATAAATAATTATGGAGTACCTGCAAATAAAGTTCACACAGTATATAATGCAGTAGAACCAGGAAAATCGAGGGAAGATATTAAGGCTGAAAAGGGAATAACAGACAAAATTGTGACTTTTCTGGGGAGAGTTACTCTACAAAAAGGTCCGGAATATTTTATTGAAGCTGCATATAATGTTCTTCAGAAGATGGATAATGTACGATTTGTGATGGCAGGAAGTGGAGAGCTTCTTAACAGAATGATTCATCGTGTGGCAGAACTGCGGATAGGAGATAAATTTCATTTCACAGGCTTTTTAAAGGGAGATCAGGTACAGGAGATGTTTGAATTGAGCGATGTTTATGTTATGCCATCTGTCTCCGAACCCTTTGGTATTTCGCCCTTGGAAGCAATGCAATCGAATGTGCCGGTAATAATATCGAGGCAATCTGGTGTATCGGAAATTTTAAAGAACGCTATCAAAATTGATTTTTGGGATATTGAAGCAATGGCTGATGCTATTTATGGAATTCTAAACTATTCCGGATTACCAGAACATTTTATGCATCATGGAAAAGAAGAAGTTGATAGTCTGAAATGGGACGGAGCAGCAGCAAAAGTAAAAGAAATATATAAGGAGATGATAAATACATAAAAGCAATAAAATAAGAAATGATTCGACATTAATACTTAGAAATAGAAAACTCCATGAATACAATATGCCTATATTTTCAAGTTCATCAACCCATGAGGTTTAAGCGATATCGTTTTTTTAATATTGGCAAAGACAATTATTATTATGATGATTATCTGAACGAATCGGTATTGAGCAGAGTCGCTAGAGACTGTTACTTACCAGCTAATAAGCTACTTCTAAAGTTATTTAAAGAATTTGGATGCCAGTTTAAGGTTAGTTTTTCTATTACTGGTATTGTACTTGACCAATTCAAGCTTTATGAGCCCGAAGTGTTGGAAAGTTTTCAGGAGTTAGCTAAATCTGGTTGTGTAGAGTTTTTGGCCGAAACTTATTCTCATTCATTAGTTGCTTTTAAAGACGAGGAAGAATTCAGAAAGCAAGTTGAGTTACATGATAAAATGATTAAAGAGTTATTTAATCAAACCCCAAAAGTTTTTCGTGGCACCGAGCTTATTTATTCCGATGAGATTGGTAAAAAAGTATACGATATGGGATATTCTACCATAGTAACAGAAGGTGCGAAACATGTAATGGGATGGAAGAGTCCGGATTTTCTCTATTGCAATGCAATTAATCCAAAACAAAAGGTTTTACTACGAAACTTTGAACTTAGCGATGATATAGCTTTTAGGTTTACTAATAAGCATTGGGCTGAATACCCTTTGACAAGTGAAAAATATGTTCATTGGATAGGCAATTCACTTAAAGATGGGGAAACTGTTAATCTTTTTATGGATTATGAAACTTTTGGTGAGCATCAGTCTGCCAAATCTGGAATAATGGAATTTCTGGAAGAATTTCCTAAGGAAGTATTTAAGAGAACAAAGTTTAAGTTTGCTTTCCCATCAGAAGTGGCTAGAGACCTTCAGCCAGTTTCAGCAGTGCATGTGCCGAACCCAATTTCATGGGCCGATGAAGAAAGAGATCTTACTGCTTGGTTAGGGAATGATATGCAAGAGAATGCTTTTAATCGCTTGTATAGTCTTACCGATAAAATAAAAAAATGTGAAGATAAAAAGCTTTTAGCCGACTGGAAATATCTGCAGGCAAGTGATCATTTTTATTATATGTGCACTAAAGTATTTAGCGATGGAGACGTCCATTCTTATTTTAATCCATTCGATTCCCCTTATGATGCATTTATTAACTATATGAATATATTGTCCGATTTTATAATCCGGTTAAATGTTGCTGTACCAGAAAACGAGACTGAATATGAATTAGCCACACTTGCAAAAATAATTTTCGAGAAGAACAAACAACTTGAAAAATACGAAGAGGAAATATTAAAGCTTAAGAAAAAATCAAAATCAACTAGAAAAAGAAGAACAACTAAAGCAGGATAGAAAACAAATCAAATCAGATTTAAGAATGAAAAATATTTAATCTGAAAATGCTTTAAAATCAAGGATTTTTCTTCACTTTCTTTTTCCCATAAAGCTATTGGGAAGAAGCAAATGAAGAAGACCAGATAGAAATTATTCATACCAAAGGGGAATATAAATTAATACTGAAAAGAAAAAAACTAATATATGTCAACAACAATCATGAAGCCCGATTTCCTGTTTGAAGTAAGCTGGGAAATCTGTAATAAAATTGGAGGAATCCATACCGTAGTAGCAACAAAGTCTGAATCGATCAAAGCTGAAATGGGTGATAATTACATTGTAATTGGACCTGATTTAATAAGTGATGAGGGCGAGAATCCTGAATTTGAACCCGATCTTCAGCTCTATAAACAGTGGCAGGATCAGGCGGCAAAAGAAGGTCTTAGAATAAGAGTAGGCAGATGGAAAATTCCTTCAGCTCCAATTGCTATACTACTCGATTTTAGCGATTTTTTAAGTCACAAAGATTTTATCTTCAAAAAACTATGGGAGGAATATAAGTTAGATTCATTATCGGGTCAGTGGGACTATGTTGAATCTGCATTGTTTGGCTATGGTTGTGGAAAGTTAATAGAAAGCTTTATAAAGTTTAATACTTCAAATGAGACTAAGGCTATTGCTCAGTTTCATGAATGGATGACTGGTTGTGGAATTCTATACCTGAAGGGAAATCTTCCTCAGGTAGCAACTGTCTTTACTACGCATGCAACTGTAATGGGGCGCTCTCTTGCCGGAAATAATCGACCCTTATACGGAACAATGGAGTCTTATAATCCTGAAGAAGTTGCCAGAGAACTTAATATTACGGCAAAGCAATCAATGGAAAGGCTTGCTGCCAGAGAGTCCGATGCGTTTACAACTGTTAGTGAAACTACCTCCAGAGAATGCCAACATTTTTTAGACAAGGCCGTTGATTTTGTAACTCCAAACGGTTTTGACGATTCTATAGTACCTCAAGAGGCTGAGTTTTCTGAAAAAAGGATTCTAGCAAGAAAGAAACTATTAAACATTGCGAGTACCCTATTGGCTGAAGAAATGCCAAGAAATACATTTATCGTGGCAACAAGTGGTAGGTACGAATATAAAAACAAAGGAATAGATTTATTTATCGATTCTCTGGAAAAATTACAGAATTCAGATGAGCTGGACCGGCCTCTTTTAGCTTTCTTTTTAGTGCCAGCAAATCACTATGGTGCCAGAAAAGAGTTACAAGCAGCTATTGAATCTGGCGAACCGTGTGATTGTGGTGTTTCATACATAACACATTATTTGCATGATGCGGAATGGGATCCGATTTTAAAAAGATTAAAAGAGCACAAACTGGTAAACAATAAGGAAGATAAAGTCAAGATAATATTTGTTCCATCGTATCTAAATGGTAACGATGGCATTTTCAATTTACCTTATTACGATTTACTTATCGGTTGTGACCAAACAATTTTTGCCTCCTATTATGAACCTTGGGGGTACACTCCCTTAGAGAGTTTAGCTTTTCATGTTCCTACTGTTACAACAACTCTGGCCGGATTTGGACTTTGGCTGAAGAATGAGTTGAAAGGTCCTTCGGATGGAGTGGCGGTAATTGAACGTACAGATTATAATGATGCTGAGGTGACTGAAGCAATCAAAAATGAAATCTTGAGGAACTATAAACTTAATCCTCAAGAGACTGATATTGTACGTAAGAATGCTTTCCAAACTTCGAAAACGGCTTTGTGGAGGACTTTAGTTTTCTACTATCGCCAGGCCTACAGTATTGCGCTGGAAAATGCACAGAAAAGACCAGACCAGTTTGTAAAAATTGAAGAAAAACAAGAAGAAAAGGTATATTCCGAAATTCGTCCTTTATCTAATGACCCACAATGGAAACGAATTATTGTAAAGACTTCTCTTCCTGAGGAACTTAAAAAACTTCAGGAGATAACTGAGAATATTTGGTGGACATGGGACGATGAAGCCCAGGAGTTACTCGAGGAAATTGATCCTGTTAAATGGAGGCGTGTTGAATACAATCCTTATATTTTGGCCGAACAGGTTCCACTTAAACGATTTGAAGAGCTAGGCCAGGATAAAAAATATGTTGCGAAACTCAATCAGGTTTATGACAGGTTCCAGAAATACATTGAAGGCAAGAAAGAACTTTCTAAGCCTCAAATTGCATATTTCAGCATGGAATATGGTTTTCATGATTGCTTGAAACTATACTCAGGAGGCCTTGGAATATTGGCTGGCGATTATTTAAAAGAAGCCAGTGATGCAAAGGTAAACATTGTAGCTGTCGGTCTTCTATATCGATATGGGTATTTCAATCAGGTAATTACAAATAAGGGAGAACAACAAGCTACTTATGATTATCAACACTTCTCAAAACTACCTATTCATCCTGTGCGCGATGATAAAGATGAGTTTAGGAAAGTTCGTGTAATGTTGCCAGGGCGTCCATTATTTGCAAGACTTTGGTATATAGAAATAGGTCGTATTCGCCTGTATTTGCTTGATGCAGATATTGAAGAAAATAATTCCGAAGACAGGTTTATCACTCATCAATTATATGGTGGCGATAATGAAAACCGTTTGAAACAGGAATTGTTGCTAGGAATAGGTGGAATTCGAGCCCTTGATATGTTGGGATACAAACCCGATTTATATCACAGTAACGAGGGACATAGTGCTTTTATTGGATTAGAAAGAATCCATAGGTTAATGCGTGATGAACAGTTAGCCTTTTCTGAGGCAAAAGAAATTGTCCGGTCAACATCATTATTTACCACACACACACCAGTTCCTGCTGGTCACGATCATTTTGATGAGGATTTGCTCAGAAAGTATCAAGGGCAGTTACCTCCCAGAATAAATATTAGCTGGGACGAGTATATGGCTTTGGGTCGCTCTAATCCGAACGATAGGGGAGCAAAATTTAATATGAGTTACCTGGCAGCACATTTAGCGCAGAACATTAATGGTGTAAGTATGTTGCATGGAGAAGTTACAAAGGATATGTTTGTTGAATTATGGCCCGGATATCTTCCGCAAGAGTTGCATATAAGCTATGTTACCAATGGAGTGCATTGGTCAACCTGGACTTCGCCGCAATGGAAAGCGGTTTATAATGAAATTTTTGAAGGTGAGTTTATCGATAATCAATTAGATAAAAGCAAGTGGGAGAAGATATATGAGATTGATGATAAACGTATTTGGGATATAAAACAAACTCTTCGTTCTCGCTTAATGCAAACAATAAAGAACAAGTTTAATGAAAGCATTATTCAGCAACATGAAGAGCCACGAACAATAATTGCTATTAATGATAAACTTTCAGATAAGGCTTTAACAGTAGTGTTTGCCAGAAGATTTGCCACTTATAAAAGAGCTCATCTTCTTTTCCGTAATCTTGACAGACTTGCAAAACTCGTGAACAATTCTGAAAAGCCGATACAATTTATATTTGCAGGGAAAGCACATCCACGCGATAAGGCGGGTCAGGATTTAATTAAAATGATTACTGATATTTCTAAGCGACCCGAGTTTGTAGGTAAAATATTATTTCTTCAAAACTATAGCATAGAACTCGCGAAACATTTAGTCTCTGGAGCCGACATTTGGATAAACACTCCAACAAGACCTTTGGAAGCTTCGGGTACAAGTGGTGAAAAGGCGGTTATGAATGGAACCCTTCACTTCAGCGTACTTGATGGTTGGTGGGTAGAAGGATATAAGGAAAACGCCGGCTGGGCATTACGAGCCGAACGTACCTATGAAAATCAGGACTTTCAGGATGATCTTGATGCTGAAATAATTTATAGCCTTTTTGAGAATGAGGTAATACCTGCATTCTATAATCGAGATAAAACAGGTGTTTCTTCAACATGGGTTTCCTATATAAAGAATACGATTGCAGGAGTATCACCTAAATTTACCACTCGTCGCATGATTACTGATTATATTGAGAGGTTCTATGCCTCACAGTATAAACGAAGCGTAGAAATATGCAAGAACGATTATACAATCATAAAAGATATTGCCAGATGGAAAAGACAGATGCTTCATTCCTGGCATAAAATGGAGGTTCTGGATGTAAAACTTCTAGAAAAGAACACAGAAATAGTAGAAACTGGGAGTAGTTACAAGGGAGAAGTAGTTCTCAATTTAAATGAAATCAATCCGGAAAATGTTGGAGTTGAACTGGTAATATCTGAAAATTACCGCGACCTGATTTCACGACAAGAGTTTGAATTACTTGAGGGGAGCAATGGAAAAGCAACATATATTTTAGATGCTTCAATTAATAAACCTGGCACATTTCAATATGGAATTCGAGTATTTCCAAAACATGAATTATTGCCTCACAGACAAGACTTTGGAATTTTACAATGGATATAATTTAATTCATTCAACCCGAACCGCTACTTTGCTTGCATTGTAGCGGTTTTTTCTTCTTTCAAGAAGATACATTATCAAAGAAAATGATAATTATTACTTGAGCAACTCTAAGTATTATCTGTGTTTAGCCTAAAATAAAAAGCTATTAGAAATGAATTTTCCAAGAACCCTTGTTGTCCATATGGCTTAGCCTACCGACTTCCTTTTTTATTACCTCTGGTTATTTTATATTAGTTGTTTCAAAATTAAATTATGCCATATTCAGGTTATACGAATAGAAATCAGGGGGTAATTTATTATCTAACATTTAGAAAATAGAATAACAAGATGTAAAAAGAATATAGAATCCATAGCTGCAAGCTATGGATAACGGACAATTTTTGCCATTGAAAGTGCAACAGCTAACCCAAGTTTTAAAGGTGTATTACAAATGGGGCTTCCTGTCGATTTGGGGGATTTAAAGTTGGTTGCTCCAAATAGACGTGTAAATATCGAACTAGAGGCTATTTTAAAAATATCAGCTGATGATTTTACTAATTTATCAAAAGTTGAAATTTCGGTGGAAGATTCTCGTAAATTGGTGAAAGAAGTTTACGATATTGACTTACCAAGTAGTATTGATTCTGGTTTAAGCAGAGAGCTATTAGAAAATCTTGAGGTATCAAGTTTAGAAAAGTCATTGGAATTTTATCAAAAAGCAAAAAAATTTAATTTAAAGTAATATGGCTATTAATCCTGAATTTTTCACTACTCTATTACAGGAGGGTTATTATGATAAATACCCAGACCTATTCATTGCAGATAGACCAAGTGAGAAAGAAATTGAACTACTCAAAATAAGATTAAAAAAAATTGGAAAAGAATACTTGTTAAGCCCTAACTCAGTATTTGTTTTTGGAAAAAGTCTGATGGACATACCATTTGAAAGTGAGTTTAATGTTTTATTCACCCATGAAGAACCTTACAAAAGTATTGAAGTTAAGGCAACATTAAAATATGCAAATGAACATCCAAATTATGAATCTACAGTGGTTCCCAAAGGATATACTGGAGTTGTTTGCTTAATAGAATTTAAAGATAAGATCCCAAAGGAAATTAACGAGTTAAGCATTTATCGACAACAGAAATGGGATAAAACTAAAGCAATTTACCTTTCTCAGAAACCCATTTTAAAGCGGATAATGGAATTAATGAAAGAAAGACAGCCATAATAAAAACTTCTTCAAATGAAGCAAATAAAACGCATCTTATCTTTTTTACTAATATTATTGCTGCAACTTAGCTTTGTCAACAGCTTTGCTAGTGTTTATTTGAACAAAGATAAAGTTGTTAGCAGAATTGAATTTTCAGAAACAACTAATTCAAATCCGGAATTTTCAAAACCTGATTTCAAAGAAAATCATATATTTAAGCATTCCTTTCTTAAGGTTGTAACTTGCCGAAGTGTTTCTTTTTGTGATGGTTATACGGAGTTGGTAGAGAGTTGGAAATTCCTTTCAAATGGCAAGGCATCGTTAAGAAGTATCGACAATATTAATGCGGCACATGCCTTGGCGCGCTTTCAATGTCATTAAATTAAGCAGATCCCAAAATTATTGTTGGAGCAATAATTTCCCCTTTTGTAGTAAGATTATATTGAGATTTTTCATTCTTAATCAAACCGAGAGAGAGTAATTTAACTATATCATTTGAATAATCAGTATCTGTATATTTTCCTTCTATCAGACTTCTTAAGTTTTTCTCAATATTTGATTCTTTTTTTAGGCTTCCTAATACCACATATTGCGATTTTGTTAGTGGTTTATAAACCTCTATATGAATTAACTCATCTTTATTTAAATTAGATAATTCATCATATAAAATCTGCATATCATAGATAAACTCATGAAAATCATTTTCATATATGTTAAGAATGACTTCTTTATCAAGTATTTTAATTGGTGCACTTCCTAGTTCTGATACCTTCTCAAGCTTTACCTGTTCTACTATAGTATTCAGCCAGTCAACAAATTTTAAAAGTTTTGCTTGTATATCAGAATAGGAAAGTGTTAGGCTAATTTCCCTTTCTTTAAGGTCGAATATTTCAAATATAGCTTTTTGTTCTTCCTTATTTCGCTCATAAAAATAATCTACTCCTTTAGGTTTTTGTATTTTGCAGTCCATATTGTAAATATAAAATTGATATATAAATAATTAACATAAAAATTTTAATTTTTGGTTTAAAATATAATTTTTACTAAAATTTTGCTCCTGTTGTCCATATGGCTTAGCCTACCGACTTCCTTTTTTATTACCTCTGGTTATTTTATATTAGTTGTTTCAAAATTAAATTATGCCATATTCAGGTTATACGAATAGAAATC